>NZ_JBXUNO010000002.1:457692-704957 GCF_057197025.1 Bacillus sp. LSHTCR4 | reverse complement strand
GTTGGATTTCCTCCATTATTTCCTTCACCTGTTGGTGGTGTTGTTGGATTTCCTCCATTATTTCCTTCACCTGTTGGCGGTGTTGTTGGATTTCCTCCATTATTTCCTTCACCCGTTGGCGGTGTTGTTGGATTCTCTCCACCAGTTTCCTTATCATCATCGTTCTTCTTCGTTATATCAATTGCATATTTAGCAAATTCATTCTCAGATGGTCCAACATATGATATGTTCCCATCTTTCTTTATATATTTTTGTGCATTTGGTGAAGAATCAAATGTTGTATTTAATTTATCTGCAACAATCGGTTTAAATGTCCAATTTTTATCTGCTGCCGGATTAATAACTGGTGTTTCTTGCATATACTTCACAATGATTTGACGTGTTTCATCTTGTGATTGATATACAACTTCCCCTTTACTTACACCTGGGAACGTTTGGCTACTTCCACGATAGTTATTTGTAGCAACGATGAACTCTTGATTGTCAGCTACTGGCTTACCTTCATATGTCATATTTATAATACGATTCGTATTTGCATTTACAACTTTTCCATCTTTATCGTATTTCGCCGGTTGTGTTACATCAATTTCGTATTTTAAGCCATCTAAAATATCGAAGTTATATGTAGGATAGCCTATATTTACTAATGGCTGTTCTTCTGTTTTCTTTGGATCAATTTGATTAAACTGACCTGCAGACATTTCAAGCCATTCTTTCACTTGTGCCCCATTTACTTTTACAGCATATAACGTATTTGGATATACATATAAATCTGCAACGTTTTTAATCGCTAACGTTCCAGCTGGAATATCCGTATAATATGTAGCACCGTTTCGGCCACCTGCTTTAAATGGTGCACCTGCAGATAAAACTGGAATTCCTTTATATTTGCTATACTGTCCATTTTCAGCAAATAACTTTTCTACATACCATTTCTGTGCATTTGTCACAAGTTGTACAGAAGGATCATCTTGTACCAATGAGAAATAACTATTAATTGGCGCTGTCGTTTTTCCTACAGCTGTATTCACATAATCAATTGTCGCTTGATGATCATCTTTAATTTCATTAACTAAATTTTGATCAGATTGTACGAGTGGATTTCCTTTACTATCAGCAATCGGACGAAGTTGCGGCTTCGATTGCTCTTTTTGTACTTCCCATTTTCCATTTACTTTTTTCAATTGCATATCAATAATACCTAAGTTACTTCCAAAGACACCAGGCATTACAACTGGAACACCATTAAATACGTCCTTCACTTCAGTATGTGAGTGTCCCATTAATACTGCATCTACACCAGGAACCTCTGTTAAATAATATGATGCGTTTTCCATACCAACGTTGTATCCACTCTTATCAACACCAGAATGCGCTAGTGCAACGATAACATCTGCACCTTCTGCTTTCATTTTTGGCACCATTTTCTTCGCAGTTTCCACAATATCTTTTGCTTTCACTTTTCCTTCTAAATTTGCTTTATCCCAGTTCATAACTTGAGGTGGAACGAATCCCATTACGCCAATTTTCACTTTTTGTTTTTGCCCTGTTTCATCTTCTACTTCTTTTTCAAAAACATGATATGGTTTAAAGTAGTTTTGATCGTTCTCTTCATTATTATCTTTATCATCTTTATAGACGTTTGAGTTAATAACCGGGAACTCTGTTTTACTAATTACTTTGTTTAAATAGTCTAAACCGTAGTTAAATTCATGATTCCCAAGAGAGATGACGTCATACTTCATTAAATTCATTAAACGATATAATGGATGTGTATAGCTAGGATCCACAGGCTTCTTCGGATCATTTATTTTATTCGCTACATAATCTCCAAGCGGTGTCCCTTGTAATGCATCCCCATCATCAAATAGGACAGAGTTCTTCGCTTCGTCACGCGCTTTATTAACAAGTGTTGCAGTTTGCACGAGACCTACCTTATTATCTGTTTTCGTTTGATAATAATCATAATTCATTAAGTTAACGTGAATATCTGATGTTTCTAGAATTCGTAAGTTAACTGTACTCTCCCCAGCTTTCTCATCCGCATGAGCTGTTGTTGGCAATACTTGCGGCGCTATTACACCAATAGCAAGAGTTGCTCCAGCTAGCATTTTTTTTGACTTTTTCACAAAAAATCCCCCTTATACAATTACCAAAGAATAATGAAATGAATTTCTATCAGTCTCTAACCACATACCTTTTTTCTTCTATTAGATACACGATTTTCATTTCATCCTGCGCTAACGAGTAGTCCCCTTAAACAATCAATTGATGAAGACCAGCAATTAACGGGAGATAAAGCTCCCACTATGTAGAATTTTACCTTATCTGACATTATCATATATAATGTCCTTTCATATCGTCAATATTTTTTGACATACTTCTACAAATTTTCTGTGAAGTTATTGTAAACTTTTCATAAACATATAATATGCCCTTACATTGTTAATACTGCTGAATATGATACAATTACCAATTACAAGGAGGATGAATTTATGAAAAAAGTCATCTTAACAATTGTTTGTCTCCTCCTTCTAATCATTTCTTATTCTTATTTTGAAAAGAACGATGAGACAAAACAAAATGAACCCGAAGAAAAAACAGAAAGAACATCTACTCCAAGTTGGATTGATAAGCAAACAAACGACTCCTTTTATCATCTCGTACTAGGTGATTCGCTCGCCAAAGGATATGGATCGACACAAGGTGGATTTGCTGAATTAGCCTCTAAACAAATAGAAGCACAAATTCATAAACCAATTACTGTAGAAAACCTTGGGATAAACGGTCTTACAACAGATCGTCTCGCTAAAAAAGTTCAATCAGAAGATGTAAAGCAAAAAATTAGAGCAGCAAATATCATTACAATTAATATTGGGGGAAATAATTTATTTCGCTTAAATCGTGATGTCGGTGTTATAGATGGTATTAAAATGTTAAATAAAGAAAAAGCTCATTTTGAAGCGGATGTAAAAAATATTGTAAAGACAGTCCGAGATCAAAATCCGGATGCTTTACTCATTCTTTCTGAACTCTATAACCCGTTACAACTCGATGACTCCATCGCAAGTTATGCAGATATGTTTTTAGACGGCTGGAATGAATCCGTTTATTCCATTGCGAAAGCGAATCAACCATCTATCGTTTTGCCAATTCGTAAATTAATATCGAATGATAAAAAAGAATTGCTCTTTGACCAAGTACACCCAAATGATAAAGGCTATACGATTATTGCCGATTCATTTACAAAAAAACTGTTGGCCTACAAATATTAAAATTCCTATGAAACAATTCTATTTTTATAACATGTCTTTTTTGTTACAATGAGAGTGGAAGGGGGCCTTTATATGGAATCACGCGAGTGGGAACGTATTGTTGATCATCTTCTTTCGCTAGTGCCTCTTTTTTATCGCAAATTTATGCTTCCTGGAGAATTTTCTTCTCAAAGACATATGCCGCCATCACATACACAAGTATTACTGCTTCTGCATGAAAATGGCACATTAGCAGTTTCCGAAATCGGCAAGCGGCTAGCGATTTCACGGCCTAACATGACACCTCTATTAAACAAACTGATTCAAGAAGAACTAATAGAGCGTCACTATAGCGAAAAAGATCGACGGGTCATTTTAATTTCCCTAACAGCTGAAGGGAAATTGTTAGTAAATCAGTATCAGCAATTCATTTTAGACAAACTAAAAGAAAATTTTCAAACATTATCTGAGGAAGAACGTGAAAAGCTCATTCACTCTCTTCAAACCATTCAAAATTTAATTTTGAAAACAAACGCATAAAGCTGCTTCTAAATAGAAGCAGCTTTATGATTCGTAATAATTACCATAATATACATTTGAATATGGCCATGTCGTTAAATATGGTTTTTGATCTTGCGCAGGTTGTTGCGATGGTATTTGCGGTAGTTGTTGTCGATATAATTCGTATTGCCTACTCGTATCATAAACCGGATAATAATTTACATATGGATATACTTGAGGTACGTAATAATAATACATTCATTCTCTCCTCCTTTTTCTTAAACATATTCAAAGGAGAAAATGAGTGTGACACTCTTTATATTTGCATGAGTGGTTCTCTCACTCTTTTCTTTCTGTTCTTCAAACGTAACTTACGGTTCTTTTCATATAAATAATGCACAACGAAATATGAAACTACACCAAACACACACCCTAAAATCGTCATACCAATTAATACATACACTTCACTCTGTAATAAGCTCTTTAATATCGTAAAAATGTGACTTGAAAACAATTCCGATATCGTAAAGGGTTCATGATGTATTTTTTGTACATGAAATGGATAAATCATTTTCCCTAGCGCATACGCAAGCGGAAATAAAACTACTGGGAGAAACGATATTTTTCCAATAATATTGCCAATAACCGCGGCAGGAAAAGATCCCTTTGCTAACCTGACAATTGGATAAAATATTAAATAGACGAGCGATGCCGTATATATAACCAACATCTCTAAACCAAAACCAATCGCAAAACCTAACGATACTTTCTTCGCTCCTTCTGGTGATCGAAGCAACTTATAATATTGAAACTTTAATATTCTCCACATCCGCTGAAAAAACGAATATGTTTTCTTAGTTGTTTTCACTCTCATCATCTCTTTAACTATATTTTTATACCTAGTATGCCCTTACACACTCCGAAAAACAAATTTCATTTTCTCTTTTATTATAGATGATATCGAAATGGTTAACTAAATATACATATGACATTTTAATATAAAAAAACCTCCCTTTTAGGAAGGCTCTTCTACATTTTTAAATAAACTCACTAATAACGCTTTTTGAGCATGCAATCGATTACCAGCTTGCTCAAAAACGATAGACTGCGGTCCATCTATAATTTCTCCTGTTACTTCTTCTTCACGATGGGCAGGTAAACAGTGTAAGAAACGATATGTTTGCTTCGCATGCTTAACAAGTTCGTTATTGATTTGATAAGGTTGAAATAAAGAATATTTCTCTTCTTCACCCTCTTGCCCCATGCTCATCCAAACGTCAGTATAAATGAAATCTGCTTCATTCACCGCTAATTCAGGATTATGCAAAACTTCAATTTCAGCTCCTGTTTCCTTGGCAATCGCTAACGCTTTTTTTACAATCTCTTCATTCGGTTCATATCCTACAGGCGTTGCAACAGTCATATGCATTCCGACTTTTGCACTCGCTAGCAACAATGAATGACATACATTATTTCCGTCACCTACGTAAGCCAATTTTATTCCTTTAAATGTATTTGTTTCTTCATATATTGTCATGAGGTCTGCCAATGCTTGACAAGGATGATGATCATCCGTTAAACCGTTAATAACAGGAATACTCGATTCTTTTGCAAGCTCTTCTACATCCGCGTGCGAGAATGTACGTATCATAATCCCGTCAATATAATGCGATAATACTTTCGCAGTATCTGAAACGGTTTCTCCTCTTCCCATTTGCATCTCTTTTCCACTTAAAAACATACCATGTCCCCCGAGCTGTACCATTCCTGCTTCAAAAGATACACGAGTACGAGTTGAATGCTTATCAAAAATAAGACCTAATATTTTGCCTTGCAGTAAAGGCTCTTGCTTATTCTTTTTTAAATATATTGCGAACTCAATTAAAGAAATAATTTCTTCTTTCGTTAATTCTTCTAGTGTTAAAAGGTCTTTCGTATTTAATTTCGGTACTTGTACAGTTGACATGAAAATTCCCCCTTATATGATTGATACATTTTTTGTACAAACTACTTTTTTTATTATATATACTGCCTGTTCTAACTCTTCATTCGTGACAATGAGTGGCGGTAATAGTCTTATAACATTAGGTCCTGCTTGTAATACGAGAAGTCCTTCTTCTTCTAGTTGTTCTATAAAACTTGCAACTTCATGCGTACATTCAATTCCAACCATAAGCCCCTTACCACGTATATTTTGAATACATTCGACATGTTGTAATTCCTCTTGCAACTTCTGTAATACGTACTCGCCCTTTTCTTGTACTTCTTTTAAAAACGATGGTCTTTTACTTACTTGCAATACTTCTTTCGCTGCAGCCATTGCAACATAATTCCCGCCAAACGTTGAGCCGTGTGATCCTGCAGTAAACGATGTTCCAAGTTCTTTCCTACCAATCATTGCTCCGACAGGAATCCCGTTTCCAAGTGCCTTTGCGACGGTAACGATATCAGGTTTTATTCCCATTTTTTCGTAAGCAAATAGTGTCCCTGTTCTTCCGATTCCTGTTTGGACTTCGTCTATAATAAATAAGGACCCGAACTTCTTACATAATGCTTCAATCTCTTTCAAAAAAGATAAATCAGCAGGTATGACTCCTCCCTCTCCTTGAACAACTTCTACCATTACTGCCGCAACTTCTTCATTCATTACTTCCTTGAGCGCCTTTATATCGTTAAATGGAGTATGTAAAAAAGACGGAAGGAGCGGACCAAATCCTTCTTTCACTTTATTTTGCCCCGTCGCACTCATCGTTCCAAATGTTCTACCGTGAAAAGACTGCTCACACGTTACGACGAGAGATTTTCCAGTATGCTTACGGGCTAGCTTCAAAGCTGCTTCATTCGCCTCTGCCCCGCTATTACAAAAAAACACATAATCTAATGCTGTATTTTCTGTTAATAATGAAGCGACTTCTTCTTGTAAGTTATTTGTAAACAGGTTAGATATATGCCATATATCATCAAGTTGCTCTTGTACACCTTTGAGAACAGTAGGGTGACAATGTCCTAAATTACATACGCCAATTCCTGATGTAAAATCTAAATATTCCTTACCTTTATTATCAATAACTTTCGTTCCTTTTCCCTTTACAAACTCAATCTTTCTTCTCCCATACGTTTGAAAAAGATGACTTGTCATGCAATACTCACGCCCCTCGTTACCGTCGTTCCGATACACTCACCTGTAACCTCGGTAAAATCCTTCGTCCCATTTACGATACTAACCTTTTGCACTCCCATTTTTAATGATGCTAGTGCTGCCTGTACTTTCGGAATCATCCCACCGGTAATAACACCGTTTTCTATAAAATTAACAATCTCAAATTCGTCGGTTTTCTTTACTAACCTTCCTTCATGTAATACCCCATCTACATCTGTAATAAAAATGAGTTCTTTTGCAGATAATGCGGCCGCAATTCCAGCGGCGGCGGTATCTGCATTTATGTTATAAATCTCATTATCATTTATGCCGACCGGAGCAATAACAGGAATATAATTCATATTTATTAATCCTTTTAGTAAGGCCGTTTCGACATACCTTACTTCTCCCACATAACCTATCTCCTCGCTGACAGGTTGAACTTGAAGTAAATTGCCGTCACACCCTGAACAACCTACAGCAAGTAAATTATGCTTTTGTAAATTCATTACGAGTTTTTTATTCGTACTTCCGCATAGCACCATTTGAACAACATCCATAACTTCTTTTGGTGTTACGCGTAATCCACCTCTTTTTTCTACGTTGATGTTACAATCTTTTAATTTGGCATCAATTTCTGGCCCACCACCATGGACAATCACTACTTTATACTTCTGCTGTAATGTCTTTATACAATCAAAAAACACATCATTTAATTGATTCAACATACTACCGCCGCATTTCACTACAATATAATTGCTCATCTTCCCTCTCCTTATGTACGATAACAAGCGTTTATTTTCACATATTCATAGCTTAAGTCACAGCCCCAAGCTGATCCTGTCTCTTCACCTAAGTGTAAGTACACATTAATCACTATTTCATCTTCTTGTAATCTCTCTGTCATTTCTTCTTCAGAAAATGTTTGAGGCTCACTATTTTTTAATACCGATATAGATTGAAGAGTAATGTCAATTGTATTCGGATGAATAGCTACTTCACTTTGTCCAATACTGCTAATAATTCGTCCCCAGTTTGGGTCTTCACCATGTATTGCTGTTTTCACAAGACTCGAACCGACTATTTGCTTTGCAATTTTTTTTGCCTCTTCATTCGTTTGAGCTCCTAGCACATTTACTTCTATTAACTTCGTAGCGCCTTCACCATCTTGCGCAATTTTTTTTGCTAAATCTTCACATACCTTCTGTAAAGCACATACGAAAGTTTCCCAATCTGTATGTTCCATATTTATCGGGCTTGTTTCTGATAATCCACTTGCCATAACGATGACCATATCATTCGTAGAAGTATCTCCATCTACCGTAATTTGATTAAATGTATGATTCGTAATTTGGGATAATGCTGTTTGCAATACGTCATGCTCTATATGAGCGTCTGTCGTAATAAAACTTAGCATCGTTGCCATATTTGGATGAATCATCCCTGAACCTTTCGCAACACCAGCAATCAGCACTTTCTCCCCATCAATCATCATCTCATAGCAAGTTTCTTTCGTGATAAGATCCGTCGTTAAAATTGCTTCAGAAAAAGAATGAGCTTCACTTTCTTCCTTCGTCGGTATAAGAGTTGCAACTCCCTTTCGGATTATATCCATCGGTAAAGGAACACCAATTACACCTGTTGAAGCTACTGCAACGTAATTTTCTTTCACTCGAAAATGTTCCGCCCCTAACGCGCGCATCTCGTATGCGTCTTGTAATCCTTGCATTCCAGTACAAGCATTTGCATTTCCACTATTGACGATAATAGCTTGTAATTTTCCCTCAGTCGTTATACTATCCTTCGTTACTTGCAAGGGAGCTGCTTGTATTTGATTTGTTGTATAAACAGCAGCACATGACGCTGGTGTATCGCAAACGATTGCCCCTAAATCCTTTTTCTCCTTTTTCAGACCAATTGCATTGCCAATAGCCGAGAAACCTTTTGGAGTTACAATCGAACCATTTTCTACTTTTGTAATAGACGCTACTTTAATCATCATGTCCCCCTTATAGATAGAGCGGCATATGTTGTAAGCCTGTTGTTTCTTCTAATCCCGCTACTATATTTGCATTTTGAATTGCTTGCCCAGCCGCACCTTTCATCATATTGTCTATAACAGAAACAACTGTCACTCTTCCTGTTCTTTCATCGTAAGCTATCCCCATATCACAATAATTTGAGCCCCTCACTTCTTTCGGACTTGGAAACTCTCCTTGCATGCGAATTCGAACAAAAGCCGATTGTTCATACACTTCTTCATATAATTTTTGAAGTTGTTCTATTTTCATTTCTCGTTTTACTTTCGCATAAAGTGTAACCATAATCCCACGTGATATCGGTATTAAATGTGTACTAAACGTGATTGGCTTCGTCTCCCTATTCCACTCCGCGAGCATTTGCTCAATCTCAGGAACGTGTTGATGCTCATTTACTTTATAAATACGCAAGTTATCGTATAACTCAGGAAAGTGAGTCATCGTTGTTGGCGTTTTGCCTGCTCCTGATACCCCTGATTTCGCATCAATAATAATTGAATCTTCTTCAATTATGCCGCTACGGACTAACGGCAATATCGCTAATAATGCAGCTGTAGCAAAACATCCCGGGTTTGCAATTAAATGTGCCTTTTGAATCTCAGTCCTTTTCCATTCACTTAACCCATACACTGCTTTTCTAAGAATTTCTTCTTTCGCTGCTGGCTTTTTATACCACAGTTCATATGACGAAGGATCTATCATACGAAAGTCTCCAGATAGGTCAATTACTTTTAAACCTACTGCTAATAATTTTGGCGTTAACTCTACTGATACTCCTGCTGGGGTTGCTAAAAATACAATTTCTGCTTCCTTCTCTATTTCCTTCACATCAATTTCTTGTAACGTATGAACAAGAACATTTTGAAAATGCGGATATACATTTGTTATACACTCGCCAACTTGTGAAAAAGAATGGAGAGATGCTATCGAAAAATATGGATGTTGCTCTAATAACCGAATTAACTCAATACCTCCATACCCAGTTGCTCCAATAATCGCGACTTTCATATGCTCCTCCTCATATCGATTCTTTAAATTAAGTATGATTATAATATTGTATATTTATAGAGTCAATTAAATATTTATAAATTTTATAAACTTAAAAAACTTAATTTTACTAGAAAAACAATATACACAACTGAATTTTTATACACACATATTGCATAGTAGTTTTTTCATTTCACTTCAAGTACAATAAAACAATACATACGTACATACAGGCGGGGAAAACATGAATGAAAAATTAATTGAGAAAATGATTATAAAAAGTTTTCAGCAATATCAATGTAATCCTATGTCAAATGAGGATCAGGAAATGCTAATTAAACATATTCAAACGATCATTCATTCAAATACTGGAATTGATGTATACGAGGCAGTTGAGGATATCGTTTACGATTATGTGACTGGAAAATAAAAAAAATAGGAGATTTCCATATGGAAATCTCCTATTTTTTACTTAATGATTTACCTGCAACACACTCAAATAAACCTGGGAATAAAGCATACAGTTTCGGACCAATGCCCATCCATTTCGGTAAGTTTACTTCACGCTTTTTCGTTTGCATCGATTTTACAATTTGCTCTGCTACATATGTTGGTTTTAACATGTATCGTCCCATATTTTTCACATATGTACCGGATTGATCAGCTATTTCAAAAAAGTTCGTATCTATCGGACCTGGATTAATTGCTGTAACATAAATATCTGTATTCGCTAATTCCATGCGTAAACTATTCGTAAATCCTAATACAGCATGTTTCGTTGCTGCATACGCACTTGATTTCGGAGTTGCAATTTTTCCGGCAAGTGAAGCAATATTAATAATATGTCCTTCGTTTCTTTTCACCATATAAGGTAGTACCGCTTTCGTACATGCTACTAATCCAAATACATTTACTTGGAACATATCTTTCACTTCACCCATTGACGTATCTTCAAACGTTTTAAAAATACCAAATCCCGCATTGTTTACTAATATATCAATACGTCCCACTTCTTGTAATACCTTTGAAAAAACAGATTGTACTTCCGTCTCTTCACTTACATCTAATACATAATAATAGCAAGGCGTATTATAAGTTTCTTTAATTTTGTCTGCTAACGCTTTTAATTTCTCTTCTGTTCTAGCCATTAATACTGGAGTCGCCCCCTGCTCTGCAACTTGCATTGCAACTTGCTCTCCAATTCCACTAGAAGCACCTGTAATGACGATTACTTTATTTTGTAAACGTCCCGTCATTGCTGTCACCTACTTTGCATAATAAATCAATTGTTGCGAAGATTCATCAATCATCACTTGTTGATTATATGCTAAAAAGTCTAATTGTCCAACCGTTTCTGAAATAGTAAGTGGCAATTGTTCCTTATACAATACCGGAAATAGTTTTACACATACTTCAAATGCTGTCATTGGTTTTTCCTTTAATAACTCAAGCACTTTAAATGCACGTGTTTCTTGCTTTTGTAATCTCGTTTCAATAAGTTGTTTCACATTTAGAACATCTTCTCCATGTCCTGATAAAATGCGCGAAATATTCATTTCACTTAAACGCTTTAACGTTTGATTGTATTGTAATAATGGGCGTGCCCTTTCTGTTTGTCCTTCATATGGTGGTTCTAATATTGGATTCGAAGAAATATGACTAATGAGAGCATCCCCGCCAATTAATATTCCATCAGATTCTCTATATAATGAAATATGAGTAGAAGCATGACCTGGTGTTTCAATCACTGTAAACCCAGGTAAAGAATCAATACGATCTCCCTCTCTCACAGTATGCGTTAACGATCTATTACAAGAATATTTCAATGTCCTTGTCGTCAATAACGCCTCGTCTTTCAAAAATGCTGCTGGAACACCAAATTGCAAAGCTGTCTCTCTAAAAAACTCATGATACCGCTTTAAAAATTCTGGATTTTGCGTAATCCAAGGCTCATTCCAAGGGTGTCCAATAATGTTCGTTTTCTCAGAAAATATATTTAAAAGCCCACAATGATCCGCATGATGGTGCGTAATGACTACTGTTTCAATATCTTCTATCGTATATCCTAATGCACCTAACTGACTTTCTAACGCATTTCTTGCCTCTTCTGTATTCGTCCCTGTATCAATTAATATTAATGTCTCCCCCTCAACTAAAAACACATTTACAGTTTCAACTGCAAATGGTACAGGAATCTCCATTCGGTGAATCGCCGTCATGCTTAGCCCCCCTGTCTCTTTCCGGTTCAAAAATGAATACTTCTTCAGTTTACAACTTCTATATATATTTGTCATTATTTTCAGATAAAAAGAGGTGTTCCCTATAAAAAAACGAATGTATGTACATTTATAAGAATTTCTAACCAAAATTAAAGGAGGAACATCATGTCTATTCAAAACATTTCCTTTCTCGGTGCAGGCTCTATCGCTGAAGCTATTATTGGTGGCTTGTTACATGCAAATGTTGTGAAAGCTGAACAAATTACTGTAAGTAATCGTTCTAACGAGACAAGGTTACAAGAGCTACATAAAAAATACGGCGTCAAAGGTACACATAATAAAAAAGAACTACTTACTGATACAACTATTCTTTTTCTAGCAATGAAGCCAAAGGATGTTGCAGAAGCGCTTACTCCTTTTAAAGAAGATATACATCATAACCTGCTTATTATTTCGTTATTAGCAGGTGTTTCTACTCATTCGATTAGAAATCTACTTCAAAAAGACGTCCCGATTATTCGTGCAATGCCAAATACATCTGCAGCTATTTTAAAATCAGCTACTGCTATTTCGCCTTCAAAACATGCAACAAAAGAACATATTCAAATTGCCATAGCTTTATTTGAAACGATTGGTCTCGTCTCTATTGTAGAGGAAGAAGATATGCACGCTGTCACTGCATTATCTGGAAGTGGGCCTGCTTATATTTATTACGTAGTAGAAGCGATGGAAGAAGCCGCAAAAGAAATTGGTTTAAAAGAAGATGTTGCAAAGTCACTTATTCTTCAGACGATGATTGGTGCTGCTGAGATGCTAAAAGCAAGTGCAAAACACCCTTCTGTTTTGCGAAAGGAAATTACTTCTCCTGGTGGAACGACCGAAGCAGGCATTGAAGTATTACAAGAACATAAATTTCAACAAGCACTTATTTCTTGTATTACACAGGCTACACAACGATCACATAATCTTGGGAAGACATTAGAACAACTAACAAAAGAAAAATAAAAAATGGAGCTCAATCTTACTTGAGCTCCATTTTTTTATAAATATATATTGTTTAGTTATTAGTCTTCCCAAAAATCTCTTCTTGCAGACGGCGACCAGTTGGTGTTGCTGCAAGTCCACCTTCAGCTGTTTCACGAAGTGCTACTGGCATCGTTTGTCCGATTCTAAACATTGCCTCAATGACTTCATCACATGGAATTGTACTCGTTACACCAGCTAATGCTAAATCAGCTGAAATCATCGCATTTGCAGCGCCGGCTGCATTACGTTTTACGCAAGGTACTTCTACAAGTCCTGCAACAGGATCGCATACTAAACCAAGCATGTTCTTTAATGAAATTGCCATCGCCGTAGCTGCCTGATCTTGTGTTCCACCAGCCATTTCAACTGCAGCTGCAGCCGCCATTCCACTTGCTGAACCAACTTCAGCTTGGCATCCTCCCGCTGCACCAGAAATACAAGCGTTATTCGCAACAACCATACCGAAAGCTCCTGCTGTAAATAAGAATTCAATCATTTCTTCACGTGTAGGCTGCAATTTTTCTCTTAGTGCAAATAGTACACCTGGCACTGTTCCAGCAGACCCTGCTGTTGGTGTTGCACAAATAATTCCCATCGCTGCGTTTACTTCATTTGTTGCAACAGCTTTACTCACTGCGTCCAAAATCGTATCTCCAGATAAGCCTTTTCCGCTATTCATATACGACTGAACTTTTACAGCATCTCCGCCAGTTAAACCAGTCGGCGATTTCACGCCGCGAATACCACGTTCTACTGCTTGCTCCATTACAACTAAATTCTTTTCCATACCAGCAATTACTTCTTCACGTGAAATACTTCTTGTTTCCATTTCACATTGAATCATAATTTCTGCGATTTTTACATTTTGTTCTTTAGCTTGCGCCACTAGTTCCGCTGCGTTCCGAAACATGGTGTGTCCCCCCTGCAATTATTCCATAATAGTTACTTGACAAATATTTTGTTGCGCGTTTATTTCTTCAATCACTTCATCTGCTAATAATTCATCTGTTTCGATGACCATAAGTGCTCTTCTTCCTTTTTCTTTACGAGAAACACTCATTGTACTAATATTAATTTCGTGTTTCGCAAGGATTGAAGCTACTGCTGCAATAGCACCAAAGCGATCGTTATTTACAATAAGTAGTGCCGGGCTCGTGCCTGATAATTGAAGATCGAATCCGTTTAATTCTACAACTTCAATTTTACCGCCACCAATTGAGCAAGCAACAACTTCAATTTCTTCTTCACCTTTATACAAACGAATTCTCGCTGTATTTGGGTGAGGTGCATTTGCATCTTCTTCAATGAATTCTACTTCGATTTTGCGCTCTTTTGCTATGTCTAGCGCTTCTGGAATACGTAAGTCATCTGTTTCAAACCCTAATATTCCACCGATCAGTGCTACATCCGTACCATGCCCTCGATACGTCTTTGCAAATGATCCATATAATGAAATGCTTACTCTTTCTGGTTCATGACGAAACAGCTGGCGAGCAACTTGCCCCATTCTTGCTGCGCCTGCTGTATGTGAACTTGATGGACCAATCATAACTGGACCAATAATATCAAATACTGAGCGATACTTCATTATAACTCCCCCTAAACCTCTATGAAAAAATTTTTTACTATTTTATTAAGCTACCAAATCGGTTGCTTTTCCAGTTGCATCACGAATTTGTTCCCATGTACGAATTGGATCGTTTTTGAATAACAGTGAAGCAATATATCCTGAAATAATACTAGTTATCATAATAAATAAGAAACTTAGCATTACCTTCATTTAAAAATAATATAAGATAATCTACAATAAAGTCTTGTAGCAATCCAAAGTTTAACACAGAACCCCTTACAAGCATAGCACAAACAAGTGAAACACCCATTGCTTTCATACCTTTTGATGCCTTAAAGCTAAAAAGTGAAAAAGACTTAATACGAATAATAGTAATGTCCTTCCTATTATAATTTCCATGTTACTCTCTCACAATTTATTCAACTTCACTTGTTATGATAAACGGCTCAAACACATGTAGCCTACAGTAAATTATAATCTGTCCTCATTATAGCTTGTTTTTAATAAAACGCTTACTTTTAATGAATTTTAAAAGTTCTGAATAACAATCCGTTTTTACTATTTGTACTACTCGTATGTCGTCTGACTTATATAACAGTTTTTCTAAACAATCGATACTATGTAGTTTCATCTTATATCTTTACATCATTAAAACTTTCTGTTTCATCCTATATAAGCATAAAATGATAACAGTTTTATTTTTAAATTTTTTTAGAAATAAAAAAATGGCAACCTTTCGTCACCATTTTTTCACAACATTATTATCTTTCCACTGGAAATGATTTTAAATCTGTAGCTATTTCTGTATTAGAAAATAGCTCTCTTGCCTCTTTCAATAATTCCTTATATGTATCTCCTTGATAACGAGAACTAATATGAGTCAATATTAATCGTTTTGCATTTGCCTGAAGTGCAATACTTGCAGCTTGCTTAGATGTGGAATGAAAATAGTCATATGCTTGTTGTTCATCTTCTGCCGCAAAAGTTGCTTCATGAACAAGTACGTCAGCGTCTTGTGCCAGCTCTCTACTCGCTTCACAATATCTCGTATCACCTAAGATAGTAATAATTCTTCCTTTTTGAGGTGGGCCGATAAACTCATTTCCATTTAATATCGTGCCATCCTCTAATTCAACTACTTCACCATCTTTTAAACGTTTAAAGATTGGACCTGGTTTCACACCCATCTCAAGCAACTTATCAACTAAAAGAGCACCTTGTATATCTTTCTCTACAATACGATATCCAAAGCATTCTATACCGTGTGATAATCTTTTCGTTTCTACATAAAATTCATTATCTTCAAATACGGTACCTTCTTCTGTTATCTCCACAACTTCAAGTGGATATTTCACATGTGTCGTACTTACCGATAATGCCACTTCAATAAATTGTTTAATTCCTTTCGGCCCATACACCGTTAAAGGCGTAGTTCCTCCTTGAAATGAACGGCTACCTAATAAACCAGGCAACCCAAAAATATGATCGCCATGTAAATGCGTAATAAATATTTTTTCAATGCGGCGCGGACGTACAGATGTATGTAATATTTGATGTTGCGTGGCCTCGCCACAATCAAATAACCAAGTTTGTCCTCGTTCTTCTAACAATTGTAAAGCAATTGCTGAAACGTTCCTTCCTTTTGAAGGAACACCTGCACCCGTTCCTAAAAATACAAATTCCACTTTCTTTCCTCCAGCTCTAAATATACTCTATCTCTCATCTTACGGAATGTTATTTCAAATGGCAAATTGAATTTACATAACCAAACATCTAGACAACTATATAACACGAACATTATACTTAAAAAATTTAGCTATCGTTCGTGTTTTGTGTTAAAATAATTATACTACATTTTAAGGGAGCGTTTTATTATGAAAGAAGTATTTCGTTTACAAACTGATTTTTCATCTTCATTTGATCGCTGGGTAAGTTCTTTCGTGTCTGATCACCCAGCACAATTAGAATGGACTACTTTAAAGGAATTAATCCATGAATATACAACATCACATACAAATGATACGTTACCAGCATATATTTCTTCAGCTTTAACATATTACGCCCAACGTGTTTCAACTACAAACAGTTCAGAGATTGTTATTTTTGAAAACCCTACAATCTCGTAATCTATAATAAAAAAGCACTGGTTACAGTGCTTTTTTATTTATACTTATTTAACAAATGATCATATTCCGTCCAAAAGTCGGTATACATACTTCGCTCAAACTCATTTAAAATTATCTTTTCACTTGATTTTTTAAATAATTCTTTTGCTTGTAGTGCAAAAGAAACAATTTGTTTTCTATATTCATTTTCATTCAATTCTATATGAAGCCCTTCATAGTATATAGCCTTTTGATCAGTAGAAATAACTTTGACAAAGTCCTTTAAAATCACATTTTTACCTATATGGTTTATAGTCCAATGAATTGAAATTGGGCATCCTAACATTAGCATAGTGCCACATCCGTGCAAAATAACCCCCTCTTCATTTTCAATATCACAAATATATTCTTTATCTAAAGTTCGTAACAAAGCTAAAGCTGATTCACTTATTCCCCATTCCTCATCCATACCTGTCCGCGTAATAATCGTTCCAGCCACATTTAAATATATTTCTCCGTGTGAACATAAATCTTCCTGCTCATTAAACAACCATTTTTGATTCTCAATATTTATAATCAATATCATACATTTCATCCCACATATCTATTATAAATCCGTTTAATATTTTAAAAACACAGATAAAAAAGATATTGACACTACAATTTTACAGTGCTAACATTCAACATGTAATTGAATATGGTCTCTGTTAGGTGAGGCTCCTGTATAGAGAAACGCTGCTGCCCAAAAATGTCGAGAGACGCCAATGGGTCAACAGGAAAGGTCGGAATGAAGGCCTTTTTTAATGTAGCTGGTTTCAGTACCTATGCTATACAGTGCTAAAACTCAACGAGGGAGAGGTGCATGTATTTTGTCATACACAAAAACTGTTTTTATTTATATCTACTAACAGTCTTTGTTGTGGACTCTTTTAACTGCGAATTCAGACCTTTACTCGTTTTGAGTAAAGGTCTTTTTACGTCTATATGCACCTTACTATGAAACAAACATAGCATATTCAGAAACTACTAAATTGTACGGAGGTGAGGAACAGTTGGCAATTGATGATTCGGCCCAGATACCCATATGTTTTACGTTAATATTTCATCATGTAGGTAGGAAAGAAACTGTTCCTCCTAATTTCAAATAGTCGAGTAACAGATTGTTTCCTCCTTCATGAAAAAGGAGGAACTACCAATGTTAAATATACAAAGACAAGAAACAAAGCATGCTTACAATCAAGAGAGCATGCAAACAAATAACGAATTATTAGTGGCAGTCGCAACACAAGATGTAAACAATGCGTTACGCCTTTTAGAAACAACAGAAGATGGGCTCTCTAAACTAGAAGCGTCTCGTAGACTTTCTTTATATGGCCTTAATGAAATAGCTCATAATAAAACATCACCGTGGTACATTCAATTTCTACTGGCATTTAAAAATCCATTTATTTTTGTTTTATTAGCTCTCGGTGCACTCTCTTTTTTCACAGATGACATACAAGGAACGCTTGTCGTATCTGTAATGGTAATGCTAAGTGCAACGATTCGCTTTTTACAAGAATTTCGTTCTCAAAAAGCTGCGGATCAGTTACAGGCTATGGTTCGAACAACAGCAAGTGTCTTTAGAATAGATGGATTTGTGCACGAAACAAAAAATGTAAAAAAGTTAAAGCAAACTGAAACAACGGAAATTCCAATTGAGGAACTTGTGCCTGGCGATATTATTTCACTTTCAGCCGGTGATATCGTTCCAGCTGATGTGCGTATTTTATCCGCTAAAGATTTATTTGTGAATCAATCTTCTTTAACAGGGGAATCACTTCCTGTAGAAAAATACGAACACTGCTACCATACAGAAAATAAACATCTATTACCGAAAAGCACGAAAAAAAATTACAATCCACTCGATATGGAAAATCTTTGCTTCATGGGGACAAATATTGTAAGTGGTAGCGCAAAAGCTGTTGTCATCTCCACAAGTACCGATACGTATTTCGGCTCTTTAGCAAATAAAGTAATCGGTAAGCGCGTAGAAACAAGCTTTGATAAAGGGGTAAACAAAGTAAGCTGGCTATTAATTACATTCATGCTTATTATGGCACCTATCGTTCTTCTCATTAACGGATTCACAAAAGGCGATTGGCAAGAGGCTTTCTTCTTCGCTATCGCTATTGCTGTTGGTCTTACACCTGAAATGTTACCAATGATCGTAACTGCTAATTTAGCTAAAGGGGCAGTTAACATGTCTAAACAGAAAGTAATTGTAAAACAGCTGAATTCTATTCAAAACTTAGGTGCTATGAACATTCTTTGTACCGATAAAACAGGAACGTTAACAGAAGATAAAGTTGTACTTGTCCGGCACCTAGATCCTAACGGTAATACATGTAATCGTGTATTACACTTTGCCTATTTAAATAGCTTCTATCAAACAGGATTGAAAAATTTAATAGATAAAGCCGTTATGAAACATACAGAAGAAAACCAAAAATTTGATCCATCCGTTTTTCAAAAACTAGATGAAATTCCATTTGATTTTGCTCGTCGGCGTATGTCTGTCATTGTGAAAAACAACTCAGGTGAACATACAATGGTCTGTAAAGGGGCAGTAGAAGAAATTTTATCTATTTGCAACTACACTGAAGTAGATGGCAAAGTTGTTTCTCTTACCGATGACATGCGTTTACATGTAAAACAACTAAGTGAGACATTGAATAGTGAAGGTATGCGTGTTATTGCTGTAGCTTATAAAAAAGATAGAAGAATAAATGATACAGAGTACGCAGTAAAAGACGAAACTGATATGATTCTCGCTGGATATATTGGCTTTTTAGATCCCCCGAAACCATCTGCAGCTACTGCCATTCAAGCATTACAAAAACATGGTGTACAAGTAAAAATTTTAACTGGCGATAACGAAATCGTGACAAAAAAAGTTTGTAAAGAAGTTGGATTAAATATTGGCGAGCCTGTCCTTGGTTACGAGATCGATGCTTTACCTGATAAAGCATTAGCAAAACTAGCCGAAGAAACAACTGTATTTGCTAAACTAAATCCAATGCAAAAATCTCGTATTATACGAGTATTACAAGGAAACGGACACACTGTAGGTTATATGGGAGATGGCATTAACGATGCCGTAGCGTTACGTGAAGCTGATGTTGGCATATGTGTTGATACTGCAACTGATATTGCAAAAGAGTCTTCCGATATTATTCTACTTGAAAAAAGTTTAATGATATTAGAAGCAGGTATTTTAGAAGGACGCACTACATTTGGTAATATTTTAAAGTACATTAAAATGACAGCGAGCTCTAACTTCGGAAATGTATTTAGTGTGTTAGTAGCAAGTGCATTCATTCCCTTCTTGCCGATGCTTGCCATTCACCTTTTAATTCAAAACTTACTTTATGATATTTCACAATTGTCTATTCCATGGGACAAAATGGATAAAGAGTTTTTAGAAAAACCAAGAAAATGGGATACTGCAAATTTACGGAACTTCATTATTTGCATCGGTCCCATTAGTTCCATATTTGACATGATCACCTATGTGGTCATGTGGAACGTCTTCGGTGCAAATACAGTTAGCGAACAATCATTATTCCAATCAGGTTGGTTTGTCGTTGGATTACTAACACAAACTTTAATTGTTCACATGATAAGAACACAGAAGATTCCATTCATTCAAAGTACTGCATCAGTACCAGTTCTTTTGTTAACCGCTTGTATTATGGCAATTGGAATTTACATTCCATTCTCACCACTTGGAGCAGCTGTTGGATTACAAGCATTACCACTTAGCTATTTCCCTTGGTTAGTAGGAATACTATTAGGCTATGCTTTCTTAACACAGCTCCTAAAAAAAGTTTATATTAAAAAGTTTCATAGCTGGTTATAAAAATGAAAATGAGCGGGTACTCCCCGCTCATTCTCAAAAACATAACTTGGACTTATATGTATGGAGGTGACCATGATGGTATGGTATGACATTGTACTAAGATTATTTATTGCAATTATTGTAGGTGCTTGCATCGGAATGGAACGGCAATGGAGACATAGGATGGCTGGACTACGGACAAATGCTCTCGTATCACTTGGTGCCTGTATATTTGTTTTATTATCCGT
The DNA here is from genome assembly GCF_057197025.1 of Bacillus sp. LSHTCR4. NCBI lineage: Bacteria > Bacillati > Bacillota > Bacilli > Caryophanales > Bacillaceae > Bacillus > Bacillus sp. LSHTCR4. The sequence goes on along the minus strand of NZ_JBXUNO010000002.1, from coordinate 683,989 downwards.
CATGCTTGATCACGATGCTAGCCCCTCACGTATTGCCGCTCAAGTCGTCAGTGGGATTGGTTTTTTAGGAGGCGGCGTTATTATCCGCGATGGCTTTAGTATTAGAGGACTTAATACTGCGGCTACCCTATGGTGCGCAGCTGCTGTTGGTACTCTTACAGGCGCTGGTTTCCTCATTGCAGCTATATTAGGTGCAGCCGGCGTTTTACTAGCAAATATACTACTTCGTCCAATCGCTCTCTTTATGAATCAAAAATCAAAAGAAGAATCACCTGAACAAACGAACTACTTACTTTCTCTTACTTGTTCAGAAGAACATGAAGCCCATATTCGCTTTTTACTTATGCATATGGTAAGTTCTGAAGGCATCGGTTTAAAAGAATTGTATAGTGAGGACGTAGATTCTAATCAAAAAGTGTGTATACAAGCGACATTACACTGCAACACAAATACAGCAGTCTTAATTGAAAAAATAGTGAGCAGAATGCTATTAGAATCTGGCGTTACTGCAGCTGGTTGGAAAACTTCATTAAATTTAGAAGCAAGTTGAAAATGAAAGGTGTCATGATATTTACAGTTTCATGACACCTTCTACATAAACTTATTTTCTAATTTTTGCTGAAAAGACTTTTCTTGCTTACGTAATAATTGACTACCTCGTTGTAAAAGGGGCATTCCATACTTATCATTAATTTGATCAATGACAGCAAGTAGCGGCTCTTCTTTCGCATCTTCTTCAAATGAAAACAAATCTAATTGCTTCACCGATTCTGTCTTCCACTCTATTTCAGTAGCTGTAACACCTAGTAAACGAACAGAATCACCATCCCAATGTTGCTTCCATAAACGGGATGCTGCTTGAAAAATATCGCGTTCTTCCCAAATGGCATTTTTCAGTTGCTTACTCCTCGTTACTGTCCGCCTATCATGATATTTAATCATAATTTGAATATTATAGCTGACAAGAGTTCGCTTTTGTAACCTTTTACTCACCGATTTTGATAGCCGTTCTAACATATCAAGCAATTCTTTCTCTTCATCCATATCCTTTGAAAAAGTCATCGAATTACCAACGCTTTTATGTTGTCCCATTTGACTCGGGTCAACTTCTCTATCATCCACACCTTTTGCCCGCTTTTGTAAATCAACACCATGCTTTCCAATTTTAGCACGAATGATATGTTCGTTCCCTTTCGCTAACTGCTCAATTGTTTGTATATGAATATCATTTAATTTCTCCGCTGTTTTTTCTCCAATCCCATGCATCGCTCCAACCGGAAGTGGCCAAATCATTTCTGGAATATCTCGTTTTCGGAGCACGGTAATACCGAGAGGCTTTTTCATATCAGAAGCTGTTTTTGCTAGGAAAAGGTTTGGAGCAATTCCGATGCTACACGGCAACTGTAACTCTGTTAATAATGCCTGCTGAATCATCTTTGCTATTTCAAGAGGCGAACCGAGTGCGTAACAATCTGTAATATCTAAATATCCTTCATCTATTGAGACTGGTTGTATTTTTTCCGTAAAACGGGAAAGGATTTGAAACATTTGAAATGAAGCTTCACGATATAATGTAAAATTAGGACGCCTTACAACTAATTGCGGACATAACCTTTTCGCTTCCCAAAGTGGCATCGTTGTACGTATTCCATATTCTCTCGCCTCATAACTACATGTTATGATAATTCCTTTTCTTTCTTTTTCATTTCCAGCAACCGCTAACGGCTTCCCTTGTAATGATGGGTCATGAGCAATTTCAACAGATGCGAAAAAACAATTCATATCTACATGTAAAATAACACGACCTTTTTTTGGATACATTTCTCGCATAGTACTCACTCCCTAATCAGAACGTTCGTTCTTTTATTATATCAAATTTTGCACAATAATTATAATCATTACTTGTTCTTTTCTATCATATTTATTTCTATAATTTAAATAAAGTGGATATATTTGTATTTTTAAAAAAGGAGTGATTATTATGAAATCAACTGATAAACTCAATTATACGTTTCTCGTAATTATACTCATCGTCGCAATCAATTATTTACTTCTTCCTATTTTTGATATGAACATGGCTGGTTTCCTCCCTCGCCTAGTCCATGTAGTAACAACTTACATACTGCCATGGATTTTCTTGTATTGGCTTATCCGCCTTGTAAAAGCAATTGACTCAAAATAAAAAGCGTGTAAACCACAATTGATTTACACGCTCTTTTGTTTATTACTTCGCTACTTCCTCAATGATTGCAACAACTAATTCTGCTGTTTTCGCTAATTCTTCAACAGGAATCTTTTCGTTTGTTGTATGAATTTCTTCATAACCCACTGCTAAGTTAACTGTTGGAATACCGTGTCCTGCAATTACGTTTGCATCACTTCCGCCACCACTTTGGTGAAGAGAAGGTGTACGACCAATTTTTTCAGCTGCACGTTTTGCAACTTCTACAACGTGATCGCCATCAGCAAATTTAAATCCTGGATACATAACGTTTACTTCAACGTCTGCTCGACCGCCCATTTCTTTTGCAGTTGTTTCAAATGCTTCTTTCATTTTCGCAACTTGCGCTTCCATTTTTTCATTGATTAAAGAACGCGCTTCTGCAAAGATTTGTACATGATCGCAAACGATATTCGTTTGTGTACCACCTTCAAAACGGCCAATATTTGCAGTTGTTTCAGAATCAATACGGCCAAGTGGCATCTTCGCAATTGCTTTCGCTGCGATAGTAATTGCAGATACACCTTTTTCTGGTGCTACACCAGCGTGAGCTGTTTTCCCGCGAATAATCGCATTCACTTTCGCTTGTGTTGGAGCTGCAACAACGATTTCACCAACTTTTCCATCGCTATCTAATGCGTAACCGTATTTCGCTGTAATGCGCTCACGATCTAATGCTTTTGCACCAACAAGACCAGATTCTTCTCCAACTGTAATAATAAATTCAATTGTACCATGAGGGATATTTTTTTCTTTTAAAACACGGATTACTTCGAACATTGATGCTAATCCTGCTTTATCATCCGCACCTAATATCGTAGTACCATCTGATACGATATATCCATCTTTAATAGAAGGCTTAATTCCATTACCAGGAACTACTGTATCCATATGAGAAGTAAAGTAAATTGTATCAACACCATCTTTTGTTGCTGGTAATGTACAAATTAAGTTACCTGCACCATGCCCAGTAACAGCCATTGTGTCATCTTCAAATACTTCTACACCTAAATCTGTAAATTTCTTTGTTAATACTTTGCAAATTTCTGCTTCAAATTTCGTTTCAGAATCTACTTGTACTAATTCCATAAATTCATTTACTAAACGTTCTTGATTAATCATAAGACTGCGCCTCCTGCACTACCATTATGTATGTAACACTGTTAATTATAACAGAATTTCGCAAAAGTTTCGAAATACAAGACAAAAAACAGACGGTTTATATGTCTAGATAACCATCTGCTTTTTATTACTCATTTAACAATACCCAGCGCATATGATCTTCCCACACTCCATTAACCATTAACATCTTCCTAGACACGCCCTCATACTGAAAACCTATCTTCGTCACTACTTGTATAGATGCTAAATTTCGTGGCATAATCGGCGCTTCTATACGATGTAATCGAAATTCCTCAAAAGCAACTTGAATAGCTTTCCTAAGCGCTTCTGTCGTATAACCTTTGTTTAACTCTTCTTTATCTAATTTATAACTAAGTACGCAAGATTGGTAAATTCCTCGAACAATTAAATTAAATGAAATACATCCAATTATTTTCGTATCATCACCCTTTTTAAAAATCCATAATCGGATAATTTTACCTTCTGCGAACTCTTTTCTATCCTTTTGTAACTTTTTCTTTTGATAATCTAACGTAAAAAAATCCTCCGGTCTATACTCTTCCCAAGCTTTTAAAAACTCACGATTTCTGTCGTAATATTGAAGAACTTTTTCAGCATACGACTCATCAATTTCCCTTAAATGTAAACGATTTGTTTCATATATTTTCATCATCGTATCTCCATTCTTCAGCTTGTCCAACTAAAAATTAACAATATACCCTTTTACTATATTCTATACACATACTCAAATTTCCTGTTATATTTTGCAACCCCTCCCCGAATTTTGTCCTTACTCTCCCCTTGTCCACAATATCATTTCTCGTTACAATGATATTGTACTGATTTGCAAGGAGGTTTAACGATGCATAAAAAAGCTCAAAAAGTTATGATTTATGTAATGCTAATTTCTATGCTTGTAACAACATTACTTGCTGGCGCAAGTATGTTTTGGTAAAAAGGACGACCTGTTCGTCCTTTTTTTACTTTTTATACATAACAAAATAAACCATCTCGAAATCGAGATGGTTTATTTTATGTAAAGCACAATCGCTACAATACTAAAGGAAAATGACATTACAAGTGCTATTACAAAACTTGTATATTGTTTCTGCTGAAATGCCCCAATAACAAAAGTAAGATTGAGTAATGCCATACATACAATCGCTACAAGATAAGAACATATATTAAAAGTTGCCAATATGAATGTAATAACAAATAGAAATCCCATAAAAAACTGCATATACGAAAGTTTTGGATTCAAGTACATATGAGCAACCCCTTTATCTAATTTTATCTTTCTATACTCTCATTAACTCATGCTTATGTACACATGTCAAGACAACTTATTACAATAGAAAAAGCCAACTTTGTCGTTGGCTTTTTCATATGCAATGGCTCCCTTTTCTTTTGCCAATTGCTGAAATGATTTTTTCGATTTTACAATCCACACTTTCGTTCCAATTGGAATACGATCAAATAAATATTCCACATCGTTTTTCTTCATTCTTATACACCCTTGTGAAATATACTTCCCAATTGAACTCGGTTGGTTTGTTCCATGTATTCCATATTTACTCCCATCAGTTCCTCTTGCATTAAATCCCATCCACCTAGATCCAAGTGGATTTTTCGGTGATCCCCCTGGAATATCTTTTGCAATATAATACGGATCCTTTGCTTTCATTACAATATCAAAAGTTCCTTCTGGCGTTAATTCATTTGTTTTTCCTGTCGCGACTGGAAAAACCTTTTGAATCTTCCCATCGTCAATATAAGCTAGTTTATTCGTCGCTTTATTTACAATAATAAAAGGATCCCCGGCACGCGGATTATCACCAAGAGGCCAAATAGGTGATAGAGAAAGACATAATATGAAAGAGAGAAGATACGGCATAAGTAATTCCTACCTTCTATATAAGTTCTTTTATATTATCCTTTCCCTTAAAGCGACTTTTAATGAGTAAATATTGTTCCATTTCGTATACAAGTTGAACAAGTTTTGCACGTATCTCAAATTCTTCACGTGTAGCCGGCAAAGGCATATCTCTAAATAATTCTCTCATTTCTTGCAGCTGTCTTAAGGAAATAACCCCGGTACTCTGAGGGCTAATAGCATTACCAATGTTTTCAACCACATCCGCAATCATGTCAGCTTGTTCATATGTCCACGATAAAGAAGCTGCTAACGGAATCATTCGCTCTAAAATTTCGAATTGTTGCATGCGCATATTAAAATAACGATAATAATAGTCATCTTCTCGCATAAATGCATTCTCAAGTTTCTTAAACGATAAATCTCTAGCTTCATTTAGCATATTTTCAGTTTCAATAAGTTCTGCCCCGCTCCAACTACTTTCTCGATTTCGTAAATACACAACCATTTCAAACAAAATCGTTTTAAAATTACTTTCTATTTTATCTTGATACTCTTTTAGCTTATTTTCACTACTTGGCATATACATATTCACTAATAGAGCCACGCTAATCCCTATCGTTAATATAGCAATTTCATTCCCAACAATAAGCCATGTAATTTGTTTCAATGAATACAGGTGCATAACAATAACTGAGCTCGTGACAATACCTTCTTGAATTTTGAGCATAACTGCAGTCGGAATAAATGTAAGTAATAATACACTAATTGCAAATGGTGTATATCCAATTGTTTCAAAAATGCAAAACGCGAACACCATTGATAATACACAAGCTAAAAAACGATGTAATGATACTTGAAGTGATTTTCGTTTCGTATTTTGTACACATAATATAACTAAAATACCCGCTGAACTATAAAATTCTAATCCTAATAACTGAGCAATAAAAACGGCTGCGCCAGTCCCTATTGCTGTTTTTACTGTACGGTATCCAATTTTGAACATATCATTGCTCCTATATGTATAAACGTATTTACAGCTAGTATAAAAAAAGGATGACACAATGTCATCCTTTTCTACTTATTATTCACATATCCTTTACATATTACAATATTTTTTGTAAAAATTGTTGCGCACGCTCACTTTTCGGTGCCGCAAAAAATTCTGCTGGTGCACTATCTTCTACAAGTTTCCCACCATCTAAAAAGAGAACACGATCTGCTACTTCTTTTGCAAATCCCATTTCATGTGTAACGATAGCCATTGTCATTCCTGTCGTAACTAATGATTTCATAACTTCTAACACTTCTTTTACCATCTCTGGATCTAGTGCAGAGGTCGGTTCATCAAATAACATTACTTCTGGTTCCATTGCTAACGCTCTTGCAATTGCTACACGTTGCTTTTGCCCTCCTGAAAGACGATTCGGATACGTATCTTTTTTATCTAATAAGCCGACCTTTTCTAACAGTTTTTCGGCTTTCTTTTCAGCTTCTTGTTTCGTTACTCCTTTTACATTGATAGGAGCATACGTAATATTTTCTAATACAGTCATATGAGGAAATAGGTGAAAATGCTGAAATACCATTCCGACATTTTCACGAACGTGCATAATATTCGTTTTCGGATTCGTTACTTCTTCCGTTCCAATCCAAATGTGACCATTTGTTGGTGCTTCTAACACATTCATACAACGTAAAAATGTTGATTTCCCTGATCCAGACGGTCCAATAATTGCTACTACTTCCCCTTTTTCAATCGTTGTTGTAATCCCTTTTAATACTTCGTTTTTCCCAAATGATTTATGAAGGTTTTCAATTTTAATCACTTTTCTTCATTCTCCCTTCAATTGCCTTCCCGACTAGTGTAAGAATAATGACTAACATATAATAAATCAGCCCAACAAAAAGTAATGGTTCAAGATATTTAAACGTTTCACCGCCTACAATGTAAGCACGGCGCATTAAATCCGTCGCGCCTATTACTGTTACTACAGCCGATTCTTTCGTAAGTGTCGCAAACTCGTTTACAAGTGCCGGTAATATATTTTTTAAAGCTTGAGGAAAAATGATATTTCGCATCATTTTTCCGTATGGAATTCCTAAAGCCATCGCCGCTTCTGTTTGTCCTTTATCAACCGCTTGAATGCCGGCACGGATTACTTCTGACATGTATGCACCTGAATTCAAACTAAATGCTAGTACAGCTGCCAAGAATGCTGGTATTTCATAACCAATTATTTGCGGGACACCGAAATAAATAATCATTAATTGCAATACAAGTGGTGTACCACGGAAAATTGATGTATAAAGATCTGCCGCTATATTTAATGCTCTTATTCTAGCAATTTTGCAAAGTGCTAATAGCGTTCCTAAAATAAATCCTGCTAAAGCGGATACTGCTACAATTTTCAAAGTAACTTCTAGACCTTTTAATATATACGGTATCGAAGGCGTAATCGCCGAAAAATCTAAGTTCATTCTTTTCATTCCCCTCACAGAAAAGTGAAAGGCAGCTTATTTTTCGCTGCCAAACCATTTCTTCACTAATTTATCCATTTCTCCATTTTCTTGCATTTTTTTAATTACTTTATTAAATTCAGCTGTTTTATCACTGTTTTTCGGAAGGGCAATTGCTGCTCCAACTTCTTCTGGCGCTTCTTTAATTTCAATTCCTTGTAAATCTTTCATTTTCTCTAAATAATTTTTAGCAACTGTGTCTTCTATAATTGCAGCGTCAAAACGACCAGCTTTAATTTCTTGTACGATTTCTGGTATACGGTCACGTCCCTCAACTTTGAAATCTACTTGCTTTTTAAATTCTGCTGCTTTCTCTTCTTGAATAGATCCTGTTTGTACCCCTACTTTTTTCCCTTTTAAATCCTCTATAGATTTAATGTTAGAGTCCTTTTTAGAAACGACCATGTTTTTCGCAACAAAATAAATATCTGTGAAATCAACATTATTTTTACGCTCTGCAGTTGGCGTCATACCTGCCATTACGAAATCAACTTTTCCTGAGCTAAGAGATGCTAATAAACCACCAAAATCCATATCTTTCACTTTCACTTCATAACCAAGTTCTTTTCCGATATATTTAGCAACATCAACATCAAAACCGATAATTTCATCACTTTTTGAAGCTTCCACGTATTCATATGGTTTATAATCTGCTGAAGTCCCCATAACGAGTACTTTTTTATTTTTTCCAGTAGCCTTTTCTTCCCCGTTACTACAAGCACTGAACATACTTACAATTAAAATAAGTGCAAACGATATTGATAATAACTTCTTCATCTTTCTTCCCCCTAATGATGTATATTTAAAAGTTTAATAGAATATTTATTCGATGTTTGTATTGTATCAGCACTTTTATTTTTATGCAATATATAAAATAAAAATAAATAAAAAATCATTAAAACCACTATTCATAATGCATAAAATAATGCATAAAACAAAAAACACTGTATATCCTATCATTTTGAATAATAAATAAAAAAGGCGCTACACCCACTTAATTGTGAGCGTAGCGCCTTTTCAATTATTTATAGTTCTTCGCAATTCTCTTCGAAATACGATTGTAGTTTTGCAATAACTTGCATCGGTTCATGACCTTCAATTTCATGACGTTCTACCATCGTTACAATTTTTCCATCTTTTAATAAAGCAAATGATGGAGAAGAAGGTGGATACCCTTCGAAATATTCACGAGCTCTTGCTGTTGCTTCTTTATCTTGACCTGCAAACACCGTTACAAGATGGTTAGGACGTTTATCATAATGTACAGAATGCGCAGCAGCAGGACGAGCAATGCCACCTGCACAACCACATACAGAGTTTACCATTACAAGTGTTGTTCCATTTCTTTTAAACGCTTCTTCTACTGCTTCTGGCGTCGTCAATTCTGTATATCCAGCAGAGACAATCTCTTCACGCGCTTGGCGGACAACATCATTCATAAAAAAGTTAAAATTAATCAATCTTTTCCCTCCTCTAAAACTACCTATTTGTATCTTACCAGTTAATGTTTATGAAATACAAGTAAGTTTACTTGTATTTGAGCATAGAAAAGGTGTTAGAGCCCTGCTCTAACACCTTTTCTTAATGACCACGATGTTTTTGCTTTGCTTTTTGTACTTTGATTAAACGTCTTCTTTGTTTTTCAGCCTCTCGCTTCTCCTTAGATTGCACTTTCTTTTCTTGTTTATGCAGTTCATAAGATAAGCTAATTGCCTCTTGCGCCTTAGTAAAGCGGTTTACATTTACTTCTTTTGCTGCTTGTCGTATGATTCGCTTTATATTTTTGGGACGCTGTTTTTCTTTCACTTCCACGCCACATTTTGCAAAGTGCTGAAAATACGCTAACATTGAACCGTTCACAAATATAAGCACTTCTTCGTCTGAAGGTTCCGCTCCAAAAATATACCTCGCTCCATACAACTTCCCTTTTTCTTTACATGTAATGATTCCAACAAAAAATTGACCATCATGATATACTGTCAACTCCATTGACAGCCCCTCCTTAAAAAAATTAGAAATACGGGACATCCCGGAGGGGAAGGTTACTGACATGAAATCATGCGTCTGGACTACCAACCAGAACTGTGTTTTTGTATTTCTTTCACTATTATTATATCTTTTTTTCCATAATCTTCATATATTCACTTATCATTTTTTTATGTGATCCTACAATATAGTCAGGTAGTTCTGTTAGTGGGAAGAATTTAAGCTGAACCGCTTCTTCTTTATTCATAACAAAATCTCCATCGTATTCATCTGTATAATAAGCAGTCGTTACAGATTGAAATTCATCACCGTTTGCTAATTTTGTAAAATAGTTCGCTCCAGAAAACACATTGATTAGTCGTAGGTTCTTTACTTCTATTCCCGTCTCCTCGTATACTTCACGGCAAGCTGTTTCTTCTGGTGATTCACCAAGCTCCATGAGCCCCCCAGGTAGCCCCCATTTTCCGTAAGGCTCTGTTCTTTGCTGTAATAATACATATCCATGTTCATTTATAACGAGTACAACGGCACCAACTAAAATTAAAGGGCGATGACCAACTATTTTCCTTAATTCTTCTACATATCCCATCGTATCCCTCCTTTTTCGTTGTCCACACTATTGTATCATATGTATGAAACGACAAAATGCGTATATTTTTCATTTTTTTAACAAAATATTTATTTTATGTGCTTCATCTACTGTGGCTAACATAATAGATTCGACTTCTGTATTCTCCTCTAGAAATTCTCTCGCCCACGCTTCTGTTTTTCCTAATAAAGCAAGAACATCTTTCTGAACCCTCCCATCCTTTACTAATACAAAAGAAACTGGAGATTTTTTTCCCGCCACTTTAAGATCAAGTCGCGAAACTGCTTCATATTCTGGATACCGAAATATAGAAACGACACCGTTCGCTTCCCATAATGCTAATTTGATCGTTTGAATATCGCTCACATTTCGCATACGAAGTTCAGAAAATAAATATTCCACGGTAATTCTCGCTTTTTTCAAATTGCTAAAATCAATGGCACCATTATGTATAAGAATGATAGGTGCCGGCTCTAAAAAACGTCTCCATCTATCCCATTTCAGCATTAAAACTGAGCTTATAATATGAAGGACAACGAGTATGAACGTTGTAATCATCGAGCCCAGTAACCCTACTTTTTCATCAGACAATGCGTTAGAAATATTGCCACCAAGCAATAACACTAATACAACATCTAAAAAACGAAGTTGTGCGATAGACCTTTGCCCCATCGCTTTCGCAACTAATATTAAAAATATGTATGCTATAATAGCCCGAATAACCCATTCACTATTAGAAAGATGCCGTGCTCCTTCAAAAATATGCATATGCATCACTTTACACTCCTTACGCGTCTCAAACTGCTATCCAGTTTTAGTTTGCAACGTTTAAGAGCATATATGTAAAAAAGCTGATTCGTTTAGAAACGAATCAGCTTTTTTTACTTGACGGAAAACATATACTTTTTATACGTTTTTCGTACCGATAATATGAGACCCATCATAATCATATTCGAGAACAAGGAACTTCCCCCATACGATAAGAAAGGCAATGCAATCCCTTTTACAGGCATTAATCCAACGATCATACCGATGTTTTGGAATATTTGAACCGTTAATATCCCAATTGATCCAGCACATAATAATGTACCGAATAAATTATCAGCAGAATAACCAATAATAATTGTTCTATATAGTAGTAATAGGAACAAGAACACAACTAACGCTGCTACGATAAATCCACCTTCTTCGGCAATTGTAGCGAAAATAAAGTCAGTATGCTTCTCAGGGATATAGACGTTCCCTTCGCCAAATCCTTTCCCTTCCATACCGCCACTACCTACAGCTAAAATCGATTGCTGTGTTTGATAACCTTGATCTGTATGTTCAAATGGATCTAACCAACCTAAAATACGTGATTGTTGGTGAGGTTTTAGTAACGTAACTAACTTATTAAAGAAGAAATCCTCATACCTTACGTAAATAAATATTAACGTAGTTAATATGGTGACTGGAATAACTGTACATAACGCTATCAATTTCTTCTGAATACCTGACATAAATAAAATACATGCAATTGCAGCAGCATATAAGAACACCATCCCTGTATCCGGTTGGCTATATACAACAGCCATAGGCGGGAGGGATACTAGCACAATTTTACCTACTAATTTTAAGTCCGTTTGGAATGTCCTTGCCATATACTGTGCATTATGTTTCACTGCTATACTTGCTACTACGAGAAGCAATGAAATTTTGAAAAACTCAGACGGCTGAATTTGTCCAACTAGCGGAAATACAAACCATCTTTTTGCACCTAATTTTTCAGGTGTGAAAGTCGAAACCGGTAGTATTTTTAAAAGAATAAGTGAAGCAAATCCAACGATATAAAGTGGCCAAGACAATTTTTGTAATTGATCTAGGTCAATGCTTGCAACAAGCAATAACAATACAACCCCAATTATGTAGTTCAAACCCTGTTTCATCGCAAAGTTTGCCTCTCCATATTGGCCAGTTTGCTGACTGCTATATATAGCAGCTATACTCGTAACACATAATGCAAACAAAATTAATATTAATTTTACATCTAAACTTTTTAGAAACTCGGTACTTCTTTTCATGACATCCTCCTGAAACATTGTTACAGCAAAATAAAAAACCAGGAGTCAACATTCCTCATGTTTTGACGACTGATTACACATTATCTATAAAACACTTATATAGAATAACTCTCTTTTTCATACAATACAATATATTATACTACAGTTTCGTCAGTAAGATTTGCCAAAAAAATTATTCTTTTCTTATTTTATATCCATATACCATATATCAGCAATGTATTTTCATAAATTCCTAATACATAATCGTTCATTGTAAGATTACTGGGAAAGGTATTATACATATAGTAGAATGTAGATGAAGAAATAAGATGATAAAAAGCTCGCATAAGCGAGCTTTTTATTAGTATACAGATGTATTATTTTCTGACGTATTTTCTAAAATTTCTTTTACACGTCCTAAGAACTTACCACAAATTAAACCATCTAGTACACGGTGATCAAGTGATAGACATAAGTTAACCATGTCGCGAGCACCGAACATACCATTTTCCATAATTACTGGGCGTTTTACAATTGATTCAACTTGTAAAATAGCCGCTTGTGGGTAATTAATAATCCCCATAGATTGAACAGAACCGAATGATCCTGTGTTATTAATTGTAAATGTTCCGCCTTGCATTTCGTCCGCTTTTAACGATTTCGTACGTACTTTTCCTGCAAGCTCTGTAATTTCACGAGCGATACCTTTAATTGTTTTCTCGTCCGCGTGTTTAATTACTGGTACAAATAGTTCGTCCTCTGTCGCAACAGCGATAGAAAGGTTAATATCTTTCTTCTGAACGATTTTATCGCCAGCCCACATTGAATTAATTTGAGGGTACTCTTTTAACGCTTGTGCTACTGCTTTTACGAAGAAAGCAAAGAACGTTAAGTTAAAGCCTTCGCGTTTTTTGAAATCACCTTTAATTGAATTACGGTATGACACAAGGTTTGTCACATCTACTTCAATCATCATCCAAGCGTGTGGCGCTTCGTGTTTACTACGTAACATGTTCGCTGCGATTGCTTTACGCACACCTGTTACTGGAATTTCGATATCGCCAGGCATTGTTGGTACAGAAACTGGTTTCGCAGCTTCTACTTTTTGTGCTACTGGCGCTGCTTTTGGTGCTTCTGGACGCGCTTCTACTACTACCGCTACCGCTTCCTCTTTCTTCGTCGCACCTGCTTGCGGAATATTTCCAGATTCCACTAGCTTTAAAATATCTTTACGAGTGATACGGCCGTTTGCTCCCGTACCTTCTACTAGATCTAAATCAACGTTATGCTCACCCGCAAGTTTTAACACAGCTGGTGAAAAACGAGGTTTTCCATCAGTTGGTTGTTTTGCTTTCGGTGCTTTTTCAGGTGTAGCTACTTCTGCCTTTGGTTCTTCTTTTGTTTTTTCCTCAACTGCTGTTGCTGCTACTTCATCTGCGCCTTCTATTTGAATCACACAAACTACTTCACCTACAGCTAATGTATCACCTTCACCGGCGATTAACTCTTTCACGATACCAGTGAAAGAAGATGGTACTTCAGCATTTACTTTATCAGTCATTACTTCTGCAAGCGGATCATATTTGTTTACGTGATCGCCAACATTAACGAGCCATTTACTAATTGTACCCTCTGTAACGCTCTCCCCGAGCTGAGGCATTGTAATATTTTCTACAGCCATGTATAGTCCCCCCGATTAAAATTCCGCAAGTTCACGCATTGCTTTTTCAACTTTATCTGGATTTACCATAAAGAATTTTTCCATTGTTGGTGCATATGGCATTGCTGGAACGTCTGGACCTGCAAGACGTGCGATTGGTGCATCTAAATCAAACAGACAGTTTTCAGCGATAATTGCTGCCACTTCACTCATAATACTTCCTTCTTTATTGTCTTCTGTTACAAGAAGAACTTTACCTGTTTTAGAAGCTGCTTCAATGATTGCTTCTTTATCTAATGGATATACAGTACGTAAATCAAGAATGTGTGCAGAGATACCATCTTGTGCTAACTTTTCAGCTGCTTGAAGAGCAAAATGAACACATAATCCGTATGTGATAACAGTAATATCATCACCTTCACGTTTTACATCTGCTTTTCCGATTGGTAATACGTAATCATCTTCTGGCACTTCACCTTTAATTAAGCGGTATGCACGTTTATGCTCAAAGAATAATACTGGATCTTCATCACGAATTGCAGCTTTTAGTAAGCCTTTTGCATCATATGGTGTAGAAGGGATAACGATTTTTAAACCAGGTTGGTTTGCAAACATCGCTTCTACAGATTGTGAATGATACAACGCACCGTGAACACCGCCGCCAAATGGCGCACGAACTGTGATTGGACAAGTCCAATCATTATTAGAACGGTAACGAATTTTTGCTGCCTCAGAAACAATTTGGTTTACTGCTGGCATGATGAAATCCGCAAACTGCATTTCAGCGATTGGACGCATTCCATACATTGCTGCACCAATTGCGACCCCAGCGATTGCAGATTCTGCAAGTGGTGTATCTAGCGCACGATCTTCACCAAATTGATCATATAATCCGTGTGTCGCTTTAAATACGCCACCTTTTTTACCAACATCTTCACCTAAAACGAATACTTTCTCATCGCGTTCCATTTCCTCGCGCATTGCTAATGTAATAGCATCAATATAAGACATTACAGCCATGAAACGTTCCCCCCTATTCTGCGTATACGTGCTTCAATGCATCTTCAGGTGCTGCATACGGAGCATTTTCTGCATATTCTGTTGCTTCGTTTACGATATGCATAATTTCGTCTAACATTTGTTTTTCAGATTCCTCAGTTAACACGCCAACCTCTTTTAAATAAGCAGCAAATGTTATAATTGAATCATTTTTCTTCGCTTCTTCTACTTCTTCTTTATCACGATAAACACGATCATCATCGTCACTTGAATGTGCTGTTAAACGATATGATACTGTTTCAATTAAAGTTGGGCCTTCACCGCGGCGGCCACGGTCTGCTGCTTCTTTTACAGCTTTATATACTGCAAGCGGATCGTTTCCGTCTACTGTATATCCAGGCATACCGTATCCAATTGCACGGTCTGATACATTTTTACATGCTAATTGTTTTTCAACTGGAATAGAGATTGCGTATTTGTTATTTTCACACATGAAAATAACAGGTAACTTGTGTACGCCAGCAAAGTTTGCACCTTCATGGAAATCACCTTGGTTAGAAGAACCTTCACCGAATGTAACAAACGTTACTAAATCTTTCTTTTCCATTTTTCCAGCTAATGCAATACCAACTGCATGTGGTACTTGCGTTGTTACTGGAGATGAACCTGTCACAATACGATTTTTCTTTTGACCGAAGTGACCAGGCATTTGACGACCACCAGAGTTTGGATCTCCAGCTTTCGCGAAACCAGATAGCATCAGTTCTTTCGCTGTCATACCAAACGCTAGTACAACACCCATATCACGGTAGTATGGTAATGCATAATCTTTCTCCCTATCAAGAGCGAATGCTGCTCCAACTTGTGCTGCCTCTTGTCCTTGACAAGAAATTACGAATGGAATTTTACCAGCACGGTTTAATAACCACATACGTTCGTCGATTTTACGTGCAAGTAACATCGTACGGAACATTTCTAATACTTGCTCATCACTTAAGCCAAGCTCTTCATGGCGCTTTTCTTTTACTTCTGCCATTTTTCATAACCTCCTAAATCCACATTTTTATGCGTGTAACGCTTTTCCATCTACAGCTAATGCTGCTTCACCAATCGCCTCAGATAATGATGGATGCGGATGAATTGTATGTGCTACTTCCCAAGGTGTTGCATCAAGTACTCTTGCAAGACCCGCTTCAGAAATCATATCTGTTACATGTGGTCCAATCATATGAACACCGAGAATGTCATTTGTTTCTTCATCAACTACAAGTTTTACAAAACCATCTGATTCGCCGTATACAAGTGCTTTTCCGATTGCACGGAATGAGAACTTACCTACTTTTAACTTATAGCCTTTTTCTTTCGCTTCTTGTTCTGTTAAACCGACAGAAGCAACTTCCGGACTGCTATATACGCATTTTGATACCATAGAATAATCAATTGGTGTAACTTCTTTACCAGCAATATGTTCTACTGCAACAATTCCTTCATGAGAAGCAACGTGAGCAAGCTGTAAGCCACCGATTACATCCCCGATTGCGTAAATATGAGATTCTTTCGTTTGATAAAACTCATTTGTTTGAATGTATCCTTTTTCCACAACGATATCCGTATTCTCTAAACCAATATTTTGCGTATTGGCTTGTCGTCCTACAGATACAAGCATTTTTTCTGCTTTAAATTCTTTATTCTCACCGTTATGTTCAGCTTGAATTGTTACTCCATTATCTTTTACCAATGTTTCTGGTAATACTTTTGCACCAGTTACCACTTTAATACCTTTTTTCTTGAATAGACGTTGCATTTCTTTTGAAACGTCTTGATCTTCTAGTGGTAGTATCGTTTTCGCATACTCTAATACTGTAACTTCTACACCGAAGTCAGCAAGCATAGATGCCCACTCAATACCGATTACACCGCCACCAACGATAATAATCGAACTAGGAAGCGTTTCCATTTTTAGGGCATGATCCGAAGACATTACGTACTCCCCGTCTAATTCTAAACCTGGTAATGAATTTGGACGAGAACCTGTTGCAACAAGTACATTTTTTGGAATTAACATTTCATTCTCTTCTCCACTTGCAAGTTCAACTGAAATTGTCCCTGGCATCGGAGAGAAAATAGACGGGCCAAGAATACGGCCAATACCTTCAAACACATCAATTTTACCTTGTTTCATTAAATGTTGAACGCCTTTATGAAGCTGCGTTACAATCTTCTCTTTACGCTCTTGTACTTTCGCAAAGTTTAGTTCTACATTGCTTGCAATAACTCCGAACTCTTCGCTTTTTTTAGCAGTTGCATATACTTCCGCACTACGTAAAAGAGCTTTACTAGGAATACATCCTTTGTGTAAACAAGTACCACCAAGATTTTCTTTTTCGACTAGTGCAGTTTTTAACCCTAGTTGTGATGCACGAATTGCAGCAACATATCCACCAGTACCGCCGCCAACGATGACTAAATCATATTCTTTTGCCATTATCTCAACCCCTAGCTACCGTTTCTTTTTCACGTACAACATATTCTTTTGGAGCTTCTTCTTCACGTAATACACGAAGTGCTCCTTCTGCTAATGCTTCTAACTCATCTTCGCCTGGATGTACGATAACATCTGCAATCCAGTCCACTCGCTCTTTTATTTCATCGACAAGAATTTTACTGTATGCCAGTCCACCAGTTAATACGATTGCATCGATTTTCCCGTGAAGTACAGCGCTAGCTCCGCCAATCTCTTTTGCAACTTGATACGCCATTGCCTTATAAATAAGAGTTGCTTCAGGATCACCTTTTTCAACCATTTGCTCTACTTTAATCGCATCATTTGTACCAATTAAACTTACAAGTCCACCTTGTCCGACAAGTTTTTTAATCATTTCATCTCGGTAATACTCACCAGAGAAACACATTTCTACTAGTTGTCCTACTGGTACTGTACCAGCGCGCTCTGGACTAAATGGGCCTTCTCCGTTTAAACCGTTATTCACATCGATTACTCTTCCTTTTTTATGGGCACCAACTGTAATACCGCCACCCATATGTGTAACTAATAAATTTAAATCCTCGTATTTGTGATTTAACTGTTTAGCTACTTTACGAGCAACTGCTTTTTGATTTAATGCATGGAAAATACTTTTGCGTTCCATACCAGCAATACCACTTATACGAGCAACTGGCTCCATCTCATCTACAACAACAGGATCCACAATGAATGCAGGAATGTTTAATCCAGAAGCAATTTCATATGCTAAAATGCCTCCAAGGTTTGAAGCGTGATGACCGCTAAAGCCATTTTTTAAATCTTCTAACATCGCATCGTTTACTGTATACGTACCGCCTTCGATTGGACGAAGTAATCCACCACGCCCACAAACAGCGTTTAATTTTGAAATGTTAATACCGTGAGAATGTAAAACTTCTAAAATCGTTTCTTTTCGAAACTCATATTGGTCGATAATTCGCTTATATTTTCCAATCTGTTCTACGTCATGACGAATCGTTTCTTCTAGAACGGGTCTTTCATTATCAAAAACACCTATTTTTGTGGATGTACTACCTGGATTTATAACAAGAATTCGATTTACAGACAATGTTGCTACCTCCACTAATAAATTCAAAAGGAAGTGGGGACCTCATAAGAGGTAACCACACCTTTTGTAAAAGTTATATATGAATGATTAGCGACGGCTAATAATATCGTGACCGTTGCGTAAGTATGTGCTACGAGAATTTTTCAAGCTTGCGATACGCTCTTCAGCTAGACGATCTGCCGCTACATAAGTTGCTATGCCATCGCGTTTTGAAATTTCGATTACTTTTGCAATTGTGTCATAAATTGACTCAACACGTTTTAGTGCACGTTCTCTATTGTATCCATATAATTCGTCTGCTACGTTAATTACGCCACCTGCATTAATTACATAGTCTGGTGCGTATACAATACCCATTTCATGAATGATGTCGCCGTGACGATCTTCTTTTAATTGGTTATTTGCAGAACCTGCGATTACTTTTGCTTTAAGTTGTGGAATAGTTTCGTCATTAACTGTTGCGCCTAATGCACATGGTGCGTAAATATCACATTCAACACCGTAAATTTCATTTGGTTCAACTGCTGTTGCACCGAATTCTTCTACTGCACGTTGTACAGCTTCTTTATTAATATCTGTAACGATTAGTTTTGCTCCCTCAGCGTGTAAATGTTTGCATAGGTGATATGCTACGTTACCAACGCCTTGAACAGCAATTACTTTTCCTTCTAAATTATCAGTACCGAAAGCCTCTTTCGCAGCAGCTTTCATACCACGATAAACACCGTATGCAGTTACTGGAGATGGGTTACCAGAAGAGCCGAATGATGGTGAAATACCTGTTACAAAGTCAGTTTCTTCGTGGATAATATCCATATCATCTACTGTTGTACCAACATCTTCAGCTGTAATGTAACGTCCGTTTAGTCCTTGAATATAACGACCTAATGCACGGAACATCGCTTCGCTCTTATCTTTACGTGGATCACCGATAATTACTGTTTTCGCACCACCTAAGTTTAAGCCAGCTGCTGCGTTTTTGTATGTCATCCCTTTTGCAAGACGCAATGCATCTTCAATCGCCGCTTCTTCAGAATCATATGTCCACATTCTTGTTCCACCAAGAGCAGGTCCAAGTGTTGTATCATGAATTGCAATAATTGCTTTTAAACCTGATTCTTTATCTTGACAAAATACTACTTGCTCATAATCATATTTTTCTAAGTATTCGAAGATTTCTAATGTCATTGTCGTTTCCCCCTAATGTTTTACCCTATTTGGTTTATTTTGAAGCAGTGGCAACTGCCAATGCTAATGAATATACTTTTGTTTCTGCTGAATCAGCACGAGATGTTAAAACAATCGGTGCTTTTGCGCCAGCAATCATTGCTCCTACTTTTGCATCCGCAAAGTATACGAGTGATTTATATAGCACATTTCCAGCTTCAATTGTTGGGACGAGTAAAATGTCTGCCTTACCTGCTACATCACTTACTATGCCTTTATGTTCTGCTGCAATTTGTGATACTGCATTATCTAAAGCAAGTGGCCCATCAACAACACAATTTTTAATTTGTCCGCGGCGATTCATTTGAGTTAACATCGCTGCATCAATTGTCGCTTGCATCGCAGGATTCACAACCTCTACCGCTGCAATTGGTGCTACCTTTGGCAAATCAATTCCTATTGCTCGGGCAACTTCTACAGTATTCTGTATAATAGCAGCTTTTTGTGTTACATCAGGTGCAATGTTCATCGCTGCATCTGTAACAAAAATGAGACGATTGTAGTTTGGAACTTCAAATGCTGCAACGTGTGAAAGTACGCTACCTTTACGAAGTCCCCACTCTTTATTTAATACAGCTTTCAAAATATTTGCTGTTGGGATGTTCCCCTTCATAAGCACATCTGCTTCGCCATTTCTTACAGCTTTAACAGAAAGTTCTGCAGCCTCAGCACTTGACTGTGCTGCAATCACTTCAATATGTTCTGAAGTTTGTAAACTATGTTCTTGTAGCATCCCCATTATTTTTTCTTGGTTTCCATATAGACGAAATTGAGCTAGCTGTAATGTAATTGCTTTCGCTACAGCTTCAATTACCTCATGATCTTCAGCTACTGCTACAGCCACAGTTTTTTTAGGTTGGCCTGCCGCTTGATCAATTAAGTGTTCTAACTTCATATTTTGTAATCAACCCTTTCCGTCGTCCCTCGTCTTTTTATTAAGCAAATACCGTGCCAACTTTTAAAAGTGGTCTTACCAATAATGAAAACGCATTCAAAACACAGTAAAATCAATACTTTGGAAAATAACAAAAAATTCTGTCTTATTTTGTCGCTTTTTGTATACCATGCAATAAATTGCACGGTACGCAATTTATTGCATGCTATTTTTTGCACACTCATACTTTTCTAGCTTGTAATATAAATTTCGAACCGAAATTCCTAACGCTCTTGCTGTTTGTGTTTTATTTCCACCAAATCTCTCTAAATATTCATGAATGATATTCCCTTCAAACTCCGTCACTAAATGCTCAAGTGGCTTTTCTTCTAAATCCGGTAATAAATGAGCTTGCTTTGACTCCACCTGCTCTTCGTTATGTAATGGCGGTAAATGTTGTACATCAATATAGGTCTCGTTATAATTCATAAAGATAATAGCTCTCCCCAAAATATTTTCAAGTTCCCTCACATTCCCTGGCCATTCATATGATTGTAAATATGAAATAGCAGAATTAGTGAGCCCCTCTATATTTCGACCATAATCTTGGTTAATTTTTTGAATTAATCTGTCTGCGATTGCCGGTATATCCCCTTTACGCTGACGAAGAGATGGAATTTGAATTGGAATTTTATTTAATCGATAATATAAATCCTCCCTGAACTCTCCTTCTAAAATGGCCTTTTCTAAATTCACATGCGTCGCTGCAATTACTCTGACATTGATAGGAATTGCTTTCGTTCCACCAACTTTTACAATTTCTTTCTCTTGCAAAACGCGAAGGAGTTTCGCTTGCGTATTGGCAGATAGCTCCCCTATTTCATCTAAAAAGATACTGCCGTTATTCGCTTCCTCAAAAAATCCACGTTTTCCGCCTCTTTTCGCGCCAGAAAATGCACCTTCCTCATAACCGAATAATTCACTTTCTAACAACGTCTCCGAAATAGCTGCACAGTTTACACGAACGAACTTATTATACTTTCGATTGCTTCCATTATGGATAGCATGTGCAAACAATTCTTTACCTGTCCCAGATTCCCCGCGTAGTAACACTGTTGCTGGTGTATTCGCCCCAAGTTTCGCCTGTTCAATAGCGGCCGTTGTTTCATCTGAATTTCCGACAATGTCATCAAATGAATATTTCGCTTCTAACGTTCGAATGATTTGCCTTGCTCTATTCAATTCATTTGTTAATTTTTGAATTTCTGATACGTCGCGAATTACACCGACGCTTCCTTTCAATATTCCATCCACAATGACTGGTGCTACGTTTACAATTACATCTCGCTTTTTTTGTCCGATTTTCATATGTATGCCTCGTACTGCTCTACGTGTTCGAAGTACTTTCATATGCATACTTTCACCTTCTACAATATCGGTTGTAGCTGGCTTCCCAATAATGTCTTCTTCTGTTAAACCTGTTAATTTCGTATAAGCAGGGTTAATTACTAACCCTCTTCCTTTTTCATCCACGACCGAAATCGCTTCCTCAGACGAGTTAATAATCGCTTCAAGTAACGTTTGAATCTCCTTTAAATCTGTAACTTCTTCCGCAAGATCTACCACTTCTGTTATATCTTTAAAAATCGCAAATGCCCCTTGTACTTCTCCTCCCTCTTTTAATATCGGAATACGGGTTGTAATAATTTTCTTTTCATTCTCCAGCGTCAATTCATAATTCACTTCTATTTGTTTCGTACGTATAATACGAAGCAACTTACTAGTCGGAATAACTTCTAAAATATATTTCCCTACCGCATCTTCTTTTTTATACCCGATAATACGCTCTGCACTTTTATTAAATAGGCGAACTTGTCCCTCTCGATCAATCACAATCATACCGTCATGCGTAGAATTTAAAATTAAATCCCCTTGCTGCGTCTGTTCTTCTAACTTTCCAATTAAATCTTCCTTCTCATGTGCTAATCTCGTAACAATTTTTGCAATATCACCTGGTATAAGAAGAGTATCTTTATGCTTTTTCTTTAATAACTCTTTATGTAAATCATCATCACCTGTCATATCAAACATTACATCAATGTGCATAGAAAGAAACGGCGTTACACTCTCTCCAATGGTAACCCCGTATTCCTTAGCCATTTGCAATCCTTTTGCTACCGGATTTATATCAATAATCCCTATAATTTGAAATATATTTGAACTTTGCAACAGATTCAGCAATGTACTGCCACCTTCACCTGCACCAACAATTAAAACTTTTTGTTTCATGTATTACACTTCCTTTCGAAGTATCTCTGCAAAATTTTTCACACCCTTATCTTACTCGTTCAGCCCCCTCTTGACAAACCCCCTTTTCATATAACATCATTAAAATAAACGAAATAATCTGAAAAGGAGAGTTTATATGCAGCGTTACCTTGCTCTATTATTAGCACTCATCCCTATTTCATTAGCTGTGTTTGGCATTAAATTAATGAGAGATACCGTATTCGGGATTCTATTTCCTCCACTCTCCATGCTTTGGTTACAATTTT
Organism: Bacillus sp. LSHTCR4; assembly: GCF_057197025.1. NCBI lineage: Bacteria > Bacillati > Bacillota > Bacilli > Caryophanales > Bacillaceae > Bacillus > Bacillus sp. LSHTCR4. The sequence goes on along the minus strand of NZ_JBXUNO010000002.1, from coordinate 660,731 downwards.
TAATTGGCGCTCTCTGCTTCGGGTTCGGGTTTTATATTTTTGGCGGCTTCGTCTTACACCGAGACCGTAAACGAAATAAAGTACAAGCTCGCTTTAGAAGATAAGAAAGCCCTACTATTTATAAATAAAAAATGAGACCGTTACACGCGGTCTCATTTTTTTATTGGCAATAACGTTCTTGCCGTTTCAGGATAATCCGTAATAATCGCCGATATATTCATATCAAAATATTTACGCATAAGTGTTTCTTCATTAATTGTATACGGCCGAACCTCTACATCACTTTCCATCGTTAATTCAGCAATGGCATCTTGAAGATAACGATAATTCGGATGCACTGCTGTAGCGCCCATTTTTTTCGCATATGCCCACGGGCTGTGCAAGCCTTCACGATATAAAATCGCTGTTTGAATATCAGGAGCCATCATATGACACCTTTTCATACTGTAATGATTAAATGAAGAAAATATAACACGATCTTCTAGATTAAATTTCCGTACAAGCGTTATAACTTCTTCCTCTAAACCTCTGTATGGAATTTTATTGTTTTTAAGTTCAATATTAAGTAGCAACTCTGTTTTTTCAATCCATTTTAACACCTCTTCTAAAAGAGGTATTTTACAAAATCCTACTTTATCACCAAATTTATAGCTCGCATCTAATTTACATAAATCCTCATATAAATAATTTCGGACCGCACCTTTTCCATTCGTTGTCCGATCCACCGTTTCATCATGAATGACGACAACCTTTCCATCTTTCGTTAATTGAACATCAAGCTCAATTCCGTCCGCTCTAAAAGCCTCCGCCGCTTCAAATGAAACCATTGTATTTTCCGGATACGTTCCCGCTGCACCACGATGTGCAAATATAAGAGTCATCCTCACTCCCCCAATCTTATGCTATACTATACGAAAAAGGAGGTACTTCTATGAGACCATTACAAATTTCTCCAGACACTGCAGTCCGCTTATCAAAAGCATTAGGTGTTCCACTTGAACAACTTATGCATATGCCGCAGCACATTTTGATTCAAAAGTTAGTTGAATTAGAAAAACAAAATAAAGACGAAGAATAATACAGTCCTGTTTTGCAGGACTTTTTATTATTTTCTATTATATCACGGATGACTTGCTCGCTAAAATCCCTTAACCGATATACTATGATTCCATTTAATCTTTTCTTCAAACATTTATAGTCAATTAAATGAAACCCCCTCTTTTAACAAAAGAGGGGGTTTCTCACTACTCGTTTTAGTTACTCAAATTATACATTTTGCTTTTCTTTGTTAAAAATCATAAACAATTTATACAATCCTAAAGAAGCTGGAATATTCATAAATGCAAATGCCTCATACGTATAATGGGGAGCTGTTTCCCATAGTAACAAGAAAGCAAATACCCCTAATGTACTAATTATCGTAATTCGTATAACTTCCGATTCATTTTCATCTTTCTTTTTATAAAGAATAACAGCCGCCAGGACAGCTATATATACGAATAATTTGATAACATACGAATATATGGTAACAATTTTATAATTTGTTGTACTATAGTTCGATACGTAATGAGTTACCGTGTCATTTTTCTGCTCAAACCATTCTCCAATACGATACATAGAGAACTGACTTGATACCCATTCTCTAGTTATTTTTTCATTTAAATGTTGTACATAACCCATTACACCAAGTTCATTGAAACGCTGCACAATAACTTCTTTATTGTGTTCATTCATATCCTTCGTATTCTTCATGCTTTCATCATCAATATAAATTGAATCTGCCTGATTCCATACACCATACGTATCTTTGTTCAGACCCATTTTCACCCAATGAGTAAATGGAATTTTTTCAATTTCATTATCGGTACTGAGATTTAACTTTGTCGTTATACCTTTAAAACTTACAATAAGGATTAAACAAAATAAAACACTACTTAACACCTTTACAGAATATGCCTTACGAAACTTAAAAATATTTTCAATTACAATCGCTAACGCTACGGCTAATGCTGTCGGTCTTATAATATAAGTACAAGCTGCAAAAACCCCTAATAAAATCCATAAAGTAATCTTCCTTCTTTTTGTTTCCGCCGTTTTCAAGCACAAATATGTATACATCGTTGCTGAAATAAAAAATATTACTAATGTATGCGTATAGAAAACTGGTGCCTGCCAATAGATAAAAATATTTAGCACAGATAACACGATCGATATGTGAGCAACTTTAAAGTTTGTAATTTTCCTTACAATCAATACATTTAAAATAATACTACCTGTTATACAAGCTATTGGTAATATTTTTATCGCTACATCTACGCTTCCTACCAATTTAGCAAAATATCCTCCTAATAATACAATATGTGTATTATATGGATAAAATAGAAGCTGTCCCATTTCTAAAAATTTCTTATCTCCATTAAACACAGAGACAATTCCTTGTTTAAGAATGGCATAATCCCCTACAACAGGGTTAAATGCTATGGAAGTAATAATTATTTCTATCGTCAAAATGATTATGATACCTAAAGTAATCATAATATTTGTGTACGTTCTTTTCATTGTACTAATAACCCATTTATAATACATAAAGAAGAGCGCAAATAAAAATAACGTAGCTGCTATAACAATACTAACTTTTATTGTAGTATACTCCTCAGTCGGATAAGGAAATTCACTACTCATCAAAATTGTTTTTGGAATAAAAAATTTACTTACTATCATTGAAAATATACATAAAAACAATATCTTAACAATGATTAGGTAAGCTCGATTCACTATTTTTTTTACAGTCATTCTTCCATTCTCCTATTTCTCTATTTTTTCCAAATCAATGATACGTTATAGATATTATGATGTCAAACCTTCGTATTTTCTGTACATATCCTTATTTTCACTGCATTTTTCTATATAAATATGTATTCCTTTAAAATCCTTAAATCGAAGTAAATAAAAAGACCAACGAATTCTAACATTCATTGGTCATTAAATAAAAGTTTCATTGGTTTTAAATTTACTATCGAGTATAAATTTCGAGAATTATTAAGCTTTACTAAAACTTAACTCCCTTACTTCTTCTATTCTCAGCTAGCCTTATGTTCAAGTCTCAGCTTATCCGCAACCATTGCGATGAACTCGGAATTCGTAGGTTTTGCTTTTGACATGGATACTGTATAACCGAATAAGGACGAAATAGAATCAATATTCCCACGACTCCATGCTACTTCAATTGCGTGACGGATTGCACGCTCAACACGGCTTGCTGTTGTATTATATTTCTTCGCGATATCTGGATACAATACTTTCGTAATAGATCCAAGTAATTCGATATCGTTGTACACCATAGAGATCGCTTCCCTTAAGTACATATACCCTTTAATATGAGCAGGCACACCAATTTCATGGATGATACTCGTAATGCTCGCATCTAAGTTTTTCGGCTTGCCATCTATTGTCGTTGCTGAACGGAAAGATGGAAGTGGACGTTTAATGGTAGCGTTCGCTTTACCGCTCACTTGACGAATATGACTCGTTAAATTCTCCATATCAAATGGTTTTAATATGAAATAGGAAGCACCTAAGTCAACCGCTTTTTTCGTCACATCTTCTTGACCAAATGCTGTCAACATAATTACGCTAGGCTGTCTTAACCTTTCAATATGTCGCATTTTCTCTAGTACAGCTAAACCATCTAAATGTGGCATAATAATATCTAAAACAAGTACATCCGGCTGCTTATCTTTTAATAAATTTAAACACTCTTGACCATTATAAGCAGTACCGATTACTTCCATATCATCTTGAGCAGCTACATAACTCTCTAACATTGATACTAATTCTTTATTATCATCCACAAGACATACTTTAATTTTCTCCACAGCTTTTCCTCCCTTACCGAATCGATTCTCCGACATGTGTATCCTTCTAGGCTACATGAATTGTTCGACAATTGTGTGAAAATTCCCTTTTAAAGTTTGTTACTTTCCGATAAAATCACAAAAAAATATGTTTATCGTTCATTTATTCCCTTTCGCAACACATTCCATCATAGAAATACAACGAAACGTTCAACCCTTTTCTTTTATTTTACAACAAAAAACACCTCTTGCGGAGCTTTTACAAAATTTCAACGAATTTTTCAATAGAAAAGCGAGCTAATTATTAATTAGCTCGCTTTTCTTTCTTGATCATAAATGTTAATTCCAGCCTCATGTAACATCCATTCAATATGAACACCATACCCGGATGTTGGATCATTTACAAATACATGTGTAACAGCACCAATTACTTTCCCATTTTGTACAATTGGACTTCCGCTCATCCCTTGTACGATACCACCCGTTTTTGCTAATAAACGTTTGTCTGTCACTTTTATTACCATGCCCTTTGTTGCCGGAAACTTTTGCGGTACTGTACTAACAACTTCAATATCAAACGCTTCCACTTTATCTTGATCAATAACCGTTAATATTTTTGCTGGTCCCTCTTTTACTTGATGAGATAGTGCAATAGGCATTGCTTTATCCATTACGCCATTTGTCATATTTGTATTCAATTTGCCAAAAATACCAAATGGACTATTTATTGTAATATTACCAATCACTTCACGATCTGGTGAGAACCTCGCTAATTTCTCTCCTGGATTCCCATGACTACCTCTTTCAATTGATGTAACTGTCGAACGCATAATTTGTCCATCTTCGACTTGAATCGGCTTTTTCGTATCGTTATCAGAAATGACGTGACCAAGTGCCCCATACTTCATAGAATCTGGATGAACAAATGTCATTGTTCCAATTCCAGCTGCCGAATCACGAATATATAAACCAATGCGATAAGACGATTCTCCACTGTCTTTTTGTGGTGTTAATTTAGTGCGGATATGTTTTCCATCTCTTAACAAAACAAGATTAAGTGGTTCACCTGTTTCACCACTATTATGAATAAATGGTGCTACATCGCTCATCCTTTCAATTGTTTTGCCATTAATTTCAGTAATCATATCTCCAATTTGTACACCAGCTGTTTCACCAGGAGATACTTTCCCTTTTTCAGTTTGAATTAAATGATGGCCTACAACAAGTACTCCTTTTGTGTTTAACTTCACACCAATTGATTGTCCACCTGGAATAACTTTAAAATCTTTTAATACTTTCACATTTACTTTTTTCACTGGAAAACCAGCAAGTTGAAACACCATATCCGCTTCACCATTTTGATGAGAATTTACCATAAGTCCTTGTTTTTGTTCATTTGAACTCACTGTAAACACATGACGATCTGTTGATGCAGCTTTAAATACTGGTAATGAAGCTATTTCTGATTGTTGTCCTTCAAAAACAACAAGTTGCTTCGGGGATGAAATAAACGTACGAAGTGGTTTAAAACATCCAATAAAAACTAAAGAAACAAGGAGACAAATACCTATTATTTTGCGAAATCTTTCTAATTTCAATTTGTTCACTCTCCTCGCTCCTACCCCACATTCAGCCTCTTGGCTTCACTTTTTAATCTCTCCTTGCAATGCTTTATTTATAACCGGAAGAATTAAGAAATCATCATTTGAGAAAAAAAGCTATCCATTACTGGATAGCCTCTGCTGTCTGTTTAAAATGATGCGCTTGCGTAAGTAATTCTTTCGCATGTTCTGTCGTTAAATCTGTAATTTCTACACCCGAAATCATTCGAGCTATTTCTGTTACTTTATCTTCCATAGTTAAAACCGTAACGGATGTAATTGTTCGATCATTCGCTACTTGTTTTCGAATAAATAAATGCGAATCCGCCATTGATGCTACTTGAGGTAAGTGCGTAATACAAAGTACTTGTGAGTTTACTGATACTCGATAAATTTTTTCCGCAATAGCCTGTGCAACCCGGCCACTTACACCCGTATCCACTTCATCAAAAATAACAGATGCAACACCTTGATGCTTAGAAAAAATGCTTTTTAAAGCTAAAATAATACGAGATAACTCTCCGCCAGAAGCCACTTTTGAAAGTGGTTTTAGCGGCTCACCTGGATTTGTTGAAATATAAAATTCCACATGATCATAACCATCCGCCGTAAGTCTTATCGGTGCTCCCTCCACGAGAGGCTCTTCCGCATTTCCTTCTCGCTTCATAATTCTCACTTCAAATTTTGTTTTTTCCATATATAATTCTTTTAATTCCTGATGAATGGCATTTGTAAGATGCTCTGCAAGTTCATGACGCATATTACTTAACAACGTTGCTTCTTTCAGAATAACACTTTCTAATTCCTTCAACTGTTTCTTCGTCGTTTCAATATGAACGTCTTTATTTTCAATCGTAAAAATCTCTTGTTCAATTTTATCAGCATACGCTAAAATCTCTTCTACAGTATTTCCATATTTTCTCTTTAGCATACGAATTTCATTTAAACGCGTTTCAATTTCATCTAAACGATTCGGATCATATTCCATCATATCGAGCTTTTCTCTCAGTTGGTACGCTACTTCTTCTAATAAGTAATAGCTATTTGCAATGGAATCATGATTTTCTTGATACACTTCATCTAAATGTGTAATACTCTCCATTTGTCCCATTGCGCTTCGTACATTATCTAATCCTTGTCCGTCAGCACTTAACGAGCGATATGCATCCCCTAATGCTTTGTAAATTTTTTCAAAATTAGAAATTTGCAATCGTTCTTCAGTTAAGTCATTTTCTTCATCCATCTTTAAATCCGCCTTACGGATTTCTTCATGTTGGAATTGGATTAAATCTAAGCGATGCGCCATTTGTTGTTCATTTTCACTTAACGATTTTAACTGTTTTTTTAACTTCTCATAGTCAGCGTATACGTTTTGGTATATATCCAATTGTTTAACAATACGATCTCCATCAAAATGATCAAGCATAAATAGATGACGTTCTTCATTCATTAAGTCTTGCGTTTCGTGCTGCCCATGAATATCAACAAGTGTTTTTCCAATTTCTTTTAATACACTAAGGGTAACTAGTTTTCCATTTACACGACATACACTTTTTCCGTTTGCAGCGATATCACGCTTCAAAATAATCATGCCGTCTTCTATTTCTATGTCCAACTCTTCAGCCTTTTCAATACATGGATGCTTATCATCTTCTACATAAAATAGCCCCTCTATTTCAGCTTTTTCTGTTCCGTATCGAACAAATTCTGCTGAACCACGGCCACCTACAAGTAAACTAATCGCATCAATAATAATCGATTTTCCGGCCCCTGTTTCACCACTTAAAACCGTTAATCCTTTTTGAAAAGAAATATTTAATGCCTCAATAATAGCAAAGTTTCTAATCGATAATTCCGATAACAATGCCCCATTCACCTCGTTATAAACTAATCCCCTATGAAGGGCTTTTCTCAGTTCTTTATTCAAATAGTCATACTATATGTTTGTATGTATAAATTACTTTTCTAACCGCTCCATTGTACCAAACATTTGTTTTACGGGTCAATCCACCTATTTTCTAATTTTATTCAAAGAAAATATTATATTACAATTAAGAATTCACGTTTTTAACCAATAAAAATATCCTGTTCACTTTCCACTTTACAGAGGAAAGCAAACAAGATTTTTTTGTTACAGCATATTTAAGAAACGATCAGAGACAACACCTGTATCTTCAGGTGTACGGCAAATAATTAAGCAAGTATCATCACCACAAATGGTTCCGATGATCTCATCCCACTCTAAATGATCAATAAGTGCTCCAAGTGAATGAGCGTTACCAGGCAATGTTTTTAGCACAAGCATATGTCCTGCCGTGTCTAATTTTACAAATGAATCCACTAGATTGCGTTTTAATTTTTGTAACGGGTTAAATCGTTGATCTGCTGGCAAGCTATATTTATAGCGACCATCATGTAATGGCACTTTCACTAAGTGCAATTCTTTAATATCGCGCGATACTGTTGCTTGCGTTACATTAAATCCCTCATTACGTAAAATATCAACTAATTCATCTTGTGTTTCAATTTCTTTGTTCGCAATAATTTCCCTGATTTTAATATGGCGCTGACCTTTATTCATACATTTGCACCTCACACTATCTCTTACCATAGTTTAAACATTGGTATACTTCACTTATTTATGTTAACTTATAATTCGTTACTTGTACACAATTGTTTTTACAATCATTATACAATTACAACAAAAAGAGGAACAACATATGTTATTCCCCTTTCCCTTTTTGTTTTAGGACATCATGTGCCTCTGTAACTACTTGCTCAACAGAAACTGGAGAATGATTTTCGCCATTCTCACGTTCACCATGCCATTTCAGATGAATTAAAAATTCAATATTACCATCCCCGCCGGTAATTGGTGAGAATGTTAAACCTTCTACGTCGTATCCTTCTTTTATAGCAAAGTCGACAATCATTTCTACGACAGCCTCATGTACTTTTCGATCACGAACGATACCCTTTTTACCAACTTGCTCTCTTCCAGCTTCAAACTGCGGTTTAATTAACGCTGCTACATCCCCATTCGGCATAAGCATCGTTTTTAAAACTGGCAATATAAGCTTTAATGATATAAATGAAACATCGATACTAGCAAATTGCGGTAAACCACGTTCTAAGTCTGCTGGTGTTACGTAACGGAAGTTTGTTCGTTCCATTACGACAACACGCTCATCTTGACGTAATTTCCACGCAAGTTGATTGTACCCTACATCTAATGCATAAGATAATTTCGCTCCATTTTGAAGCGCACAATCGGTAAAGCCACCAGTTGATGAACCAATATCTATCATAACTTTATCTTGTAAATCAAGATGAAATGTCTCTAATGCCTTTTCAAGTTTATAACCACCACGGCTTACATACGGCATAACTTGCCCCTTCACCGTAATCTCTGTATCTTGTGGGATTTTTTCTCCTGGCTTATCCAATCTCATCTCATTCGCATATACAAGGCCGGCCATAATGGCGCGTTTTGCTTTCTCACGTGTTTCTATAAGCCCTCGCTCTACTAATAGTACATCTACTCTTTCTTTTTTTGCACTCATTTGTTACGCCCTTTTTTGTTTTGATGGAATCATTGTATGAATACGGTCTATAACAGCATCTGTCGTTAAACCGATTTCTTCTAATAATTTTGTTACACTACCGTGCTCTATGAAACGATCTGGAATACCCATTCGTTCAACTAACGCACTATGGTACCCGTTCTCAGACGCAAATTCAACTACTCCTGTTCCAAAACCACCGATTAAGCAAGCTTCTTCAATTGTTAAAATCGGTATATTTTTTCCTAAGAGATCATGTAAATATGCTTCATCCATTGGCTTAATAAAGCGAGCGTTCACCACTTTCACTGAAACTCCAGCCTTTTCAAGACGCTCAGCCGCTTCCATTGCCATTGGTATTGTCGTACCAAATGTTAAAATAGCTGCTTGTGTACCTTCTTTTAACGTTTCCCATGAACCGATTGGAATCGCCTTTAATTCTTCATCCATATGAACGCCAAGTCCATTACCGCGCGCATAACGTAATGCGATCGGCCCATCTTCATATTGCATCGCCGTATATACTAAATGTTGCCCTTCATTTTCATCTTTTGGCATCATAAGTACCATATTCGGCAAGTGGCGTAAGAATGAAATATCAAATACACCTTGATGCGTTTCACCATCTGCTCCTACTAAACCAGAGCGATCGATTCCGATAAAAACATTTAAATTTTGACGGCATATATCATGAACAACTTGGTCATATGCTCTTTGTAAAAACGTTGAATAAATTGCTAAGAATGGCTTCATACCTTGCGTTGCCATACCCGCTGCCATTGTTGTAGCATGCTGTTCTGCAATACCTACATCAATCATACGATCTGGGAATTCTTTTTGGAATTTCTCAAGTTTTGATCCAACAGGCATTGCAGGGGTAATTGCAACGATACGCTCATCCGTTCTCGCTAGCTTAAGTACTGTTTCACTTACAACAGCACTCCATGCTGGTGCAACTTCTTTCGGTTTAACGAAGTCACCTGATTCAATTTTATAAGGTCCTGTTCCATGCCAAGTGCCAATAACATCACTCTCAGCTGGTTTGTAGCCTTTTCCTTTTTTCGTAATAACATGAACAAGCACTGGGCCTTTTGTTTTCTTTGCATATTGCAACGTTTCGAATAACTTTTCATAATCATGTCCATCGACTGGACCTAAATATGTAAAGCCTAACTCTTCGAAAAAGACACCGGATACTAGTAAATATTTAAGACTATCTTTTATTTTCTCTGCTGTCGCAGCAACTTTCCCGCCAACTGCTGGGATTTTCTTCAATATATACTCTAGTTCGTCTTTTACCCAATGGTATTTTCCTGCGGTACGTAGACGTCCAAGTACATTATGAAGTGCACCAACGTTTGGCGCAATTGACATTTCATTATCATTCAAAATAACAATCATGTCTGTTTTTTCATGTCCAATATGGTTCAATGCCTCTAAAGCCATTCCGCCCGTTAAAGCACCATCACCAATGATTGGTATAACATATTCTTTCGTTTTCTTTAAATCACGTGCTAGAGCCATTCCCATTGCAGCAGATAATGATGTTGAGCTATGGCCAGTTTCCCACACATCGTGCTGACTCTCGCAACGTTTTGGGAAACCACATAGACCTTGATATTGCCTTAATGTGCCGAATTCTTTTGCACGTCCTGTCAAAATTTTATGTACATAGGATTGATGTCCTACGTCCCATAAAAATTTATCTTTCGGACTATCAAATAATTTATGCAGAGCAATTGTGAGTTCTACTACACCTAAATTAGGTGCAATATGTCCACCTGTTTGAGAGAGCTCTTCAATTAAAAACTTACGAATATCCTCACTCAATCCCTCTAGTTCGCTGATAGACATATCTTTCAAAAAACTAGGGTTTTGAATTTGCGTTAGATCCACATGGATCACTCACTTTCATTTCATAATCTGTCAACATGTCAAATATTATAAAAAACATTTACACCAAACAAGAAATTCTCTTTTTTTTATCTTTTACCTTATCCTGCTATTAGCCAGTCTATTGCGCCCTAATCCTATTATAAACCATATTTCTTTAGGCGATGAAAAAAATAGCCGCTAACACGAAGTGATAACGGCAATGTAATCTACATATATTTTTGCCAATAACAAGAAAAGAAAAACCTTTTCCTACATTTATATCATAAAATGATGAATGACTCAACAAATGAAAACGCTGTTATATTAGTTATTACGTTTTGCAATCAAATCGCAAATAGATAGTAAATATTCATCTTGTAATTGCAAGGAACCAATAGCATCTTTTGCTTTGGCAATAGTTTCTTCTAAAATATCCTTTGCTCTATCTACAGTAAATAACGTCGTATATGTGCTCTTTTCGTTAGAAACATCACTACCAATTGGTTTTCCAATCTCTTCTTCGGTTCCTTCCACATCTAAAATATCATCTCGAATTTGGAAAGCTAAGCCGATATATTTTGCAAACTCAAGTAGTTTTTCTTCCTGTTCTTCTGTCGCATCAGAAAGTATCGATCCTGCAAGTACAGCGAATTCAAGTAGTTTTCCAGTCTTATGCTTATGAATATACTCCAACTCATCGATCGTAAGCTGTTTCCCTTCCGCTTCCATATCTGCCACTTGTCCGCCAACCATTCCTTCTGGTCCTGCCGCTTTTGCAAGCTCAAGTACAAGTCTTACTTTTTTCTCAGCAGAGATTTCCTTTTGTTCATATGCCATAATAACTTGAAAAGCATATGTCAACAAACCATCTCCTGCTAAAACTGCCATCGCTTCACCAAATACTTTATGATTTGTGGGCTTCCCTCTTCTTAAATCATCATCATCCATACAAGGTAAATCATCATGAACTAACGAGTATGTATGTATCATTTCAAGAGCACAAGCTGCACCTACACCAAGATCTTTTTCTTTACCAAACGCTTGTAATGTTGCAAATAAAAGTAACGGGCGGAGACGCTTTCCACCCGCTTCCAAAGAATATGCCATCGCTTCACGAAGTACATTTGGACATTGTAATTCATTTGCATAGCTTACAAGCTTCTCTTCTACGAAAGTTTTACTTTCTTTCAAAAAAGTATCAAAAGCAATTGTCACTATGCTTCATCTCCTAAAGCAGTAAACGGTTCAAGCTCTCCATCTTCCCCAAGAATAACTGCCATTTGTTCTTGTACGTTCTTCAACTTCTCATCACAAAGCTTAGATAATTCCATACCCTCTTTAAAATAAGAAATTGCTTCTTCTAAAGGTACGTCACCTTGCTCTAGCTTAGAAACGAGATGCTCAAGTTGCGAAATTGCCTCTTCAAAGCTTAATTTATTTTCCATTATTCAATTCACGCTCCTCTATGCCTGATACGCTACAATCTAGTATTCCATCTTGTAATTGAACTGAAACAGCATCTCCAAGGCTGACATCTTTCACACTTTTTAACACTTGCTTCTCTTCATCATATACAAGCCCGTACCCTCTCATCATTACTTTAAGCGGACTTAGCGCTTCAAGTTTTTGAGCAGCTCTTACAAAGGCAAATTCTTTCGTTTGGAGTAATGTTTGCATTTCACGTTGCAATTGCTTTTGCAATGTTTCAACTGCTACCTTCGTTTGCATAATTTTTTGAGATGGGTGGTGCTTCTCTAAATAAAATGAAAGCTGTTTTAACTGATTTACCTTTTTATCAATATAGCGCTCTTTCGCTAACACAAGCTGTTCTAACGCTCTATCCAATTGCTCTTCTTTTTGCTCATATACTTGTCTTGGATAACGGAACGCATAAGATTTTTGCAATACTTGTAGTTTTTCTTCTTTTTTATGTACTAACTCTCTCATCGCTCTTTGCAATCTTAGAGTTCTTTGTAATACCTTTTCTTGTAATTCTATAATATTAGGCGCTGCCAACTCAGCCGCTGCAGTTGGTGTTGGTGCTCTTAAGTCGGCAACAAAATCCGCAATTGTAAAGTCTGTTTCATGACCTACTGCTGAAATAATAGGGATCTCACTCTTGAAAATAGCTCTTGCAACCATTTCTTCATTAAACGCCCACAATTCCTCAATAGAGCCTCCACCGCGCCCAACGATTAGGACATCTATCCCTTCCATTTCATTCGCTGTACGAATCGCTTGTACAATTGAGGGAGCTGCTGACTCCCCCTGTACAAGTACTGGAAACACAATTACATTTCCAATTGGATAACGACGTTTAATCGTTGTTATAATATCACGAATCGCTGCCCCTGTTGGTGACGTAATCACACCTATTGTTTTCGCGTAAGGAGGGATTGTTTTTTTGTAAACTTGAGAAAACAAGCCTTCTTCCTCTAAACGAACCTTTAATTGTTCGTAAGCTAAATGCAAGTTTCCGACTCCGTCAGGCTGCATGTCTTGAATATAAATTTGATAAGAACCACTCGCCTCGTAAACAGAGATTTTCCCTTTCACGAGTACCTTCATCCCATTTTCAGGTCTGAATTTAATATTACGATTATGACCCGCAAACATAACCGCTGCGATTCTTGCATTTTCGTCTTTCAATGTAAAATACATGTGGCCACGGCTATGATTTTTAAAGTTGGAAATTTCACCTTTTAACCAAACAGACTGCAAATGCGGATCATATTCTATTTTTGTTTTTATATAGCGTGTTAACGCTGTAACGGTTAAATATTGTTTCTCCATTTCTCTCTCCTCATAGCCGATTCAAATTATTTACAAACGACACCTGCACGCTTAGCCGATTCAACAGTATTATGAAGAAGCATTGTGATTGTCATTGGACCAACACCCTTTGGCACAGGTGTAATGTAACCTGCAACATCTAGCACGTTGTCAAAGTCAACATCACCACAAAGTTTTCCTGTTTCTAAACGGTTTACACCAACGTCGATTACAACTGCTCCTTCTTTCATATAATCAGCTGTTATCATTTTAGGTCGTCCTACTGCTACGATTAAAATATCAGCTAACTTCGTTAACTCTTTCATATTTTGCGTCTTAGAATGACAGTATGTGACAGTTGCATTTTCATTTAAGAACAATTGTCCCACTGGCTTGCCGACAATATTACTTCTTCCAATTACTACAACATGTTTTCCCGAGATATCAAGATTTGTTTCTTTTACTAACTCTACAATACCATGCGGTGTACAAGGAAGGAATGTATCTTGTCCCGTCATCATACGTCCCACGCTGATTGGGTGAAATCCATCTACATCTTTTTCTGGTGAAATTCTTTCAATGATAGCTTTTTCTTCAATATGTTTTGGTAAAGGTAATTGCACTAATATGCCATTAATACGGTCATCGCCATTTAAGCGATCGATTTCAGCAAGCAAACGCTCCTCCGTAATTGTTTCAGGAAGTTCAATTAGCTCTGAATAGATTCCTACTTGTTCACAGCCCTTTTCTTTTCCTTTTACATAAGAACGAGATGCTGGATCTTCTCCAACTAGAATAACTGCTAATCCTGGTACAATCCCTTGCTCTTTCAACTTCACAACTTCTTCTGTTAATTGTGCTCGTTTTTTCTCCGCAACTTCATTTCCTTTGATGATTACTGCTACCATTTTAAGATTCCCCCTTAAAGAAATTACAGTGTATCTTTTATATTAGATAAAACGCCGTTAATAAAACGACGAGATTCCTCATCCCCAAATGTTTTAGCAATTTCAATTGCCTCGTTAATTGTTACGTTGTGTGGAATTTCTTCCATGTATTTCATTTCATACACAGCTACACGTAAAATACTGCGATCAACAATACTAATACGCTCAAGCTTCCATTTTTTTAAGTTTTGACGAATCGCTTCATCAATTACTTCTTTATTTTCTACAAAACCTACTACAAGTGATTCTAGAAACTCATTTGTTTCTTCACCTTCGTCTAGCGTGTTCTCCACCGCTACTTTCGGTTCTAATTCACCTGTAATATCCATTTGATATAATGCTTGCATAGCTCTTTCTCTAGCCGTCCTACGTTTCATTGTAACTCTCCTTTATGCTTCAAGTCTTTCCTTATACTTTGTTATATTATTATAATTTATAAGCCGTCAATTCACTTACTCTTACAGTTTTCATTGATTTTCCAACCTTATAATACAATGATAATAACACAATTTATCGTTTCACACACGGGTTACAAGGCTGAAAAATAATAAAAAGATTAACTTCAAGTTCCATATCTTATCACAATGTACGTTTTTTGGTAAAACGAAACATTTTCTTTTTAATTTCTTATTTTTTGAAATAGTATAATAATTAGAGGTTTTTAATTTGTGAAGAAATGAAACGATAAAAAAGATGCCTATGTTACTAGGCATCTTTTTCATTCTTACACTGGTTCGATTTCTGTTTTTTGTGTTTCGAATGTTACGCCAACGATGTGAACATTCACTTCTTTTGGCTCAAGCCCTGTCATTGTAAAGAGTGCTTGGCGAATGTTGTCTTGAATCTTTTGTGCAACAACTGGAATTGCTACCCCAAAGTACATCACAACATAAAGGTCAACGATAATATCTTCGTTTGCTAATTCAACCTTTACACCTTTACCATGATTTTTCTTACCTAACTTCTCAACAACATCTGTAGCAAAATTGCCACGCATTGCCGCTACGCCTTCTACCTCAGCAGCTGCAATACCTGCAATTACTTCAATTACTTCTGGTGCAATTTCTACTTTACCAAGAGTTGTATCTTGACCCATATCTAACATATGTTCAGCCATGAAAAAAACCTCCTTTAATGTATCACTGCGTCACAAGTTCATGCTCTTCCAAAAATTTCGTATTAAACTCACCTTTTACAAAATCAGGATGATCTAACAATTGCAAATGGAACGGGATTGTTGTATGTACGCCTTCAACGACAAACTCACTGAGTGCACGCTTCATTTTTGCAATTGCCTCTTCACGTGTTTTTCCGTGAACAATTAATTTAGCAACCATCGAATCATAGAAAGGTGGGATTGAATATCCCGGATATACAGCTGAATCGACGCGAATACCAAATCCGCCTGGTGGCAAGTACATTTCTACTTTACCTGGAGATGGCATAAATTTTTTGGCAGGGTTTTCCGCATTAATTCGGCATTCAATTGCCCAACCATTAAATTGTACTTCTTCTTGCCGTAACGATAACTTTTCTCCAGAAGCAACAAGAATTTGTTCTTTAATTAAGTCCATCCCTGTTACCATTTCAGTAACTGGATGCTCAACTTGAATTCTCGTATTCATCTCCATGAAATAAAAGCTTTTCGTTTTATATTCATAAATAAACTCAACCGTACCAGCACCTGTATAATCAACCGCTACCGCCGCTTTAACTGCCGCCTCACCCATCTGCTTACGCACATTTTCATCAAGTGCAGGTGATGGACTTTCTTCTAGTAGTTTTTGCAAGCGACGCTGAATTGTACAATCACGCTCTCCTAAATGAATGGCATTTCCGTGTGTATCTGCCATTATTTGAATCTCAACATGGCGGAAATCTTCAACGTACTTTTCTAAGTATACACCAGGGTTCCCAAAAGCGGTACTAGCTTCTTGCTGTGTAATTTGAATTCCTTTTACAAGCTCTTCTTCATGGCGCGCAACACGAATACCTTTTCCGCCGCCACCTGCAGTCGCTTTAATAATAACTGGATATCCAATTTGATTAGCAAGTTCGATCGCTTCTTCGGTATTTTTAATAATTCCTTGTGAACCCGGTACAATCGGAACCCCTGCTTCTTTCATTGTATCACGAGCAACGTCTTTTGTGCCCATCTTTGAAATAGCTTCTGGACTTGGACCGATAAAAATCAAGTTACATTCACGGCATAACTCTGCAAAATCTGCATTCTCTGCTAAAAATCCGTATCCCGGATGAATCGCATCGCAGCCTGTTAACTTCGCAACACTAATAATGTTCGTCAAATTTAAATAGCTTTCTTTCGAAATCGTTGGTCCTACACAATACGCCTCATCAGCAATTTGTACGTGAAGTGACTCTTTATCTGCTTCTGAATAAATTGCAACTGTTTCAATATCCATTTCTTTACAAGCACGAATAATTCGTACAGCAATTTCTCCACGATTGGCTATTAATACTTTTTTTATCATCACAAAGACTCCCTTATTACGCTTTTACAAGAAATAGCGGTTGTCCATACTCAACAAGCTGTCCGTTATTAACAAGAATCTCAACAATTTCGCCATCTACATCTGCATCGATTTCGTTAAATAATTTCATAGCCTCGACAATACATACAATAGAATCTTTCGATACTCTATCCCCTACACTTACATATGGAGGTGTATCAGGAGAAGAAGATGAATAGAATGTACCTACCATTGGTGATGTAATTTTATGTAGGTTTTCATTTTGAACAGCTTTTTTCTCTTCTTGTTTTGGCACTTCCACTTGCGCTGCCGCTACTGTTGTTTCAACTTCAACAGGTGCTACTGGTTGCAGGGCTTGTTTTGCTACAGGTGCTTGCACCGCAACAACTTCATTACCACGCTTTTTCATTTTGATTGTCGTACCATCTTTTTTGTATTCAAATTCATCAATATTAGAGCTATCAATTAATTTAATTAATTCACGAACTTCTTGAATTTTAAACATGTAAAATCCACTCCCATACTCTTGTTTGTCCCGTTTTTACAGATTTCTCGTCACTAAAAACTAGATTGACTGTAAAAATACGATGTACTCTATTAGAAAATGCGTTTCATTTACTAATAGAAATAGTTACTATTTCCATCTTACGATAAATTTTTTAAACATTCCAATTTATATTTCTTTATAATAAATCGAAACTCCTGTAAAAATATTATTCCAATAAAAAATTATTACCTAGTAATAATACCAAGTTTCACACAAAATTGGCAAGACCACTTCCTAAAAAACATTTCTTACTTTTTCAAAATACTACAAAATAAACCTACCATTACCGCTCCACTCTTCACCTCATCTATAGTCAATAACATATTTTTACCAAATATTATTTTTTTGTTTACACTTCGTTCATCATTCCTTCATATAAGAATAGTATGTTCAAAGTGTAGAAAATATATCGTATCGAGGTGTGGACATATGATATGGCTCATTCTCTTCTTACCTGCCGTAATGGTCTGGGCATTCGTTCTCTTCATCCACGTCAAATCCGGAAAAAGTAATCATCGCTACCATGAACCACTAATCTTTTACTCACAACGTATTTCTCCGTTCCGAGTTGAACATAGTAAAAACAATTACAAAGACGAAACAGAAAAAAGCTATCGAAAATGATAGCTTTTTTCTGTTATTATTTTTACTCCACTGATTAAAGTTCCACTTTATCTAACTATTTTCAAACAATCCGATTCTTAAAAACTAATAATCCGCGAAGGATTTCCCCGCGGATTATTAGTTTTATTTTGTTGGTGGATCAAATTTTACACCTACATCTTTTGATCCGCCTTCACTTCTTACAAGTTGTATAATTTTATTCGCTTCTTTTTGTGAATGTTTTGCTGCTTTTACAGTTACTTTAATGTCCGTTCCATCAGCTCTTACAAGAGCATCTTTATATCCACCTTGAGATTTAATTACTGTCTCAAGTAATTCTTGTTTCGTTTCCATTGTAGTAATTGCATCAAAATTATCTTTTGCTTTACTCTTTTCTGTTGCTGAAGATTTTGCTGAATTCATCACTTCTTGTAATCTTGCTTTTTGTTCACTTCGCTGATCTTCCATTTGCATACGTAACGCTGTGAAATTTTCATCACTTGATTGAACTGTTACGTTAGCTTCTTTTTTACTTGTTTCTTTTGTGGCACTCTCTTTTTTATCTGTTTCTTTGTTTGTTTCTTTATTTGATGTTTCCTTGTTTGCATTTTCTTTTTTAGGCGTTTCTTTAGGCGCTTCGTTTGTTACTGCTTTATCAGTACCTTGTTTTTCTTGTCCAATCTTTTCACCTGTTGCTGGCGATGCTGTATTCATTTTGTCTGGAGTTGTTACGTAATACACAGATAGTACAACAACTAAACTTAACATCGTTAATAGCCAAACCGTTTGTTTTTTTAACACTTTATTTCCTCCCTATCAATTTTTCGGTGAAACTGAAACGCGATGGGCTGGCACATCTAGTAGCCGTATTACAGCTTCTTTTACCATCGCTTTAACTTGTATATTATCCACTCCCTTTGCTACGACAAGAACACCTCGCACTTTCGGTTTCTCTGTTCGTAAAACAACGGGAGTTTCTTTATCCCCTTCACGTATAATGACTGTCTTTTCATCAAGAGACTCGTCTTCTACTTTCCTCTGACCGCCTGTTTTATCTGTTTCACCTGTTGTTTGTGAACGTTTCACTGTATTTTTTTCTAATATTTTTTCCTCTGATGAATCTAAATTTACATTAATCGTTACATCTTTTACTCCTGCTATTTCTTCTAAGGCTGCTTTTAATTCTTGTTCATACGCTTTTTCATATTTTTCTACATTTGACATATTATCATTATTTTTTTGTCCAAAAGTTGGTACATCTTTTTCCTGGTTTTGAGTTTTTTGTTCTTTAAATACAGGTACGTCTTCTTTTTTACTTGAAAAAAAACTACTAGAAAACATAAGCAACATTCCAAGTATGAGTAGGACAAGTAAGAACTTAGGTGTTACCTTTTTTCCCTTCTCATTACTTTCTTTTTCATCTCCATTCAATAAGTTTCGAAAAAATGAGAACTTCGAATTTTTATCTTTATTGTCCATTTACTCTACCTGTCCTCCCTTCCATTTGAACTTGGATTTGTTTATTCTCTAGTTGCCACCTGCTTGAAAAGAAGTCTTTCATTTCTACATTCGTTTCCTCTACTTTTTTCGGTGGTTCTTTCGTATTAATTTCAACTGGTTTTACTGTTTCGATTGCATCATTTTTACTACGTTCTTTTTCTTTCAACGTCACAACAACAGATTGAATATCTTTCGCTGCCTTTACTTCCGCTGTGCTTTCCGCTGCGACTATTTGTATTTCAGAGACTGACATACCATACTGTTTCTCAAACTCTTTTCCTACTTCTTTTTTCATTTTGGTAGCCATCTCTTCTAAACTATATGCACGTGTTAGAGCTTGTATTTCTTTTTTCTTCGAATCTATTGAATTTTTTACAGATCCTTCTGCTACGTACTTCTCTTCATTAAAATTTGCGATTACTTCATTTACATCTGTTTGCAATAGTTTAAAAAGGGGCGTTAAAATTAAAACAACTAATAATAGACTTACAACGAATTTAACGTACTTTTGTAAATTAGAATTTGGAAGAATAAGATGAAGCATTGTCGCTAAGAGTAAAAAAACGATAATATTTCTAATCCACTCTGTAACAAATTGCATACCCTTCACCTCCTACCGCATCATAAGTGTAATGTTCCCCGCAGCAATAATAATTGTGATACTTAAAAAGAACATAAACGATACGATAGCTAAGCAAGCAAATACATAAATGATGCTCCGTCCAATGATATCTAAACATTGAATAATTGCTCCTCCGCCAACTGGCTGTAATACTGCTGCTGCGAACTTATAAATAAATGCGATGCAAAAAATTTGAATCGCTGGAAAAGCGACAATTAAGCATAGAATGACGAGCCCGATAATTCCGACTGTGTTTTTTAATAATCCCGACGCACTAATAACGGTATCCGCCGCCTCTGTAAACATTCTTCCTACTACGGGAATAAAGTTCCCTGTTACAAATTTAGCAGTTTTCACAGCGATTCCATCAGCAACAGCTGTTGCTGTTCCTTGTACAGATAATACCCCTAAAAAAATCGTTAAAAAGATACCGATAATCCCAACGCTAACGTTTTGCAGAAGCTTGGACAATTTCGTAACTTTATATTGATCACTCATCGTACTTACAATACTTAATATCGTTGCAAGTAATAAAAGTGGTAGAACGATATAATTCATCAAAAGCCCACTCGTATTCATTAAGAAGATGATAATCGGATGAAAAAACGATACGGATACAACACCGCCCCCTGTTGCTATAAGTGCAAGCAAGATTGGCAATAACGCTAATATGAAATCTACCATTGTTTGTATCGTTTCTCTTGCATATGTCATGACGACATAAAAGCTATTTAAAGCGAAAATAATTAGTACCATATATACAACTGCATCGGCTATTTTGCTTACGCTACTCTTTGAAAATGCAGATTGCAACGATTGCAACAATGCACTAAAAATTGTGAGCATAATGAGCGTTCCGAGTAGTTTCCCATTTGCAACAAGTTCGTGAAATAAGTACTTTAATAAACCTAGCATCCACTCTTTTATAGAGATTTCCTTTTCTCCCTTTACAAACTCCATAAAGCTACCTTTTTGACTCTCTGGTAAATAGCCTCCATATTTTGTAACAAGCCCGTCCCAAAATTGCTTCACATCTTCAATTCCGAGCTTATCCAATTGTTGATCAACGACGTTTGTTTCTACAGGAGAAGCTTGTACAACAACCGGTAAAGAAAAGAAAAGGAAGCAAGCAAATAGCAGCTTAGCTCCAAACCCCCTCAACATTCACTCCCCCTTATCCCGTCGGTAAAAATCCGAGAATAGTTTCAATTACAACCGTCAAAATAGGGATCGCCATAACGAGAATTAAAATCTTTCCAGCTAATTCAATTTTCGAAGCGATTGCCCCCTGCCCTGCATCCTTTGTAATTTGCGCTCCAAACTCAGCAATATAAGCAATTCCAATAATTTTTAGCAACGTTTCTACATATACGTTGCTAACTTTCGCTTCACTCGCTACTCTCTCAATCATTTGTAAAATAGCGTGAATTTGATCGATTAATAGAAGGAACATTACGCTACCTACGAACACAATAAATAATGACGTAATGCTAGATTTATGCTGATTTAATACAGCTGCTAAAAACGTAGCAACGAGGCCTAATCCGACAATTTGTATAATTTCGATTCGAACCGCCCCCTTTACTGGAAGAGAAAGACACTTTTAATCTTGTCGAATAGCGTATTAATTAAAAATGCGACATGAAATAAAATAACGACAAAACCGACAAGGATAACCCAATTTGCAATATCCTCACGCTTTAATTCTTTTAGTACAGTATGAATGAAAGCTAAAACAATGCCGATTCCGGCGATTTGAAATATTAATCCAACATCAATGGACATCGCCTTTCTCCCTCCTATAGCAGTAAAATTACGATAAGTAGCCCCGCTAGTACTCCTAAGCTCTTAATCATCTTTTCATATTGCATTTGTAATACTTTCGCCTCTTCTTCTTCTCTCTCTAAATGTGTAATACATAAGCGAATATGCTTTTGCTGTGATTCACGATCATGTTGTCCAAGCGTTTCACCAAATTGCTGCAAAATCTCATACTCAGTTTGTTGAAATGCTGTTAGCTTCCAATTTTCTTTCAAACTATCTATCCAAGCTTCTCTTACTGTTTGTTCTCCGCTTTCTAGCCTGCTAGCGAAACTTTGAAATATCCAATTTAACGGCTTCGGCATTTGTTTTACTAATCGCTCAGCGGCTTCAGACAAAGGTGTATGCCCGTACATAATTTCTGCCTCTAGTGATTGAAGTGCCGCTTTTAATAATCTAAGTTGCCTTGGCCTCTCACTATATCTTTTAGCGTATGAAAACCCGAAGAAGGTGCTGACCGCAACGATTAACACTGCACCAAATATCTTTACCATACGCCCTCAGCCTTTCTATGAGGTAATACCGATTTTCCATTCTTATCTTTCACTTGCATAACTGTTCCTGGCCCTCTTGCTTTTGACAATTCCACAAACCTATCAAAAACGCCGAGCTCTAGCACTGCCTTTAATGATGGGCGTTTCACAACATCATCATAAGAAAATCCATGCGCGCTTATAAAAAGCTGAACCCCTGCATGTACTGCCTCCATAATTGCTTCACTATCTTCTTTACGACCAATTTCATCCACAATTAATATATCTGGGCTCATAGAACGAATCATCATCATCATTCCTTCAGCTTTTGGACATGCGTCTAACACATCTACTCGTGTGCCAAAGTCATACTGCGGGATGCCTTTCACGCAGCCAGCAATTTCTGACCGTTCATCAACGATCCCTACTTTACACGAAGGTATTTTCGAAGCACTTACACCTTGACTCATGCAACGTGCTACATCTCTTAAAAGTGTTGTTTTCCCCGTTTGCGGCGGCCCAATTACCATCGTGTTTAACCATCGTGATTCATACAAATATGGCAAAAGCGGTTCAGCAATCCCTATTTTTTGACGAGCAATACGAATATTAAAGGAAGAGACATCACGAATCATTTTCACTGCGCTTTTTTCTGTAATGACTTTTCCTGCTAACCCGATTCTATGCCCCCCGCGAAGCGTCACATACCCACGTTTTAATTCCTCTTCCATCGTATAAATTGAGAATTGACTTAACTTATTCAACAAGTAAATAGCATCCTCTGCAGTAGTGATATAGTCATAAAAAAACACCTTTCCGTGTGCAATACACTCTAGCGGTCTTCCAATTCGAACACGAATTTCCTCTAAAGCATCGTATTGCTCACATTCTTCAATTAAGTACTTCATCGTTTTTGGTAAAACTTCTAATACCTCTTTCATCGGCTTCTCCCCACTATACTCGACTTACTATTTCAGTAATGCGATAAAAATACAGCAAATTCCAAGCGCTAGAAAAAAGAGCTTCAAGAAAGAAATTTCACTTGCTACACTCGCTATCCCAATTGTCATTGTTAAAATTAATACAGTAGGTCCAACAAACGCTAACATACCATTTATAAACAACGCTTTCTTCGCATCATTCACATAAAGCATAAGCAAAGCAGCAAATATCTCCGCACTACCTGAAAATAATCGAAGTGCCCCCATAACAAGCACGGATGTTTCCATTGCCGCTAGCCACTGTTTCATTCTTCCACCTTCTCCCGTAACAGTTACTAACTTCGTATTCTAAAAAAGAATATATTTGTACAACCATATGCAGAGGTTGTCTATTTCAGAAGTAAAAACATAATTTTTCTCTAAAGTCTGAATTAAAATCTGAATATTCATATTATTACACGGTATATTATGGTGTATTTAGTTTAAAAGGGGTTTAAACCATGCAGCACGTCACTTTATTACCACTAGATTTATGCTATACAAATATGATTTTCGAGCTATCAAGTGATCCACATATAAAAAATGCATTGGGGATAACGGTAGAAAACATCGAAGACACGAAAACATTTCTTCTTTTTGCAATAGAAGAAGAGCGTCAAAAGAAATCCTTATCGAGAATGATTGTGAATGAAGAAAATGAAATAATTGGCCTCACCACACTTAAACATATTAATAATGAGAAAAAGCAATCTCACATTGGTAGTTGGCTCGGCTATCCGTACTGGGGAAAAGGCTATAACGAGGCTGCTAAAAAAGAAATCTTTAAAATCGCCTTTTTAGACTTACAACTTTCCTACGTATTTGCTGGTGCTAAAACGAATAATATTCGCTCTTTAAAAGCACAAGAAAAACTACCTTATATTTCATTGCATGTGGAAAACAAGTTTCCAGACGAACACGCTGCACTAGAGAAAGAAGTAAAGTCACCTTGCTCTCTGCACGTTGTGTCACGTGAAAATTTTTTAAACTGGTTGAAATTACAGAATGAGGAGGCAAAATATGAAGGTATTGAAAGTTAGTTTAACAGTTGTAGTAGAATTAGCTCTTATTTATCTTTTTTCATTATTGGTCGGTTGGTCATTTATGGAGGCCTTTTTCCTTGGTAGTTTAGCGATATTCGGGGCAATTTGGCTCATTGCTTTAAATATAAACCAAAATAACAACATTGATCACACTATATATAAAACAGGTACGGTAAAACCTTTTCAAATGACATGGAGTCCTTACACAACAGGTGCTGCTAGTCTTACAGCTTTCAGTTTTATAATAACCACTATTTATTATCTGCCCTATTTCCTATAAATAAAAAAGCACTCGTGATAATCACGAGTGCTTTTTTACTATGCACGAGAAACGTATTTACCTTCACCAGTGTTGATGATAAGCATTTCGCCTTCGTTAATGAAGATTGGTACTTGTACAACAAGACCAGTTTCTAATGTAGCTGGTTTTGTTACGTTAGAAGCAGTATCACCTTTAATACCTGGCTCTGTTTCTGTAACTTGTAATTCAACTGTGTTTGGAAGTTCAACACCAAGTACTTCGCCTTGGTAAGTCATAATAGATACTTCCATGTTTTCTTTTAGGAATTTAAGCTCGCGCTCGATTTGATTTTCACCAAGTTCGATTTGCTCATAAGTTCCGTTATCCATAAATACGTGAGCCTCACCGCTTGCGTATAAGTATTGCATACGACGGTTTTCGATGTGTGCTTTTTCTACTTTCTCACCTGCACGGAATGTTTTCTCTTGAACAGAACCTGTGCGAAGGTTACGTAGTTTAGAACGAACGAATGCAGCACCTTTACCTGGCTTTACGTGTTGGAAATCAAGTACTTGCCAAAGGCTATTATCCACTGAAATTGTTAAACCTGTACGAAAATCGTTTACTGAAATCATGTAAAAAAATCCTCCTGTGTATTACAAAATAATAAGTTCTTTTGGTGATTTCGTAATTACTTCATTACCTTCACTTGTTACAATGATATCATCTTCAATACGTACGCCGCCAATACCTGGAATATAAATACCTGGTTCTACTGTTACAGCCATACCTGGTTCAAGTACTGTATCAGAACGGAACGCTAAACCTGGTGCTTCATGGATTTCAAGACCAATTCCATGACCAGTAGAGTGTCCGAAGTATTCACCGTATCCTTTTTCCGTTATGTAATCGCGCGTTAACGCATCCGCTTCACGGCCTGTTAAACCAGCTTTAATACCGTTCACACCACGTAATTGTGCTTCTAAAACGATATTATAAATTTCTTTCAATTTATCAGATGGTTCACCAACTGCGATCGTACGAGTAATATCAGAGCAATACCCTTTGTAATAAGCGCCGAAGTCTAATGTAACGAAATCTCCTGTTTCTATCACTTTTTCAGATGCCACGCCGTGCGGTAATGCCGAACGAAGACCTGAAGCAACGATAATATCAAACGAAGAAGATGTTGCTCCTTGTTTTCTCATGAAAAATTCAAGTTCATTTGACACTTCAATTTCAGATACTCCCGGGCGAATGAATGATAGAATATGTTCAAAGGCAGCATCTGCAATCTGTGCAGCTTCCTTTAATATCTTAATCTCTGAATCAGTCTTTATCAAGCGTAACTTTTCTACAAGCCCAGAAGTTGGGATAAATTCAGCATCGATCGCTTCTTTATGAGCTGAATAAGAACTATATGTAAGAGTATCTTGCTCAAAGCCAAGCTTTTGAATTCCTAATTCTTTCACTTGCTTTGCAACTTCATCAATGATTAATCCTGCATGCTGTACAATCTCGTATCCGACAGCTTGTTTACTAGCCTGCTCTACGTAACGGAAATCTGTAATAAAATGAGCACGATTTTTCGAAATCAGTACAACACCGGCTGTTCCTGTAAAGTTAGCCATATATCTACGACTATGTTCATTTGTTAACAAAATACCGTCAATACCAGCCTCATCAAATGCACTTCTTAATCTTTCGATTTTCTCCATTACTTTATGCCTCCCTCAATTTCTCCATTAATGCAAATAACGCTAACTTATAGCCATAAAAACCAAATCCAACAATTTGTCCCGCACAAACAGCTGCCGTCACAGATTCGTGACGGAACGACTCACGCTGGTGAATGTTAGAAATATGTACTTCAATAACAGGAATCGAAATGCTCGCAATTGCATCTCGAATCGCATAGCTATAATGCGTAAATGCTCCAGGATTTAAAATGATCCCTTCATATATATCTTCCGCCTCATGAATACGATCGATAATCGCACCTTCATGATTCGATTGGAAACATTCTAATTCCACTCCCATTGTTTCTGCCTCTTGCTTCATATCTGCTTCAAGTGTCGCTAGCGTGCCCTTTCCATATACATTTACCTCCCTGACACCGAGGCGATTTAGGTTAGGACCGTTTACGAGGAGTACCTTTTTCATATGCTTAAAACTCCTTAGTATTAAATGTCTATACAACATTTTAACATAGGAGTTACTTATTTGAATAGTTTGTCTTCTCTCCCCCTTCTCGCTCGGCCTTATTGGTATTTACTGCGTAAGAAACAGAGTATGCTATAAATACACCATACAATATAAAAATGCATATCGTCGTAACAATTGTTTCTTTCGGTAAATGGAGTGCACTTTTAATAGCAGGCGCTATTAACCCCATTCCGAAAAATAATAACGCCCACCAAAATAAACCATAAATCATCCCTGGAAGAATTCCTTCAAATTTTGCCAAAAACGCTTTATATAAAAAGGCAATTAAAATCGAAAGTAGTCCCATACAAACAATTCCTGACACATTGCCCCATACCCCTTCTTTCCAGTTTCCAAAGGCAAATGGTAAAAGTAAATAGTTCGGTCCGGCTTCTGTAAATGAAAATATATGAAGGAAATACCATATTCCTCCCCAAAAGAGTCCACCAAATAAACCAATTTGTACAAAATTCCTTGTTCCTAATTGTTCTTGACTCACATCGACACCTCCGCTCAATAGTATGCCCGAAACTATTTTGAACCATGTTTAAATACTGCGAAATTTGTCTATAAAAAGAATAAGAAATGTCCGACTCTCGTAACATTTTTCCTTGTCATATACTTGTATTTGTCGATAAAATAAAGGAAACTCGGTGATTGTCTTATTTCAAAATGACAGAACCCAGTATGACAATTGCCTCTTTTTCTACATAAGAGAGAAACAAATACAGGTTGGTGTTAACATGGCAGAAGAGTCAAAACAAATATATGGCGGGCAAGCAGTCATAGAAGGAGTTATGTTTGGCGGTAGAGAATATACTGTTACAGCGGTTCGTCGTAAAGATAAATCGATTGAATTTTATCGATTACCACGCGTTCGTAATAAAGCATTATCTATCCTAAAAAAAATTCCATTTTTACGAGGGATTGCCGCTATTGTGGATGCAAGCGCGAACGGGGCAAAACATTTAAACTTTGCTTCAGAACGATTTGATGTCCACCCCGAAGAAGACGAACAAATCGCAAATAACAAAGAAGAACAATCGAAATTAACGATGGTATTAGGAGTTGCAGCAGTTGGTGTTTTATCTTTCATATTTGGTAAAGTCATTTTCACAGCAGTTCCTGCACTACTAGCTGAATTAACGAGACCGATTTTCCCCTCTCATACAGGGCAAATCATTGTCGAAAGTGTCATTAAGCTCATGCTATTATTGAGCTATATATACTTTATTTCTTTAACCCCACTTATTAAGCGGGTATTTCAGTACCATGGTGCGGAGCATAAAGTAATTAATGCCTATGAGAATAATCTTCCAATGACTGTAGAAAATGTGCAAAAACAAACTCGCCTTCATTATCGTTGTGGCAGTAGCTTTATTATATTTACAGTCATTATTGGAATGTTTGTTTATTTCCTTGTCCCTACTGATCCACTTTGGGCCAGAGTCGTAAACCGAATTTTATTAATTCCAGTCGTTCTCGGCATTTCTTTTGAGGTGTTACAATTTACCAATCGATTACGCGACATTCCAGTATTACGCATACTTGGATATCCGGGATTGTGGCTACAACTATTAACAACGAAAGAACCAACAGATGATCAAGTGGAAGTAGCCATTGCATCGTTTGAAGAATTATTACGTTTAGAAAACAAACAATAATTATTTAAAAATGGTGTTCAACTCCTTTCCTCATCGTTAATATACTATTTTTAATATATGTTTTTAGGAGGTGTTCCTTATGAACGGTCGTTCGTTTACTTTCGCTATATTTGTGCTTATTATCGGATTAGCAATATTCGGCCTTGTTTCATCTGTCATTACAAATCCAATGGGAGTGTTAAGAAATATCGGTATCATGTTGGCTGTCGTTGGTATCTTTTATTTACTCTACAAAATGTTTACAAACTCTAGTGGTTCTGCAAATTCGCAAAGCTCTTATAAGCGTGCTGCAAAACAATCGAACCGCAAACATGGGAAACAAAATGTAGCACCCCTAAGCAATTCTTTCTTTAAATCAAACGCTTCTAATGACAAAGGGAAAAAAGGCACTCCTTCCACTTTGAAGCGTAAAAGAAAACAATCTCATTTAACTGTCATTGAAGGTAAAAAGACAAAAAAGAAAGACCGTGCTTCCTTTTAGGAAATACGGTCTTTTTTTATACTTTGAAGCACTTCTTTCAAACTTTTATCTTTCATACTTTCAATTCGAAGGTGATGATTTTCAAAGGGTAAATTCCGTGTTACATCATTCGGTACAACAACGCACGTTAACCCTGCCGCAATCGCTGCTTTCAATCCGTTTAATGAATCCTCAAATACAACAGCTTCAGACGGATCAATCCCTAAATCTTCTATCGCAATTTGATAAAGTGCTGGATCTGGTTTTACCTTTTCAACATCTTCTCTCGTTTTAATGACTTCAAAATAATCTCGAATTTGTAGCTCTTCCAAAAAAGGAATAACCCATTCTCTAGATGAACTAGAAGCTAATGCGATTTTCAATCCCATTTCTTTCGCTTCCTCTAAATATTCTTTTACACCGTCACGAGCTTCTGTTATTTTCATTTTCTCTTTATGTAAAGTTTTCACTTTTTCTTTTAATACATGCTTGTTAAACTTCTCTTTTAATTGCTCATTTAAATATGCATATAGTACATCATCTGTCGTTCCAATACATTTTGCAAATTCCTCTAAAGGTAACTCCCCGCCATACTCACGAACGGCTTCTCTGAAAGAGTGAAACCATATTGTTTCTGTGTCCACAATTAATCCATCAAAATCAAAAATAATTGCTTTCATAATTCTCCCATCCTTTACAGTTGAAATAAAAAAGGAAACGACATACGTTCCCCTTAATTACTTTTCTCTTCATTTGCTTTTTGAACACCGCGAAGAGTTTCCACTCGAACCTCATCTTGTTCAAAGTATTGCACTAAATCACCAATGCGGTCAATTGCTTCCCAGCTTAAATGATGTTCAATTCCTTCTACATCATTGTAAATTTTACTTTCATCCACACCGATAATACGCATAAATTGCTCTAGCAAGTCATGACGGTATACGAGACGTTCTCCGATTTTTTTACCTTTTGATGTTAATACAAGCCCTCTATATTTTTCATAAATTAGATATTCATCTTTGTCTAATTTTTGCACCATTTTTGTTACAGAGGATGGATGTACACTCAGCGCTTCAGCAATATCAGATACGCGGGCATAACCCTTTTCATCAATCAACAAATAAATTTGTTCAATATAATCTTCCATACTAGGGGTAGGCATCGGTTTCCTCCATCCAATTTCATTTTGCTCATTCCGTACGAAGCAATCAATAAAATGATACACCAGAAAGAATAACGTGACAAGTTGAAAACAAGCCTAAATATATAAAACAAAAAAGAATCTGTATTTGTATACAGACTCCTCTTAAGTAAAGTATTGTATTTCTGCATCAGGAAAAAACTCATGTATATAACCTCTTATTGTTTCTTCCAATACTTCTGCATCATCTTTTTTATATACGTATTTCCCGATTCCGTATCGTCCCCATTTATATTTACGCTTCTCTTCATCCATTTCAAGTTTCGTTTTCGGATAACGCTCTTGAATGACCTTTTTTGCCGGTTTTGTAAAGCGATGTTGAATTAATTCAAACGTTAAATTCGGTATCGACACATCTTTTAGTGCATTGTACAGTCGTTCAAATAATTCACGGTATCCTTCTTCCCATCCTTCATGCATATAAAGTGGCGCAACTATAAAACCAAGTGGATAACCAGCGCCTGCTACTTTACGTGCTGCTTCAATACGCCCTTCAAAGGGTGATGTCCCCGGCTCAAAATTTTTAATCACATACCGTGAATTAATACTAAACCTGAAACGAGTTTTCCCGTTATGTTTTGCATCTAACAAATGATCAACGTGCGAATATTTCGTAACGAAGCGTAAACGCCCATGCTCACTTTCTCCAATAAATTCGATTGCCCGCTTTAATGCATGTGTTAAATGATCAATCCCAACGATATCTGATGTACAAGCAGCTTCAAATCTTGTTATGTCAGGTGCTCTTTCATCCATATATTGCTGTGCCTTCTCAAATATTTCATCAAGATTCACATACACACGAACGTAAGGCTTACTTCCAAGTGTCGTTTGCAAATAGCAATAATGACAATGTCCCATACACCCTGTTGCAAGCGGAATTGCATATTCAGCTGACGGCTTTGACGTATCAAACTTTAATGTCTTCCTCACCCCAACGACAAGCGTTGCCTTTGCATTGCGATACTTTTGCAAATCATTTTCACCTGGCAAATTTCTAATTTGATTATGGGATGTCGTTTCACGAATTTCTAATCCCATCTTCGTAAACCTCTCATACAGCTCTTTTCCAAGTGGATATTCAAGTGCCTTCGGTTCAAAGTAAACGAGTTTTGGCATAAACGGTTTCATATACTTCCCTCCTCTCGTTAGTATGAGGAACGTGGAAAAATTAAAACGCATTAAAGTTTTCCACCTCAGTAACTTGCGTTGCAAGTTACTGAATGTTATAATTTGGATAACAGCTACCTTGCACAGCAAGTTACCTGAGTAAAAGGTGGTGAAATCATGCACAGCCAAATGTTAAAAGGTGTACTCGAAGGTTGCATCCTATACATCATTTCACAAGAAGAGGTGTACGGATATGAACTGAGTGCAAAATTAAATAAACACGGATTTACATTCGTAAGCGAAGGAAGCATATATCCGTTATTGTTACGTATGCAAAAAGAAAAATTGATTGAAGGAACATTAAAAGCCTCCTCACTTGGTCCAAAACGTAAATATTATCACATAACCGATAAAGGATTAGAGCAGCTTGAAGAGTTTAAACAAAGCTGGGGAATGGTTTCAACAACGGTGAACAATTTATTACAGGGGGAGTGATGAGGATGAATGCACAAGACATGATTAAATTGAACAACAAACAACGCGAACTTCTAACACCTGAAAATGAAGTTGCTTATAGCGATATGCTAGTTTATCTTCGTTTATCTAACGTGCCAGAGCAACAAGTAGAAGAACTATTACTAGAAATATTAGACCATCTCATTGAAGCACAAGCAGAAAATAAAAATGCTTATGACATTTTTGGTGATGACTTACAATCTTATTGTGATGAACTCATATCGTCTTTGCCGGTTCAAACAATGTTAGAAAAAACTTCTTTAATCGGCTTTGTTATTAGCTTACTTCTCGCTATACAGTTTGGAATAGATACCATTGCTTCTCTTTTCATTTTCTTTTTTGAAAAGAATACCGAAATAATAAGTCCACCTTTTAGTATCCTTGGAACTACTTTGTCTGTTTCAATAATTATACTAGGTATACTATTCATTTTATATTTATTAAAGCGGTACTCCTTTGATCAGAAAATGAATTGGAAAAGAAGAATTCTATTTGGATTCGCATTTGCTACCCCATTTTGTTCCGCTATATTCTTAAATATTTATTTTAAAAAACAACCTTATCTCATTTATCATCTAACCTTTTGGCAAAACGCTTTAATCGCTATCCTATTTTATGCTTTATATAAATTCCTATATACAAAATCTAAATTTTAACAGCCCTTCAAAAGGCTGTTTTTCTTCTGTCTAATTTTACAAATTGAAAAATTTCATAAAGAAAATAAGAAAAATGCAAAATAATTAAAGTTAATTGTTGACGTGATGCTTTTATTATCGGTATCATAAATCTTCGTGAGCAATTATTTTTCGTTATACGATTTTTTTATTATTACTGAATTTTTGAGAGGAGAAATTAGATGTCAGTTAAGAAGAAAACGCAAGTACGCACCGGCAAAATGGTACGTGAACTAATGTTAGCAGACGAAGATGTAAATGCTTCGCTAATTATGGTATATAGTGAAAACGGTGTAAACGCAGAAATTAAAATCGAGGGCTTAACGCCGAAATGTAACGAAGAATTATTTTTGAGCGGAAACGTGGATTGGAACAAGAGTGTTATTTATAAAATTGTTGATTTCACTGGAAACGCTGAAGTTGGTAAAGTTACATTAACAGCGATGAACAAAAATAATGTTTCTCTAGAAATAGAACGCGTTATGTGGAGTAAAGAAAATAAAGAGGCTGCTGAACAAGAAGAAACAGTTGTAGAAGCTACTCCGAAAAAAGAAGTAGTGGTAGAAGCTCCAAAAGCAGTTGCACCTGCTCCAAAGCCTGTTACACGTGTGGAAACACCTGCTACAGCACCTAAACCTACTCCGGCACCGACACCGAAGCCAGTAAGTGTAGAAGCAGCTGTAGAATTATCTACTCCAGCACCTGTGAAACGAGAAGTACCAACTCCAGTTACAAAGCAAGAGACAGCACCGGTCGCGCCTGCAAAACCGAAGCAACCTGCTTTGACTGAAACAAATTCAAAACTACAAGAAAATTATGTGAAACTCGTGAAAAAGACAATTGAAGTTTGTCAAGATTACGAGCTTGGCATCGACATAGATGATTCTATTGAAAGCTTAAAAGAAGAACTACAAAGCCAAGGTATTAGCGTTACATTTGACAAAGAAATTATGGACGTTGTCAATCGCCTTCGTTCTTTACAAGATAAAGGAATCAAAGTAGAAAAAGTACTTAATTTACTATAAAAAAATAAGAGGCGGCAATTGCCACCTCTTATTTTTTATAATTCCATTCTTTACTTTCATACTTTTCTTTTGCTAATGTTTGCACTTCCTGTAATTGTTCTTCCGTTAATTCATACGGAACAAGCTCTACATCTAATCCTTTTTCAAACCCAACCTCAAACGCTTTAATTAACTGCTCGATTGTAAACGTACGGTCTGTTAATTCATTAATTGCTACCGCTTTAGAAGAGAACATACTCTTCATACGTTCTTTTACACGTTCATTCGGGAATAAAAACAAATCATATAACTCATCTAAATCTATTTCTAACGGAATCGACCCGTGCTGTAAAATAACACCTTTTTGACGTGTTTGCGCACTACCTGCGATTTTTCTTCCTTCAACTACAATTTCATACCAAGACGGCGCATCAAAACATACGCCTGAGCGTGGATTTTTTAAATTTTCACGATCTGCTTCTGTTTTTGGAACTGCATAATACGCTTCTAACCCTAATGCTTTAAAACCATCTAGTAAACCTTGCGAAATAACACGATACGCTTCTGTAACTGTTTTTGGCATATTCGGATGATCTTCAGACACAATAACACTGTACGTTAATTCTTTATCATGTAGTACACCCCTACCGCCTGTTTGACGACGAACGAAGCCATATTTCTTTTCGTTAACTACATCCATATTAATATCTTTTTCAACACGTTGGAAATACCCGACTGTTAATGTTGGTACTTCCCATTCGTAAAAACGAATGGTTGGTGGCATTTTCTTTTCACTTTGCCAATTTAATAAACATTCATCTAACGCCATATTAAATGCCGGTGAACATTGACCAGAGTTAATATAACACCATTTT
This sequence comes from Bacillus sp. LSHTCR4, assembly GCF_057197025.1. NCBI lineage: Bacteria > Bacillati > Bacillota > Bacilli > Caryophanales > Bacillaceae > Bacillus > Bacillus sp. LSHTCR4. The sequence continues at coordinate 626,088 of NZ_JBXUNO010000002.1, read as the reverse complement.
TCTTTTCCCATCCTGCACCTCATATAACCAATTATTTTTCACATTCTCTAGTCTACCAAATTCGACAAAATTTGTGAAAGAATACGAAATTTCTTCTTATATACAAATGAATCTGTTGCATAAATACATACGGGCATTATAATATTGAAAGTAGGATAAGAAAAAAGGGAGCGATAGAATCGTGTCAACAACTTGGATTATTTTATTAGCCGTAATCGTAGCGTTCATCGGTTACACTGTATGGATGTATTTCTATCAGAAAAAATTAATTACAACACTTTCAGAAGAAGAGTTTCGCGCTGGCTACCGTAAAGCACAGCTTATCGATATTCGCGAAGCAGACGAATATACTGCAGGGCATATTTTAGGCGCACGTAACATTCCGTTATCACAAATTCGCCTTCGTCATAAAGAACTTCGTAAAGATCAACCAGTTTACTTATACTGTCAAAGCGGATTCCGTACTGGTCGTGCGGCTCAATACTTAAAGAAACAAGGCTACAAAGATTTCTACCAATTACAAGGTGGATTCAAAACGTGGACTGGAAAAATTAAAAAGAAATAATAACATACAAAAACTAGCTGAATGATTCAGCTAGTTTTTTCATTCCATATTATTTGCAATGTATACTAAATTTTTCTTAATCACATCTTGATCATTTTCTTGTGCATTACGATACAGCAGCTGATATTCAAGTCCTTTCTCTTTCCATATAAGTGCAGCAAATTCATCTCCTCGCTCAGAGCCATCCTTATTTTTAAAATAAGCGAATGCTCCATTATTCAATTTCATTTGTTCTTGAAATCGCTTCTCTTCCACAAGATCCGGAAAACTATAAGGAAAGTTCGCAACATTTAACTCAATATAATCATTTCTACCTGACTCCTGCTGTTTATATTTAATCATTAAGACAGCGTTCTTTTTTCCAATCGTTCTGACTTCCCCCTTCACATCACTCGTAATGTCATACGGTAAAAACGCCGGAACTTTAAATTTCACTGGAAAATATTTCGAAAGCTCTTTCAGCGGAATTGGATCCGTAACACGATCCATAGCTCCCCCTGTTGTTCCCACAAAGTGTTTTTCTTCTTGCATCGTTTGCTGAAACGAACATGAACTTAGCACTAGACTAGAAAACACGAAACAAATGATTCCTTTTTTCAATTTGTTTCCGCCCTTTCATACCGCTATCTTTATGAATCAAGTGTTTATATGCTATTCATATTCGCCTTATTAACAAACTCCCCCTTTGAAAACTTTCCACGTTATTCTCACACATTTTGACAAAACCTTTTTACAAACCAAAAAGACCCCTATCATTCTTACGCCCAAGTGAAAAGGTTACGCGAATAAAAAGAAGCCTTATTAATAACATAGTTTGTGAAAAGCTTTTCAGGTCAAGATTTTTTCATTCTTATTATTTTCCCTTTATAATAAGGAGAGAGGTGATACATATGGCCAATATAAAACAAATTGCAAAAACCGCTGGTGTATCCATATCAACTGTTTCTCGCGTCCTGAATAATCACCCTTACGTAAAAGAAGAAAAACGTAAGCGTGTTCTAGATGCTGTTGAAGAATTGAACTATGCCAAAAATATAAATGCTATTCATTTAATAAAGGGAAAAACATATACGATCGGTGTTATGCTCCCTTTCATTAACCTTCCATACTTCAGTACCATTATTGAAGGAATCGGCAACGAAGCGTTAGCAGCTGGATATCACATTAATTTATGTCAAACGAATTACGATAGTATCGAAGAAATTCGTGTTCTTGAAATGATGAAAATGAAACAATTCGACGGGATGATTATTTGCTCTCGAACGAGTTCATGGGAACAAATTGAACCTTTCGCAAAATTTGCTCCTATTATTTCATGCGAAAAAATGAAACACCCCCTCATTTCATCTGTCTACGTAGATCATTATGAAGGCTTCCGTCTCGGCACCGCCTATTTACTCAATAAAGGCCATGAAAAAATCGGGATTTGTTTAGCAAGAAAAACAAGTGTAAATTCCATGGAACGTGAAAAAGCGTTTGCTGATACACTTCGTAACGAAGGCAAAACGTTACATCCCGAATGGATTTTTCATCAATGCTATACAATGCAAGACGGTGCACAAATACTCCATCGTATTTTAAACATGAAAAATCGTCCAACCGCTATTTTTACAGCGAACGATCAAGTTGCAGCTGGTTTATTAACAGAGGCTCGAAAACAAGGTCTTCGAGTACCCGAAGACCTTGCTATCCTTGGATTTGATAATCATGAAATTTCAAAGGCGTTAGAAATTTCAACAATTGAACATCCCGGTCTCGAAATGGGCTCACATGCGTTTTCTTTATTCCATAAACAAATCCAAAGTGAGCAAATTATCGGGAACGCAAAAGAGCTTTCATTCCATTTAATTGAGCGAGATACTGTCTAAAAGGAGCGTTACCTATAGCGCTCTTTTTCGGCTCTTCATCTATTGACTTTATATTTTTACTCGCATATAATGAACCTAACGAACGGTAGGTAGGGGATGAAAATGACAGCAAACCGCATTAAAGCTGTAGCACTTTCTCATTTCGCACGCTACGGCTACGAAGGAACTTCATTAGCAAATATTGCTCAAGAAGTCGGGATTAAAAAACCATCAATTTACGCACACTTTAAAGGAAAAGAAGAGCTATATTTTATATGCTTAGAATCCGCTCTTCAAAAAGATTTACAGAGCTTCACAGGCGATATCGAAAAGTTTTCAAATTCGTCTACTGAAGAATTGCTCTTACAATTACTAAAGGGCTATGCAAAACGATTTGGTGAAAGTGAAGAATCAATGTTTTGGTTACGAACTTCTTATTTTCCGCCTGATGCATTTCGCGAACAAATTATTAATAAAGCAAATGTACACATTGAAAACGTCGGAAAACTTTTATTCCCTGTATTTAAAAGAGCAAGCGAACAAGATGAGTTGCATAACATTGAAGTAAAAGACGCCTTAGAGGCTTTTCTATGCTTACTTGACGGTCTTATGGTTGAACTACTATACGCAGGTTTAAATCGTTTTGAGACACGTTTAGACGCTTCTTGGAAAGTATTTTGGCGTGGACTTTCAAACTGACGGATTGCTCCTTTGCAATGCGTCGTTTTTAAGCCCTTTACCTAACGACTGGTAGGAAGGAGAAATGACATATGGCATGGATTTATGTAATCTTAGCTGGTATTATTGAAATCTTTTGGGTAATTGGATTAAAACACGCGGAGGCTCCACTTGAATGGGCTGGTGTTGCGTTATTAATTACAATTAGTTTCGTCTTATTATTTAGAGCTTATAAAGATTTACCTGTTGGTACTGTATACGCAGTCTTCACTGGAATTGGAGCTGGCGGAATCGTTCTTACAGAAATTTTCGTTTTCGGAGAGCCATTCTCTATCGTAAAAGTATTATTAATTGGTTTAATCTTCTTCGGCGTAATTGGTTTAAAACGAGTAACAGAAGAAAAAGAAGCGAAGGAGGCCGCATAAAATGGCTTGGGTATTTTTAATTCTAGCTGGTATTTGTGAAATTATTGGTGTACTCTTTATGAAAGTAGCCACTGAAAAGAAAGGCTGGGCACCAAAAGTTATTTTAATCGCTAACTTCGGCGTAAGCTTCTTCTTCTTATCCCTTGCGATGAACACATTACCGATGGGAACTGCTTACGCGATTTGGACTGGAATCGGAACTGCCGGAAGTGCACTTCTAGGCATCCTTATTTTCCGCGAATCAGCGGATTGGCGTCGTCTTGCTTTCTTAAGCTGCATTCTATGCGGCGCTGTTGGCTTAAAACTATTAAGCTAACGCGAGGTGAATGTCATGTGGAAAGAAAAAGGGAAGCAACTGTTAGCATGGATCACACTTGGTATCGTCATTCTATTACAAATAAGTTTTCACATAATAGAATGGTTGTTTCATAAAGTAGTATCCATTCTCACATTCCTTCCTAACATGACACTTGAAATGATATCAATCGTCTGGTCCATTATTGCCTCCATTGCAATCGTCATTATATGGAGTATCGCCAAGCTATGGAATAAGTTATTTAAAAAGGACAGTTCTTCTGAAAAAGAGTAACTGTCCTTTTTTATATTCATTCAGACTTTCTGTAGAAGTTTGATGTGATAAGACAAAACAGACCGACTATGGCAATACTTATACCCACCGCTTTATGCAAATTAGGAAATGGTGATGGTATATCGGAATAAACATTTCCTAATATGAGACCGATTGAAACGAAAAGTACCCCTATTCTATATAACCATTTTCTTTTGTTCATCATTCTCCCCTCCTGAAATTTTTCATACACTCCTTTCTTTTGGACATACTACCTAAAAAAGGAGTGGATAATATGCAAAATTCTATACATAAGCAAATCCTATTTTTATTTTTCCTCTTTCTTATTCTCGTTATCGTTTTCAGCTTTATATTACATACTCCAAAAGATGTTGTACCGAGTAATCTCTCTGTTTATAAACTTTTACTTTCCTATTGTCGTTATTGAAGAAGGTGCCTTTTATAGGGCACCTTTTAAAATTCTTTCTTCTCATACAATTTCACTGAAACGAAGATAGATACTATGAACATGCATATTGAACTAACGAATAACACGCTGTTGTATAGTTGAATTTGTTCTAAGTCAATTTGAAACAAAGCTTCTAAAACAACTATCGGTGCCATGAATATTACTATCGTAATGAAAATAGTTTTCTTATACCCTAGCCAAAAGGATATTGGTAAAACAAAGCTTAAATACACTAAAATAAAGCTAATACTAGCAACCATTGTCGTTTCAATAAATTCAAATAGGTTAACCCCATTCTTCATTCCCATCGTAAAACAACCGACCATTACACTTATAAAAAGAATAATAATTGCTACTATATATTTTGCAAATACAATATGTTTTTTCAATATTGGTAAACTATTTACTATAACTTCACTCTCATTTTTACTATCTGCTTCAAATGTTTTTACTGTTGCCCCAATTGTAATAATTACCGACATAATTATGAACAGATTTTCCGTATCTGTTAAGGCCATATAAAAGAAAACAGGATACAATATGTACCAAATTAAAAATTTCCATTGAATGATGAAATCTTTTAAAATTAGTTGTTTCAACGCTATTTTCCTCCTCTCACAGATCACGTTCATTGTACAAATGAATTGAGAAAAACATGGACATAACATATAAAAGAAGCAATCCTGCTATAAAACAAATATTTACGACTAAACTCGTGTTCCAAGCATTTTCTACATCTAACCAAACGTTACTTACAATCAATCCACTCAAATATCCCAATGCAAGTCCGGCGAACGGAGCAATTTGTTTGGCACTGCTATATCCTACTGAGAATTCAATCGGAAGTACAATTATGCTACAAACAAACCCACCTGTTATACCTCCGAGAATTTCTCCCCACAGCATAAATCCAGTCATATGCTCATTTTGCAACTGTATTAAACCAACCACTAGTGAGAAACATCCACCTAGAGCAACTAAAATACTTACAAATATGTATTTCCCTATGACAAGATCTTTACGGTCAAACGGTAAACTATTTACTATCAGTTCACTTTTATTTTTCCCCTCATAACTCATTGACAGTATCATGCCAAGAGCAGGTATAGACAGACTAAATGTCATCAAAAAACTATCACTACTAAAATCAACAATGAGCAGGAACAAAAAACATATAAGATAAACAAACCCTAACTTTCTTTGCATCATCATATCTTTTAAAACTAATTGCTTGATCATGTATTGCACCTCCTAATATGAAAATGTCCCTTCTATAACTCTGCCTGCTGAAACATTTTCATTGATAGGAACATTGATATGAATATACTCACTAATACTCCAATACCAAGAACACCCATTGCTTGTGTAGCCTCTTGAGAGTGAAGTACTTTTAACATAATTGTTTTATCACCAAAAATATTGCACATAAGACCAATCATACCTATTAAAGGAAACAGCATAATCAAATTCAAGACTGTAATAACTTTATATCCCCCAATGTAATTAGTCGGTATCGTTACTACACAATAAATCAAAGTTGCTACTATCGCTGAAAACACTGCATATCCAGGCATGACTATATCCCTGTCCAATAAAATATTTCCTAATATTACGACTATAAAAGTTACACTTAAACCAGCCATAATAAATAATGTGCTTGAAATATATTTAGCTATAATTATCTCTTTTCTCGTTATAGGTAAACTCACTAATACTTTTTCCGCTTTACTTTTCTCGTCATAATAAAAAGAAATATATATAATCGTACTACACGTTATAAATAATCCTATTGCAATCCCCATTGGTTCGACGGAATTCTTAAAGATAGATAAAATAGGGATTAAAAAATAGAAAGGAAACATCTTCTTCTGTAAAAAAAACTCCTTCAAAATCAACTGTTGCATATGAATTCTCCTCTCTATAAATCACGCGTTTCATAAATTTTAATTGTAAGAAGCATAGAAACGATATAGACACTAGCTAATATAATTCCTCCAATTATAAATACACCAATATGCAGCGGATTCATAATCCACTCAATGAATGAAGGTGCTGTTTCATTCAGCCCATCACTAATAAACATCCAAAAAATTACACCTACTCCCATTGACGCTGCTGATACTATGCTTCTTACTATCTTCGATTTTGTACCGTAATAACTAGGGAAAAGTATCACAACAAAAAACAAGGCGTAAATAGCTCCATTTATTACTTCATACCATGGAATTTCAATGTATAGATTAGGATGATAGGCACCAATATCACCAATGACCACAATACCTCTTATAAGAAAAACAACTAACATCGTAGAAAGCATGCCACCTACAATAAATATTGCACAGGAAATATATCTAGCAATGACGATATCCTTTCGACTTACCGGTAAACTATTTATAACAATGTCACTTTTATTCCTTTCATCCATAAAGATTAACGTCATAACCGAGGAAAGTGTTATAAATAGACAACTCATCGGAAATAACCCTTCACCATTTGGATCTAACATAAATAACAAAAGTGGCATAACAAAATTCACTAACCACGTTACCCGAAAAAAGAACAAATCTTTATATACGAGCTGACGCATAGGCATCTCTTCCTTTCGCGGTGTAAACGATAATATCATCTAATGTAGGCTTTTCTAGTACAACCTCATTTCCAAACCAATCTATAATTGCTTGTTTATCCTTCGCTAAACCTTCGAAACCAAATTTATTTTTTCGCAATCCAACAAATAGTTCTTTTCCTTCTCGGTCTAATAAATCATTACTTCCTTTTACGATGACGTAGTTCTCCATTAAGTCTTCTTTTTCACCAGTAAATATAATTTCTCCATTATTGATGAACGTAATATAATCTGCGATGCGCTCTAAGTCTGTTGTAATGTGCGTTGAGAATAAAACAGATACTTCATCTTCCATTACAATTTCTTGCAGCATATCAAGTAATTCACTTCGAACAACTGGATCTAATCCTGCTGTCGGTTCATCCATAATGATAAACTCTGCGTGATGCGAGAGCGCGATGGCAATCGCAAATTTCATTTTCATCCCTTTTGATAGTTCTTTAATTTTTTTATACTTTGGAACTTGCAATCTATGCATATACGATTGATACTGCTCTTCATCCCACTTTTTATATAACGGTGCAATAATGCGCTTCATTTGTTCACACGTTAAATCTTCGTAATAATGATTTTCATCATATACAAAGCCGATATTTTGTTTTATTTCCTTTTCGGCTTTCTTATTGTCCTTGCCAAAAATTTTTATATCTCCACTATCTTTTTTAATTAAATTCATAATCATTTTGATCGTCGTACTTTTCCCGGCTCCGTTCGGTCCGACAAATCCCATAATATATCCGCGTGGTAATGTAAAACTTATATTTTTCACTGCAAAATCTTGATAACTTTTACAAACATTTTTTAGCTCCAACACCCTTTATTCCCCCTCATATAAACACGCTATCATCTGCTGTAAATCTTCAAGTGAAAGCTGCAACGCTTTACTTTCATTCACAATCTCTTCTGCTTTACTTTCCAATAGGCGAAGCCGCTGTTCTTTTAATAGTTCATTATTTTTATGTGAAACATAAGTCCCCTTCCCAGCAACAGTTTCTATATATCCTTCTTTTTCAAGCTCCTCGTACGCACGCTTCGTTGTAATTACACTAATTTGCAATTCCTTCGCTAAGCTACGAATAGACGGTAATTGGTCTCCACCCTTTAAACCACCATTTAAAATAAGCTGGCTTAATTGTTTTCTTATTTGCACATAAATAGGGTCTTGGGAAGAATTCGAAATAATAATATTCATGTTTTCCTCCAGTGTGTGTATATACTGTATATACCTTATATATACAGTATATACACAACATCCTATTTTTGGCAAGAAAAAAAGACCAACATTTTCCTGTTGGTCTTTCGTATATGTATCACTTTTCAAAGCGATCTAACATCTCGTCTCTCATTCCGAAACTTACTACTGCAATTCCTATATACATAAACAGAAGGAATGCCGGATGAACCGTGTTGTACCAGCTGCTGTCAACAATTAAATAAATCGTTAATGCCACAACAAGAACAAACGCTAAGATAAACATATAAAAGTGTCTTGTACTACCCATGATAAACTCCTCTCTTCTCACTTCACCATTCAACAGTTTATTTTATCGAATAATTCGATATGACTCAAGGTTAACTTTCTGTTATGTAATCAAGTTCCACTTTTACAATATCCTCACATGCTATTGAAATGATTGTTCCTTGTTTATCAATCGCCGTCACTTCTCTATTATCCATCACACGATTTGCTACTCTTTCTAATACTTTCCCTTGGTCTCGATAGCAAAATTCTTTTACATCTTTAATTGTTTCTCCATTTTCTAAATGGTATACCATTCTATAACATCGATATCCCACACTTTCACCCCCGTCTTGCTCGTTTTTTCACATATACATAAAAATGAGTAATTTTTGCCTCATCACATCTTCTTAATTTCAATAAAATTCTAACAAAAATAAATACTTTTATCAAACCGACTTTTTCAACAAAACTACCTATAAAACTACACCTTTACACCATTAGGAAACAAAAAATATAATTTTTTAACATTTTCTTCACTATTTCTGCACAAATTCTCCATACAAAAAAAGAACCCGCCGCAGCGAGTTCTTCTTTCGTTATTCTAATCAAACTTGTACAGGAGCTGGCTTCGCATAACGTAAAACTGGTTTACGTGCAGCCATCGTTTCGTCTAAACGTTTAATGACTGTCGTATGCGGTGCTTCTTGTACAACTTCTGGATTTTCTTCTACTTCTTTAGCGATTTGAATCATCTTATCAATGAAACCATCTAATGTTTCTTTTGATTCTGTTTCTGTCGGCTCAATCATAATACATTCTTCCACATTCAATGGGAAGTAAATTGTTGGTGGATGGTAACCGAAATCAAGCAGACGTTTTGCGATATCTAATGTACGTACACCAAGTTTCTTTTGACGACGACCTGATAATACAAACTCATGCTTACAATGTCTATCGAATGGAAGATCATAGAATGGTGCTAATCTTCTCATCATATAGTTCGCATTTAATACCGCATACTCTGTTACTGCACGCAAGCCATCTGGACCCATAGAACGAATGTATGTGTATGCACGAACGTTAATTCCGAAGTTACCATAGAATGGTTTTACGCGCCCAATTGCTTCTGGACGATCATAGTTAAAGTGATAGCCATTTTCCGTTTTCTCTAAAATCGGTTTTGGTAAGTACGGAATTAAATCAGCTTTCACACCTACTGGACCAGAACCTGGGCCTCCGCCGCCGTGAGGACCTGTAAATGTTTTATGAAGGTTTAAATGGACAACGTCAAATCCCATATCTCCTGGGCGCGCTTGGCTTAATACCGCATTTAAGTTTGCACCATCATAGTATAATTTACCGCCTGCATTATGGACGATTTCTGCCATTTCTAAAATATTTTCTTCGAATAAACCTAATGTATTAGGATTTGTTAACATAAGTGCTGCTGTTTCTTCATTTACAACACGTTTTAAATCTTCTAAGTCAACAAGACCATGTTCATTTGATTTTACTGTAATTGTTTCAAAACCAGCTACAGTTGCAGATGCTGGATTCGTTCCGTGAGCAGAGTCAGGCACAATTACTTTCGTACGGTTAAAGTCACCATTTGCTTCATGGTATGCACGAATTAACATTAAACCTGTCCATTCTCCGTGTGCACCAGCTGCTGGTTGTAATGTAACAGTATCCATACCTGTAATTTCAATTAAATGCTCTTGTAAATCGTACATTAATTCCATTGCACCTTGTACTGTCTTTTCGTCTTGTAATGGATGAATATTTGCAAATCCTGCGAAACGAGCTACACTCTCATTAATTTTTGGATTATATTTCATCGTACAAGATCCAAGTGGATAGAATCCAGAATCAACACCGTGGTTACGGTTTGAAAGTGCTGTATAGTGGCGCATAATATCAAGTTCAGATACTTCTGGTAGCTCTGCATCTTCTACTCGAATATAATCGCTCTCAAACACATCTTCTAGTTTTACTTCTTCTACATCTAATTTTGGTAAGCTATATCCTATGCGTCCTTCTTTACTCACTTCAAAGATAAGTGCTTGGTCTTGGTTCTTCATTGGATAGCCCCCATTTCGTTTACAAGTGTGTCAATTTCCTCTTTTGTACGAAGCTCAGTTACCGCTACAAGCATATGGTTCTCATGCTCTTTATAATCACGGCCTAGATCGTAACCGCCGATAATATTCTTTTGTAATAATGCATCGTTTACTTCTTTCACTGGACGCTTGCAATCTACAACGAACTCATTGAAGAATGGACCAGCAAATGTTACAGTGAAGCCTTTCGCTTCGAATTGGCGTTTTGCGTATTGCGCTTTAGAAATGTTCTGACGTGCCATTTCTTTCACACCTTGTTTACCAAGTGCTGTCATTGCAACAGAAGCTGCTAATGCATTTAACGCTTGGTTTGAACAAATGTTAGACGTCGCTTTATCACGACGAATGTGCTGTTCACGTGCTTGTAACGTTAATACAAACCCACGTTTCCCATCTGAATCTACAGTTTGTCCAACAAGACGTCCTGGAATTTTACGCATAAATGCTTTCGTTGTTGCAAAATAACCACAGTGTGGTCCACCAAACTGCGTTGGAATACCAAATGGTTGCGCATCACCAATTACAATATCAGCACCAAATTTTCCTGGTGGTGTTAATGCGCCTAATGATAATGGATTTGAAGAAACGATAAATAATGATTTTTGTTGATGAACGATTTTTTCAATATCAGCTAATTTTTCAACTTGTCCGAAGAAGTTTGGATATTGAACGATTACACAAGCAACTGTATCATCTACTTCACTTTGTAATACATCTAAATCTGTTACACCATCTTTATGATTAATTTCAACAACTTCAAGATGTTGACCTTTTGCATACGTTTCAAGTACTGCTCTTGATTCTGGGTGCACTGCACTAGATACAAGAATTTTCTTTTTACGAGTATGGCCAGCCGCTAGCATCGCGGCTTCAGCTAAAGCTGTACCTCCGTCGTACATAGAAGAGTTTGCTACATCCATTCCTGTTAATTCACAAATCATTGTTTGGAATTCAAAGATTGCTTGTAATTCCCCTTGTGAAATTTCTGGTTGGTATGGCGTATAAGCTGTATAAAATTCTGAGCGAGAGATAACATGATCTACAATCACTGGAGCGTAATGATCGTATACGCCTGCTCCTAAGAAAGAAGCGTAATCTTTTAAGTTCGCATTTTTACTAGCCATTTGAGATAACTCTTTTAAAAGCTCTGGCTCTGATTTTGCTTCTTTAATTTTTAAATCCCCTTTAAAACGAACACTCTCTGGAATATCAGAGAATAACTCATCGATCGTTTGAACGCCGATCGTTTGTAACATTTCTTTTTTGTCTTCTTCTGTCATTGGAAGATAACGATGCAACATGAAATCTACCCCTCTCCCCGTTACTTTGAACGTTTATAAAATGGTGTTGGAACAACTACTGCTTTGACGCGTTTATTACGAATTTCAATTTCTACTTCTGTATCAACTGCTGCGTATTTTACATCAATTAGTGCTAAACCAATGCTTTTCTTTAACGTTGGAGATTGTGTACCACTTGTTACTTCCCCGATCTTTTCTTCTCCAATAAATACAGGGTAATGCGTACGAGGAATTCCACGTTCAATTACTTCGATGCCGACTAATTTGCGAGGCGCACCGTTTTCTTTTTGCTCTTTTAACGTTGCTTTTCCAAAGAAGTCTGCTTCTTTATTTGTTTTTACCGCAAAGCCAATTCCAGCTTCAATCGGTGTAATATCTTTTGATAATTCTTGACCATAAAGTGGTAATGTTGCTTCGAAGCGAAGTGTATCACGAGCACCTAAACCACATGCTTTTAAGCCTTCTTCTGCTCCAACTTCAAGAAGTTTCTCCCAAAGTTTTGCTGCATCTTCACTCTTACAGTAAATTTCAAATCCATCTTCACCTGTGTAACCTGTACGAGATACAAGTGCTGGAATTCCATCTACAAGAATATCGTTTTTAAATTTAAAGAACTTAATTTCTTTCAAATCTTCTGACACAACTTTTTGTAAAATGCCTTCTGCTTTTGGTCCTTGAATTGCAAGCTGTGCAACTTCACTAGAAACATTGACTACTGTCGCATCGCCAATTACATGGCTAGCTAACCATTCGTAATCTTTCTCGATATTTGATGCGTTGATAACTAATAAATAGTCTTCTTCACCACGTTTGTAGATTAATAAATCATCTACTGTGCCACCATTTTCATAGCACATAGCTGTATATTGTGCGCCCCCTACCTTTAAGGTAGATACGTCATTTGTAACAACACGTTGTAAAAATGCTAAACTATCTACACCTTTTACCTCAACTTCTCCCATATGAGACACATCGAACAAACCTGCCGCTGTACGTACAGCTTCATGTTCTTCTTTAATGCTTGAAAATTGAACTGGTAACTCCCAACCACCGAAGTCGATTGTTTTCCCACCATACTTCGCGTATACATCAAATAACGGTGTACGTTGTAATGTAATCATGATCTCTCCCCCTTATGCTCTGACAAATCAATAAAAGTTGTTACTCATTTCTAAACATTTTCATTCTAAAAAGATAGGATATACGGAATCTCATGATATTTTTTTATGAAAGCGTAAATAAAAAATCACTTTCTTGGATAAAATACGAAAGATTCCACACATTTCACACCATTATCCTAACATTATTCGCTATATTTCATCAATATTCTAGCATAAAAAATAATTTAGAATTTTTTATGCTTAATCTTATTACATACAGTTTTTAAGATTTAGTCCTTTATCTTTGCTTATTCTTTAACTTTCAGTAAGTGTAATAGCGCCTTATTACAAGGCTTATATAGTAAAGATTTTTTTCATATATTACTTTAATTTATAAAAGGTGGGAGAGTCGTAATGAATGTCGATATTTCCATAGATCGAACGTGGCAAAACAATTTTTTAAATAGAATTGACGAAGATGGTCCTTGGACAAACTGGGATTTATATCATTTAGCTTATGAAACAGAAAAATCATTACTTGTTCCTACTTTTGATGGATTACAAGCACCGAAACATTTATCCCATTTCACACCACTTCCTCATCAATTAGAAGTCGCTCAAAATGTCATTGAACAAATGAATGGTAAAGCAATTCTAGCAGATGAAGTAGGACTTGGAAAAACGATTGAAGCTGGACTTATTTTAAAAGAATATATGGTCCGCGGCCTTGTGAAAAAAGTACTTATACTCGTTCCAGCCTCCCTCGTATCACAATGGGCATACGAATTAAATACAAAGTTTTTCATTCCAGCTGTAGCCCAAAAGAAAAGCTACTCGTGGGAACAAGCCGATGTAATTGTATCATCGATTGATACCGCAAAACGTTCACCACATCGTGACATCGTTTTGAACTTAGAATATGACCTTATTATTATCGATGAAGCACATAAACTTAAAAATAATAAAACAAAAAACTATGAATTTGCACAGCGATTAAAAAAGAAATTTTGTTTATTATTAACGGCTACTCCTGTTCAAAATAAGATTGATGAAATTTTTAACCTCGTTTCTTTATTAAAACCAGGGCACTTAGGCAATCAGTCCAACTTTGAAGAATATTACGCTTCAAAAAATCGTTCATCCGAATCTGATGAAGATTTAAAAGCTCTTATTAACAAAGTGATGGTCCGAAATCGACGTCATAATACTGGGATTGATTGGCCAAAGAGACATGTACGTACAATTTTTGTTGAGTTTAATGAAGAAGAGCAAGATTTATATAACAATATTGAAAATTGGCGAGGACAAGATGCCTTCACATCCGCTTTCTCATCATTAACTTTAAAACGAGAAGCGTGCAGTAGTCGTGAGGCTGTTTACTATTCATTAAAAAAACATGTAGAAAAACGACAGAAGGAAAATGAACATTACGTAAAAGATCCGCATATCGATGTGCTAATGGACAAAATTAATCATATTCCTTTTAACTCAAAAGCAAATAAAGCGCTAGAGCTTATAAAAGAAATTGACGATAAAGTCGTCATCTTCACAGAATACCGAGCGTCACAAATGTACTTACAATGGTTTTTACAACAACACGGTATTTCTTCCGTCCCATTCCGCGGTGGATTTAAACGCGGGAAGAAAGATTGGATGAAGGAACTTTTCCAAAATCATGCGCAAGTGCTAATCGCAACGGAAGCTGGTGGTGAAGGAATTAACTTACAGTTTTGTAGCCATATGATCAATTACGATTTACCATGGAACCCAATGCGTCTTGAACAAAGAATCGGACGTATTCACCGTCTTGGTCAAAAAAATGATGTTCATATTTATAACTTAGCTACAAAACACACTGTTGAAGAACATATTTTGAAACTGTTATATGAAAAAATCAATTTATTTGAGCGTGTTATCGGGGAACTTGATGAAATTTTAACGAGAATTAATATGAAAAACATCGATGCACACATTCAAGAAATATTTGCGCAATCAAAAAGTGAAGGAGAAATCCGAATTAAGATGGAAAACTTAACATCTATTATCGACTTTGCGAAACGAAATGAAGCTGAGGTGCAAGGCTATGCAGCAACATGAAATTCATAATTACTTATACAATTTTTTTGAGGCGAATAACTGTGAAATTTTAGAACGTTCTCCTCATCTATTGGATGTGCAATTAACAATTGAGATGGATAAATTATTAATGAACCGTCCTTTTTATTGGCACTATCTTGAAAAAACAGGAGGCGTACCGAATCCGATGCGCCTTACTCTTATTACAAATCCAGAAAATGAAGAAAACGATGGTGAACTTATTCACTACGGTTCACCACGTCTTCATCAAATTTTTCAAACGACAAAAGAATTAGGCTCTTACATACGCTTATATGAGGAAGTACGGCATAGCGGAGCGACACATACACCGCTCCATCCGTGGCTCGGTGTAAATATAAAAGTTTCCTATCAATGTGATCGAAAAAAAGATATCCTCCACTCCATTGGCATTCATCTTATTTCTGGCACAATGATTGCAAACTTTCATGAAACATTAACAAAAATTAAACTTACACCGAAAATACCTGACTTTTGTTTTACGCTCTCGCCTATTATTAAACCGCAAAGCGGTTTACAACGCATAGAGGATGCTTTAAAAAGCATTATTGCAGAAGATGACCATACGTGGGCAAAAGAAGCAAGAGTGCGCTGGAATCACGATTTGGACCTTTTAAATCGTTTTTATGAAGAAAGTGATGAGCTTCCTGAAAGCTATGAAATTGAAAAACAAGCACTGCAAGAACAATATGAACCCCGCATTACAGTGCAAATTATTAACGGTGGACTCTTTTATGTTACCGCGAATCATTTTCTAACTTAAAAAGCCCCTTCATTTTTGAAGGAGCTTTTTGAGTTATCCTCTATCGCCATTACGCTCTTGTTGTTTTTGCTTTGCCATGCGTTTTTGATACGCACGATCCTTTGCGCTCACATGATTAGCATCAGTTGGAAGATTTTCTTTTGAACGACCAATTCCATTGCTCATTATTTCCCCTCCTTTTTATATCTTTCAAAATACACCCTTATTTTCAGCTAGAGACACCATCCTTATACAAAAAAATAAGAGCAGCCATTGGCTACTCTTACTCACTCACATATTTTTGAAACATATCATGGATGCCTTTATTTACTAGGTTCGAGATCTGCTCGTCAGATTTATTCGGATAACGATCACGCAATCTGATAGATGCCTTCACCATTAAATTTTCTAATACAGAACGGCCACCTTCTCCATAAATAATTTCAGCATACTTAACAAGCCTTCCATCCTCTACTGTTGCTGGATTATGATTGAAGAAAAATTTACTCATTGTCTCCACCTCTCTCTTTTGATAACGTTTACATTTATATAGATTATTTATGTTATTTATTTCACAATATTGTATGCATGTATATTTAATTAGTTTCATTATAAAGCAACATATCGATAGTAAATATGTGATTTTCCGTCCATTTTGTGAACAAACCAAAAAATGAAAGCGTTTCCTTTATTATATACTAAAAAAACTTACTACGCTAGGGGCAATTTTTTTCAATCTACTAATCATATACTTTTTCTTTTCCCACTAAACTTTATACAATTTTCAGAAATTATATTATAAAATATATGTATGACTTAAGGAGGATTTGTATGAATCAAAATAAAAAAGCTATATTAGATCTTGTCTTTTATCTCGTAATCCCATTCCTCATTTGGAAATTTGCAAAACCTTATATCGATCCTTATTACGCAATGTTACTTTCCTCTGTTCCGGGGATTATTTATACACTGTATACCTTTAAAAAAGAAAAACAGTTTAACGTAACAGGGTTCTTTATTTTAATTACACTCATTTCTAATACAACGGTAGATCTATTATCCGGATCAGCTGAACGAATGTTATGGAACGATGCGTATTATCACATCGTACTCGGTATTATCGTTATATGTACAATTTTTATAAAAAAACCACTTATGTTATATTTCGCAGCAGATATTGCTGCACTGCAAGGCCATGACCGTGATAAAAGTCGTGAACTGTATCGTGATAGTCGTATCTATCCAGCACTGCAATATTTAACGCTCTTTTTCGGGCTACAATTCATATTAAAAAGCTTCTTAAAAATTTATTTTATCTCTGTTTTCGGTGTAGATGGCTATGGTGAAATGAGAGCAATTATGACCGCTGTTGGGTGGGGCATTTCCATTTGTATCGGAATAGGGTTCGTATGGGTGAACAATAAAATA
Source organism: Bacillus sp. LSHTCR4 (assembly GCF_057197025.1). Classification (NCBI taxonomy): domain Bacteria; kingdom Bacillati; phylum Bacillota; class Bacilli; order Caryophanales; family Bacillaceae; genus Bacillus; species Bacillus sp. LSHTCR4. The sequence goes on along the minus strand of NZ_JBXUNO010000002.1, from coordinate 608,642 downwards.
CATGCCGTTACAGAAGAGAAAGAGTCTATGCAGTAAATGAAAATCCCCTAGTAGTATGATGCTACTAGGGGATTTTCATTTTACTACACATATTACGAAATCATTAACTTGATTTTTTTCTTTTATTTTTTACGTTTCGATAAAACAAAGCAGCACTTAACGGCATAACACCAAACCACTTATTCATAAATGGCTCTTTTTCAGCACGTCGTTGTTCTTTCTTTTGTTTTCGATCTTCTTTTGGAGCATCCATATACGACACAAACTGCTGCGTTACAAAGCGAACATAATCATTAGTAGACATATTATCATCACCTCTACTTGATTAGTATGTCCACTTTTTTATTCATTAATCTTTTCTTTTAATTCATTCATAATTTGCTTTACAGACTTATTCGTCGTATCGATATGAATATGAGCCTCTTCATAATAAGCTCGGCGCGATTCGAATTTCGTTACAAATGCATCTATATCTTTCTTCTGAAATAGTGGACGTGTCGTATCTTCACGAAGCCTTTCTGCAATTACATGTGGATCACAATATAAATACACGACAGTTCCATTTTCCTTCATCCACTTTCGGTTTTCCTCTCGCTCAATGATTCCGCCGCCAGTTGTAATAATTGCATTACGAACGGGTAGTGAACGTAACATCTCACTTTCATATTCCCGAAAAGCCATTTCACCTTCTTCGGCAAAAATAGCACGAATTGCTTTTCCCTGCTTCTCTTCAATCTTTTGATCGGTATCTACAACATCCATATGAAGTTCTTTACTTAATGCTTTTCCAATTGTTGTTTTCCCAGCTCCCATATAACCGGTTATGTATATAGATTTCATGTTCGTTCCTCTCAATCATCCGTTATTATTTGTTATTATAACGAAAGATTACATTATTGAATAAAAAAACGTCTTGTTCTCATTATGCAATGAAGAACAAAACGTCACATACACGCTTTTACTTGTAAGTACCTCTTCTCACCCACTGCGTTGCAATCCATTTCTCGCCTTTCGTTACAGGGGCCCCTCCATGTAGCGTAAGCTCATTTAATGATTGGTCTTGATAGAAATACTCAAAGTATACTGCCATTCCCTTTCTAGGGTGCACAGAAAGATTTAATTTTGGAAAGAACGTTTCTCCGCCTTCTTCTACATCATTTAAGTACATGACAAGCGTACTAATACGATTATTAGCAGCTGATCTACTATGTTCTGCAAAATAATCATAGTGCGCTTTATATTGTTGATCCACTTCATAATTTAAAATGTGTAATCCTTCTCCATGCGACGCAGGAACATTCATGATAGATGCAATTCGTTTTTCAATCTTCGTAGTAAGTTCATTATCGTCTAAAAATGCACCCTTACTCGTTCGAATATCATTTACATCACGTGATGAACCAACTTTAGAACGTGCTAACTTACTTTTAGACAATTCAATTAATTCGTCACATTCTTCATCGCTTAATACATTTCCTAATACGACAATAAGAGGTTCTTCGAATTTTGAAATAATGTGTATTTCCCTATCTTCCGTCATAATTGCATTTCCTTTATGATCAAAAATAGTTTGTTCCTTATTTTCACCTATTTGATTGTTATTTGTCATTTCCCTATTCTCCCTAAAAAAATATGTTTGGATAGCTTGAATATATCATATTCTTTCTACCTTTCTCTTTTTTGAGAAAATTTAAACTTTCAACTGTTTTAAAATGAGAAATTATGGTTTTTGTTCACACATTAAACAGACTATCCTTCTATCCAATCGAATATTTTTTCATCCTTTTTTCTATATCGAAAGCTTACTTTATAGAAAACTTCCTGCTTTATTTTGCACTGCAACGAAACGAGAATAACATCGTTTTCAAATACGTAATTTCCACTTGCTTCGCCCTTTTCATATGGAAAGAAAAAAGTATCTTCCTTTTCTTTTTGCTGTAATTCTTTTTTTATATTTGTAATAGATCGATTTAGTAGTTCCTCCAATACAAACTTTTGCTCTATTTCAGTATAAAATTTTTTATCTATAAGCATCATATTCGTTTCGTATACAAAGAACGAAGTTAATAATACAAGAAAAATGATTGTTCCTGGCATCGTAAATCCATCTTGTTTTCTCATGCATTTATTTCCATTTCACTATACCTGATAGCTACCCCTTCATATATTGTCCCACCCATATCTTTCACATTTATAAAGAGCAAATGAGGTGTTACTTCATACGAAACCATTTCAACATTTTGTAATATAACTTCTCTTCCGCGCATGTTCACTTTTCTTATAAGATGATTATTCAATTTTTCATACGTCACTTCATCTCCAGTGCGAAGACGAAAGCGTAACATACTCTCTTTATTTTCAGGAACTATTTTTTCCACAAATGATACTTCACGAAACTCTAACTGTACTTGTCCTACAAACACATCCCATTCCCAATTATTTAACCCTTTTGATTGCTTGTTTTCTATTCCAATAAAGTTTAAACGTGGTAAGAGTAAAAAGAACAGTGATAACAGAAAAAAACATACGATCATTTCTATTAATGTAAACCCAGCTTCTAATTCATTTTTTCTCCTGCATAAAAGCATTGTTCCATCATTTTTCCTTTCACATCTTTCCACATCGCACAAACTTCATTTCCTCCCCAATATGTGTAATATACATTTCCGTTTATGACTTTTTCTTTCTGTTGTTTTGCCTCATTCTCATACATATATAAAGCTGCTTCTTTTTTTAATAATACAAATGCCTTATAACGAATTTGTATGTTTTTTCGTTCTTGCATAATCAATACTGTTTGCGGAAGTAGCAAAGATACCACCATCATTAATGTACTTAATGCTACAAGCATTTCAGCCATCACTGACCCTTTTTGACATTTCACGATACGTAAATCTCCCTCTTCCAAGTTGAAATACGATCTCATATTTATAACTTCGATACGAAAGTAAAATCGTGCCACCTCTATTAATATTTCCACTCGGATTATATGTCATCGGATTTGGAAAAGTATTCAAATCCAATTGTATATCACTATCATATTCTCTTTTAATGATAGAAAGATCCGTACTCGATTCCCCTATATAATACATATGTCTATCTTTATGCCATCGTAGTGTATAATGTTTTTGACGGTTTATCGCTAATTGTTGCATATACAAAATATCATTTGAAAACTGTCTTAAAAATTGTTCGATTTTTTGTTTTTCATATAATGAATGGACATTAAAATACGTGACCATACTTAATACAGAAATTGCAAATAAAACGAGTAGTATTTCTAAAAGGGTAAAACCTTTTTGCTTCACTGTTTCCCACTTGTTACTGTGCCATCATTAGAAATATGAATAGCTTCACCATTCGGACACTTATCAGCTGTAATATATTTTTCATCACTTAACTCTTTTAGTGTAGGAATTTTATTATGTTGTAGTTGGTATACTTGTACTTGTGCTTCTATAGATTTCACATAGGCTTTACATCCTTTTCCTTCGACGGATGAACGCTGCGTAACTACATTAGGAATAATTAATAGTAATAATACAGTTATGACGACCATAACTAATAACATTTCTAAAAGGGTAAACCCTTCCTCATTCTGCATGTAAATGCCTCCTATATAGAATTCATCATTTGAAACATTGGCATAATCATCGCTAAATACATAAGAACGACTATTCCGCCAATACACGTAAATAAAATCGGTTGAATAATCACTAACATACGGTTAATTTTTTGCTCCATCTTTTCCATAATAAGATCGCTGTAGTCACCTAATTCAATCGCCAAATTACCATTTGCTTGTCCATGTGTAATAACATAAGAAAGTTCTTCCTCATAATATCCACTTTTAGCAATAATAGATTGCAACGGTTCTCCTGCAATTAATTGGTGTTCAATTCGGCCTGCTTCATATTGAAAGAACGGATGATATTTTTGCTCCATCATTATTGTTAAAGCCTCAAGTACTGATAGTCCACCGTTTAATAAACCGCTCAATTGAGTGGCGAAATAATGCGAATGCTTTAAAATAAGAAATGTTTTTACGAGGGGGATACGAAGCATAATTTTTACCTGCTTCATATGCGGGATTTTCCGAAAGTACAATATATATACACTAGAACCCACCATAACAATAAAAATAGTGCTAAAAATAAGGTAGGGTAGTAACTTAATTGTACTTAATATTTGTTCTGTGAATAACGGTGCTGTAGAACCAAATGAACTATACACCTTATCAACCTGTGGTAATAAAATGCGATTAAAAATCAAAATCATGATTATTAAAAAAAGTGCTAAAAACATAGGATACTGCATTATTTTCATCATATCTTTCCTATACTTATCCTTTTTATAAAGAAGTGCACTCCCTTGTTGCAATGCAAAAGAAATATCACCATGCTGCTCAGCATAAAATAAATAGCTCAACATCTCCTGATGGAATTTTAATTGATAAAAAGAATCGTGTAGACTTTTTCCATCTTTTAATCCGTCAATCATGTGCTGCAATTGTACTTTCTTTTCTAAAGATAATTGAAACCGTAAAAATTCTAATGCCTGCAAAAGGGAGTATCCTTTTTCTAATAGTTCTCCTAATCGTTTCAGTAATACTACTTGATCACTTAAACTCCATATTTCCTTAAACATAAACATCCTCTTCTAAAAATCCTAAAGCGTATCCTTTTCTTATCGAAGATTCTAACGTTTCATGCTTGGATGTGACGCATTCCCCGTTTGCTCCTTTAATCGCTTGTTTTAATTCATATCCATATAACAACTCATAAATACTCGCTTGTCTTACTTGCCTCATTGATTTACATAAAGTTGAGCACTTTCTTTTACAAAACGGACACTTTAATTCGACAAGTCTCTGTGCAGCTATAGCTAATAAAGATTGTTCAATCTCTTGCCTCGTTATGCCAAAATCTATGAACCTGAGTATCGCCCCTCTCGCATCATTTGTATGCAGTGTCGTCATTACTAAATGTCCAGTCAAACTTGCTCTTATAGCAATTTTCGCTGTTTCTTCATCACGAATTTCACCGACTAAAATAACATCTGGATCATGACGCAAAATAGCCTTTAGTCCAGCCTCATATGTGATACCTGCTTTTTCATTTATTTGAATTTGTAATAAATCGTCACTTCTTTTTTCAACTGGATCCTCCAGTGTAACGATGCGGCGTGTTTTCTTTTTTCTAATTACCTCTAATAATGCATACATCGTTGTTGTCTTCCCAGAACCAGTCGGTCCAGTAAATACGAGTAACCCATGGGAATAATGTAAAAAAGAAAGTAGTTTCTTCGCTGTACTTGGAAATAACGAAAGATGAGATAACGGCTGAATAGATGCTTGTAAATGAAGACGAATAACGAGACTTTCTTGATATACAGTTGGAAGCGTAGAAAGACGTAAATACACTTCCTGTCCATCCATTTGTAAATACAGCGAACCATTTTGTGGCTTCCGCCTCTCCCCTATATCCATGGATGCTAAAAATTTAAAGTGTGAAACAAGTTTTTCTCCAAACTCCTTTTCAATGCATTGTTTCGTCATTAAATCTTTCCCTATACGCAGTTGAACCACTACATCCTTCTGTCGGGGCACAATGTGTAAATCCGACGCTTGTACCCTGCACGCTTCTTTCAAAATCGTATTCGCAAAGCTTTCAATTCCATTCATCATTTTTCCCTCCCCACTATGTATATAGCATCAAAATACAGATAAGAAAAATCGGTATTTTTGCATTTTCACTAAAGGAAAAAGGAAAAATATGTTTGTGAAATTATGAACAATTTCCGAATTATTGTCTGAAATTACCTATACTCATGTTTATCTGTATTATAATGTTATTATCTTGGATAAAGTGATAAAGGTGGAGATCCTCATGGAACAAGCTTTAAAAATTACTGGTGTATTATCTGACCCAACTCGTTATTACATTTATAAATATATTTCTCAAAAACATAGTTACGTAACTGTACAAGAAATTGCAGATGAGTTTGAAATTCATCCAAACGTAGCGCGTTTACATTTATCTAAATTAGAAGATGTTCATATGCTGAAATCCGAAACGAAGAAAACTGGAAAAGGCGGAAGACCAAGCAGATTATATGTATTATCTGAAGATGTTATCCAATTACAATTTCCATTCCGTGACTATCAATTGTTAGCAAGAATAGCGTTTAATTCTTTACTTAGCCTTGGTGCTGCTGGTGAAAAAGCGCTATACGAAACAGGGAAACAATTCGGGGCCGAATTAATGCAACAACATATGCAGCGTTTAAATGTGAGTGAAGATGCTTTAACAGTGGAACAAAAAGTTCAAATTGCAAAAGAAGCCTTTTCAACAGCTGGCTTATCACCTGCATTTGAATTAAGTGCAGATGGAACAAAAATTTTCTATGATGTACACAATTGTCCATTTAAAGAAGTTGCTGTTCATCACCCAACTGAAATTTGTAATATGCACGGGGATATGATGAAAGGGATTTTTGAAATCCTATTCCCTAACACGGAATTAACACGAAATGATAGTTTACTAGATGGATGTAAATCTTGTAATTATAAACTAACAATTTAATTTTTCATATAAAAAGAAGCCATTTATAAATGGCTTCTTTTTATATGAACGAATATTTACAATAGTAAGAAAAATAAACTATAATGAAGTGAGGTTTACTTTTTTTAGAAAAGGAGGGAGATGGCATGGAGCGCATGTTTCGCGTTCTCGGCTTTTGGACTGGAATTTTCTCGGTTATGTTTTACGTAGGGGATATGCATTCGACTGCACTACTATTTTTAGGACAAACAGGCTTCTTCGTACTTTTAAGCTATTTAAAATTAACAGAGCGTATGTATATATACGTATTCGGGGCATATTTGACTGTTTTCTTCATAGGATTTACATACTACACGACATTCTTACTTGTGCCTGGGGCTGGACATTAAAAGATGGCATTTTGCCATCTTTTTTTTAATTCCGGAATTTCCTAGTTGACTTATAGGTTTTATTGACTTATATTCTATATAACAGATTGGAATTAGGGGGAATCAACATGAATACACTGCTTGTCGGAATTAACGTTGCAGTCATGCTCATTTTAGTTGGCGTATTATATTATATGCAACGTAAGCATGTATCTTTTAATAAACGCGTATTTACCGCTTTAGGAGTCGGGATTATCTTCGGTCTTATATTACAATTTATTTATGAGCCAACTTCTAAAGTAATTATTGAATCAAATACTTGGTTTGGCTTAATCGGTAACGGTTATGTGAAGTTACTTCAAATGATCGTTATGCCACTTATTTTAGTATCTATTATTTCAGCATTTACAAAATTACAGTTAACGAAAAATCTTGGTAAAATTAGTGGTCTTATTATCGGAATTTTAATTCTTACTACAGGAATTGCTGCTGCTGTCGGTATCGCTGCAAGTGCAGGATTTGATGTATCTGCAACAGGCCTGCAACAAGGTGATGCAGAATCTGCTCGTCTGAAGCTAGTTGAAGAAAGATTTACTTCTATTGAAAAAACAACAATTCCAGATAAATTATTAGAACTATTGCCTACAAATCCATTTCTTGATTTAACAGGCGCTCGTCCAACATCAACAATTTCTGTTGTAATATTTGCAGCATTTATCGGTATCGCCTTTATAGGTGTAAAACGAAAATATCCAGAACAAGCAGAGCTATTTAAGAAAATGCTTGATGCTGTATATGCAATTGTAATGCGTATGGTAACATTAATTTTACGCCTTACTCCATACGGCGTATTAGCTCTTATGGCAAAAACAGTTGCTGGTAGCGATATAAATGCTATTTTAAAACTTGGTAACTTCGTGTTAGCGTCTTACGTAGCACTTATCGTAATGTTCGTTATCCACTTATTATTAATTGCTCTATCTGGTTTAAATCCAATTCAATATTTAAAAAAGGTATTCCCTGTATTAACATTCGCATTCACATCTCGCTCTAGTGCTGGTGCAATGCCATTAAATATTGAAGCACAAAAAGAAAAACTTGGTATTTCTGAAGGAATCGCTAACTTCGCAGCATCATTTGGAGTATCTATCGGTCAAAACGGTTGCGCAGGTATTTATCCAGCAATGCTTGCAATGATGGTCGCTCCAACTGTAGGAATTGATCCATTACAACCACAATTTATTTTAACTTTAATCGCTGTCGTTGCTATTAGCTCATTCGGTGTTGCCGGCGTTGGTGGCGGTGCAACATTCGCAGCATTAATCGTACTATCTACAATGAACTTACCAATCGGTATTGTTGCTCTAGTGATCTCAGTTGAGCCATTAATCGATATGGGTCGTACAGCTCTTAACGTAAGTGGTTCTATGACAGCAGGTCTTATTTCAAGTAAATGGCTTGGCGAATTAGATCAAGATACGTACAATCAAGATGATACAAAAACTGGTGAAATTGCTTCATAATAAAAAGGACGCTAACAAAAATGTTAGCGTCCTTTTTTAGTTCTTTTCATCTTCCTCTTTATCTTTTATACATAAGGCATAACATATTGTTTCAAACACTATGTAAAATCCCGTTCTTTATACTTCATTTTCATCTCCTTAACACGGAAAAAGAGAATACAATAACATATTCTCTTTCCTCAAATATATTTCATTATCTCACAGCCCGTCCTTTTCACAAATAACCATTTTGTTCGCACCATTTATGAAATTGTCCTACGTCTACTCCAACTAACACGATATCCTTTAGCTCTACATCAATGATTTGTTCTCCAATTGCAATAGCAAACTGCGATTCTAATTTTGTCTCGTTTTTCTTTACAATTCCAATTCGGTTCCGATGCGGTCCATCTTTTATATATGCTTTTTGTCCTACAATATCAAAGTTCAAGATCTTCACCTCTTTTACTGCGCTCAAATTGGAAATACGATCTCCACCTCGGAAAATTTCCTTTCATTGCACTATTTCTCTATATATATGACGAAACAATAAAAGAGTCCTTCCTTCTTTACAATTATTTTTTCTTTGTTTCATTTTTGTGATTGAAACGTAAAGTTTATAATAAAATACACTTGGAAGCGCTTTCTATGTAATTTTTTATGTTATAATATATAAGTAGAACTTCGTAAAGAGGGTAAAAAAATGAATACAAAAATGATAAAAAAAGTAATTGAAGCATTAAAAGTATATGGCTTTCAGAATGTATCATTCTGTGACAAAACGAAGCAATTTTTATTTCATAACGAAACCGATATTATGAGCGGCTATGCAGAAATAACATATAGTAGTCAATTTGAAAAATTCAACGTACAAATTCATCCTATTGAAACGCATCACCAAGCAGAGTTACAAGAGGTTGAAAGACATATACAAGCCTGTATAAGAAAAGTGGAATATTTAAACGCACTTCTTAGCGGACAAACGAAACTAGATGATAAAATTATTATAATGTAAAAAAAGAACGTGATAGCCTCACGTTCTTTTTTTACATTATACATTCATCTTTTCTTTCAGTTGTAATCCTGTAATAGACTCTAATACATCCATTGCTTCTCCAAATGTCATGTCAAAAATTGTTTTATCTTCTATGTATGGAAATTGTCTAAAACGCTTTTCTAACATTTTCACAGCATCCGACGTAAAGTGTGCACTATCGATGCCAAATTCTGTTTCAAGAAGAACGATCCAATCTAACACATGAAAACCTAATCCATTTACGAATGAAATAAGTTTTTCTTCTGGCTGTGAAGATAAGAATACGTGTCGTTCCATCTCACTAAAAAGTTCTTCTCCTAAAATATCAGCTAATTCATCATCATGTTCGCGATCAATGATTTCTTCATAACCATAATCATCTACAAGCTCCTCAACTTCTTCACTATCTGCAAAAAGTAATTGGCTAAGAAGTGCCTCTTTCTTAAATTCACTATTTTGTACGACTTCTAAAAAGCTCGTTTCCCATCCATTTTCTAATTTCATATTATGTACTCCTTTATATATGTTTCTTATCATCACTGTACCCAAAAGATCACTTTTATAACCTTTTAGATAGTTACTATTATTTCACATGATTCATAACATAAGATGCAAATTCTGCTGCATCTCCTTCAAAAATATTTATTTCTGGCAAATGATAGAACGTTGTTTGGAGCGGATTTCCTTCATGATATACATATATATTTTTCTCTAACGCGATCGCCATTCCAAACTCTGTATGGCTCCCGTTTCCGCCATCTAATATAAGTAAAAATATATCCGCTTCTTTAATAGCATTCTTTTCTGCCTGACCAATTTCTCTTAATTGCTCTTGATTCACAGCTCTTTCGTTTCTTGTCCAATCATATGTATGGTGCCATCCTGCATATTTCAGTTCATTTGCTATAGAACGTACAAGATGTTTATTTTGGAATCCTGAAGCGATATAAAAATTCATTTATATACACCCCTTCTTTATATACGGGAAACTCCTTTTTAGCGTTACTTGCTATATAATAAAAAACGACTTCAAAAAAAATCCCCATCTTTAAAACTTATTTGCGTTTAAATGATGGGATGCTTCATGATCTTCTTTTATTTTTTGCTTTTTATAACTTTCATCAGCTAACATTTCTAGTTCAGCTGTTATCTCTGATTTTTCAAGCTCTCTTTCTTGCGAAAACTTCCTTGAAATATAAACAATAACACTACCAACGTACAACACAAAGCATATAATAAGTGCAGTATTTTCATAGAGACTTAGCTCCAACACAGTCACTCCTAATCCATTCGTATTTTCACGCTTCATTAATTGGAATTTCCCTACTAATCCATTTGCTATTGTAACATAAAAACACCGTTTCTTGGAATCTTTCATCCTATTAAAAGAGGCATGATTGTTTCATCATGCCTCTGAAATATGTTGAATGATTGTTTGAATTGCTTCTTTTCCATTATATTTTTTTAGAGCTGTTTTATACATTTCATTATTTTGACTTAATTCTTCGACATGCTTTATAAGAGAGTTCACAGTCACATCTTCTTCATACAATACGGAAGCATATCCTTGTCTCTCAAAAGACTCCGCATTTAGTATTTGATCTCCACGACTTGCAAATTTCGATAGTGGAATTAAGACCATCGGCTTTTGCAATGTTAAAAACTCAAAAATGGCATTAGAGCCCGCACGTGAAATAACAAAATCTGTTATCGCTAATATATCTGGCAATTCTCCGTGTACATACTCAAATTGTCTATATCCTTCTTTATTTTGTAAACTATCATCAAGGTTACCTTTTCCGCAAAGGTGAACAATTTGATATTTTTTCAGAAGTTCTGGTAACGCTTCTCGAACCGTTTCATTAATTTTTTTTGCGCCCAAACTTCCTCCCATGATTGTAATAACTGGCTTTTTACGTGAAAAGCCTAAAAATGCTAAACCTTTTTCACGATTTCCCTTTAGTACTTCTTCACGTACAGGAGATCCTGTATAAATTACTTTTTCTTTCGGTAAATGTTTCGCAGCTTCTTCAAATGTAACAAATATTTTCGAAGCGAAACGGAGCGCAATTTTGTTTGCTAGTCCTGGCGTCATATCAGATTCATGTAATAAAACTGGTACCCTGTTTAACCATCCGCCTATTACGACTGGTACAGATACGAAACCACCTTTTGAAAAAATCACATCCGGTTTTAGTTTTCGAATCCTTACATACGCATCCATAACACCCTTCATTACAAGAAAAGGATCTTTTATATTTTTCAAATCAAAATAACGGCGTAGCTTTCCGCTCGCAATACTATAGTACGGAATGCCTTCCTTTTCTATAATCGTTTTCTCAATTCCTTGATGAGAACCAATATAAGAAATATCCCAATTCTGTTCTTGTAAATGTGGAATGATGGCTAAATTAGGTGTTACATGCCCTGCCGAACCGCCACCTGTAAAGACTATTTTTTTCATACGTCTCCCCCTTCTAGACTATAATACACTAAAATATCTTGCCTCGGGGTGAGAAAATACCATAGCCGTTACAGATGCTTCTGGCTCCATCATAAATCCTTCCGTTAATGAAATACCTATTTCCTCTGGATGAATTAAGCGAAATAGCTTTTCTTGATCTGCGAGTTCTGGACATGCTGGATAACCGAAGGACACTCGTATCCCTCTGTATTTCGTACGGAAGCGTTCTTCCATCGTCAATTCTGGCGAATCTGGAATACCCCAGCGATCACGAATGAGCATATGTGTTTTTTCAGCAAGTCCTTCTGCTAGTTCAAGCGCTAACGATTGAATGGCATGACTGCGTAAATAATCACCTTTCGCCTTCCACTCTTCAGCAATGTCCCGAACGCCTTCCCCAACCGTAACGGATAGGAAAGCAACATAGTCCATTTCATCTCCAATTGGTCTTAAATAGTCACCTAAAGTACGATATGGTGCTTTTCCTTGTCTCGGGAATGTGAAACGCTCTATGACACGCGTATGATCTTCTGGATCATATATTACAATGTTTTGTCCGTCGCTTTGCGCTGGGAAAAATTGATACACCGCTTTCGGTTTTAACCAAGATTGTCCTTCCTGCAATAATTCGTCTATTAAATCATTTAATTCGTGTGCTCTTTTATCTCCTTCTCGCAAAAGCTTCTTCACACTTCCTTTTAATCCAAGGTGATGTCCAAGTAGCATTTGTCTATTTAGAAATGGTGCGAGATGTGAAACAGGAACATCTCGTAATACAATTCGTTTTGTTGAATCAGGTACCATAACCTCTGATTTTGGTAATGGTTCAATTACCGCTGGAATTTCTACTTTCTTTTCTTCTTTTGTTACGATATGAAGATGACGTTCCTTTTTATCCTGCTTCATCTTCTCACGCTCTTCTTCTTTTTGAAGCTTATTAATAATATCAAGCCCCGTCATCGCATCACTCGCATAACATACGAGCCCTTTATAGGATGGCGAAATGCGATTATCTGTAAACTTTCTCGTTAACGCTGCCCCGCCTACAACGATTGGAATATCAATATCCGCCGCTTTTAAATCTTCTGCAGTCGTTACCATTTGTTGAGCCGATTTAACTAATAAACCAGAAAGACCTATAATATCTGGCTTCTTTTCTTGTACTTCTTGAACAATTCGATCTGAGCGCACATTGATTCCTAAATTAATAATCTCATATCCGTTATTCGCTAAAATAATTTCCACAAGATTTTTCCCAATATCATGTACGTCACCTTTTACAGTTGCTAGTAATACTTTCCCTTTTTTTGCACTATCGCTAGATTCCATATGTGGCTCTAAATAACTTACAGCAGCTTTCATACTTTCAGCACTTTGCAATACTTCAGCAACGATAAGCTCATTATTATTAAATAATCGTCCTACCTCATCCATTCCTGTCATAAGCGGACCATTAATAATATCCAAAGGTTTTCTTCCTTCTGTAAGTGCGAGGCTTAAATCCTCATGTAACCCTTGTTTCGTACCTTCTACAATGTAATTTGCTAGCCTTTCATCAAGCGTTAATGTTTCTTGGATAATGATATCTTTCTTCTTTGCCGCACGATAAAAGTTTGTAAATTCTTCTAACGTCTCTTGCGTCGTTTCAAAAAGTAATGCATCTGCAAGACGTTTTTCTTCCTCAGGAATTGATGCATAGCGCTCTAATTTTTCCGTATTCACAATCGCGTAATCTAATCCTGCTTTCGTTGCATGATATAAAAAGACGGAATTTAATACTTCACGTCCAGCTGGTGGTAAACCAAATGATATGTTACTTACACCTAAAATCGTTAAACACTCTGGTAATGTTTCTTTAATAAGGCGAATTCCTTCTATCGTCGCTGCCGCCGAGCCGATATATTCTTCATCACCTGTCCCTACAGGAAATACAAGTGCATCAAAAATAATATCTGACGGGCGTATACCATATTTCGTCGTCAATAATTCATAACTTCGTTTCGCAATTTCGAGTTTTCGTTCCGCACTTACTGCCATACCGTCTTCATCAATTGTCCCTACAACAATAGCTGCACCATATTTCTGAAGAAGCGGCGTCACCTTTATAAATCGTTCTTCTCCATCTTCTAAATTAATTGAATTAATAACAGCTTTTCCTTGAATATAAGTAAGAGCTCGCTCCATCACATTTTCATCTGTTGAGTCAATCATAATCGGTACTTTTAGCACTTTTGTAACTTCTGCCAAGAAGTTTTCCATATCCTCTATTTCATCCCGGTCCGGGTCTGCCATACAAATATCAATAATATGAGCATTTTTCTTCACTTGTGCTCTTGCGACTTCAGCAGCCTCTTCAAATTTCCCTTCTGCTACTAATCTTTTAAATTTTCGTGACCCAATAACATTCGTTCTTTCACCGACAAATAACGGTCTCATAGAGTCATCATATTGCAGCGCCTCTAATCCACTAACCCCGTGTCCAGCTCTTTCTTGCTGTTCACGAGGCTTAAGAGACACTAACGCGGATTTCATTGCTTTTATATGTTCTGGTGTTGTACCACAACAACCACCGATAATATTAACCCATCCTTCTTCAGCAAATCGCTTCACTTTTTCGGCGAGAGAAGATGGAGATTCATGATAATGTCCATCTTCATCAGGAAGACCTGCATTTGGATAACAAGAAATGTAACACTCCGATAAATCAGATAGTGAACGAATATGGTCTCTCATAAACTCCGGGCCAGTCGCACAGTTTAATCCAACAGATAATGGCTTCATATGTTCTACCGATAAGTAAAAAGCCTCGATTGTTTGCCCAGCTAGGGTCGTTCCCATCGGTTCAATCGTTCCCGAAATCATGATAGGTACAATTTTATTTAGTTCATCAAAAGCCGCTTGAATTCCAATATAAGCAGCCTTCACGTTACGCATATCTTGACTCGTCTCAACGAGTAATACATCAACTTCTCCTTTCAACAATCCTCTTGCCTGCCGTGTATAGGCTTCAATTAATTCTTCAAACGTCACACCACCAGTAACACTAATCGCTTTCGTTGTCGGTCCCATTGCTCCCGCAACATATACTTCCTTCCCACTTTCTTCGACTGCTTGCTTTGCTAAACGCGCTGCTTTCTCATTTAGCTCCTCGTCTAAATGAGATAACTCATAATCACTTAGTACAATATTTGTCGCCCCAAATGTATTTGTTTCAATAATATCCGCTCCAGCTTCAATATAGGCTTTATGAATCTTTAAAATAACATCTGGTCTTGTTTCTACTAAATACTCATTACAACCTTCGTACTCTTCTCCTCCGAAATCTTCCGCAGTTAAGTCCTCTTGTTGGATCATCGTTCCCATTGCACCATCTAATAGTAAGATGTTATTTTGTAATTTTTCTTCTATACATTTCATCAATTAATACCTTCTTTCACTTCTTGCTTTTCTCTCACATACTTAACAAGATGTTCTGTAATTTCATATTTTAGAAATGGTGTAATCAGATAAATGCCGTTAAAATATTTCATCGCCGCATCAATTAGTTCTTGTGAAATGCGAATTCCTTCCTCAATTGCTGCCTCTTTCGTTTCATGTCCATCCATTCTCTCCCTTACTGCTTCAGGTAGCGTAATTCCTGGCACCTCAAAATGAAGAAAATCTGCATTCCTTTTACTTATTAATGGCATAATCCCAATAAAAATGGGTTGTTCTAAATGCTTTGTCGCTTCATACACTTCTTCAATTAATGCGATATCATAAATCGGCTGCGTTAAGAAATATTCCGCTCCAGCATCTATTTTCCGTTCCATTCGCTTAACCGCTGCTTTTAAATGTCTTACATGAGGGTTAAATGCGCCGCCTACAGAAAACCTTGTTGCTGGCCCTATCGATTTCCCTAAAATAGAGCGCCCATCATTCATTTCTTTAATCATTTTAATGAGCTCAATAGAGGACAAATCATATACAGAAGTGGCACCTGGAAAATCACCAACACGCGCTGGATCTCCAGTTAAAGCTAACACTTCTTCCATACCTAACGCTGATAGACCTAGTAAGTGAGATTGTAGTCCGATGACGTTATGGTCTCTACATGTTAAGTGCGTCAATACCGGAATATCATGCTTCGTTAATAATGCTCCCATTGCCATATTCGAGATACGAGGCGATGCTAATGAATTATCTGCTAGAGTAATAGCATCTGCTCCAGCTCTTTTCAATGCTCTTGCGCCTTCAAAAAACCGCTGCGTATCTAACGTTTTCGGTGGATCTAATTCCACTACTACTGTCGTTTGTTTTTTTGCTTTCTCTGCTAAAGTGACATGAGCTTTTGAACGTTTCTCATGTGTATGAACTACTTTTGGTCTTTGAATCGTATCCTTTTCTATTACAGGCGTAACATTTAAAGTAGCACGTTTCATACTTTCAATATGTTCTGGAGTCGTGCCACAACAACCACCCAATAACCGAATACCTTGCTCAATAAATTTCGGTGTCATCGCTTCGAAATAAGCTGGACTTCCCTCATATACGTAGCGTCCCTCCACATAATTTGGGAGACCTGCATTTGGATATGCTGACAAGTAACCATTTTTCGGAATCGATATCATTTTAAAAGCTTCCGTCATATGAAGTGGCCCTAGTTGGCAGTTCAACCCAACAACATTGGCACCGTAATCTAAAAGCTGTTTTAATATTTCATTTACATCATTTCCATTTTGAGTCGTACCCGCCTCATGTAACGCCAATTGTGCTACAATTGGAATATTCGTTTCTTTTCGTAACACCTGAACAGCATGAAGTAATTCAAACTCATCATAAAAAGTTTCTAATAGCAGTCCATCAACCTGTTCTTCTAATAATGCACTTGCCTGTTCCAGTAACATAAATTCTCGCTCCATATCAGTTGTCGTAACCGCTCCGATATGTTTCATACCACCAATTGTTCCTAAAATTGCATTTCTGTCTGTAACAGATGCTTTCGCCAGTTTTACTGCCGCTCGATTAATTTCTGTAACTTGATTTTCTAAACCATACATACGTAATTTCGCTTCATTTGCTCCGTACGTATTTGTTTGAATCACATCTGCCCCAGCAGCTACATATTGCTTATGAATCGATATAATTAAATCTGGATCAGATATATTCAATTCTTCAAAACTACTTTGCAAACCATGTGAATGTAATAACGTCCCAACCGCACCATCACCTATTACAATTCCTTTTGATAATAAATCTAGTAATTTCACAAATCTCCCTCATTTCTATCAATATAAAAACCCCCTCTTCACTTTGAAGAGGGGGACATAATCGATCCTCCTCTTATTATGCAAAACATTCGTTTTGCAGGTATTAGCACCGTTTCAAACATTTCGTTTGAAGGTTGCCGGGTTTCACAGGGCCTTTCCCTCCACCGCTCTCAATAAGAGTTTGTCTTTATTATTTTATTTATGTAGCTAAAAGGAAATGCGTTCCCCTTTTAACAATGTTTGTTAATTTTTTAATAAATTTAGCACGCACAAATACAAAAGTCAATGACAGTTGCGGAAAAATAAAAATTATTTAAAATAAAGTTGCAATTCAATTATCTTTTGTTGTAAAGTTAAAACCATAATAAAATTTCATACGAACATTCTTATCTAGAGAGGTAGAGGGACTGGCCCTATGACGCCTCAGCAACCATTAACATTTGTTAATAAGGTGCTAATTCCAGCAAATTGTGAACGATTTGACAGATGAGAAGAAGACTCTATTCAAACCGAAAGCCTTCTTCTTAGAAGGCTTTTTTTATTTTATATTCACTTAATTGTTCATTTAAAAAGGAGGAATTTTTACATGTCAACTATCGAAACAAAACTAGCACAAATCGGAAATCGTAGCGAAACTACAACAGGAACTGTTAATCCACCTGTTTATTTCTCAACCGCTTATCGTCACGAAGGGATTGGTCAATCTACTGGTTTTGACTATTCACGAACTGGCAACCCAACTCGTGGCCTATTAGAACAGGCAATCGCAGACTTAGAATATGGCGAACAAGGCTATGCCTGTAGTTCAGGAATGGCAGCCGTTCTCCTCGTCCTTTCCCTATTCCGTTCCGGAGATGAACTTATTGTATCCGAAGACCTATACGGGGGCACTTATCGATTATTTTCTGAGCACGAAAAAAAGTGGAATGTTCGATGTAGATACGTAAATACACAATCTATTAAACAAATTGAGCAAGCTATCACAACTGAAACGAAGGCTATCTTCATAGAAACTCCAACTAATCCATTAATGCAAGTTACTGATATTGCGGCTGTCGCAACTGTAGCGAAAAGACACGGACTACTTCTTATTGTAGACAACACATTCTACACGCCTTATATACAGCAGCCATTAACAGAAGGTGCCGACATTGTACTTCATAGTGCAACAAAATATTTAGGGGGACATAACGATGTACTAAGCGGACTTGTTGTTGCAAAAGGAAAGGAACTTTGTGAGGAAATTGCTCATTACCATAATGCATCAGGCGCGGTTTTAAGCCCATTTGACTCATGGTTGTTAATTCGCGGTATGAAAACGTTAGCGCTTCGTATGAGACAACACGAAGAAAATGCAAAAGCAGTTGTCGCTTATTTAAATGATGAAGACGGGGTGACAGATGTATTTTATCCTGGAAGAGGCGGCATGATCTCATTTCGTCTGCAAAATGAAACATGGATTAATCCATTCTTACAATCTTTATCCTTAATTACATTTGCTGAAAGTCTCGGTGGTGTTGAAAGTTTAATGACATATCCAGCAACACAAACACATGCTGATATTCCTGAAGACATCAGAACAGCAAACGGTGTATGTAATCGTCTTCTTCGATTTTCCGTTGGCATTGAAAATAGTAACGATTTAATTCAAGACTTACAGCAAGCCATTAAACTTGTAAAAGAAGGTGTAAGAATATGAGTTATTCTATAGATACACTCTTACTGCATAACCAATATAAACATGACTCACAAACAGGAGCTGTTAACGTTCCCATCTATAATACATCAACATTCCACCAATTCGATGTAGATACATTCGGGAAATATGACTATAGCAGGTCAGGCAATCCAACTCGTGAAGCCCTTGAAGACATCATTGCTTTATTAGAAGGCGGAACAAAAGGATTTGCCTTCGCATCAGGAATTGCAGCGATTTCTACTGCATTCCTCCTTCTTTCACAAGGTGATCACGTACTCATTTCAGAAGACGTATACGGAGGCACTTACCGAATAATAACTGAAGTTCTCTCCCGTTACGGTGTTTCACATACATTTGTTGATATGACCAATTTAGAAGAAATAAAGCAAAACATTAAGCCAAATACAAAACTCTTTTATGTAGAAACACCTTCTAATCCACTTTTAAAAGTAACAGATATTCGTGCTGTTTCTACACTTGCCAAATCTATTGACGCCCTTACTTTTGTTGATAATACATTTTTGACACCACTATTCCAGAAACCACTTGACCTTGGCGCTGATGTCGTTCTTCATAGTGCCACAAAATTCATTGCCGGTCATAGTGATGTTACTGCCGGATTAGCGGTTGTAAAAGATGCCGAACTCGCTCAAAAACTTGGCTTTTTACAAAATGCATTCGGCGCTATTCTAGGCCCGCAAGATTGTTCTCTCGTACTTCGAGGTCTAAAAACATTGCATGTACGTCTTGAGCATTCAGCTACTAACGCCAATAAAATTGCACACTATTTACAAGAGCACGCTAAAGTTCAAAATGTCTATTATCCCGGATTACAAGCACATCTTGGATTTGGCATTCAACAATCTCAAGCTACATCAGCAGGAGCCGTCCTATCTTTCACTTTACAATCAGAAGACGCACTCCGCCAATTTTTATCAAAAGTAAAATTACCTGTCTTTGCGGTTAGTTTAGGAGCTGTTGAATCAATTCTTTCCTATCCGGCTAAAATGTCACATGCAGCGCTGTCACAAGAAGCTCGTGATGAAAGAGGGATTTCTAATTCATTACTTCGGTTATCCGTCGGCCTTGAAAATGTTGACGATTTAATATCCGATTTTGAAAACGCCCTTTCTTATGTAGAAGAACCTGTAAATGCATAGAGCGAAAAGAAGATATGAAATTAAATTTTCATATCTTCTTTTTATGTTTTCGATTATACTTTTTACTTTTCGTATAGTTCATAAAAAAAGAAAGAGTACATCCATTTCCAAGTAATGAATTAATTGATATATTAAGAAGTAAAAAAGGGGCAAAAATAATGGATACTTGTGCAGATATTTTAATCGTTATCGATCTACAAAATGGAGTATGTTATAGCGAAGAACATTTATTTGACTTACAAAACTTACTTACAAAAGTAAATAAAAGAATTTCTTCATACAGAAAATCAAATAAACCAATTCTGTTCGTTCAACATTGTGATGATGATTTAGTACCCGAAAAAGAACTTTGGGCTATTCATGCTGATTTAGATGTTCAAGAACAAGATTTTTTTGTAAGAAAAACACATGCCAATTCATTTTATAAAACAAACTTAAAAGAGATTTTAGCTCAATTATCTGTACACCGTATTGAATTTTGTGGTGCCCAAACAGAGTACTGTATGGATGCTACGATTAAATTTGCCCATGGACTAGGGTACGAAAACTTCATGGTACAGAAAGCAACGTCTACGTTAAATAATCCATTTATGTCCGCAAAAGAGACAATTAATTTTTATGAAAATATATGGAACCACAGATTTTTAAAATTGATGAAAGATGAAATCTAGAATACATAACTAATGTCTTGGTAATTCTAAGATTTATCAGCTATATTCAAACATTTCATTTTCACCATAAAGAAGCTGATTACATTCAGCTTCTTTTCTTTTAACCTGTTTTATATTCTATATATAACATTATAATTCCTTTGTCATATTATTTTAAAAATTTTGTATATTCATTTGAAAGAATAAGAAAATCATGATAAAATTGTGTTACAAATATATCTATATCTTTCAATTTTTAAAACGCATCGAAATTTTCACCCAAAAATGTCATTTTACAAAACCGTGCTAAATCATCTACTTTATTTACATCAGGGTCTCTTTTCTTACAATTTCTTTACTTTAGGACTTTTTTTCTGCAACAACTGTTTTCTTTTCTTTAATTTTTTGGTATGTATAGTATGGTATAATAGCTCACACGGAGGTGGAAAAGAACATGTTAGAAACCTTTCAAAAAGAAATAGAACTATATGAAAGCAATGCAGAATTATTGAAAGTACTTGCTCACCCTGTTCGCTTATGTATTGTAAAAGGATTAATTGAACGTGGTCCAAGCAACGTTTCTACAATGTACACTGGCTTAAACATGCCACAATCTACAATTTCACAGCATTTAGCAAAGTTAAAAAGTGCTAAAATCGTTTCAAGTGAAAGAAAAGGATTGGAAATTTATTACAAAGTAGAAAACGAGACAATTATTCAACTCGTTCGCGTATTATTGGGTTAGGGACTCATAAACAGAGAAAAAGGACGTATTTTATATTTTTTATCTCATATCTTTAATATAAATATATATCATGAGAGGAAATATATGATGCTACATAAGTCGTATTAAAAAACAAGACACAGAAATATTCTGTGTCTTGTTTTTTTATATTTTTAAATACCGCCCCAAGTGTAGCTGTTGCATATGTTTCGTATGTATAACAACATCAAATGCACTCCCTAATCCGCCGCTCAAAATCATAGAACGAACTGCACGATTTTGTTTTTGAGTTTCAGAAAAAGGATTCCTATCTTGATGATTCGTAAGCTGTTCTAGTATTCCTGCTGCTAACAAAAACTCAGATTGTTTCTTATGCCATACGGTATTCATACCTTGCAGGCTAAACATCTCTTTCATTTCGTCCCAATGAATATGAGTAGTAAGATCCATTTCACCTGGATGTGCTAAAGGATTACGAATTAACTTATGCTCGTAATATCCTCGTAAACTTCCTTCTTGATGTGCAGGATGCATCCATTCTTCTTTTGTATATCCATAATCAACTGTAATACATACACCTCGTTGAAACCATTCCGCAATTTCTTTTATATATTCTTCCATCGCAATCGGCACTTCAAACCGCTGGCCTTCAGCAAGATGAATATTATATTTCAATAAGTATCGACCAATTGTTTTATGTAACGGCCTACATACTTCTACAAGTTTCCCTTCCTCTGTGTACGTAACTCGTACTTCATACAATATTCCATTTCTCTTCTCAATTACTTCAACAGGAAATGCATCAAATAACTCATTCGAAAAAAGAATCCCTTCAAACGATTCTCCCATTTCATTATGCGATCTATAATATGACACATTAGAAAACGAACAAAGATTTTCCTGCTGTAATTTTCTATGAAAAGGGCTCATTTCAATCATTGAATAGTTTAAATCAATAAAGGTTTCCGGTGATAATTGCTTCCATTCTTGTAAAACATCATAAGCAAACCTTCCTGTTCCTCCACCAATTTCACAAATATTCGGAGCAACTTCACCATTTTCAACAAGACGAATAAAAAATTTAGCAAATGTTTTTGCAAAAACAGAGGATACGTTGCTACTTGTAAAAAAATCCCCTTGTCTTCCAATTTTTTCACGTTCTTTCATATAGTAGCCATGCCCCTCTGCATACAATACAAGGTTCATATACGTACTATACGAAATTGAATAATCCTTTTCTTTCCCCATCCATTCTTTTAAAATGAGTTCCATCCCCATAATGACTCCTTACTGTAAAAATGGATTATTTTCTTTTTCAAAACCAATGCTTGTTTCTGGACCATGTCCACATAACACTGCTGTTTCATCAGGTAATACAAATAATTTTTCTTCAATACTTCCAATCAATTCAGCAAAACTTCCACCAGGTAAATCTGTTCTTCCGATGCTCATTTGGAACAATACATCTCCAGAAAATACAGCATTCGCCTCTTTACAGTAATAAGAAATACTGCCGGGAGAATGTCCTGGTGTCTCAAATACTTCAAAGTTAAATGAACCAATTGCTAATGTACCTTCTGCATCAATAATATGATCTGCTGGTTTTGCTGTAATGCTGCGATTCATCATAAAAATTTGAGAACCATTTACAGTTGCATCGCCTAACCAATCTTCTTCTTCTTTATGTACGTACACAGGAATATGAAAAGCGTCTCTTACCGCATCAACAGCGCCAATATGATCAAAGTGAGCATGTGTTAATAAAACAGCCAATGGCTTTAATTGTTCTTCTTGTAAATATGTAACCAGCTTCTCTCCTTCATGACCAGGATCAAAGATAATACACTCATTTTGATCATTCGTTAAAATATAAGCATTCGTTTGTAATGGGCCTAACGGCATTTGTATCCATTTCATATGAAAATCTCCTCCAATTATTAAACTTACTTTCAATGATACAACATTTTTTTCTCTTAGGAAAAGAAAGGATGCTATCTCGACAATCATTTTTAAAACATGTACAATATAAAAGAGTAAATATTCCAAAAACTCATATTAAGGAATGGGTAGACAGAGGAGGATATTGTATGGGCCTTGTTATTATTTTTACACTTGTCACTCTGTTAGCTGTATTTGCTACGCTTAGAACACTTCGCGAAAAGAATTTTTTCGCGGGCGGCTTCGCAATTGCAACTGTACTCGTTTTCGGATGGTTTACAATCATGACTGTTCTATATAACGGGTACCCACCAGCAGCTTAAGTCATTTACATGTTATTCTTCATCAAGATATCGCACAAAAAGAGGAAGGGTTTCCCCTTCCTCTTTTCATTGTTCACAACTTATATCATCTTCGCTTCGTATTTGTGCTTTTTTACAAGCCAAGCTCCTCCGATAACACCTGCATCATTACCAAGTGTTGCAATAGCTAACTTCGTGCTCTTTACAGCACGTGAGAAAGCATATTGCTCGAAATAACGTTGAATTGGTTCTAATAGTGCATCTCCAGCTTTAGAAACGCCTCCACCAATAACGATTTTCTCTGGGTTCAACGTGCTCGAAAGGTTCGCTACAGCTAATCCTAAATAAGAAGCTACCTTTTCTACTACTTCGCCTGCTAGTTCATCACCTTGTCCATGTGCTTCAAATACGTCTTTTGATGTAATACGCCCTTCTTCCGCTAACATAGAACGTAGAATGCTTTCTTTATCAGTCTCTTGTATTTTTTGCATAGCAACACGCACAATACCTGTTGCAGATGCTACAGTTTCTAGACAACCAGACTTCCCGCAATTACACGGGAAAGCATTCTCTGTAACTACTGTAATGTGTCCAATCTCACCTGCAGCGCCACTTACGCCGTGTACAATCTCACCATTGGCAATTACACCGCCGCCAACACCAGTGCCAAGTGTCATACAAATTAAATCTTTTGCTCCTTCACCAGCACCCTTCCACATTTCCCCAAGCGCTGCTAAGTTTGCATCATTATCAATAACAACAGGTAATCCTGTTTCTACTTCTAATAAATCTTTTAACGGATAGTTTTTCCACCCTAAATTAACCGCTTCATAAATCATTCCAGACGCCACGTGTACAGGGCCAGGAGCTCCCATACCAATACCAATTAACTTACTTTTTAATTCGCCTAACTCTTCTAGCTTTTTATCAATAGCTTTCGCTACATCAAGCGTAATATGTTTTCCTTGCTCATTTGTATTCGTAGGAATTTCCCACTTATGTAAAATTTCACCGTACACATTAATAAATGCTAATTTAATCGTTGTACCACCAAGGTCAACACCAACTAACCATTTCTCTTCCATGTTGCTTACCTACCTTTATCTAATTCTTATTTAGCTCTTTTTGAATTTCTTGCTTCAATAAAAATAAAGCTGTTTGATAGTCTTGTGGATCGATTAGCTGTGATTGATTTAATTCACGCAATTCATCTTGCATTAATTGTAAATCTGCAATTCGATCACCCGTATAAATAATCGTACCAAATTTCTTTAGCAATTGCTGAATATCATATATAGATACCATTTCATCACCCTCTATGCTCACTTACTATAAAAAATTATAATAAGAAAACGTTCACATATTTTATTATAATCAAGAAGAAAAAGTCTCGTCAATTTTTATTTGTCTATACAAGCCCATTTTTAACCATTGTTCCTTTTTCTGTAATAATTTTTTCTACATTTTTATCAAACGGCTCTACTGGAATATGTTCTA
The DNA here is from genome assembly GCF_057197025.1 of Bacillus sp. LSHTCR4. Taxonomy (NCBI): domain Bacteria; kingdom Bacillati; phylum Bacillota; class Bacilli; order Caryophanales; family Bacillaceae; genus Bacillus; species Bacillus sp. LSHTCR4. The sequence goes on along the minus strand of NZ_JBXUNO010000002.1, from coordinate 583,490 downwards.
CCATTTGAAAACTATAAGCTAATGATAGCGTTTTCCCTTTATAACGAACGAGATAACGATCATAATAGCCACCACCATATCCAATCCGTTCTCCTCGCTCTGTATAAGCTACGCCTGGTACGATTTGAAGGTCAATTTCATCTGCATTCACTTCTTCCGTAAGCGCTGGAATTGGCTCACGTAAATTCATGTACACTGTTTCTAATTGATCAAAATTACTAATTTGCCTAAAGGACATCGTTCTTGTTTCTTTATTACACTTCGGAACGACAACTTTCTTTCCTTCTTCCCAAGCTTTTTCGATAATAGGATATGTATTCACTTCATTTTCCATTGAGAGAGTGATTCCAATTATTTTAGCTTCAGCCCACTCTTTTTGCCCATACAACGAAAATGCAATTTGCTCTGATAAAGTTGTATACCGTTCTTTTGATAAAGAATTCATGTGCTCTATTATTTGTTTACGTAAACGTAGTTTCTCTTCTCTCACACATTTTCCCCCTCACAGTGATACTTTGCTCTACGATGATAGTGTATCACTTTTAAGAGAGGAATCGAATAAAAAAAGAAACAGTAGGAAAATATTCCTACTGCTTACTTTGTTTCACGGTGTAACGTAGACTTCTTGTCACGCTTGCAATACTTTTTAAGCTCGATACGCTCAGCGTTGTTACGTTTGTTTTTCTTTGAGATATAGTTACGATCTCCGCATTCTGTACATGCTAGAGTAATATTCACACGCATTCTTATTTCCCTCCAGTACTAATAACTTAAATCAGACTATACTATAATACCACTTTTAAAATAAAAATTCTACACCTTTTGATATTGTCTAATTTTTTCTATAAGATTTTTCATGTTTTCCCTTGCTATTACTGGGTTTCTAGCATGCGAATACACTAAAAATTTCGGTTGTTTTGTGTCAGAAACGATATAAGACCACTCTTTTTCGGTATATTTGAACTGCACTCCTTCAAATATACCTTCTTCCTTTCTTTCCATATCAGCTAATAATTTCCTCATTACTTTTCCTTTTTCATTCCACGAACATACAACTTCATCACAAAGTAAATAGAGCGGCGGTGATTGCTCTACTATGCTGAGAAATGTTTTTCCCTGCAGTGCTATTAGCTCGAATAATTTTCCTATTCGATATAAAATATCTCTCTTCCATCTCGCTTGAAACGACTTCTTTTCATCCTGCGTATAAAACAGAAGGTAACATTCTCCTAATTTCAAAGACATTGGGTAAATATTTCCTGTAGATTCAAGTAATAAATCTGGAATATCTACCTCCTCAAAATCTGTTCCTTGGTAAATATTACTATGATTATCATATAACTCGAAATAATTTCCTTGCTCTGAAAACATAAGCGCCATATTTGCTTTACTTGATTTCATCAAAGCTTTCACATGATCCTTTTGTTCACCTGCATAAATCCATGTAACTGTGCATCCGAGCCTTTGCAAAAAGAGCATAAGTAAATGTTGTAACATATCATTTCTCTTATTAATAAGAAGATGGAACTTCTGTTTTTGTATTTTCTCAATATCAATGCGCTCTAATACAGCCTCTATATAATCATGTAAAGAAACGTGGACTAGCTTATTGCGTCCCATTTCTTTCTCACATACGTAATAAAACGACTCAGACATATATACTTGTTCTATCACTTTTTGCTGCTTATACGTTAACTGTACCCCATCCTTACCATACAACTTTATAACAACCTCTTTTTCATTTTCTAGTTGAATGAAAACCCCACCTGCACATTGTAAATCCTGAATGCTATACTGAAAAAACGATTCGTTCATTTCTTTGCATTCCATCGTATGAATCCCAATACCATGAATCGCATGAAGAAAAAGATTTTTATAAGAAGTCGTTTCTATATGTTCTTGACTCCCGATTAATATACTTTCCCCTTTTGCAAAAAGAGATCCGTACGCCATCGCAACCTTTACTATAAATTGAGGATTGATCTCAACGTTACCTCTTCCTACAATGCGACTTTTTTGCAACCATCCTGCACTCTTTTCACCTTCTTGAACACCAGCCGATCCTACTACCGAATAGCTGTCAATCGCCTTATATGGCCATAGTTTTCCCTTTTGCTTAATTACCGTACTTTTCCCTATATGACAATGATCTGCTACAATGCTTTTTTGAAACAGTGTAACGTCATCTTCCACCATTGTATGCTCTCCTATTGTTGTTTCTAATAACTCGCAATATTGCCCAATGTGCGCATTTGCAAAAACAATACTTTTTTGAAGATGAGAATAACTTGAAACAATACTATTTTTCCCAATAATAGAGTACGGCTCAATTACAGCTCCCGCACCAATTTTTGCTCCCTCTCCAATAAAAGAAGGACCGTGAATTTTCGTTCCTTTTCCAATCGTCACCCCTTCCCCCATCCATACCATCGGCAATACTTCGGTATAAGGAATAGGTACTTGCAATTTTTTCGTTAACAAATCAAATTGAGCTTGTCGATATTGATCAAATGTACCGATATCTAACCAGTAACCTTCTGACAAATATGCAAATAATGCGTTCTTATTTGCCAATAATGGAAACACATCTTGACTAAAATCAAAAAATTCTCGGGGCGGTATGTAAGAAAAAATTTCTGGTTCCATAATATATATACCTGTATTCACAATATTAGAGACTACTTCATTCCAACTCGGTTTTTCTATATATCGTGTAACCTCTTGTTCTTTGTTCATTACAACTAAACCGAATGAGAGTGGATTTTCTACTTCCTTTACAAACATAGTTACCATTCTTTTCTGTTGTTCATGAAACGTAATTCCTTCTGATAATTGAAAATCAGTTAACGCATCCCCACTTATGACAACAAACGTTTCATCCAAAAATTTTTCCGCTTGTTTAATACTCCCTGCAGTTCCAAGCGGTGGAGAGTCTTCAAAGTAGTACAAGTTAACGCCCCATTTGCTACCGTCACCAAAATATTGCTTGATGGCCGTACTCATATACTGAACAGTAATTGCAATCTCACGTATACCATGCTGACGTAATAATTCGATATTGTATTCTAAAACTGGCTTTTCTAATAATGGCAACATCGGCTTTGGAGTATTACATGTTAATGGTCTAAGGCGTCGTCCTTTTCCTCCAGCTAAAATAACCCCCTTCATATACTTCAGCCTCCACTTATATAATGTTAAGTAACTTCATATACGATATGTATATTATCTACCCCACATTAACTAGCAGTATAAAATGAAACTTTAATCAGCGTGGGGTTTGTTCCTCTCGCACTGATTGTGAGCCCTGACCACTCGGGCTTTTACAGGCGGTAAAACTTCCTATATACATGTATCTTTCAAATACCAAAAGAAAGCGCTTACTATTAACTTAGTAATATATTACTTAATAAGCGAACAATATATATGTCCTATTTTTCCCATTATATTATGATACATCTTATCATCATAAACTAAAGGAAACAACGAGCTTTTTTTGTCATGTTTTGACTAAAAAAAGCAGGTGATATTTCACCTGCTTTTTTCTTTATTCATTTAATAAGTAATGCTTTCCTTTTACTAAATAAAAAACATTTTCAGCAATATTTGTAATATGGTCTGCTACACGCTCAATATATCTCGCTACAAAGGATAATTGTGTAATTTGTGTAATTGCTTCTGGTTGCTCTGGAACTGAAGATATAAATTCACGAATCGCTTTCCCATATATTTCATCAACAGAATCATCCATTTCGGCAATTTGTTTCGCAAAAGTTAAATTTTCTTGCTCATATGCATCTAACGCTAACTGTAACATCTTATTTGCAATTGCAAACATCTCATCCAGATTGTGCAAACTAACAGATACGTCTTTTTCTCCGAGACGAATTGTTGATTTTGCAATATTAACAGCATGATCTGCAATACGTTCTAAATCTGTCGCTGTTTTAATTGAAATGAAAATCCTTCTTAAATCACTTGCTACAGGTTGTTGCTTCGTAATAAGCATAAGTGCAAGATCATTTATTTCCTCTTCTAAATTATCCATACGATAATCCCCATCTATTACCTCTAACGCTTTCTCTACATCTTTTTTATGAAGACCTTCCATAGCAAGCAATAAAGCTTCCCTCGCTAGTTCGCCAAGCTTAATCACTTTTTGCTGCAACGTTTTTAAATCACATTGAAATTGTTCTCTTACCATTATTTCTTCCCCCTCAATATTATGTGCCATTATATATAGATTTCCTACCTAGCCCACTTATAATAAGCCTTAAGATAGGAGAAGTATTACTTCTCTGATTTAAATGAGGTAAAAATAAGAAATACCCTCTGTTAAGAGGGTATTTGCTCTTAGCCTTGCTAGCGACATCAACCGAATCGGCCCGTAATATAATCTTCTGTACGCTTATCTGAAGGTGTCGTAAATAATTTATTTGTATCTGTATACTCCACAACTTCTCCACTTAAGAAGAAAGCAGTTTTATCTGAAATACGCGCAGCTTGTTGCATGTTATGCGTTACGATAACAATACTAAAGTCTTTCTTTAACTCTTGAATTAATTCTTCTACTTTTAATGTTGAAATTGGATCTAGTGCCGATGTTGGCTCATCCATTAAAATAACGTCTGGTTCAATCGCTAAACAACGTGCGATACATAGACGCTGTTGCTGTCCACCGGATAAACCGTATGCATTATCATGCAAACGATCTTTTAACTCATCCCAAATCGCTGCTCCACGTAAACTTTTTTCAACAATTTCATCCAATGTTTTCTTGTCGCTAATACCATGAATTTTCGGGCCGTATGCTACATTTTCATAAATAGATTTTGGAAATGGATTTGGTTTTTGGAACACCATTCCTACATGTGTTCGTAATTCTTCAACTGGGTATGATTTATCAAATATATTGCGCTCTCTATATTCAATTACGCCTGTAGTTCGCACGATTGGTACTAACTCTACCATACGATTTAATGTTTTTAAGTACGTTGATTTACCACAACCACTTGGCCCGATAATTGCCGTAACTTCATTCTCATGAATGCTTAAGTTAATATCTTTTAAAGCATGGTCTTCTCCGTACCATAAATTTAAGTTTTTCGTATCAAATACTACTTTCTTTGGCGCAGTCTCAATTTTCTCCTCGTTTTTCACCTGTACATTTACTACTGTTGCTACCATTTGAATTCCCCTTTCATCCATTTCCAACTTATTTTCGATTTCGTAACCATAGGACAAATATATTGATCAAGAGTAATAAACCTAACAAAACAATCATCCCAGCAGCTGCTACATACTGAAATTCTTCTTGCGGTCTACTCATCCAATTAAAAATTTGAATTGGTAAAACTGTAAATCTATCAAACATACTAAACGGAACATAATTTGCAAATGCAAGTGCCCCAATAACTAATAACGGTGCCGCTTCTCCAATCGCTCTTGATATCGCTAACGTACAACCCGTTATAATTCCTGGGAAAGCATATGGCAATACAATTCGATACATCGTTTGCCACTTCGTAGCACCTAATCCGTAAGAAGCTTCTAATAATGAGCTTGGTACTGATCGTATCGCTTCTTGACTTGCTACAACAACTGTAGGTAAGACGAGTAAACTCATCGTCAGTGCCGCAGCAATGATACTCTCGCCTAAATGAAGAGCATATACAAAAATAGTTAAGCCGAGTAATCCAAATACAACGGAAGGTACTCCTGCTAACGTTTGATTATTAATTTCTATTACCTTTTTAAATATAGATTCCTTCGCATATTGTTCTAAATAAAGAGCAGTTCCGACTCCAAATATAAAGGAGACTGGTATAAGAATACTCATAAACAATATTGTTCCTGACAATGCCGCAGCAATCCCAACTTCTTTCGGATTACGCGAAGCGAAGTTTGTAAAGAACTCTAACGAAAGATAACTTATACCTTTTTCAAAAATTTGAAAAAGCAAAATAAGCAGTATGACTATTGAAAACAAAATAGCTATATAAAATAACATTTTGTAAACTCGATCTTTTAAAAAACGTGATGCCATATTTTCTTGTATTTTTTTATGATTCAACATTCGCATATTATGTCACCCTCCTAAAACGGCGCATAATAAACTGAGAAATGATGTTCATTATAAAAGTAAATAAGAATAACGTTGCGCCTACAGCGTACATGCTGTAATAAGTAATTGTTCCATGCGGAGCATCACCTAAACTCACTTGCACAATATAAGCTGTTAACGTTTGAATAGAGTTTGTCGGATCGAGCGATACGTTCGGCGCGGAACCCGCTGCAATTACAACGATCATCGTTTCACCAATTGCTCTGGAAGCAGCTAATATAATCGCTGCCATAATCCCTGTAAAAGCTGAAGGAAACACGACTTGTTTCACCATCTCAAACCGAGTTGCTCCAAGTGCTAACGAAGCTTCTTTCGTTCCTTTCGCTACAGCTCTCATTGCGTCTTCAGAGAGAGAGGCAATTGTAGGTATCATCATAAAGCCAATAACAATACCTGGACTAATCGCATTAAAAAACTGTAAATCAGGTATAATCCGTTGTAAAAGCGGTGTAACAACTGTTAATGCAAAAAACCCATATACAATTGTTGGGATACCTGCTAATAGTTCTAACATCGGTTTTAATACTTTTCTTGCACCGTTTGAAGCATATTCGCTTAAAAATACAGCACACGCTAAACCGATAGGAGTTGCTACGCACATAGCAATCGCTGTTACAAGGACCGTTCCACATATAAGTGGTAATATACCAAACTTAGGATCTTCAAAAAAAGGTAACCATTCTTTTTCCGTCAAAAAGGAGTGTAATGGTATTTTTTGAAAAAATATTATTGTTTCATTGGAAAGCGTAAAAATAATTCCAAGTGTCGTCACAATAGACACGCTAGCAATTATTTTTAGTAATAATGGAACGATTCGATTGATTCGCTGCGTTTTTTTTCTTTGTTTTGTATTTCTTTCAATCAAATGTTGTACAGAAAATGTAATTTGACTTTTGTCATTATAAGCCAAAGATGAAAACCCCTTTCCACCCTGACATTACCTTTTTATTTCTGTTAACATCCGCAGCTGTTCATTGTATTTTTCTTTTGGTAATTTTACATATCCTACCTCTTCAGCGAGATTACCAACATGCTGAATCATAAACTCAATATAATTTGCTACATTCATTTTATTTCGGATAGACGCATGATTCACATAAGCAAATAGCGACCTAGATAATGGCTTATACTCACCTGATTGAATGGTATCTTTCGTCGGAAGTACACCATTCACTTTTATTGCTCTCACCTTATCTCGATTGGCCATATAATAAGCATATCCTACAAAAGCAATGGCATTTTTATCATTCATTACCCCTTGCATAATAACTTGATCATCTTCAGACAAAGAGACTTTTTTTACAATGCGACTTTTTTGTAAGATGACATTTTGAAAATAATCATACGTACCAGAGTCTACACCTGGCGCATAAAACTTTACCTGTTCACGTGGCCATGATGAATGAATTTGTGACCATCGCTTTTCACTTTCATCTTCACTCCATAATAGACGTAACTCGTCTACCGTTATATTGTCTACCCAAGTATTTTGACGATTCACAACGATTGTAAGACCATCATAAGCGACTTCAAACGGTGTAAACTGAATGGAGTTTTTCCTCATTTCATTTTCTTCCACTTGTTTCATTACTCTCGAAGCATTATTTATATCTACTTCTCCTTTACTGAAACGATTAAATCCTCCTCCTGTCCCAGAAACACTGATGGAAATTTTCACGTTCGGATGCACCTTTGTATATTCCTCCGCTACTGCTTCTATAATAGGAAAAACTGTTGAGGATCCATCAACTCTCACTTCTCCCATTTCATTCACAGCAAATGCAGTAGACGTGCCAACATAAAAGAAACATGTCGACAGTATGAAAACTTTAATCGATGCACTTATCCATTTCACGTGTTCTTCCTCCTAGAAGTAACCGGAAATAACAGGATTACAGATATAAGAATACTGCTAAACTATTAATTCGGTTTTAATTGTTTGTAAAAGTTTTGTAAAGTTCCACAAGAATCAACATTAAGTAACATGTTAATCCGTAGCCACCGTTCCTTCACTGATGATTGGTCCATAAAATTGCCCCCATAGTGAATGATACGTATCATTTGTAAGGTGCCTTACATTCCCGATATGATACGCTTGTCCACTTGATTAAAACGTATGCATGAACCATAAAAAAAAGCACACTATCTTTTCAGATAGTGTGCTTTTTTTATAATTTTTTATTCATCATCTTGTTGTTTATTTTTCTTATCTATTTCCTCTTTTGTAGCTTCGCCATTTTCTATTTTTTTCAAATCAAAGTACGCGTCCATAATGTCACGGCTAATATATCCGTTAATACCTGATGTATCATCTACCCAAGGTACAACAACAGAAAATGCTACTTCAGGATCTTCAAGTGGGGCATAACCTACTAATGTTAAGTTATATGTTTCTTTACGCTCACCGTTTGCTTTTCTACCAATCTCTTTATCTCCGCCATACACAGTTTGAGCTGTACCTGTTTTACCAGCAGCTTTATATGGTGCACCTGTAAAGTACTTCGTAGCTGTACCACCAGAATCGTTAAATACTTGTCTAAATCCTTCCTGAACACGTTTAATTTGTGATTCAGGCATATCAATACGATTTAGCACTTTCGGTTCCATTGAATGAACGACTTTTCCAACCTCATCTGGTTTCGCTGCCGGTTGGCGAATTTCTTTTACAACTTGCGGTTGCATACGGTAACCACCATTTGCAATTGTTGAAACATACTGCGCTAATTGAAGCGGTGTATACGTATCATACTGTCCAATTGATAAATCTAATAAGAAACCTGGCATTTTATCTGTTCTACCTCTTTGTCCAGCTGTTTCATTCGGTAAATCAATTCCAGTTTTTACACCAAGTCCAAACTGACCGAAATAGTAACGCATCGTATCATATGATTTCTGTTGTATATCTAACGTACCGCCTCGCACATAGGGAACACCAGCGATATTCATCGCTGTTTTAAACATATATACGTTAGAAGACATTTTTAATGCTGTAAGGTCATTAATATATCCCATCGTCTTCCAAGAAGATTTTTTTAGCGGTCCTTTTAATACAATGGGTTCATCGAGTTGAACTGAACCTGGTTGAATTGCACCTGTTTGATATCCTGTAAGTATCGTCGCACCTTTTACGGTCGATCCCATTGGATAAGAACTTGTCATCGTTCCTAATGCGAAATCTTGTACTTTCGTTTCGCCATTTTCATCCACTAATTGTTTCCCTGCCATAGATAAAACTTCACCATTTTTCGGATTCATCATAACAACGAATGCACGATCTAAAAGCGGTTGCCCACCTTTATATTTCAATAAATTTTTGGTGATAATTTCTTCTACACGCTTTTGTAACTCCATATCGATTGTTAAATTCAGATTGTTACCACTTTGTCCTTTTGATACATTAATCGTTTCTAAAATATTACCGTTTTTATCTGTAACATTTTTCACTTCTGCCTTCGTACCGTGTAGGCTATCCTCATATTGCTGTTCAAGATAACTTTTTCCTACTCGTTCATTTCGATTATAATCACGAACAAGATAGTAATCTAGTCTTTCTCTCGGTAAACCTTCATCAGACGTTGACACCCCGCCAAGTACACTTCGGAATAAATCATCATAAATATACTTTCGATCCCAATCAACATTCGTATCTACACCCGGTAATGTTGCTAGATTTTCACTAATAATCGCGTATTCTTGTTCTGTAGCATCCTTTTTAATGACTTGTGGCGTCATCGCATATCCGCCGTCCATTTTGCTTTTAATCGCTAGTATCTCTAAATCTTTTGCGGATAATTGATTCACTTCTTCTTCTGTCACGCGATTTCGTTGACGTTCATCTAATTCTTTATCATCAATTTTTTTATCTTTAAACTCTTGACGATCTTTATTCGTAATTTTCCCTTTAGCTTCCTCTTTATGAATAGCAAGCCAATAATCTTTTTTATCGCGATCTGTTAATTTATCTGTCGGTACTTCAATCAAATCTGCTAATCTTTTCGCTGTTTCTAAGCGAGCCTCTGCAGTTGATCCTTTCATTTTTGTAAATGTAATCGTACGAACAGCTGCATTATCTACTACAGCTCGCCCATAACGGTCAAATATTTTCCCACGTGGTACAGGATTACTAATCGTCGAGTTTTCTTTCCTCTCCACTTCATTCTTATATTCCTCACCGCGAACAATTTGTACATATCCAAGCCTTACAATAACCGCGGAGAACATTAAAAACACGCAGAAAAACAGCACGTTTAACCGAAAAGGAACGTGAGTCTTTTTCTTTTGTTGTTTCTGTTTCTTACTCATACAAACCCCCTCTACCAACAGCTATGTAATGTGAAAGGGACACCTTCATACAGGTGTCCTCACTGCTGTCTTACATCTTTTTCTATTCTAGCATAAAACAAACGAGAAGTTAACCTTCTGGTTCAGTTTGATTCTGCGTGGTCCCTTGCGCTACAACACTTGTTTTCCTCGCGTTTCCCTCATCATATTTGACATTTTTAACTGCAAAATAAATAAGAAAATGTCCAGCACCTAAAATACATAGTAAGAAAGGTAAACTCTTTTCAGGCGGAAAGAATAATACAGCACATAAAAAACTTAAAACTGAACAAATTCTTCCAGCATTTAACCATAATTCTCGGACAACTACATACTCTACACGCCACTCTCTCGCATTTTTCGCTCTACCAATTACATCATATGTCATCGATCCATACGGAACGAGTAAAATAGGATATGCAATTGCAATGCATGCTGCATAAATAAGTAATTTTGTGTATGTAACATTGAATATAACTAAAAATACGACAGCATATAAAATAATGCCTCCAAGTAAAATTGCTTTTTTTCGCCACTCTTTCTTTAACATACGGGCGACTAAGTAGTAACATACAAATGATACAGCAGAATTTACTAAGCTATATTTACCTAATGCGAGCTCACTATCGGTTGCTAAGTACACGTATACTGAAATAACAAAAATAAATGTTCCCTCTCTCAATCCTTGGAAAAAATGAGCACGTGTAATTCTTCCCCAGTTTTTATCAATCCGTCGTTCTTTCAAAACTTGCGTGACCTCATAACGACCTTCACATTCTCTCTTAGATAAAAAAAAGCTTAAAACGACAGCAATTGCAAATAGCACTAATGAAAGAAAGAATATGACCGTATAGCCACTCCATTTTTCCATACGCGAAATTGTGTATCCAGCTGCTATCGGTCCAATCATGCCAGAGAAGGATGTAAGAAGTCCAAGAAACCCGTTAAAGAAATCTCTTGTTTCTGGTTCTGTAATCTCAAATGTTAATAAGTTAAACGCGAGCCAGTAAAAACCATATCCGACTCCTAAAAGAGCCCCCATCAATAAAATATAGTGAGAAGCGCTTTTCCCCGCTACTAAAACAACGATAAAAAAAATAGCTAACGTGCCTACGCCTATTCGTAACAAGATTGAGCGATCAATACGCTTCGCTAATTTCCCACCTATAAGAAATGTGAGAGGCTGTAATACAACGCTGGCCAAATTATACAAGCCAAGATTCACATAATTTTGTGTTTGTTTCCATAAATAAATGTTAACAAACGTATTCGATAAAGAAATTGCGAGCGTGTATAAACCTCCGATAAGGAGCAATAACACTAAATCCCGATTCACTTCAACGTCACCAATTATATGTTTCCACTTCATACACAACTCTCCTTTACTTCATGTTCTAGTCTTCCAAAGACAAGCTCAATTATGTAAAAGGAAAGCATAGAAAAAAGCTAGGAGCATTCTCCTAGCTTTTTTATCATTATTACAATTATTTTGCTTCTTGGTAACGTTTTTCAGCAGCGTTCCAATCTACAACGTTCCAGAATGCACCAATGTAGTCTGGACGACGGTTTTGGTAATTTAAGTAGTAAGCATGTTCCCAAACATCTAAACCGATAACTGGAGTTTTACCTTCAGTTAGAGGAGAATCTTGGTTTGGCGTGCTTGTTACTTCTAACTCACCATTATTTACTACTAACCAAGCCCAACCAGAACCGAATCGAGTTGCGCCAGCTTTTGCGAATTCTTCTTTGAACGCATCGAAGCTACCGAATTTCGCTTCAATTGCAGTTGCAAGTTCACCTACTGGTTGTCCGCCGCCGTTTGGAGATAAGATTGTCCAGAAGAATGTGTGGTTAGCATGTCCGCCACCATTGTTACGTACTGCTGTACGGATTGCTTCTGGTACTTCGTTTAAGTTTGCAACTAATTCTTCTACGCTTTTGTCAGCTAATTCTGCATGACCTTCTAAAGCAGCGTTTAAGTTTGTGATGTACGTGTTATGGTGTTTTGTATGATGGATGTTCATTGTTTCTTTGTCAAAGTGAGGCTCTAAAGCATCATACGCATAAGGTAAATTTGGTAATTCGTGTTTTGCCATTGTTATATTCCTCCCAGTTTATGTATTGCCACTTAAGTGACATACAACTTCATTCTACCCTAATTGCCATAGGGTGCAAACAAATAAATCACATTGTCTTGCTATCATTAAAGTAGCAAAATTCCCACTTCTTTTCAATTAAAATGCTCATATATTTCATAAAAAAAGCTCCCTTCTACAAGGAAGCTTCCTGCTGACATAATAAACATGTGAAATGGATATGGACCCTGTAGGACTCGAACCTACGACCGGACGGTTATGAGCCGTCTGCTCTAACCAGCTGAGCTAAGGGTCCACAATTATGTATGTAACAATACATCAAATAAAGGAATTCCTATCGGATATATTCTTTAAGAAATGTAAGATAAATTTACCATATAGAAAAGAAAAGTGTCAATTGTATTTTTCTCATTTAAAAGAAGAAAATTAATAAAAAGAAATTTAGTTATCTCTACTATATGTAAATATAATATATCTTGAGATTCCCTAGATTCCTACGTTACAATGATTTTATACATACATAAAGGAAGTGAATCTATGTCCATATTTACCCAATTAGTCAAAAGCGTATATTCGCCTAAAGATATGGCGCTATTCCGTTTTCAAAAAATCGGAAAAACCATTTTGTATATTATGCTACTTTGTCTAATCACTACTATTCCAAGAACATTCTTTTACGGTAGCTTTATCCAAGAAAGTGTTACTATGGTAAATCAAGCAATTGAAAAAGATTTACCTGATTTTAAAATCGAAAACGGTGAACTAAAAGCTGATATTGAACAACCTATTCAAAAAGAAGAGGGAGATGCTCTTTTCGTATTTGATCCAAATACAACAGATATCGAAAAATATCAAAATAAAACTGGTTTATTTATTTTAAAAGATAAAGTAGTTTCTATAGGAAATGGTCAAACGCAAACATACTCCTACAATGATTTATTAGGGACATCTCTTGAGAAGAAAGATTTGCAAGATTTCATTTCTGTATTCGATAGTATCTATCCAATTTTATTAGCTGTTATCGGCGTATTAGTATATCTATTCCAATTGTTCATTACTTTCTTAGGAATTACTTTACTTGCGTTTATAGGTTCTGCTATGAGTGGTCAACGTAAATTATCCTATAAGCAAGTATGGACGTTAACTGCTTACAGCTACACAATTCCAACAATCTTCTTTATGATTATGGATTTATTCAAAATCGTTGTACCTGGTTCAACATTCATTTATATCGCGGTTGTTTTAATTGTTCTATACTTAACAATTAAAGAAGTTCCAAAACCGAAAGAAAAATAAGAACGAAAAAATGCCTAAATAGGCATTTTTTTTTTGGACAAGCATATATTCCTAGCAAAGGAGTGAAGAATATGAAGAGATTAGGTATATTCTTATTCGTGCTTGTTCTTGGTTATATATTTTATTACGATATAAAAATCGGTACTTTACCGATGTTAAGTTCATATAAAAAAACAAATGCGGCCCAAACGATAAAACAAGAAAGTACAAATACAAAACAAAATAAAGAGAACAAAGCAGAAAAAGAAACAGATGTAACTTATAAAACAATTGAAGTCAAAACAGGTGAGACAGTTCTTTCTATTACCGAACAAATTAATAAGAAAAAGATCCCTTCCATTGAAAAGGTAATTGATGACTTTAAACAACTAAACAAAAGTACCTCTGCTACAAAAATACAAATTGGAAAGTCTTATAAATTCCCGTTATATCAATAAGCGATCACTTAATCCTTGTCAATTACATAAAGGCGCTGATACAATAGTAAAAGTGAAACCGAGCACTTCGGTTTCTATAGCCCTGTATCACGTATACTATCATTGATATAAGGGACTAAATAAGAAACTTCTTTTATAAGGAGAGCGATCTATTCGTGAATGAAATGACTCATCGTACAAAAACACGTCCAGTTAAAGTCGGTAATTTAACAATTGGCGGTAATAATGAATTAATTATACAAAGTATGACAACAACAAAAACACATGATGTTGAAGCAACAGTTGCTGAAATTAAACGTTTAGAAGAAGCTGGCTGTCAAGTCGTGCGTGTTGCTGTTCCAGACGAACGCGCAGCAAATGCTATTGCTGATATTAAAAAACAAATCAACATTCCACTTGTTGCTGATATTCATTTTGATTATCGCCTTGCTTTAAAAGCAATTGAAGGTGGCATTGATAAAGTACGTATCAATCCAGGTAACATTGGTCGTCGCCATAAAGTAGAAGCTGTTGTAAATGCAGCAAAAGAACGCGGTATTCCAATCCGTATCGGTGTAAACGCAGGTTCATTAGAACGTCACATTTTAGAAAAGTACGGATACCCAACTGCAGATGGTATGGTCGAGAGCGCCCTACATCACATTAAAATTTTAGAGGACTTAGATTTCCACGATATTATCGTATCTATGAAAGCCTCTGATGTTAACTTAGCAATTGAAGCATACGAAAAAGCTGCACGTGCTTTTGATTATCCATTACATTTAGGTATCACAGAATCTGGAACATTATTTGCCGGAACTGTAAAAAGTGCCGCTGGTCTTGGAGCAATCTTAAATAAAGGTATCGGAAATACACTACGTATTTCATTAAGTGCTGACCCAGTTGAAGAAGTAAAAGTTGCGCGTGAACTATTAAAGTCATTCGGCCTTGCGTCTAATGCAGCAACACTTATTTCTTGTCCAACTTGCGGTCGTATTGAAATTGATTTAATTAGCATCGCTAACGAGGTGGAAGAGTACATCTCTACACTGCAAGTACCAATTAAAGTTGCAGTACTTGGCTGCGCTGTAAACGGCCCTGGTGAAGCTCGTGAAGCTGATATCGGTATTGCCGGTGCACGCGGAGAAGGATTATTATTCCGTAAAGGGCAAGTTGTTCGTAAAGTACCAGAAGAAATAATGGTAGAAGAACTAAAAAAAGAAATCGACGTAATTGCTGCTGAGATGGCTGCTGAACGAGAAAAAGAAAAAGAAACACAAGAACAATAAAAAGAAGGTTGCCCACAATATTTGTGAGCAACCTTCTTTTCTACGTAAAAAAGCTCGTCAGTTATAGAACTAACGAGCTTTTACTTTGCACATTTCGGACAACGTCCGTATATTTCAAACTTATGACCTGTTACTTCATAACCGTTAAAATCTTTATTCATAAAATCCATTGGGCAGGAAGTAATCTCTTTCGTCCCCCCGCAATCTAAACAAATAAAATGATGATGATGTTCCATAATAGAACATGTAAAACGAAAATGTTTTTCACCGTTTAATTCCGTTTGTTCTAAAACACCGATTTCAGCAAACACCGTTAAGTTACGATAAATCGTATCAAAGCTAAGACCTGGATAATCATCCTTCATATGCTCTAAAACGTCTTTCGCCGTTAAATAGCGATTGTGAGCTGCAAATAACCTCAGCATTTCTTCCCTTTTCCCAGTATGTTTGTATCCTTTATCTTTCATTAGGCGTAAAGCTTCTGTTAGATTCATATCTATCCCTACTTTATGCAGTTTTTTTCTTCTTCCATAAAATCGCACCAATTAAAATAAGAACTGCTATCATAACAATTGTACCACCTGGCGCTAGATCCAGTTGATACGAAGCAAACATTCCACCAATTACTGCAATTTCACCAAATAAAATGGAGAAGAAAATTGTTTGTTTAAATCCATTTGCAATACGAATACTTGCTGCAACTGGTAATGTCATTAATGATGATACGAGAAGAACCCCTACTACACGCATTGATACTGCAATGACAAGAGCAACCAATATAATGAAAATAAAATGAATCCACTTCGCACTCAAACCGGTTGATACAGCGTATTCTTCATCAAAAGATAGTAAAAATAACTCTTTGTATAATAAAGTAATCGTTACAATAACAACAATTGCTACAATGCCGATAATTATTAAATCCGTACTTGTTACAGCACTTACACTACCAAATAAATAACTAAATAAATCTGTGTTAAATCCATTTGCAAGTGAAATAAAAATAACGCCAATCCCCATTCCTGCTGAAAGAATAATTGGAATTGCTAATTCTTGATAATGTTTATATACAGTACGTAATTTTTCAATAAGTAACGCCCCACCAATAGAAAAAATCATCCCCATATATAACGGATTTAAAAATCCCCCTGTGAAAATTGTTTTTTCTAGTAGTAAACTTGCCGCAATACCCGATAATGTCACGTGGCTTAATGCATCCGCAATAAGCGACATGCGGCGAATAACAACAAATACACCGATAAGCGGCGCAACAAGTCCTATTAAAATCCCTGCATATAAAGAGTTACGTAAAAAGTCATATTGTAAAAAATCTTGTATCATTATATCCTCCCATGATGCTCATGCTCGTGTTCTAAACGATGAACATGATGTCCATATAAGACGGACATTTCTGCATCTTCTAACTCTCGGAACTTTTCTACATTTCCATGGAAATGTAAATGTTTGTTTAAGCATGCAACATGTGTTACTTTCTCGGTAACAGCTCCCATATCATGCGTAACGAGAATTAATGTGATTCCTAGCCTTTTGTTTAAATCCTCTAATATCTCATAAAAACTTTCTACATTCTTCACATCGATTCCAACAGTGGGCTCGTCCAAAATAAGTAATTCAGGATCACTAACGAGCGCACGAGCAATAAATACGCGCTGTTGTTGTCCACCAGAAAGTTCCCCGATATTACGTCCTTGAAACTCACTCATCCCTACATCAGCAATCGCTTTTTCTACCTTTTTCTTATCATTTTTCGTAAAAAAGCGAAACAGCCCTTTTTTCGAAACGAGTCCCATTGACACAACTTCAAACACAGTTGCCGGAAAACCAGAATTAAAGCTATTTGCCTTTTGCGACACATAACCAACTTTGTTCCATTCTTTAAACTTCTTACTATCAACACCAAACAAACGAATGCTTCCCTGTTTTGGCTTTAACACGCCTAATAAACATTTTAGCAAAGTGGATTTTCCTGAACCATTTGGCCCAACTAAACCTAAAAAAGCTCCCTTCGGAACTTGCAAATTTATATCTTCTAACACATTTCGATCTTCATATCGAAATGACAATCCTTCTATTTCTAATATATTGTTCATAGCATCTCACCTATTTTAATTCAGAATGATTCCGATTTATATCTATTTGAATTATAGTACAGCTTATTATAGTTGTAAACCAATCTGCCTAAAATATATCTACTTTTTCAAGAAACCTTACTATTATAACAAAAAGCAGAGAAAAATTCTCTGCTTTCAAAAGATATTATAATTAATTTTTTAGTGAATAGCCGATTTAAACTTACCACCATTGGTCTCTTGTGTACTCATAATCGTAACAAACGCATTCGCATCAATTTCATACACAATTGATTTTAACTTTGTTACTTCTAGACGTGTTACCACTGCATAAATAACTTCTTTTTCTTTATCCGTGTAACCGCCTTTCGCTACAAGCTTTGTAGTTCCACGACCAAGACGATGCAAAATCGCATTTGATACTTCCTCATATTGATCTGATACAATTAAAACAGCTTTCGTTTCATCTAAACCTTGAATGACTGTATCAATTGTTTTGAATGCAATGTAGTACGTCATAACAGAATACATCGCTTGTTCAACACCAAATACAAATGCTGCCCATGCAAAAATGAATAAGTTCACAAACATTACAAATTCGCCTACGGAGAAAGGTAATTTCTTCGTTAATAAAATACCCATAATTTCTGTTCCGTCCATTGATCCACCATGACGAATAACGAGCCCTACACCAAGACCTAAAATAAGACCACCAAACACTGTAGCTAAAATTGGCTCTGTTGTAAATGGCGGAACAGCATGTAACGTTGATTCAATAAACGCTAAAGCTACAATACCGAACGCCGAAGATAGCATGAACGTTTTTCCAATTTGCTTATAACCCGAATACATAAACGGGATATTGAGAATAACGACCAAAGTAGAGAAACTTAACCACCAAATATTAGGAGTAAGATAATCTAATATAAGAGAAATACCAATAATTCCACCATCAATAATTTTATTTGGCATTAAAAATAATTCAATCGCTACTGCTGCGCATGCTGCCCCAAAAATAATCATAACTAAACGATACATAAGATGGATAACACTTTCTTTTCGATGTTGCTTTTGCTCCATAAGTCCTCCCTATACTCTTTTCTATAGTTTTGTCCTTATATTATAACATACGCTTCTTTTTCTCATGAAAAAAGTAACTCTATACGAATATGTACAAGCTATGTACTCATATATTTCGATAGAAGAACTTGTGAAGGAGGATAACTCGATGAACCTCATTAAACAACTGGTAAATAAAAAATTAAATCATATTTCTACAAAAGAGTTATTGAAATATAGTAAAGAATATGAAGTTCCAATTACAACTGCGCAAGCTGATAAAATTGTTGTACTTATGAAAGGAAAGAATATTAACATTTACGATAATGACGAAAGACTAGAGCTCTTAAAACAAATAGCAAAAGTAACCTCCCCT
This sequence comes from Bacillus sp. LSHTCR4, assembly GCF_057197025.1. Taxonomy (NCBI): domain Bacteria; kingdom Bacillati; phylum Bacillota; class Bacilli; order Caryophanales; family Bacillaceae; genus Bacillus; species Bacillus sp. LSHTCR4. The sequence goes on along the minus strand of NZ_JBXUNO010000002.1, from coordinate 564,427 downwards.
GCTACCGCCCAACAAGTAAATACTTTATTTCAGCAACTACTAAAATAAGGAGGGGATATCCCCTCCTTATTGCTTATTGCGCTTTAATTTTTTCAAGAAGCCCTTCATCAAAAGTACCATTTTTCAGCATTTCGATTTCTAATTTATATGGTGGCTTCTTATCTTTTTTATCTTCACCTACATATGGTGTTTCAAGAATTTTTGGTACGTGCGTTAACTGCGGATGATGCACAATATGATGCAACACTTTATAACCGATATGACCGAAACCGATATTTTCATGACGGTCTTTTCCTGCGCCACGTACATTTTTACTATCATTAATATGAAGTACTTGTAAACGATCGATACCAACAATCTTATCAAATTCGTTTAATACACCGTCAAAGTCATTTACGATATCATATCCTGCATCGTGCGTATGGCACGTATCAAAGCATACGGATAGTTTTTCATTATATTTTACACCATCAATAATCTTTGCAATTTCTTCAAAGCTACGGCCGCATTCTGTTCCTTTTCCTGCCATCGTTTCTAACGCAATGTTAACCGTCTGGTCTGGTGTTAATACTTCATTCAGCCCTTTAATAATTTGTTGAATACCAGCATCCGCTCCTGCACCAACGTGCGCACCTGGGTGAAGGACGATTTGTTTTGCTACACCTAACGCTGATGTTCTTTCAATTTCCATGCGAAGGAAGTCTACACCTAATTGGAATGTTTCTGGCTTCGTCGTATTTCCGACATTTATAATATATGGAGCATGTACGATAATTTCCTCAATACCGTTTAGTTCCATATGTTTTCTTCCTGCTTCTATGTTCAATTCTTCAATTGGTTTTCTTCGTGTATTTTGCGGTGCACCTGTATAAATCATAAACGTCGTTGCACCGTATGAAACAGCCTCTTCACTTGCTGCTAATAACATTTTCTTACCACTCATGGAAACATGAGATCCAATCTTTAACATACAATCACCTCTTCAATATACAATAGATATAATGATAGCATAATTTGTAGAAATATGTAGTGAATTGTTTGTTCACAAAAAACGCATTACACAAATTTATATGACTATTTAAACAGACTATACTCTTCATTTACATTATCTAGATTATGTGAAACTTTAATCCATATTTTCTATCCATATTGATTACGACTCTCACAAATCGCTGGATAAAAAAAGATAAGGGAAATCCCTTATCTTTTTTTGTTGCTATATTTTCTCTTCACTTTGTCACGTTCTGTTGCAAGTTTACGTTTATAGTTTGGTTTTACTTTTTTCGGTTTTTTAACAACTTTCGTTGCCATAACATCAAGTTCATCATTTGGTTTTTTACGGCTCTTACGACGACGACGTTCACCTAAATCCGCCCACTCATCTCCGCGTAAATCTACATGTTTAAACTCGATATGACGTTGTTTTTCTAAACTATCTAACGCTTCTTCATTTGCTGGATCATAAATTGTCACTGCAATACCTGAATGGCCTGCACGTGCTGTTCTTCCAACGCGGTGAACGAAGAAATCTAAATCTGATGGAAGTTCGTAGTTAATAACATGACTAATTCCTTCAATATCGATACCACGTGCTGCTAAATCAGTTGCAACAATATATTGGAATTCAAGGTCACGAATTTGTTTCATCATTTTTTTACGATCACGAGGTGATAAATCACCATGAATTCGTCCAACTTTTAAGCCACGTTCCGTTAATCCGTCAGCAACCTGATCCGCCATTTTCTTCGTATTCGTGAAAACAACTGCTAAATACGGTTTAAATTGTAGCAACATTCTTTTCACTAAATCGATTTTGTTACGATGTTTAGAAGGCACTAAATAATGCTCAATATTTCCAGCCGCAACTTGTTTTGGATTAATATGAATATGCTCTGGATTTTCCATGTATTTCTTCAGAAACGGTTTTAGTTTTTGGGGAATTGTTGCAGAGAAAACTAACATTTGCAAGTTTTTAGGCATGCGTGCTGCAATTTTGTCTACATCATGAATGAATCCCATATCAAGCATTAAGTCTGCTTCATCGACAATAATCGTATTTGCTTTATGAACAAACAGTGCTTGTTCTTCTACTAAGTCTTTAATACGTCCTGGTGTTCCAACTACAATATGAGGCTGTTTTTTCAACTTTTCAATTGATCGTTGTTTATCAGTTCCACCAATTAAACAACGCGCTGTAATCGTTTGATCTTCCTCACAGAACTTTGTTAATTTCACGATTTCTTCGTAAATTTGTTGTGCTAACTCACGAGTAGGCGCTGTAATAACAAGTTGTACTTCTTCACGACCTGGGTTAATTCTGTTCAATGTAGGAAGTAAGTATGCATGTGTTTTCCCAGAACCTGTTTGGGATTGTCCAATTACACTTACACCTTTTTTCACGACCGGGAAAATTTTCTGTTGAATTCCTGTCGGCTCTGTAAAGCGTAGTTCACGAACTGCATCTATTAAAAATGGTTTAAAATCATACTGTGTAAAAGTTTGTTGTGTCATAAGTTACACCTTCTTTCTAAATTTCTACTGCGCGCACAAATCAGTCAAGTCTACATTATATCGAAATCTACAAGTAAAATCCATCTTTAGTTTAGGTTTTTACTTCAAAAACTAACCTTCTTCCCACTTATTGCATATTGTATGTGTATATACCTAACTGAAGAAAGGAGGATTTCTCACATGTTTCCAAAATCCCCCATGAGGCAAATGTATCCGAATCCAAGGCAACAACCTTATACACCATATCCAATTCCACAACTACCACCAATGGCACAAAAAAAGAAAGGGTTTCTCGCTAAACTCTTTAAAAAACACGATCCAACCGAATCTTTCATGCAAATGGTTCCGCCTTATCGACAAATGGAAGGACCGCCGCCAATGATGCACCAGCAACCGCCACCCCAATATCGACAGCAATATCAACAACATTACCCACAGCAATATCAACAGCAACAGCAATACCAACAGCAATATCAACCATACATGCAGCAGCATCCCGAGCAAATGATTCCCCCTCAAATGTATGAATCAAACGAAACGCGCGACGGTGCAGCAACTACAGCCGCATCAAGTAGCGGCATCGGTAGTTTTTTTTCGAATTTAATTTCGAATCCAACTAATATGATAAATAATATCGAAAAAGTATCACAAGTCGTTCAATCTGTAAGCCCTGTCGTCGAACAGTACGGTCCCATTATGCGTAACCTACCAAGCATTGTTAAAATCCTCACCTCCGGAAAAAGTACGGAAGAAAATCCAACCGAAGATCAAGCTGAAGACGTAACAGAAAAGGTTGAGGTAGCAACTCCACCTCCTCCACCAAAAAAAAGAAAAAGAAAAAAAATGGTGATTGAGCCAGTCATTGAAAAAGAAGTACGAGAGGAGCCTGTTCAAAAAATAGCAACAAAACCAAAACTATATGTGTAACAATCCTTTGTTTTCTATCCACTCCTCCTTTATAATGTAAAGGACTATGCACAAAAGTATCCCTTGTTTAGAAGGAGAGGATTACTCATATGAAAATTGTTAAAATTTCCCCTCGTGGTTATTGCTACGGTGTTGTGGACGCGATGGTTATTGCACGTAACGCCGCATTAGATACATCATTACCAAGACCTATTTATATTTTAGGTATGATTGTTCACAACAAACATGTAACAGATGCATTCGAAGAAGATGGCATCATCACATTAGATGGTCCAAGTCGATTAGACATTTTAGATAAAATCGATTCTGGTACTGTTATTTTCACTGCACACGGTGTTTCTCCAGAAGTTAAACAACGTGCAAAAGAAAAAGGTTTAACAACAATCGATGCCACTTGCCCAGATGTTACAAAAACACATGACCTTATTGAAGCAAAGAAAGCTGAAGGTTACCATGTCATTTATATCGGCAAAAAAAATCATCCAGAACCAGAAGGCGCAGTTGGTATCGCACCTGATATCGTTCATCTTATCGAAAGAGCCGATGATTTAAAAACATTAGAAATTCCAACGGATAAAATTTTAGTTACAAATCAAACAACGATGAGCCAATGGGATGTTCAACATTTAATGGAGGACATTCAGAAGAAATTCCCAACAGCAGAGTTCCATAAGGAAATTTGTTTAGCAACTCAAGTTCGCCAAGAAGCGGTTGCCAAACAAGCTGATGTTGCAGACTTAACAATTGTTGTTGGTGATCCGAAAAGTAATAACTCAAACCGTTTAGCACAAGTATCACAAGAAATCGCTGGTACGAAAGCATACCGCGTTGCAGACGTAAGTGAAATCAAATTAGAATGGCTACAAGGTGTAGAAAACGTAGCTGTTACAGCAGGTGCTTCTACTCCAACACCAATTACAAAAGAGGTTATCGCTTTCTTAGAACAATATGACCCAATGAATCCCGCTACATGGGAGAGAGTCCGAAAAGTACCGTTACAAAAAATATTACCTCGTGTAAAAGTGAAAAAAGAACAATAATAAAAACCGTTGCCTATATGAGCAACGGTTTTTATTTTTCTTATACAAATGTAAATGGATCTGTATGTAACTGTGAAGCATGAATGTTTACATTCAGTTTCTTTGCATCTACTTTTTCTTGTAATTGCTTTTGTACACCTTGCTTCATTACCTTTTCAACGTTATGTCCTGGATCAACTATATTTAAACCGAGCATCATCGCATCATGAGCCACATGATAATACATGTCACCCGTTACATATACATCCGCTCCTTTAAATTTAGCTTGATTGATGTATTTGTTACCATCGCCACCAAGTACAGCTACTTTACGCACTTTATCATCTAATTTTCCAACAACTCGTGCACCCTTTACATCTAATGATTTCTTTACATGTTCTGCAAACTGTCCAAGTGTCATTTCTTCTTGTAAATATCCTATTTTTCCAAGCCCTAATGTTTCACCTTTGTTATCAAGTGGATACACATCATATGCTACTTCTTCATATGGATGTGCCGTTACCATTGCTTTAATCACTTTTCGCTGTAATGAAGCTGGAATAATCGTTTCGATTCGCACTTCTTCTACGCGTTCTAACTGTCCAGTTTCCCCGATATAAGGATTTGTCCCCTCTTGAGGTATAAACATACCTGTACCCTCACTACTAAACGTACAGTGGCTATAATTGCCGATATGACCAGCACCTGCATCTCCTAATGCTTTTCTTACTTCTTCTGCATGAGTTTCAGGCACAAACACAACAATTTTTTTCATTTCTTCCGCATATGTCGGTGCCAAAACTTCTGTATTTTGCAACCCTAACGCCTCAGCAAGTAAATCATTTACCCCGCCCTTAGCAACATCCACATTTGTATGTGCGGCATAGATTGCAATATCATTTTTCATACACTTTTCAATAATTTTCCCATATGCCTTATCTGTATGAATCGCTTTTAGCGGGTTAAAAATTAAAGGGTGATGCGCAATAATGACATTCGCTCCTAATTGAATTGCTTCATCCACAACTTCTTCCGTTACATCTAACGCAATTAATACGTGCTGCACGGGTTTATTAAGCGCTCCAATCTGCAGGCCAATCTTATCTCCTTCCATAGCCAAATGCTTCGGATACATACTTTCAAACAAAGAAATAATTTCATGGCCATTTGGAATTTTACTCATGATAAAACCTCCCCTATCATTTTCATTTTCGCTTCTACTTCCGCACGCTTCGCTTTTGTTTCTTCAGAATCAGCCGCACGTTCTAACTGCTTTAAAATATTTTGGAAGTTTTTTAATTCTCCTTCCCACTTTTCAACGAAAGCTTCACTTTTTTCTTTTATTAAAAATGGTCCCATAAACAATTCAACCTGTTTATTTTCAGAATAAGGAACCGCGATATCTCCTCGTTCCCCTACTAGAATCTCGTAAATTTTCCCATCTTCTTTTACGATTTTTTCATGGATAAGCTCCCATCCATTCTCAATAAACCATTCGCGAATGTGATGTGCTGCAATATTCGGCTGCAAAATTAAACGTGTTACACCTTCTAATTTTTCTTTACCACTTTCTAAAATATCACGAATTAACGCTCCGCCCATTCCGGCAACCGTAATTACATCTACTTCTCCTGGTGCGATAACAGCTAATCCATTCCCCTTACGCACATCTACTTTATCTTGTAAACCACTTTCAGCTACAGTTGCTTGGGCAGAGCGAAACGGTCCATCTACAACCTCTCCTGCAACTGCTTTTGTAGCAATATTATTTATAATTGTATAACACGGTAAATACGCATGATCCGATCCAATATCAGCAACTGTAGATCCTACTGGTATTTCACGCACAACTTCTTCTAATCGTTTTGAAAGCTTTACTTCATTCATGTATTTCCATTACTCCTTCTCTTGTCAGTCTGTCTCCATGATAATGAATTTATAGTAGTTGTTGCAAGCCCATAACAACAATTCACATCTCTATCATTCATCGTATTTTAGAAAATATAGAAAAACAAGCCCTTTGCATAAGCAAAAGGCTTGTCATACGGAACTTTATTTTTTCTTCGATAACCAATCAGCTACTTTAGCGGCTTGATCAGCTGGAACTATATTGGCAGGCATATTCCCTTTTCCTTTCGAAAGAATTTCTTTAATTTCATCCTTTGAAAGTTTTCCACCAATTTTTTGTAAATTAGGTCCTACCGCCCCTTGTAACTGATCACCGTGGCAGCTCGTACAGCTTTGCTTCACAATATCCTCTGGCTTGGATGCTGTTTGTGCTGGCTTCCCACCATTTTTTGCATCAGCTAACTCTTTAGATTTATTTAGCCCCTGAAATGAAAATACAAACATAACGATAATACCCAATGCTGCAATAAGAGCGAACGGAATCAGCGGATTACGTTTCATATCTCTTCTCCCCCCTCTATACCCCTAAATAGTTAGATGATTCAGTCATTTCCATTGTACTTGAAAACGCTCTATCAGAAAAGAGTAAACTACTAATCGTTAAAAATATTCCATAAATTCAGTTTATTGTTTTTTATTGTTATGTCGCTTATTATTTCGATAATTATTAACGTTTCTCATCATATTTTTCACTTTTCTACATATATTTTTGTATAAAATAAACAAAATTAATCGAAAAATCGAAAAATGAGCATTTGCAAATCAAAAGACAATTCTGTAAAATAAATTACAAGAAATTGTAATCGTTGCTGACAGCTAAAGTTTAACAAAAATTAACAAAATAAAAAAGTTTACTTCACAAAGGTGAAGTAAACTTAAAGGTAGCCTATTCTAAGAAATCCTTAAGACGCTTACTACGGCTTGGATGTCTCAATTTACGAAGTGCTTTTGCTTCAATTTGACGGATACGTTCTCTCGTTACGCCGAATACTTTCCCAACTTCTTCAAGCGTACGAGTTCGTCCATCATCTAAACCAAAACGAAGACGTAGAACATTTTCTTCACGATCTGTTAGTGTATCTAACACATCTTCTAATTGTTCTTTTAGCAATTCATACGCTGCATGGTCCGCAGGCGATGTTGCTTCTTGGTCTTCAATGAAATCACCTAAATGGGAGTCATCTTCTTCACCAATCGGTGTTTCAAGAGAAACTGGCTCCTGTGCAATTTTCAAGATTTCACGTACTTTTTCTGGAGCAAGATCCATTTCTTCACCAATCTCTTCAGGAGATGGTTCACGTCCTAAATCTTGTAATAATTGACGTTGTACACGAATTAACTTATTAATCGTTTCAACCATATGAACTGGGATACGAATTGTTCTTGCTTGGTCTGCAATCGCACGTGTAATTGCTTGGCGAATCCACCAAGTTGCATACGTACTAAATTTGAAACCTTTACGATAATCGAACTTTTCAACCGCTTTAATTAGACCCATATTCCCTTCTTGGATTAAGTCTAAGAAAAGCATACCACGGCCCACGTAGCGCTTTGCAATACTTACTACAAGACGTAAGTTTGCTTCTGCAAGACGACGTTTCGCTTCTTCATCGCCTTCTTCAATACGCGTTGCAAGTCGAATTTCTTCTTCTGCAGATAGTAAATCTACACGACCAATTTCTTTTAAATACATACGAACAGGATCGTTGATTTTAACCCCTGGTGGTACACTTAAATCATTGAGGTCGAATTCTTCTTCCGATTTTGCTATTTGGCGATTATTAGGGCCTTCGTCGTTGTCATTGTCGCCAACTAAGTCAATCCCTTGTTCACCTAAATATTCATAGTATTCATCCATTTGATCGGATTCAATTTCAAATCCATTCATGCGTTCTGCAATCTCTTCATATGTAAGAACGCCACGTTTTTTTCCGAGCTCAGTGAGTTGTTCTTTCACTTGCTCAAGGGTCATTTCAGTTTCAATTTGTTTAGAACGAGCTGGTTTGTCAGCCATCTGTTCCCCTCCTTACGCGAGATACAAACATTCATTATACTAAAAATTTATCAAAAAAGCTATTTTCTCGCTTTTTGATTTTGTAAATATGCTACATAATATTTAGCAGCCTCTACAGGATCTGTTTTTTCCATTTGTTTTATCTTGAAGATGATTTCCATCTTTTCAAGTTTTTCTTGATGACGTCTAAGCGTCTCCAAATGGCCTTGTAACACTTCTTCTGTGTATTCTGGATTAATAAATTCATCCGTCGAAATATCAGTAATAATATTTTTCAACTTTTCATCAGAGAGCCAACTTAAAAATGTTCCGACTGAAGGTTCATTTCCCTTTTCATAATATGCGTATAGTTCATATAAAATCCCTTTATGTTCTTCTGTATGAAAATCTTCTATGTGGGATTCCATACGAACAGCCACTTCTGGACTTTGCAACATATGGTAAATAATTTCTCTTTCTGCCCTTTCAAAACCTGTTAACTTCGGTTTTGTTTGAACAATTTGAGACGGCTTAGAAACCTGCTTTACTTGTTTTTGCTGTACCTTTTGTTCTTTGCGATATTGGTGCAATTGATTCAAAAGTGTTTCCATTGAATACGAAAATTCTTGCGATAATGACTTCAAATATGATTCTGCCTGCATCGCATCCTGTAACAACGATAACTCTTTTAAAACACTTTTCACATACTCTTCTTTGCCCGACTCATCTTGCAAATTTTTCCCTAAACGCAAATAATTTATTTTAAAACCAACAAAACTTATACTTGATTTCACAAGATTTTCAAAAGCAGTTGTCCCATATTGTTGCACATATTCATCAGGATCAAGCTTATCTGGCAAGGATGTAACTTTCACTTGGCAACCAACTTGCAACAATAATTGCCCTGCTTTCATCGTCGCTTCTCGCCCTGCTTTATCACCATCATAGCAAAGAACAACAGTTTCAACGTTACGTCGCAGAAGTTTTGCTTGTTCTTCAGTTAAAGCTGTTCCCATTGTCGCAACAGCTTCTTCCACACCACTTTTTACCGCAGCTAGTACGTCAGCATACCCTTCAAAAAGGACCACTTGCCCACGTTTTCTAATAAACGGCCTTGCTTGGTGGAAGTTATACAACAATTTACTTTTGTGAAAGATCGGTGTTTCTGGGCTATTTAAATATTTCGGAGTGTCATCTCCTAACGCCCTTCCACTAAACGCTATCACTTTACCTTGTAACGTATAGATCGGAAACATAACTCTTCCACGGAAGCGATCATAATGACTACCATCCTTCTCGCTTCTTATGAGAAGACCAGCTTGTTCCATACTTGACAGCGATAAACCTCTTTTTTGTAAAATTTTCGTTGCTGCATCCCAAGCAGGTGACGCATAACCAATTTCAAACTTCTCAATCATCTCTTTTGTAATACCACGTTTTAACAAATACGAAAGTGCTTCATTACCTTCTTCTGTATTTACTAATAAATGATGATAATACTTTTTCAAAAGTTCATGAGCCTGTTGCATGATGACAGTGTCATCAGATATGTCTTCTTGTTGTCCTTGCCCTGATGTATACTCTGCAACCGCAATTCCATTTCTTTCACCTAGCTTTTGAACAGCCTCGGTAAAAGCCAGCCCTTCCATTTTCATTAGAAAGGAAAATACATTTCCACCTTCTCCACATCCGAAGCAATGAAAAATTTGCTTATCAGATGAAACAGAGAATGAAGGAGAATTCTCACCATGAAACGGACAAAGGCCGAAATAGTTACGTCCCTGTTTTCTAAGTTGAACGTATTCACCAATCACTTCGACGATATCGGATGATGTTCGAATCTGTTCAACAACTTCTTCAGGAATTCTGTTCCCCATGACTCCATCTCCGTGTCGTATTTTGTATTCGATATAAATTAAAAAATTCCTTTATAATTCGACAATATTTTTTCTAAACTTATTAGAAAGTGTTGTCGATCATATTATCAAGCGATTTTGCAGACTCTTTTCTGCGTAACTTCGCAGATACGTACCTACTATATAAAATTGTATCCATTTGCTCATCTATTACAAATGTACCTCATGGAGACACTACATATGCACTTTTTCACAAGAAGACTAGCAAGCACGATATCCTATGTGATCACGAGATCTGTTTCTTTTGCATGTTGATACATATAAAGAAATCAACTTTTGCTTATTCAGCATCTACATAGATCCAAATTCCCTTGCTACTTCCTTAAACGATGAGCATACGATGTGACAAACAAAATTTTGACATGAAACTCGTTCCAACTTGCACCATTTTCAGCATTCACAGTATATGCATCTGCACCAACTAATACCATATCGATGTTTTGCATATTTCTGTATTCTACATCCCTTCTGCGAATCCTTCCATAATGTGCGTTTTCTTGTATAGATTTTGTCGATTTAACGTAATTACATGTCTTTTCTTAAATCCTATCCCTAGTTTATTCTGAAAAATTAAAGTCTAAACGTAAAATATAGGTTTTTATCACAATTTTTTATTATAATATATTTTCTTCAACTACGCTACATATCCCTTTATTTTTTCATCTTCTATTTCAGGATAGCGAAACCCTAACTTTAACATAATAAAAAGACAGAAGAATATAAGTATAACCACTTCGCTATCATCTATTACGAAATCAGCAGGCACTGTGTTTCTCACGAGCGAAAAAAGCACATTCACCTTTGGTAAATGTGCTAAAACATTTTTTGGTTTTGCACTGCATTCACAATAATGTTAGCTGTTTCTTCAATCGCTTTGTTCGATACATCAATTACTTGACAATTTATTTTACTAACTACATTCTCAAAGTGATCAATCTCTTCTTTAATACGATTAATATTGGCATATGTTGCTCCGTCACTCAGTCCAAGTGATTTCAATCGCTCTTTTCGAATATGATTTAACTTCTCTGGCGTAATTTTCAAACCGAAGCATTTTTCTTTAGCCACTTGATATAATTCTTCAGGCGGATCTACTTCTGGTACGAGTGGTACGTTGGCAACTTTCAAACGTTTGTTATGAGCTAAATATTGAGAAAGTGGTGTTTTTGATGTGCGCGAAATCCCAATTAACACGATATCTGCTTTTAAAATACCACGTGCATCTCTACCATCATCATACTTCACAGCAAACTCAATCGCTTCAATCTTTTTAAAGTATTCTTCATCTAATCTACGAACAACACCAGGCTCATATCTAGGTACTTGCCCTGTAATTTCTTCAATTTGATCGATTAGAGGCCCGATAATATCATATGCCTCTACACCTTCTTTTGCAGCCTCTGTCACTAAATACTGGCGCATGTCAGGCTTTACTAACGTAAAACAAATAAGTGCTTGATTGCTCTTAGCAATCGAAATCACTTCTTTTAATGTCCCTGTATCTTCAACATACGGTACACGTCTAATATCAGGAGCAAATGGGAATTGCCCCATTGCTGCTCGAACAACCAAATCAGCCGTTTCTCCTACAGAGTCAGATACGACATATACGATTTTATTATCCATTACATTACCTCACTTTAAACAAATTACACTTATTCGTTATTTACTAAGTTTACAAACGCACGTGTAATATTTGTTTTTGTAATTCGTCCAACCACTTCTAAACCTTGTTTCGTATCTTTTACAACTGGCATCGCATCAATCTGTCTTTCTATTAATTCCATCGCAATATCATATAAAGAATCTTCTCTACGACACATCGCAATGTTTGGCATCCTTGTCATGATAATATTAACCGGAAGTGAGGTTAAATCCTGCTTTCCTAAGCTAGCTCGTAATAAATCTTTACGAGATACAACACCTACTAATAGAGTCGATTGATCTACAACGAATAATGTACCTACATCCTCTAAAAACATAGTACAAATCGCATCGTATACTGATACATTTTTATCAATTACGACTGGTCTAGATTGATAATCTTGTACTTTAATTTTCTTAACAGCTTCAGATAATAACTGCCCCCCAGTTTTACCCGTATAAAAATAACCTACGCGTGGACGTGCTTCTAAATAACCAGCCATCGTTAAAATTGCTAAGTCTGGTCTTAGCGTTGCACGTGTTAACCCCAATTGCGCAGCAATTGACTCCCCTGTAATAGGACCGTGATCTTTTACAATCTGAATGATATGTTCTTGCCGTTTATTCAGCTCTATGATAATCACCACCTTTAATGCACAACGAAAAAAGTTATACTATCTCTTAAATATTATATACTAAATATGCTATTCGAAAAAGAAAGGATGTAAAAAGGACCGTATACGGCCCCAAATTATATTTGAAACTTATCAAGTTGTTCTAAGAAACGTCTTGATTTCAAATAAATCCCGCAATATTCATCATAATATGTATTCAATACTAAACGCATTTGTTTTTTTGTGCTATCCTTCACTGATACATTGCCAAGTCTATGTAAATCGAAGTGGTAGAAAAGACGCAATAATTTATGAACGGCTTCCCCCACTGGTATACGATACTGATCTTGCTCAGCATGACGTGAGCACAGAAAACCGCCCTCCCTAACAGAGAAGGCGACAAAATCTGTTTCTTGATGACAAATCGCACATGTATCAAAGTATGGGCGCATCCCTAATACCGGAAGCATTTTTGTTTGATAAATTAATGATAATACTTCTGGATCAACACCCTCACACATATAATGCAACGTTTGATATAACATTTCAAATAAATATGGATTATGTTTTTTATCTTCTGTTGCTTTATCAGTTAACTCAACAATAAATGATGCATAAGCAGTTAAAAATATATCCTCGCGAATTTCTTTCATAGTTGAAATAATCTCGCCTTGTTGCAAAGTTCCAAGTCCAGATCCCATTTGAATAAGGAAATGACCATGTGTCATAAGCTGCGAAACAGATGCTAACCGACTTTTCGGTTTTTTCGCTCCTCTTGCCATTGCACTTACCTTACCCAATTCTCTTGAGAATATTGTAACAATCTTGTTCGTTTCTCCGTAATCTGTCGTACGGATAACGATGCCCTCAACTTTTTGAAACATGTTCGTCACCATCCAAGGTTTGAACAAAACGGGTCAAGAAATTGGAGAGTCTAGATGCGCTAGCTCCTCTTCATGTTGATCCATCTCATCGTTTACGTCTTTTTCCATTTCTTTCAAAAGCAAATACGTCTCAATGCTTCCTGTTTTGGAGAAAAACTTCCAGGTAAAATCTAGCATAAGAATCCACCTTTCTCAATAAGCGTAGCCTATAAACCAATTTCCTTTGTTGTTATTAAATTGACCCATTTTGTCCATTTTCATGTGAGAAAAATTTTTCCTAATTTATCAAAACTCGTAAAAACCAATAATCAGCGGATGAACAAAACATCCGCTGATTACAGCTTTACTCTATTTTAATACTCGTCTTCGCGGAAACCAAGGTCACGAAGCTGAGACATTTTATTACGCCAATCTTTTTGCACTTTTACCCATACTTCTAAAAATACTTTAGAACCAAGTAATGCTTCAATATCAAAACGAGCTCGCTTACCGACTTCTTTTAACATCTTCCCTTGTTTTCCGATAATAATCCCTTTTTGCGACGGACGTTCCACAACAATCGTTGCATTAATATAAACTGCCCCGCCCTCGCGTTTTTGAATTGCATCGATAACGACAGCCACAGAATGCGGCACTTCTTCACGTGTTAAATGTAGTACTTTCTCACGAATAAGCTCTGCAATAATAAATCTCTCCGGATGATCCGTTACTTGATTATCTGGGTAGTATTGTGGTCCTTCTGGTAAATACTTTTTAATTGTTCCAATTAACGATTCCACATTATTACCGTCTAATGCAGAAATTGGTACAATCTCTGCAAAGTCATGTAGTTTGCGATATTGATCAATTAACTCTAATAATTGTTCTGGATGAACTTGGTCAATTTTATTAATAACTAAAAATACTGGTTGTTTCGTTTCTTTTAACTTCTCGATGATGAATTCTTCACCACGACCAAAGCCTTCAACAGCATTAACCATAAACAGAACGATATCAACTTCTTTTAATGTCGTTTGCGCCATCTTCACCATGAAGTCGCCTAGTTTATGTTTAGGTTTATGTATTCCTGGTGTATCAATGAAAATTACTTGTGAATCATTTTCTGTATATACACCTTGAATTTTATTACGAGTTGTTTGTGGCTTGTCACTCATAATAGCAATTTTTTGACCAATAATACGATTTAAAAATGTAGATTTCCCAACATTCGGTCTGCCAATAATAGAGACAAAACCTGATTTATAACCTTTTTTATTCATGTAAATCCTCCGCTAAAAATGCTCCTGGTAACAATTCTCCGACTGTTGTCTCTTGAACGTCACCATGTAAATTTGATAGGTATACTTTCGTATCCTGTTTACATAATTCTACCATAACTTGTCGACATGCTCCACAAGGAGGTACTGGACGCTTTGTATCCGCCACAATCGCGATAGCTACAAACTCTTTATCTCCTTCAGAAACCGCCTTAAATAAAGCCGTTCTTTCTGCACAGTTACATAAGCCATATGATGCATTCTCAACATTACATCCACGATATACTTTTCCATCCTGTGTTAATAATGCTGCACCTACTTGAAATTTAGAATATGGTACGTACGCTTGTTTACGCGCTTCGATTGCTTCTTGAATTAATTGTTTACTATTCATATTCCCGCATCCTTCCTGTTCACAGCTGTGAATAGATACACTCTCTTATTAAAGGCCTTTACGGCACCTTCAAAGCTTAATAAAAGCTTTGGAATGCAACTATACCACATACGGTAAAAAGATAATAGCACCAATTATAACGGCTATTATCGCAAACAATAAAACCGCTCCCGCTGCGACATCCTTTGCAACTTTCGCAAACGGATGTATATCGGTAGTCGCTAAATCTACTGTTTTTTCCACAGCCGTATTTACCATCTCTAAGCTCATTACAATTCCTATTACAATAAGTAATATCATCCACTCTACTTTCGTAATATGGAAATAAAAGCCGCAGCATATAACAATGACTGCGGCTACATAATGAATTTTCATATTTCGTTCATGACGAAGACAAAAGAATATACCGACTATAGCATACCCAAAACTATCTATAAGTTTTCCTTTTTTCATCGTCCTAATCCAAATGCTTCTAAAATTTCTTTTTGTCTTCCGAACATTTCTTTTTCATCCTCTTCTGTCATGTGGTCATAACCAAGTAAATGTAAAAAGCCATGTAACGCTAAAAAGCCAAGTTCACGATCAAAAGAATGTCCATACTCTTCCGCTTGTTCTTTCGCTCTCGGAATCGAAATAATAAGATCGCCTAACATACGCGGCATCTCTACACCTACAATTTCCATTTCTCCTTCTCCCATTTCTTCCATAGCAAAAGAAATGACATCAGTAGGCTGATCCTTATCTCGGTAATCACGATTAATCTCGCGAATGCGTTCGTTATCTACAAATGTTACTGATAACTCTGCACCATCCTCTATTTTTTCCATTTGAGCTGCTTTTCCTAATATCTCACGAATTAAATTCACATACTCTTCTTTCACTTCTTCTGTTTCATCAATGAAATCAATTAATAAACTCATTCTTTCTCCTTATCTTCCGGTGGTTCCGGATATGTAATACGCGAATGGAAAATACCATTTAACGTTTCACATAACGTTTTTCCAACGATTTGTAGTTCCTTAAATGTCAAATCACATTCACTAAATTGCCCATCTTGCAGGCGATCTTTAATAATACTTTGTACTAAATTATTAATTTGATCTGGCGTTGGGTGATTCATAGAACGTACCGCTGCCTCAACACTATCCGCAATACCAACGATTGCCGATTCTTTAGAAGTTGCTTTTGATCCCGGATAACGGAACATCTCTTCTGTATATTTTTCTTTATCTTCTTTAATCGCCTTATAATAAAAATATTTCAGGAGCGTTGTACCATGGTGTTGTCCAGCAATATCGATAATTTCTTGCGGAATATGGTATTCTTCGAGCATCTTTACTCCATCGGTTACATGAGCAATGATAATATCTTTACTCGTCACAGGATCTAATTTATCATGCGGATTTTCAATTCCCATCTGGTTTTCAATAAAGAATTGTGGTTGTACTGTTTTTCCTACATCATGATAGTACGCCCCTACACGCGCTAATACACCATTTGCTCCAACTGCTTCACAAGCTGCCTCAGAAAGATTCGCTACCATTACACTATGGTGATATGTGCCTGGCGCTTCTAATAAAATTCTGCGCAACAGCGGATGATTCGGACTTGATAATTCCATAAGCTTCATACTTGATACAATTCCAAGTCCACTTTCTAAATATGGTAATATCCCCATAGCCAAAACGGATGAGATAATTCCTGAAAGGGAAGCCATTAATAATTGGGTACCAATTTCAAGAGGCGAAAAATTCCCATTACGTAATAATAATAACGCCGCCAAGACGACTACATTTAAGATTGAAACGAGTATACCAGCTTGTAAAATCATCGTACGACGATTTTTTTCTCTTAAGAAAATGCTCACTGATAATGAACTTAATAACACATAAATGCCTACACTATAATTTAGTGTACTTGTTACTCCTTCATTAAACATAATACTTCCGCACACAGAAAAAATCATACTTGTTAAAAATACAAATCGATCGCCAATCATTAGTTTTACAAGTATCGTTCCCATCGCAACTGGGACAACATACGCAATTCCTGCATATTCAAGCTTTTGAAACAAACTAATAATTTTCATTAAAACAATCGTGATAGACAAAATTGTAATATACGCTAAAATGTACGGTTTGTCTTCTCTTTTCCGCTGTAAAAATACTTCAAACTGTTTATGCATAAAGTATAGTAACACACCAATGAGCACCGCTAATCCAACATAAGGCTGAAAACTATTACCTTTTTCTAATAAACCGACTAATTTCAACTGATTATACATATCACTTGAAATTGTTTCACCTTCTCTAACAATAACTTGTCCTTGAAGAATATAAACAGGTGGAACTAAATCTTCTTCTGCTTTCTTCTTCTCTTTCGTTACAGCCGGATCATAGAAATAATTTGCTGTAATCGCATATGATCCTAGTGCATTCACAGCTTCTTTCAATCCGCTATTCACATTCAGGCTTTTCATTTCATTAACAAATCGCTCTTTCGCTGCCATTTCTTCGGACATTTTAATATTTCCACCCATGATAACGCTAACAGACGTTAAAGCCGCATTCTTTGCTAATTCTAATTGATCCGGTTCTGCATTAATAAAGTATAATAAATTCTCATCCGATAATTCCTTCGTTAAATTAGATGGCAACTTCTTCTTCAACTTTTCTAATTTATTCGCATCGGTCATCTTTTTTTGCTCTTCAGGTCCAGCAGCTTTCATTTCCTGAATTACTTCATTCACCTTAGCAAAAACATCATTTACAATATCTACTCTATTTTGTTTATATTCACTTCTATATGTATATTGATCCCCGACTTTTTGAGCGGCCTCTTGTTTTTTTCTTTCCGTTATAACCTTATCTTCAATTTTAATAGGAGAATGAATTGTTTTTTTCGCAATAGAATACATCTCAACATCTAATTGCTCTGGTTTCACATTATTCATAAGTGCAAAAAACAGCACTGCCCCTAATAAAACGTAAGAAATCCAACTTAGTTTTTTCGAATGTTGTAAATTACGAAACCACTTAGAAATTTCTTGAGATCTTAACATGATTTCAATACCTTCTCCTCTCTAGAAATAAAGTGAAACTATTTATAGCTTTCATTTCTTCTAGCCAACGATACTTTTAGGTAATATTTTTGTACACCAGTACCTATAGTTTATTTCTCTTATCTTTTATGATAGTAAAAAATATGCCGTTCGCCAACCTTAATACAAAAAGAAATGATCCTGACAAATAGGATCATTCCATTTTATCATATGCCTCAATAATACGTTGCACCAGTGGATGCCTTACAACGTCCGTTTGTTCTAATGTAATGAATGAAAGACCTGATACACCAGATAAAATGTTAGCGGCTAGCGTAAGCCCTGATTTTACCCCTTTTGGTAAGTCTACTTGTGAAGGGTCCCCCGTAATAACCATTTTAGAACTAAAACCTAATCTAGTTAAAAACATTTTTATTTGTGCACCCGTTGTATTTTGCGCTTCATCTAAAATAACAAATGAATCATCGAGCGTACGTCCTCTCATATAAGCAAGAGGCGCGATTTCAATTACACCTCTCTCCATCATACGCTGCGTATATTCTTGTCCAAGAATATCGTGCAGAGCATCATACAATGGACGTAAGTACGGATCTACCTTCTCTTTCAAATCACCTGGTAAAAATCCTAAACTTTCTCCAGCTTCTACAGCCGGTCTCGTTAAAATGATTTTCTTTACATACCCTTGCTTTAAAGCTCTTACAGCCATTACTACAGCTAAGTATGTTTTCCCAGTCCCGGCAGGGCCTATTCCAAATACAATATCATTTTTCTTCATTGCATGAATATATCTTCTTTGTCCCATCGTTTTTACACGAATGGATTTACCTTTTGCCGTTTTAAAGATTTCTTCTTCATATAACTCTTCAAATTGAGCAATTTTCCCTTGTTGTGCGAGCTGAATTGCATACGCAACATCTCTTTCTGTAATTGACACACCTTTTCGAATAACAACAAGTAGTTGTTGTAAGATTTTTTCTACGAGTGTCACAGTTTCAACTGCTCCAGATGCATGAACAGTTTCACCTCTAGTTACAATCGATACATTCAGTTCCCGTTCAATTACTTTCAAATGAGCATCATTGACTCCAAAAAGAGCGATTGCTTCGTTAGTATTTTCCAATTGTTGGTTCATTTCTACTAATTGTTCTGCCATTACTCAGTCTCCTTGAATATCGGATTCGGATATAGGTTGTGGCTCTGCAATATTTTCAATCACAGTATAATGCAATGTGACTTTTAGTTGATCCGCCTCAACCTCTTTACTCAAAATCTTATCACTTACAATCATAGCATGTTCATCCAATTTTTTCTTTAGTTCTTTTTCAGCCATCTCTTTTGCTACTTTCATTGCCTGTTTTTCTGTATATTCTCGGTTCGCCTCTTCCTCTTCTCGCACTATATCTTTTTCGTATGCAATCGGCAGTGTAAAACCAAATAATTTCACATCATGTTTTACACTTTCCGTACGAGAACGTTTATACTTATCATGCTGAAATCCCCATATTTTTATTTTTGTACTCCCAAATTTAAGGTAATGCTCATTATAAGTATTTCCCGTATATACTTGAAATTGTGTCTTCAGTGGTACATTCACCTCTGATGTGTACCACGTTTCTCCATATACAATACCTTTCGCCGAAACAATCGTTGGACTCTCCTCATTACCGTATATCCCTGATACGAGAAGCTGCCCTTTTTCTACATGATCATTTTTTAAAACGACTGGTTTTCCAATTTCAACAAATGTTTTTGTAACAATCGCTTCTTTTTTTGCTACTAAATTTTGCGGCCTTTGTTCTTTTTCTTTTTTCGGCTCATTTTTTTCAACAATTTTAAAATGGTACGTCGTTCCCCTTACTTCTAGTCCTGCCCAAGTAATCGCATTAATATTGTCCGTCAGATGACGTTGTACATCTTCTACACTAGGCATTTGGAATTGTAATTTTCCTTTTTTAATACCCATTTTGTCCAATTCTTTCATCAATATATATTCTGTTTCAGGTTTCGCTCCTGTAATTTCAATTTTCCAAACCATATTCGATAATGCAATCATGCCAAAGAAGAAAATTAAAAAACCAATTAAGAATCCACTATTTTTAATTAAGCGCTTATTCCAAAATGGAAAACCGTAACGCCCAATAAAATATAGTTTACACTCATTTTTTCTATAAATCGGCTTTATTTTTTTCACATCTCGTAATAGCATACAAAAGACTAACGTTTCATCGGCGATTTTCTTAACGTCCCAAACTAATAATTTTCTACGCACACATTCGTTAACGAACCGCTCCGCTCCTCTACCTTCAATTCGTACCTTTACATATCCAAGCCACTTTATAAACCATTTATTTTTCATCTACTACCTTCACTACCTTTCCAAAAGTAGACACACTACTTTTCACTTTAATTAGCAAAATAGCTCGTACGAAAATGAAATAAAGAGTTTTATTTTCCATAAATAGCGGGATAAACTACATAGTAGGGGTAAATCATTAAAATAAAGAAGAAAAACTTCACATACGGAAGTTTCCCTCACTTCTCTTTCTTTTCGTCTTCTAAAAACGTCACTTGCTCAATTATCCCTTCAAGCAAAAGTTCTTCCGGAAGGATTGTTTTAATAACAAAGGACTGCCCCTTAATCAATAATTGACCATGTTTTAACAACAATCTTACTTCTTTATCTGAAAACACTAATAACCCTCGATGATTTTCTATATAGATATGCACTTGCCCAACAAGTGTGATCCGAGGTAGATCCATTAGCACATCCACTGGCAGGTCTATTTGCTTCGTTAACCAATTCTTCATTTGTTCTAATTTTTTCATCTCAAAAGACCCCCTCTCATCCCATATGTATGAAAAAAGAGCTTGTAATATCACGTCCAAACGGAAAAAAAGCATAAAAAAACGTCTCATACGAAATGAGACGTTTTTTTATGCTAATAGCTGGATAACCAGCTTATTCACAAGTGATCCATCTGTTTTACCTTTTACTTTCGGCATAACAGCAGTCATCACCTTACCCATATCTGCTTTAGAAGTCGCACCAACTTCAGAAATAACTTGCTTGATTACATCAACTAGTTCTTCTTCCGTTAATTGCTCTGGCAAATACGCGCTTAAAATCTGAATTTCACTTTGCAGTTTATTAACAAGGTCTTCACGACCAGCTTTTTTAAATTCAAGGAGGGAGTCCTTATGCTGTTTTACTTCACGAGCTAAAACTGTTAGTTCCTCTTCTTCAGTAAGAGTATGCTGTAGTTTAATACCTTCATTTTGTAAAGCAGCCTTAACCATACGAATGACGGTTAATTTTTCTTTTTGTTTATTCTTCATCGCTTGTTTCATATCATCGTTTAAACGACCGAGAAGACTCATAACTTACACCCTCTCTTAGAATTTACGCTTTCTTGCCGCTTCAGATTTCTTCTTACGTTTTACACTTGGTTTTTCATAAAACTCGCGCTTTCTTGCTTCAGCAAGTGTACCAGTTTTAGAAACCGATCTTTTAAAACGGCGAAGTGCATCCTCCAAAGACTCGTTTTTACGAACGACTGTTTTTGACATTCTCTTTCCCTCCCTCCGAAACATCACACTTACATACTAACTTCAGCATGCAAAAAGAAACACTTCTTCAGCATGTCTTTTACGATTATAATACATTTTATCACTTCAGGTCAACTATTTGGCAGAATAAAAGAAGAATAGATGCTCTTCCTTTTTCAAAAACTATGCGGATAGCTGTTATCCTTTCCCCTGAAGGCAACTATATTTTTGTCATTACACCTTTTTCATGCAGGAATGTACGAAACAACTACTCATTTCGTACATTTTCAGTACTTAACTTCTCCACTAAAAAAGAAAGCATGCAAATCGTTTCCGTTTGCATGCTTTTTTATCCCGCTATTTGCCAGGCAGTAAGACCCCCATCTCAAAATTCAACGAAACCAAAGAAGTTAGGTGGGGATTAGGCTGCCCGCTGATTATAGTTTCACTTTATGCGCTTGCTGATTCCTTTTTTACATCATCTTCAAGAACACGAACAAATTGCGCTTCGTTATATGGATAACCAGCTTTTGTGATTTTCACTTTCACTAGTTTACCGATTAATTCTTCCGATCCTTCAAATACAATTTTCAAGTAGTTATCTGTATAACCTACATATAAGCCTTCACGGTCGCCCTCTTTAAATTGTTCTTCTGGAATAATTTCAAGTACTTCTCCTTCAAACTGTGATGCATACTCTTTCGCTAATTGATTAGATAACTCAATTAAACGGTGAACACGATCATTCTTCACATCTTCAGGGACTTGATCTTCCATACGTGCTGCAGGTGTTCCTGTACGTTTTGAGTACGGGAATACGTGTAACTCAGAGAAGCGATTCTCTTTAATAAAATTGTATGTTTCCATGAATTCTTCTTCTGTTTCACCTGGGAAACCAACGATTACGTCTGATGTAATCGCAAGACCTGGTAACGCTTCTTTCAAACGATCTAAGCGCTCTTGGAAAAATTCCATCGTATACTTACGACGCATACGCTTTAATACAGTATTAGATCCAGATTGCAACGGAATGTGTAAATGTCGTACAACTACCTCAGACTTATCTAACACTTCAATTACTTCATCTGAAATCTGACTCGCTTCAATAGAAGAAATACGAAGACGTTTTAATCCGCCTACTTCCGCTTCCATATCACGAAGTAATCCAGCTAAGTTATAATCTTTAATATCTTCACCGTACCCACCTGTATGAATACCTGTTAATACGATTTCTTTATAACCTGCATCTACTAATTGCTGCGCTTGTTTAATAACTTCTTTACCATCACGAGAACGCATTAAACCACGCGCCCAAGGAATAATACAGAATGTACAGAAGTTATTACAACCTTCTTGTATTTTTAAAGATGCACGTGTACGATCCGTGAAGTAAGGTACATCCAGTTCTTCGTATACACGTGTTTTCATAATGTTGCGGACAGCATTAATTGGCTGACGCTCTTTACGGAATTCTTCGATGTATCCTAACATCTTTTCACGATCTTGTGTACCAACTACAATATCTACACCTGGAATCGCCATAATTTCCGCTGGAGATGTTTGCGCATAACATCCCGTTACACAAATAACCGCATCTGGGTTTTGACGAACAGCACGTCTAATAACTTGACGACTTTTCTTATCTCCCGTATTTGTTACTGTACATGTATTAATAACATATACATCAGCTTTCTTTTCATATTCAGTTCTTTCATATCCACCTTGTTTAAACAATTGCCAAATGGCTTCTGTTTCATAGTGGTTTACTTTACAACCTAACGTATGGAACGCAACAGTTGACATTGATCATCACCCCATCAATTCAAAATGATACGAAGCAGCACTTAACGCGTATAACGGCGCCGTTTCTGTTCTTAAAATTCTTGGTCCTAAACTACATGGTACAAATTTATGTTCACGAAGCGCTGTAATCTCTTCCTCAGCTAAACCGCCTTCTGGGCCAAATACAATCAATAGCTTTTGACCTGGTTTCATCATCGTTAAAGCTTTCGCAAAATTAGATTTCTCGCCTTGTTTTGCTTCCTCTTCGTAAGCAACAAGGCAAACATCATACTCACCACTCATTGACAGCAATTGTTTAAACGATGCTGGGGCGTGTACTTCTGGAATTTCACTTCTATGTGATTGTTCCGCAGCTTCTTTCACAATTTTTCTTAAACGCTCAACTTTTTTATCAGCTTTTTTCGCATCCCATTTTACGATAGAGCGAGATGCTTGAAATGGTAAGAATGCAGCTGCCCCAAGCTCAGTTCCTTTTTGAAAAATTAACTCTAGCTTGTCTCCTTTCGGCAGTCCACTTGCAATCGTCACGAAAACAGGAAGTTCACTTGACGTCTCTACCCATTCTACAATAGCCGTATTAATAAATTCACTGGTAATTTCATCAATTGAACATACGGCTGTTTTTCCATTTACACAGCAATAAATGTGATCACCAGCTGACATACGCATCACTCTTGCGATATGATGTACGTCATCACCTACAATGCGAATACTTGTCTCATTTACATATTTCTCTTCTACAAAATAACGTTGCATATAATCACCTTAGTAGAGTTTCGTTCCTTTCGTAAGCCAATACTTACGAAAAAAACGAAACGTTATCATTTTTCATATAACAAACGGCAAGTCCCTCACCTTATAGTGAGAGACTCCCCTTTTCATTATAGACTAAAATCTATATTACGCATTTCGTGCAATAATTGCTACCCAATCTTCCATTCGTAACACTTCTTCAATTGTAAATCCAGCTTTTTCTAGTGCTTCAGAAATTACTTTTTCCTTTGCAGCAATAATGCCCGATGTAATAAATAATCCACCCGACTTCACAACTCTTGCTGCATCTTCAGGGAATAAAAGAATAATTTCTGCTAATAAGTTAGCTACGATTAAATCAACAGGACCTTCAATACCCTCTAAAAGACTATTTTGTCCAACAGTCACGATATCATCTGTTTTATTTAAACGTACATTCATTTCTGCACTTTCAACCGCAACCGGATCTAAATCATATGCTTGAACAGAAGACGCACCTAGTTTTGCTGCTGCAATACTCAGTACACCAGAACCTGTTCCTACATCAATGATCGTGTTACCTGGCTGCACTGTTTTTTCTAAAGCACGGATACACATCGTTGTTGTTGGATGAGTTCCTGTCCCAAACGCCATACCTGGATCTAATTCAATAATTTTTTCTTCCGGAGAAGATGGTGTATATTCTTCCCAAGTCGGTACAATTGTGAATGTATCAGAAATTTGTACTGGATGGTAATATTTTTTCCAAGCAGTAGCCCAATCTTCTTCATTGACTTCGTTAACGGTAATATTTCCAGTACCAATTTCGATGTCGTAAGATGGAAGCACATCAATAGATGATTTTACACCTGCAATTGTTTCATGTAAAGAATCCGTTTGCGGGAAATATGCTTTTATTAACACACCTTCTGCCGGATACTCATCTGGGTTCAATGCATAAATTTCACCATATTGTTGCTCGCGCTCTTTCGTCAACTCCGCTGGGTCCTCAATCGCAACTCCACTAGCACCAGCTTCATGTAAAATATGAGAGACAGCTTCTACTGCTTCTTCTGTTGTATGAATACTAATTTCTGACCATTTCACAATTTACCAACTCCATTTTTTATTTCCATTATTCCCCTTTGAAAGCACGTTTAAGCTTTCCGAATAAACTATCATCCTGCTCTTCTTGTCCTGCAAATTCACGTAATAAATCTTTTTGATGTGAAGTTAATTTCGTCGGTACAACAACACGCACGACTACATATTGATCTCCTTGACCGTATCCACGTACGTTCGGAGCACCTTTTCCTTTTAAGCGGAATTCTGTTCCTGTTTGTGTTCCTGCTGGAATTTTCAGCTTCACTTTACCATGAACAGTAGGAACTTCTACTTCAGCACCAAGTGCCATTTGCGCAAACGTTAATGGCATTTCGCAAATAATGTGATCTCCTTCACGCTCAAAGAATTCATGACTTCTTACATGAACAACAACATATAAATCTCCTGCTGGCCCACCATTTACGCCCGCTTCACCTTTTCCAGATACACGGATTTGTTGACCATTATCGATACCTGCTGGAATTTTAACGTTAATTTTTTTACGTTTACGTACTTTACCAGAACCGTGACATGTCGTACATTTTTCTTTAATCATTTGACCAGTTCCTGAACAATGGCCACAAGCTTGACGATTTACAATACGACCAAACGGTGTATTTTGTTCTACACTTACTTGACCTGATCCTGAACAATGTTTACATGTTTCTTTTGAAGTTCCTGGTTTTGCTCCGCTACCTTTACAAGTATCACATGGATCTTCTACAGGAATCTCGACATTTAACTCTTTACCAAAAATCGCTTCTTCAAAATCTAAAGTGACTTGATATTGTAAGTCAGCACCTTGACGCGGAGCATTTGGATCACGACGTCTGCCGCCACCGCCACCAAAGAATGAACTAAAGATATCTTCAAAACCGAAGCCACCGCCGAAGTCTCCGCCGCCGCCAAAGCCACCGAAACCTTGATTTGCACCAGCATGACCAAATTGATCATATTGCGCACGCTTTTGATCGTCGCTTAATACTTCGTATGCTTCTTGTACTTCTTTAAACTTTTCAATTGCATTTTCTTCTTTACTTACGTCTGGATGGTATTTTTTAGCCAAACGACGATAAGCTTTTTTTATTTCATCTTTTGAAGCACCCTTGCTAAGTCCAAGGACCTCATAATAATCTCGTTTACTCATAAATTTACAACCCCCGAATCTTTCACATAAACGTAATTTTAACACCGAAAGAAAGTGCTTTGCAACAAAGTTTCCTCACTTACAGTATGCAAAGTAAAAAACTTAAGAACCTCACACTTTTCTCCTCATTCGTGAAAAAAGCCAAAGCCAAGGCACGCTTGACTTTGACTTTTTGTCATCTTACTTATTTATTATTACTTATCTTCTTTTACTTCTTCAAACTCAGCGTCTACTACATTGTCTTTCTTCGCGCCAGCATCTTGTGCTCCTTGTGCACCTTCTGCTTGCCCTGCAGCTGCTTGAGCTTGCTCGTATAATTTAACAGTTAATTGTTGTACGATTTCTTGTAAAGCGTCTTTTTTCGCACGGATTTCCTCAAGCTCGTTCTTCTCAATCGCAGCTTGTAATGCTTCTTTCGCTTCTGTTGCTTTTGCAACTTCAGCCGCATCCACTTTACCTTCTAAATCTTTTACAACTTTATCTGTTTGGAATACAAGTTGGTCAGCTTCGTTACGAAGTTCAACTTCTTCCTTACGTTTTTGGTCAGCGTCAGCATTTGCTTCTGCTTCTTGTACCATACGCTCTACTTCTTCATCAGAAAGACCTGAAGAAGATTGGATTGTAATAGCTTGCTCTTTGCTTGTTCCTAAATCTTTTGCACGTACGTTAACGATACCGTTCGCATCAATATCGAATGTTACTTCGATTTGTGGAATACCACGTGGTGCTGGTGGAAGGTCTGTTAATTGGAAACGACCTAATGTTTTGTTGTCAGCTGACATTGGACGCTCACCTTGTAATACGTGAATGTCTACTGCTGGCTGGTTATCAGCAGCTGTTGAGAATACTTGTGACTTACTTGTTGGAATTGTAGTGTTACGCTCGATTAATTTCGTGAACACGCCACCCATAGTTTCAATACCTAAAGAAAGTGGAGTTACGTCTAATAATAGTACGCCTTCTACATCACCAGTAAGTACGCCACCTTGAACTGCAGCACCTAACGCTACAACTTCATCAGGGTTTACCCCTTTATATGGTTCTTTACCAGTTTCACGTTTAATAGCTTCTTGTACAGCTGGGATACGAGTAGATCCACCAACAAGGATAACTTTATCTAATTCGCTTGGAGCAAAACCAGCGTCTTTTAATGCACGACGAGTTGGCTCTAATGTTCTTTCAACAAGACCTGCTGAAAGCTCTTCGAATTTCGCTCTTGTTAATGTTAATTCTAAGTGTAATGGGCCAGCAGCTCCAGCACTAATGAATGGTAATGAAATTTGTGTTTGTGTTACGCCAGAAAGATCTTTTTTCGCTTTTTCAGCTGCATCTTTCAAACGTTGAAGTGCCATTTTATCTTGGCTTAAATCAATGTTATTTTCTTTTTTGAACTCAGCCACTAAGTGGTCAATAATAACTTGGTCAAAGTCATCTCCACCAAGACGATTGTCACCAGCAGTTGAAATAACTTCGAATGTTCCATCTGCTAACTCAAGGATAGATACGTCAAATGTACCGCCACCTAAGTCATATACTAAGATTTTTTGCTCTTCATCTTGTTTTTCTAAACCGTAAGCAAGCGCTGCTGCTGTTGGTTCGTTGATAATACGCTCAACTTCTAAACCAGCGATACGACCAGCATCTTTTGTTGCTTGACGTTCTGCATCGTTGAAGTATGCAGGTACTGTAATAACAGCTTTCGTTACTGTTTCACCTAAGTATGCTTCAGCAGAAGCTTTTAAGTTTTGTAAAATAATTGCAGAAATTTCTTGTGGTGTATAATCTTTACCTTCAACTTCTACTTTGTAGTCTGTACCCATATGACGTTTAACAGACATGATTGTATTTGGGTTTGTAATTGCTTGACGCTTTGCAACTTCCCCAACTTGACGCTCTTCATTTTTGAAAGCTACAACAGAAGGCGTTGTACGGTTTCCTTCTGGATTTGGGATAACCTTTGGTTCTCCACCTTCCATAACAGCTACACAAGAGTTTGTTGTACCTAAGTCAATACCGATAATTTTACTCATGGCGAATCCTCCTACTTTTATGTAAATTATTGATTTACTTTTACCATTGACGGGCGAATCACACGGTCTTTTAGTTTATAACCTTTTTGGAATTCTTCAACTACCGCGTTTGATTCAAATTCACTGTCTTCTACTTGCATAATAGCTTGGTGCTCATTAGGATCAAACTGTTTACCAACAGCTTCAATCACTTCAACACCTTCTTTAGCCAACGCTTCTAGCAATTGACGATGCACCATTTCCATACCTTGTAATAAGGATTTCGTTTGCTCATCAGTTGCTTCCACTTGCATCGCTCTTTCAAAATTATCAAGAGCTGGCAAAATATCTGAAACTAGACTTTGTGCTCTATATTTTTCAGCAGCCTGTTTATCCATTTGGACACGGCGCTTATAATTTTCAAAATCAGCTTGTAGACGTAATGTGCGACCTTCCGTTTCCGTTAGTTTCGCTTGTAACTCATCTACTTTTTCTTGTAAAAGAGCAGCCTCACTTTTTTCTTCTACAGTTTCTTCACTGTTTTCTGGCGTGACAGCTTCTTCAACTTGCGCTTCTTTTACTTCTTCTACCACTTGTTCGTTACGCTCTTCCACAATATTCACCTCCTTAAAAGGTATTAGGTACCATGTTAAACACAATTACCTAAGCATTATATATTACACACAGCAATGAAAAGTTCATCACTTGAGCGAATGTATTACTCTCATTTACTTTTTAAGTCCATCTGTAAATTGTCTCGTAAATAACTGTAACAAACTAATTACCCGAGAGTATTGCATTCTTGTCGGACCTAAAATAGCAATTGTTCCAAGCTGTTCTTCTCCAATCGAATATGTTGCAGAAATTAAACTACAATCTTCCATGGCTGTCGCAGAGTTTTCCCTACCAATTTTCACTTGAATACCTACTTGTTTATGACGCAAAATATCATAAAACTCGGCTTCGTTATCAATCATCGTCAGCAAGGACCTTACTTTGTGAATGTCATGGAACTCTGGCTGGGAAAGCATATTTGCTTTTCCTCCAAAGTATATCTTTTCCGATAAAGGAACTTGAAATGTACCATCTAACATTTTTATTGCACTATCGTAATTATGAACATACCCACGCAATACCGTAACAATCTCCTTAAAGATTTTATTATGGAGTTCTGACATTGGTACGCCCGATAGCTTTTCATTTAAAATATTAACCATTTTTTCTAAATCTGATAAATCAACAGATTCCGGAACGGTAATCGTTTTGCTTTGTACATGCCCTGTATCCGTTACAATAATTGCGACTGCAGTTTGACGATCAAGCGGAACAATTTGTACGTTTTTAAGTTTATTTGTGCTTAACTTCGGTCCAAGAACAATGGCCGTATAATTTGTAAGCTCTGATAAAATTTGAGCCGATTGTTGTGCAATCTTTTCAGCTTCAAAAATTCTTTCAGCAAATAAATCTTTAATTTGTACAATTTCATCTTTCGGTAAGTTTTGCGGCGCTAAAAGATGGTCTACATAAAATCGGTATCCTTTTTCAGAAGGAACACGTCCAGAAGAACTGTGCGTTTTCTCAATAAATCCTAGCTCCTCTAAATCAGCCATTTCATTTCGTATAGTAGCTGAACTAAATGTGATTTCATCTTTTTTAGCCAACGTCCTTGACCCAACAGGTTGCGCTGATCCAATAAAGTCATCAATAATTGTTTGTAAAATTAAGAGCTGACGTTCCGTAAGCATCTCATCATCACCTCTGTTAGCACTCTTTGTCTTCGAGTGCTAAATCTATTAATAACTTACCAAAATTGACATTCAATTGTCAACGGAAACGTCACGAAATAATGAAACTTTTTCACGTTAATGGAACATTTAATTAGTCAATCAAAAATGATTGGAATACTTCATTCCCTAATAATTTTCCTTTTCGCGTTAAACGAACATATCCATCGCTTTCTTCAAGCAATCCTTTTTCTTGGTTACTTTGTAACTGCTTCGCGAAAACTTGATCCATCTCCATATTAAATTTCTTTTGAAACGCTATTTTAGATACACCTTTTGTTTTTCGGAGTCCTAAGAACAACTCTTCTTCCATTTTTTCTTTCTCCGTCACCACGTGAACATCTAAATACGGAAATCCGGTTTCATCGATTTTATTGAAATATTGCTTGAGCGGCCCTACATTTTGGATACGTTCTCCATTTACATAACTATGCGCTCCAGCTCCAAATCCATAATACTCTTCATTATTCCAGTATGTGAGATTATGTCTACTTTCATTATCATCTTTTGAAAAATTACTAATTTCATACTGGGTATAGCCGTGTTTCTCCATTTCATCCATTACCATTTCGTACATTTTCGCTTCATGGTCTTCGCCTGGTAGTCTTAATTTCCCTTTATTCATTAAGTTATAAAACACAGTTTTCGGTTCCACAATTAATGAATATGCTGAGAAATGTTGTACACCAAGTGTAAAAGCAATATCTAACGTTTCTTTTACATCTTCTATCGTCTGTCCTGGCAGAGCATAAATAATATCTACATTTATATTTTTGAAGCCCACTTCCTGCGCTTCTCTAATTGCTACAAACGCATCTTCTCTCGTATGCTTGCGTCCAATTTTCTCAAGCAATTCATCTCGAAATGTTTGCACACCAAAACTAATTCGATTCACTCCACCTTCTAGCAATACATTTAATTTCTCTTTCGGCAAATCACCTGGATTCGCTTCAAATGTTAATTCACAATTCGGGGCAAACGGACGTAAACGACGATTTATAATATCTAATAATTTCTTTGTCTGCCCCATATTTAATGCTGTTGGAGTTCCCCCGCCAACAAAAATTGTTTTCATACTATCAAACGGTACCTTTTGAACTGTATTTATTATTTCTTTCTCTAGATACTCTAAATATTGATCGACCGGCTGGCGCTCAATAAACACTTTATTAAAATCACAATAGTGACAAATATGCTGACAAAACGGAATATGAATATATGCAGCTTGCACCAAAAATAACTCCTACCTTTCTAAAAAGAAAACCTCCGCGCTCGGGAGGCTTCTTTTACTTCTCTAACGTATTACGAATTTGTTCCATTCGCATTTTTCCCCAATCATACATCATTTCAACGATTGGTAAAAGCGACATGCCTAATTCCGTCATATAATATTCCACTCGTGGAGGAATTTCTGGGTATACTGTTCGATCGACAATCCCATCTTCCATTAACTCTTTTAATTGGTTTGACAAAACTTTATGAGAAATGCTCGGAAATAATCGTTGTAATTCACTAAAACGATGAGGCCCTTCCACACCAAGATGCCACAATATTACAACTTTCCACTTTCCACTAATAATAGAAAGCGTCAATTCCTTTTCACAATTAAAATTGCCATTTTGTATTTTTTCTTGAATATCTTTTCGAATATTTTCGGACATTAACAAACTCCTAACTCTATATGAACTAAAAAGCTCTCTCACTATTGTAAATGAGAGCTACTCAGATGTCTAAAAAGTAATTATACATAAAAAAGAAGCCGCACAAACGACTTCTTTTTCCATTCCAAATATTAGTTGTCATCCATTTTCAGTACAGCCATGAATGCTTCTTGCGGTACTTCTACAGAACCAACAGACTTCATACGTTTTTTACCTTCTTTTTGCTTATCAAGAAGTTTACGCTTACGAGAAATGTCACCACCGTAACATTTCGCAAGTACGTTTTTACGCATCGCTTTAATTGTAGAACGTGCTACAACTTTGTTTCCGATCGTCGCTTGAATTGGCACTTCGAACTGCTGTCTTGGAATTAAATCTTTTAATTTTTCTACAATCACTTTACCACGGTCATACGCTGAATCACGGTGTACGATAAATGATAGAGCATCGACTTGTTCATTATTTAAAAGAATATCCATTTTCACAAGTTTAGATGGTTTGTAACCAATTAACTCGTAATCAAATGATGCATATCCTTTTGTGTTTGATTTCAATTGATCGAAGAAATCATATACGATTTCTGATAGCGGGATTTCATATGTTAATGTAACACGTGTTTCATCTAAATATTGCATATCAATAAACGTTCCACGTTTACCTTGGCAGATTTCCATTACAGCTCCAACATAGTCATTCGGAACCATAATTGAAGCCTTCACAAACGGCTCTTCTACACGATCGATAGACTGTGGATCTGGCATATTAGATGGGTTATCAACAATAACATCTTCACCGTTTGTTAAATAAACTTTATAAATAACGCTTGGCGCCGTTGTAATTAAGTCAATTTTAAATTCACGTTCAATACGCTCTTGAATGATTTCCATGTGAAGAAGTCCTAAGAAACCACAACGGAAACCAAATCCTAGCGCTTGAGATGTTTCTGGTTCAAACTCAAGAGCAGAATCGTTTAACTCTAACTTTTCTAATGCATCACGTAAGTCGTTGTAACGTGCAGAATCAATCGGATATAAACCACAGAATACCATTGGGTTTAATTTACGATAACCTGCTAACGGCTCAGCTGCTGGACGTTTCGCATGTGTAATCGTATCACCAACGCGTGTATCACCAACATTTTTAATCGATGCTGCTAAGAAACCTACATCACCTACTGTTAACTCGTCACGTTGCGTAGTTTTCGGTGTAAATACACCTACTTCTGTCACTTCAAATTCTTTACCAGTTGCCATCATACGTACTTTATCGCCAACTTTTACCGTTCCATTTACAACACGGATATAAGCAATTACACCGCGGTACGGATCATATAAAGAGTCAAAAATCATACATTGTAAAGGCTCTTCAGAATCACCTGTTGGTGCTGGTACTTTTTCAACGATTTGTTCTAAAATATCTTCAATCCCAATCCCAGCTTTTGCAGAAGCAAGTACAGCTTCTGATGCATCTAAACCAATTACATCTTCTACCTCTTGGCGTACACGCTCTGGGTCTGCACTTGGTAAGTCGATTTTATTAATAACTGGTAAAATCTCTAAATTATTATCAAGCGCCAAGTATACATTTGCTAACGTTTGCGCTTCAATACCTTGCGCTGCATCCACTACAAGAATCGCGCCTTCACAAGCCGCTAAACTACGAGATACTTCGTACGTAAAGTCGACGTGTCCTGGTGTATCAATTAAGTGAAGAATATATTCTTCGCCGTCTTTTGCTTTATAGTTTAATTGTACTGCGTTTAATTTAATTGTAATACCACGCTCACGCTCTAAATCCATAGAGTCAAGCAACTGAGCTTTCATTTCACGTTGTGTTAACGCGTTTGTTTTCTCTAGAATACGGTCTGCTAACGTTGACTTTCCGTGGTCAATATGAGCAATGATAGAGAAATTACGAATTTTGGACTGTCTTTTTGCTCTTTCTTCTTTGTTCATCTATGTTCTCAACTCCTAATAGTCTCGCCAATATACACTAGCACTGATTATATCAATAGAGCAGCAAAGATTCAATGAAAACTCGTGCTGCTTACAATACAAATCATTCTATCTATATCTTATGCGAACAAACCATAAGAGACAAACCTTTTTCAAATTAAAAAACGGCTGTCTTACAAATTTGTAAAACAACCGTCCTCCGTTTGACTCTTAACTAAAAATTCCTTTTACTTTCCCAACAACTATATCTGTTCCAAACTTTGTTATTTCGTAGGCAACACTTGCTATCGCCATGCCCATTCCTTCTACAATATTAAAACTTTTTAAGCTTTCTAATTGTTTTTGTTTTTCAGTAGCGGAAAACGAACTCTCCAAAATTTCTGATTCAGCGGCATCACCTTTTGTTCCTGTCATATGAGCGATTTGTTCATACGACATTTGCTGATAACCTTTCATACTTTTCAATCCGTGATTTGCAAGTGCCACCCCTGCTACTAACATAAGTAAGCATATGGCCACACTACATATACATAAAAGCGAAAAGCGGCTTAAATGATTATCATCTCTTCCCATCAATGTGTATATGCTCCTGTATTATCTTGGTCAATTTGATGATGCAGCGCTGCATTTAAACCACTTGCTATTACATTTGCCATATCCTCTATGAAGGCATCCACTTCTTTCGGAGTCACCATTAAATTGTGACCAAGAGGAGATAACACTTCATAAATTAATTTTCTTTTCTCTTCATCTTCCAGTGTACCTACAGCACCTAAAAACATATTTCGGCTCTTTTCATCCGGCATATCCTCTTCTGTTAATTTTTTCTTTTCTCCAAATGTAAAACCAGCTGGCAACAAAGAGCGGGAAGGTTTGTTGCCTTCTTTCATCTCTCGGCCAAAATGTTTCAAAATAAAATCAATTGTATCGCTTGTAATCGAAACGGCATCCACCACAGTCGGAACACCAATTGCGATAACAGGAATACCTAATGTTTCTTTACTGAGTTCCTTACGTTTATTCCCAACACCCGATCCAGGATGAATTCCTGTATCAGAAATTTGTATCGTACTATTTACCCTTTCAATAGAACGAGCAGCTAATGCATCAATTGCAATGACAAAGTCTGGCTTTGTCTTCTCAATGATTCCATAAATGACATCGCTCGTTTCAATTCCTGTAATCCCCATTACCCCCGGCCGAATTGCACTAACAGGCCTAAAGCCTTCTTCTACACTTTCAGGCTGCAATTGAAATAAATGTCTCGTTACCAATACATTTTCTACAACTATCGGTCCAAGCGCATCTGGCGTTACATTCCAATTCCCAAGACCAACAATTAAACAACTCGCTTCTTTCGTAACGCCAACCTCTTCTAAGAAATACGAAAATTCTTTTGCAAAAATACGCTCTACTTTTTGTTGCAGCTCCGTATCTTGTTGACGTATACCTTGTACTTCAAGCGTTAAATAATTTCCAGGTTTTTTACCCATCGATTCCGAGGCAACTTCATCGATCGTTACTTTCGTAATGTTAATACCTTCTTCTTCCCTCTCTTTTACAATAACTCCTTGTATCCCTTGTTGCTCTTCTTGACGCTCTTGCAACATTTGATGCGCCTCTACAGCAAGGTCCGTTCTAACACTATATTTACTTAAATCTAATGGTTCTTTCATCGTATCTCCTCCGTAATTCATAGTAAATATCGTTAGATTTCCCAAAGTTATATAAGGTCATTCTTTCCTTTACGTGAAATTTCATGGATATACTATTGCAATTCTCTTCACCGTTTGATAGAATATCACTTGTTCTATGTTATGAATCGAGTCATTCGATTGCACCAGGGAGGTGAAAAGTATGGCAAACATCAAATCTGCTATCAAACGCGCTAAACTTAGCGAAGAGCGTCGTGCACATAACGCTTCTATCAAGTCTGACATGCGTTCTGCTGTTAAAACTGTAGAAGCTTTAGTTACTAATAACGATCTTGAAAATGCTAAAGAAGCTTTCAAAACTGCTTCTAAAAAACTTGATAAAGCAGCTCGTAAAGGTCTTATCCACCAAAACGCTGCAGCTCGTCAAAAATCTCGCTTAGCGAAACAAGTAAACGCGTAAGGCGTTTAAAAAACGATCCATTCGGATCGTTTTTTTATATACAAAAAAGTTCACGTCCTTAGCACGTGAACTTTTTTGTTTCATCACATATGATTTAACCGCATTAAGAAAAACTCAAGCACAAGTTTCTTATCCATTTTTCCCGTTTTCATACTATAGTCAGCTTCCGCTAATTCTATTATCACTTTTTTTAATTCTTCAAAAGAGAAAAACTTCGTTTGATTCATCGCTAATTTTACACGATATGGGTGCACACCAATATGAGACGCAATTTGATTTTGTCCATAACCACGTTGCTGTAACTCTTTCACTTGATGCAGTAAACGGAATTGACTTACTAATAACGCAAGCAATTTAATAGGTTCCTCCTGCTGCGTAAATAATCCATCCAAAATTTGCATCGCACCCGCGATATCTTTTTTTACCACTTTTTCTGTCAAAGCAAACACATTTTGTTCAACTGATTTTGGTACAAGCTCTGCAACGAGTTTCGGTGTAATCTCTCCGCCCATACCGACGTATAACGTTAACTTGTCCATTTCCTTCGCCAACATTGTTACATTACTTCCCACAAGCTCTAACAACAAACTAACAGCCGCATTATCAATATGCACATGTACTTCATCCGCCCGAGCAACAATCCACTTCTGAACGTCCTGCACTTGCATTGCATTTGCCTCTGCTACATCCGCTGTTTTCTTTAATAGTTTTGTAATTTTTTTTCGTTCATCAAGCTTTTCGTAAGGCGCAACAAAAACAAGAATAGAAAATGGAGAAGGTTCCCCGATATATTCTTCTAAAATTTTTATATTTTGTTCTAATTTCTCTTTTTGTGAAGTTAAAAAGAGCGGTGATTTTATTAATAGCACTTTACGTTCTCCGAAAAAAGGAAGTGTACGTGCATCCTCAACCACATCTTCTAAATACGCTTCTTCTAAATCATATGTCACAACATTAAACTCGCGATCTTCCTCTTCAAGCGCTTCTGTTGTAATAAGCTTTATCGTTTCATTTATAAAAAACGCTTCCGTCCCATACAGTAAATACAACGGGGCAAACTGCTTTTTTTTAATCTTTTTATGTATATCACTCATACTTTTTCCTACTCCCTAACTTGGCAATATATATTTATACTAATGCCCTAGCTTTTGTTTTACAAGTACAAAGGAACAGGCAGTATAACCCGTCCCTTTATTTATATTAAACGCCACGCAATAAGCCCCGGGTTTCTTATTGGTGTGCGGTAATCACCTTCCCTTTATTATTCGCAATAAAAATTCGAGTATAAGTGCCAACTGTTAACATGCTTGGAAACAAAAACTCACGTTACTTCATAATCTAAAAGTAGTAAAAACGCTCTATTTCTCTTCATATGGAAATTGTAGATTTTTTTCTGACAATATTTTATACTAAAGTGGAATGTTGGGGAGGGATTCTAAATGAATGATTTTGAACAAAACGTTCAAAGTAAACGCAATGACGCTATTGATTCAGGGGTAGGATTTATCGTCTCATTTGGTTTTTTCGCAACACTTTTCATCATTGCAACTGTTATTAAATTTATCGGTTCTTAAAGACTGCTGCTTACTGGCAGTCTTTTTTATCTATTATGTGTTTCATCATATGTGATTTTGCTACGAAAGGTTCCATTTTCCCCTTTAAAAACATAGGAAATAGCCCCTTGCTTATCCGTGCGCCATATCTCAATCCCCATCTTCTCAAAACGCTCTATAACTTCCTTATGAGGATGCCCATACCTATTACGCTCACCGACAGAAATAATCGCCATATTAGGCTGTACGGCGCTCAAAAAAGGTGTTATAGATGACGTATTACTCCCATGATGAGCCACCTTTAAAACATCCGCCCTTAAATCTGGATACGCAGCTACTAAAAACTTCTCTCCTTCTTCTTCTAAATCACCTGTAAACAACCACGTTAGCCCTCCTAATTTTGCCAATATTACAATTGAAGCATTATTTTCACTCCCTTCCTTTCCTGTTGGGGCTAGTACGAAAAATTCCGTTTCATTTACGCTCCAACTCTCTCCTTCTCCCACTTCCCTTATTTTCACTTCCTTTTCTAACGCCTGTTTCTTTACTATCTTTTCTAATACCGCATCTTTTTTCTTTCGGCCAAATACAACTTCTTTTACGGTTATATTTGATAACAACTCTTGTGCAGCACCTATATGGTCCGCATCTCCATGCGTTACAATTAATTTATCGATCTTTTTAATACCTTCCTTTTGTAAATAAGGGATTAAAATATCATTTCCAACAGAAAATTCATGCTTTTTCCGTTGCCATTCTTCCTTATTTGGACGAATTGTTCCACCAGTATCAATAAGGTAAATCTCTTGATCATACGAAAGGCGAATTAATATTGCATCTCCCTGTCCAACATCAAGAAATGTAACACTCCCACTTTCCCGAAAATACGGATACACGTAATGACATGTACAAATAAAAAGAAATATACCCGAAGCTATAAACATAATTCTCTGCGACATTCGCCTTTCCCAAACCATCAATATACTAACTATACTCACACAATATAGAGCTACAAGAAGTATAGATGTTTGCCCGAAATTAAGGCGAGTAAATGGTAAGCTTTCACAATAAATCAAAAAATCATTAGAAAGATTCAAACCTATTGATAGTACATCCGCAAGTCTTTTTGCAAGAAACGGGATGATCGGTATACATATCAAAATAACAATACTACACGGCAATACAATGAGAGATAAAAACGGAACGTATAAGATATTTAGAAAAATACTATATGGAGAAAAATAACCGAAGTGATATAACAAAATCGGAGTACTAACGAGCTGTGAAATAAGAGAAATATAAATAGAATTTCGAATTACTCCATTACCACTCTCTAGTAAGAGCGGGGCAGATAAAAGTAAAGCAAAACTACCAACGAAAGAAAACTGAAAGCCAATATTAAACACGAGATATGGATCAAATATAAGCATACATATAGCTGTTATACTTAAAGCATCTAAGCTAGATAAACGAATAGAACACATAAAAGCAATTAACATTAAAACTCCTGTTATAGAAGCTCTTATAACAGACGGTGACGCTCCTGCTAAAATCATATACAAAGGAATGCAGAAGATAAGACATACTGTTGCTCCCTCCCTTGTCACACCACTTCTTAGCAAAATAAAATACACGATCACCATCAACAATACGATATGCGATCCTGAAATCGCCAACAAATGCACGAGACCGAATTGTTGATATTGCTCTTCAACTTCAAATGTCATTTGGTGTCTATCACCAAATACTAATGCATTCATAAAAGCGCCTGATTGCTCTGGAAACATTTCTGTAACTCCCGAGATCGCTTGTTGCCTCAAAAAAAGAATCCATTGCACAAATGACAACGATGTTTTACGGCATTCAGAAATATATGTAGCTTCCAATATGAAATGAATATTTTGTTTATATAAATAATCACGATAATTAAACCCATGAAAATTCCGAGCTATTTGTGGTTCTTTCCTCTCACCTTCGAATACACATGATACTCCTGCATGTAATTGTCGCATTTGTTTCTTTTCCGAGGCTGATTTCATTTTGTAACTTAACTGCACTATATTTTTATTCTGATCTTCAACTTGAAATGAGAGGCGATCCCCGTTAATAAGAGGTGTAGTATGTATCACTCCTCTTGCAGCTTCGTAGGACTCTCCCAGAGGCTTGTTTTGCCCTTGAACATACGCGGTGTACATAGCGCCACTAAAACACGCTATCATACAATAAAAGAAGGTTTTACGCGAAGTACGATATAAACAAAAGAAAATATATAAAACGAGACAACAAGTCAGCAATACAACTGAAAAGGAGAAGGCAATTGCAATCCCTATTATAAATGAGATTGCAACATAGCCCCATTGTCCTTGCAACTCATACTCACTCCTTATAGCATCATTTTTGCTTTCGTGAATACATGCTGTAATTCTTCCATTGATAAGTTCTCTTTTTCTAAAGATGCAAATAGTTCTTTTAACTCCATATGACGTTTTTGATCCTCTAATGCTGCAATATCATATTCTAGCGGAACGTGTTTCACCGTTACATTCGCTTTTTCAAATAACTCTACGGCATACGGATGATTTTTATAATCCTGTGCATAATAAACTGCTGTAATACCACTTTGAATAATCGCCTTACAACATTGTAAACAAGGAAAATGCGTAACATAAATTTCCGCTTCCTCCGTTTTCACACCAAATTTTGCACATTGTAATAAAGCATTCATTTCTGCGTGAATTGTACGAACACAATGATTGTCAATAACGTAGCATCCATCATCTATACAATGTACGCCACCTTTAATTGAACCATTATATCCACCAGCAATAATTCGTTTATCACGAACGATTGTCGCTCCTACTGCAAGCCTTGTACATGTACTACGTAAAGATAACAAATGGCTTTGCGTCATAAAATATTGATCCCATGAAATTCGTTCCATATTCTTCACCTACTTTTTTGTCTACTTGTAGTGTAGCGAATGAAGAAAAACTTCGTCAATCTTTTACGGAATAATAATTTGATCTTTTATTCTCTCCAAAGACTTCACACCAATCCCATCAATCTCTAACAAATCTTCTATTTTTTGAAACGGACCATGTTCCTCTCGATATTTCAAAATACTTTCTGCTTTCCGAGAACCAATACCTGTAATTTTTTCAAGTTGTTCTTTAGAAGCTGCATTTATTTGAACTTTTCCCTCTCCCTTTGAAACAGCAGCTACTTCTTGCACTTGTTCGTTTTTATTCGGTACGTAAAGAATCATTTGGTCTTGTACCATTTGTGCTAAATTTACCTTCATCCTATCTGCCTCAGGCAAAAAACCACCTGCTTTTTCAATAGCATCCTTGACCCGGTCCCCTTCTTTCATTTCATACACCCCCTCTTTAACAACAGCCCCTTTCATATCAATTACAATTATTTTTTTCTGCTGCTTTGTATCCGATATTTTCGGTTTACTTTTCTTCTCTATATCTCTCTCTTGAACATCCGTTGTAATAACTGATCGCTCTTTATGCTCATTCGTTTTCCAGAAAATAAGAAAAAGCACAGTTCCAATAATAGCAACTAATCCTAACCATTTCTTTGGAAAATCCCACATCATTTTTCACCTCTAATCATAAATTTATAACATCATTCATATTGTTTAGGAGAAAGCTGTTACGAAGGAGGGATGAAACATTGAACATAGGAATTATAGGGACAGGAAACATGGGGAATATACTAATCGATGCATTTTTAGAAACCCGTGCTGTCAAACCTTCGTGCCTTACGATCATTAATCGAACGCCCGCCAAAGCATATCATATAAAGGAAAAACACCCTTCTGTTCATATAGCCAAAACTATTGATGAGGTAATCGAACGATCACATCTTATTTTTATTTGTGTAAAGCCAATAGATATATACCCGATCTTGCAAAAATACGCTGAACATTTTTCTCATGAAAAGTGCTTAGTTTCTATCACAAGTCCAATATCTCCATCACAATTAGAAACACTTGTACCTTGCCATGTTGCCCGTATTATTCCGAGCATTACAAACCGCGCCCTGTCCGGCGCATCACTATTTACATTTGGAAGCAACTGCTCTGAAGAATGGCAACAAAAACTATTTCGCTTATTCAAAAACATTTCTACTCCCCTTGTAATAGAAGAAGATATAACGCGCGTTTCATCTGATATAGCAAGCTGCGGCCCTGCATTCTTTAGTTATTTATTACAATGTTTCATTAACGCTGCTGTAGATAAAACAAATATTACACATGAGGAAGCCACTACTTTAGTAAGTGAAATGGTCGTCGGAATGGGGAAACTACTCGAAAAAGGGATTTTCACATTGCCTACTTTACAAGAAAAAGTATGCGTTAAAGGCGGCGTTACAGGAGAAGGCATTCGGGTTTTAGAAGAACATGTTGGGGATATGTTTCATAAATTAATCGAGCGGACACACGAGAAATTTGATGAAGATTTAAAATGCGTTGATCAGCAATTCAATAAACACACATAATAAATACGTCATCGTCATTCCAAATCCTTTTTATAAATACTTACTTTTTTACATTATATTTTCACTTAAACTAGCATTTTTACACTTTACGTATATAATCTTCTTATTATCCTAGAACTAAAATTACAACTTCTTTACAAAACAAAAGCAACCTTCTTGGTTGCTTTTGTTTTACCCCGCTATTTACCGGCCAGTAAGATCCCCACCTCAAAACTCAGCGAAAGCAAAGAAGTTTAGTGGGGGTCGGGCTGCCCGTAAAAGCCCGATTGGTTCAACTAATAATCAGCGGAGGGTGAAGACCCCCCGCTGATTAAAGTTTCACTTTATCCGTTTTTCTTCGCCATGAAGAAAATACGCTCTGTTTGTTCTGTAACTTCAAGTCGCTCAAAGTCACCAGTTACACGAAGCACTGTAAAACCAGCTTCTTCAAGCCATTTCGTTAACTCTTCAATCGGATATGCACGTTGTACGTGACATTCGTCAAAACGATGGTACACATCTTCTTCTGGGTCTTGAACAAAGAATGTTAAATCATGTTCTACACTATTTGATTCTTCACCAGGGAAACAATTCCAAATAAGAGATATTTCTTCTCCATTCACTGTGTATGTTTCATTTTGAAATACATGATGTATTTTATATAAAGAATGTACATCAAATAAAAACAAACCATCTTGACGTAAATGATGAAACACTCTTCGAAATGTTTCTTGCACTCCATCTTCTTGCAATACATAGTTTAATGAATCACAAAAAATCGTTACACAGTCAAACTCACCTGGAACATCAAGCTCTCGCATGTCTTGTTGGTAAAAAGGAATAAAATATCCTGCCCCGCCTAGTTTTTGCTGTGCGACTGCTAACATTTCTTCTGAAAGATCGACACCGATTACATCGTAACCTTTTTGTACAAGCGGAAGCGTTACATTACCAGTACCGCATGCTACATCAAGAATCTTCGCCTCTTTCATATCCGCTTGCTGTAAGCTTTCCTCTGTGAATTCCACCCATTTATCATAAGGGACATCATTCATTAGTTCATCGTACAGCAATGCAAATTGCTCGTAGTTCATTGGCCTAACTCTTCTGTAATATCTTCACGTGGCACATCGCCCCATAGACGCTCTAAATTATAGTGATTACGCTCATCTTTATGGAATACATGAGCAACTACATCTCCAAGGTCAACCAATACCCAGCGAGCTTCGTCAAAACCTTCCATACGTTGTACATCGATTTGGAACTCGTGTGCTTTCGCTTTAATTTCACGTGCAATTGCTTGCACTTGCTTATCTGAGTTACCGTGACAAATAATGAAATAATCTGCAATTGGTGAAATACCTTGCATATTTAGGACAACCATATCTTCTGCTCTCTTATCATCAGCTGCTTTTGCTGCTAATACTAATAAATCTTTATCTTTCATTTACTCATTTCCTCCTTGATAACTGCGTTGTATGTTTGGAATGTTAATGGATAAATCGTTTGATCTTTTTCCATTAAAAATTGAATTGTTCTCTTTAAAGCAAATAATAAAGCTTGATCTATATCCGTATATGCGAGTTTACGAGCTTCCTCCACCCCCGGAAACTTTCGCCCAGGCTCAATGTAATCAGCTACATAAATTACTTTATCTAACATCGTCATTTTCTCATGACCACTTGTATGATATGTAATAGCTTGCAGGATTTCAGGATCCGTAATGCCTACTTCTTTTTCTACTAAGTATGCCCCAACAGGTGCATGCCATAACTCTTTGTTATAACAAAGTAAATCTTTCGGCAAATCTTCACTTTTAATGATCTCTTCCATCTCTGAAATCGCTCTACACTTCGCATAATCATGGAATATAGCTGCAACTTCAGCCTTTTTTTCATCCACACCGTATAACTTAGCAAGTTCAATCGCTGTTTCCATTACACCGATTGTGTGTATATAACGTTTTTCATGCATTTGTTGTTTGACAATATGAAGTGCTTTCTCACGATTCATACAACCCATTCCTCTCGATATATGCCTTTACTTTTTCAGGAAGTAAATATTTACATGTTTTCTTCTCTTTATATCTCTCACGTAATAAAGATGAAGAAACTGCAAACTCCGGAATTTCCACAGTGGTGATAGGATAATGTGTATGCAATGTATACCCAGGTCTTGCAACCCCAACAAACGTTACAAGATCAAGTAATGCTTCAATGTTATACCACTTCGGTAAATACTCAACCATATCTCCACCAATAATAAAGTGAAACTGCACATCCGGATGCTTCTTCGTCA
This sequence comes from Bacillus sp. LSHTCR4, assembly GCF_057197025.1. Classification (NCBI taxonomy): domain Bacteria; kingdom Bacillati; phylum Bacillota; class Bacilli; order Caryophanales; family Bacillaceae; genus Bacillus; species Bacillus sp. LSHTCR4. Next base: position 520,105 of record NZ_JBXUNO010000002.1, on the reverse strand, counting down.
ATTGTAGCATAGTGTCATACGTATAAGATGGGCCATTCCTGCTAAGCTCTTCTAAACAAATGGAAAAATGTTCCTCTGCCTCAGTCGCAAGCTCTAACATTTGCAAACGACTTTCTACACTTGTAATATTCCGCCCTTGTTTATGCGGCGGAATTTGGTTCGGTAAGAACCATACTTCTTCTAAATTCAAAGCGTGAAATACTTCATTTGCAATTAGCAAATGTCCATAATGTGGCGGATCAAATGTACCGCCAATGATGCCAATTTTCCTCAAAAGAAACGCCCCTTCCTTTTACGTACAGCAACTCTCTTCTGTTAGGAATGAAGAGAGTTGCTATTAATAAAAGTTCAATTGGTTTCGCTCTCTACATCATTACGCATCAACGATAAAAATAGCGCATACTAATCTTTTTATCGAGGAAGCTTAATTTGTTTATTTTCTCTTGACTCTTTGTATAAAACGATTGTGCTTCCAATTACTTGAACGATTTCAGCGCGTGCACCTTTTGCAAGTTCTTCTGCAACTTCACGGCGATCGAATTCACAGTTTTGTAGTACACTTACTTTAAATAGCTCACGAGCTTCTAAAGTATCTGCGATTTGTTTAATCATATTTTCATTTACTCCGCCTTTTCCTACTTGAAAAATTGGTGTTAAATGATGTGCTTGTGCACGTAAAAATCTTTTTTGTTTTCCTGTTAACATATATGTTAGCCTCCAAGCTTTCTTATAACTAATTGTTTCATTCGTTCGATATTTGGCGTGCGCCCTGTCCACATTTCAAATGCAAGCGCTCCTTGATAAACAAACATATCAATACCATTTTGAATCATTGCACCTTGCTCTTTCGCCTCACATAAAATTTTCGTTTCAAATGGGTTATAAATTATATCTGATACAATCGTTCCCTTTTTCAACGAAGAAATTTGTAACGGTGTATATTGGACGCGTGGATACATACCTATTGTTGTCGTCTGAATGATAATATCATAATTCTCTTGTTCTTCTGTTGCTTTTTCTAGCGATAAAGCAACAGAATGAACAGTAGCCGTACATGCAGCAATAAGTTCTTTCGCCTTATCTACTGTACGATTCGCTACATCAATCTCTTTCACACCTACATCAGCAAGTGAAAAATAAATAGCTCTACTAGCACCGCCTGCGCCAAGTAATAAAATACGTTTCTCTTGAAGTGGTTCACTACTAATGGATTGCAGTGCTCGGACAAACCCAATTCCATCTGTATTGTAGCCAATCAATTTCCCATCCTTATGAACCACCGTATTTACTGCACCAATTTGTTTTGCTAGCGGGTCAATCTCATCCAAATAATTCATAATCGCAACTTTGTGTGGAGTTGTTACATTAAATCCTGAAATACCTAACGCTTTTAAACCTCTTACTGCTTCCCCTAGCACTTCCTCTTTAACAAGAAAGGCATGATAATGGGCATCCATATTCAAGTGTTCAAATGCATCGTTATGCATAACGGGTGATAGTGAATGTCCAATTGGATTTCCGATTACACCATATAATTGTTTCATAAATCCCTCTCCATATTAAATTAAAGATTTACGCAATGAAACACTTACTCCTTTTGGTACGTGTGCAACAATTTTCGCTCCCGGTTCGTTCACAGTAACCCATCCTAATCCAGAGAATACAACGTCCGTTTTTGGTTCACGAATATTAAACTCGTATTTCACTAGCTCTGGCATATTTTCTAATTCTTCTGGTGTTGGCGGGCTTAGTAAATCCCCAGCATGATTTTTATACAATTCATCTGCTTTCTCAAGCTTTGTACGATGGATTGTTAAACGATTTGAGAAGTGACAAGTAAATGCGCGACGACCGCCACTTACGTAATCAAAACGTGCCAGTCCGCTAAAGAACAATGTTTGTTCTTCATTTAATTGGAATACCATTGGCTTAATTTCTTTTGTTGGTGTAATAAGCTTTAAGCTTTGTTTTCCAACATAATGAGCCATTTGATGGTGGTTAATAATACCTGGCGTATCATATAAAGAAGATTCTTCGTCTAACGGAATATCAATTAAATCAAGCGTTGTTCCTGGGAAATGAGATGTTGTAATTACATTTTCAGTCTCATCACTAAATTCTTTAATCATACGATTAATAAATGTTGATTTCCCTACATTTGTACATCCAACAACGTAAACATCTTTTCCGCCGCGGTAATACTCAATCGCATCTGCCAGCTCAGCAATCCCTTGTCCCTTCGCTGCACTAATTAAAAAGACATCTTCTGGCTTTAATCCTAGCTGCTTTGCACTATAGCGCATCCAATGCTTTACTTTATCATGTTTTACTGACTTAGGAATTAAATCAGCTTTATTCCCAACAAGTAATACTTTATTATTTCCCACGAAACGATGTAAGCCAGGTAACCAGCTACCATTAAAGTCAAAAATATCTACAATCTTAACTACTAACGCATCCGATTTTCCAATACCGTTTAGAATACGTAGGAAATCATCATCTGTTAATGATACATCTTGAATTTCGTTATAATGTTTCAATCGAAAACAGCGTTGACAAATTACTTGTTCTTTTTCTAAAGATGAGGCAGGAGCATATCCCACTTCATTTTTATCTTCTGTTTGAATTTCTACACCGCAACCAATACATTTAATTGTTTCAGTCAAACTTTATTCCTCCCAGTTAATTAAACCTTTTTTCTTCATATTTCTCATAATTCTTCGTTCAATTTTTCGATTAAAGCGCGTTACTAATCCGTCCGTTTGTGCTACCGGTACAACTAAAATTGTATGAAGTCCAACTCGGTTTCCACCTAGCACATCCGTTAGTAATTGATCCCCAATTACTACAACTTCATCCGGCTGCAACTGCATCTCTTGTATTGCACGCTTAAACGCACGAACAAATGGCTTACGCGCACTATGAATAAATGGAATGCCTAATGGATCAGCAAAGTCTTTCACTCGTTGCTCATTATTATTTGAAACGACCGTTACTTGAATGCCTTGCTCTTTCATTTTCAAAAACCATTCTTCAAGTTGTGGCGTTGCATTTGGACGATCCCATTCAATTAAAGTGTTATCTAAATCAGTAATAACACCTTTAATTCCACGTTTTTTCAAATCTTCTGGTTGAACATGATATACATTTTTCACATATTCATTTGGTAAAAATAGTTTCAATTTCTTTCACCTCTTTGAGGAGTTTTCATAAAAATTTTTCGACAACATATTTCGATATATGGCCTGTGGATAAAATTGTACACATTTTCCACATTAATTTTTCAGTCAATTTGGAATTTACTAACAATCTATACACATTTTATCCACCTAGGTTTGTGGATAACCACTCGTTTGTGACTGTCATATTTTTTTGGTACATTAAATGCAACAACGAATCAATCCTTATATTATTAGGAGGTGACTCACCTTGAAAACAAAACATATGGAACAGTTATCTACTGAGTTACTCACTGAGTCTTATTATAAAGCAAAAGAACTAAAATTAAATCCCGACTTCATTTTACTTATAAAACAAGAAATTATTAGACGCTCATTAGAGGACAAGCTAGTCAAATCGTCTTGATTACATATAAAGTGAAATTTTAATTAACTAACTTGTAAAAAGAGCCATCCTGCGATGGCTCTCGAATAAACAAGTACTCCCATCTAGGGAATTTCATCATTACGCATCTTTGTCCATAAATCTTGCTTACAGTTATGAAATCTTTTTTACTTATGAGCCAATCGAGTAGCAATCTTTTCACCAAGGCGAAGCTCTTGTCCACTCTTCAATTCTTGTACTACTTCTATCATATCTTTTTCAAACAATAACACAACTGTTGAACCGAATGTAAAGTATGCCATTTCTTCACCTTTTTGAACAGTGTCTCTTTCATGCAGCAGCTCAATACTATTTACAAACATAGCTCCTACTTTTACAAGCGCCATATGTTCACCGTCACTATTCACTTCTGTAACAGAACGATAATTTTTTGACAATGGTTCTTTCCCGTATTCCATACCAGCTGCATTTACCGGATATGATTTTCTACCGAGTACAAATCTTTCAGTCACAGAACCAGAAAGCGGACTATGAATACGATGATAATGACTTGGGCTTAAATAAATAACCATGTATGTACCACCTGCATATCGCTGTGCACGTTCTTCATTACCTAGCATATCCACAATCGAATAACGTTTTCCTTTAATATCAAATGTTTTTGTGTCCTCAATAGGACCGTGATCAGCAAAAACACCATCAACAGGACTAACGATACTTGATGCATCTGTATCAATACTACGCTTTCCTTCTTTTAGCTTACGCGTAAATAATGCATGCAATGTTCTATATTCCTTCAAACCCTTTTCCATCTCATCTTGATTAATTTGAAACACTTTCGCATACGATGGAATAATGATAGAGCTTAAACGAGATTGTGCAAATTTACGTAATATATAAGAAGTAAAACGACCATTTGTAAGTTCGATCATAAGTCGATATAATGTACGTCGCAAATTGCGGAACCTCCTAATCAGTCTATAACTTTAGCTTCCCCTTCTTTACCTTCTATATCATATGTAAAATTGGTTCTTATTCCCATATAACATATAGAACTGTTTCAGTATACATGCAGAAAACTAAGTATGGTATTATTCTTAAATTGTTTAGCACCTTCTAATATTACAGATAGAATCCGTCATTTTCAACAGTGAACATGGATTTCTTCTGAACACAACTCTTTTTCTTTCCTTATTTACCAAAAGGAAAGCAGCCCATTTTAAAATACGGCTGCTTGCAATGTACATTATTCTTTTGCTTTTTTCTCTTTCTCTGCTCTTACAAATTCATGGAACATTTTCATTAAAGCACGCTTTTCAATTCTTGATACGTAGCTTCTAGAAATACCAAGTGCCTTTGCAATCTCTCGTTGCGTTTTCTCCTTATCAAGCCCCAGTCCAAAACGCTTCACGATTACTTCTTTCTCTCGTTCGTCTAAAATATCGATATACTCTTTAATCTTTTCTAACTCCATACTAAGCTGGATCATATCAATTACATCTTCAGACTCTGATTTTAATATATCAATAAGCGATATCTCATTCCCCTCTTTATCTTGCCCGATCGGATCATGAAGTGAAACGTCCTTTTTCGTTTTCTTTAGTACACGTAAATGCATCAAAATTTCATTTTCAATACAGCGTGCTGCATACGTTGCAAGTTTCGTTCCTTTTCCTGCCGAATAACTCTCGATCGCTTTAATGAGCCCAATTGTACCAATTGAAATTAAATCCTCTGCATCTTCCCCTGTATTTTCAAATTTTTTAACGATATGAGCTACAAGCCGTAAATTATGTTCAATTAACAGATTCCTCGCTTGAGCATCACCTTGCTCCATTAACTCTAAGTACTTTCTCTCATCGTCTGATGATAACGGCTGCGGAAACGCATTGTTCTTCACATAAGAAACAAAAACAAACACTTCTCGAACCATATATCCAATTGCGGCGAATAGACTCAAACCTTTCACCTCCGCCAAAATAGTGGTCTTTACTAAGTGTATGTGGGCATGAGGTTGTTTGTGTCTGTACGATATAAATATGGAATCCTTAGCTTTTTGTCGAACGAAATAAGCCTTTCATGCCTTGCATATTTTTCTAATTAATTACAATGTGTAAGGTTCCAAAATTTTGAAATAGGTGTTTTCATGCGACATGCTACATCACAAATCAGAAACCTTGTAATACTCACATCATCATTTTTCTTACTTTCAGCTTGCGGACAACAAACGTCTCTCACAAAAACTGAAGCTACTAAACAAGATACTGCCGTATCAAAAGACAGTACAAAAACGGAAGACAGTGCAAAAGCTGAGAACAACGTAAAAGCTGAAAACAACGTAAAAGCTGAAAACAACACAACAACTAAAAACAATACAAAAACTAAGAACAACACAAAGTCTGAAAATAATACAAAACCTGAAGCAGAATCTAAAAACACACAAAAAGAGCAACAACCAGCTAACCAACCAAATAAACAAACTGATACTATTACATTCACAAGTGAAGATGCTATAAAAGTTCTAGAAAAAAGAATGGGAGCTCGCTCAAATGAAATTCGTTACAGCTCCAGCGAAGACAAACTAATTGGCACAATAAATGGTATTAAGCTATACGACGTATTATACGGACGCGAATCTGCTGAGAACTCTCGTGCGCTAAATTTTGCAGTGAGATCTGATGGAAACCTATATGATTGGTCAAAAGCTCAAGATGGTATTCTTCAACCACTTAACAGCAATTAATAAAATGATTCTAAAAACATAGTAAAAGCCACTCGACACGTATCGATTGGCTTTTACTAATATGTACTCCAAATTTTCTCCCCAGTATGTGCATCAATATAACGAATTTCTCGACTACGGTCGAAGGATTCTTTATAATTTTTGTCTGTCGTTTGTTTATACAGTAGTTCGTAGTTCGTCTCCTCTACGTCATTTTCTAAAAACCATTCTAAATTAACTCGCATGGCCCCTCTGTATATTTCTAACGCTTTTTCCTTTGTTACTTTTGGTGTTGTTTCATATGTAAGTAATTCTTTTATAATGCTGCTAGACTCTCCCGAGTAATGCATCACAGCTCCATTTTCTGCATTGATATTGACCCTAAATTGGTTATACTCTGCTAGAATACCATTCACATATACGGAAAAAGTAAACCTTTCAATCCCATCTTCTGTTTCTTCACGTTCTTCCCAAAGACGTAAATATTGTGTGACATCTGGAATAACTTGTTCCAAAAATTGAAGTGCTTTTTGTAAACATTCCTCTCTAGGCAATATTTGCTTTACTTCTTTATCGTCTGTCAGTTTTATAAAACCAGTTAATTCATTGGTAGATTTATCAATCATAATGCAAACAAAATTATTATATTTTAACATCGGTAAATGCTTCTTAAAAAATTCATTCATTAAATATGGATTTTTTTCTTCTTTTTGTTTCTGTAATTCCTCTTTCGGAACAAATTTCATCCTTATTTCATCAGTATCTTCCTTCTCAGCTACTTTTGTAAAACTTTCTTTATCCCAGTCAAGCAAATCGAATATAACATCTCGCCGGCAATCTTTTTTCGTTATTTCAACAGCTACAGTTGCAGGCAATTTATAATGATCTGGTCCAAACAAGTCTTTACCTGTACTTGCATCAATAAACGCATGGCTAGGTTCTGGTTCATATACAAGATGATATCCTTTTACTTCTCCTCCATTTTCATCCTCACATGAAGAATGAGTTAAATCTACAAATACAAGTCTCATATCTTGTCTAGCTTTCAAACTTTCTAAAACGACGTTCTCCTCAACAATGTCACTTGGCCATAACGGTTTTTTCTCTATAGCTTTTTGTCCATTATAATGAAAATGCATCACCTCACCTAAAGGATGCACTAGCACAACACACCCCGTATTCGGCAATGGATAGCCATTCACTTCTTGCATATAATTTACTTCTTTCCAACCGCGCCTGTCCCCCTTAACAATTACATATGTATAAAATTCAGAGCCTTCTTTTGTATATTTTTTTAAGAATGTATTTGCAATCTCTCTTGCTTTATTGTCCTCTATCGTTTCCTCACCGCTCGAAAAAGCTTTTTCATCCTCTATCCTAAAGTCAATTAAATTACCAGTATGTCTACTCAACGTAATCTGTATTGTTTTCTCCTCATCCGCTTTATGCTCCCACCATAATAGATGATATGGGTCATCCACACCTTCTTGATCATCTACAACAAGCCTATAATCATCTGGAATGTCAATAATATGAGCCACTTGCTCTTTTCTTTCTTTATCTTTTTGATTCATCATACCGCTCCCTTCATTACAATTTAAGGTAATTATAACAAAAAAAGACTAGAGATATCTCTAGTCTTCTACTTCGTTTCACGATGTAACGTTACTCGCTTTAATCGTGGACAATATTTTTTTAGTTCGATGCGCTCTGGATTGTTTCGTTTATTTTTTTTAGAAATATAATTACGATCACCGCACTCTGTACAAGCTAATGTAATATTTACACGCATATGTAATTCTCCTTTCTTTTAAAGATCGCAAACTAAAACGTAATGATTACGATTTAAATATTATATAACTTCATTCTATTTGTCAATTGCAAAATAAAAAGGTTCTAAATAGAACCCTTTTATGTCTAGTACTTTATACTTTTTATTAAAATGTCTCATATGTAACAAACTCACTAATCGGTTTTCGATATCCTCGTGGGCGAGTTTTAGTAGTATCACTTTTTCCTATCGTAATCATTAAAACAGGTACTACATGCTCTGGCATATTCAATTCACTTTGTACTGCTTTTTCATCAAAACCAATCATTGGACACGTATCATATCCATAATATTTAGCTGCGTACATAAAAGTCATCGCACTTAACGAAGCATTTCTAATCGCTTCCTCTTCCATGAAGCGTTCTCCTTTTCCTTCATATAACCCTTTCGTTTGCCTAATTGTATCTTCATACTCACATTCATCAATCATCTTTAAAACCTTCATACCGAAATAAATATTTTCGACATTTTGGTATGCTCTCTTGTCACCACAAACAAGTATTACCGCAGATGCACTCGATACTTTATATTGCCTAAAAGCTAACTCTTTTAATCTTTCTTTGCGCTCTTGATCACGAATTACAACATAATGTGTATGTTGCAAATTGTAACAAGATGGAGAAAGCTTTGTTAGCTCAAATATTTTTTTAAAATCCTCATCTGGGATTTCTATTCCTTGTACAAATTTCATTGCAGAACGTCTGGCAATTGCTAATTCTTCAAAATTCACCGTATAGCCCCCTAATAACCATAAATTCAAATATACATTAATTTATACAATCGAATAAATCAAATGAAAACACTTTAAATTATGGATAATAATGATGATTTACAAAAAAAAGACAAAAAGCTGAAACAATTAGTTCATACGAAATTCACACGAATCTATTACTATAGGAATTGTACATAGTGAATTTATTAACAATCACGTTTATTCATATAGAATTTTTATTCGAAAGGAGTTGAAAGTATGAAAACTAAATATCGCTTTATGATCTCATCATTTGCTGCTTGCGCTTATATGCTTTGGTATTTAGTATAATAACAACCTCACTTGTAAATAGGAAAAGGTGTGTATATAAATGGAATATAATCAATCAACAGTTAACTACTGGAAAGCTTTTGTACTACCATATACATTTGCTTTAGAAGAGTTAAAAACTAAATTTGAAATTATGAACCGGGAAGCCCAATTTTTAGAGGATTACAACCCGTTTGAACATATAAAAACAAGATTAAAACAACCTGAAAGTATTATTAAAAAGCTTGAACGTAAAAATTTATTACCGACAGTTGAAAATGCCCAAACGCATTTACAAGACATCATCGGCATTCGTATTACATGTTGCTTCGTAGAAGATATCTATCATTTGAAAGAAGTCATTCAAAAGCGTGAAGATATGGAAATCATAGAGGTAAAAGATTATATCGCTAATCCAAAGGGAAACGGCTATAAAAGTTTACACATGATTATTAAATATCCTTTATCACTGAATTCTGGTACAAAAGAAGTCTTTGCAGAAATTCAGTTACGTACGCTGGCTATGGACTTTTGGGCAAGTTTAGAACATAAACTTTATTATAAATATGAAGGGAAAATACCTGAGTATTTAAAAGATGAACTACATGATGCAGCAATGAAAGCTGAAGATCTTGATAATAAAATGGCAACCATTCGCCAAGATATTGATGATATCGAAGCATGCTCAAATCAGATTATGTTACCACTATAAAAAAAGGTTCTCGCCAATGAGAACCTTTTTTGTGCTATTTACGGAAAGTTTCACTTTATTTCTTCTCTATCGTGCGAACCTCTTCAATTTTCCATCCATCCTCTTCTTTTCCAAGTGCATACTGTACTTTCTTCTGAAGAATGACCTCTCCATCTGTTTCCTTTTCTTTTGTTTCAACAACAACATACCCTGCTTTACTAGCTTTTATGTCTATATGTTCCAATTCAATTTTCTTATTTACCTTTCGAAAAGCTGTTTCTTTTTGCGTTTTTAAGTCTTCAGCACTGGGCATCTTCGTTGAAAATAACTCCATATGTTCAACAAGATTTTTTTCATTTGTCGTCCGTACAAATTTCTCCATAACATCTTGAATCGATTTCTCTTCTTCTTTCGTTATTTGTACCTTTTCCTCAGCTTTTGTAGTAGTAGGTTTTTGTTCTATCTGATTCTCTTTGGATTGACATCCAACTAGCAATAATACACCTATTAGAAGGGCTCCTATCCCTCTGAAAATAGCTCTCATCTTTCCATCTCCTAAAAAGAAAAGTGAGGCATTTCGCCTCACTTTCATTTATAATTAGCGTCTTCCTTTATTCGGATCGCCACCGCCAACAATATCAAAGACACGTTTAGCGATATTTGTATTCTCTTGAACACCAGAGAACAAGTATTTACCAGGGCCAAATGCATATACGTTTACATCTTCTCCTGTATGTCCACCTGTTGTCCATCCTGTAACCGAACGCTTATTGAAAATATCTTCAATCGCATTATCAATCTTTGTTACATCTTTTGAAGGAGCAATATCATTTACCGCTTTAATTTCTTCAGGTGTTAATTGTAAATCAATATATTTTTTCAATGTTTCTTCTACATTTGCACCTTTTGCAATCTCATTTGCCATGAAGTCTGGTGTGCGTTTTGCAGCTTTAATTGGATCTACTTTAAAGTTATACTCACCATTTGCACCTAAAGATAATCCACCAGTAGCGTGGTCTGCCGTTGCAACAACTAACGTATTTTTATCTTTTTTCGCAAACTCAATCGCTGCTTTAAATGCTTTTTCAAAGTCTTCCATTTCACTCATTGCGCCAACGATATCATTATCGTGTCCAGCCCAGTCAATTTGACTTCCTTCAACCATTAAGAAGAAACCATTTTTATTTTTGTTCAAACGCTCAATTGCTGCATTTGTCATTTCTTCTAATGAAGGTGTCTTCTCATTGCGGTCAATCATTTTATCTAAACCGCCTGGTGCAAATAAACCAAGGATTTGATCATTTTTATCATTTAACAATTGATCTCGATCTGTTACGTAGCTATAACCAGATTTCTTAAACTCTTCTGTAAGATTGCGATCTTTTCTAACAAAGTTTTTTACGCCGCCGCCAAGCATAACATCTACTTTATGCTTCCCTTTAATTTTCTCATCAAAATAATCATTTGCAATTGCGTCCATATTTTTACGACTAATGTCATGCGCACCGAAAGCAGCTGGTGTTGCATGTGTAATTTCAGAAGTAGCAACTAATCCTGTCGATTTCCCTTTTTCTTTCGCTTGTTCAAGAACAGTTTTCACTTCTGCTTTATCGTTATCAACTGCAATTGCCGCATTATATGTTTTAATTCCTGCTGACATAGCTGTTGCTGCAGATGCAGAGTCTGTGATATTTTCATGTTCATCTTCCGGATATGTTTTTTGTGTTCCTACAAGATGTTTATCAAACTCTGTAGATTCCATCTCAAAAGTTTTTGGATTATCTTTCATATAACGGTGAGCCGTCATATATGAAGGGCCCATACCATCCCCAATTAATACAATGACATTTTTAATCTTTGCATTGCTTCCGCTCTCATCTGCACTCACTTCACTAGAACGTGTAAAATTCCATGTTGCCACCGAAGTAACTGCTAACGACGCTACAACTGCAAATGGCCATGCTTTTTTCACAAACTTTTTCACTGTCTTGTCCCCCTAATTAGGTTATTCATTTCCCACTATCAAATTTAATAGAAGACTGTTAAGAGAAAATTAGTTATATGTAAATTTTTTGTTAACTTATGTAAATATCAGTTATAATTTGTATAACTTTGTCTTTTCATATCAACCATCTTCTCCTTTACAATCAAAATATAAACAAGTTGGATTTCATTTAACGTAAATCTCTTATTTAACATTTTCAATCTACTTTTATGAAAATTAATAGAAATGTGGTGAACATGTATGAAAATAATAAAGCTAGATGAAACTTTTATTTTTGATTTACTCGACCTTTGCAAATCTATTGGATGGTTACAAAATAAAGCATTTATGAAAAAACAATTCGAAATGTACCTTTCTCTCGGTACACTTGTCGGTTATATGCATGAAAATAAACTGATTGCAGCTGGAGGCGTATTTCCTTTTAAAGATAGGTTTTCTACTATCGGTATGTTAATCGTCCATCCTCATTTTCAAGGCCGAGGCATCGGGCGTATTTTGCTTAATCACTGCTTAGAACACACTACTCATACAAAACAACCAATTGCACTTATTGCAACAAAAGCTGGCGAGCCTCTTTATACATCATGCGGATTTCAAACAATAACGACGATTCATCGTTTTGAAAAACAAACTACTAAGACACATATCACTCATACAAAACAAATAAAAGAAAAAGACCTTATATCGCTTATTTCCCTCGATCAAATTACAACTGGTGCCGATCGTTCTTTACTTTATTCATTACTATTACCAAGAACGAGCCACTCTTTTAAAATTGAGAGACATAACTGTATAGAAGCTTTTTCCTTATGCATACAAAAAGATAGTATATTATGTATCAATCCACTTATCGCCAAACGAGAAGAAGATGCTATTCAATTACTACAAAACATATGTGAATGTTGGAATGGTACAGTAAGAATTGATGTCCCACATTCACAATTTTCATTTCGCAAATTTCTTCAAATAGAAAATTTCCAAGAAACGCTCCTTTCACCTCTTATGATAAAAAATGGTAGCGAACTTCCTGGAAATCGTAATATGCTATTTGCTATGATAGATACAGCGTTATGTTAGAAAGGGGACACCTAATTGAAGCGATTTAGCTATTTTATGGTAGGTTGTCTTACTCTTACACTATTAGTAGGATGTAGTGCAGCAGAAAAGCCAGTAGAACAAGTAAAACTAGTTAAAAATACACTTACAGCAAAACTAGCTACCGAGGAAAAAATGGTAGAAATAGATGGTCAAACCATTTACTTCAAAAAGATTGGTAATGAAAAACCACCTTTACTTATGATCCATGGATTTGGAGGATCGTCAGATGGTTTTCAAAAGATTTACTCAGACTTAGCAAAAGATCATACAATTATTTCTGTAGATGCTTTAGGATTCGGGCGCTCATCTAAGCCGATGGATTTTTATTATTCTTTCCCAACTCATGCAAATTTGTATTATAAATTAATGAAAAAACTAGGTTACGATTCGTTTGCAATATTGGGCCACTCAATGGGCGGAGAAATTTCTCTTAATTTAACATATTTATATCCTGAATCCGTTACCCACCTTATTTTAACTGATGCTACAGGCGGCCCTCATACACTCGTTAATAAACAAGGGTCACCAAGACCACAGTTGTCGACTGATTTAAATACCGTTTCTGCCATTGCAGATTATGATGAGAGCAAAGTGAAATTTAAACGTAATGATGAAGAACATTACAATAAAATGAAATTATGGCCTAGACGTCTTCAAATCAACGCAAATGAAATAAAACAACCGACCTTAATTATATGGGGAAGAAATGATAGTAGCGTTTCGTGGAAAGAAGGAGAAACGTATCATCAATTCTTAAAAAATAGTACTTTCCATATTATCGAGAAAGGCTATCACGCCCCATTTCGTCAGGAACCACAGGAGTTTGTAGGGTATGTGAAAGATTTCTTTGGCAAAAACCCTATAATAACTGAAAAATAAACGGGTATCTCATTTTGAGATACCCGTTTTCATATATTAAGCAGCTTGCTTTTGGCGTTTTTGAGTTTTTGATCCTAATACTTTCGGGATAACGAAGCCATCCATTCCAAATTTCCCAGCGTTCATACCGGACACAAGAACAAACATAGATAAGATAACCATTTCAGGGTTCACACCAATTGACCCACTAAACATATAGGAAAAGTTCATTACAAGGCCAAAAAAGACCGCTGTTTTTGTTAAACAGCCTACAATTAAACCAATCCCGACTAAAATTTCTCCCCATGTTACAAGTGTATTAAATAGATCAACGTTTGGAATTGCAAAATCTTGTAAAAATGATGCCCACCAAGATTGAACAGCCGGTTGTGCACCTTTAGATTTTTCAATTGCACCTTGTAAATAACCAGTTGCATCGAATCCTTTTCCTTGTAGTTTACCGATTCCAGCCATTAACCATGTGTAACCAAGATATACTCGAATTACTGCTAATACAAAAGAAACTGCTTTGTTTTCTCTTAAAAATTGAATAACCATATCTTCCTCCTAAAGTTGTAATTAAGTTAGTTACAGATAATATAATAACATTAGTTACTTATTTTTCAAACGTTAATTATGAATAATCCGTGACATGTGTATGAAACATTAAAAACTAATGTTTATATAGTAACTTTTATTACCTGTAAAAACTTGAACATATCATACCACAGATGATAATCATTTTCATTGAAAAAATTGCAAAAAAAATGTGAGTTAAATGTGAAACACGTTTATTCGAATATAGAATAAACGTGTTTCACACTAATTATAGAATCGAAATGTATGTGTCTCCTCATCAATTAAACTCGCTTCTTGAAACGCTTCTTCTAACGTTTTCCCATGGTTAATAACCCCATAAAATAAGCGTATAGTAAACATAAGTGCTGCATTTCCATCTACATAATCAATCGATCCAATATATGATTTCGCACCACTATGTAAAAAAGATTTTGCTAGATTTTGATCCCCTAACGTGCACCCGCTATTTACAATATGTGTATTATGCAATTTTGCATATTCATAAATTTCTTCTGTACCAAAATATCCTCTCGGTTCATCTTGTTCATATACTTCTTCGCCTAACTCTTCCATGACAAACTTCCCTTCTTCACCATGAAAGCAAAAAATAATATAATTCATATCGTTAAATAAGTTCTTTCCAGAAAGAACTTCCACGAAATCTTTCGGTCTACCAATCCAATATGTCACAACCCTTGCACCAAAATATTCAAGAGATGCTCGGATTGATTGCGCCTCTAAATCCGAATTAAAACCAACTACTAATGCAATATTCAACATACACCCCCCACCCTATAATCAGCCCTTATCAATCAGAATTTTATGGGATAAATCCATTTCATATATGCCCGTTTCTTTCAAAAAATCTGATCTAGTTAAAACGACTTTCTGTAAATATTGCCTATATGCTGTAATTGTTCCATCGTGAGATACAATGCAAATTCTTTCAGCGCCTAGCTCAAAACACCAAAGAAGAAATTCATCTACGATTTGCTGAAAACGATTCTCTGAAATAATATTTATCCCTTCCGTCCATAGCTGTTTATTTGTACTTTTCTCTATCGAAAAATGTGGAAATAAATTTGTTATTACCCCCTGATCTACTATATGGTCACATGGTAATGTTTTTGCTCCTTCTCGATAAGGAAAAATACGTGGGGATGCATATGGATGAACGATTTTTTGACAAGCTACTTTCTCACTCCATATCGCCGCCGTTTGTAAAGTTCTAAGTGTAGGGCTAGCGATTAATATATCCGTTTCCTGTAATGGTACATTGTATTGAATCAATCCAGCCTGATCCCTTCCCTCATCCGTTAATGATGGATTCAGCATTTGTAAACTTGCCGGCAAATCTTTTGTATGTTCTCCTTCACCGTGCCGAACAAAGACGAGTTTCATACCCATCCTCCTCTCACTATGAAATCCCCTTACATATTTCTTCCCTATTTGATCCTTTATTCCTGCTATATACAAAACTCATATGTAAAAAAGATTTGACACAACAAATTGGAAAACATTACAATTGTATATGTAAAATACTTTTTACAAGAGAGAGGAGAAGCATACATATGAAATGGATAACCATCTTAATTGGCATGATCATATGGGGATATATAAACGGATTTTTTAGCAGTGATAAAACTGCTAATCCTTGGATTACAGATGATGAGCGTGAAACAAAAATTAAACAGAAAGCAATTATTGCAAGCTGGTCCGGTGTTTTTATGTTTTGTACCATTAACCTCTTAAACAAATGGTTAGGTGTAGAAACAAACAATACATCACCTTACTTACCATCTTCTATCGCAACTATTTTAAAAGAAAATATAGAGTTACAAATTTTATTTATGCTATTTATTACGTATGGCATCTTTTACATATACTACCGAAGAAAATTAAGCGCTTAACTTTTTATCTCATGATTGTCCTCCTAAATGGTTATAGTAATTAGGACGAAATGAAAGGAGCGATAGAAAAATGAGTAACTCGAATGATTTTTTAGATACGCTGCATGAAAAACAAGCAAAAGATGAACAAAATAGAAAACGTCAGGGGAATGGAAACCCAGCGAAAAAGAAGCCAAATAAAACACATAAATAACAATAAAAAACCTGCCTAAAATTATCTTTTAGGCAGGTTTTTTATTCTTCTTTCACCGAGATAACATGTTCCCAATTCCATTTCTCGTAATACCACTCTGGTACATCTATATTTTCAATCCACTTCATTTCATACTTTCCATCTTTATGAGCAAGCCATACATCCGCTTTCTTACGGTCTGAACGTATCCATATTAATTGATTACTCTTATTCATGAAGAGCGGATGATAATCTCCTTGCCTATTAGGTGGATTTGTGATTCGATGTTGTTCGTCGCTTGTACTATCGATCTCATATAAAGATGGTAGTGGTCTTTTTTCTGGTGGAGTTTCTATCCCCACCTCTTTTGCTCGTGAAACGATAATTTCGTTATCGTTCTTCCATGTAAAATCCCAATCGACATATCCTTGCGGTGTAAATGTGTTCTGCTGAAGTGCTGGCAATTCTTTTACTTTTAAATGTTTATTCTCTAACGCAACTCTCCCGCTTCCTTCAATATAGGCCAATATGTTCTTGGCTGGCGCCCATTTGAACCATTGTGTGTTTAATAACATTTGATCTACCTTTTCAAAACGACTACCATCTGCACGAACTAAGCAAAGCGTATTGCTATCAGCTGACCATGAAGCTGTCGGTACTGCTAAAAATGAAATCCACTTTTGATCTGGCGACCACTGAAAGCCACTTGCAACTAATGCTAGGAAATCATCATGTTCATTTGGTAATGCATACAAATGCTTCATTTTGTGAGGATTCATATGTGCATCTTTTTGCACTTCATATAGCTGAGCCCCTGTCCATCCTGTTGGAAGTATATGCGCTTCAGATGATACAAGGAACTTCTTTCCATCAGGATACCATGCATAGTCACCTACACCTGCCGATACATTTTCAAAATCTGTATTCTTTTTTTTGACGTCAAACGTATTTAATGTATTCGCAAATACAAATGCAATTATATTCTCTTTCGGTGACCATTGATAATTCGATACTTCCGATTGAAACGATGCAACTTTTTTTCCATCTTTCAGCCGATACAGTTCAAAACGATTTTGTTTCTTTCCTTTAGCATAGGCAAGCCATTCTCCATCATAAGACCATTTCGGTCCTGTTATGTACTCACCTTTTGTTATTTGTTTTTCTTTTCCATCAATTTTAATCCAAAGATCATGATGACGAATAAAAGCTATTTTCGCTTCATTATTTTCTGCGCTACTATTAATGGTTGAACATAAAAATACGACTAACATTGTACCAACGCTTACTATGAACCGTTTCATAACACCCCTCCATTTCCCTCATAGCATTCCTCAATTTCCACCTACAATATGTAAAAAATACCTATTCGACATAATCAGAAAAAATTTCCCAAGAAATTTTAAATTCATAGAGGATTGGTATGAATTATGTCGAAAATATAGTTTAGTTAACATCCGATTATGTAATTCGAGATAAATTTGTAAGATAATTTTTCGGAATATTAGCACTTTTTATCAGGGGGAGTTTCAATGAAAAAAACTACATCTACACTATTAAGTATGGCGCTCGTCTTTTCCAGTTTCGGAGCTTTAAGCGCACATGCTGAATCGCTGCAAAAGGAGAAACAATTTAGTCCACAGTTAAAAGCGAACATTGAACAATGGGGAGAAAACAAAATCGCACAAAATGTTGAAACAAAAACATCAAAAGAAATTTCTGTCATTGTAGAATTGCAACATGCTCCACTCGCTTCACAAAGTAACATTCAGCATGCTCCAGATTTACAAAATAATAATGCACAGTCTTATCATGCCGAGCTTAAAAAAGCACAAGAAGATACGACTAAGAAAATAAAAGAAAAAGCACCTAGTGCAAAAATTAAAGAGGTTTATAATACGTTATTTTCTGGATTCTCTATTTCAGTTCCTGGAGATCAAATTACCGCTCTCGCTTCTTTACCTGAAGTAAAAGCAGTCTATCCGAACTTAACATATAAACTACATGAAACATCAAAAAGCACTACTAATGAAGACACACCAAATATCGGCGGACCGACAATTGGTGCTCCTGAAGCATGGAATTTAAAAGACCCATCTGGCAAACCGCTTGATGGAAAAGGGATGAAAGTAGCAATTATCGACTCTGGTGTAGACTATACACATCCCGACTTAAAAGCAAATTATATCGGTGGATATGACACAGTTGATGAAGATAACGATCCAATGGATGGTAACGTACATGGTACTCATGTAGCTGGAATTATTGCTGGTAACGGAAAAATTAAAGGCGTTGCTCCAAATGCTTCTATTCTAGCCTATCGTGTAATGAATGATGGTGGAACTGGTACAACAGAAGATATTATTCAAGGGATTGAGCGCGCTATTCAAGATGGTGCTGATGTGTTAAATCTATCACTCGGTCAAGATTTAAATGTCCCTGATCAACCTGTAACAATGACGTTAGAACGTGCAGCAAAACTTGGTGTTACTGCAGTCGTTTCAAATGGAAATGATGGACCAAAGCCTTGGTCTGTTGATGCACCTGGAAATGCAAGCAGCGTTATATCAGTTGGAGCATCTACTGTTTCTATCCCGTTTCCAACGTTCCAAATAGCTGGTTCTAATAAATCTTACCAAGGGTTACCGTTATCAAAAGCAGATTTCCAAGTAGGAAACGATGCTCAGCTTGTCTATGTTGGCTACGGTAATTCAAGCGATTACGCTAAACAAGATGTGAAAGGTAAATTCGCTCTTGTTTTACAAGGCACTTCGAGCACGCTAGTAAAAGCAGAACAAGCGAAACAAGCTGGCGCTCTCGGCGTACTACTAATTTCTAACGAAAAAGAAATTAATATTATGCCCGAATACTTTGGACGTGAAGATGTAGCTCTTCCGGTTATGCAACTATCAAATACAAACGGTGAAGAATTGAAGAGTTTAATTACAAAACGAAAGAAAAATATAAAGATTGGACAACCAAACAAAACCGAACTTATTGGTAACTTCAGTTCCAGAGGACCATCACAAGGTAGTTGGCTCATAAAACCTGATGTTGTTGCACCTGGAGTACAAATTACTAGTACTGTACCAAGAGGCGGCTATGAATCTCATAATGGAACAAGTATGGCTGCTCCACAAGTAGCGGGAGCCGTTGCCTTACTGCGTCAGATGCATCCTGATTGGACGACAGAACAATTGAAATCTGCTCTTGCCAACACCGCAAAAACATTAAAGGATGTCAATGAAAATACATATCCTGTTATGGCACAGGGATCTGGTTTAATTAACATTCCGAAAGCAGCTCAAACAGATGCGTTAGTGAAACCAAACAACGTAAGTTTCGGTCTTATTAAACCGAGTAGCGGCAAAGTAAAACTAACACAAAATATTACGTTACAAAATCTTTCTAGCAAAAAGAAAAACTTTTCAACTCGTGTTGAATTATTAGATACAAAAACAAAAATCCAGACTTCTTTCCCTTCTTCAATTAGTTTAAAAGCAAATAGTAACATTGAAAAACCTTTTACTATTACTGTAGATAGTTCCTTACCACAAGGAGTATATACAGGAAATCTGTATGTAAAAGAACAAGGGAAAACGGAAGAAATGCGTATTCCATTTACATTTAGCATCGATCCAAAAGAATACAAGCGTATTGACGGCCTTGAAATCGTTAATTCTACTTTCAGTCCAAATAATGACAAAATACTAGATGACAACCTAATCAATTACTATTTAGTTACACCAGTTGAGAACATAGCGTTTCATGCTAATTTAATTACGAAGGACCGTGTGACATATCAAGGCATGGTATATCAAGGTAAAAACGAAACACCTGGCTATAAATCTTTCAAATGGAATGGTACAAGAGCAGACGGATCCCAGTTGCCTGATGGCTTATACCAAATCGAAGCTGTTGCTTCTAACTCTGGTGGAGAAACAAAGCAAACAGGAGCTGTATTTATCGATCGAACAGCACCTAAGTTAACTCATGAGATTGATAAAGAAAATCTTATTATTAGAGGAAACGTTGATGATATTCTACTAGATTGGATGACAGAATCTGGTTGGATTGCACCTGGTATTCCAGTGAAAATACAATATGAGATTAACGGAAATGGTGTATGGGAGAGTGCATTCTTAAATACGTGGGAGAAAAACTACGAAATTTATTTCGATCATAATCAATTACAACAAGGAAAAAATACAATTCATATCGTTGCAACAGATGCAGCTGGAAATACATCTAATTTAAATGTTGATTTAGATGTGAAATAAAAAATTATTGTTGACAATTTTTTTAATATAGTTTTATAATACAAAACATAGTTTAGTTGAACGAATTATATATCGGCTTTGAAGGAATACCAGTAGCGACTTATATCCCTGTCTCAGAGAACTGATGGTTGGTGCAAATCAGTACATATACAAGCGTGAATTACAATTCTGGAGCTTCTTTCCCGTAATGCATTTTATGCATGAAGAGAAAGACGGATTTTTCCGTTATCTTAAAGTGAGTGGTAAACAATTACTTGTTTACAAATAGGGTGGTACCGCGATTTTTATCGTCCCTATCGGATTTTCCGATAGGGACTTTTTTGCGTCCATCCTTTTACACAATTTCATAATATACGCGTTGAAAGAATCGCAGTAGTATCTTATATCCCTGTTACAGAGAGCTAATGGTCGGTGGAAATTAGCACATATATAAGTATGAATTACAATTCTGGAGCTTCTTTTTCGTAGTGCTTATGGCATGAAGGAAAAGGCGGAGTTTTTCCGTTATCATTAATTGAGATGTAAGTATATTTTCACTTACAAATAGGGTGGTACCGCGATTCTTTCGCCCCTATCGGATTTTCCGATAGGGGCTTTTTCTATTTCTCACAGAAACAAATGTTAAATAATTCCGAATCTTATGATAAAATTTTATAAGCGCTTACAATTTTGAAAGGGGGTGATACAAGTTATACGAAACCGATACTTAATTTTATTTAAAAAAAGGAGGATGTCTAAATGACAAAGAAAACAGAAATTCCATCGCATTTAAAACCATTCGTATCCACACAGCATTATGATCAATACACACCGGTGAATCACGCTGTGTGGCGTTACATTATGAGACAAAATCATAGTTTCTTAAAAGACGTTGCTCATCCAGCCTATGTGAACGGATTACAATCATCTGGTATTAATATAGATGCAATTCCAAAGGTAGAAGAAATGAATGAGTGTTTAGCACCAAGCGGCTGGGGTGCTGTAACGATTGACGGACTTATTCCTGGCGTAGCCTTCTTCGATTTTCAAGGACACGGATTATTACCAATCGCAACAGATATTCGTAAAGTAGAAAATATCGAGTATACACCTGCTCCAGATATTGTACACGAAGCAGCAGGACACGCACCTATTTTACTTGACCCTACATATGCAAAATATGTGAAACGATTTGGACAAATTGGTGCAAAAGCTTTCTCTACAAAAGAAGAACATGATGCATTCGAAGCTGTTCGTACATTAACAATTGTAAAAGAAAGCCCTACTTCTACTCCTGCTGAAGTTACAGCTGCTGAAAATAATGTACTTGAAAAACAAAAGTTAGTTTCTGGCTTATCAGAAGCAGAACAAATTTCACGTCTTTTCTGGTGGACCGTAGAATATGGATTAATCGGAAGTATAGATGCTCCAAAAATATATGGTGCTGGTCTCCTTTCTTCTGTTGGCGAAAGCAAACATTGCTTAACAGACGCTGTAGAAAAGGTTCCATTCTCTATAAAGGCATGTACAAGTACAACTTATGACGTAACAAAAATGCAACCACAACTATTTGTTTGCGAATCATTTGAAGAATTAACAGAAGCACTTGAGAAATTCTCTGAAACGATGGCCTTTAAAACAGGTGGTAAAGAAGGATTAGAAAAAGCAATTCGCTCTGAAAATCATGCAACTGCTGAATTAAATAGCGGATTACAAATTACAGGCACATTTACCGAGACAATTGAAAACGATGCAGGTGAATTGATTTACATGCGAACGAGTTCGCCAACAGCATTAGCAATTCACAATAAACAACTAGCGAATCATTCTACGTCTGTACACAGTGACGGGTTCGGAACACCAATTGGATTACTCACTGAAAATATTGCACTAGAAAATTGTACAGATGAACAATTACAATCATTAGGAATTACAATCGGAAATAAAGCAGCATTTACTTTTGCAAGTGGTATTCATGTAAAAGGAACAGTAACAGATATTGTAAAAAACGATAAAAAAATTGCGCTTATTTCCTTTGTCAATTGCACAGTTACTTATAACGACCGCGTTTTATTTGATGCTTCATGGGGCGCATTTGATATGGCTGTTGGTTCGACAATTACTTCGGTATTCCCAGGTGCCGCAGATGCTGCAGCATTTTTCCCAATGGATGAAGAAATCCAAGAAATTCCTGCTCCACTTGTACTGAATGAACTTGAACGTATGTATCAAACAGTTCGCGATATCCGAAATGAAGGTATTTTACACGACGCACATATCGAGCAATTAGTAGCAATTCAAGAGGTATTAAATAAATTCTATACGAAAGAATGGTTACTTCGCCTTGAAATATTAGAATTGCTTTTAGAGCATAACAAAGGGCACGAAACATCAGCAGCATTATTACAACAACTTTCTACTTTCACAACGGATGAAGCTGTAACACGTCTTATTAACAATGGTCTTACGCTACTTCCAGTAAAGGATGTGAAAAATGATGCTACGATTAACTGAAGAGGAAGTTCAAGAGGAGTTATTGAGGTTAGATAAATGGGTAGTAAAAGATGAAAAATGGATTGAAAGAAAATATATGTTTTCCGACTATTTAAAAGGAGTCGAATTTGTCTCTGAAGCCGCCAAACTATCAGAAGAACATAATCACCACCCATTTATCCTTATCCAGTATAAAGCAGTCATTATTACTTTGTCATCTTGGAATGCAAAAGGTTTAACGAAACTCGATTTTGAGCTTGCGAAGCAATTTGATGAACTATTTGTCCAAAATGAAAAAGCCATTATAAGAAAGTAAAAAAAGAGAAGCCTTTTTTAGGCTTCTCCTTTTATTTTGAAATGGATACAATGTCCAAATGGATCCTCTACTTGTAATATTCCATCTTTGTACGTAGCAATCTTGCCAATATTTTTTAAGCTTTCACATACTTGCTCTTTTTGTTTTTCATTTGCTAATACAATTGTGAAATATTTCAAGCCAACAGAATTTGGCATTTGCGGTAGTATTCCTTCCCCTTGCCACGTATTTAAACCGATATGGTGATGGTAGCCACCTGCCGATACAAAGAGCGCCCCATTACGGGCTGGGATCGTTACTTCAAAGCCAAGACCATCCACATAGAAACGTTTCGCTTCTTCCAAATCAGCTACATGGAAATGAATGTGCCCCATCACAGTACCAGCTGGAAACCCACTCCATGTACTTCCTTGCTGCAATAATTCTTCACCAGCTAACGGGTTACTAACAAATGGTAGCTCTCCATTCTCATCACGCCAAACTTCTTTTTGACGATCATGATAAATTTCAATCCCGTTTCCATCTGGATCAGCTAAATAAAGGGCCTCACTAAAGTAATGGTCAGCTCCGCCGTGCAGTGGATATACCATTTCTACAAGATGACGAAGGATATTCGCTAAATCCTGTCTACTCGGTAATAAAATTGCGTAATGATATAAACCCGTTCTCCCTCTTTGCTTTGGTAAGGCTTCCTTCTTTTCTTCAATGATAAGGAGTGGTTCGTTATTTTCATTCCCAAATGTAACGACCATTTCATCTTCTTTTAGTACTTTCATACTTAGTATTTCTGTATAAAACTCTAGTGATTTCTTTATATTTGATACATATAAATGAACAACATCAAGTGTTGTATCGGGATGAAGTTGAAAACTCATCTTGTTAGCCTCCCATGTAAATTAGTTCTTCTTTGACATTTTCTCTTTTAAGAAATTATCTACAAAACCATCCGCTTTCGCAACAAATAAGTACGCACCCATCGCTAACAATGCAAGCTCTAATTCGAAGCCAGGATTTTTTCCATCTCCTAACAAACCAGCTGACCATTTTACTTTTACAATTGCTCCAACCATAACTAGTGCAAATAATAATCCAATATATCTTACACCTAAACCTAGAATTAATAATAGACCACCAACTAATTCAACTGTTGCTACACCGTATGCAAGTCCTCCTGGTAAACCAATGCTTGTGAACCACCCTGCAATATTGTCAATCCCCGATTGGAATTTTGTTAAACCGTGCATAAAGAACGTTACCCCTAACACGATACGAATAATTAAGTTACCAATATGTTGATTCATTTCTTTCTCTCCTTTATAGTTTTCTTATACAAAACTTTTATTTACATTACAAAACATACACTAATTTTTTTTATTCGTCAATTCATTTTCACTGGGAAAATATATATTTTTTTTGCTATGATACAAATAGTTGTTTACAAAAAGGAGCTTGATTTTATGAATATTGGTTCTGCAATACGTGAAATTCGTCAGCGTAGAGGCATAACAATCGCGCAAATTTGTGAGGGAACAGGTCTTTCTAAAGGGTTTATGAGTCAGGTTGAAAATAATAAAACATCACCATCTATCTCAACTTTAGAAACGATCTCCAATTTTTTAAACGTTCCTCTTCCCTATTTATTGTTAGAACAAAAAGATCGATTGAAAGTTGTCAAAAAGGTAGAGCGTAAATATAGTGTATACGGAAAAGATGAACAAAGAATTGAACATGTTGCAGAGCAAGGTGGCCTTCGCCTAAATCTCGTAGAAATTCCTGCTGGGTTTCCGAAAGAAAACACACCAAATGCCCATGAAGGGGAAGAATGTCACCTTGTATTACGCGGAAAGCTAGAAGTTCAACATGGAGAAGATGTTGCAATTGTAGAAGAAGGGGATTCTTTCTCTTGGAATGCATGTGTTCCTCATATCGTTCGTAATATAGGAGAAGAAACTGCATTATTACTCATCTCTAGTTATGCAGAAAATCGAAAACGTGTTTATTAAATAAAAAAGAAGCCTGTAAATCAGGCTTCTTTTTTATCCCCTTATAACTCCATAGCTTGTCCCAACTAGTACAGTCTTTTCATGCTGATTGCGATAAACTGACTCGATTGAAACCTTTTTGTATCCTTCCATCTGTTCAATATTTGTTAAAGTTAATTCACAAGTGATCGTATCTCCAGTAAAAACTGGTCTAATAAACTCACTTACTAATTCTCTTGCTATGTAATGTAATTCTTCGCCTACTTTCGTTCCAATACTAGCAGTCAATAAACCATGAACCATTAAACGTCCATTTTCATCATATTCCATATGATGCCTACCTTTATCTCCTGTAATATTTGCAAATTCAAAAACCTCTTCCTCAGTAAATCTTCTCTCATATTTAAATACATCCCCAACTTTTATACTCATTTTTATCCCCCTAAAAATAAACAGAATTTTCTTTCATTTTATCATAAAATGAGTCTCAATTCATTTTCTATTATAAAAAGAATGAAAAATACTTATAGCTGTACTATTTCTTTGCTTTTCGCTCCTTTACCGATGCCCATCTCTTTTTGCGGCTTGGTATCCATAGTACGCACATGTTCCATTTCTCGATAACTCTCTCACCTCAAAACCACAACTTCTATAAAAATCAAAATTACTCGCAGAAGTATGCGCAAACCAGTCACCATGTGGCAATTTTTGCAAACAAAGAGCGACAAGTTTCTTACCTAATCCCTTCCCTCTATATTCACATTTCACAACTAAATTTACTATGTTCGCGATCATGATTCCATCAGAAATGACTCTAACCATCGCAATCATCTCTTCTTCATCCCAAATTGTGAATGCCCATGTTGAATTTTCAAATGCTATCGTGAATTTTTCAATTTGCCAAGAAGGGATATTATCATTGCTCCAACCGGCATCTTCGAATAAAGTCTTAATTGCATATGCAGGTACACCATTCGTTCCCTCACGAATAATAAGTCCATTATGATAAATGTACATGTAATCCCCCCTTTATTTTTATATACCATTCTTCAAAAGATGCAATTCACCTTTTTTCATCCAACGCGCTTAATGGAATAAACGAGAACATCCATCCCATGAAATGAAGTTGTTTTCTCATAACTAAGTCCCGTTTTTCTAGCAACAAAGATGGAGGCGGGGTGATCCGGATTAATAAGAGAAATTAATTTATTCATTCGTAACGCTTGGAAGCCATAATCTCGAAATGCTGCCGCTGCTTCTTTCGCATACCCTTTTCCCCAATACTGAGGTAATAACCAATAACCAATTTCAATTTCCTCTTTTCCATCTATTTGCTGCTTCACTAATCCTGCATGACCAATTCGTGTTCCCGTTTCCTTTTCAATTAATACAAATAAACCGAGACCATTTTTATAGCTAGGAATCACCCACTCCTCCAAACTTTTTTTACACTGCATATATGTTTTTAACGTCCCATTTCCAATATAGCGCATTACCTTCTCATTTCCCCATAGTGAAGCGTAGAACTGTAAATCATCCATTATATATTTGCGAATTTGTAAACGATCTGTATGAAACATTTCTGCACTCCTTCCCACGAATTTGTACTTAATTACACGCTCATGTTTTGTATGCATACTAAATGTTACTATCTATTATAAATGAACTAACATTAAAATACAGAATATTCAATCTCAAAATAATTAAAAAAAGACAGTAGACAAATATTGTCTACTGCATCCATATCATAACTAGCATAAAGAAAACTACAATTGAGGGGGGGTAGGATTTTCAAATACACTAGATACTTATCCCGTTCTAACGGGCGGTAAACTTTCCAATTATATGAAAGTGAAAAGTTTACCGCACATAAGAACTTTGGCGGTCATTAAGAAAGCACCGTTAAGTAGTCAAATACACGCTGTGCTTTTTCTCCACCCATTCGTGCATGTTGAAGAAGAGAAATACCATGTGGACCAGATGCACGTAATGCTTCTGGCTGTGCTACTAAAATAGCTTGTACAACTTCTAATTCCCCAAGCATGGCGGCCGCGAAAATATCCATTCGAGCACCCTTTTCTAGTAAATAGAGAGCAATATCTTTACGACCTACATGCGCCGCTGCTCCTAACGCACTTTCCCAATCTGATCCGCCCCAATTGTAAGAGGCATGAAGCAAGCTTGGCGATTCCGCCAACAATTCTTGTATTTTTTCTAAATCTCCGTGAGCTGCCATAACAAATTCCCTTACTAACTCAGTGGTAATACATTCGTCTGTTCGCATCTTGCTCCTCCTTTTTTAGAAATTCGTTTCGGTGTAAAAAATGGCTTATCGCTTCCTTGAAAAATATCTACATCTATGCCAAATACATGTTGAAACATTTCATGACATAACACTTCTTCTGGCATACCGTCATACTGAAGCTTCCCTCGCTTTAATACAAGTAAACGATCACTATATTGAGCCGCTTGGTTAATATCATGTAAAACCATTATAATTGTCATGCCAAATTCCTCGTTTAATCGTTTCACAAGTTCCATTACTTCCAACTGATGAACGATATCTAAAAAAGTTGTTGGCTCATCCAATAATAAGACATTCGTACGTTGTGCTAGCGTCATTGCAATCCAAGCACGTTGTCTTTCTCCTCCTGATAAAGATTGTAAAAGACGATATTCATACCCTTCAAGATTTGTAACAGACAATGCCCAATCAACAATTTCTTCATCTTCTTTATTTAAACGACCTCTCCATGATTTATGAGGGCCTCTTCCAAATTCGATTAATTCTTTCACTGTTAAATCTAATTGATGATCATGCATTTGTGGTAACATCGCTAATTGCTTCGCTACATCAGCACTTTTCATCGTATGAATACTTTTTCCATCTAAAACGATATCCCCTTCGCTTTGTTTAAGTAGTCTTGCCATTAAACGAAGCAAAGTAGATTTCCCCGATCCATTCGGTCCAATTAAACTAACGACCTCTCCAGCTTTAATATGTACATTCATATTTTGCATTTGAAATCTTTCAGAATGTGCGTAAAACACTTTATTAACGGAAATCACTTCGTTTTCCTCCTCTATGAATTAAATATAAGAAGAACGGACCGCCTAAGAAGGATAATAAAATACCAACAGGCAATTCAATTGGATCAAACCAACTTCGAGCTATCGCATCCGCGAAAACAAGTAATATTCCTCCGCCAAGGCATGATAATGGCAGTAAATATTTATAGTCATTTCCAACTAATAAACGTAACATATGTGGTACGACAAGGCCGACAAATCCAATAAGACCAGAAACACTAACCGCAATTCCAGCTAATAACGTACTTACTACTATTAAATAAAACCGGCTTCTCTCCACGTTATGACCTAATAATTTCGCCATTTCATCTCCAAGCATTAATACTCGAATATGCTTGATACCAAAAAAGGCCAATATAATAGCGAATATTGCATAATATATAATCATGTTTAAATGTGCCCAACTTACCCCACCAATGCCACCCGCTAACCAAGGTAACACGGATTGTACTTTGTCACTATGTAATAACATTAACGCTGACGTTGCTGCACCAATTAATGCATTAATTGACACACCTACTAAGACAATTCTTGAAGGTGGTGCCCCCTTTTGCCATGATAAAGCATAAATGACCATCGCCGTTATGAAAGCTCCTAAAAACGCCCCGAGCGGTAAAAAAGCCATATGCTGAGGGAATAAAATCATAATCACAATTGCTACAAGGCCTGCTCCAGATGAAACTCCAATAATACCGGGGTCTGCAAGAGGGTTTCTCATAACTCCTTGTAATAATGCACCAGATGCAGCTAAACATGTCCCTACTATAAATCCAACGAGCACTCTTGGTATACGAAGGTCCCATACAATTCGATGAACTGTTGAACCTTCATCTTGTATCCCTGTTAGAATATCTCGTAAAGAAAAGGATAAGCTTCCTGCGAAAAGGCCGTAAAAAAGACCTAAAATCGTTAATATAACTAAACTAACTGCTATGATCCATCTTTTTTTCGCAAAAGGATGTTCCTTTTCCCTTACTACTTCACTACTTTCCATACTTATCATTTCCTTACATCTTGTATACTTTTATACATAAAGTCCATCGCTTCTGTAACTTTTGTTCCGGGATTTGATCCAAATAAGTCAGGTGGCAAAATAACTACACGATTTTGTTTTACTGCATCTAAGTTTTTCCACGCTTCATTTTTCATCATTTCGCCTTCAAATGCTTTTTTAACGCTTTTTGGATCTCCATGTGTAATTAAATAAATCACATCTGGATTCGACTCAATAATACGTTCTACGCTTAGCTGCGCATATTGCGGATATTCCTTCATTTCTGGAAAATCAGCAGCAATATTTTTCCCGCCTGTTTTTTCTAAAATATCACCTGATAAAGAGGTTGGTAATGCTGCTAAATAAGTACCTGGTGCTCCATATACTAGCAGTGCTTTCACATCGCTCTTTTTCTCATATTTCTTCATTTGATCATTCACTTTTTGGTTAAGTTCTTTTGCTTTATCTTCTTTCTTCATTATCGTTCCATATAGTTCAATATTCTTTTGAATATCTTGTACCGAATTCGCAGAAGAAATCATTACTTTCGTTCCTTGCCCTTCAACCGTTGGAACATTCTTTTGGAACCCATTATTAGCAATAAGTACATCGGGCTTTAAGCTAGCAATTTGCTCAAAATTCGGCTGATGTGCATTCCCGATTACTTGTACTTTCTTTATATCCTCTGGAAGAGTTATTTTTGCATCTGGACGACCCACTATTTTTCCGCCTAGAGCATGAATAATATTCATGTCTCCCATACTTAATGTTGCAAAACTCTCTGGCACTTTATCCAATGTTACCTTTCTTCCTGAAAGGTCGGTAACTTCTATTTTCTCTTTTCCTTTTTCTGTTTTTGTTGCCGATGCTTTTTCGTCTCCTTTTGCACTGCAACCTATTAATAAGAAAAAAATAGATAAAATCGCTGTGAATAGCGTAATAGATTTTTTCATTCTTCCACCTCTAACTGATAATGATAATCATTAACTACTACTCTACTTTAATTGATAAGGATTATCATTGTCAATATAAAACGCATACATTTTCTAGAAAAAACAAAAAGCGTTACAAAAAAGATTCCTTCTTTTTGTAACGCACTATTTATCAATATTATTCACATTCGTTTCCCTCTAACTCGTCTCGTATCACTTTCACACGCTGAAAGAAAAAGAAAGATAAACTTAAAAATATAACGATGCTCCCCATCATAACAAAAGATTGTATCGTTTCTTTTGCTCCAGTCGGAATCAATAAGCCAACCATTAACAATGTACTTACAGCGAGAAGAATTTGTCCGAACCGAGTATAATCTTCTATCTTTTCTTGTAATTCTTTCATTATATTCTCACTCCTCCATTTCACTGTATCATATTCTATTACACTTAAAGACAAGTAAATACAGCCATTCTGGGAGATGTTTTCCAAAAGAAAAAGAGCCGCTTTATTGCGACTCTTTTATAACCATTACTCACCTTTATATGCTTTCATATAAATTTCTTTCAACTCTGAAATGAGAGGTAATTTTGGATTAGCTGTTGTACATTGATCTTCAAAAGCTCTTTCTGCCAATACTCCAACAACCTCTTCAAATTGGTCTTTAGCAACTCCTTGTCCTGCAATACTCATATTTATATTTAAACTTTTTCCGAGATCAATAATTGCTTTGACGAGTGATTCCACACCTTCTGCCGCCGAACTTGCTGGAAGCCCGAGCATTCTCGCAATATGTGCATAGCGTTCATCAGCTACAAAATGCTCATATTTTGGGAACAATGCGTGTTTTCTTGGCTTAATAGCATTATAGCGAACTACGTGCGGCATAAGAATGGCATTTGCACGCCCATGCGGAATATGGAATTCCGGTCCAATTTTATGTGCTAAACTGTGATTAATACCTAGAAAAGCATTTGCAAATGCCATTCCTGCGATTGCAGAAGCATTATGCATCTTTTCTCGTGCTTCTTCATCATTTCCATCTTTAAATGCTCTTGGTAAATATTTAAATACGAGATCAATGGCCTTTAATGCTAATCCATCTGTATAATCATTTGCTAAAACAGACACATATGCCTCGATTGCATGCGTTAATACGTCCATCCCAGTGTCTGCTGTTACATGTGGTGGTACTGTCATTACAAATTGCGGATCAACAATTGCTACATCTGGCGTTAATTCATAATCCGCGAGTGGATACTTTATATTATTTTTCTTATCTGTAATAACCGCAAATGGTGTCACTTCTGATCCTGTTCCAGATGTTGTTGGAATGGCAACAAACTGCGCTTTACTTCCTAACTCCGGATATTTACATGTACGTTTTCTTATATCTAAAAACTTCTGTTTAATGCCATAGAATGTTGTTTCTGGGTGCTCATAGAATAACCACATCCCTTTTGCTGCATCCATCGCAGAACCACCACCAAGTGCGATAATTACATCCGGCTGAAAACTTCTCATCATTTCCGCACCTTTAAACACAGTTTCATCTGATGGATCTGGCTCAACCTCAAAGAAAACCTCAACTTTCACATCATTTGTATGTTTACGTAAATAATGTGCGACCGTATCTACATATCCGTGCTCAACCATTCCTGGATCCGTTACAATAAATGCACGTGAAATGTTAGGCATATTTGCTAAATATGCTGTCGCATGTTTTTCAAAATAAATTTTTGGTGGTAATTTGAACCACTGCATATTCTTTTTTCTATTTGCCAACCTTTTTATATTTAATAAATGCGTCGCTGTTACGTTTTGAGAAACCGAGTTTTTCCCGTAAGAACCGCAACCAAGCGTAAGTGATGGAATAAATCCATTATATATATCACCGATTCCACCTTGTGATGAAGGGGCATTTACAATAAGGCGGCAAGCTTTCATACGTAATCCAAATTGCTTTTGCACTTCTTTATTTACAGAATGGATAACCGCTGAATGTCCTAAACCACCGAGGTTTAACATTTCTTCACAATATGTAAATCCTTCTTCTAATGAATTTGCTTTTACACAAGCTAATACTGGACTTAACTTCTCACGAGATAGTGGATATGCGGCTCCGATGCCTTGTATTTCAGCTACAAGCATTTTTGTATTTTTAGGTACAGTAATTCCAACTAATTCGGCAATATACTGTGCGGATTTCCCTACAATATCACTATTTACTGCACATGTATTTTCATTAATAACAAGCTTTTCTAATTTACTTCTCTCTTCCTCGGTTACAAAGTAACAATCATTTGCAATCATCTCTGTTTTCACATTATCATAAATTTCCTTGTCTACAATAATTGCTTGTTCTGATGCACAAATCATACCGTTATCAAATGTTTTGGATAAAATTAAATCATTAACTGCTCGTTTTATATGCGCTGATTTCTCTATATAACATGGTACATTACCAGGACCTACACCTAGCGCTGGTTTTCCAGTAGAATAAGCTGATTTCACCATACCAGCCCCTCCAGTCGCCAAAACAAGCGCAACACCTTCATGGTTCATTAATTGTTTCGTTGCTTCGACAGAAGGTTTTTCAATCCACTGAATACAATGTTTTGGTGCCCCCGCCTTCACCGCTGCATCGTATACTGTTTTCGCCGCTGCAATAGAACAGTTTTGTGCGGAAGGATGAAATGCGAAAATAATTGGATTTCTCGTTTTTATCGCGATTAATGCTTTAAACATTGTTGTCGATGTTGGATTCGTTACTGGGGTTACCCCAGCTACTACACCGACGGGCTCCGCAATTTCTATTATTTCTTCATGAGGATCTTCGTGAATAATCCCTACTGTTTTATCTTTCTTTATGCTATGCCAAATATATTCGGTAGCAAAAATATTTTTAATGCATTTATCTTCGTATACACCACGACCTGTTTCTTCAATAGCCAACTTCGCAAGTGGCATATGTTGATCAACACCTGCTAATGCCATTTCATGAACAATGTTGTCAATTTGCTCTTGTGTAAAACTTTCTAATGCTTGTAAAGCCTTCCGACCGTTATTCACTAACGTATCAATCATCTCTATTACTTCCTGCATTTCATTTACAACTTTCTCTTTGACTACCATGTAAATTCCTCCTATTCTGCTATCTTGGACTAAATAAGACCCTATAGGCCATAATCAGTCCCGATTAGCGCAAAAAAAATAGAATTGCTTTCCTACATGAACCTCATTGTTTGTGAAATGTTTCACAAGTTTGTTCGTGAGTAACACTTCATGAATTCAATATACATGAAATCATTTCATTTGTGTATGTCCATTTTGTGAAATGTTTCACAAAATGGATGTAATAAAAATGCACTGCCTATATTAGCAGTGCATTTTTACTATGCTAACGCTTGTGCTAAATCTTCAATTAAATCTTCTCCGTCTTCAATACCGACAGAAATTCGAATTAATGTATCTGTAATTCCTAATTCTTTGCGACGATCTGCTGGGATTGATGCATGTGTCATTTGAGATGGGATAGAAATTAAACTTTCTACTGCTCCTAAACTTTCAGCCAGTGTAAAGTATTGTAATTTCTCAAGTACTCTATTTAATGTTTCTTCGCTATCTACATCAAATGAGATAATAGCACCAAATCCATTTGCTTGTTCTGTTGCTAATTCATGATTTTGATGTGACTCAAGACCTGGATAATATACTTTATTTACTTTTGGATGATTATTTAAAAACTCAGCAATTGCGCGTGAATTCGTTTCATGCTCTTCCATTCGAATTCCTAATGTTTTTAAACCACGAAGTAGTAAGAAGCTATCTTGTGGGCCAAGAATGCCTCCTGTTGAGTTTTGTACAAAGTGAAGGTCTTCTGCTAATTGCGGGCTATTTACAACTACTAAACCTGCAACTACGTCACTATGACCTCCTAAATATTTCGTTGCACTATGAAGCACAATATCTGCTCCTAAAGAAATCGGCGACTGCCAATATGGCGTCATGAATGTGTTATCAATAATTGTTAATAAATCTTTCTCTTTAGCAAGAGTAGATATTTTTTTAATATCAGTAATTTTTAGTAATGGATTCGTTGGTGTTTCTACATAAATCGCTTTCGTATTTGGACGAATCGCTTCTTCAACTTCCTCTAAGTTTGTTGTATCTACAAATGTATGCTCAATACCGAAGCGGTTTAATACTTTCGTAATCACGCGGTACGTTCCACCATACACATCATCTGTTAAAATAACGTGGTCACCTTTTGAGAATAGCATAATTGTAGCTGTAATGGCAGCCATTCCTGAACCAAATGCAAAACCAGCATGACCGTTTTCTAATACAGCGATCATTTCTTCTAAAGCTGCACGTGTTGGGTTGCCTGTACGTGAATATTCATATCCTTGATGCTTACCAACTGCCTCTTGTTTGTACGTACTCGTTTGATAAATCGGTACATTTACAGATCCAGTTGAAGGTTCTCCTATGCGAATACCATGAATTAACTTTGTCTTTGCTCTCATTTTTTATTCCCATCCTTTGTATATGTCTTTACTTAAATAGCGCTCACTACTATCAGGAAAAATCGTTACAATATTTGTACCTGGCGCCGCTTTCTCTGCTTCAAGTAAGCTTGCATGAAATGCTGCTCCTGAAGAGCTTCCAACGAGAAGACCTTCTTTCTGCGCTAATTCTTTCACTCGTAAAAATGCATTTCGATCAGAAATTGTATGAATTTCATCAAAATAAGATGTTTTCAAAAATGGCGGGATGAATTCAAGGCCAATCCCTTCTGTTTCATGTGAGCCAGCTTTACCACCATTTAAAATAGATCCTTCTGGTTCCACAATAACCGTTTTTATATCTACATTTTTTTCTTTCAAATAAGATGCAGTCCCCATGAATGTACCACCAGTTCCTGCTCCTGCAACAAATATGTTAATCTCTCCATTAAGTGCCGACCAAAGTTCAGGACCTAGTGTTTTGAAATAAGCACGAGGGTTTGCTTCATTCGCAAACTGACTTGGAGAGTATGAATTCGGTATGTCATTTACTAACTCTTTCGCTTTTGCTATTGCGCCTGTCATTCCTTGCTCAGTCGGTGTATGCACGACCGTTGCACCTAGTGCTTTCATTAATTCTTGTTTTTCAATACTAAATTTCTCTGGTACACAAACAATAACGCGCAAATCATGTTGTAACGCTGCAAGTGCCAGTCCAATACCAGTATTTCCAGCAGTCGGTTCAATAATTGTTCCGCCCTGGGTAACAAGCCCTTTTTCGAGCGCATCTTCGATTAATTCTCTTCCTAAACGATCCTTAACGCTTCCACCTGGGTTATAAAATTCAAGCTTCGCAAATAAACGGACCCCTTCTGGAAGTGAAAAACGAGTAATCTCTACAATTGGTGTATGACCAATTAACTCATGAACTCCACGATATACATTCATCGTGTTCTCCCCCTTATTTGCCAATAAAGAAAAGGCAACTGTATGTATTTTCTTTATATGAGACAGTTGCCTTTTTGTTACATTACTTTAACTCTTCTAATACTTTTACGATAAAGTTTGTAGAATGAAGAGCTGCTTGATCTAAAAATTGATCAAATGAAACATTTGATTCTTTACCAGCAATATCAGAAAGTGCACGGATGATAACAAACGGAACTTCATATTGGTGGCATACTTGTGCAACAGCTGCTGCTTCCATTTCTACTGCATAAAGATTTTCGAATTTATCACGAATGGCTGCAACGCGGTTCGGATCACTCATAAATGAATCGCCTGTTGCAATCATACCTTTTACAACTTGAATATTTTCTTCTGCCTGCATACATTTCTCAGCTAATGCAACTAATGCTTCATCAGCCTTGAATCCAGGCGGCATTCCTGGTACTTGACCATATTCATAGTTAAATGCTGTTACATCTACGTCATGGTGACGAACTTCTGTTGAAATAACGACATCTCCAACATTTAGAGAATGATGGAATCCACCAGCTGAACCAGTATTGATTACTTTTTCAGGCTTATATCTTTCTAATAAAATTGTCGTTGACATCGCTGCATTTACTTTACCAATACCAGACTTTAACAAGATTACTTCATGTCCTGCTAATTGTCCTTTCGTAAATTCACAACCCGCAACCGTTTCTGTTTCTGCTTGTTCTAATTTGTCACGTAAAATACGTACTTCTTCTTCCATTGCTCCAATTACAGCAATTCTCAATCTAATCCCTCTTTCTATTGCTTAGTTGCCTCCATTACCCACACGAAATGATTTAATCTCGTAAACGTTACATGGAAGCCATTGTTTTCAAAAATAGTCTGCATAACTGGAATACGTGTATAGTATTCCGTTTGCAAATCGTTTGCTAACTGATGAAAACCTCTTTGTTTTGCTGCTTCAACAGTTTTATCATATGCATCTTGATCTGCAAATATCGTATCAGCAAACACTATTTTACCACCTTTGTTTAGCAATTGACTATACTTCGCAATCGCTACATTTTTTTCATCATCTGTTAAATGATGAAATGCATAGGTGCTTACTATGGTATCAATTGAATTTGGGACTTCAAACGAGAGAAAATCACCTTCTGTAATGGAAAACTCTTTTGGTAATTTCTCTTTTGCAATCATGCGCATTTCACGTGACGGTTCTATACCGTAAACTGTGCGGCCAGCAAGTAATAATTTATTTGTTAAATTACCTGTGCCAACACCAAATTCTAATACATTACCAAATGACTTGTTAACTACATCCTCTAGAATGTCCTCATAATGGGCGAAAACTTCTTTATATTGTATATCTTCGCCTTGTACAAATGAGTCATACGTATGAGCCCACTCATCAAATAAACCATTAAATTCTGTACCCATAAAATTCCCCTTTTTCTTATCGGTTTTATCAGTATGATATTCCCTCTTTCTAAAAATGTCAATTGAAATGTACATGGTATTTCCTTCTTTTCTTTGTTACACTATAGTTGATTACATAGGAGAGGGGCCGTCTTCATGTCATTTACCTTTGAAATGTTAGAAGATAAAGTAGAATTTTTTGAAGCGGGAGACTTAGCTTCTTTAGAACGAAAAATTAGTGAACAAATCGATAATAATAAAGCACTTATGCTTGAAGTTCATCACATCTCACATCAAATGATTATGGATCCTGAAAGCAAAAGACCATATTATAGCGCGGTTGTTCATTTTAAATTAAAGAAATTACGCTAATTAAAAAAGAGAAGCTCCTAAGGAGCTTCTCTTTTTTAATTTAGAGTTTGAACAAGTACTGGTTTCCAGCCCTCATTGTCTACCCAATCAATATTTACGTAATATCTTTTCCCACTTTGCTTATCTTGAACATCACCATAAGCTTTGCTCTTTCCAGTCTTATCTCGCCCAACCCAATGAAGCACTAACTGGTTTTCCGGAACTTCAACAGCAGTAGAAATCGCTTTTATCATCTCATTCCAATTTGCTGTTCCTTTTTGAAACTTCCCATCTGGTGTTGCACCTTGCTCTGTACCTACTGGCTTCCAAGAAGATTTCGTATAAGCGTCAGTTGCCTTTGGCTGTGTTTTTTCAGCTGGTACTTTCTCATTAGCTTTCGCTTCTTCTTCAGCTTTTTTCTGTTCTTCTTCAGCCTTTAGCTTCTCTTCCTCTTCTTTCTTAGCCTCTGCCTTCTCTTGTTCATTCTTCTTCGTCTCTTCTTTTCCTTTAGCTTTCTCAGACTTATTCTCTTTCGTTGTTTGCTGAGCTACCTTTTTATCGCTAGAAGACGCTTGCTCTTTCGTGTCAGGAACGAACAATTGATATGCTACAATAGCTACTAATATTAATACAATTGCGATTGCAATATTTAAAACACCGTTTTGACGACGTTTTTGTTGTTTCTGTTGGAATCTAGATCCTCCTGCCATTCTTCAAACCTCCATGCAGTTTTTCATACTTGCTATTGTAACATTAAATCTAGAAAGGTTGAACATTTACAATAATATTTTCACGAAATGAAAACATTTCACTATGAATTGCAAGATTACTTTTCATTCTCTAATCGATAGATTGATTCTACGATAGATTTGAAAATAGGTGTAACTTTATTTACATCGCTATTCGTTTCTATATCCACGACAACTAAAGCATATCTTGGATTTTCATATGGAAAATAACCTGCAAACCATCGATTCTCTTTCGTCTCTTTTCCTGTTTGTGCTGTCCCAGACTTTCCAGCAACACTTAATGGTAACGACCTGAATGCTGCTCCTGTGCCTTTCTCCGTTGTTACAACGCTCCTTAATAACTGTTGTAATTTTTTCACTGTTTCATACGAAAGCTGTTTTCCACCTAATGTATGGCCTTCAAATGTATAAAAGTCCGTTCCACTTTTATACATTATTTTTTCAACAGCTTTCACTTCCATCTTTTCCCCACCTCTAGCAATTGTCGCCATCATATTCGCAATTGCTAGAGGTGACATACGTACATCTTTCTGTCCAATTGCTGTTTGTGCTACCGCCTTTTTACTATTCTTATTTCCTTCATTCTCCCAAATCGCAACACTTTTCTCCTCTGGCATTTGCTCAAAATGAGTTGTATGAAATACAGAACCTTTCCATCCAACCTTATCAGCGGCTCCTAAAGCTGCTACGTAAGTTTCTAACACCATCTTATCCTTTTGTATTAACTCGTTGCCTAACTCTGCAAATGTCCTGTTACAGCTTCTAGCAAAGCTCTCTTTAAAACTAAGTGTACCCATCATAACTTGTGGGTGGTCTTCACCATATAAATCTTTATTACAATTAAATGTACGATTAAAAACATTTTTATTTTGATCAATCACTGCCGCTGCAACTATTGTTTTAAAAACAGAACCAGGAAAATGTGGTGTTAACATTTGATTTTCAAGTGTATTTTTATATAAAGCCTTATCTTTCACCTGTACAGATGGTTTGCTGACCATCGCTAAAATTTCATTTTTCTTTACATCAAGTAACACTAGTCCCCCCTTCTTTATTTCACTTGCTTCAACTACTTCTTCCGCTTTTATCTGTAACTCGTTATGTAAAGTAGTTTGAATCGTCACGGGATAAAACGGATTTCCAGGCGATGTATATTTCGCTTGTTTTCCAAAAATCGGTTCTCCTTGCCGATCCACTTGATACAATACTTTTGCCTCTCCATCAGTCAAAAGAAATTCATCAAATGATTGCTGCAATCCTGAAATGCCAATCGGCGTTTGTTTTGAAATTTTTCTTACTTCTCCGTATCGTTTTTGAAATTCTCGTTCATTCTCACCCACATCGCCAATTAAATGATTCCTCACACTAGCCTGCCGTAAACGAACTTCAGCTGCTACAATGCCTAATACATTTAATTGATTCACCTTCTCCATCTGCTCTCGCGCCAAGCGAAATGGTCCATTTCCTCTTTGCATGATAAATGCACTTTTCTTATCTTTCATTTGACTTTCAATCTCTTGTCTCGACATACCAATGATATGCGCAATTTTCTCCAACATGTCATTTTTTATTTGTAGAAATGGAAAAACAATTAAAACAGGATACTTTTTCTCACCTATTTCCTTACCATTACGATCTATAAAATGACCTCGTCCATCATCTACCGTAATGGATTGCGTCCGTTGTGTAACACTTTTTTCGATTAAATTAATCTTACGATCCGTAAATGATTCCGTATCGATAATTTGTATTTGAATTAAACGACAAAGTAATATAAACATGACACATATAAAACAAATTAAAACAATTGTGATTCTCCGTTTTATTTTCATAAAAAAACACCTCGTCTATTATAGTTTGGACGGAGTGTTTCATCTTTTATACAAATAAAAAAATCACTCGCTTTTACACGAGTGATTTTTAATTATTTTACAGAGATAATCTCTACTTGCATTTCTCCACCTGGCGTTTGGATTGCTACCTTCTCACCAATTTGCTTACCTAATAAGCTTTTTGCGATTGGAGAATCGTTAGAAATTCTTCCTTCAAATGGGTCTGCTTCTGCGCTACCTACGATTGTGTAAGCTTCTTCATCTCCATTTGGCAATTCTTTAAATGTTACTGTTTTACCTAATGTAACAACTGTAGACTCTTCACCGTTATCTGTGATGATAACTGCATTACGAATCATGTTTTCTAATTGTGTAATACGTCCTTCTACGAACGCCTGCTCATCTTTTGCCGCATCATACTCAGAGTTCTCAGAAAGATCTCCGAAGCTACGAGCGATTTTAATGCGCTCTACAACTTCTTTACGTTTTACCGTTTTTAAATCCTCAAGTTCGTTCTCTAACTTTTGCTTACCCTCTTGCGTCATAGGGTATGTTTTTTCTGTTGCCATATTTTCCACTCCTTTTATATACCAATCCCCCGAAAAAAAAGAGGAGTTCCATATGAAAACTCCCCCGCTTATATGTATAGCGGAGGTTTCTAGTACCCCTGTACTAGCGGAGTTGTCACATACAACCCCGTATTCCCAATTCTTCTTTATATAAAGAAGATATGTATGGAAAGTTGATATAAATATGCCCTCACCTATATATAGATGAGGTTGCATGTTTCATTGTATTCGATAGGAAGGGAAAAAATCCCTTCCTATCGTATATCTTTTACTATGCTATTACAAATTTACTTTTTGTTCAAGAATTGTTGCAATTTTTGTAACCATAATATCAATTGCAACATGGTTTTGTCCACCTTCAGGGATAATAATATCCGCAAATTTCTTAGAAGGCTCAATAAATTGATTGTGCATTGGACGTACAACATTTACGTATTGATCAATAACTGAATCCATCGTACGACCGCGTTCTTTAATATCACGCTGCATGCGGCGCAGAATACGAAGGTCAGCATCTGTATCAACGAATAACTTAATGTCCATTAACTCACAAAGACGTGGGTCTTCTAAAATAAGAATTCCTTCTAAAATGATTACATCTTTCGGCTCAACTGGAATAATTTCTTCTGAACGCGTATGCAATGTATAGTCATATACAGGCTTATCAATTTGCTCATATGCAAGCAACTGCTGCAAATGTTCAATTAACAGATCATTATCAAACGCAAGCGGATGATCATAATTTGTTTTTAAACGCTCTTCCATTGGTAAATGGCTTTGATCTTTGTAATAATAATCTTGCTCTAAGATTAAAATAGAATGACCTTTAAAATGGTCAAAAATCGCTTTCGTTACACTCGTTTTACCTGATCCCGAACCACCAGCAATTCCAATTACAACAGGCTTATTCGTCCCCATTCGACTATCACTCTTTCTTATTGAAGTATGCTTTTGCGCATCATATTATTCACATACACTGGTTGATCCACTTTGAATTTCACGATTTGCAACGGATGTCTCGCTGCATCTAATTCGTTTCCATCCTCATCCCAAATTTTCTCCACCGTTTGCGTAAAGTTTTCTATTTCTGGTCCAAAGAACTCCACTTCATGTCCTGGTTTGAAATGATTACGTTGCTCAATCGTTACGATGCCCGTTTCTTCATTATAATCTAACACTAAACCAGCGAAATCATACGTTGTTTTCTTACTATGATTTCCAAACATTTGCTCTTGATGTCCTGGAACCCCTTCAAAGAATGCAGGAGCTGTATCACGATTTGCACATTTATCAAGCTCATCTAACCATTCTTGCTTAAACTCAAAGTTATCGGGATCCGCACAATATGCATCAATTACTTTACGGTATACTGTCGCTACCGTCGCTACGTAATGGATTGATTTCATACGTCCTTCAACTTTTAAGCTATCAATTCCAATTTCAATCATTTTCGGAATTGATAAAATTAAATTTAAGTCTTTTGGACTCATTGCAAAGTGAGCATCTTCTTCTTGGAATAGAGGAAGCTCTTTCGCATCTTTATGTTGTGATACTGTTTGAACTAAATCATAGTCCCAGCGACAAGATTGACAACAACCACCACGGTTAGAGTCACGCGCTGTCATATGGTTACTTAACGTACATCTTCCTGAATATGCGATACACATTGCACCATGGACGAATGCTTCAATTTCAATATCCACTTTTTCTTTAATTTCTTTCATTTCTTCATAGCTTGCTTCACGAGCTAATACAAGACGATGTAAACCTTCTTCTTTCCAATACTGTGCTGCTTTCCAGTTGGATAGTGATTGCTGTGTGCTTAAATGCACCTCAACAGAAGGCGCTACACGTTTACAC
The DNA here is from genome assembly GCF_057197025.1 of Bacillus sp. LSHTCR4. NCBI lineage: Bacteria > Bacillati > Bacillota > Bacilli > Caryophanales > Bacillaceae > Bacillus > Bacillus sp. LSHTCR4. Next base: position 477,363 of record NZ_JBXUNO010000002.1, on the reverse strand, counting down.
GTCTCAATAATAAGCGGATCAGCAACGATAATTCCCGTTACACCAGCTTTTTCGATCCCTTTTAAATATTCCTCTAGCCCGTCCATATTTTCATTATGCGCAAAGATATTTGTTGTTACATATATTTTTGCTCCATATTTCTTTGCAAATTCCACACCTTCTGCCATTTCTTCCAGTGTAAAGTTACCTGCATTCGAACGAAGACCAAATTCTTGTCCACCTAAATATACAGCATCTGCCCCGTAATGGATAGCTACTTTTAATTTTTCTAAGTTACCCGCAGGGATTAACAGTTCAGGTTTCTTCACAATAACGCGTTTGCCATCGATCACTCGTGAAATTTCTTGTACAGTCATTTCCTACACCCTCCTCGTTTAGTAAACCGTCTCTTTAAAGAAGAATCCTGTATCTAACGGACGATTTACTGGTTGCATTTCTTCTATCTCTTTATATAAATCGTCTTTCACGTCATAATACGCATCACGATCTTCTACACATAAATCAATTGCTTTACGATATTTCTTCGTTACCTCAATAATGTATGCAGAGCTTTTTAGTACACCATCAATTTTTAAGCTATCGATTTCAGCATCAATTAGCTCTTCTAACTCATCGATGAAACAAATATCATTTGGACTCATAATGTGAGTACCATTTTCATCTTCATAAATTGGGTATTTATTGTTACGCTCTGGGTCATATAAGAACATATTCTCTTCATATTTTTTCTTTTCAATGTCAAGATTACGTCCTTGATACTCAAAGTAGTTTCCTACTAATGAACGCTTCGATTGGAACATACAAGTCATACCGTGAATTTGCACTTCAAGTTCCACTTCAGCATTTTCTTTTAATTCAACAATTTCATCTAAGCTAAGCTCACGAGCTAATACAGCACGTTTTGCTCCTCTTTGTCCCCAATAGTTACAAGTAAACCAGTTTGTTGCTGTTGTTTCTGTATTCCAGTGCAATTGCATATTTGGCGCTACTTCGCGAACCGCCATTAATACTGCTGGATCTCCGAAAACAATTGCATCTACATGTACTTCATTTAAAAATGCAACATAATCTGTTAATTCTTCTACTTTATCGTTGTGGAACATAGCGTTCATTGCTACATATACTTTTACACCATTTTCATGTGCAATCTTCACAGCTTGTTTCACATCTTCACGTGAAAATTCCCCTGCTAAACGTAAACCAAACTTTTGCTCACCGATCATTACCGCATCTGCTCCTGCTTTCGCAAGAGGTTCGATATCCGCCACTGCTTTTGGCGTTACTAACAATTCAGGTTTCTTCATACCTTGGTCACCCTCTCTTTTTACTAACAGCTACTCCATCACCAATTGGGAAAATCGTTGTATCATATCCTTCATGGTTCATAAGCCATTCATTGTACGTCTTAATACGACGGATTAAACCACGTGTACGTCTGTTTTCAATTTTCTCTTTTGTCGTTACAAGACCATGGTACATAACATTATCTGAAATAATTACGCCTCCAGGATTTAATAACGGTTCATATAAGTCAAAAAAGCGACGATATTGTCCTTTTGCTGCGTCAATAAAAATAACGTCAAATGTTCCATGTTCTTCTACTTGTTCGCCTGTTTCTAACGCATCACCGTAAATAACGGAAATACGCTCTTTAACTGGTGAACGTTCTATATATTCAAGTGCTTTTTCATATCGATCGCGATTGCGCTCAACTGTCACAATGCGAGAATCTGGAATAGCTTGCATCATACGAATACTAGAATAGCCAATTGCTGTACCTAGCTCTAAAATGCTCTTCGGTCCAATTAAACGTAAAAATTGCAACATAAATTCCATTCCAAGTCGATCCATAATCGGCACATGATTTTCTTTCGCATAATCTTCCATTTCAAGAATTAATTTATCTTTCGGATCAATAAATGATAATAGGTACTCGTTAACTGCATCCTCCATAATGGTCCTCCTTATTTACATGGAGAAGTGCCTCTATGACGTCTTTTCACACATAGAATGCAATAAAAATACAAGCCAGCTTTACCCTTAGCTTGTACGTCCCGTTTTGATATTAAAAACGATTCTTCTGCCAGTTTTTAACCCGATATATTTTACCACAAAAAAGAGGGATGTGCGACCTTTTTCGCTATCCCTCCCCATTTCACTGTTTTTTCGTAATATATTTTTGCTTTAGTGCATTATGCTCTTCCAATGTTTTCGCATAGTACACTTCACCAGTTGGTGCAGCTAAGAAATAATAATAATCTGTTTGTGCAGGCTCTAACGCTGCTTCCACTGAATGTTTACCAGAGTTGGCAATCGGGCCAACCGGCAATCCTTTCACAACATACGTATTGTACGGTGAGTTTATCTTTAAATCTTCATATAATACACGTTGTTTATGCTTTCCAAGTGCGTATAATACCGTTGGATCAGTTTGCAGAGGCATACCTTTTGCTAAACGATTATAAAAGACACTAGAGATCTTTTGACGATCTGTAAAGCCTGTTGCCTCTTCTTCAATAAGTGAAGACAATGTTAAAAGCTGATGAACATCCCAATTCTTCGCTTTCATTTTCGCCTCGTTTTGAACAATGATAGCATTCGTTTTTTCAAGCATTGGAATGACAATTTCTTCTAACTTCGTATCTTTTTTATAGAAAGAGTACGTCGCAGGATATAAATACCCTTCTAATGGATATTTAATATTGCTATCAAAGATTTTATCCGTTAACAATTTCGGATACTTTTGCTGCATTTTTTGAATAAATGCTTTATCGTTTAATTGACGTACGACATCATCTTTATTCCACTTTAATTCGTTTGCAACCGTTTCTGCAATTTCAGTTACTTGTGCACCTTCTTTTATCGTCACTTTATAAAGAGCTGGACGATGTACATTACCAGATGACATTTGCTCAATAACATCTTTCGCACTCATTGAAGGATTTAATAAATATGTACCCGCTTGTAAATTTTTAGATTTAGCCTTTGTATAAAAACTAAAAACTGTACCGTTTTTCACAGCACCTTTTTCTTCTAAAATCTCACCAATTTTACTAGTAGATGATCCCTTTGGAATTTCTACTTCAATCTCTTTTTTATTCCCGTTATCAACTGGTCCTAATGCGGATGAAATATACGCATAGACTGAACCACAAACTAAAAGCAGTGCAATAATCGAGAATAAAAAAATGCGTCTACGCTTCTTTTTCACTTGATTCTCTACCAAAACTCTTCCTCCTTATTCAATTGTAGGCCATATGTACATCTTTCTATACAACACGATGAAAAATCACAATAAATTTACCTATCATTTTTGACAGATACTTTATTTTCTACAATCCGTCTCATTATACTACAAAGGATTACGCAGTTTCGACAAAAAATCTTTCATTTTACATATAAAAAAAAGATGGACGATATATCGTCCACCTTTTCAGTACTTATTATTCAGCTTCTTGCTCATCAGCTAGAGTGTTGAACATTTCTTGTACCATTTCCCACTCTTCTTCAGATTCGATTGGAAGTAAAGTTCCGCCCTCTTCTTCATTTTGCTCATAAGCCATTGCATCGTAAATTTGGTCTCCATCTTCGTCTACTTCACCGATTGGAGAGAAGACTACGTATGATTTTTTGCCAAATTTTTCAGCGTCAAAAGTGAAAATAATTTCACATAAATGTTCGTTACCTTTTTCGTCTACAATTGTAATTTGATTTTCTTCCATTTTGGTCACCTCTTATTTACTATCTAAAAATCCTTGTAAGATTACGACTGCAGCCATCTTATCAATTACTTGCTTTCGCTTCTTACGGCTTACATCGGCTGAAATGAGTAAACGTTCCGCTGCCATCGTTGACAAACGCTCGTCCCACATTACAACGTCTAATTGTAACAGCTCTCGTAGGTTTTCTGCAAATTGTTGGCACGCTTCACCACGTGGGCCAATTGTACCATTCATATTTTTAGGTAAACCTACTACTATTTTGTCCACATTGTACTGCTTTACTAACTCAGAAATACGATCAAAACCAAAGTGACCTCGTTCTTCGTTAATCTTAATTGTTTCTAATCCTTGTGCTGTCCAGCCCATTTCGTCGCTAATTGCAACTCCGACTGTTTTTGTACCTACATCTAAACCTAATATCCGCATAAACTACTCCTCACGATGATGTTTCAAGTAAGACTTCACAAGCTCTTCAATTAACTCATCACGTTCAAGCTTGCGAATGATGCTACGTGCATCTTTATGGCGAGGTATGTATGCTGGGTCTCCACTTAATAAATAACCGACGATTTGGTTAATCGGATTATAGCCTTTTTCTTGAAGTGCATCATACACAGTTAAAAGTACATCATTTACATGGACACTCTGTTTTTCATCTTGAATGCTAAACTTCATTGTTTTATCAAAACCGTCCATTTCAAGCACCTCACTTATATAGTAAGTATAGGGAGAAGAACTTCTCCTCCCTACCATTGTACACTACTATCTCTTTATTTTGAAACAGATTTAACGTACTCTTGTACAAACGCTAAAGCTTCCTCAACTTGCGCTGGGTTTTTACCGCCCGCTTGTGCCATATCAGGACGGCCGCCACCGCCACCGCCACAACGAGAAGCTACTTCTTTCACAAGTTTACCAGCATGGTATCCTTGGCTAATTAAATCTTTCGTTACGCCAGCTAAGATGTTTACTTTGTCATCATTTACAGACGCTAATACGACAACCGCAGATTCTAATTTATTTTTCAGATCATCCATCATCGTACGTAAGTTGTTCATATCTGCAACATTTACTTTCGCCGCTAATACGTTCACACCATCAACTGTCATTACTGAATCAGTTAAGTTTCCAGCTTCAATATTGCTTAATTTTGCTGCAAGAGATTCGTTTTCTTTTTGAAGTTGTTTTACTTCAGCAAATAAACCATCTACTCTTGTTAAAATATCTTTTGGATTTGTTTTCATTTTTCCAGCTGCTTCTTTTAATAAACCTACTTGATCGTTCATTAATTCATAAGCAGACTTACCAGTTACTGCTTCAATACGACGAGTTCCTGCACCGATACCAGACTCAGCAACGATTTTGAAAATACCGATAGAAGCTGTGTTATCAACGTGACAACCACCGCAAAGCTCTAAGCTATAATCGCCAACTTGTACAACGCGTACAACATCACCGTATTTTTCACCGAATAATGCCATTGCGCCCATTTCTTTCGCTTCTTCGATTGCTTTTTGAGAAATCTCAACATCAATACTTTCCCAAATTTTCTCGTTTACGATACGCTCAATTTTTTCTAATTCGTCAGCTTGTACTTGACCGAAGTGAGAGAAGTCAAAGCGTAAACGTTCAGAAGTTACAAGAGAACCCGCTTGGTTAACGTGCGTTCCAAGTACATCTTTTAATGCTTGGTGTAGTAAGTGAGTTGCTGTATGGTTCTTCACAACGCTACTACGGTTTTTCGTATCGATAATAGCTTTTACAGCCGCATCTTTCGTTAATGTACCTTCTTCAACAACAACTTTGTGCAAGTTTTGGCCGTTTGGTGCTTTTTGTACATCTTTTACAAGAACTTTCACACCATCAGCAAGAAGGTAACCACGGTCTGCAATTTGTCCACCGCTCTCAGCATAGAATGGTGTTACATCAAGCATTAATTGTCCTTCTTCACCTGTTTGTAAGCTGTCTGTGTATTCGCCATTTTTCACAAGTGCAACAACGTTACTTTCTGTTGCAACTGTACCGTAACCAACGAATTCGCTCGCTACTTTCACTTCTCCAAGGACACCGCCTTGAACTTGCATAGAATCAACATCTTGACGAGCAGCACGTGCGCGCTCACGTTGTTTTTCCATTTCATTTTCAAAGCCTTCATGATCAACTGTCATACCAGCTTCTTCTGCATATTCTTCTGTTAATTCAATTGGGAAACCGTATGTGTCATATAGACGGAACGCATCTACTCCAGAAATAACAGTTGTTTTTTCTTCTTTAGCTTTTGCGATAACTTCAGCTAAAATTGCTTCACCATCATGAAGTGTTTCGTGGAAACGCTCTTCTTCATTTTTCACAACTTTTGCGATGAAATCTTTCTTTTCAAGTACTTCTGGATAGAAGTCTTTCATTACTTCTCCAACAACCGGTACTAATTCAAACATGAATGGACGGTTGATGTTTAATTTCTTCGAATAACGAACCGCACGGCGTAATAAACGACGTAATACATAGCCACGGCCTTCGTTAGATGGAAGAGCACCGTCACCAACAGCGAATGTTACTGTACGGATATGGTCAGCAATTACTTTAAACGCCATATCTTTTTCTAAGTCACCATTACGATATTTCTCACCAGAGATTGTTTCTGTTGCACCAATCATCGGCATGAACAAGTCTGTGTCAAAGTTTGTAGGCACATCTTGAACGATAGATGTCATACGCTCTAGACCCATCCCTGTATCGATGTTTTTCTTAGGAAGTGGTGTATATGAACCGTCTGGATTATGGTTAAATTGAGAGAATACAAGGTTCCATACTTCTAAGTAACGCTCGTTTTCTCCACCTGGATATAATTCTGGGTCACTAAAGTCATTACCATAAGCTTCTCCGCGGTCATAGAAAATCTCTGTATTCGGTCCACTTGGTCCTTCACCGATATCCCAGAAGTTTTCTTCTAAGCGGATAATACGCTCTTTTGGAACACCCATTTTCTCATTCCAAATTGTGAATGCTTCTTCATCTTCTGGATGAATTGTAACGGATAGTAATTCTTTATCGAATCCGATCCATTTGTCGCTCGTTAAGAACTCCCAAGCCCAAGTAATTGCTTCTTCTTTAAAGTAATCACCGATTGAGAAGTTTCCTAACATTTCAAAGAATGTATGGTGACGAGCTGTTTTCCCTACGTTTTCAATATCGTTTGTACGAATTGATTTTTGAGCATTTGTAATACGTGGATTTTGCGGGATTACACGTCCATCAAAATATTTTTTTAATGTTGCTACACCACTGTTAATCCATAAAAGAGATGGATCCTCATGTGGAACTAGTGATGCACTAGGTTCTACTGCATGTCCTTTTTCTTGGAAAAAGTCTAAAAACATTTGACGAATTTGTGCGCCTGTTAGTTGTTTCATTGTATTTTCCTCCTTAAATATAAAAAACTCCCGCCCCTATAAAAGGGACGAGAGTTAACTCGCGATACCACCCTAATTATGAATTGATTACTATAACAATCAATTCATCACCTCATGGTGCCGTAACGTGGCAAGACGGCAGTGATTAGCTGCTCTCAGGATTAGCTTTCTGTTACCCTTCATTTAAAGCTTCTTTCAGCCATATGGAAGCTTCTCTCTATAAATGGACTGTAACGTACTTGTTCCGTCATTGATTTAATGTATTATATGACTAAATATAATAGAATTCTCTTAAGTTTGTCAATGTAGATAATCATTTATATTATATCAATTACTTATTAATCATAGCTATTCTACTATTCATTTTTAACAGCCTTTTCATATATTATGCATACATTAACAAATTGCACTACCTCTATTGACTTTTCTGAATATTTTATTTTTTATAATTAAATCATTAATAATAAAGGAGCGATTATAATGACAACCTTATTGCATAAAGCTAAAAATATGTTAACGACTGACGAAACGATATTGTTTTACGTAGCCTGTTCACTAGACTTATTTATTTATCGTTCCGTCGCAAGGCCAGGATTGCTAATTTTAACAAACAAAAGGCTATTCTTTTTTGGACCAGATGTAAGTAAGAATCCAATATTTGAAGAGTACTCTTTCGCAAAAATTTCTAATCTAAAAGAACAAAAGCGCCTTTTCAACAATCAAATTGTATTTACGTATGATAACGAATGGAAAAAAATAAAACATATTCAAACAAATGATGTAAGCTCTCTCGTTCAAAAAATAAACGAGCAACTCTCTAAATAATGATAAGCCCTCTACTTTTATAAGTAGAGGGCCTTCCTATTACACATCTTCTTTCTTCCAAAGAGGCCTTACATGAACAATCACCGTACGAATGACCGCTAAAACAGGAACTGATATTAATAACCCTACAATTCCTGCCACTTCTCCCCCAACTAGTAGTGCAAGCATAATAATGACAGGATGCATGCGAAGCGACTTACCAACAATGTAAGGGGATAAAATGTTACTTTCTACGAATTGCAAAATAGCAATCGTAATCCCCGCTTTAACGAGTAAACTTGTTGATACCGTTGCCGCAATCATCAATGTCGGGATCGCCCCTAAAATAGGGCCAAAATACGGTATTATATCCGTCACCCCAATAATAATCCCGAGTAATAATGGATATTTCATACCGATAAACCAAAAGGAAAGAGCAGATACGCCCCCTAATACTAAACAAACAAATAACTGTCCTCGAATATAACTTCCTAGTGATTTATCAATTTCTTTCGCAAGCATTTGCCCCGTACCTCGCCATTTACTTGGGACTAGTTTCCAAAAGATATGATAAAACTCACCATAATCTTTTAATATGTAAAATACAATGAACGGTATTAAGAAAATAATGAGCAATGAATCGAGTACACCACGAGCTGTACTCATCACTTTATTTAAAAGTGCTTGTATCTTCGTCTCTACTCCAACAAAAATTTGTTTCACCTTTTCATGAATAAATGACGGGAAGTTCGCTGTTTGTTCTGTAACACCATCCATCCAAGAATCATACATTTTTGTAAACTGCGGGAATTGTTCATTGATTTCTTGTAATTGCTTAATCACAACCGGCGTTCCTTTATAAATTCCATAACCAATTCCGCCAAAGAAAAGGATGTAAATGAGCAAAATAGCGAGTGTGCGCGGCATTCCTTCCTTATGAATTTTTTCAATTAAAGGATGCAATAAATACGCAATAAAACATGCAATAAGAAACGGTGTAATGGCCACTTTAAACACAAAAATAATAGGTGCCCATAGCGGCTTAATTTTTAAAAAGACGAGCAAACAAAGAAAGACAAGTAACAATAATCCTAAACGATATATCCAAATGATTTTAAGATTCTTCACATGAAAAACCTCCTCCACCTTTATTTTGAAAATAAATAGGGTAGGTTATGTGCAAAAGTTTTAAAATCTTTTCGTGCAGACCATACTGTTTTGTAAAGACATACATATACATAACGTAACAAGGACAACCACCCCTGAGAATGCAGCATGAAACAATATAATCAGGAGGGCTCATAATGGTTTTATTTATGCTCATATTATCTGCACTTTTCATGATTCTTGAATGGATTTGTATCGGGTTTGGTATTTGGAAAGGCTTCTTTGTTCGTTCCTCACGACAAGAAAAAGCGAAGCAATTATTTCATTACGGCATGCTTGGCGTTGGATGTTACGGCCTATCTTATCTCTTCTCTGAAATTGGACTTTTATATTTGCATACAAGTGCATAAAAAAACTCCCTTATCATGAAGGGAGTTTTTTACGCTTATAAATAAGATTTAATCATCTTACGTGCTTTTTTCATATTGCGTTTTGAAAATACATCTTGTTTGCGAGCATATTGATATGCTGCCGCTCCAACACCTAATGCGATTAATGAATTGCGTAGATTCAAAGTAAATCCCCCTTTTCGTTATCCGATCGTTCTTTCATTCTCATCAAATAAATCATCAAGAGAGCTTAGTGAACCATCTTCTTCTACTTGATGCGTATGGATTTTCCCCTTTGAAACCGATAATTCGATATAACAATTCCAGCAATAAAATTGGTTGACACCTATTTTTCCAATGTCTTTCCCTTTGCAATTTGGACAAATAAACATATAGCGTTCATCTCCTTACAGTCTCCCGGATTCTATTCGCCATTATGTCCAAACTGCATTCATTTATACATTGCTGGAGCCTTTCAACGTTATACGTTTGAAAGTTTCACTATATAATTTCACCTTGTTACATGAAATCATACGGTGAAATGTTTTCCACGTCCATTTCTTCGCCATTAACCGTTACCATCTGTACTTCTCCTTGTGATTCCTGCAATCTACTAGCTAAAGTCGTTTGACGCATTGCATCATCAAGGCGATTTACACCAGACTGAAAAGCAGCTTCCTCCCCGCAAATAATAAGGAACTTCTTACTTCTTGTAATACCAGTATAAATTAAATTACGACGTAACATACGATTATAACTTTTCACTATCGGCATAATCACAATCGGAAACTCACTACCTTGCGATTTATGAATGGAACAGCAATAGGCATGTGTAATTTGATTTAAATCTGGTTTTGTATATGTTACCTCAATTCCATCAAATGAAACGATAATCATATCTTGTTGCTCAACGTTTTCTTTCGCATAAAACACCGAAACAATTTCGCCGATATCACCATTAAACACTTGGCTCTCCGGCTGATTAACGAGTTGCAAAACTTTATCGCCTCTTCGGTATACAACATCACCGTAAGCAATTTCTTTACTCTTTTCTCTTTTCGGATTAAACACTTCTTGCAACGCTTCGTTTAGTACATTAATACCAGCCGGTCCACGATACATCGGGGCCAATACTTGTACATCTCTTGCGCTAAACCCTTTTGTCTTAGCGTTTTCGCAAACCTTCTTAACAACCTCAACAATTTGGGCTCCTGTGCAGCCGATAAATGAACGATCTTTTTGATTTTGCGCTAAATCTGGCGGAAGCGTGCCGTTTTTTATCGCATGGGCAAGTTGAATTACTGATGAACCTTCCGCTTGACGATAAATTTCAGTAAGCTTCACTGTTGGAACTGCACCTGCATTCAATAAATCTTTCAATACTTGTCCAGGTCCTACAGATGGCAATTGATCTTCATCGCCTACAACGATAACTTGAATGTTAGTCGGTAATGATTTAAATAGCTGATTTGCAAGCCAAATATCAACCATTGAAAATTCATCAATAATGAGTAATTTCCCTTGTACCGGATCTGTTTCATTACGCTGGAAAGACCCTTCTGGCGTCCAGCCAAGTAAACGGTGAATTGTACAAGCTGGAAGCCCTGTTGATTCACTCATTCGCTTCGCTGCCCTTCCTGTTGGAGCCGTTAATAATATCGGAAATGGATTATCATCACTGTATTCATTCGGATTTAACGATAGCCCGTGAAGTGACGCATACATTTCAACAATTCCTTTAATAACTGTTGTTTTCCCTGTTCCTGGTCCACCTGTCAATAACATCATCGGTTTATGAAGTGCCGTTTGAATTGCTTCTTGCTGAAACGGTGCATATTGTACGTTCAGTTGTTCTTCAATTTCACCTAATGTTTTTAACACTTCTGCCTCTGGAAATGAAGGTGTTTCTTCTTGATTCATAAGCCTGCGAATGGACTTTACAACACCTTTTTCAGAGTAGAATAACGTTGCTAAATACACTCGCTCTTCTTCTATGATGACTTTCCCTTCACTTTGCATCGTTTCAATACAGCCTACAATATCTTCCTCAGTCACTCTTCCTTCTTGATTGTTTAAAAGTGACATCGTTTCTCTTACAAGTTGGTCTTTCCTCATATAAACGTGACCAAGTTGTAATGAGACATTCTCTAACGTGTAAAAACATCCTGCGCGTACACGGTCGTCGTGATTACCCGATATCCCTAACGCACGCCCTATATCATCCGCTCTTCCAAAACCAATCCCGTCCACTTCTTCGATAAGTTGGTACGGGTTATTACGAATCACTTCTAATGTCATCTCTTTATATTGCTGGTAAATCTTAATAGAAAGTTTCGTTCCAAAACCGTAGCCATTTAAAAAGCTCATTACTTTCTCTAATCCTTGATGTTCAACAATTGTCTCATATATCTCCTGAGCCTTTTGTTTATTAACAACACCATTTAATGCCTCAGGGTCATCCATAATTTTAGAAATAGCATGTTCTCCGAGATGATCTACAATTTTTTCAGCTGTACGCTTTCCTATCCCTTTAAATAAATCACTCGCTAAATATTGCACCATACCGGCTTTCGTTTGCGGCAATTCTTTCTTAAACGTTTCGACCATATATTGTTTTCCATACTTCGGATGGTCTTTAAAATGACCTGTCAACGTAAACATTTCATCTTCATGCATGCGGGGAAAATGACCGTTTATCATTACTTTCTTTTCGTCGTACGTTTCATTCGTTTCAATGACTTTCATACTGACAACGGAATAGAGGTTTTCTTCGTTGTGGAAAATGGTATGAAGAACTTGCGCTTTTATAAACTTTTTCTCTTCCTCAAACAAATCCATTGCATGTTGATTTCCCATCTTTCCTCTCCTTTCCGGTTTCGTTTCACTTTAATGAGCAGTACATCCCCCACCTATTTAGATGAGGGATAACTACTCATTAACTATATTTTCATCTTATTCAGCTTCTTGCTCTAATAAACGAACACCATTACCAGCTAAAAAGTGATCTGGCTGAATTTCCGTTGCTTTCTTAAATAAAGCGAGAGCTTTCTCGTTATTATCTTCAAATACGTATGCAACACCTAAATTATAATACGCATCTGCATGCTCTTCATCCATTTCTAATACCTTTTCAAAGTAAGGCTTCGCCTCTTGAATATGTTCTAGTCGCGCAAAGCAAAGTCCACACTGGAACACAGCTTCTACATCGTTTTCATCTAATTCTGTTGCTCTTTGTAAGAACGGCAGTGCAAGACGATCATTTCCAAGTTGCACATGTGTAATACCTAGCATAAATGTTACATCAGCTGATTGTAATCCAGCTTGCATCGCTTGTTCAAATACAGCTTTAGCCTCTGCAAATTGCTCTTGACCGTAATATACATTTCCTAATCCATAATACGCAGCCGCTGATTTATCATCTAACTCTAATGCACGTTTATAAAATAAAATTGCTCTCTCACTGTCACCTAGTACATCTAATAAGTTCGCAAAATTAATGTATCCAAGCGCATCTTTCGGATTTTCTTCGATTGCTTCTGTGAAATTTTTAGCAGCTTCTTCCCAGTTTCCTTCTTGCATATATTGAATACCTGTTTCAAGTTTGTTTGACATGTCCTTCACCTCTACAACAAATTATAACAAAGAATGTATTTTCCAAGCGAACGAAAATTCGCCTTATGTAAAAGAAACCTCTAACCGCGAATCGGCAGAGGCTTCTCGTTTTATCCTAAATAATCCAATTTCTTACCGCTACGGTACACTTCATCAATTGTAGCACCGCCTAAGCACTCATCTCCATCATAGAAAACAACTGCTTGTCCTGGTGTAATTGCACGAATTGGCTCGTCACAAAGAATACGAACTGTATTTTCATCAACGATTTGAACCGTTACTTTATTGTCTTCTTGACGATAACGGAATTTCGCTGTGCACTTAAATTCTTTTTCTTTCGCTTTATTACTTACCCAGCCAACATTCGTAGCAATAACTTCATCGCCATATAGAAGTTCGTTATGGAATCCTTGATCAACATATAAAATGTTTTCTTTCAAGTTTTTCCCAACAGCAAACCACGGATCACCGTTACCACCAATACCAAGGCCATGACGTTGTCCAATTGTGTAGTACATTAAACCGTCATGCTTTCCTTTCACTTCGCCAGATAATGTTTGCATCACACCTGGTTGTGCTGGTAAATAGTTACTTAAGAAATCTTTAAAGTTACGTTCACCAATGAAGCAAATACCAGTACTATCTTTCTTCGCCGCTGTCGCTAAACCAGCTTCTTTCGCCATTTCACGAATTTGTGGTTTCTTCAGTTCACCCAGCGGGAACATTGTTTTTGATAATTGCTCTTGGCTTAATTGATTTAAGAAATACGTTTGGTCTTTATTGTCATCAACGCCGCGAAGCATTTTATATTCGCCGTCCATATAAGCAACGCGTGCATAATGACCTGTCGCTACATAATCTGCACCAAGCGCAATGGCATGCTCTAAAAATGCTTTAAATTTAATTTCTTTGTTACACATTACATCTGGGTTTGGTGTACGACCAGCTCGGTACTCATCTAAGAAATACGTAAATACTTTATCCCAGTATTGTTTTTCAAAGTTTACTGCATAATACGGAATACCAATTTGGTTACACACTTCAATTACGTCATTGTAATCTTCTGTTGCTGTGCAGACACCATTCTCATCTGTATCATCCCAGTTTTTCATAAAAATTCCGATTACATCATAACCTTGCTCTTTTAATAAAAGAGCCGCTACAGATGAATCGACGCCACCGGACATCCCGATGACAACGCGTGTTTCGTGAGGTAGTTTGTTCATCATGTCACCTCCCATGCTAATTTTGTGTTAATCGCTTCACGATTTTCACTGTTTCGTACGCCGCTTTCTCAACTTGCTCTTTCGTATTTCCAAGTCCGAAACTAAAGCGTACGGATGAACGTATTTGATCGGAGTCTTTTCCGAACATCGCCACTAATACATGTGATGGATCAATTGAACCAGCTGTACAAGCCGAACCACTTGATACTGCAATGCCAGCTAAGTCTAAGTTCACAAGAAACGGTTCAATGTTCATTCCTGTAAAACTAATATTAAGCACATGTGGTAAGCGATATTCTAAGTTTCCGTTTACCTCGAAAGTAATGTCTTCATTTTTGAAGACAGATACCATTATATCTTTAAACTCTTCATATTGGGCATTTTTTTGCTCACGAGTTTTTTCAGCTAGCATAATTGCATGTTGCAACCCAACGATACTCGGCACATTTTCAGTACCAGCACGGCGTTTTCTTTCTTGCTCCCCGCCTATTAATAACGGTTCAAATTTCACATTTGCACCAGCGTATAAGAACCCGACACCTTTTGGCCCGTTAATTTTATGAGCTGAAATTGATAATAAATCAATACCAAACTCTTTCACATTAATTTCTACTAAACCGTAAGCTTGTACCGCATCTGTATGGAAATAAGCTCGATGCTCTTTTAGCAGCTTACCTATTTCCGCAATTGGTTGCATCGTCCCAACTTCATTATTCCCAAACATAATAGATACAAGAATTGTCTCTTCTGTTAATGCCTTTTGTATGTCAGAAACTTGAACGCGTCCTGTTTCATCAACAGGTAAATATGTCACTTCAAATCCTTCACGCTCTAACAATTCACACGTATGCAAAATTGCATGATGTTCAATTTGTGTCGTTATAATGTGGTTACCTTTATGACGGTTCGCACGCGCTACACCGATAAGCGCTAAATTATCAGCTTCCGTACCACCACTCGTAAATATAATTTCATTCGGATTCGCATGAATGCTACGTGCACACGCGCGTCTCGCCTCATCTACTGCATGGCGCGTTTGACGTCCATAAAAGTGAATACTAGACGGGTTTCCGAATGTTTCTGTCATATATGGAATCATCTTTTCGACCACTTCTGGGTGAGTCGGAGATGTCGCAGCATGATCTAAGTAAATGCGTTCCATTAAATCTCCTTCTTTCCAAATCGTTTCACAAGGAATTAAATGTAAAACATATAGCCCCCGTGATTTTCTTCCTCATAACGTACTAAATCTTCTAACGTTGTACTATCTAACACTTCTTGCACCGCATCACGAACACGCATCCATAATTGGCGTTGTGCTGGTTCTTCTTCTTCTATCATTTCTACAACACTAATCGGACCCTCTAATACACGGATTACATCCCCAGCTGTAATATTAGCCGGCTGATCTGATAGTACATATCCGCCATATGCCCCGCGTGTACTCTTTACTAGACGCGCGTTACGAAGTGGTGAAATTAATTGCTCTAAGTAATGTTCCGATAAGTCATGTGCCTGCGCAATTGATTTTAATGAAATCGGACCTTCACCAAACTTTTTTGCAAGATCGATCATAATTGTTAAGCCGTAGCGGCCTTTCGTTGAAATCTTCATCTATTTTGCACCTCTTTTCAAATTTTCACTTCTATTGGTTATATCTTATTTATAAAAGAACACAATTTAAAATCCTATGAAATTATAGCATAATATAGTATTATAAGAAATTTCAACTTGTGTATCAAAATGATAACATAAAATCACATTGAAAAACTCGGAAATTATTACAATTGAAAGAAAAATGAAAATATTCATATTCATTTTTCCCACAAAACGGCATCCTATTTCAAATTCCACTAAAAAAAATGATACGATAGAAAGAGATTATACATTAAGGGAGACGGTAAAAATGAAACAACCACTCGCACATCGAATGCGCCCTACAAATATTCAAGAAATTATCGGACAACAACATTTAGTTGGTGAAGGGAAAATTTTATGGCGAATGGTCCAAGCAAATCATTTTCAATCTATGATTTTATATGGACCTCCAGGCACTGGAAAAACATCTATCGCGAGCGCAATTGCAGGAAGTACCGGAACCCCTTTTCGCCTATTAAACGCTGTTACTCACAATAAAAAAGATATGGAAGTTGTCGTACAAGAGGCAAAAATGCATCGACACCTCGTTTTAATTTTAGATGAAGTACACCGTCTAGATAAAGCAAAACAGGATTTTCTATTACCTCATTTAGAAAGTGGACTCCTTACCTTAATTGGTGCGACGACGAGTAATCCGTTCCATGCTATTAATTCTGCTATTCGAAGTCGGTGTCAAATCTTCGAATTACATGCATTAACAGAAGACGACCTTTTAATTGGCTTAAAACGAGCACTTGAAGATAAAGAAAAAGGTCTTGGGGAATATGATGTAACTGTTACGCCTGAAGCACTACATCACTTCGCAAATGCATCAGGCGGAGATATGCGTTCCGCTTATAATGCACTTGAACTAGCTGTTTTATCTAGCTTTACAACTGATGACAAAGCTGCGGAAATTACGCTAGAAATCGCCGAAGAATGCTTACAAAAAAAGAGCTTCGTTCATGACAAGGGCGGAGATGCTCATTATGACGTATTATCGGCATTTCAAAAATCGGTGCGCGGAAGTGATGTAAATGCAGCACTTCACTATTTAGCACGTCTTATTGAAGCTGGTGATTTACAAAGCATTGGTAGACGTCTTCTTATTATGGCATATGAAGATATTGGACTTGCCAGCCCGCAAGCTGGACCGCGTACACTGGCAGCTATAGAATCAGCTGAACGAGTTGGGTTCCCAGAGGCACGCATACCACTTGCAAATGCCGTTATCGAGCTTTGCCTATCACCAAAATCAAACTCAGCTTATAAAGCACTTGATGCTGCATTACACGATTTACGCAACGGGCAAACAGGCGACATCCCAAGTCATTTAAAAGATAGTCATTACAAAGGTGCCGAATCACTTGGAAGGGGCATTGGATACTTATATCCACACGACCATCCAAATGGCTGGGTAAAGCAACAATACTTACCTGATAAAATAAAAAACAAACAATATTATAAACCGAAAACGACAGGGAAATTTGAGCAAGCACTTTCTACTGTATATGAAAGATTACAAAGTTCGAATAAAACGAAAAATAAAGGGTAACATAAGCGAAAACGTCACCATTATGGAGGCTTCGCTTATGAAAACACGTCAAGATGCATGGACAAAAGAAGACGATCTCCTTTTAGCAGAAACTGTTTTACGACATATTCGCAGCGGCAGTACACAAATAAAAGCATTCGATGAAGTCGGCGATACATTGAATCGCACTTCAGCAGCTTGTGGATTTAGATGGAATGCTGAAGTAAGGCCGAATTACGAAGATGCGGTTCAACTTGCAAAAAAACAACGTAAAGAATTAAAACGCTCTGAAGCTAAAATAGAAAAAGAGCATTTCACGCAAACGAAACAACTCGTAATTGATGCCGAGTTTTCGGAAGATATTATGCCAAACAAGCAGGATCTTACAATGCAAAGTGTCATTTCATTTTTGCAAAACTTAGAGCACAATAACCCTTCACTCGCAAAGTTACAAACTGAAAATGACGTATTACAAGCTCAGCTCACGTCCCTGCAAAAAACGAATGATGAACTGGAAGCAAAACTAGCTGTACTCACAAAAAAACAACAAGCAATCGAAGAAGATTACGCTATGCTCGTTAGAATTATGGACCGCGCTCGAAAACTCGTTTCAGTTGAAGAACAAGAAGAACAGGTTGCTCCAATTTTTAGAACAGATCAAAATGGAAATTTAGATATTATATATTCTGCAGAGAATTAAAAACAGGGATGTCACTTTTTTTACTAAGTGACATCCCTGTTTTTTCTGTGAATGATGTATTGGTAAACAGAATTATATCAACGATTTTTTAATTATATCGACTATTCGACAAGGGATATCGATTTACCAACAAACGTTAACAAAATAAGTCGATTTGTTATAAAAATAAGCACCTAGGATTAATTGGATATATTTTACTTAAATGTTAATATAAATATATACGATCGAAGGGAGATGATTGCTATTTCATTCATAGTCTTCAAAATAACACTTGGCATTCTCGTCCTAATATTAGGTCTTTTTACCATTCATAGTTTAAAAAAGACCTCAGCTTATAAGTCGGATAAATACGATTATTATTTATTAGGATTACTTACATTTGAATTATTAGTATCGCAAATCTCAGCAATTCTTTAAAACATAATAGAAAAAGCATATATCCTAGACGGATATATGCTTTCTTTTTATTCTTGCCCTACACGCTTCACTTCTACGTTCTTAATACGTTCACGTACAACGTGACTTGCCATAATTAGGCCTGCCACAGATGGTACAAATGCATTTGATGAAGGCGGTAATTTCGCTTTACGAATTTTTGCATTTTCGTCTGGTACGATTTCTTTACGTACTTCTTCGCGAATTACGATTGGGTTTTCGTCAGAGAAGACAACTTTTACACCTTTTTTAATACCCTCTTTACGAAGCTTCGTACGAATGACTTTCGCAATTGGATCTGTATGTGTTTTCGAGATGTCTGCAATACGGAAACGAGTTGGGTCCATTTTATTTGCTGCACCCATACTTGAGATAATTTTAATTTTACGACGTAAACATTGTTTAATTAAATGAATTTTGAACGTAATCGTATCAGATGCATCTACTACAAAATCCAAGCCATGTTTAAAGAACTCTTCATATGTTTCATCGGTATAAAACATTTCTAGTCCAATTACTTCACACTCTGGATTAATGTCTGCAATACGCTCTTTCATTAATTCTACTTTTGAACGTCCTACAGTAGATACTAAAGCATGAATTTGACGGTTTACGTTTGTAATATCTACAACATCTTTATCAACTAATACGAGACGCCCAACTCCAGAACGTGCTAATGCTTCAGCTGCAAAAGAACCTACGCCGCCAATCCCTAAAATACCGACTGTACTATTTTTTAATATTTCAAGTCCTTCTTTACCGAAGGCTAATTCATTACGTGAAAATTGATGTAACATTCAGCTCTACACTCCTATTACAAAAATGGTCTACCATGTATTCTAGCGTTTTTCCGACTATTTGTATAGAAAAAGTTATAGAATTCCTAAAAATACATATTTCGAGAATGAAAACATAGACCAGAATTTTATTTCTTCCTAAATACATGTTTAAAAAAGAGGATTCAGAGAACCGAGCAGATCGAGGCGCTGAAGCCAGGAGGAGCGCAGTGTAGCTTTAACTACTCGAGCACCGGACTGGCGAGGCAACGATGAGATGCGACAGTTATCTGAACCGGACTTTTTAAACTTCCT
>NZ_JBXUNO010000002.1:185250-457558 GCF_057197025.1 Bacillus sp. LSHTCR4 | reverse complement strand
CCGAGCAGATCGAGGCGCTGAAGCCAGGAGGAGCGCAGTGTAGCTTTAACTACTCGAGCACCGGACTGGCGAGGCAACGATGAGATGCGACAGTTATCTGAACCGGACTTTTTAAACTTCCTCTCAAAAAAAGTCTAGATGGTATTAGTATAACCATCTAGACCCTATTCTTACTTCTCTTCTTTTAAGCTTAATTTTAAGTTTAACTCTTCAAGTTGCGCTTCTGCAACTGGGCTTGGAGCTTCTGTTAATAAGCAGCTTGCGCTTGCTGTTTTCGGGAACGCAATTGTATCACGAAGGTTCGTACGACCTGCAAGTAACATAACAAGACGGTCTAAACCTAATGCGATACCGCCGTGTGGTGGCGTACCGTATTCGAATGCTTCTAATAAGAATCCGAATTGCTCTTGTGCTTCTTCTTGTGAGAATCCAAGTGCTTTGAACATTTTTTCTTGTACGTCACGCTCGTAAATACGAAGTGATCCACCGCCAAGCTCATAACCGTTTAATACAAGGTCATATGCTTGTGCACGTGCTTTTTCTGGTGCTGTTTCTAATAGCTCAACGTCTTCACGGAATGGCATTGTGAATGGGTGGTGAGCTGCGAAGTAACGATCTGCATCTTCATCGTACTCAAGAAGTGGCCAATCTGTTACCCATAGGAAGTTAAATTTACTTTCGTCAATTAACTCAAGCTCTTTACCTAGACGTAAACGAAGTGCGCCTAAGCTATCTGCAACAACGCTCTTCTTATCTGCTACGAATAGTAATAAGTCACCAGCAGTAGCTTCTAATGTGCTCATTAACACATTTGCATCTTCTTCACCGAAGAATTTCGCAATCGGTCCTTTTAAGCCGTCTTCTTCCACTTTAAGCCAAGCTAAACCTTTTGCACCGTATACTTTTACGAATTCAGTTAATGCATCAATGTCTTTACGAGAGTATTTGCCCGCAGCACCTTTTGCATTAATTGCTTTTACTTGTCCGCCGCTTTCTACAGCACTTGTAAATACTTTAAAGCCACAACCTGCTGCAAATTCAGATAGGTCTGTTAGTTCCATTTCAAAGCGTGTATCTGGCTTATCAGAACCGTAACGAGCCATTGCATCAGCATATTTCATACGAGGGAACGGTGCACTCACTTCTACACCTTTTGCATCCTTCATAACTTTCGTCATCATGCGCTCCATCATATCTAAAATTTCATCTTGTGTTAAGAATGAAGCTTCAATATCGATTTGCGTGAATTCTGGTTGACGATCCGCACGTAAATCTTCGTCACGGAAACAACGTGCTACTTGATAGTAACGCTCAAATCCGCCGACCATAAGAAGCTGTTTAAATAGCTGTGGAGACTGTGGTAATGCATAGAATTCACCATCATGTACACGGCTTGGTACTAAATAGTCACGAGCTCCTTCTGGTGTGCTCTTCGTTAAAATTGGTGTTTCCACTTCTAAGAACTCTTCTGTGTCTAAGAAGTTACGGATTGTTTTCGTTACGTCATGACGCATTTTGAATGTGTTAAACATTACCGGACGACGTAAGTCTAAATAACGATATTTTAAACGTACATCTTCTGATGCATCTGTATCATCAGCAATAATGATTGGCGTTGTTTTCGCTGCATTTAATACGTTTACTTTCGTTGCTTGTACTTCAATACGACCAGTTGCCATATTGTCATTAATTGCGCCTTCACCACGCTCAACAACTGTACCTTCTACGTGTAATACGTATTCGCTACGAATTGTTTCTGCTACTTCTAACGCTTCTTTTGATGTTTCTGGGTTAAATACAACTTGTACGATACCTGTACGGTCACGTAAGTCGATAAAGATTAATCCACCTAAGTCACGGCGTTTTTGTACCCAACCTTTTAATTGAACTGTCTGTCCAACTGCTTCTACTGTTACTTTTCCACATGCATGTGTTCTTTCAGCCACTGTAAGTTCCCCCTATATTAATTTCTCTGCTACGTATGAAGCGAATACATCTAATGCTACTTCTTCTTGTTCGCCTGTTGCCATATCTTTCAAGTTAATGATGCCTTTATCTAGCTCATCTTCCCCTAATACAGCTACAAATTTCGCTTTTAGACGATCTGCTGATTTAAATTGTGCTTTCATTTTGCGATCTAAATAATCTTTTTCAACTGATAATCCAGCTTTACGAAGATCAAACGCAACCTTTGCAGCATGGTCTTTTGCTTTTTCACCAAGCGCTACAACGTAACAATCGATACTATGTTCAATTGGTAATTCGATGTTTTCAGCTTTTAGCGCCATAATTAAACGCTCGATACTCATCGCAAAACCGATACCTGGCATTTCTGGTCCACCGATTTCTTGTACAAGTCCGTTATAACGACCACCACCGCTTAATGTAGTGATAGCACCGAAACCTTCTGCCTCACTCATAATTTCAAAAACAGTGTGTTGGTAGTAGTCTAAACCACGTACTAAGTTCGGATCTTTTTCAAATGGAACATCCATCATCGTTAATAGTTCTTGAACTTTGTCATAGTATACTGCTGAATCTTCGTTTAAGTATTCTGTAATAGATGGTGCTGTTCCCATTAATTCATGGTTACGGTCCTTCTTACAATCTAAAATACGAAGAGGGTTCTTTTCTAAACGAGATTGACAGTCAGAACAGAACTCGCCGATACGTGGCTCGAAGTGTGCGATTAACGCATCACGGTGCGCTTGACGGCTTGCTGCATCACCTAAGCTGTTTAATACAACTTTAATATTTTTTAAGCCCATGCCGCGATAAAACTCCACAGCAAGTGCAATTACTTCTGCATCAATTGCAGGATCGTTACTGCCGATTGCTTCAATACCGAATTGTACGAATTGACGATAGCGACCTGCTTGTGGTCTTTCATAACGGAACATTTGGCCGATATAGTATAATTTCGTTGGTTGTGTTGCGTCACCGAACATTTTATTTTCAACGTAAGAACGTACAACAGGTGCAGTACCTTCTGGACGTAATGTTAAACTACGCTCTCCACGATCTTGGAATGAGTACATTTCTTTTTGTACGATATCTGTCGTATCACCAACACCACGTAAAAATAGCTCAGTGTGTTCAAAAATTGGTGTACGAATTTCTTTATAATTGTAACGACGGCAAATTTCGCGTGCTTGCCCTTCGATATACTGCCATAACTCAACAGTGCCTGGAAGAATATCTTGCGTTCCGCGTGGGATTTGAATAGACATATTCAGTTCCTCCTCAAATTGTTTTAATCTTAATAAAAATAAAAAAACTCCCGCCTCTACTGTATAAACAGTAGGGACGAGAGTATTATACCCGTGGTGCCACCCTAATTGAAGCACGTATGCTTCCACTTTTTTTAATAACGCTTAAATGTGCGTTCATCTCTACTAAGCGTATATGCCGTTCAAGTTGAAACCTCTAGAGTGTCATTCAATCAGTCATCATGCAGAAATGTTTTCAGCCTAAGACATTTCTTCTCTTTCCATGTGTGTCTCATTTACTCTTCTCTATCAACGGTTATATTCATATGTAAATATAAAATTACTATACGTTTGTTCAGTAGGATTGTCAAGTATTCTAAGAGCGTTCAATCTGCTTCTTTAGACGCTTTACATCTTGAAGAGAAATGCCAAACTCAGAAGCAAGTTCCATTGAAGTATTGTTTTGCTCTTTCGAAATAAAATCATGAAAATTTACGTTAAACAGTTGATTTGCACCATTTGTAACAGAATGCCCTTTTTCATTCATACGCATACGTATATCCCTCACATTCAATATGGATGTTTTACTTTTTATTGTTCCATATTGAAGAGAGAGTTATACATAACTGAAACAGCTATTAATTCTAAAAATAAGAATCCAACTAGCGGAATAAATGAACAAAACATACAACAATGTATAAAAAAGAGAGGATGATTTCACCCTCTCTTCTTAAGCAACACTATTTACTTTCCACAATTAAGGTCACCGGACCATCATTGATTAATGAAACATCCATCATTGCTCCGAACTTTCCTGTTTCTACATGCAACCCTTGCTTACGAACTTCTTCATTAAAGAAATCGTATAAACGCTCTGCATAGTCAGGTTTGGCAGCATCCATAAAGTTTGGACGTCTTCCCTTGCGGCAATCTCCGTATAATGTGAATTGCGAAATTGATAGAACTTGTCCTTCTACATCAAGTACAGAATGATTCATCTTTCCGCTCTCATCTTCAAAAATACGTAAGTTCGCAATTTTTTCTGCAATGTAAGTTGCATCTTTTTCTGTATCTTCATGCGTAATGCCAACTAGTAATGTTAAACCGAACGGAATTTGTCCTACGATCTCACCGTCTACTGTGACAGACGCTTCTTTTGATCGTTGTAAAACAACTCTCATCTTTTCTACACTCCCTATTAATGCATCATGCGTCGTACTGCATAAATTTCTGGAACACGTTTAATGCGTTCTACTACTTTTTTCAAGTGTTGTAAGTTACGAATAGAGATTGACATATTAATTGTCGCCATCTTATTACGGTCACTTCTACCAGAAACTGCCGAAATGTACGTTTTCGTCTCTGTAACAGCTTGTAATACTTCATTTAATAAACCACGGCGATCGTAACCTGAAATTTCAATATCAACGTTATACTCAATTTCTTTTTCAGGGCTACCTTCCCACTCTACTTCTAATAAACGTTCTATAGCTTCTTCTGTATGAACATTTACACAATCACGGCGGTGAATCGATACGCCTCGGCCTTTCGTAATATACCCAACGATATCATCGCCTGGTACTGGGTTACAGCATTTTGATAAACGAATTAATAAATTATCCGCACCACTTACTTTAACGCCAGAATCCCATTTTCGAATTTTCATCGGTTTACGAACTTCTTTAACTTCAACAATCTCTTCTTCTTCACGTTGCTTACGGAACTTGTCCGTCAGTCGTGTAACAATTTGTGATGCAGTGATGCCATTATATCCAACTGCTGCAAACATATCTTCTTCATTTGCAAAGTTGAATTTTTCAGCAACACGTTTTAAATTGTCAGGAGCTAACACTTCTTTCATCTCATACTCTAGGCTACGTACTTCTTTCTCAACAAGTTCACGGCCTTTTTCAATATTTTCATCTCTACGTTGCTTCTTAAAGAATTGACGTATTTTGTTTTTTGCATGAGATGTTTGAGCTAGTTTCACCCAATCTTGACTTGGTCCATACGAATGTTTCGATGTTAAAATCTCAATAATGTCACCTGTTTTTAATTTATAATCAAGTGTCACCATTTTCCCATTTACTTTTGCACCAATTGTTTTATTCCCAATCTCTGAATGCACGCGATATGCAAAGTCAATCGGAACAGATCCAAGTGGTAATTCCATTACATCGCCTTTCGGTGTAAAGACGAATACCATGTCAGAGAATAAATCAATTTTTAACGACTCCATAAACTCTTCTGCATTAGAAGCTTCATTTTGCCATTCTAATATTTGACGGAACCATGTAAGTTTCTTCTCTAATGTGCCTGTTGTTTCTGCTGTTTTTCCTTCTTTATACGCCCAGTGTGCCGCAATCCCGAATTCTGCAATCTCATGCATTTCTTTCGTACGAATTTGCACTTCAAGTGGATCACCTTTCGGCCCAATTACAGTCGTATGAAGAGATTGATATAGATTTGCTTTCGGCATTGCAATATAATCTTTAAAACGACCTGGCATCGGCTTCCAGCACGTATGAATAATTCCAAGTACTGCATAACAATCTTTAATACTATTTACAACGACACGTACAGCTAATAAATCGTAAATTTCATTGAACTGTTTATTTTGCAGTGCCATTTTACGATAAATACTATAAATATGTTTTGGTCTTCCAGAAATTTCAGGTTGAATTGCAACTTCGTCTAATTTCTCACGAATACCAGTCATTACTTCGTCTAAATACTCTTCACGTTCTGCACGTTTACGCTTCATTAAATTTACAATACGATAATATTGCTGTGGATTTAAATAGCGAAGTGACGTATCCTCTAGCTCCCATTTAATAGTACTAATTCCGAGTCTATGTGCTAAAGGTGCAAAGATTTCTAACGTTTCATTCGCAATGCGACGCTGCTTCTCTTGAGGCAAATGTTTCAATGTACGCATGTTATGAAGACGATCAGCTAGTTTAATTAAAATAACTCGAATATCTTGAGCCATTGCAATAAACATTTTGCGATGGTTTTCTGCTTGTTGTTGCTCATGAGATTTATATTTAATCTTCCCGAGCTTTGTTACACCATCGACAAGCATAGCAATTTCTTTATTAAATTCCCGTTCAATATCTTCTAATGTAATCTCTGTATCTTCTACTACATCATGTAAGAAACCTGCTGATACTGTAGCTGGATCCATGTGTAAATCAACTAAAATACCTGCAACTTGAATTGGATGAATAATGTACGGTTCACCCGATTTTCTGTATTGTTCGCTATGTGCATCGCGTGCATATTCATAGGCACGTGCTACTAGCTCAATATCTTCATCCACTAAATATTGACTTGCTTTCTCGAGTACCTGTTCAGCTGTTAGTACCTGCTCATTTGCCATCGAATCACCTTTTATTGAAAATTGACTTTATCTTTATTAAATAGAATAAATTATATTCTATCATTATAACCCAATGATTGTGAATTGTGAAAAGGAAAAGATTTTACTGACATTTCACCATAATTTTTTGTTCAATTATACAAAAGTACCCGCTCCTCTCCAAGAGATTCACGGGTACTTCTTATCACCGTAGTTTTACTATATAGTAATTAGTATTTTTCTAATACTAATACATCGTAACCATCTAACATTTTACGACCATCTAAGTAAGTAAGTTCTACTAAGAATGCAATTCCTGCTACAACTCCGCCTAGCTCTTCAACTAGCTTAATTGTCGCTTCGATTGTTCCACCTGTAGCTAATAGATCATCTGTAATTAATACGCGTTGGCCTGGCTTAATTGCATCTTTATGGATTGTTAAAACATCTTTACCATATTCTTTACCGTAGTCAACTGTAATTACTTCACGTGGTAATTTTCCTAATTTACGAACTGGCGCAAATCCTACTTCTAATGCGTAAGAAACTGGGCAACCGATAATAAAGCCACGAGCTTCTGGTCCTACTACAAGGTCGATGTCTCTCTCTTTTGCATACTCAACGATTGCATCTGTTGCTGCTTTGTATGCTTTACCGTCGTTCATTAGCGGTGTAATGTCTTTAAACACGATACCTTCTTTCGGATAGTCCGGTACAATTGCGATATGTTGCTTGAAATCCATATTTCTGAATCCTCCTCAGATCTAAAAGGTTTGTAAATACAAATCCTTTACCCTAACTGTTCTACTTCTTTATGATTACGAATCGTTTCAAACCATGTATATAGTTGCTGATATGTGCTATAAACCAATTCTTTTTCTAATTGTAAGTGGTTCATTTTCTCACGATATGTGTTCGATTCAATTAAATCACGCTTTTGTTTTTTGTCTGCCATAAAAATGACGCCATCTTTTATTGTAACAAATTCTAACTCAAAAAACACCTGTGTCATGAAATTTACTGTATCTTTTGACCAACCTTTATGTTGACATAGTTGTTCTCCATATTGTCTTAAAGAAAATGGTGATTTTTGGCTCAAGAACGAATAATACCATTTAAAGTGTTCTCTCGTTGGAACAGTACTAAATAAATGATTATTCTCTTGATAAAATAGTGTATAGATTCGCGAAGGGAACCCTACTTTAAATAGCTCTCGTAATTCATCTGTTCCTTTTGGTAAATCAAGGAACACGATGTATTGATCATCTAATTCTGTTACTTCTGATGCATGCATCATATACTCTTTATAGTCTTCTAAAGAAAATTTATGCAATACCTCTTCAGAAAAATACACCATCGTTATTTTTTCTTTCGGAAGTTCTGCTACATTTGCTTCTACGTTACGCATACTGCGCCAATCAAATAATTGCCATGCCTCTACAGCAATATCTTGTACCATTAGTTGTGGCTTCTTAAAATTATTCCATTCATTAATAGACGCTTCCCCAATTACAGAGACCTTTGCAACTGGAGAGATTTCTTTCGCATATGCGCCAAAACCGAATCCAATTGTATCCAATGTTGCTTGTCCATCACGAAGAGCCATTTTTAAATGAGAACCGTCTGATCCAATTGCACGAATACTTTCTAACTCTGCATCCTTCACCGCAATACGTGGCTTTGGATTTCCAACACCAAATGGCGCCAACTTTTGCATATCCTCGATTGCTGCAAGTGTTACGTCCTCCACTTTACAAAAAGCATCAACAGCTGTAATCGGAATAAAATCTTCTTCTGTTAAAATTGTATCTGCTTGTTCATTTAAGCGGCGGCGTAATTCATCTACATCATTCATATGCAGCGTCATTCCCGCTGCCATCGGATGTCCCCCAAAGTGTGGCAATAACTCTCTACAATCTGACAAGTTTGCAAACAAATCGAATCCTGCAATACTACGCGCTGAACCTTTTGCAGTTTCTTTTACAGGATCAATGCATAATACAATCGTTGGACGATAAAAACGTTCAACTAATTTAGAAGCGACAATTCCAATTACACCTGGATTCCATCCTTCTTTTGCAAGCACTAATACTTTATTGTCTTCAGGCGGGAAATTCGTTTCCACTTCGGCGATAGCTTCTTCTGTAATTTTCTTTACAATATCTTTTCGCAGTTTGTTCAGCTCATCAATTTCTTCAGCCAACTCTTTCGCTTCTTCCGGATCCTCTGATAATAAAAGATGTACAGCCGGCGTAGCATCTTCTAAACGTCCAACTGCATTAATACGAGGTGCGATTGAGAAGCCAATACTCTCTTCTGTAATTTCACTTTGCGAAACGTTAGCAACTTTAAATAGCGCCTTTAGTCCTATATTTTTCGTCATGCGCATATGTTTTAAACCGCGCTTCACTAGCAATCTATTCTCACCATGAAGTGATACTAAATCAGCCACTGTACCAATTACTGCAATTTCTAATAAATGTTCTGGTACACGGCCCAGTAGTGCATGCGCAACTTTAAACGCAACACCAACGCCCGCTAAATAGTGAAACGGATACATACCGCCATCTAATTTCGGGTGAATAATCGCAAGTGCTTCTGGCAATTCTGGTGGCGGCTCATGATGATCTGTAATAATTAGATCTATCCCAAGTTCCTTCGCTACTTTCGCTTCATGTACAGCTGCGATACCAGTATCGACAGTAATAATTAATGAGAATCCTGCGCTATGTGCCCAACGAAATGCGTCTTCGTTTGGTCCATATCCTTCTGTAAAACGGTTTGGAATATAAAATTCTACATCTGCACCTAATTCTTGCAAGGCAAGATATAACACAGTCGTACTACTTACTCCGTCCGCATCGTAGTCACCAAATATTAATATTTGCTCTCCATTTTGAATCGCCTTATTTACACGTTCTACCGTTCTATCCATTCCTTCTAATAAAAATGGATCATGAAATTCTTGATTTTCTGTATTTAAAAAATCTAAAATCTTATCTTCTGTATCTAATCCTCTACCGAGGAATAACGAAACGACAAGTGGTGATAATTGTAATTTACTTGCTAATTCACTCACTTGCTCGCCATTATATTCTTTTTCTTTCCAACGCGTCTTCGGTTGTAACACGAAATCACCCCTTAACCTGTTCATTATACAAGACAGATTAAGGGGTGACAATATAATGCAAACTACGATGCAATATCTATATACTAAAATGTTAATAATGTTTAATTTGGAGAATACGGATTTATATGTACAAACACATTTTGTACGTTATCTTGTTTCATAAGCGTTTCTTTCACATGCTTTCCAATGCGATGCCCTTCTTCTACAGTAATGTATGGATCTACAGAAACTTTAATATCAACAATAACGTAATGACCATGTTCCCTTGCGTATAAAGAACCAATTTTTTTTACACCATCTATTTGAAGTACTGCTTCTCTAAGCGGAATAACATCTTCCTCATGAAGCACATGATCAAGCGTTGCATGAATTGCTTCTGCCCCAATACTCCATGCCATTTTTGCAACAAGAAGCGAAACAAATAACCCTGCAATTGGATCGGCATACACAAGCCAATCTAACCCGAACTTACCACCAATAATCGCTGCACAAATACCGATTAAAGCTGCAATTGAAGAAAATACATCTGAACGGTGCTCATATGCATTTGCAATAATTGCATCACTATTTACTCTTTTCCCTAATCGAAATTTATATTGAAACATTCCTTCTTTCACAACAATCGAAAGAACGACAGCAAAAATCGTAATCCCTTTCGGTGGTTCTAGTTCCTGCGAAAAAGCTTTTATGGACGAAATCGCTATCTCGATTCCCACAATAAATAATAATACTGCAACAATAATCGCTGAAATCGATTCCGCTTTACCATGACCATACGGATGATCTTCATCGGGCGGCTGCTTTGCTGCTCGTAACCCAAACAGTACAGCTAGCGAACCAATTACATCTGATGCAGAATGCACCGCATCTGCTAATAGCGCTTTACTGTTCCCAATATAACCAATTACCGCCTTTATAATCGCTAATAGAATATTACCAACGATCCCGACAATAGCACCAAACTCGGCCTGTTTAAAACGTTCATCTTTTTCCATAATTAAAATCCCTTCTTTTCTTAACCTATCTTTTTATTGTAACAAAAACAGCGATACCATCACCACTTTCTTCCATTTTATCATTTCAAAGTAACTATCTTATTGTATCCACAAACGAAAAAAGAGATGCCTCATAAAGAGACATCATCTTTTTTATACTTGCGGTTCAGATTCTACTTTCTCAACCTTTTTCTTGTTTTTGCCCTTTTTCAAACGACGGTTTTCAAGCATTAACCAAATTTGAGAAGCAACGAAAACAGAAGAATACGTACCTACAACTAATCCAACAAGTAACGCAAACGAGAAGTTACGTAGTGACTCACTACCGAAGATAAGCAGTGCAATTACTGGGAATAACACTGTTAATACGGTATTAATCGAACGACCAAGCGTTTGACGAATACTCGCATTTACGATTTCTTCTAAGTCTTTTATATCGCGTACTCGTTTTTTCTGTTTGTATAATTCACGGTTTCTATCGAATGTAACGATCGAGTCATTAATAGAATAACCGATGATTGTTAATACCGCAGCGATAAACGTTAAGTCTACCTCTAATTGGAAAATACTAAATATAACAATCATAACGAATGCATCATGTAATAATGCAAGTACTGCAGATAATGCGTACGTAAATCGGAATCGAATACTTACGTATAAAATGATAACCGCAGAAGCGATTAATACTGCGATAAATGCATTTCGTGCAATTTCTTTACCGATTGTCGGCGAAACTGTACTTACGTTTGGATCTGTACCATATTTATCGTGGAAGAATGTTTTTGTTTTCGCAATTTCATCTTTTGATAGAACACCTAATGTACGAACTGCGAATCCTTTATTGTCATCTCCAGTCGGTACAATGTTTTCTTCCTTCACATCAATGTTCAATTCTTTAAAATCTTTATAAACATCAGACACAGTAACTGCTTGTTTTGATTGCAAGTCGATACGTGTACCACTCGCAAAGTCAATACCAAGATTCAATTTGAAAATTGGTAAAATAATTGCACCTGCAATTACAACTACAATCGAGAAAACAAGGAATTTATGACCGATATTTACGAAGTTAATACGATCAAATCTTGTCGGTGGGTGTACTACACCTTTTGTTAATGGAATAATATCCTTTTGTTTCACACCAAAGTATCCTGGTTTTTTATCGAAGTAACGGCTCTTTACAAGTAAACTTAGTAAGAAACGAGTACCGAATACGTTCGTAATGAAACCGACTAAAATACTTACGATTAAACTTGTTGCGAACCCTTTTACAGAACTATTACCATAAACGAATAATACACCAGCTGCCGCAAGAGTCGTAACGTTTGCATCTAAAATTGTTGCTAATGAACGATGGTTACCAGCACGGAATGCTGACATCATTGACTTACCAATTTTCAGTTCTTCTTTCAGTCTCTCGTACGTAATAATATTCGCATCAACGGCGATACCTACCCCGAGCACTAACGCCGCAATACCTGGCAACGTAAGAACTGCATGCATCCAGTTAAAGACAAGTAATGTAACGAAAATGTATAGACCTAACATAATAACCGCTACAAGTCCTGGTAAACGGTAGAATACAAGCATAAATAAGAAGATAAGAGCGATACCAATCGCACTAGCGAAAATTGTTTGCTCTAATGCTTGTTGACCAAACTTCGCCCCAACAGATGTTGAATACATTTCTTTTAAATCAACAGGAAGTGCACCTGCATTTAATAATGATGAAAGTTGTTTCGCACTTTCAACTGTGAAGTTTCCACCTACGATAGATACTTCAGCTTGGTTAAATACTTGACTTACTGTCGCTGCTGATAAGAACTTCGGATTCGGTTTTGCAGATTCTGCTTTGTATGAATCTTTTCCTTCTTCAAAATCAAGCCAAATTACCATTAAATTCGTTGGTGGTGGCATTTTTGAAATTTTCTCAGTTACTTCACGGAATTTTTCAGCGCTTTTTAGTGTAAGACCTACGCTCGCACGGCCTTGCTCATCAAATGTTTGCTTCGCTCCGCCGCCTTTTAAATCCGTTCCATCCATAAGAAGATTGTCATCTACATCACGGAATGTTAATTTCGCTTGTGTTGATAACATCTCACGTGCTTTTTGCTGATCTTGTACACCAGCAAGCTGTACACGAATACGATCTTGCCCTTCAATTTGAATGTTCGGCTCACTTACACCGAGTACATTGACACGATTTTCAAGGGCACCTACTGTACTTACAAGTGCCTCTCGGTCAATTTTATCACCTTTTTTGGCTGGTTTTACTTCATACAGAATTTCAAAACCACCGCGAAGGTCTAGTCCTAGACTAATTCCTTTTGCTATGTCTTTTCCTGCCGCACCAATTACTCCACCGATTAATAAAACGATGAGGAAAAAGGCGGCAATTCTCGTACCACGCTTTGCCATATGTACCCTCTTTCCGCTACTAACACTTCAAATAAATCTTTTACGATTCACTTTTACACGTGTGCATACGCCTAGTTAGTAGACTTCCTTTCTATAATTTTGCTAGTTCATCACCAGCTGTGTCGGTAAGTTTTTCACAATACCTTCACTTTTATTATTTATTTTTCTCTTCACTACCCCCTTTATATATAATCTTAGACATAATTATTTCCTCATTATCAATACCTATCATTATACTGCAAAAGGAAGAACAAACCAATTGCAGTCGGTTATTTATTTTCATATTCATCAAATGACCAAAGCGGCGCTTGATATGCTTCAACAGTTAAATACGTCATGTATTCATTAGCTGTTACTGTTAATACATCATTAACTAATTCATACAATCTAACGTCGCTGTCTATCTTCTTCCACTTTTTCACTTTAAGAAACTTCCAAATGTCATCATCTGTTACTCGGTCGTAGCCGAACATTTGGAACTCTTCTACTTTACTTTCTAAAACGACTTGTAACTGTCCGCGGTATGATTCTACCAAAGCCTCTCTATCTAACATATATAACATCTCCTTCTTATTTCCGCACGAAAAGTCGCTTTTAATCCCGCTCTAATGGACAGCAATAACTACTTTCAAGAGCACTCTCTTAAATGCTTGTCATTCTTGTCTCGTACGTGCATATAAATTATTGTAAATCATTCCACTGATTTTGAGAAGGTAGGAGAAGACCATGACGAGACAAAGCTTTTTAAAAGGCGCATTTATTTTAATGATAGCCGGCTTTATTACCAAAATCCTAGGATTTATTAATCGTATTGTAATGGCACGTATTTTAGGAGAAGAAGGCGTTGGCCTTTATATGATGGCTGTCCCTACATTTATTCTAGCAATTACATTAACACAAATCGGTCTTCCTGTCGCAATCGCAAAATTTGTAGCAGAAGCGGAAGCTGTGAATGATAAACAAAAAGTAAAAAAAATATTAACCGTATCATTAGCTGTCACATCCGTTATTAGTATCATTTTAACAATTGGAATTATGCTCCTCACACCTATTTTAGCAAAAACATTATTAACTGATGAACGAACGTATTATCCATTAATGGCTATTTTACCTGTCGTTCCTGTTATTGCTGTTTCTTCTGTTTTACGCGGGTATTTCCAAGGGAAACAAAATATGAAACCTAGCGCTTACGCCCAAGTGATAGAACAAGTTGTCCGTATTACAATTATCGCTATCTGTATTCAATTATTTTTACCTTACGGCGTAGAATACGCTGCAGCTGGCGCTATGTTATCAGCCGTTCTCGGTGAAGTGGCATCGTTATTATTTTTACTCACTTTATTCCAGCGCGAAAAACATTTATCTATACGCTCTGGATTTTTCACTACTGTAAAGGAAAGCAAGGGGACATTTTATTCTCTTATGGATATTGCACTTCCAACTACAGGAAGTCGCTTAATCGGTTCCGTTTCCTATTTTTTTGAACCTATCGTCGTTATGCAAAGCTTAGCGATTGCCGGCGTTGCTGCCTCTGTCGCAACCCAGCAATACGGTATATTAAACGGGTATGCATTCCCGCTCCTTTCACTGCCAGCCTTTATTACATACGCTCTTTCGACAGCACTCGTTCCATCTATTAGCGAAGCAATGGCAAAAAGGCAGCATAAATTAGTAGAACACCGCTTACAACAAGCTCTACGCATCTCACTCATTACTGGCGGATGGTCAGTCGTTATATTATACGTATTTGCTTCTCCTGTTTTAACTCTTATGTATGGATCAGATAGCGCAACAGCGTTCATCCAACTTCTTGCACCTTGCTTTTTATTTCATTATTTTCAAAGTCCACTTACCTCTGTTTTACAAGCTTTAAACTTAGCACGCGCAGCCATGATGAATACATTTATTGGCGCAATCGTGAAATTAATCGTTATTTTTGTACTAGCTTCAAGGCCAGAGTTTC
Source organism: Bacillus sp. LSHTCR4 (assembly GCF_057197025.1). Classification (NCBI taxonomy): domain Bacteria; kingdom Bacillati; phylum Bacillota; class Bacilli; order Caryophanales; family Bacillaceae; genus Bacillus; species Bacillus sp. LSHTCR4. The sequence continues at coordinate 442,482 of NZ_JBXUNO010000002.1, read as the reverse complement.
AAATGATGGGGGTTGCCCTTGCAATTGCAGCAAATATCGTAACAGTAACATTTCTTCATTACGCTACGGTTTTAAAGAAAATTACATTTACCATTTACGCAAAAGACTATATTTTTGGCGGACTTGCCATCGGTATCGCAGGATCCTTCGGTTTTTACCTTCATAAGTATATGGTTTTCTCTCATTCACTTGGCATACAAACATTATGGGAAATCACTTTAACAACACTCGTTTATATTGTGCTCCTCTTCATTTTCAAGCTCATTCGAAAAGAAGAGTTAAGTCGCCTCCCTATCATTCGAAAACTTTCATTTTTGAAGTAAACGGGCTTACTATTCCATATAGTAAGCCTCTAGTTTTCTTTCAAATCAACAAAAAATTGTCCATTTTGAAAGCTACAGTATAAAATTTTTGTTACATCGTTATAGCCTAATTTTTTTAATTTTTCAACGAGCCACTCATCTGTATGTTCAATCATTTGCAAATGACTAGATTGAATTTCTCCATCAATAATAAGAGGAAGAGTAAACTGCAATACGTCCTGCCCGCCTTTTTGTTTTTGAAAGACAGATAACTTCCCAGATGGTTCTAAAATAGCGTATTCTACATCCCGGATGTCTCCAACCCCTTGTTCCCTTAATTGCATCATTAAATCATCTATATTATAACGTTGCTTTCTCATCTTCTTTTCATCAATCTTCCCCGCATTTACAAGAATAGCCGGCTCACCTTCTATTAAATGCCGAAATCGTTGATACTTTAACGAAATAACTGACAAAATGATTTGTATACACATAAGAAAGGTCATCGGAACTAGTTGGTGCCAAAGTGATTTATCAGTATTTTCAATTGCGACTACAGCCATTTCACCAAGCATAATGAATACGACTAAATCTAATACACTTAGCTCTCCAATTTCACGTTTACCCATAAGACGAAAAATAATTAAGATGATGATATACAAAAGCATCGTCCGGCCAATAATTGATACCCATTCCATTTCTACATCTCCTTTTTACATATAGACTCCCCTTTAAAAAAGAAACTAGTCTAACTTAAGCAAAAGGAAAATATGCTTGTATTAAAAAGGGGGAATGTATAAATGGATGGAACGAAAAAATTATCAACTGCAATCGGCTTCGGTATCGTTACCCTATTAATCCTCGCAACAGTTACTAGCATGATTATGGCTCTTTTATTAAAATTCACTGATATGAATGAAGGAACATTAGCTGTCACTATTTTTATACTAGCACTTTTATCTATGCTTATATCCGGGTTTACTGCCGGCAAAAAAGCACAAGGGAAAGGTTGGCTAGTAGGCTTCACAACAGGACTTACATTCACCATACTTGTTTTTCTAGTTAACTATTTAGGCTTCTCTCAAACTTTATCGAACTCACAGTTACTTTATCAATTAGCATTAATGGGTGCGAGTACACTCGGTGGTATTTTCGGTGTAAATATGTCCAAACAAAATAACTAAAAAAGGCCCTGCACATTTCATGCAGGGCCTTCCTCATTAGTTTTTCACAACTTCACGAATCGCATTACGATCGAAAGTTAAGTGTGAACCACCAGATTTAATAACGATTTTCGTCTCATCTACTGATTCGATTGTACCGTGTAAACCACCGATTGTTACGATAGCATCACCTTTTGCTAACTCACTTTGCATTTGAGCAACTGCTTTTTGACGCTTTTGTTGCGGGCGAATTAATAAGAAATAGAAAATCGCAAACATCGCAACGATCATAACGATATTCATCATACCTGGATTCATCTTTTTTTCCTCCTTTTAAATTATGTATTAGAAGTTTTTAGCATTCGGTTTATTAAAGCCATACTGTTCAAAGAATTCTTCGCGGAAATCGCCAAGACGGTCTTCACGAATAGCTTGTCTCACCTGCTCCATTAAGTTTAACAGAAAATGAAGGTTGTGATAAGACGTTAAACGAATTCCGAACGTTTCATCACATTTCATTAAGTGACGAATGTACGCACGAGAATAATTTTTACATGTATAGCAATCACAATTTGGATCAAGCGGACCGAAGTCTCTTGCGAATTTCGCATTTTTTACAACTAGACGGCCTTCACTTGTCATACATGTACCATTTCGAGCGATACGAGTTGGAAGTACGCAGTCAAACATATCAATACCACGAATTGCACCGTCGATCAATGAGTCAGGAGAACCTACTCCCATTAAGTAACGTGGCTTATTATCCGGAAGAAGTGGTGTTGTAAACTCAAGTACACGGTTCATAATATCTTTCGGCTCACCTACAGATAAACCACCTACAGCGTAACCAGGGAAGTCCATTGAAACAAGGTCTTTTGCACTTTGACGACGAAGCTCTTCAAACTCTCCGCCTTGTACAATACCAAATAAACCTTGATCTTGTGGACGTTCATGCGCTTTTAAACAACGTTCTGCCCAGCGGCTTGTACGCTCTACAGACTTCTTCATATATTCAAAAGTAGCTGGGAATGGTGGACACTCATCAAATGCCATCATAATATCTGAACCTAATGCATTTTGAATTTCCATCGCTTTTTCTGGTGATAAGAATAATTTATCTCCATTTAAGTGGTTACGGAAGTGAACGCCTTCCTCTTCAATACGGCGGAAATCACTTAAACTGAATACTTGGAAACCACCAGAGTCCGTTAAGATTGCACGATCCCAGTTCATAAATTTATGCAAACCGCCTGCTTCACGAATGATTTCGTGACCTGGACGTAGCCATAAATGATACGTATTACTTAAAATAATGCCAGAATCCATTGCTTTTAATTCTTCTGGTGACATTGTCTTAACTGTTGCAAGCGTACCAACTGGCATAAATGTTGGTGTATCAAATGAACCGTGCGGCGTATGTACACGTCCTAAACGGGCACCTGTTTGTTTACAAGTTTTAATAAATTCATAACGAATTGCTGTCATAATTTACTCCTTTTATTTGTTTCCCATTTTAGCGTGAGAGGCAACGAACATTGCATCACCAAAGCTAAAGAAACGATATTTTTCTTTTACTGCTTCATTATAAGCATGAAGTACATTATCTCTATTTGCAAATGCACTTACAAGCATAATTAATGTTGATTTTGGTAAATGGAAGTTTGTAATTAAACCATCAATTGCTTTAAATTCGTAACCTGGGTACATAAAAATGTCTGTCCAGCCAGAAGCAGCACAAAGCTTGCCATCATGATCTGTCGCAATTGTTTCTAACGTACGAGTTGATGTCGTACCTACCGTAATGATACGTCCACCATTCTCTTTTACACGGTTTAATAATGCCGCTGTCTCTTCAGACATATGGTAATATTCTGCGTGCATATGGTGTTCTTCAATCGTATCAGCAGAAACTGGTCTAAATGTTCCAAGCCCTACGTGAAGTGTAATAAATGCTAACTCAATACCTTTTTGTTTTAACTTCTCCAGTAACTCTTCTGTAAAGTGAAGTCCTGCAGTCGGCGCTGCTGCTGAACCGATTTCTTTCGCATATACTGTTTGATAGCGATCGCGATCTTCTAGCGTCTCTTTAATATATGGAGGAAGTGGCATTTCTCCAAGTTCATCTAAAATTTCATAGAAGATGCCGTCATATGAAAATTCAAGCTGACGTCCACCTTGATCTGCAGTTCCTGTGCAAGTTGCTTTTAATTTCCCTTCGCCAAAAGAGATAACAGTTCCTTCTTTTACACGTTTCGCTGGCTTAACAAGCGTCTCCCACTTATCACCTTCTTCTTGTTTTAAAAGAAGTACTTCAATGTGTGCGCCTGTATCTTCTTTCACACCATGCAGACGAGCAGGCATTACCTTCGTTTCATTTAAAACTAAGCAATCCCCCTCATGTAAGTAAGAAAGAATGTCTGTAAAATGTTTATGCTCAATATCACCTGTTTCGCGGTCTAACACCATTAATCTTGATGTTTCACGCTCTTCTAATGGGACTTGTGCAATAAGTTCTTCTGGTAAATGAAAATCAAACAGATTAATATCCATAACTATATCCACCTATTTCTTATTTGAATCGATTTATTATATACATAATAAAAGATAATACAATACTTAACACAATACATGTAATGATAGGAAAATAAAAGGTAACGTTTCCTTTTTTCACAAAAATATCGCCTGGAAGTCTTCCAATGAACTTCCAAGCTAAGCCAACAACGATAAGTAAGATACCTGCTGTAATAAGCAATTTTGGCATCTCCGTCATATTTTTGGCATCTCCATTCCGAAATGCTCATATGCAAGTGGCGTTACAATTCGGCCCCTTGGCGTTCGTTGTAAAAAGCCAATTTGTAATAAATACGGCTCATACACATCTTCAATCGTATGAGATTCTTCTCCAATCGTTGCCGAAACCGTTTCTAATCCAACTGGACCACCGCGGAATTTCTCAATAATACCAAGCAATAATTTATGGTCAATATGATCTAGACCTAATTTATCTACTTGCAGTAGTTCTAACGCCATTTGTGTAATTTCCATCGTAACCGTTCCATTACCACGAACTTGTGCGAAATCTCGTACACGTCGTAATAAACGATTCGCAATACGAGGTGTACCACGAGCACGTCTTGCAATTTCTAGTGCGGCTAACGAGTCAATTTCAACTTCGAATACTTCTGCTGTACGTTCAACAATCTCAGAAAGCTGATCTACTGTGTAATATTCTAATCTTGAAAGCACACCGAAACGGTCACGAAGCGGCGCTGATAATGCACCTGCACGCGTCGTTGCTCCAACTAATGTAAATGGCGGTAAATCTAATCGTACAGACCGTGCTGAAGGCCCTTTTCCAATTACGATATCAAGGCAAAAGTCTTCCATCGCAGGATATAGTACTTCTTCAATTGATCTATGCAAACGATGAATTTCATCAATAAATAATACATCCCCTGGCTGAAGTGCTGTTAAAACAGCCGCTAAATCACCTGGTCTTTCAATTGCCGGTCCTGAAGTTGTTCTAACATTTACGCCCATTTCATTGGCAATAATATTCGCAAGCGTTGTTTTACCAAGACCTGGTGGTCCATATAAAAGCACGTGATCTAGCGTCTCTTCACGCATTTTCGCCGCTTCAATAAACACCTCTAAATTATGTTTCGCTTTATCTTGGCCAATATACTGACGGAGCGTCTGTGGCCGTAATGAATATTCTAAATCCGCATCTTCATATGCAGATTCCCCTGAAAGGAGACGTTCGTCCATTATACTCACCTCTTACCATTTAGTAAAAGACTAAGTGCCTTTTTAATATACTGATCCGTCGTTAATGATTCTTTTAATAACTCTGGTACAACGCGAGAAACTTCTCGTTCCGCGTATCCAAGTGCGCGCAGAGCTTCCAGCGCCTCATCAAGTTCAGCTGACGAACCTTTCTTCTCATCAAAACGTTCTTCGTCTGAGAATAAATCAACAAATGCATCTGGTACAACGTCTGCTAGTTTTCCTTTTAAATCTAAAATCATTTGACGCGCTGTTTTCTTTCCTACGCCTGGGAATTTCACTAAAAACTTCTCGTCTTCATGTTCAATCGCTTGAACGACCTGTCCTGTTTGACCAGAAGCTAATATCGCAAGAGCGCCTTTTGGTCCAATACCAGACACACCTAACAACTTTGTAAATAATAAACGCTCTTCACGTGTTTTAAACCCGTAAAGTGCCATAATATCTTCTCTCACATAATGATATGTATAGACACGGATTTCTTGCTTACTTCTTTGAAATACATACGGATTTGGTGTGAAAATTTGATAACCAATTCCATTATGATCAATTACGACATATTCCGGTCCTACATACTCCACGTAACCTGTAACATATTCAAACAAAATACGATCTCTCCCTCTTAAATCATGTATTCCATTTTAACATATTTAATGATAGAAAAGCGAGACTGCCCCAACAAATGTTCTCTATTTAAACCTTCTGTTATTTTCCATTGACAGAAAGTATAAAGCACATTAATATACAGAAGTCGATAATGATTATCAATACCAATTAAAGGGGTTACATCAGGATGAAACAGAAGTTATTTATTTTATTTACTATTATGCTAGTTGTTCTTTCTATCGTTGGCTGTTCTTCTCAAAAAGAAGAATCAAAAGCAAAAGAACAACCGAAAACAAAAGTGGTAAAACACGCTAAAGGGGAAGCTACAATTCCAGTAAATCCAAAGAGAATTGTTGATTTATCTGGTTCAACGGAAGAATTATTACTTCTTGGGCACAAACCTGTTGGTACAGCAAATACATATAAAGATAAAATCCAAAATCACTTAACAGAAAAATTAGATGGCGTAAAAGCAGTAGGCTGGTACTGGGCACCTAAAGTTGATTTAGAAGCTGTTACTGCTTTAAAACCAGACTTAATTATTTTAAATAATCGCCAATTAAAGATTTATGATCAATTAGAAAAGGTTGCACCGACAGTAGTTCTAGAAACAAACTTAGAAGACTGGCGTGGTAAGTTTAAAGAAGTAGGTAAACTATTTGATGAAGAAAAGAAAGCGGACAAATGGATTGCAGACTACGATAAAAAAGCAGACTCTTTATCTAAAAAGATTAAAGAGAAAACAAAAGATGAGAACTTTATGTTCGTCGCAGTTACACCACAAAACTTACGTGTATACGGTAGCTTCGGGTACGGTGACATCATCTTTAACGACTTAAAACTTCCAGCAATAAAAGGTACAGATTTAAAACAAACGATGGCGCAAGTATCACTAGAAGGTCTTGTTGCATTCCAGCCTGACCAAATGTTTATTGTAAACTTTAGCGGCGAAGCTGATAAAGTTTACGAAGACTACAAAAACAGTGCTGTTTGGAAAGACAATAAAGCTGTGAAAAACAATCATGTATATGAAGTATCAAACGAAAGCTTCAATACGAAAGCTTTCAATCCAATCGGAAAAGATATGCTAATCGATGAAATCGCAAAACAAATTTTAGATAAAAACAAGTAAAAAAAGCAGCTCATCATGAGCTGCTTCTTTTCTTATTTTGCACTGCATATTGCTTCATTTTTTCAATCGTCTTCACAAAACCTTCTTTTGATTTAATACGAATACCACGCTTCAATTTCGCACGCTCATAACTCTCAAGCTTTTTCATATCAATTTGAAAGAAGGAATGAATCGCATTATCACTTTTCGGTACACCTTTAAAAATTTGTAATATTCCTTCCTCTGACACTCCAAAATAACCGCTCGTTTTTAATAACGGAGAAATATCGTCAACTTTCTTTTGTAATACGATTTGTACATCATCACGATCAACGAGCTGCCATTCTTTATACTGCTGTAAAAACTTTTCCAAGTCCGCTACTTTTTCTGTAAAGATTTCCTCACTTACTTCTCCATCAACATACATTCGCTCTAATAAAATTGTAACTTCAGGCTCTTTTTCTGTTACTTCTGGTACTGGCCCTTCCGCCTTCGCATTCGTTCCATTAACGAAACAAAACATAATAACGAAAGCTTGCATCGCAATCAGTATCCATTTCATTTCCGTTCACCTCTTTTAGGCAAGATCATACTTTCATTAGTAGTTTTTCCGGAAATGGGGGTTTTATCCCTAATTCATAGATTGCTCACATCAAGAATTATAGAGTTCAATTATTCCTATTTATTTAGAAGCGTATTGATTATGCGAAAGCTTCTTTATATCTTTATTGGATTTCACCGTTGCTATGTAAACACCAATTAACACAATTATCATTCCAGCTATTTGTTGCCACGTAACAGCTGCTCCATATAAGACAACTGATATACCAGTAGCTACAATAGGAGTTAGATTTAAATACATACTCGTTTTGCTTGCACCTAACTCTTCTACTCCTTTATTAAACACGATATATCCAATTAATGTCCCGCATATGACCATATACAACATTTCTATCCATCCCTGTAAAGAAAATGCCCCAACCTTTCCCCATCCATCTTCATATAGAGAAAGGCCCGCTAAAAACACAGTACCTAATACCGTCATACTCATTGTAGTTAACAAAGGGGAGACACCCCTCATAACTTTTTTGCCTGTTAAGCTATATAACACCCCACAGATTAAAGCAGCTATAAATAAAAGATCTCCCTTATTAAATGACAAAGACATAAGTGTATTCATTGAACCACTCGTAATCACAACTATTACACCGATAAGGGACAAAATTAAACTTATTCCGACTTTTATACTCCAAGACTCTTTAAAAAACAATATTGCTCCTAATGTTACAAAAACGGGCATTGTAGCAATAATAAGCGAGCCATTCAGAGTAGAAGTATAGTTAAGTCCCATAAAGAAAAAAACATTATAGCCAAAAATACCTGTTAATGATACAAATAACAGCCCTTTCCAATTCTTTAATAACAAACTTGTATTCCATTCAGATTTCATAAAAACTATGCCTATTAAAATACAACCTGCTAAACCAAAACGAATTGTTGCCGCAGTGATCGGTGGAATTTCAGTAATAACATGTTCTGCTGATGCAAAAGACCCACCCCAAAACAAAGGAACAAATAACATAATGACATACATACGATTTATTCTGTTCATTTTCATTACCCCTTTTACGCAAACAGGTTTAAAAGTTTAAACTTGTTTGCGTGTTAGTTAAAAAAAATTAATAATTTGACTCTATTGCTTGTAGTAAATCCTTCACCTGTTTTAAAAATTCTCCAGCTATTATAGAATAAAAAATTTCTTTTCCATGTCGATCCGCTACAATTAGTTCTGCTTGTCTTAAAATTTTCAAATGATGCGAAACAGCCGGTCTAGAAATCCCCATTTTATCTGTTATTTGCGTTACATTCATCTGTTTGCTTTCTAACAGCAGCATAATAATTTGCTGACGATTCTCATCTCCCAACGCCTGAAATATAGGTGTTACGACCTGAAATTTCTCTAATACAACTTCTGTATTTCTACATTCAAAATTCTCCATATCCTATTCATCCCAACCTTTTACACTAAAAATATGTAATATATTACCATTAAATAATAACTCTTTCATATACACTTGTAAATAACTTTATTTTCCGACTTTTATTCAAATAAAAAAGGGAAGATCGGATTCCTCCATTCTTCCCATTACATTCATATAAAATGAAAGACGCCTGCAAAGCAGGCGTCTTGATGCGTTTACGGCGAGAGACCAGGCGACCACATTCGCGTGTTTAGCACTTAAGCATATCTCTCGTCTTACGTAAATTAGCTCATCGCTTTGCTAATATAACATTAATAAAGTATAAGTGCAACATGTTTATAAAAATATTTTATTTCCTCTTTCATCCAAATGAATTATATGTAAATTATAAATTGATAAATGTAATATATATGTTACAATTAATATAACAGCGAAATCATAATAAACAGGAGATGGATATTATGAAAAAAATTAAGGATGAACGTCTTATTCTGCAAACGTTAAAAAACATTCGAATTGCTTTTCTTTTTCAATCACTTGGTATAATTGGCATTTTAGGCTATATCGGATTCACTGAAGGAATGGATCAAATTACGAAATCACCATTATGGCTATTATTTATACTTACGAGTATTGTGCTTAGTTATTTACAGTTAAGCGTTTCTATCGATGTAGAAGAAAGCGAAAAAGAAATAAAATTAACTCCTTATTACAAAATTGTTTTACGTTCTCTTATTGTAGGAATTGTTATGGCTATTATTTATATCATATTCAGTCCAGAAAGACCTCTCTTTGAAGCTATTTTAACAGGTGGCATTCTCTTTATTTGCTTTTTAGGTTCTTATTCCATTAGTTATTTTATTAAAAAGCGTCGTTTACAAGATGACGATGAATAAAGAGGAAGGGCTACCCCTTCCTCTTTTGTTTTTGCTATCGCACTGTACCAGTTAAACCGTAACGAATGTCTCGGAACATATTCACTATGTCACGATTAAAATCGTTTGTAACTGTACCGTTACGTAAGCGTGTACTCATTGCATCGACACGAGTAAACATATCATTTCTTACAGAAACATATACGTTTCTGTTTCCTACTTCATTTGAAACCGCTTGACGAATTTCGTTTGCCATCGCCGTTTCATTTGTCACTGTGTTACGTGGTTTTACCGCAATCGCCACATCGTTTCCATATACAACTGTAGACACACGGTCTACGTTATTCATACGTTTCACACGATTTGTAATTCTTTCTGCAGTTTTACCATCATTGTTAATGTATGAATTGTTCATTGTAATATTACGCGTTGGATGCGGATTAGCAATTTGACCGTTGTAATTTACATCACGGTAATAGTTATATCCTGTATCGTTACGACCATTTCTATATGTTACATAGTCTGTATAACGATCGTTACGCGCCACATTATCACGATACTGATGTGTATCATTATAAGATGTACGCTCGTAATTGTAGTTACGTCCATCCATTGCATTGTTTTTTGGTGTACCACATGCAGCTAATGCACTAGTAACTAACAAAGAAGCAGCAATCACTTTTACTTTCGTATTCAATACAAAAACCCCCTCTGTTAGAATGAGCTTCTCTTCTGAAAAGCTCCCTCTTATGATGAGTAACAGAGAAGGTTTTTACACTGTTAATATTTCACTGGGGATTTTCTAACATTTGGTGTAAATCTTTCGTTTCCAGAATGAATCTACATACAAAAAAGGTGGGAATAATCCCACCTTTTTTTAAACTTCTTCTTCATCCTCTTCTTCTGAAACTGGCTCCCCAAATACATTTGGCGGATCAGGTTGATAATACATCGTTCCTGGCTGTGGTGCATATGCTGATTGAGTTGGTTGATAATATAAAGGATTCGCGTATTGTGGCCCTCCAGGTTGCGGACTATATAGCCTACTCTCTCCTCCGCATCCACAATCTTCCTCTCCTTGCACGAGCGGCGGCATATTATTATCTATCGGCATCATATTTGGATTTGGCATAGACGTATATTGCGGTCCAAACGGTGCTCCTTGCTGATATGGCATTTGATATGGATTTTGTTGTTGATAATACGGATTCGGCGGCATCATAGGTTGTTGGTACGGCATTTGATATGGCATCATATTCGGTGGTTGATTATTATCCATAATCGGCATCATGTTTGGCATTTGATTGTTATCCATAATTGGCATCATGTTTGGCATTTGATTGTTATCCATAATTGGCATCATGTTCGGCATTTGATTGTTATCCATAATTGGCATCATGTTCGGCATTTGATTGTTATCCATAATTGGCATCATGTTTGGCATTTGATTGTTATCCATAATTGGCATCATATTTGGTATTTGATTATTATCCATAATTGGCATGATGTTTGGTGGTTGATTGTTATCCATGATTGGCATGATGTTTGGTGGCTGATTATTATCCATAATTGGCATGATATTTGGTGGCTGATTGTTATCCAACATTGGCATGATGTTTGGCACTTGAATATTTGGCGGTATTACTTGCGGAATAACTACATTTTCTTTCGATACATTTGGTGACACTATATTTCCTACATTTTCTTTCTTTACTTGTGGTGATACTATGTTTCCTATATTTTCTTTCTTCACTTGCGGTGACACTATGTTTCCTATATTTTCTTTCTTTACTTGTGGGGATATGATATTCCCTACATTTTCTTTCTTCACTTGCGGTGACACTATATTTCCTATATTTTCTTTCTTTACTTGTGGGGATACGATATTCCCTATATTTTCTTTCTTCACTTGCGGTGACACTATATTATCTTTTTTCGTTTGCGGAGAAATGATGTTATTAGGTTTCATTTTAGTAATTTGAGGAGCAATTAATTCGCTTCCTTTTTTAATTACATCTGAAATTTTATATTCTTTTTTCGCTTTTATTGGTGGTTGTGGTGGCTGTGGTAACACATTGACCGAAAACTTCGTATTTTCTTTCTCTGCTGGTTTTTGTTTTTCTATAACAGGTGGCTTTTGAATAACAGACGGTTTTTCAACTGGTTTTTCTATTTGAATTGGCTTTTCTTTTTGCACTTCTTTTTGAGGCTTTACCTGTACTTCTTTTTGCGGTTTCACTTGCATTTCCTTCTGTGGTTTTACCTGTACTTCTTTTTGTGGTTTCACTTGCATTTCCTTCTGCGGTTTTACCTGTACTTCTTTTTGTGGTTTCACTTGCATTTCCTTCTGCGGTTTTACTTGCACTTCTTTTTGCGTTTGTTGCATAGCAGGCTGCTGTGTAATTGGCGCTGATTGATACGTAACTTCTTCTTCATCTTCTATTCCAAGCGGCGTTGGCGTTGCTGCAAATTCTTTTTGTTGCACTTCTTTTACGTATTGTTTTGGAGGTGCTGAGCCTGCACCAGCATGTTGTTTCACGTGAACGCTGTTTGATGGTACTTTAATTTTCATACCTGGCATGATTAGATCTGGATTACTAAGTTGTGTATTTGTTTTTTTCAGCGTATCAAAATCCACTCCGTACTTTTTCGCAATTTTCCAAAGGGTATCCCCTTTTTGCACGATATGAATTTTCAAATTTTCCCCCTCCTGTATAACTTATCTATAAGTAACAAATCTCATGAAGTAACTCTTTCTACATAACGTTAACTTCTTTTCACTTTCATCACTTCTTCGATTTTCAATATCATTTGAAGTGGAATAAGCATAAAAAAATCGCAATGATTTCTTCAAAACAATGTATGCCCATTTCGTTCTGATTATGTGTATGAAAAAAAGCACCGGGAATCCCGCTGCTTCATACACGCTCTAACATACGATTTAATGCAAGAACCGCTTCTTCAGTCACTTGTTTATCTACGCTAATAACGTTAATTTCTTCTCCTCTTTCTATCGTTTCAAGCGCCCATAATAAGTGTGGCAAATCAATTCGGTTCATCGTTAAACATGGACACATAAAGGGGTTAAGTGAAACAATCTCTTTATCTGGATGTTGTTGAATAATGCGGTTCACTAAATTCATTTCTGTACCAATCGCCCATTTACTTCCGGATGGAGCCGATTCAATCATATCAATAATGTATTTCGTTGAACCTGCATAATCCGAAGCAGCTACAACTTCATAGCAACATTCCGGATGTACAATAATATTCATATCCGGATGATTTTTTCGTACATTCTCTATATTTTTCACTGTAAAGTTTTGATGAACTGAACAATGCCCTTTCCATAAAATCACTTGAATTTCTTCTATATCTCCATCGTACTCTAATGAATCAGTATGCGGGTCCCATACTGCCATTTTATCTAACGGTATACCTAAATCGTACGCTGTATTTCTTCCTAAATGTTGGTCTGGTAAAAAGACGAGACGCTCTTTTTGTGTAAACGCCCAAGATACCATTTGTTTTGCATTAGAAGACGTTACTGTCGCTCCGCCATTACGACCACAAAACGCTTTAATGGCAGCCGTAGAGTTCACATACGTTAACGGAATCATCGTATCTCCAAATAATTTTGTAAGCTCTTTCCATGCTCTTTCTGTTTGTTCGATATCTGCCATATCTGCCATCGAACAACCTGCGCGCATATCTGGCAAAATAACGATTTGATCATCTGTCGTTAACATATCAGCTGTTTCTGCCATAAAGTGTACACCACAAAATACAATATATTTTGCTTCTTTATTGCTCGCTGCAACTTGCGCAAGCTGAAGTGAATCTCCTGCTGCATCTGAAAATTGTACAACTTCATCTTTTTGATAATGATGTCCTGGAATAAATAACGTTTCCCCCATTTTTTCTTTAATTTCACGAACACGCTTTTCCATATCTTCTGTTGACATCGTGTAATAACGCTCTGGTAACATCGTTTCAATTGGCTGCACTTTTTCTAAAATACTCATATTTCTTTCTCCCCCTCTAAGCCACTTTCCTTACGCTTCAATATTGAAACTAATATCAAGTGCTTTCACTGAATGTGTTAACGCTCCAAGTGAAATGTAATCTACCCCTGTTTTTCCGTATTTCGATAAATCTTCAATTGTAATGCCTCCCGATGCTTCCGTAACGATAGCGCTTGGCACAATCTTTGAAAACTCCCAAATCTCATCTGGCGTACGGTTATCAAACATAATAATATCCGCACCAGCAGCTACAGCCTCTCTCACTTGTTCCTCAGTTTCTGTTTCTACTTCTACTTTCACCATATGTCCTAATTTTTCTTTCACCGATGTAACAGCTTTCGTAATAGAACCAGCAAAAGCAATATGATTGTCTTTGATCATGACACCGTCATATAAGCCGAAACGGTGATTAAATCCGCCTCCGCATACAACTGCATACTTATCAAACATACGTAGCCCTGGCATCGTTTTTCGCGTATCACAAATGCGTGTATGGCTGCTATCTAAAGCAAAAACAGCTTTATGTGTCATTGTCGCTATCCCGCTCATACGCTGGATAACGTTTAATATAACGCGCTCTGCCGTTAATAACGATGCGATTGGCCCTTGGATAGTTGCAATTATTTCGCCTTTTTCTACAAGATCTCCATCTTTTTTATGAAGCTCCACTTCAATTCTCTCATCAATTAATTTAAACCCTTCTTCAATGACTAAACGTCCCGCAAAGACCCCTGTATCCTTCGCAAGAAACGTTCCTTTTGAAAGTAAATTATCTGGAAAAATAAACTGAGATGTTACATCTCTTTCTCCTATATCTTCTAGAAAAAATCGATTTAATGCTTCTTTAACCTTTATCGTATTCATAAAGCCCCTCTTCCCCTCATTACACAAGTTGTAGTTTTCTTTTCACTCGAATGATCTCTTTTTTTACGCTATTTCTATGTGGATAATCACTTCGATAATGACCACCAATGCTTTCTTCTCTTTGCAAAGCTGATACGACGATAAGCTCACAAACTGTTAACATATTAATAAGCGTTATCTCTTCATTTGTAAGAACATCATGTTGTAATATCATATTTCGAACACCGTACTTACTAAGCCATCTCTTTGCAGAAGATAAACTTTGCTCTGTTCGCACAATCCCAACATATTTCATCATGCATTCTTGTATTTCTTCTTTCGTCGGCAAATGATTCAGAACGATAAATTTCTTTTCCTTCTCAGCAAAGTTGTTCAATCTGTCTTTTGTCGCTTTCGTTAAAATATGTTGTCCTATTCTTTTTCCAAACACGAGACCTTCTAATAACGAATTACTTGCTAATCTATTTGCTCCATGAACACCATTACAAGCTACTTCACCGACTGCATATAAATTTGGAATGGACGTCTCTCCATCACAGTTTGTTTTCACGCCGCCCATATGAAAATGAGCTCCAGGTACGACCGGAATGCGTTTTTCATTTATATCAACACCATTCTTTTTACACAATGCTGATACAGTTGGAAAACGTTCTTCGAAATTTTGGATGGACTCGATATTCAAATACACTTTTTCACCCGACAAAAGCTGTTCATGAATTGCTCTTGCCACTACATCACGCGGTGCGAGATCATGATCATGGTGTATATCCACCATAAAACGCTGCCCTTTCCCATTTATAAGGACAGCTCCTTCACCACGGACAGCTTCAGAAACAAGTCCACAGCATCGCCCGCCTGCATATAACATTGTTGGATGAAATTGTACAAACTCTAAATCTACGAGTTCTCCACCTGCGCGGTATACCATCGCAATTCCATCACCCGTAATTGTTTTGTCATTAGAAGTAAAGGCGTATAAACCACCAATCCCGCCTGAGGCTAGCACCGTATAATCTGCATCATAACGCTTCAGTTTCCCTTCACTATCTCGTGTTAAAACTCCAGCACATTTTTCGTTTTCTATAATAAAATCAAGCACCATTTCCTGTTCCACTACCGTAACGTGCGGCGCTACTTCTTGAATGAAATGCTCTAATAAATTCTTTCCTGTCGCATCGCCACCTGCATGTAAAATGCGGCGCTTTCGATGTGCACCTTCTTTTCCAAGATGAGGACCCGTTTCATCTCCATCAAATTTCATTCCATTTTTAATGAGATTATTTATTTCTTTCGGTCCTTCCTCGACTAAATGACGGACCACATCTTCATTGTTATAGTGACATCCTGCTACTAACGTATCTTCAAAATGATCATTCGGATTGTCATATGTAGCTACCGCTGCGGCAATTCCACCTTGCGCTAAATATGTATTATTATTACGATTCGTTTCCTTTGTGATAATAATCACATTCTTTTCGTGACAAATCTCTTTCGCAACACGAAGTGCCGCAACGCCACTTCCAATAATTAAGACATCTGCACTTGGCATAATTGTTGCCTCCTACTTTACACTTTTCAACTGTCTTGACACCTATATTTACATAGTTTTAAAATAATGACAAGAGTTTTTTTATAATTCTTATTTTCACTACCATTTAAAAAATAAAAGAAATGTAACTCTTACTAGAGAGAGGACCTTACATGATGATATATCTTGACTATGCAGCTACTACACCTATGAGCGTGGAAGCATTACAAACATATATGAAAGCAGCATCGCAATACTTCGGAAATGAACAAAGTTTACACGACATTGGAGGAACAGCCTCTTCTTTATTACAAGTCTGCAGAAAAACATTTGCTGAAATGATTGGCGGAAAGGAACAAGGGGTATTCTTCACGAGCGGCGGGTCAGAATCGAACTATCTTGCGATTCAATCCCTTCTCAATGCCCAAAATAAGAAACATATTATTACGACACCTATGGAACATGCATCCATTCGAAGTTATTTTCAATCCTTACAATCAAAAGGGTATACAATTACTGAAATTCCTGTTGATAAAAATGGACTCATTCGTTTAGTAGATTTAGAAGCAGCTATTACAGAAAATACTGTTCTAGCAAGTATACAGCACGGAAACTCTGAAATCGGAACTGTTCAAAATGTCGCAAAGATCGGGGCACTTTTAAAAAAATATAACGTTTTATTCCATTCAGATTGTGTACAAACATTTGGTAAACTTCCTATCCATGTTTTTGAGATGGGGATTGATAGTCTTTCTGTTTCAGCACATAAAATATACGGACCAAAGGGTGTTGGCGCTTGCTATATAAATCCGCAAGTTCGCTGGGCACAAATATTCCCGGGAACCTCTCACGAAAAAGGTTTTCGCCCAGGCACAGTGAACGTTCCTGGCATCGCTGCTTTTTTAACAGCTGCTGAGAATATATTAAAAAACCATCAGGAAGAATATTTACGTTTTAAAGAGTTACGATCCTACTTTTTAGAAAAAATACGAACACTTCCGCTAGAAATTGAAGTAGAAGGTCATTCTACTTCTTGTTTACCACATATTATTGGGGTTACAATAAAAGGAATAGAAGGTCAATATACAATGCTAGAATGTAATCGCCATGGTATTGCCATTTCCACTGGAAGTGCTTGCCAAGTCGGTAAACAAGAACCTTCGAAAACAATGCTTGCAATTGGAAAAACGTATGAAGAGGCAAAACAATATGTCCGCTTCTCTTTCGGACAACAAACAACGAAAGATCAAATTGATACTACTATTCATGCACTACACACAATTGGAAATCAATTTTATAGAGGTGTTAAATCATAATGAAACAAAATGAACAAAAAAAGATTTTAGGTGAAGAAAGACGACAGCTTATCCTTCAGTGGCTTCTCGCTGCAAATGAACCGTTATCCGGGAATGAGCTATCGAAAAAGACAAACGTAAGTAGACAAGTTATCGTGCAAGATATTTCCTTGCTTAAAGCACGAAACGAACCGATTATTGCAACTGCTCAAGGATACTTATATTTAAAACCACAAGAAAAACAGCAAGCTTTCGAGCGCGTAATTGTATGCCAACATAAACCAGCTGAAGTACGTCAAGAACTTACAATGCTTGTTGACCACGGCGTTACGATTAAAGATGTAAAAGTAGAGCATCCTGTATACGGTGACTTAACAGCATCCATCATGGTAAGTAATCGATTTGATGTAGAGCAATATTTACAAAAAATCGAAAACACAAATGCTTCCTATCTATCGCAATTAACAGACGGTATTCACTTACATACAATTGAAGCAGATTCTAAAGAAAAGTTAGACGCTGCTTGCGAGGCTTTAGATAAAGCAGGATTTCTCGTTTATTAATGTAAAGCACAGAGTTTTTATCATTCTCTGTGCTTTTTTAATGCTATAATATTGTAATCAATTGTAAAGGAGATCAAATATGAGAATTGAACTCGTTCACTTTAGCATTGGCAAACCGAAACAAATGAAATATGGCGAAGATAAAGAAATGATAACAGGTATATGTAAAGATTCTACGGAAGAAGCTTTTCTCTCAAAAGATGGCTTCCTTGGTGATGACGTAGCGGATTTAAAACACCACGGGGGACCTGATCGCGCTGTTTGTGTGTACCCACACGAGCATTACGCACTATGGGAAAAAGAATTCCAAACAACACTTCCAGCTTCCGCATTTGGCGAAAACATTACCGTAACAAATATGTTAGAGCATGATGTTTGCATCGGAGATACATACAAATTAGGTGAAGCGATTATTCAAGTGACACAAGCGCGCGTACCTTGTAGCACGATTTCAAAACGCCTCGGTATTCCTGGCATACTGCCGCGCATTGTAGCAACTGGATTTACTGGCTACCTATGCCGCGTTCTTCAAGAAGGTACTGTACGTAAAGATTCTAAAATTACATTACTAGATCGTCCATCAAACAATGTATCTGTTTTATTCTCTAACGAAATTTATTTTCATAATAGAAAAGATAAAGATGGCATTGAAAAAATCCTTGCTGTAAAAGAGCTAGCTGATATTTGGCGTGATCAGTTAGAAGATCGTCTTGCGAAATTAAAATAAAGAATCCCACCATTTATAGGTGGGATTTTATTTATCTATCAGACGGTATACTAGCGACTGAATTTATATCGACTTAACTACAAAATACTCTCTCTTACAACCAATAAGAAGAATAACTTCCCAGCACAGTAACAGAAAAACCGAGTGCTTCAAGTTCCATCGTTACGCCTGGCAATAATACGTCATCGTATGCTTTATCGACATCGATTAAGAAAAAGTAATTTCCAAGTCCTGTTTTCATCGGACGCGATTCGATTTTTGATAAGTTTAATTTTCTCCATGCGAAAGCTGATAACACTTGATATAGCGCCCCTGCATAATCAGCAGGTAACGTTATCATAAGCGTCGTTTTCTCTCCGCGGTTTTCTCCATTATTTGAGAGTATTGCTTTCTTTTTCTTATGGAGCACTAGGAAACGTGTATGATTATTTTTATGTGTATGAATGCTTCGCCTTACAATCGTTAATCCGTATTTCTCTGCAGCTGCTTCATTTGCAATGGCAGCAATTTTTTCTTCAGGATGTTCTTTCACATATTGCGCAGCAGCACTTGTTGATGTCATATCTCGGGCGGTTATCCCTTTTAATTCTTCATTTAAAAACTTATGACATTGGGCAATAGCGTGTGGATGAGAATGCACTGCATATACTTCTTCCCACACTTCTGCATACTGCGGATGTACAAGTAAATGTTGCTGAATTGGCACTGTTATTTCTCCTACAATAGAAAGTGGTTGCTCATGTACGAGGTAATCAACTGTTATATTCACTGAGCCTTCTATGGCATTTTCTAGTGGTACCACTGCATAATCTACATTTCCATTTGCAGCTGCATCCATACAATCTGGAATCGTTCGATACGGTACATGCTCTGCTTCCGGAAAAAAACGACTCACCGCCATATTTGTAAATGTTGCTTCTGGTCCTAAATATCCTACTCGAATCATCGTCTTTTCCCCTCCTTTTCGTTTTCTTACTGTTATACCATACTTTTTTACATTCTTCTATGTAAATTTCGAATATTAAAAAAAGACTAGCGTTTGCTAGTCTAAATGTTTCTTATATTCTCTTTGAGCGAAAAAGAAATACATGATGCATGCGGCGATATAAAATAGAATAAACAAGCCTACTTTTCGTAATGAACCATCCATAAAGATTGTATTATGAAATGTATATAACGCAACCGCACTATGCATACTCCCGACTATAATAGGCGCAAAAAAGAGCATACACAATTGCCAGCGAGAAATCTTCCACACTTCTTCTTTCGTCATTCCAAGCTTAGATAGCGCTTCGTACTGCTTTCTATCTGATGAAATATTATGAAACCATTTAAAATACACGATACTACATGAAGTAAGAAAGAATAATATACTAATGAATGAGCCTACAAATAGAGTAATATCGCCGAACTCTTTCATATTCACATATAACTCCATATTACTTCGAAATGCGTTATTATCATCTTGTTTTATATGTTTCCGTAAAGCTTCATTTAATTTTTTCGTATTTTCGATATTTGGTAATGTGTATCCTCTATACATCATTTTTTCAGAATCCGGAACCTTATTGGCTATTCCGTCAAAATCTTCATCATTCATGACGAAAAACAGACCGTTAATGTGCGCAAGATGATAGTTAAACTGCACCCCTTCTTTCTGACCGTTAAATACGAATTGATATGGTCGATTCATTACTTGCAATTGAATCTCTTTTTGATTATATATATTCGAACGATTGTATTTATTATAAAAAACAAGTGTAACAGTTCCTTTTTTAGGATGATACGTTTTCTGTTTTTGTTTTCTTGCCTCCTGATTGTATTCACTTTCTTTAATGAGCGGCGCTACTTCTGTTTCTCCCTTGTTGGACTGAAAAGATGCATACACTCCAACAAAACTCATAAATTGAAAATCATCATATCCATATTGATGCAGTAATTGTTCAACCGTACCTTCCTCAAAGACTTCATGGGTAGAAACACCTTTTTCTATGTATGAAAATGAGTGTGCGCCCCCATCTCGCCACATATCTTGCATGCTAGAAAAATATAAGAACACCGTACCTGTTGCTGTAACTACAAATGTCGTTGCCATAGAAAGCATAAAGAAAAAGCGACCATTTTCCTTCATTCGATGTGACAATTGATTCACTATAAATAAATACGGATATGTATACATAATCTTTTTATTTCGTTTAATCATTTCTAACAATTGGATTGTACCGTGTGTAAAAGAAAAGTACGTTCCGAAAAAAACAAGTATAGACACAGGGAAAAAATATAATCCTATCGTTTCCATTGTCACTTGTAGCGCTAACGCATATCCTGTCCCTAAACAAATAAAGCCGAATATACAAAGCCATATTGATGTTTTCTTCTCTTTTTTATCCGCTCGAAATTCTTTTAATAACCGAATGATTTTTATGTTCCATATACGTAAAGCACTTATAAAAGATAACAGAATAAAAACAACCATATATGTAATAAACGTTACCACAATCGCTTTCACGTCAAATATAACAGGGAGTTCTTTCGGAAGACGCATTAGCATGCTAAACACCATAAAAAAGAGTTTCAAAAAGATCATGCCAATCCCAATACCGAAAATATTAGCAAATACCCCGATCAACATTTGTTCGGTCATAATTACACCAATTACGTTAGATTTCGTTGCTCCCATTAACATATATAATCCTAATTCTTTCTTACGTGCCTCTATGAAAATAGAAGTGGAGTACAAAATAAATATGACGAAAAAAGAAATGATAATAACATTACATATAACAAGTCCCCAGCGTACATTTTGATACCACAGTGTCTCTTGCATATACGGATGTACAATGACAGACATGTATGCAAAAGACGCAAATATTGCAAAACAACTACTTAAGAAAAACACTTTATAATTACGCCCATTTCCTTTTATATTTTGTAGCGCTAGTTGTCGAATGTTCATCTATCGTCCCCCTATAACTTACTACATAGGCAAAAAGCTAGAGGTTTCTCTAGCTTTGCACGTGTTTCAAATATCCTCTTTGCGCGATTATAAAGTAAATCGCAGAAGCTACAATGTATGCTCCAATTACAATCGCACCTGATTTCCATAAATCGAGATAAAGCATTTTTCCTAACGTATGAAGAGCAAATCCACTATGAATGGCACCAATTACAATTGGGATAAAGAAGATAACACCCATTTGTCGAATTGCAATTTTACGAATTTCTTTATCTGTCATACCGATTCTTTTTAACGATTTAAATTGAATACGATCTTGTTCTTTATCGTTAAACCATTTAAAGTATGTCATACTACAAGCGAAGAAGAAGAATAGTACAGCTACAAAGAAACCGATAAACATTGTAATTGCCCCTGATTCCCTTATATTTTTATAAGCGAGCACTGAGTTGTTTAGTTCTCCTTGTTTATCTGGTGCAATCTCCTTTTTCAAATCTAACACAAGGTCTTCCGTACTTTTCCAGTCTTCTATATAATAACCGTAATATTTCGTCTTTTCTTCATCCGGTACGAGCTTTGCGTATTTCTCAAAATCTTGATCATTTACAATGAGATATTCACTATCATTAAAAACAGAAAATGAAGTTGGGTCATTTAATTGAACAGATTGCTTTTGTCCGTTAATTTTAATTTCATGCGGTTTCGAACGATCTATCTTCATCATATCGTTCGCCATATCCGTTATGACCATCGTTGCACTACCAGGTGCATTATGAACTTCTCTAACTTGCTCTCTTTTTTGTTTACGTACTTCAGCGTTATATTCTTTTTCTGAAACAATCGCCATTGGCATCTCATGTTCACTGTTAAACATCGTGATTTTTTGAGTTCCAGGAAGTTTTACGTACGTTACTTCTCGCGCTTCTTCAAATCCATGTTTTTTTATTAACTCTTTTGCTTTTCCTTCTTTGATGACATTATGCGTATGTATTCCCTTTTCCTCATACGAAATAGCATGCGGGGTACTAGTTGCTGCCTTATAACTCATATCCTCGAAAAATACGTACAGCGTACCAACTGCTGAAGATACAACGGCCGTAATGATAGAAATTACAAATAGAAAACGAGCATTATCTTTCATTTTATAAATAAGATTGCTAAGTACGAACATATTTGGATATGTATAAAAAGATTTTTTTTGTTTTTGTAAAGCCTTTAATACAACTGTACTACCTTGTGTAAACAGCAAATAAGTTCCGCCTATCGTCAGCCCTACAATCGGTAAAAACAGAATGATAAAATTCATAAATGTTACTTGGAAGCTAAGTACATATGCAACAATAATACATCCTATACCAACTACGCATAACCATGTAAATGCAAAAGGCTCTACTTTTTGTTTTCTTGCTTCTCTTAATAAATCGATAATTTGCAAGCGTCCTACTGTCCAAACGCTAAACAATGATAGGATTAAAAATAGAATAAAGTATACACCTGCTGTAATCAAAACCGCTTTACTATTCCATACAAGTGGAAGTGTTTTATCTATTTTCAATATTACGCTTAATGCTTGGAAGAATAATTTTGAACAAAGCATACCAAGTCCAATACCTACTACAATTGCAATACTACCTAACATAAGCTGCTCTAATATAATCATTCGGCCAAGTTGAGATTTCGTTCCGCCTATTAATGTTAATAGACCAAACTCTTTTTTCCTTGCTCGTAAAAATGTTGAATTTGCATATAAAATAAAGAGTGCTGAGAAGATGACTACAATATAATTCATCGATTCTAACCCTTTTGAAATCATCTCCCTCATACTAATATTACCGCCTACAACATCTGGATGATAAATAAAGGAAGCATACATGAAAAATACGACTATAGATAAACAACTGCTAATAAGAAACGCTTTATAATTACGCCAATTTCCTTTTACGTTATTAAGCGCGAGCTGGCGAAAGTTCATGATATTCTCCTCCTAGCATCGCAAGTACGTCCAGAATTTCTTGGAAAAAGGCTTGTTTCGTTCTTCCTTTATGAATTTCTGAGAAAATCTCTCCATCACGTATGAAAAGAATACGTTCGCAATAACTCGCCGCTACTGGATCATGCGTTACCATTGCAATCGTCACTTTCTTTTGTTCGTGCAAATCTTGCAACGCACTCATTAATGATTTTGCTGACTTTGAATCTAAGTTTCCAGTTGGCTCATCCGCTAAAATTAACGTCGGTTCATGAATGATCGCTCTCGCAGCTGCTGCACGTTGTTGCTGTCCGCCTGATACTTCATATACTTTTTTATTTAATATTTCTTCGATATTTAAGAACTTTGCAATCTCAAGCACTTTTGCATCGATTTCATTTACAGATTTCTTCGCCATTACAAGTGGTAAAATGATATTTTCTTTAATCGATAGCGTATCAAGTAAGTTAAAATCTTGGAAGATGAATCCTAAATGTGTACGACGAAACTCCGCTAATTTTGCAGCACGCATTTGATTAATTTCTTCCCCATTTACAAGCACATGACCTGAAGTTTGCTTATCAATTGTTGCTAATAAATTTAAAAGCGTTGTTTTCCCGCTCCCTGAAGGACCCATAATCCCTACAAATTCGCCTTCTTCTATTTTAAAATTTATATCATTTAAAGCAGTCGTCGCTACTGAACCTTTTGATTGGTACACCTTCGTTAATCCTTTTACTTCAAGAACACTCATTTCTAATCCCCCTATGTGTTTTCTTCTTACATTTACTATAAGAAAAATAAGAAAAAGAAACGAGTGATTTCCCTTACAAAACGTTTTGTTATCTTACAGTTTTGTCATTTTTCTCATTAATGTATGATATTCTTCATCTTTTGCAAATTGGAACGTGAATGTTGTCCCTTCTCCTTCAGCCGATTGCACAAAAATACCGTGATGTAAATTATCGCAAATTTCCTTCGTAATATATAAACCCATTCCAGTCGCTTCTCTCGTTTTACGGCCATTTACCCCCGTAAAGAATGGATCAAATATACGCTTTACATCTTGCTCTGGAATACCGATTCCATTGTCCTTAATATGTAATAACACCTTTTGATCTTTCTCTTCAATTTGAAATTGAATTTCCTTTTTCTCTGCTTCTGAAATTTTCGTATACTTAATTGCATTTACAACGATTTGACCTATAGCAATACTTAGCCATTTTCTATCAGAGGCAACCATACAAGTATCTTCTTCAAACATCACTTTCGGAAATACAGACGATTGAATGAAAGACTTTCTATTTTCATTAATAATACCTCTAATAATATCTATCACATTTACTACTTCTACTTTATAGTCTTTCGCAAACTGCTCTAACCTTGCCATATGTAACGCTAAATCTAAACCATTTAGTATACGATTATTTTCTTCACGAATACTTTCAACTGTTGCTCTTGCTTCACGATGCTCTTTACCAAACTTCTGTAATAATAACTCAATAACAGATACTGGTGTTTTCATTTGATGAATCCATTGATTCATAAATATCATTTGCTGTTGCTCTTTCGCATGTTGTTTATGAACTTCATTCATATATTGCTGTCTTAACAGCGTAAACGATTCAACGACCATCTCTTGCTCTGCCGTATAAGAAGTATCAATAAGTAATGAATCATGTAATGTATTTCCGCCAGTAACATACTTTTCAATCCTCTTTAAAAACACACTCCGTTTTCGGTAATCGTAAATGAGATATACAGTAAAAACAACTGTCCCTAATAAAAGTCCGTATAACCACGTATTCCAATCAATAGATCGCTTTTCTAAAAGACTTTGCAACTGCAAAACGAGCCCAAATAAACAGAGGCTAACAATGTAAGAAAGAATTAAAGAAAAGCGGTCCATGAGGTAATTTTTAACCTTCATGCCCTTCTCCCCACTCTGTAAGAAGCGCATAACCATATCCACGTTTCGTTACAATTGCATTTTTAATGCCTAGCTCCTCTAGTTTCTTCCTTACACGTTTTACATTTACGGTTAATGTATTATCATCAACAAAGGCTACTTCATCCCACAGAGCTTCTAACAATTCTTCACGCGTTACATATTGATTCGCCTGTTTCATTAAACACTCTAATAAGTAAAATTCATTTTTTGTCAGTTCTGTTTGTTGTCCTTGCCACTCAATAACGTGCTGAGACGGAAATAACAACAGTCCATTTACACCTAAACAATCACTTTCTGCCGCAGAAGCGTACTCACCATACCCACGTCGAAGTGCACTTTTCACCTTAGCCATTACAATGTCTAAATGGAATGGCTTCGTAATGTAATCATCTCCGCCATTTTCAATTGCCATGACTTGATCCATTTCCCCCGTTCTTGCAGAAACAAAAATAATTGGTGCATTCGATACATTGCGAATTTGACGACACCAATAGAAACCATCAAAATACGGTAAATTAATATCAAGTAACACGAGATGTGGATTTACTTTTACGAACTCATCTTTTATATGTCGTAAATCACTTGCTCTAAATGACTGATAGCCATACCTTTCTAAATGTTCCTCTAATATCCCCGCGATTTTCTCATCATCTTCTACAATTAATATTTTATACATGTTCACTTTCTCCCCATAAAAAGTTCTTATAAAACTACTTCTTTTTCTATTATAAATTGAAAATTTAATTAGTGGGGATTTTTTCCTGTACGAATCAGACTTTTACGATATAAAGTGAAACTTTAATCAGTGGGGTTTTTTTCTTCATCCCCCACTGATTATCAGCCCTCACCAATCGGACTTTTATGGGCAGCCCGACCCCCACCTAACTTCTTTGCTTTCGCTGAATTTTGAGGTAGGGGTCTTACTGCCCATTAAAGTGGGATAAAAAAAGACTGCCATATTTCGGCAGTCTTAGTCGATAAATTCAAATTCATATTCAAGAATTTTTACAATATCTCCATCTTTTGCACCACGTGCACGAAGCGCTTCATCAATACCCATTCCGCGCATTTGACGAGCGAAACGACGTATAGATTCATCACGTGAGAAGTCTGTCATTTTGAATGTTTTCTCAATATCGTAACCAGAGATAACAAACGTGCCATCACTTTCACGTGTAATGTCAAATTTAACACCTTCAGTCTCAAATTTGTACATTACACTTGTATCAGACTCATCCGCAACTTCATGTATTGGGAATTCTGGTGTTGTTTCTATTAAGTTCGCTACTTCAAACAGTAAGTCACGAACACCTTGTTTCGTTACAGCTGAGATTGGGAATATTTTTACTTCGTCTCCCACTTTCTCTTTAAATGCTTGTAAGTTTTCTTCTGCATCTGGCATATCCATTTTGTTTGCAACAACAACTTGTGGACGCTCCGTTAGGCGAAGATTGTATTCTTTTAATTCATTATTAATCGTTACGTAATCTTCATATGGATCACGGCCTTCTAAACCAGACATATCAATAACATGCACGATTACACGTGTACGCTCAATATGACGTAAGAATTGGTGTCCAAGTCCGACGCCAGCATGTGCGCCTTCAATTAGTCCAGGAAGGTCAGCCATAACGAAGCTGCGGTTATCACCAGTTTCAACAACACCAAGATTTGGAACGATTGTTGTGAAGTGATACTCTGCAATTTTCGGACGCGCTGATGATACGACAGATAATAATGTAGATTTACCTACACTTGGGAATCCAACAAGTCCAACGTCTGCTAGTACTTTAAGTTCTAGAATGACATCACGCTCTTGACCTGGTTCCCCGTTCTCAGCGATTTCTGGCGCTGGATTCGTAGCTGTTGCGAAACGTGAGTTACCACGGCCACCGCGGCCACCTTTTGCAATTACAGCAGTTTGTCCATGCGTTACTAAATCGGCAAGAATTTGACCAGTTTTTTCATCTTTTACTACTGTTCCTGGCGGAACCTTTACAAGTAAATCTTCAGATTTACGTCCGTGCTGACCTTTACTCATTCCATGCTGACCGCGATCAGCTTTGAAATGACGTTGGTAGCGGAAGTCCATTAATGTACGTAAGCCTTCCTCAACAATGAAAACAACATCTGCACCTTTACCACCGTCGCCACCTGCTGGGCCACCTTTAGGTACATACTTCTCACGACGATACGCAACCATTCCGTTACCACCGTCGCCGCCTTTTACATATATCTTGACCTGATCTACAAACATTATTTCACCACACTTTTTTCGATTGGTTGTAATATAACTGAGACTTCTTCGTCTCGTACTGTATAAGAAATGGAATACCATTTATTGTTTTGGGTCGCAAGCCAATTCTGTAGTTCTTCTACACTCGTTAGCTTACCACGAAAATCAAAAAAGAAACGAGCATTCTCCGCGTCACATTCAATTGTGATACAAACATAATTTTCAACATATACGTCTAAACTATGCTGAAGCATTGAGAAAAATTGATTCGTCCATGTACATACAGTCTCATCTAAGTGAGATAAGTTATGTAATTTCCCTAATACTTCGTACTCCAATAAGCACGGCTGCTGTTTCCAATTATATGTTAAAATCCACTCTGAAAATAAAGGCATTGATAGCCCCATCAGATTGGATTCTTGTCTCGCTTCTTGGACAAAACGATCGATGAGACTATGAATCTCTTCCACTTTTCCAAGGGAAAGGTTTCCTTTCACCATCTGCATACGATTGAGCCAATCATGTCTTGAATGGCGCAATGCATCTATAATTGTCCATTTTTCATTCATTTAGATACCCCTTAATATAGAAAAACTCTAACCTGCACTCAGGTTAGAGTTTTCCGTGAGTTCTTATGCTTCTTGAGCAACAGGATATACGCTCACTTGTTTGCGGTCACGGCCAAGACGCTCAAAGCGTACTACGCCGTCAACTTTCGCGTATAAAGTGTCATCGCCACCACGACCAACGTTAACACCTGGATAAATTTTTGTACCGCGTTGACGGTAAAGAATTGAACCACCTGAAACCGTTTGACCATCTGCGCGTTTAGCACCAAGACGTTTTGACTGAGAGTCACGACCGTTCTTAGTACTACCTACACCTTTCTTAGATGCGAAAAACTGAAGATCTAATCTTAACATACGTTACACCTCCTGCACTTTTTCTATTAAACGGATATACTTTCCGTAATCAAGTTCGATCGTCTTAAGCGAAACAACCAATCCTTCTAAAAGCGTTTGTGCTTTTTCTGCTGCATGAACGTCTAAATCATTAGGCAATTCATACGTTAAGAATCCGCCATCACTTCCGAGTTCAATAGTTGCCTGCACATTACAAAGTTCTTCCACTGCATTTATAGAACCAAACACAACCGCTGTAGTTCCAGCACAGACAAGATCTTGTCCATGTGGCGCATAATCGGCATGTCCAGTCATTTTAAATGATTGGATACTTCCTAATTTCGTGCGACTTATCGTAATTTTAATCATGTTAACCTGGATTAAGCGTTGATAGCTTCAACAACTAGCTTAGTGTAAGGTTGACGATGACCTTGTTTCTTACGATTGTTCTTTTTCGCTTTGTATTTGAAAACGATGATTTTCTTAGCGCGACCTTGTTTTTCTACTTTCGCAGTAACTGTTGCACCTTCTACAACTGGGCTACCAACTTTAACGTTTTCGCCACCAACGAAAAGAACTTTGTCAAAAGTAACAGTTTCACCAGCTTCAACATCTAATTTTTCAATGTAGATTGCTTGACCAGCTTCAACTTTAATTTGTTTTCCACCTGTTTCGATAATTGCGTACATACTTGCACCTCCTCTTAATTACTAAGACTCGCCAAAAACGAGGTAGACATAAATGCCTTTAGGGAACCTGTCTTGTGCGGTTGTAGCATATAGCCGTTTAGGTGCTATAAACTATAACATAAAGATGTTATCATGAATCATAGACGGTTGTCAATAAATGTTCTGCTAACTATTTTTTCCGCTCTACAATTTCTTTTTTACTTCCAAAACGGATGATTGCATACTTTTCGATCATATCATCTTTGAAATAAATTTCAAATGGAATATTTTTTTGTAATTCTTTTTTCAAAAATTGTTTTTGCAGTTCTTTAGGTGCAGAGATTAATACCGCCTCATCTTCTATATTGCCATATGTAATTAGCTCTCTCTCTAGCTCATACGCAATCGTTTCATATGACATCACATACCCTGTCGCTTTGCACGGTGCACACTCTTCAAGTAATACGTCGCGTAAAGAATGTTTCTTACGTTTACGTGTCATCTCTAAAATCCCTAACTCTGTAAACCCGAGTACTCTTGTATATGTGCGATCATTTTGCATAGCAGCCATGAGACTTTCTCTTACCTTTTCTTTTTCTTCTCTTCTCTTCATATTAATAAAATCAATTAATATCATACCACCGATATCACGCAGTCTTAATTGACGCGCTATCTCTTCAGCCGCCAATTCATTTGTACGAAGAACTGTATCTTGTAAATTCTGTTTGCCAGTAAACTTGCCCGTATTCACATCAATTACAGTCATCGTCTCCATTTGTTCCACAATTAAATAAGCGCCATTCGGGAGCCACACAATTTTTTGAAGTGCTTTCTCAATTTCACGCTCTATTCCAAAATGGTTAAACATTGAAGATTTTTCGTTATAAAAAGATACTTTCTCTTTACCAACTTTTTCTTCTAATTCTTTTACTATACTTCTTGTATCTACAATTACTTTTTCAATTGTTTCAATTGGATTTTCTTGAAATACACGATCTAAAAAGGTTGCCGGTCGATGAAGTAGTAACGGCGCCTTTCCTTGGCCCTCTTTTCTTTTTAACTCTTCATATAACTGCTGTAACCTTTGCATTTCAGCTTGTATTTCTTCAATCTCTCCTTTTTCAGAAGCAGAGCGAAAAATATAACCTCCTGTCCCTTCTACTTCAATTTGGAGTAGTTGTTGCCTTCTTTTATTGTTTTTTATTTTCCGAGAAACCGCACGCATTTCATCATATGGCATATAAACGACATATTTCCCGGTAAATTCTATATTTGCTGTCAATTTCGGCCCTTTCGTATCAATTGCCTCTTTTACAACTTGTACGAGTACCGCTTGTCCTTCATGTATCCGATAAGAAGATGGTACATCATCGTACGAAAGATACGCATGTTTTTCTAAACCTATATTTACAAAAGCTGCGTTCATTCCAGCAATTGTTCTTACGATACGTCCAACATAAATATGCCCAACAATCTCTTGTTCTTCATTTCGTTTCCATAAGAACTCAACAATTTTCTTCTTCTCTTCAATTGCAACGCGTTTTTCCGATCCAGCATAGTTCATATATAACGTTTTCAAAATTCTTTCCTCACTTTATAATCTTCTTTGCTTTTACAATAATAAAAGGTTAGTGCTAACGTCAACACTAACCGATTAATTCTTCAACAGATGAAGTTGTTCGTTTTTCAGTAAAATACGCATAAAGCAATTCATTTTCATCCAATGTGTAATGCTCTTTATATTTTCCATGGACGATAATAGAGTGCTTATACCCTCTACGAAATTTTGTGAAGATTGTATATAAACGATCTTCTGTTTTCACCTCAATTGGTGCAATCTTTTCAATTCCTCTTTTGTTCCCATAATAACGTTCTAATAAAAAACGCATAAAGGCATACCGTCTTTGTTTCCATTCTTGATATAAAGACACCGCTAAAAATATGAGTAGTACCCACATCATAATATTGTTACTATTCCAAAGTAACTGCCATCCTAGTATGACACTAAAAAAAACACATGATAATTTCATCATCTTTTCATGTGCTTGTAAATAAGGAAAACGATATGATAATACGTTAAATAATACTTTTCCACCATCAAGAGGCCAAATAGGTAGTAAATTAAATGCTAAAATAATTATATTATTCCACATAAAGAAATAATATAATTCCGCATCAAGCCAACCAGCTTCAAACAACATATAGCCTACCGCCATCATCCAAATATGTTGAATAGGTCCTGCAATTACGACAACAAGTTCCTCTTTCAATGATTTATTCCCATGTTCCTCAAGCTCAGCCACACCACCAAACGGTAAAAGTTGAATCTTTTTAATACGCCAATTATAGTGTGCCGCTGCAAAAGCATGCCCAAGTTCATGAATAAGAACGATACAAAATAACAGTAGTAACTCTTTAAAACGTGCCGTAAAAATACCAATGACAATAATAACCCAAAACAATGGATGCACTGAAATCTTCGTTAAAACATCTCTATATTTAATCAAATGAAATCACCTGAATCGGATCAATAAATTTTTCATCCTTTTTTATTGCGAAATAAAACTTACCATTTTTATTATTCGCATCATTATTCACTGTTCCAATTTTTTGTTTCTTTGCAACATAATCATATAATTTCACTGACATATCATTTAAATTTGCATACCATGACTCCGTACCATCTGCATGCTGAATTTGAACTGTATTACCAAGTTCCTCTTTTTTGCCTGCAAAAACAACTAGACCTTCATTCACTGACTCAACAGTTGCATTTGTTGCTGTTTGTACAAATACACCTTGGCCATTTTTTTGAAACCCTTGCATCACCTTTCCGGAAGCAGGAATTGCATAATCTTTTTGCTGAATATTCCCTGCTTTTTTCTCATTAGGCGAATAGAACACGAGAGGTTTTCCAAACTGTTTTTCGTACCATTTCGCTACAGTAGCAAACTGAAACTCTTCTTTCATCACTTTTTCTGTAACAGCTTTCGCACCGTCGAAAGGAGCTGGTGCATTCTTATATAAAATAGCGACAGAAAGAACTAATATTGCTGATAACAATACTTTGAAGAAAAACACTTCTTTTCGAAATAAAGGATGAATTTCCTTTTCTCCATCTTCAATAAATACTGTTTCACTATCAAAATTCCCTCCAGCAAAATACTGCTCTTCCTCCATCCTTTCTTGCTCTGCCTTCCTTTTCGCAATCCGTTTTTTAATTTCTTCTACACGTCTATTCTTCATACTGTCTCCCTTCTTTCGTTCAGCTAATTTACATAGAAACAGTTGTATACAGTTTGTACATATGTATGAGCTAGGAAAGGAAGTTATTCGTGTGAAGAAAAAAGAAAGCACTCCGCAAATATGCGAAGTGCTTTTAACGGATCCCAAAGAAGTTTTTCATCTTTGTAAATACCGATACCTTTTCTTGTTCAAATGCTTGTAATGGGACATTCTCACCCAACAAACGTCTTGCAATATTACGATAAGCTAACGCTGCTTTTCCGCTCGGTTGCAACGCTACAGGTTCACCTGTATTTGTAGCACGAATAACTTCATCATCATCTTCGACAACACCAAGAAGCTCGATTGACAATGTACGTACGATTTCATCAACATCTAACATATCCTGTTCATGAAGCATATGACTACGCACACGATTAATAACAAGTTTCGGTGGTTCAATATCCTCTTTTTCTAAAAGCCCGATAATACGATCCGCATCGCGCATTGAGGATACTTCTGGCGTCGTAACAACAATTGCTTTATCCGCACCAGCTACCGCATTTTTAAATCCCTGCTCAATCCCCGCAGGACAATCAATTAATATGTAATCATAATCTTGACGTAATACTTGTATTAATTCATCCATTTGTTCAGGTGTTACCGCTGATTTATCACTCGTTTGGGCTGCAGGTAATAAATAAAGATCATCAAAACGTTTATCTTTAATAAGAGCCTGAGGTAAACGGCAACGCCCTTCAACGACATCAACAAGATCAAATACAATACGATTTTCCAGCCCCATTACTACGTCTAAGTTTCGAAGACCGATATCTGTGTCAATTAAGCACACTTTCTTTCCAGATAACGCTAGGGCTGTACCAATGTTCGCAGACGTTGTAGTTTTACCTACACCGCCTTTTCCAGATGTAATTACTATTGCCTCTCCCACAGCTATACAATTCCCCTTTCTAACTTTGTTAAATTAGGTCTAAGATGAGTGAGAAGTTGCAGTCGATCGACAACAATGTGATTGTTCTCATTAATATACGCACATTCTGCCGCCTCCGCTCCGTCTTCTTTCTCTTCCGGAGCCCGCATTGCCACATCACTAATTCGAAGTTGCATCGGGTTCATAACAGATGCAGCGATTACAGCATCCGAATCCCCATAATACCCAGCATGCGCAATTCCTCTTAATGATCCTACGACAAAAATATTCCCCCCAGCGATAACCGTTCCGCCTGGATTAACATCACCAATTAACAATAAATTTCCTTTTACATGTAAAACTTGTCCAGAGCGAACAATTTTGGAAATAGGGACAATTTCTGTTTCTTCTTTCCAAGCTATTGCTTCCTCTTTCGTTATAACATCACTTTCAATCGAATCCACAACGAGATTCTTTTTATTACGAATTAACGTACGAATCTCTTCTTGTTGGACTTCTGTTAAATAACGATTTCCCACTTTCACATGCACTTCAATTAAAGAGCGTCCATCACCATCATAGTAATGAGTAGAAAGCTTTTCATCCAATTCCTTCAGTAATTCAGAGAATGAACAACAATCATCTAAATGAAGCGTTATCCCGTCTTTTGTCCCTTTTATTGTTACATTTTGTTGCTTTTTTTCTTCCACTAAAGTTCACCCCACCGATTCAATTCGACATAAAATTAGAAAATCCTTTTTTCTTTTTCTTCCATCGCTTTTGAAAGACGCACTAAATATCGTCTCAGTGGGAAACAAACTATCAATAAGAAAATTGCATTCAGCAATAAAGTAGACAGGAGACGATCTGTGAAAAAGACATACGCCGACATATGAGTACGTCCTAACAAAGTTAAAAATCCATACACATAATACTCTAATGCTGCAATGCTAGCTAGTACGATAGAGACAACAATAAATAAATTTAATTGTAGTACTTTCATCACACTATAAACTAAATAAGCTAAGATCGGATACGCAAAAATATATATACCGACAAGTTCTGTGTATACGGTATCAAATAAGAACCCAAATAAAAGTCCGTAATAAATCCCTTGGACCGGACTATAGTACACAGTAATAAAACATAAAACAATTATAAAGAAATGAGGTGCTGCTATACTGTCTTTCCAAAAAACTGCTGTTGGAACAATAGTAGCAAACATATTTTCAAATAGAAAAACAAAAAGGAGCAAAAGAGGAAGAGCTGCTCTTTTTAAAATCTTCATCATCTCTTCTCCCCCTCCTATTCTAATGGCGCTGAAGGCATTGCACGTTTCGCAACTATAACATGCTCTACGTCATTTAAATCAGCGGCAGGTTTTACATAAGCTGTTTTTGTTAAACCATATGGATCCGGCTGAACATCTACGATTTTTCCAATTACAAGACCTTTCGGGAAAATATCACCAAGTCCAGATGTTACAACTAGTTGATCTTTATCTACCTGAGCATCAGAGCCAATCTTTGTGAAAAGGAGTAAGTGCTTTTCTTTGTCATACCCTTCAATCAATCCAAAGATTTTCTCATTTCCTTGTACGATAGCAGAAACACGATTTGTTCGGCTCATAGAGCTTAATAACTCTACTGATGATGTAAACTGAGATACACTTTTCACTCGTCCAACTAAACCTTGTGAAGTTACTACAGCCA
The DNA here is from genome assembly GCF_057197025.1 of Bacillus sp. LSHTCR4. NCBI lineage: Bacteria > Bacillati > Bacillota > Bacilli > Caryophanales > Bacillaceae > Bacillus > Bacillus sp. LSHTCR4. The sequence continues at coordinate 407,105 of NZ_JBXUNO010000002.1, read as the reverse complement.
TATCTTTTTTAATTCCTTGCTGTGCTCCTTTATCAATTCCAACTAAATCGTACCATTTATCTGGATTACGAGAAACGACAGTAGCTGGAATTTCAGTATAATCACTAGGCAACTCTTTTTTACCAGTTAACTCTTGTAACTTCTTTTTATCATCTTCTAATTGCTTTACGTCACCTGATAACTTTGCATAGTTATCTAATTTTGCTTTTAATTCTTTATTCTCTTCATACGTGCGCTTTACATCCTCTACATTTTCGAAGAATCCAGCTACGTATTTCGCTGGCTTTTGGAATACACGTTCTACAACACCGACAGTGTCTTTAACAAACTGCTCTGGCCATGTTAAACTGTTCCGTTCTTTCAATGAGATTCCAATCAATGCCACGAGAAGAATAATACTAACTAACAAAACAATTAATCTTTTGTTTAAGAAAAACTGTGGCACGTTCACACCCTCTTAATTTCATTGATTTTTATTTTGCAATATTATCGAGCAGCAGTTTTGAAAAGATCGATATTGTCTAATGCTTTACCCGTTCCAATTGCTACGCAATCTAATGGGTCTTCTGCAACAAGAACTGGCATATTTGTTTCTTCACTAATCACTTTATCTAAGTTACGTAGTAATGCTCCGCCACCTGTTAATACGATACCACGGTCCATAATGTCTGCCGCTAATTCTGGTGGAGTTTTCTCTAACGTATTTTTAACAGATTCTACAATTGCATCTACTGTATCTTTTAATGCATCTGCAATTTCTTCTGGTTGAATTAGTACTGTTTTTGGTAAACCACTTACTAAATCACGACCGCGAATTTCCATAGGCTCGATACCTTCTGGCTCGCCTGCAGAACCGATTTCTAATTTTAATGCTTCAGCTGTTCTTTCACCAATCATTAAGTTGTAGCTTTTCTTAATGTACTGAATGATTGAATCATCCATATCATCACCAGCAACACGAACTGATTGACTTGTTACAATACCACCTAAAGAAATGATTGCAACTTCTGTAGTACCGCCACCGATATCAACAACCATGCTACCAGTTGGTTCCCAAACAGGTAAGTTCGCACCAATTGCTGCTGCAAATGGCTCTTCAATTGGATAAGCATCACGAGCACCAGCTTGACGAGTTGCATCGATTACTGCACGTCTTTCTACAGCTGTAATACCAGACGGTACACATACCATTACGTATGGTTTACGTGAGAAGAATCCATTTGATTTTTGAGCTTGTTGAATGTAATATTTCATCATTGTTGCTGTCGTTTCGTAATCAGCAATTACACCGTCTTTCATCGGGCGAAGTGCCACAACGTTTCCTGGTGTACGACCAATCATTTGTTTTGCATCGCTACCTACAGCAACGATTTGTTTCGTATCAGTTTGTAACGCTACTACTGAAGGTTCACGTAATACTACACCTTTTCCTTTTACATATACAAGCGTGTTCGCAGTTCCTAAGTCTATTCCAAGATCGCGAGTAAAGCCACCAAATCCAAACATATTATTTATCTTCCTTTCTTGTTTTCACGGACTCATTTTTTCTTACTTTATATTATAAAAACAGTACGTTTTTTATATCTTTATCCTTTTTGTAGATAATTTTCTACAAAAAACTCATAAATCACATTATAAAACAAAATAAGTAAAAAGCATAGTCTTAAATATGACCTTTTTCCTTTAAACTCACGAATTTATGGTCACCTATTATAATATGATCGAGCACTTCAATTCCGATAATTCGGCCGCATTCTACTAAGCGTTTTGTTACTTCAATATCTTCTCGGCTCGGCGCGGGGTCTCCTGAGGGATGGTTATGAAGACATATGATAGAGGCTGCTGCACGGCGAAACGCTTCTTTAAAAACTTCCCTTGGATGTACAATTGATGAGTTTAAACTTCCAATAAAAATCGTTTGCCTATGTATAACTTGATTCTTTGTATTCAAATAGAGACATACAAAATGCTCCTGTTGCAAGAAGCGCATTTCTTCCATCATATATCTGGCGCAATCTTCCGGACTTCGAATGCTGTATCTATTTTGATACTCTAAACGCACCATTCTTCTACCGAGTTCAAAAGCAGCTATAAGCTGCGTTGCCTTTGCAATCCCAACACCATGTATACTGACAAGCTCTTCTAACGTTGCATCTTTCAACATACGTAAACCATCAAAGTGATGTAAAATTTTATCTGATAACTTTAAAACTGTTTCTTCCTTAGAACCTGTTCTCAGTAACACTGCAAGAAGCTCCCGATTTGATAAACTTCCTGCTCCCTCTAACAATAAACGCTCCCGTGGCTGTTCTTCTTTGACAACATCACGAATACCGTTCATTTCTCCACCCCTTTATTTGTTCTCTCAAAGAAAATCCCATGCACTTTTACGCATGGGCTATATCAGTATCAAATTGTTTTAATTCCCGAACGAGACGTGCAATTGGTAGACCGACTACACTATAGTAATCCCCTTGAATATGTTGAACGAAAATAGAACCTTTTCCTTGAATCCCATAGCTTCCTGCTTTATCCAAAGGCTCTTTTGATGCAACGTATGCGTTAATTTCCTCTTCTGTTAATTCCCAAAACGTAACTTCTGTACGCTCGTAAAAAGTGACTGTTTTGTCTTTTGCTATAATTGCAACACCAGTATACACTTCATGTGTTTTCCCTGATAATAATTGCAACATTTCTTTCGCCTCAGCCTCATTAGATGGCTTTCCAAGAATACGCGACTCATATGTAACAATTGTGTCTGCACCTAACACAATATGATCACTGTTATTTTCTGCTACCGCAGATGCTTTTTGCAGAGCAAGGGACATAACAATATCAGAAGGTGATGAATAAGCACCAATCGTTTCTTCTACTTCACTTACAATAATTTCAAATGGTATACCCGCTAACTCAAGTAATTCCTTCCTGCGAGGTGATCCTGAAGCTAAAATAATTTTTTTCATATTTTCTCCTTCCTTTCTCATATGAAGCAGAATCATTTACATCAATCGTATCAAAGGAATAGTTTGTCCACAAATGAAAGAAATATTATTTTCTCTAAACAAAATAATACTTCCTTACTAAAACACGATTATATTCCTGTCATAGAGAAAGTACTTTACTCTAAATTCAAAAGAAAAGAAAGAAGCACCTATACTTCTTCCTTCTTCCTTCTTCCTTCTTCCTTCTTCCTTCTTCCTTCTTCCTTCTTCCTTCTTCCTTCTTCCTTCTTCCTTTCATTATCCTATTATTTCACCTTTTGTGAAACAATTTTTTCGTATGAAAGTATACCATCAATGATAACTTGATTTAATTTCGCCAAAGATTCCTTATCACCTTTTCCATCCTTCACTGTTTGCACAGCTACTGACGTGTACATATACAATTTCTTTGCTTCTTCCTGCTTCATGCTTTTCCCTTCTTTTTCAATCGCTTTCCACTCTTTTTCGATCGCACCTATATCTTTTGCATTACTTTTTTCACTAGCTTGTACGCTAGAAGCATATTTTGCTAAATGAGTATATAATGGCTGTACTTTTGTTAAAAACGCCCCGACTTCTTTATCATCTTTAAGTAACGCTTTATCTGTTATATCCCACTCCTTTTTCAATACGGAGACATTATCATTTTTATACTGCATCATTAATTGGTTTATGCCTTGTTCATCGCTAGCAATACCAACAACTAATGCATACTTATCACCACTCGGTTTTAAGGCTGCTACACCTCCATTACCTTTCCACTCTTCAAGAGCGGCCTGTCCCTTTTCTTCAGAAGAATAAACTCCTCCTTGAACAAAAAATAACTTCATTGGATCTAGTGACGTTCCTGTCTGTGCTTTTGTTTTTTCCTCTTTTGGTGCTGGTGTTTGTTCTGCCGTTCCGTCCACCTTTGATTCTTCATTTCGCACCTGCTTCGAAGTTGTTACTTCGCTTCCCCCTGTCGCACCTTGTCCTTTAAGTAACTGTAGCATTCCCATTCCAAACGCCGTACCAATAATAATCGCAGTTGCAACAATTGCAATTAACGTATTGCTCCACTTCTTTCGCTTTTTTTCCGTAGACGCTACTTTCGCTTTTTGAAACGGAACAACGTTTTTCGGTCTTTCACTTTCTACTACCATCCAGTCAAATTCATCTTTCTTCTTCTCCTCATACTTCGCTTCTGTTCCATTCACTTTCACTGAGATCGTTCGTGATTGCTTGTCCATACACTCACACCTCACCTCTTATCGTTGTCCGCATCATATCATATTCATTTCACAAAAAAACGAGATATTTGTCAGAGGAATTCGCCAAATAACCCTATATATTTATCTTATATGTATGCATTTGACTTCATTTGTAGAACAAAAAAACTAGATAGCAAAGACTATCTAGTTTTTCTCGCGAATATATTTTCGAACTTCCGAAATGAAATAAAGAGAACCTGTTATGATAAAAACATCATTTTCTCCAAGCATTTCAACCTTCGTATCAATTGCCTCTTTCCAATTTTCAAAAACTAATTTTGACTCCTTCTTTGAATACGATGCAAGTTTTTCAGCAGAAATAGCACGATCAAAGGCGAATGTTGTAAAAATAATTTCATCGGCGATCGTTTCTAATCGACCTACCATATTGTGCAATTGTTTATCACCAAGGGCAGTAAATAAAACTATTACATTTTTATCTTTGTAATGTGATTCTACCGTTTTCACAAGACTTTCAATACCTTCTGGGTTATGAGCACCATCTATAATAATATCTGGATTACTTTGCAGTTTTTCAAAGCGCCCCACCCAATACGCTTCCTGTAATCCAGTTCTTATTTCTTCTTCCTCAATTAAAAATGATAAGTATGTTTTTACATACATGACTGCCATAAGCGCAAGTGCTGCGTTTCCTACTTGGTGGCTGCCTTTCATTGTGATTCGCACATCTTCAAAAGAGGCGAAAGGACAAGTGAAATCGAACTGTTCTCCATCTTCACTAGACTGTTTATGTAACGCTGTAAAATGATTGCCCATCTCGTATAAGTTTGCATGATTTTCCTTTGCAACTTTTTGAATGACTTGCAACGCTTCCTCATCTTGCACACCAGTAATAACTGGAACACCAGACTTAATAATCCCCGCCTTTTCATATGCAATTTCTCCTAGTGTATTACCTAAAATATGCATATGATCGTGACCGATATTCGTAATAATCGTGAGAACTGGATGAATCACATTCGTAGAATCAAAGCGCCCTCCAAGCCCTGTTTCAAATAAAACAACATCACAGAAATTAACTTTACCGAAATAACAAATTGCCATAACAGTAATAATTTCAAACTCAGTCGCTTCCCCTAAATCCGTCTCATCTAGTTTTTCAACGACTGGCTTTACCATCTTTACAAGTTCAGTAATCTCTTCATCTGCAATTGGTGTTCCGTTCACACTAATACGCTCGTTAAATGTTTCAATATAAGGGGAGGTAAATGTTCCTACCTTATATTTTGCCCCTTCTAACATGTAGCGCATATATGTTAACGTTGAACCTTTTCCATTTGTACCAGCAAGATGAACACATTTTATGTGACGCTCTGGATTTCCGAGCTCTTCTAGCATCCATCTCATTCTTTCCAATCCTGGTTTAATACCAAATTTCAATCGGCTATGAATCCATCCTATCGCTTCTTCGTATGTATGTATCACGTATGCTTTCCCCTTTCAAAAGACAACCTTCTTCATTCTATTATACGCAAAGAAAAGAGACTCACCAATATAGTGAGTCTCTAAAAAACATTTTTATTTCTCAAGATCCGCTAGACGTTGGCGAACTGCTTCGCGTTTTTCTAGGTAATCTTGCTCTTTCGCACGCTCTCCTTCAATAACTGCTGCAGGAGCTTTCGCTACGAAACCTTGGTTTGAAAGTTTCTTCTGTACACGTTCTACTTCTTTATCGAACTTCTCAAGTTCTTTCTCAAGACGCGCTCTCTCTTCATCAAGATTGATAAGATCAGCTAACGGTAAGAATAACTCTGCACCTGTTACGATTGCAGTCATCGCTTTTTCTGGCGCTTGTAAATCCGTTTGAATTGTTAATTCGCTTGGGTTACAGAAACGCTCAATGTAAGAGCTATTTTTCGTAAGTTGAGCAAGTACAGCCTCATCTTTTGCTTTAATTTGCATTTGAACTTTTTTGCTCATTGGCGTATTAACTTCTGCACGGATGTTACGAACAGAGCGAATGATATCAACTAGAAGGTGCATTTCTGCTGCAGCTTCTGTATCTTGTAAATCTTCGCGAACTGTTGGCCACGCTGCTACTGTAATAGATTCGCCTTCGTGCGGTAAATGTTGCCAAATCTTCTCTGTTACGAATGGCATGAATGGGTGTAATAGACGCATTGTTTGGTCTAATACGTAAGCTAAAATAGAACGAGTTGTTTTCTTAGCTGCTTCATCTTCACCGTATAGAGGAAGTTTCGCCATTTCAATGTACCAGTCACAGAAATCGTCCCAGATGAAGTTGTATAATGAACGACCAGCTTCACCGAACTCATATTTATCCATGTTACGTGTTACGCTTTCGATTGTTTCATTTAAGCGAGTTAAAATCCACTTATCTGCAACTGATTTTTCACCAGTTAAATCGATTTCTTCATACTTCATGTCATCCATGTTCATTAATACGAAACGTGATGCATTCCAAATTTTGTTAATGAAGTTCCAAGTAGATTCTACTTTCTCCATGCTGAAACGTAAGTCTTGACCTGGTGCACTTCCTGTTGATAAGAAGAAACGCATTGCATCTGCACCGTACTTCTCGATAACTTCCATTGGGTCAATACCGTTACCAAGAGATTTACTCATTTTACGTCCTTGCTCATCACGAACTAAACCATGAATTAATACATCTTTAAATGGACGCTCGCCTGTAAACTCTAAACCTTGGAAAATCATACGAGATACCCAGAAGAAGATGATGTCATAACCAGTTACTAGTGCATCTGTTGAATAGTAACGCTTGAAGTCTGCTGCATCTTCATTTGGCCAACCAAGTGTTGAGAATGGCCATAGTGCTGAACTGAACCATGTATCAAGTACGTCGTTATCTTGATTCCAGTTTTCAATATCGGCTGGTGCTTCTGTACCTACATATACTTCACCAGTTTGTTTATGATACCAAGCTGGAATGCGGTGTCCCCACCATAATTGACGAGAAATACACCAGTCGTGAATATTTTCCATCCAACGTAAATATGTGTTTTCGAAACGCTCTGGTACGAACGTTACTTTCTCTTCTTCTTTTTGCTGAAGCGCTACTGCCTTCTCAGCAAGTGGAGCCATTTTTACGAACCATTGTGTTGATAGGTAAGGCTCAACAACTGCACCACTACGCTCACTATGACCTACTGAATGCATATGAGGCTCGATTTCTACTAATACGCCTGCTTCTTGTAAATCTTTCACTAACGCTTTACGGCATTCGAAACGATCCATGCCGTTATACTTACCAGCTTTTTCGTTCATCGATCCATCTTCGTTCATTACTAAGATACGCGGTAAGTCATGACGGTTACCTACTTCAAAGTCGTTCGGGTCATGAGCTGGTGTAATTTTTACAACGCCTGTTCCGAAGTCTTTTTCTACGTACTCATCAGCAATAATCGGAATCTCACGGCCTACGATTGGAAGTGTAACTGTTTTTCCAATTAAATGTTTGTAACGATCGTCTTCTGGATGAACCGCTACCGCTGTATCACCAAGCATCGTTTCTGGACGAGTTGTTGCAAGACGAATGTGACCAGATCCATCTGTTAATGGATAGTTCATATGGTAGAATGCACCTTGAACTTCTTTATGAATTACTTCGATATCAGAAAGAGCTGTGCGTGTTGCCGGGTCCCAGTTGATAATATATTCACCGCGGTAAATTAAGCCTTTTTCGTATAATTGAACGAATACTTTATTAACCGCATCAGATAAACCTTCGTCTAATGTGAAACGTTCGCGAGAATAGTCTAGTCCTAAACCAACTTTCCCCCATTGTTGACGAATGTGAGAAGCGTATTCTTCTTTCCATTCCCAAGCCTTTTCAAGGAATTTCTCACGGCCAAGATCGTAACGTGAAATACCTTCTTCACGAAGTTTCCCTTCTACTTTCGCTTGTGTTGCGATACCCGCATGGTCCATTCCTGGAAGCCATAATACATCGTAACCTTGCATACGCTTCGTACGAGTTAAAATATCTTGAAGAGTTGTATCCCAAGCATGACCTAGGTGTAACTTACCAGTTACGTTCGGAGGTGGAATTACAATTGTATACGGTTGTTTCTTCTCATCTCCTGTTGCTTCAAAATATTTGCCTTCTAGCCACCACTGATAAAGGCCTTCTTCAACGGACATATGATCATATTTAGTTGGTAAATTCTTTTCCGTGTTTGACATTATTTTCCCTCCTTAAAATAAAAAATGCCCCTCATCCAAAAAAGGACGAGGGACATCGCGGTACCACCTTTATTTACAAACAAATTCAGGAATTTGCTTATACTCTTAATTTGATAACGGACAAATCCGTCTTTTCCTAATGAGAACTATTCCGTTCAGAAAAGATGCTCCAGGGCTACCTTCTAACATAACTATCTAGAGAATCTCCCAGCTAATGATTCTCCTCTCTGAAGACGTTTCTTGTTATACTCTTCCCCTTCAAGGCATTTATATGATTGTTAATTATTATATACAATAGTGTAAAAAACGAAACCTTATTCGTCAAGATAAATTTAAGACTACAGCTTTTTGAGTAAAAAAAAGAAGATAAGTAGCATCCTCTACTTATCTTCTTTATCCGTTCCCTTGCTGGGCAGCTTGTAATTGCGAAAGGAAATATTCTATATTACTAACGAGCCAATGCGCTTGTTGCAAACTCTTTACTCCGAGAAGTTCATTTTCCTCATTACGACGCTCTCTTCTTTTCTTATAAGACTGGATTTGCCGAATAAATTGCGATGGATACGTCATATACGCAAACATGAGTAGTTGCTCTTCTTTCGTAAAAGGGAAATTTTTTTGATACATTTGATACCATTCAAACCGATCACTTCGCGCAATTGGATATGTGTTTAACGACCGAGAATAAAACTCTACAATATCTTGCACAGGTGTTGCAAACTTCGATTTTTCTAAACTAATAAAATAGCCATTCCGTTCATAATCAAATAAAAAATGATTAAGTGATACGTTACCATGTACAAAAGTAATACGTGTTTTTTCTTTTTCTTTCATCGCATCGTTCCACTCATTTAATTGCTTCGTTGCAAACTCACGTGCTCTCATTACATGATGATAATACGTACAATATTGCAATTCAAATGGAGACATATACCACTTCGCTTCCGATTCTACAAGAAACTCCTCTAACATCTCTCCATCATTTTCCCAGCGATCGGATATATTTGTATAATGTTTTTCTAAATCCTCTTCTGTATACGTTTCTTCCTTTACCGTTTTTTGATGCAACGTTCCGAGAGTCTGAAACATTTTATGGTATTGATCATTATCCTCGCCATTTCCTTCCGCACGCTCTAACCAAGGCATTAAATAGTAATTATACGTACCATCACTTAAAATATAATTTCCATCCGTCGCATGGTATATAGGTACATAATTTGAGAAACCCTTCTCCTTCAAATATTGAATATGGTGCAGAAAGTTATTCCGCTCTAACTTCCTGCCTTCTATTTTCTTGAGCGCATATGGACCTTGATTCGTATAAATTTTCGTTACGCTTCCGTGCTCTTCCATATGCTGCGTATCCAATCTATATTGCCTTACAATGGGTTCATAGCGATTTCGTAATTCCATATCCATACGAATAACCCTTTCTATTCAAAACATCGCCTTTAGAAAAATAAGTGAGTGAAAACACTCACTTATTTCGCTTTTGCTCTTGAAACAGGAATATAAATAATTTGTCCTGTAGTTAAATATATATCTTCTGTTTGATTGACACGGTATAAGTTTTGTACAGATGTTTCATAACGTTCTGCAACAGATTCGATCGTATCTCCTTCTTGCACGAAATACATTCTTAACTTTGTAAATTCTTCTTCCGGTTCTTTCGTAAATAATTTCGTTAAATAAAGCGCATTTTCATCTCGCTGTGAATACGTTTCTTCTTCTTGCTCTTCTTGTTTTTTCGCTTTTTCTTTCTTGAAATCTTTTCGTCCGAACAATTCAAATTGCGGCGTTGTTTCTTTCTCCTCTTCACGCTCTACAAATTCATGTTCTTCTATTTCCTCTTCCTCTACTTCTTGCTCTTTTCTTTCTTCTAATTGGAACGGTTCAAACGCGTAATCTTCCCACTCATCTGATTCCTTATAAGCTGGTTCTTCTACTTGCGGCGTTGGTCTATTTTCATCCTCTTGCTCTGAATCATCTTCTAACTCAGCGTATGCCGTTTCTTCCTCTTCATCCTCGATTCTTTCTTCATCACATAACCCTGTAATAGATATATCCGCTAATAATTGTAAGCAACCATTTTCCTTTAGTTCATAATCAAATTCCTCGATAGATACATATAGTTCTTCAATTACTTTCACACGGTTTCTTGGGATTGATATTTCAAGCGGAAAGGAATGAACAAGCTCATTAACCCCATCTTCTCTTGTTTCTACATAATCAATGGACTTCGCTGGCGATAGATCTCTTAATGAATAAGCTGAATCATCTTGCCTTGCAACATACTCTCCCGTTAAATCTAATTGCCCTCTCACAATAACCTCATGATCAAGCTCTTCTATCTCAACGTCTGGATCTAACGAAATTGACAAAAGTTCTTCGACTTCCTGTCCTTTTTGGAACCAAACAGATTCTTTTAATGAAAAACGTAATGAATGATCTGCTGCCACTTCTTTTCCCCCTCCCAAACTATATGTCATTACAGATTTATGTACGGAAAGCTGACTTTATGAATAAAAAAAATCGCTCCCCTTTTGGAGAGCGATTTTTTTTATTCAATTAAGCTTTTAATTTTGACATGGCAATTTCAGCCGCTGCAATCGTCGCTTCAATATCTGCATCACTATGTGCTGTCGATAAGAATAAACCTTCGAATTGAGATGGTGGCAAGAATACACCTTGCTCTACCATTTCACGATAGTAAGCTGCAAAGAATTCTAAGTTTGAAGATTTTGCTGCATCGTAATTAATAACTGGTTCGTCTGTAAAGAAGATACCAATCATAGAACCCGCACGGTTAATATGATGCGGAATGCCATGTTTTTCAGCCGCTTTACGTAAACCAGCTTCTAACATTTCAGCTTTACGCTCGAATTCTACATACGATTCTGGCGTTAACTGTACTAACGTTTCATAACCTGCTGCCATTGCTAGTGGGTTACCTGATAAAGTACCTGCTTGGTAAATCGGTCCGCTCGGTGCAACTTGGCGCATAATTTCTGCTTTACCACCGTATGCTCCTACTGGTAATCCACCACCGATTACTTTACCTAAACAAGTTAAATCAGGTGTTACACCGTAATAACCTTGCCCGCAATTATAAGCAACACGGAATCCTGTCATTACTTCATCAAAAATAAGCAATGCACCATTTTGCTCTGTTACTTCACGAAGACCTTCTAAAAATCCTGGTTGCGGAGGAACAACACCCATATTCCCTGCTACTGGTTCTACAATAACACAAGCAATATCATCACCGAATTGTTCGAAAGCGTATTTCACACTTTCTAAATCGTTATACGCTACTGTAATCGTATTTTTCGCTACACCTTCTGGTACACCAGGGCTATCTGGTAAACCTAGCGTTGCTACACCAGAACCCGCTTTAATTAATAACGAGTCACCATGACCGTGATAACAACCGATAAATTTCAAAATTTTGTTACGGCCTGTATAACCACGAGCTAAACGTAGCGCACTCATCGTTGCTTCTGTTCCAGAATTAACCATACGTACAATCTCAATTGATGGTACACGCTCAATAACAAGTTTCGCTAATTTATTTTCAATTTCCGTTGGGGCACCGAAGCTTGTACCTCTTTCAGCAACAGCTTTTAAAGCCTCAACAACACGATCATTTGCATGACCATGAATTAAAGGACCCCATGATAATACGTAATCGATGTATTCATTTCCATCGATATCATATACTTTAGAGCCTTTTCCACGCTCCATAAACAACGGATTCATACCGACAGACTTAAAAGCACGAACTGGGCTATTTACGCCACCAGGCATTAAATCTTGCGCCTCTTCAAACGCTGCAATCGACTTATCAAACTTTTTCATTATTTAGCGCCTCCTTCTTGTAACCATCTTGCTGCATCTTTCGCATGATACGTAATAATTAAATCTGCTCCTGCGCGTTTCATACTAATTAATTTTTCAAGTACAACTTCTTTTTCATTAATCCAACCATTTTGCGCTGCCGCTTTAATCATTGAATATTCACCGCTTACGTTATAAGCAACGACTGGTAAATTAAAGTTATTTTTCACATCACGAACGATATCTAAGTAAGAAAGAGCTGGCTTTACAATTAAGAAATCTGCCCCTTCCATTACATCTGATTCTGCTTCACGGAATGCTTCCATGCGGTTCGCTGGGTCCATTTGATATGTTTTACGATCACCAAATTGCGGTGCACCATGTGCCGCATCACGGAATGGTCCGTAAAATGCTGATGAATATTTCACAGCGTACGACATAACTGGTACATGTCCAAAACCATTTTCATCTAATGCGTGGCGAATTGCTGTTACGAATCCGTCCATCATGTTTGATGGCGCAATAATGTCTGCTCCTGCTTTCGCTTGGCTTACAGCTGTTTTTGCAAGAACTGCAAGAGACTCGTCATTTAAAATAATACCATCTTCAATTACACCGCAATGACCATGGCTTGTAAATTGACATAAACATGTATCCGCCACTACTACTAGCTCAGGGAATTCACCTTTAATTTGCTGAATCGCACGTTGCACAATTCCATGATCACAATATGCTGATGATCCAACTTCATCTTTTTCAGCAGGTAAACCAAATACAATAACAGAACGAATACCTAAATCAACAACTTCTTGCATTTCAGCTTGCAATAAATCTAAAGACATTTGATATACGCCTGGCATAGAAGGCACTTCATTACGAACATTTTCTCCTTCTAATACAAAAATAGGGTAAATAAAATCTTCCGTATGTAAAAACGTTTCACGCACAAGCGCACGCATGCCCCCGCTTTGTCTTAAGCGACGATGACGATTAAATTGTAAAGAGTTCATAGATTTCTATCCCCATTCTTTTATTTTATAGATTCACAAATGCATTGTAGTAATGCCTCTACAGTGTACTCTTTCGGCATAATAATATGCGGAAAATAAAGGCTCGCCTCTTTTTCCGTAATAGGCCCTATACAAGCAATTGTACATTTTTTTGTCCATTCTCTCCAGTCTGTACCCTCAAGTAAACGAACAAAACTAGTAACAGTTGAAGGGCTCGTAAATGTAATAACGTCCACTTTTCCTACTTCTAACGCTTCTATAAGCTCTCGCTTTTTCTCTACATTTTCTTTCGTACCATATACGATGAGCTCATCTAGAGAAACACCCATTTCGCGAAGCGCAACTGGAATTACATCTCTCGCTAAATTCCCTTTCGGAAATAAAATGCATTCGTTTCCACTTAATCTTTTTACAAACTCTTCTGCAAATACTTCTGCAACAAATGAAGTTGGAACGAAGTCCACTTCATAGCCTCGCTTTTCTAACTCTAACTTTGTTTTCACACCTACTGCAGCAATTTTAGTCGTTACAGGTAGCTTCTGTCCCAAACGATTTAGAAAAAAAGCTACCCCATTTTTACTCGTAAAAATAACCCAGTCATACGAATGTAACTGCTCTGCTATATGTTGAATTTGCCTATGAGACATACCTTCCATACGCAAAAGCGGAATTTCCAATGGAATTCCGCTCTTTTCTTTCACCGCTACACTCATTTGTTTTGCTTGATGCTGGGCACGTGTAACCAATACCGTTTTGCCAGCGAGAGCGCTCATATTTATTGTTGCCCCTTATTTGCAGCAAGAATGAGTTCTTTTGCGCCTTGTTTAATTAAACGGTCCGCAGCCTCTAACCCTACTTTCTCTGGATCAGTTCCTACTACTGTCTCTTTCAATAAAACCGAACCGTCCATAGACCCGACAAGAGCTGTTAATTCGATTGCATCATTTTCTGTAAGAGTTGCATATCCAGCGATTGGAACTTGGCATCCACCTTCAAGTTTATGAAGAAATACGCGTTCTGCTGCCACTGTTTTTTCTGTTACTCCATCATTCATATGAGCTAACAACTGTAGTAAATCCTTATCATCCTCACGACACTCAATCGCTAATGCACCTTGTCCTACAGCAGGTACACATAACGTCTCATCTAAATGTTCTGTAATAACTTCATTATCCCAGCCCATTCTTTGTAATCCTGCTGTCGCTAAAATAATTGCATCGTAATCTTCTTCTTTTAATTTGCGTAAACGTGTATCGATATTTCCGCGAATCCACTTCACTTGTAAGTCTGGTCTCGCAGCGAGTAGCTGTGCACTACGTCTTAAACTACTCGTACCTAAAATAGCGCCTTCTGCTAACTCTTTAAACGATGCACCGTTTTTTGAGATAAAAGCATCACGAGGGTCAACACGCTTCGGTGTACAACCGATCATTAATCCTTCTGGAAGTACGGCCGGCATATCTTTCATACTATGTACAGCCATATCAATTTCTTTCGTAAGTAACGCATGTTCAATCTCTTTCACAAACAAGCCTTTGCCGCCTACTTTTGAAAGAGTAACATCTAAAATAACATCACCTTTTGTGACGATTTCTTTTACTTCAAATTCATATGGTAAACCTAGCGCTTTTAACTGATCAATAAACCAGTTCGTTTGCGTTAATGCTAATTTACTCTTTCGTGACCCTACAATAATTTTGCGCATAATTTTCTCTCCTCATTATAAATACCAAAAGTGGAAGTTGGATAAACTGCTTAATAGAAAAATATTAATTAGCATTACGAGAAATGCTCCAATGTTCCACTGCACGATTTTCTTCCCTTGTAACACATCTGCGGCTCGTAAATATAGGCCAGCACAATATACAAATAGTACGACAAAAGACCCAATCACTTTCGTATCATACCAATGGAAATTGTCCAATTTTGTATATCCCCATATGCATCCTAATAAAATGGCTAGTAAGAAAAATGGAACAGAAAATAAATTTAATCCGTAAGACATCGATTCTAGCTTCGGTAAATTCCCTAATCTTCTTAATCTCGCATTCCATTTTTTCTTTTTTAATAGGCGATATTGCAATAAATACATAATAGAAAAAATGAACGATACAGTGAATGTTGCATAAGAAATAATAGCCATACCGACATGTACGTATACAAGTTCCGAAACTAATTGCTCTGCAAGTACCGGCGACATCTTTCCAAGCGGCGTAAAGATAGAAAAAGCGCTTACGCCAAATGCAACAACATTTGTAAAAAAGACTAAAAAATCGATTCTCATAAATCGATTAATGACTAACGACATCGTAATCAATAGCCAAACATAAAAATAAATCCCTGATAATAAGGTTAAAAGAGGGTTCGTTTCTGAATCTGTAGCTCTAAGCAACATAAAAATAGAATGCAGAACCCATACAATCGAAAGTAACCAAAAAGCAAATCGGTTCGCCTTTCGGTTACTTTGGAAATAATCTATAAAATATAAACTAATGCTACAAGCATATAAAATAATTGCAATATGATAAATAATACTGTTATTTAAAAAACTCATCCGATCATCCTTCCAAATTATAAAGATGGAACGGATGGTGTCCACGCTCTTTTATGTTCTACTTCTTCCGCACGACTCTCTACGTCTTCCATTTCTAAATCGAAAATCTTTGCAAATAACGCTAATTTTTCGTCTGCTCCCTCTTCAGCAGCTATTTCTTTCGCTACTAAAATTGGGTCTTTTAATAATTGATTAATAATACTTTTCGTATGCTTACTAATTACTTTTCTCTCACGATCACTAAGATTCGGTATTTTTCGTTCCAGGCTTTCCATCGTTTCACTTTGGATAGCAAGTGCCTTATCACGAAGAGCTGATATTAACGGAACGACACCAAGTGTACTTAACCACGTTTTAAATAAAACAATTTCCTCTTCAATCATAAATTGAATTTTCTCTGCTTCTTTCAAACGCTCAGCACGGTTCGCTTCCACTACTCCTTGCAAATCATCAATGTCATATAAGAAAGAACCTTCTAACTCATCAATCGCTGGATCAATATCACGCGGCACTGCAATATCAACCATAAATAATGGACGGCCAGAGCGCATTTTCTCTACCTTTGTCATCATCTCTTTCGTAATGACATAATCCGATGCACCAGTTGAACTAATTAAAATATCAGCTTCTAATAATGCACATTGTAATTCACTTAAAGGTTTTGCATGTCCCATATATTTCTCAGCCATTATTTCTGCTTTTGAAAGCGTCCTATTCATGACTGTTACTTTACGAGCACCGCTTCCATATAAGTTTTGCAGTGCAAGTTCACCCATTTTACCAGCACCGAGAATAAGCACGTGACAATCTGTTAACTCGCCGAATATTTTCTTCCCTAGCTCAACAGCAGCATAACTAACAGACATCGCACTTTCACCAATTGTCGTTTCTGAGTGAGCACGTTTCGCTAATGTAATAACTTGCTTAAACAATTCATTAAAAATTGTCCCTGTTGCTTTTACTTGTTGGGCTTCTAAAAAGCTATCTTTTATTTGACCTAAAATCTGCGTCTCTCCAACTACCATAGAATCTAAACCGCAAGTTACGCGGAATAAATGATCTATTGCACCATCTTGTTCAAAAATAGTTAAATATGGTGCGACTTCTTCTATTTCAAGCTGAAACCAATCAGCTAAAAACTTCTTAATATAATACCGTCCCGTGTGTAATTGATCGACAACAGCATAAATCTCAGTGCGATTACAAGTTGATACAATGACATTCTCTAACACGCTCTTTTGATTTTGTAATGTCGTCATTGCTTGCTCTAGCTCTGCTGCCTGAAATGTGAGTTTCTCACGAAATTCTACAGGGGCTGTTCGATAATTTACACTAACAACAAGAATATGCACGCAGCATGTCCCCCTTCACCCGTTTTATCACTTTATCTACTATCATAATACAACTTTCCTCTTATGAATCTGACAATCGTGTGAACAACCGATTATTTTTTATTTATTCTCCGTATGTAATAAAGGAGATTCAGTAAAACGAATAAAAATTTTCTACTTTATAATGATTATAAATTAATAACTCTATTTGTACGTTACCAAAAAAAGCCCTCATAATCAAGTGATGGAAACTATTCCATATGAATTATAACATCATCTTTCCTATCTTCTTTCATCATGAAGGAAAATATGTATGATTGTTCCAAATTGTAGCACGAACTTTCTCAATACAATGTATTTGACATTGTATTTCTTTTTCGTTATATTGGTTTTACAAAATTAAATTGCGCGCAACTTAATAAGAAAGGAGTTATGTATGGTAGATAATTCTTTACATCTAGATAACCAACTTTGTTTTTCCATTTACGCCTGTTCTAGAGAGATGACACGCTTTTACCGACCGTATTTAGAAGAAATGGGCATTACGTATCCACAGTACATTACTTTACTCGTACTATGGGAGCAAGATGGACTAACAGTAAAAGAAATTGGAGAACGTCTATTTTTAGATTCAGGTACGTTAACACCTATGTTAAAACGAATGGAATCATTAAACCTTGTAAAACGCGTTCGTTCCAAAGAAGATGAGCGAAAAGTATGTATTGAATTAACAGAACAAGGTAAAGATTTACAAGAAAAGGCTTGTTCATTGCCAAAAACGATGGCAACAAATTTAGGAATTACAGAACAAGAATATCGTTCTTTATTAATTCAATTAAATAAACTAATTGAAACAATGAAAACAATTAATGATAGAAAAGGGGAATAAACATGGATAAATTATATACTGCTTCAGTAACTGCTACAGGTGGAAGAAACGGAAAAGTAGTCTCAGATGATGGCATATTAAATCTTGATGTAAAAATGCCGAAAGCACTAGGTGGTGCAGGCGGAGAAGCAACAAATCCAGAACAACTATTTGCTGCTGGTTATGCCGCTTGTTTTGATAGTGCATTACAACTTGTCATTCGTACAAAACGTGTGAAAGTAGAAAGTACAGAAGTAACTGCTCACGTTTCTATCGGAAAAGATACAGATGGTGGTTTCGGCCTATCTGCTGTACTTGATGTACATGTCGCTGGCGTCTCACATAGCGAAGCACAAGAACTTGTAGAAGCCGCTCACGGTGTATGTCCTTACTCGAAAGCAACACGAGGAAATATTGAAGTTACGTTAAATGTACGCTAAAAGTGTATAAAGAAAAAACGCGCGACATTCGTCACGCGTTTTTTGTTTTTGTCATTTTATGAATTGCTTTCCATGCTTCTTCTTTTCCAAGTCCTGTTTCAGAAGAGAATAGAACAATTTCATCTCCAATTTCAACAGCAAGCGTTTCTTTTACAACTTTTAAATGCTTTTGCCATTTCCCTTTCGGAATTTTATCGGCTTTCGTTGCAATAATAATTGTTGGGATTTCATAGTGCTTTAAGAAATCATACATCATCACGTCATCATTTGTTGGTTGGTGACGTAAATCAACTACTAATACAGCTGCGTCTAGTTGCTCACGCGTTGTAAAGTACGTTTCAATCATTTTGCCCCATGCTGCGCGCTCTGATTTAGATACTTTCGCATATCCATAACCTGGAACGTCAACAAAATGCATCATCTCATTGATTAAGAAAAAGTTCAACGTTTGCGTTTTTCCTGGTTTAGAAGAAATACGTACTAACTTTTTACGATTTAAAATTTTATTAATAAAGGAAGACTTCCCGACATTTGAACGACCTGCTAATGCAATTTCTGGTAAATCACTGTCTGGATATTGTTCTGGTTTAACAGCACTAATTACAATATCTGCTTTTGTTACTTTCATTGTTTCACTCCTACTAATGCGTGCTCCAATACTTCATCTAAATGAGATGCAAGCACAAACGTAAGATTTTCTTTTACGCTCTCTGGAATATCATCTAAATCTTTCTCATTTTCCGCTGGTAAAATAATCTTAGTTAAACCTGCGCGGTGAGCACTTAATGTTTTTTCTTTTAAACCACCAATCGGTAATACACGACCACGAAGTGTAATTTCACCTGTCATCCCCACTTCTTTACTTACAGGAATACCTGTTAGTGCAGAAATAAGTGCTGTTGCCATCGTAATACCTGCTGACGGTCCATCTTTTGGAACTGCTCCTTCTGGAACATGAATATGAATATCATTTTTCTCATGGAAATTCGGATCAATCTGAAGCTCTTCTGCACGAGAGCGAATATAGCTAAACGCTGCTTGTGCGGATTCTTTCATAACATCCCCAAGTTTCCCTGTTAAAATTAATCTCCCTTTACCTGGCGCTACGGACACTTCAATCGCCAGTGTATCGCCACCTGCTGCTGTATACGCTAAACCTGTCGCCATACCAACTTGATCTGTTTTTTCGGCTTGCCCATAACGGAATATGTGCTTACCAAGTAAATCAACAACATTTTTCTCTGTTACTACAATACGCTTACGTTCTGCTGTAACGATAATCTTTGCTGCTTTACGACAAACTTTTGCAATTTGGCGCTCTAGTGTACGAACACCAGCCTCACGTGTATAATAGCGAATAATTTCAAGAAGCGCTTCATCACGTACTTGTAAATTACCTTTTCGTAAGCCATGCTCTTTTAATTGTTTCGGCAATAAATGTTCGCGAGCAATATGAACTTTTTCAAGTTCTGTATAACCAGCAATCGAAATAATTTCCATACGGTCAAGTAATGGGCCTGGAATACTGGAAAGTGTATTCGCAGTTGCTACAAACATAACTTTCGATAGATCATATGGTTCTTCAATATAATGATCACTGAAGTTATGGTTTTGTTCTGGGTCTAACACTTCAAGTAATGCTGCTGATGGATCTCCACGGAAATCATTAGACATTTTATCAATCTCATCTAATAAGAAGACTGGATTAACTGATTTCGCCTTTTTCATACCTTGAATAATGCGTCCTGGCATTGCTCCAACGTACGTACGGCGGTGACCACGAATTTCAGATTCATCACGTACACCACCAAGGGATACACGGACAAAATTACGATTTAATGATGTTGCAATAGAACGCGCTAACGACGTTTTTCCGACCCCAGGAGGTCCTACTAAACAAAGGATAGGTCCTTTTAATGAATTCGTTAACTTCTGTACTGCTAAATATTCAAGTACGCGTTCTTTCACTTTCTCAAGACCGTAATGATCTTTGTTTAAAATCTCTTCAGAATGAACAAGATCAATCATATCTTCTGTTGCTTCTGTCCACGGAAGTGCTAATAACCAATCCATATAATTGCGAATAACGCCGCTCTCCGCAGAACTTGCTGGTAACTTTTCATAACGATCTAATTCTTTCAGTGCAGCCTTCATTGTTTCTTCAGGCATTCCTGACTGTTCAATTTTCTCACGAAGTTCTTCAACTTCCCCGCCCTTACCTTCTTTATCGCCAAGTTCAGTTTGAATCGCCTTCATTTGCTCACGTAAGAAATATTCTTTTTGCGTGCGCTCCATTGAACGTTTCACTTTTTGTCCAATTTTCTTTTCTAAACTAAGTAATTCTTGTTCATCTTGAATAATTGAAATAAGTGTATGTAATCGTTCTTTCACAGATATGATCTCTAAAATCTCTTGTTTCTGCTTCGTTTTAATTGGCAAGTGAGAAGCAATTAAATCAGCTAATCTTCCTGGCTCTTCTACATCAGCTACCGTTGCAAATGTTTCATTTGAAACTTTTTTCGAAACTTTAATATATTGTTCGAAATGCTCCAGTAACGTACGCATAAGAGCTTTCTCTTCTAAATCAGCTTCCACTTCTTCCGTTATCGTTTTAATAGAAACTTGCACTACATTTTCTTCTTCGATAAACTTTACTACTTCTGCTCTATGTAAACCTTCTACAAGGACACGAAGCGTACCGTTAGGCAATTTTAACATTTGCTTCACTTTCGCCACTGTACCTACACTATATATGTCATCTTCTTTCGGATCATCGATATTCATTTCTTTTTGCATTGCTAAAAAGATGATATTTTCATCCATTGCCGCCTGCTCTAGTGCTTGTATCGATTTATCACGTCCTACATCAAGATGCAGAACCATCGTTGGATATACGAGAACGCCTCTTAATGGTAGGAGGGGTACGATTCTTTCATTCGTATTCATACTAGACATAGCACCTCCATAATAAATTAAACTCCTGTTCAACCATTTTATATTACAATACATCTAGATGCAATTGCAGAGATTTTCCGCAATTGTAAATCACTCGTTTTTTCTCCTTTATAAAAAGAAAAAAGACTCCGCTTAAGCATACAAACTTAAACGAAGTCTGGCAAATTTTATTATCGTTCACTCTCACATTGATTGTGCATCTGTTTCGTCTATCGTAGTATGTACA
The DNA here is from genome assembly GCF_057197025.1 of Bacillus sp. LSHTCR4. Lineage (NCBI taxonomy): Bacteria > Bacillati > Bacillota > Bacilli > Caryophanales > Bacillaceae > Bacillus > Bacillus sp. LSHTCR4. Next base: position 385,468 of record NZ_JBXUNO010000002.1, on the reverse strand, counting down.
TCAAGCTCTCGATGCATATTTTCTTGCATAAATGTTAGCTCAAATACTTCCTTTAACTTACGAACAGGGATAATTTCAATTCCTTTTATTGTGTACAAAAACGGTTGCATGTTTTCAGCAGGGATGATAACTTTCTTAGCTCCCGCCTTTTTCGCAGCTTTTATTTTTGCGTACACACCACCGATAGGTTTCACTTCCCCGTGTATACTTATCTCACCAGTCATCGCTACTTCATTATTCACATACGTATGATGCACTGCCGAATACACACCTGTTGCCATAGCAATTCCCGCAGAAGGCCCATCAATCGGGATACCACCTGGAAAATTAATATGTATATCGTACCCTTCTGGCAACACATCTAGAGATCGAAGTACTGTTAATACATTATCTACAGAACCTTTCGCCATACTTTTACGGCGAATTGATTTCGTTTGACTACCAATACTTTCCTCTTCAACAATTCCGGTAACATTTACCGACCCTTTATCTTTCGCCTTAATTGCTGTTACTTCAATTTCTAATAACGCGCCTGTATTTGGTCCGTATACAGCAAGTCCATTTACAAGACCGATTCTCGGAATAGGGTAAATGCGTTTTTCATACTTCGGTGTAAGCTGACTAGAGTGAACAACCCACTCAATATCTTCATCTTTAATGAAAGGACGTTCTTCATTTATTGCCATTCCAGCAGAAATTTGCACAAGATTAATCGCTTCTCGTCCATTTCTTGCATACATCCCAATCATTTCAATACCATTTTCACCGATTTGCATTTCCACTTTGTCAGCCGCATTCTTCGCTACTTTTTGAATTTCTTCTGTATCTAACTCACGGAAGAACACTTCTAAACAGCGCGACCGAATAGCAGGAGGAATCTCCTCTGGCGAACGTGTCGTCGCCCCAACTAAGCGAAAATCGGCTGGTAAACCTTTTTGAAAAATGTCATGTATATACGTTGGAATCATCGTATTCTCTTCACTATAGTATGCACTTTCCAAAAACACTTTTCGATCTTCTAGCACCTTTAACATTTTGTTCATTTGAATCGGATGTAGTTCACCAATCTCATCAATAAACAAAATACCACCGTGCGCATCTGTTACCGCACCTTTTTTCGGTTGTGGAATACCTGCTTGTCCCATCGCCCCAGCACCTTGATAAATGGGATCATGCACCGAACCGATTAAAGGGTCTGCAATACCACGTTCATCAAACCGAGCTGTCGTCGCATCCAGTTCAATAAATGTTGCATTTGTGCGAAATGGAGATTTTGGATTTCGTTTCGCTTCTTCTAATACAAGACGTGCTGCCGCTGTCTTTCCTACACCTGGCGGACCATATATAATCACATGTTGCGGGTTTGGGCCACAAAGAGCCGCTTTTAACGACTTAATCCCGTCCTCTTGCCCTACAATATCTAAAAAGGATGTAGGGCGCACCTTTTCCGCAAGCGGCTCTGTTAAAGAAATCTCACGCATTTTACGAAGCTGTTCTAATTCTTTTTTCGATTCTCGATCAATTGAAACTTTTTGTGTTCGCTGATTTCGAAGTAAATGCCAAAAATACAATCCGACAATTACACCAAAAACAAGTTGAACAAGTAAAAATATATTTGTCCAGCTCATCATTTATTTCCTCCCGCAATGTTTTATCTCTTAGTATTTCCGCGGAGGAACATAGCTAAACATAAAGAAAAACAGCAATTATAAAAATTGCTGTTTCTCTTTCGCATTATGCAGATGTTTTTGTATCAAGTACAGTACCGTCTTGTAACACCAATTTTGGCGGTGCATTATCAGCTACTGTTTCTTTTGTAAGAACACACTTCTCGATATCTTTACGAGATGGAAGTTCGAACATTACATCCAGCATTAAGCCTTCAATAATAGAACGAAGTCCACGAGCACCTGTTTTACGTTCAATTGCTTTTTTCGCAATCTCAATTAGTGCGCCTTCTTCAAACTCTAACTCAACATCGTCAAGCTCCAATAGTTTTTGGAATTGCTTAACAAGTGCATTTTTCGGTTTCGTTAAAATATCAACAAGAGCATCTTCATCAAGCGGCTCTAGGTTCGCAATAACTGGAAGACGACCGATAAACTCTGGAATTAAACCAAATCTTAAAAGGTCCTCTGGTAATACGTGAGATAAAACATGCTTCTCATTTACATCCGCATTTTTCTTCTCCGAACCAAATCCAATTACTTTTTCACCAAGACGACGTTTAATAATTGGCTCAATGCCATCAAACGCTCCACCACAGATGAATAAGATATTCGTTGTATCAATTTGAATAAACTCTTGGTGCGGATGCTTACGACCACCTTGAGGTGGAACGCTTGCTACAGTACCTTCTAAAATTTTCAGAAGTGCCTGCTGCACACCTTCACCAGATACATCACGTGTAATTGATGGATTTTCGGACTTACGTGCCACTTTATCAATCTCATCAATATAAATGATTCCTTTTTCCGCTTTCTCTACATCATAATCAGCTGCTTGGATTAATTTAAGTAAGATATTTTCTACATCTTCCCCAACGTATCCAGCTTCAGTTAAAGATGTCGCGTCCGCGATTGCAAATGGAACATTTAAAATACGCGCTAACGTTTGTGCCAGTAATGTTTTACCACTACCTGTTGGCCCGATAAGTGCGATATTACTCTTCGCTAATTCTACATCATCAATTTTGCTGTTAGAATTAATGCGTTTGTAATGGTTATATACCGCTACCGCTAGTGCTTTTTTCGCGTTATCTTGTCCGATGACATACTCATCTAAGATTTCACGAATTTCTACCGGTTTCGGTACATCTTTGAATTCTACTTCTTCGTCTTTCGCAAGCTCCTCTTGTACAATTTCAGTACAAAGTTCGATACACTCGTCACAAATGTAAACACCTGGACCTGCAACTAACTTTCGAACTTGCGTTTGTGTTTTACCACAGAAAGAACATTTTAATTGCCCTTTTTCATCATTAAATTTAAACATATTTTCACACCCCTTACAAAGTGCTAACCTCTTGCCTTCGTATGTACACGATAAATGTATCGTATGTAAATACATATTATGTCACTACGTGGCGAGAAATACAAATAATATGACTAGTTATGTACAAATAAAAAGTTTTTAAAACTTTTGAAATATGTATATTCGACTCATTAAGGAAGTTTTCCTTCTTCATCGAAAAGTTTTATAAATATATTTCTATATTTATAAAACAAGGCACGATTAAAATCGTGCCTTGTTATTTTATTATGCAGCGTTTTCTACTAAGAAGTCTACAGCTTTACGAACTTTAAGATCTTCAGCTAAAGCGTCTACGCTTCCAAGAGCTTGCTTGATAGCGTCTACTGGCATACCGTACATTTCAGCCATTTTTTCAACTTCTGCAGTTACTTCTTCTTCAGTAACTTCGATGTTTTCAGCTTCAATGATAGCTTCAAGAACAAGGTTGATTCTTACGCGTTTTTGAGCGTCTTCTTTCATTTGCTCTTTTAACTTGTCAGCATCAGTACCTGTGAATTGGTAGTAAAGCTCAAGGTTCATACCTTGTTGGCTTAAACGTTGCTCGAATTCACGAACCATACGATCTAACTCAGTGTCGATCATAGCTTCTGGAATGTCGATTTCAGCGTTAGCAGCAGCTAATTCTACTACTTCGTCACGTACTTTGTGCTCAGCTTCGTGCTTTTTGCCTTCTTCTAAGTTTGTACGAAGTTTTGCTTTTAATTCATCAAGAGTTGCAACCGCTTCGTCAGCTTCTTTAGCGAACTCGTCGTTTAACTCAGGAAGTTCTTTTGTTTTGATTTCGTGAACTGTTACTTTGAATGTTGCTGGTTTGCCAGCTAATTCAGCAGCATGGTACTCTTCTGGGAATGATACTTCAACGTCTTTAGACTCACCAGATTTAAGACCAATTACTTGCTCTTCGAAACCTGGGATGAATGTACCAGAACCGATTGCTAGAGAGTAGTTTTCGCCTTTTCCGCCTTCAAATGCTTCGCCATCAACGAAACCTTCGAAGTCGATTACAGCTGTATCACCGTTTTCAACAGTTCCTTCTTCTTTAACAACTAGTTCAGCTTGACGCTCTTGTAAAGATTTTAATTCGTTCTCTACATCTTCGTCAGTTACAGTTGTTTCAACTTTTTCTACTGCTAAACCTTTGTACTCACCTAATTTAACTTCAGGTTTCACTGTAACTTTTGCAGTGAAGATAAGGTTAGCATTTTTTTCGAACTTCTCGATGTCAATTTCAGGATGAGCAACTGGGAAGATACCAGCTTCATCGATCGCTTCACCGTATGCTTTTGGTAAGATGATATCTAAAGCATCTTGGTATAAAGATTCGATACCAAAGCGTTGTTCGAATAACGGACGAGGCATTTTTCCTTTACGGAAACCTGGTACGTTGATTGTTTTTACTACTTTTTTGAACGCAGCGTCGATAGAGTTGTTTACTTCTTTAGCATCAACTTCGATTGTTAAAACGCCTACGTTACCTTCTAATTTTTCCCATTTTGCAGCCATTTATTCTTTCCCTCCAACTATAATAATGTATGCACATACCTCTATAGATTAAGATCTTCATTATCTCTTTTTTGAAATAACAAAAGTACAAATAATCCTCTAGCAAAAGCTTTCAGATATAATGTTCCAATCTACTAATTGCCTAAAAGACAACTACGGTATATTTTGTTCGAGAATAATATGAAACATATTAAGTAAGAGAATTACACTTCTCTTCTCTTACAAACAGGCAGATTTCTGCCTTTTGCAACCCTTACATTATAACATAGAATATGCTCGTTTCAAGAACCGAACGATTCTTTTTCATAATTATACGGGCAAATATCCTTCTCTTTCAACACGTAATAACCATTGATAGGCAATATGAAACTCTTCTAATCCAATATTATACGCTGTCATAAGCTCTTCCTCATCAATAGTCAACCCGAAACGCTTTCTACCAATTCTCTCTAAAACAGCAGCCCAAATTTCCACTTTATCCATTAATAGAGCGAATGGGAAAACGCTAATTTGCAACTCTTTCCAATATGTAACCATCGCATCAAATATATCAGGATAATTTTGTTCTAATCGACTTGATAATGTATGTATAATGTTATCGGATTGCTCCTCATTATGACCTGTAAATGCCGGAATTACCTTGATCGTATTCCCAAACTTTTCTACCTCTATCTCTTCTTCTATTTGATTTTCTATCATTTTATATAAAATAGAAGTTTTCAAATAAGGGTGCTGTTTTTCGTCTACTAAAAATTTCTTTAAAACAGGTAATGCAAGATCCAAGTCTTTTAACGAAAGTTGCTGAATCGCTCTTAGCTTTTGCCCAAAGTTTTCTCCAAACATTTCATTAGTAAATTCATCTAATTCAAAATTCGAATCGACTAGTGACGTATCTACTTCATTTAACATACCTTCTGCAAATAAAGCGAGCTGTGCTAATTTTTCCTTTTGTTCAGGCATTATATCTTTCGTTTGCAAAACTTTTTCAACGGTTTCAATTACACCTTCATAATCATTTGTTTGAACTAAAATTGTCACATACGTTTCAAGAATATCACCAAATAATACAGCTCCTGTTTCCAGTAACTGTTCACACTTCTCTTTCGCTTCTTCCATATGCTTTAATTCTAACAAACAAATAACCGAAGCTAATTCCGTTTGTTCCGTTTCTGCATTATACTGACGTAATATTTCAAAGCAGCGCAATGCATCTTCGAATTTCCGCTCTTTCAGCGCTAAAAAACCTTCATCAATATAGCGCTCTGATAGCTGCGGAAACAATACGACCGTATTTTCTTTTTTATCCATACGTCCGCCTCTTTTTCTAGATTTTAATTATCTTTAAAGTAAATATATCAAATGAGTAATGAGAACACAACATCTCAACACCCTTTGTTTGAAATATGAAAATATTTAATTTTTATATTTCAATATAAACAAATCCTTACTTAAAATTTAAAATGTACAAATAAAAACCCTCAGCGATGAAAGCAGAGGATTTATCATTAATGGAAAGCTTTTATAATAGTGGGGTATATAACAAGGGTAATAATTTGGAGAACAATAATTGCCATAACAATCATGCTAAAATAGAAGATTGGTTTACTTCGCTTCATTAAAAACATAATGATAAGCATCGTACAAGCAAACAAACTTAAGAAGAACAAACTCGTTGTCGAACTAAGTATACCACTTGGGACAAAGAACAATAACACTACACTACAAGTACCTATAATTCCAAATAACCATTCCATTCATTCACTCATTCCCTTTCCCTCTCATGGTAGTTTCCTCTAAGCGATTAAATGTTTTACAACATCCACTACATACGTTAATTTCTCATACGCTACAAATCCAAAAGCAACTGTTAAACCCGTTACGATTAACCCTTTCATCATTTCTTCCTCCTCGTTTTATCGTTGTTACCTTCATTATAGAGGATTAGCAATTTGTTACCATCGAACTACCTTACAGTTACCTTACAGAATTGTAAGATTTCAAAAGAGAATAGAAAAGCACCTCACATAGCTTGAGGTGCTTTCACGGAATTTCTCTATAATCACTTGCAAAATTAACTTTTTTCTCTTGGTTATTTTTCGGAGAATCCACTCTTAAACTAATAGATTTACTAAATAATTTTTGGTTGAAGTAATAACAAAAATCCGTTTGAGGACAATATACACAATACACATCTATTTCTTCTTTATTCACTTCTTTTGTAGTGACTCCGCTTGTCGTAGAATAACTAGATCGGAATCTAACTTCTAGTATCCCTCTTGCATTCAATTCTCTATATTTCAACTTGTACCCTTTTAAATCTCCCGTCTTTATACACTACAAGAGCAAACGACGAATGCTCTGTTTGTGGCATTAAAATCATGTATCCTTTTTCATACAAATCAACTTGCGCCTTTAAAACAGCTAAATCTCCTTTTGTTTTTGTATGATGGTACACTTTTTCTCCGCACCTTTTTACATGTTTTAAAATAATATTTGTTCCTTTTCTTAACTTACCTCCCAATATTTTCACATTAAAAGAAAACTCTTCGTTAAAATCATGTTAATATATTTTTGTATAATTGAGATTTTTTTATAAGGGGGATTATATATGTTCAAAAAAGTAGCTGCTGATGTTTTAGGATTAAGTGATGTAGGTTCTGTCATTACACCGAAAGATTACGATAAAGTCGATGCCGATGATTACGTGATGCATGAAGATGGGGAGAAAATTTACTTTCTAATTAAATCGAAATCAGATGAATATTGCTTCACAAACAAAGGATTACTTCACCTAGATGGGACAAGTGCGACAAGTAAAAAACGTACACTACGCCGCTTTAGCTATAGTAAATATCAAATCAAAAACGTAGCACTTGAAACTGCCGGAACGATTGATTTAGATGTAGAAATTAAATTTCAAATGGGAGATGAACACTATTCAATTGATGTTCATAAAAAACATATCGAGGAATTAAAAGATTTATATAAAGCCTTACTTAAAATCGAAGAAATTTCATACGACAACGACATTACATTACAATATGCACATAAAAGTTTAGATATGGCATCTAATGCTTTCAGCCGTATTTCAAACGCACAAGTAAATTTAGCAGAGCAGTTTAAAGAAATGAACGAGATTGCCTTTAACTGGCTTGTTGATACGAAGAAACAATATAATGTGAAAGATTATGGTTTTGTGTTTGAGAAGTTTATTAATAACTAAACAGAAAACCTTGTTATCAAAAGATAACAAGGTTTTTTCAACGTCCTAGAAGATGCTCAAACTCTCAGTCCGCTCATTTCCGTACTATTTTATATATTTTGATCGCAGTCTTAATATATCTTCTCCTTCGCGAATGCCTGCCGATCCCTTCCTCACATTTTTTACGACAGTCCAATTCGGGTTAGTTTCATCACCGATGTTCTGTACTGTAAAGTTGCCATCACCATATTTCCGTTGACCTTCTGCCAATTTCTCCGTTAAATCATTCTCATTTGATCTCGCCATCTTTGCGCCATCTCCCTTTTTTATACAACCTTCTTAAACCGTCTAACCAATCACAGGTCCAGTCAATTGGAGATTCTCGTTTTCCGCTTCTATTAATTGTAACACACTGACAGGGATAAGTTTCGATAACGGATGCTCAATCCGCACTAGAATGATAAAAAGTTTTATAACATTGTAAGTGAACAACTAGGAGAATCTAGATATGAATTTGAGTTTCACCATAAGCCTATTGATTCTTTAAATTAGATAAGAGGAATACGGCGCATAAATGGTGCTCTTTTTATTTAAGAAAAAGAAGTACATATACAACTTGCTTAATATCGAAGGAAAAGTCGCAGATATTAAGGATAAACTACTCTTATAACCCATACATCAATTTGCAGACAAACAAAAAACCTTGTTATCTTTTGATAACAAGGTTTTTTTAGCGTCCCAGGAGAGATTCGAACTCCCGACCGTACGCTTAGAAGGCGTATGCTCTATCCGGCTGAGCTACTGGGACATGGAGCGGGTGAAGAGAATCGAACTCTCGACCAGAGCTTGGAAGGCTCTTGTTTTACCACTAAACTACACCCGCATATGTTATTTTATTTTTCTTCGTTAGCGCCGTTGCCCTATCGACAATATTTATTATATGTATAACCATACATAAAGTCAACACCTTTTTTAAAAGAGGATAATTTTTCTTATCCTCTTTTAAAAACTGCTTGTTCAACTAGCTGTCCGTCTAGTGTTTCAAAACGAACTTCCATTTGATTTTCATCCATTTCTAATAAAGCAAATGTCTTTTCTACACGCTGACGCGGTAATAAAATACTGCCTGGATTAATAAATAAAACGCCGTCGATTAATTCCGCACCTAATACGTGAGAGTGTCCGAAGCATGCAACTTGCGCCCCGACCTCTTCAGCACGGTACGCTAATGTTTGTAACGTCATTTTCACGTTATGACGATGTCCGTGCACAACTACGAAACGAATACCATCTACATCAGTGACAATTTCGTCTTGAAAGTTAGCATAATCACAATTCCCTTTTACAACATGGAAACCTTGCAGCTCTTCATGAGCAGGCGTTAGCTCTGAATCACCGCAATGAATCATGATATCTACTTTTCCTTCATACTTCTCTTTTAACCGCTGTAATTCCTTCACAGAACTATGACTATCGCTTACGATTAAAGCTTTCATCAATCTCTCTCCCTTATTCTCCTAAAAACCATTCAGGGATTTTTTCTTCTAGCTTACGTAGAGCACGTCCGCGGTGACTAATAGCATTTTTCTCATCTGAACTTAGTTCCGCCATCGCTTTTTTATATTCTTCCACATAAAAAATCGGATCATATCCAAAGCCGTTTTCCCCGCGGCGCTGTTCTAAAATAAATCCTTCACACGTCCCGTTTACAATGACAGGCTTTTTATCACCTTCAGGGAAAGCCACTGCTAATGCACAGTAGAAACGAGCTTTACGTTTTTCAAACGCTACGTCATTTAATTCTTGTAAAACTTTATCAATATTCGCTTGATCATCTTTCGGCTCTCCAGCAAAACGCGCTGAATACACGCCTGGTTTCCCGTTTAAAGCATCTACAATAAGACCTGAATCATCCGCAATTACAATGGCATTCAACTGTCTACTCAAACTATCCGCTTTTAAGATCGCATTTTCTTCAAATGTTTCACCAGTTTCTTCGACTTCTTCAATATGAGGAAAATCGTGTAATGATTTCACTTCTAAATCAAATCGCTCAAATAACTCAGCAAATTCACGTACTTTCCCCATATTTTTTGTCGCTACAACAACTTGTTTCATTTTTTCCACCTCTACTCTATATGAGATACGATGTCACCTAACGCTTCCTTTTGCATATCAATCAGTTGGAAAATGCCTTGTTCTGCAGCATCAAGTAATTCATTTAACTGCGCTCTGCTAAACGTCGCTTCTTCTCCAGTTCCTTGCACTTCAACGAACTGACCTTTTCCAGTCATAATTACATTCATATCAACGTCTGCTTTAGAATCTTCTGCATAGTTTAAATCTAAAACAACACCTTGCTCTTCAACAATCCCTACTGACGTTGCTGCTAAATAATCTTTTACTGGAATTTTAGATACTTTTTCTGCTTGTAATAACTTCTCAAACGCTAATACCATCGCTACGTATGCACCTGTAATAGAAGCAGTTCGCGTTCCACCATCCGCTTGAATAACATCACAATCAATCCAAACCGTTCTCTCACCAAGCGCTTCTAAGTCAACTACCGCACGTAATGCTCGTCCAATTAAGCGCTGGATTTCCATTGTACGTCCTGTTACTTTCCCTTTACTTGACTCCCTAATTGTACGTTGTTCTGTCGCACGTGGAATCATCGCATATTCAGCTGTTACCCAGCCCTTTCCTTCTCCACGCATAAATGGCGGGACGCGCTCTTCAATTGTTGCTGAGCAAATCACCTTTGTATCCCCAACCTCAATTAACACTGATCCTTCTGGATGTTTTAAATAATTCGTATGAATATGTATATGGCGTAATTCTGTTTTTTCTCTACCATCTACTCGCATAAAAATAACCTCCTCATAACTACTTGTTAGTATAGCCAAATTTAAATGTATGATATGTATACAATAAAAGAAGAGGAACCCAAAAAGCAATTCCTCTTTCTTACTTAAGTATATCAAATTATCGACGATTAAAAACTACCTGTATTCACGTTTTCTGGACGATCTACAGGTTTTATTAACTTTCCGCCCTTTTCATCTATAAGATTTGCTTTACCATTTACTTCAATAGAAACGCTTTTCACGCCTTTCTTTTCAGTTAAAGATAAAACTAACGACTTCAATACATAATTTGAAACCATATTTTTATCTGGGTTTATAAATATATTTTCGTTAAAGTTTAATGTAAGATTTCCATCTTGTAATTTCGGATTCGTAATCAGCTTAACTCCTGGATTGAAATCATTTAGGAGCGACTGATGAATCGGTCCTTTTACAAGTTCATCTACAATTGCTGCATAATCATTTTCTTTTCCTTCTACAACGCGGCGTGTTACTGGTACGTAGTATTGCTGCTTATTATTATTTTGCGCCATAAAATACAGCGTTACTGGTTTTGTATTTGTTACATCCGCTACTTGTTCATCATCGAAGTTGATACCGTTCGCACGGCTCACACCTTCCCCAAGCGGTGTACCACCAACAGGCATCTTCGCCAATTTCTCACCATTTATTTGGAACTGCACTTGTTTTATTTCTTTAAATTGCGTCAACGTCCATGCGATAGATTCAACGATTTGACGTTCTTCCTCTTTCGCATAGTTTTTCATTTCTTTAGAGAAATCAATGACTGCCGTCCCATCTTTTTTCAAGTTAAGGGTCATCGATGTATTCGCTGGAATGACTGCACGGAACCCATTCGGTAATAAATTCGTTACCGGTCCATCTTTCACAAGGTACTCTAACGTTTGCTGAATAACCTCATTTGCTTTCGGAGTAGGTATAGCTAACGTCTGCGGTACAACATAGCCATTTTTATCAACAAGGTATAATTCTCTATTCACCGTTTGTCCTTGCTTATCTTTTTTAGATACTTCTTTCTTTCCACCCTCTGTATATGTAACTTGTTTTGGTGGATCAATTTGTTCCGTTGCTTTCTCCTGATTTATAAAGCCACACCCTGTTAGTAAAACAGCGCTCACAGTAGCACCAACAACCCATTTAAAAGTGGATTTAGGCATGCCATTCCCCCCTAAAATCTAAGTTTGTACTATTATGTATACGAGCTGTTTCATGTTTTAGAACAAGCTGTGCTTCCTATAAACAAAAAAACTCCTGATTTCTCAGGAGTTCACTTATATGAATTCTATTATTATTCTTTTTCTAAATAAATATGTTTCACATTTTCAATCGGTTGACCGAACCATTTTGATGCAATTTCTTTAAATAGGCCTATTTTTCCTGTTGTTAAGAAGAGATGATCACTTTGTTCCTCTCCCTCATTCAACATTTTACTATGGTATAAAATGGTACTTACTTCACGCGCCGTTTCATCACCAGAACTAATGAGTTGCACTTTATCTCCCATTACTTGTTTAATAACAGGACCTAAAATCGGATAATGTGTACAACCTAAAATAAGCGTATCAATATCAGTGTTTTTCAGCGGTTGCAACGTTTCTCTTACAACTTCATACGCCATTTCACTTTCGAAATTGCCGCTCTCTACAAGCTCAACAAAAGGTGGACACGCTAAACTTTCTACCATAACACGATTATTAATAGACTTTAACGCTTCTTCGTATGCACCACTTTTCACCGTTCCAATCGTTCCAATAATCCCAACATGATACGTGTTTGTCATTTTTAAAGCTGTACGTGATCCTGGATGAATAACTCCTACCACTGGAATTGGTAATTTTTTCTGCATCTCTTCTAATACAACTGCAGTTGCTGTATTACATGCAATAACTAACATTTTGATATTTAAATCTAGTAAATGCTCCGTCATTTCCCACGTAAATTGACGCACTTCTTCTCGAGAACGTGGACCATAAGGGCAACGTGCTGTATCCCCTAAATATATAATACGCTCTTTCGGCAACTGACGAATTAACTCCTTCGCCACTGTTAAGCCGCCAACTCCTGAATCGATAACACCGATTGCTCTATTCAACTTCATCACCCGTTTTCTCATTCATCATCTTATTTTATCATTATATTTTACACACTTTAAGTTCGCGCACTTAAACTGCTTCTATATGAAAATTTTTATTTGTACCTGTATAGACTAGGACCTTTTTTATTTTGCTCCTTTTTTTCATAATTTGCAAGACAGAAAAATAACCGACCTTCTATAGGAAAGCCGGTTTCTTCTATATGAAGTACATATTTAGTGCTCCATCTTTTTTTGGAAAGAAGACATTCCTATTAATAAGAAGAAATGGGCAGAAATGAACATAACGATTAAAATAAAATTCAAACGATAACTATTTGTGGATTCCATAATTTTGCTCGCTACAGCTGGTCCAAATGCCATACCGAAAAAGTTAATTAAATTATATAAACCAAGACCGACTCCAACTTTAGCTGCATGTAATGTTTTCGGTATAAATGTGTTCAATGATACTTGAATGGCAGAATAACTCATAAACGTTAAAATAATCGCCAATACAATAACGACTAAACTTCCATTCGGAATAAACCCTAAAATTAAAAAGCCAACAATCATAATGACAGACGCTACATAAATCATATTCACATTTCCAAACGAAGGAACAATTTTCCCCGTAATAAAACTAGACACAATACCAAAGACTGATGCAACAAACAATACAACTCCGATAACAAACGGAGACAATCCGTGCACTCTCCCTAACAGTAATGGCAACAATAATAAATTAGCACATAACGCCACATTTATTATAAATCCGATCGCTATTAAACGAAGAAATGCTTTGTTCGAAAATAACTCAATATCGATAAATGGATGCTCCGCTTTCTTCATACGAACCGTGAATAAAAATAAAGAAATTATCGATAACACAAATAGCCAACTATTCATATTGACACCTAATAAAACAGTCGTAATGAATGCAAATAGTAACGCCGCTCCAATGTAATCAAAATGAAACGCTTCATCCGTATGCAGCGCTTCTTTTGGCATACATTTTATAAGCAAGAAAATCCCCACTACTGAAATAACCATAAATAAAAATAAATATGACCATCCGAGTGTATTTGTAATAGCCCCGCCAACTAAAGGGCCAATACCTATTGCTAATGCAATAGAAGAACTAATCATCGCTAACGCACCAGGCTTCTTAGCAGGAGCAACTAATTTTGCCACCGCAATCATACTAAGCGCAATAAACGCCGCACCCCCACTCGCCTGTACTAATCTTGCAAAAATGACAATCGCATAAGATTGATTTAAAAATCCAATAATGGATCCAGCTACAAATATGATGATTGAAATAATCAATAGTTTTTTTACACTGTAACGATCAGCAAGCTTCCCATATATCATTGAACCAATACCGACAACTAAGGAATAACCTACTACAACCCAACTCACTTTCGATTGACTAATGGATAAATCATGAGCCATATCCTCTAACGCAACATTAAATAAAACCGCATTCATCGGTCCCAACAAAACGATAAAGCATAATGTGAAAACAAACCATCTTGAATGGTTACTTATATCTTTCTCCATGTGTAACACCTCTCCTGATTGTAGTAATTGAAAACGAAAAATGAAGTTGTTTAGCTCCTCTATCATCACTAGACAACTTCATCAAATGTATAAATGTATCGCGCGACAAATTGAATTCAAAACGAAACATGTACGTTGTTCGATATCCATGGAACTATCATAGTTTCAGCATTACAGTTTGTCAACGAAAAATATACAAAGTAAACTAATTTAGTGTTTTTAGTTTACTTTGTTCAAAAATTGTTATACACTAACTTCGAATCCGATATAAGGAGGACTGACATGGTTATTCAAATTTGCAATTTCTAACTTAATAAAATAATGAACTTTTATATAGAAGAAACATTACAGGAGGATTATGATGAAGAAAAAAATGTTAGTTGTATTAACGAGTGTAGAAAAATATCCAAATTTAAATCGAGCTACTGGCCTTTGGCTTGGTGAAGCTGTCCATTTCGTTAAAAAAGTTGAAGAAGCTGGTTACGAAGTAGATTATGTTAGCCCACAAGGTGGTTATACACCGATTGATCCGCATAGTTTAGCAATGGCGGAGAGCATCGATTGGGAATGGTATCAAAAGAAAGAATTTATGAATCGCCTCGGCTCTACAATGAAACCGAGTGAGGTGAATCCAGAAGACTATGCTGTTATTTATTACGCAGGTGGTCACGGTGTGATTTGGGACTTCCCAGAAAATAAAGAGCTTCAAATGATTAGCCGTAACATTTATGAAAATGGCGGAATTGTTTCCTCTGTTTGTCACGGAGCTGCTGGTTTATTTCATATCACATTAAGTAATGGGGAACGTTTAATTAGTGGTAAAAAAGTAACAGGATTCTCAAATGAAGAAGAAAAACTAGCTGAATTAGATCAATTTGTTCCATTTTTAACAGAAGATGAACTCATTAAAAATGGAGGACTTTACGAAAAAGCTGCGCAACCTTGGGAAGCTTACGCTGTAGAAGATAATCGTGTTATCACTGGTCAAAATCCAGCTTCAGGTGGTCCAGTAGCTGAATTAGTATTACAACACGTAAAAAATAACATGTAATAAAAAAGCAGATTTTCCATTACTATAGGAAAATCTGCTTTTTTACGAAATCATTTGCAAAATAGCCATAACTTCTTTTTCAATTTCCGAATCATCAATTGCTTCTATATACTCTGGTTTAAACAGTTGGTACTTCTTTAATTGATAAAAATCAAGTATCGCTTTCTTTAACGTAATATCGTACTGAATACAAAAAGAATGATCTATAATACGTCTTAACATCACATCATCTTGCACCATAAATAATTGTGCGTTCATTTCATTAAAGTAACCTTGTTCCATACCCGCTTCAAAAAACATTTGCAAATTACGATTACGATTTTGTTGTGCAGCGACTAACTGATCAGATAAGTGCGGATATGCCTCTTTCAAATCTTGTAAAAAGACATCTGAAATATACGTCACACATTTTAAAGAGTGAATAAACGTCTTTTGGAAACGTTCTGCAAAAGACATACTTTCATCTTGATTATCCGCATCTCCTTCAAGAAGGTAGTTCATAAAATCTTCTACCGCAGCTTCAATAATCTCATCTTTTGAAGAAAAACGTTTATATAAAGTAGCTTTACTAATATCCATATACTTCGCAATTTCATCTATTTTCAATTGACTAAAACTCGTTTTTCTAATAACGGGCTTTATTTTATTAATATACGTATTTGCACACGCAACTTTTCTCATTAAAAGAGCCTCCCCTTTTGTCCATACAAAATAGTATAGCAAATTCACGATTAATTATAAATGAAGTCATTATACTCGATACATCTTTTTAGTTTAAGTGGTTTTCAATTTACGCTATAGAAAAAATGCCCGCTACCTTTATAAGTAGCGAGCATTTTTTCTATAATTTATTTACTGCTCTTCTTATAGCTTTCCCTATTTCAATGCTAGACTGCGGATTTTGCCCTGTAATTAAACGTCCATCTACTACAACATGTGGCGTGAAATTTGGAGCAACATAAAACAAAGCCCCTTCTTCTTTCAATTTACTTTCTAATAAAAAAGGCACTCGCTTTTCTAGATGCACAGCTTTTTCCTCATCATTCGTATAACCTGTTATACGCTTACCGGCAACAAAAAACGAGCCATCTTTATTTTTCACACCGACTAAAGAACTTACTCCGTGACAAACAGCCGCCACAATCCGGTTATTGTTGTACATATTCTGAATCAAATTTGCAACATATGGATTACCCGGAAAATCTACAATCGCCCCGTGCCCACCACCAAATAAAACCGCATCATAATCCGAAAAATGAACCGTTGAGATCGGCTTCGTATTTTGCAATAAAGAAGCGACATGCTTAAATTCACGAGGTATCCCGTTCGGAATAGACACTCTATCAATAGGTACTCTACCGCCCTGTATCGATACAATATCAACATCGAACTTAGCCTTTTTAAATACATGATAAGGAGCTGCGAGCTCTTCCAACCACAAACCAGTCGGGTGTCCATTCATATCATGAGCGCTTGTTGAAACTAACAATATCCTTTTCAACATATCCCCTCCTTACTACCTATTTATGTATGGAGTGTTCTTATCATTCATATAGCGCATGAAACAAACAAAAAATAGCCGACTCTTTTATGAAAGTCGGCTTTCTTTTTATAACTCGAGCTCTCCCATGCGAAGAAGCTCAACAACTGCTTGTGAACGTCCTTTAACTCCTAGCTTTTGCATTGCGTTTGAGATGTGGTTGCGAACTGTCTTTTCACTGATAAAAAGTTCACCTGCAATTTCCTTCGTTGTTTTATCTTGAACCAGTAATTCAAATACTTCTCTCTCTCTCTTTGTGAGTAAAGGTTTAGATTGATACGCTTTTTCCTTCAACTGGTATAACCCTCCTTGCTTAAGCCAGAGCCGTGTATGTGTAAGTTGGGTGTTTATTTAGTCAAGATATTGTATGAACGAAATGTGCGGGTGGTGAATGAAAATGGGCTTTATTTCACATGTTATTTTAGACTTTTATACAGTGCGTACACTCTTTGTATCCACTTACTTTTCGGTACGCCATATTTGTTCTAGTAATATGCTGACAACTGTACCTACGAACAAACCATTTCCGAATATATATTGCATAACAGACGGTAAGGATTGGAGCGCTCCAGACGGTAAAAACATAACACCGCTGCCAAATAATACTGCAACGCCTAAAATCGTTACATTCCTTTCATTAAGCTCCACTTGTTTTATATTATTTAACCCAATTCCAATTAGCTGTACGAAAGAAGCCATTAAAACGGCAGATGCGACAGCGGATGGTAAAGATGCTAAATAACGAATAATACTTGGGAACATCGACATTACGACTAGTAACATACATGCTAGTAAGAACGATCGTATATACTTTTGTTTTGTTAAACGTATAAATCCTGCCGTTGCTGGTAACGGCACGACGCCTACAGTTGAAAATACAGAAGAAATGATATGTGAAATACCTCCAACCCATGTTCCATCCTTCAACTGTTTCTGTTCAATAGTCCCTTTTTGAATGGTAGCTTGATTAATTGCTATAATAGCTGCCACTGTATTTGAAACTAAAATACATACCATAACGAAACTCGATACAGCCATACCTGTATTCCATTTTGGAAGTCCCCAAGCAAATATATGTGGAAGTTGCACAAAATGAGTTACTTGAGATGGAATCGTCACTTTTCCTGCAATGAGAAAAAGAATCCACCCACTAATTAATCCTATTAAAACCGCATAACTTTTGACAAAACCTTTTCCAAAACTAGATAGTATAATAACGAAAAGAAATATACTAAACGCAATTATCGCTGTAAATCCATCGATTTGAGAAACAGTAGCAGTAATTCCTAGCATTCCTTTTAGAAATACACCGCTTAATTGTAAACATAATAAAAGTAAAAACGTCCCTGTCACAAGCGGTGTAAATAAAAATAAAATACGTCCGATAAAACCAGTTACGCCTAATCCTATTAAAATAACACCAGAAATAATCATTCCTAATTCTAAAATTTGCAACGTACTATGTAATTGATCTTGTCCGGCCGTTGCGTAAGCAAGTACGGTAAATACTCCAACCCAAGATCCAGCTGGTCCATCCGCAATTGGAAGTCTATGTCCAAGCCAGCCTTGTAAAAAAGAAGATATACCAACTACAAAAAACGTACGCTGCATTAAATAAAATATTTCTTCCGTCGTAAGATGAAATAATCCGCCAACGACAATTGGTAATGCGATTGAATTCGCCAATAAAAATATAAACCATTGCAAAGTTCCCATAATATGATTTTGATTATGTTGCTTGTCCAAATTTTTCATCCCTTCTAGCTTCCTTATAAAAAATATATTGTAAGCATAAAAAAGAAGGGTTCTACACACACAATTAGAACCCTTCCAAAACATTTAAACGATTCCTTTACACAAGATTATTTAATTCCACCTCATTTAAACTTCCAACAACAATATTTCCTTTATGTACGACTAAACGCTTCTCTGTTTGACGCGCTACCGCTTCAGCAGTACATGTTGCATTCGTCAAAACAAAACTCGCTTCATCTCCTACATTCGGCCATGCTCGCTTCCCATCATCGTTTAACGTTTCTTTTCCTCCCGTAATAAAGCGAAGTGCTTTTCCTAAAGATCTTTCATCACTCCATCCGAAACGTTCCGCTAATCGATTTGCCTTTTGCAGCATATCACCAGTTCCAAACGGTGACCAATGATCTGTAATACTATCGTTTCCTAATGAAACTTTCACACCTTTTTTATCTAATAACGGAATTGGAATTACTTGTTTCCCAATTGGCACCGTTGAAGTAATATCGATATGTAAAGCAGCTAGTCTTTCTGCCACTTCTTCAGCTTCTTTATCCGTAACACCACCAAGTCCAAGCGCATGACTAATCGTTACTCGCCCTTGCCATCCCGCTTCTTCTGTTAAACTTGCCAATCTCTTCATCGTAAAAGTCCCAAGATTATTCGCATCATGCAGATGAATATCAACATCTGAATTAAATTCTACCGCGATATCCATAATGGTATGTAATGATTTTTCAATATCATTATCCACTGTAGCTGGATCCACTCCACCGACTAGATGCGCACCCATACGCATCGCATCTTTCACAAGTTGCACAGAATTACTGCGCAATAATCCATGTTGCGGAAAAGCAACGATTCTACCAGAAACTTGATTTTTATACGTTTCCAACGCCGCTAACGTCGCCTCCAAATTACCAAGTCCAATAATCGGATCAACATTACAATGCGTTCTTATATTCGTCGCACCGTTTCGAAGCAATAACGCTAGCATATTTTCCGCTCTACCTTGAGCAGTTGCTAGTTGCTTTGGCAAAATTTTTTCTTCTTCATTAAAACGTGTAAAGATACTTTCTGCTGGCATACAAGCTTTCCACGGGCCACTATAATAGGTTTTATCAATATGAATATGCATCTCTTCAAAAGCCGGTAAAATTAATAAGCGATTGGCATCAAGAATGAGTACTCCTTCCTCTTGAACAGCCCCAGCTATAATTTTTTTAATTCGTCCCTCTTCAATCAGTAAACTACATAATTCTGTTTCTGTTTGGGAAATTCTCCCCTCGTCATATGTATATCCCGATTCAAGCATTACATTAGTCAGCCAATATACTGCCATCTCTATTTCCCCACCCTTTATTAAAAATTATTCCTCTTACTATAAGTTTAATATCAACTGAAAATTAAGACAATTAATTTGACTACCTCTAAAAAAATGTAATACAACCTCATAGTCTCCTCATAGATTTCCATATAGAATAGAAGTATAGAGTTTGCTATAAAAAGGAGTGGATTGGAAGATGTCAAAAAGATTATGTAAATCCGAAACTGATAAAATGCTATTTGGTATATGCGGTGGTTTAGGAGAATATTTTGATATTAGCTCTACTCTCATTCGCATACTTTGGGTCATTGCTGTTTTATGTTTTGGGACGGGGTTTTTAGTTTATTTTATTTGTTTATTACTTATGCCACGCTCTTACTAATAACCTTCTTTCATACATTTGAGCATAGCGTATATAAAATCCCCTATAGATTTTTCTATAGGGGATTTTATCATGAAGAATATTTCATCGTTAAATGTAATACCGCCACTTCATCTTCTTCATTCTTATAACTATGTTTCTTATTCGCTTCAAATTGAATAGAGTCAAACTCATTTAATTCGTATACATCGCTTTCTACCTGAATCGATACTTTCCCTTTCATTACCGTTACAAGCTCAATAGCACCTTCATGATGAGCTTCTGGTTCATATATACTATTCGATCGTAAACAAGCACGATGCATTTCCATCCCCGTTTCTTTCGTATAACGGAACATTGTTTCTAAATGCCATGCTTGTCCCACGTCTACTGCAAATCCTTCTTCGCAGCGCGCAACAGCTACAGGTTCTCCAACAACCATCAATCTCGATAAAGGAATCGATAATCCTTTCGTTATTTTCCAAATGACGGCTAACGTCGGATTCGTTTCACCCCTTTCAATCTTTCCTAACGTTAATTTACTAACTCCTGTTTTTTGAGCTAATTCTTCTAAACTTAATTTTTGCTCATTTCGAATTTGCCTTAATAACTGACCTACTTGCTGAATGACTTCTTTCGTTTGCATATCTTCATGTTCTTTCATCTATAAAACCACCTTAAAATATAAAATAGTTTACTTTTATCTTTATAAAGTATATTATACTATACATAATTGTTGAATTTCGAAAGGAGTGTCATACTTCATGCGCGCAATTTTATTAGGCCTTTTATCATCAGCCTTTTTTTCTGCAACCTTTATTATGAATCGAGCGATGAATGTATCTGGAACGAGCTGGGCTTGGACAGCTTCCTTCCGTTTTTTATTTGCTCTCCCTATTTTATTCCTTATCGTTTTATTTCGCAAAAACTTAAGGGGATTATGGGAAGAATTAAAGAAACATCCATGGGCGTGGATCGGGTGGGGTTCTGTTGCTGGTATTGGTTTCTACTCTTTATTAAGTTTTGCAGCTGTCTTTTCTCCAGCTTGGCTCGTTGCTGGAACTTGGCAAGTGACTATATTAGCAGGTTTACTACTCTCGCCATTATTTTTCGTTAAAATAGAAACGAAATTAGGTACGAAACTTGTACGCGGAAAAATTCCACTTCGTAGTTTATATGTCGCATTATTTATTTTACTTGGTGTAATTTGTATGCAAGCAACCGCAGCAGGTCACATTACAATGACTCAGTTTATTTCAGGTTTTTTACCTGTCGTGTTAGCTGCTTTCTTATATCCGTTCGGTAACCGAAAAATGATGGAACTTGTTGGCGGGCGCCTTGATACATTCCAACGTGTATTAGGAATGGCAATAGGCAGTCTTCCTATAACAATTTTACTTGGTATATACGGATTTTCTACTACAGGTATTCCAACATCAAGCCAAATGCTACAAGGATTTTTGTTAGCATTATGTTCTGGCGTTATAGCGACAATGACATTTTTCTTTGCTACTGACTTAGCCAAAGATAATCTCGCTCTGCTTGGAGCTGTTGAAGCAACGCAAGCTGGAACGATGGTTTTTACCGTACTTGGCGAAATTATTTTCTTGAATGGTTCATTTCCTGGTGGTCTTTCCCTACTTGGAATGATTATTATTATGTTGGGAATGGTTGCAAATAGCATTTTAAATCGATCTGTTCCAGTCGTTAAACAGAGAAAAACAGCATAAAAAAGAGTGTGGTTCTATAAACAAAGAACCACACTCTTTTTTTATTGTCCCCCTATTCCCCCTTATCAGAATAGTATTTCATTAGCTGTTTATACTAAAACCTATGTTATAATACGTTTCATGCGCAATATTAGGAGGTAAATTATGTTAAAAAAAGCAATCGCTGAATTTATTGGTACATTTGTACTTGTATTATTCGGAACTGGAGTAGCTGTCATTGGCGGCGGAATTGAAGGAATTGGAACATTAGGAATCGCTATGGCTTTCGGTCTATCTATTGTGGCTATGGCATATAGCATCGGAACAATTTCTGGATGTCACATTAACCCAGCAGTATCAGTAGCTATGTTCATCAACAAAAGAATGAACGCTATGGAACTTTGTTATTATGTATTAGCTCAAATTTTAGGTGGTTTATTAGGAACTGCAACGTTAGTAACAATTTTAAAATCTGCTAAAACACCTTTAGATAATTTAGGACAAAACGGTTTTGGAACTCTTGGTTTATCTGGAGCATTTCTAGTTGAATTTATTTTAACTTTCGTATTCATTTTAGTGATCGTTGCTGTAACAGGTAAAAAAGGAAGTTCTTCTCTAGCAGGATTAGTAATTGGTTTCACATTAGTTTTAGTTCACTTATTAGGTATTCCGTTAACTGGAACTTCTGTTAACCCCGCTCGTAGTATCGCACCAGCTTTATTCGCTGGCGGAGAAGCACTTTCTCAACTATGGGTATTCATCGTTGCACCAATTCTTGGTGGTATCGTAGCAGCTATCGTAGGTAAATTCATTTTAAATACTGAAAAATAGAATTTTCGATATTTCTGAATAAAAAAAGGCGAGCCCTCATTATGAGGATGCTCGCTTTTTTACTCTTTCATTTTAGACTTTAAATTTGTAACTAATTGATCTACCGTTACATTTGCAAGTACGTTTTCCATCGCTTCTTGCGCTTGCATTAAAATAATTTCTAATACTGATTGAATATTAGCTCCTACTGGACATTCAATGTTGGGATTTTCATGGAAGGAAAATAGCTGTCCTTCTTCTACAACTTCCACTGCTTTATATACATCAAGTAATGTAATTTCTTCTAAATCACGAGCAAGTGTCGTACCACCTTTACCAGCTTGTACATCAACAAGTCCTGCTCTCTTCAACATTCCTGTAATGCGACGAATCACGACTGGATTTGTATTCACACTACCGGCAATCCATTCAGAGGTACAGCGAGAGTTTCGATCTATCGCAAGTAATGTCAGCATATGAACACCTACTGTAAAACGACTACTAATCCCCATCTGCACACCCTCCTTTGTATTCATTCTATTAAAAGACGACTCTTATTATTATATACTATTTTTAATTTATACATAAAGAAAAAGCATGATTTCAATAGGAAATCATGCTTTTCTCTCATTATTGACGCTTTATAAATTTCGCTAAGTCTTTAAATTTCACTTTATCTGAGTAATTCATTACACCGTTTACGTAAATACGACTTGCAAGCATATTAACGATAACAATAGTCACTAATAAAATGACTAACGTCACAATCATTTCTACAGTGCCCGCTTCACCAGCTACAAGCCTTGAAAAAGTAACCATAGGTGTAAAGAATGGAATATACGAACTAACTATCGCTAATGTACTATTAGGATCAAATAGCGATTTAATACTAATGAAAAATGCTGCCATACCTAGCATTGTAATCGGGAATGAAAGAGATTGCACATCCTCAATTTTCGATACAACAGCACCCACTGCTGCATATAGCATTGCGTATAGTAAGTAACCCGTAACAAAATACACAAAGAACATACTAATTACTACAGCATCCAATTTAGAAAAATCTAGTGTGAGTCCTACTAAAGATGCATTATCTAAATCTACCCATCCTAATAAACGTGGTACAAGAAAACCGAAGGAGCCAATAACTAGTAATAGTAAAGCGCTAGAAACAATTGCTAAAATTTTGGCATGTAGCATTGTTAATGGTTTTACTTTCGGAAGCATTAACTCCATAACACGGGATGATTTTTCAGATGCTACAGTTGTTCCAATTGCAGCACCAAAGATAACAATAAACATATATAAAGCAAACGAGAAAACATAGCCAATTCCAAAAGAAGATGCATGATCCTTTACTGCCTCTTGTTTTAACGGAATTTCCATCTGTAACTGTTTTGCTACTTCTGCAGATACATTATTTTTTTCAATCATTACCGCTGTATACTGTTCCTTCAAATAACTTGCCATAAGTGTGGCCGTTGATTGGCTCGGAAAACCACTATACATATACGTCACTTCTGGAATACCATTCTTTTCTGTAATACGGAATAAACCGTCTAAATCCCCATCTTCTACTTGCTTACGTAGCTCATTAAACTTATCCTTATTTTCTACCGTTACTTTAGTAGACGGAAGTAAATTTGTTATATCACTTTCTTGCACTTTATACGTATCGCTTTCTGTTATTACAGCAAATTTATCTTTTCCTTTATCTTTATCAGCTGTGAAATGATTAAAGGCAAAAAGGCCAAACACAACTAAAAATAAAATCGCACTCGTAATTAATGATTTTTTAGATAAAAATGCTTCCCTGAAATAAAATGAAAATACGTGAGAAAATTTACGCATCGTTATTTCGCCCTCTCTACAAAGATTTCGTTTAACGTCGGCTCTAACATTTTAAATTGTCGTAAAGTAATACCTTGTTCTTGTAATTGTTGTAAAATGTTTAGAGCTTCTGCATCATCTTGTACTCGCACATAAAGAAGGCCTTGTTGTTTTTCATACGATACATGTATAGATTCTAATCCCTTCTCATTCTCTTCTGTATCTTCAATCGTTAAATTACGGAAACCATATTCTTTTTTTATATCACTTAATTGGCCTTTTACGACTGCTTCACCTTTTTTCAAAATACATACATGTTGGCAAAAAGCCTCTACTTGTTCCATACGATGACTAGATAAAATAATTGTCTTTCCGCTTCGTACTTGTTCTTCAATAATGCTAGCTAACATCCCAGCATTCACTGGATCCAGTCCGCTAAATGGCTCATCTAAAATGAGAAGTTCAGGATTATGAAGAAGAGCCGCAATTAATTGGATTTTTTGCTGGTTCCCTTTTGAAAGCTCTCCTGCCGTTTTAAATTTATATTCCGGTATTGCTAATCGATCTAACCAGTGATCAATAGCAAGATCTACTTCTTTTTTCGTCATTCCTTCTAATCTACCAAAATATCGCAACTGGTCTATTACTCTACTTTTTGTATATAAACCTCTTTCTTCTGGTAAGTATCCTATCGTTACCCCACTAGTCCCAAATGCCTTTCCATCCCATGTAATAGAGCCTCCATTAGGCGTTAACAATCCGAGAAGCATTTTGATTGTCGTTGTCTTTCCTGCACCGTTTCGTCCAAGTAATCCTAGCACTTCACCTTTTGGTAACGAAATTTGCAAGCCGTTAACTACTTTTGATTCCCCAAATTGTTTCGTTAAGTTTTGAATTTGTAAACTCAAAGTATAAAGCCTCCCCTTTAATATCATTCATACTCTCTTTCAAAGACTATGTTTATGCAAGATAAAATATAGCACTACACTTCATGCTCTTAATATGTAACATCGCTTTAATCCATCATTTGTTCTATTTAGTTAAAATTGTAAATAATATCACATGATTTGTCAATTATAATTGTCATTTCGACAATTATAATTGACAAAATAACTTCCATTATTTTTTCTCATCTTTCTAATATAGGTCATACTACTATATATACAAAAGGCAATATGCAAATGTTCATACAAAAAATATTATTTTTCGATATATAATATTAACTGATTTTCTAACATCAAGGAGGATACATATGAAGATGAAGAGGGGCATTACCACTTTATTATCTGTAGCAGTTCTATCTACATCGCTTGTAGCATGTTCAGGAACAACAGAGAAAACAGTGGCGAAAGAAGAGAAAGTAAAATTAACAGACCAACAATTAATGGCTGATTTATGGTATCAAACAGCCGGTGAAACGAAAGCACTGTACTACCAAGGATACAATATCGGTCAATTGAAGCTTGATGCAGCTCTTGCAAAAGGGACAGAGAAAAAACCCGCTATCGTACTTGATTTAGATGAAACTGTTTTAGATAACAGTCCTCATCAAGCAATGAGCGTAAAAACAGGAAAAGGTTATCCGTATAAATGGGATGATTGGATTAATAAGGCTGAAGCTGAGGCCCTTCCAGGTGCAATTGATTTCTTAAAATATACAGAGTCTAAAGGTGTAGATATTTACTACATCTCAAATCGTAAAACAAACCAACTAGATGCAACAATTAAAAATCTTGAGCGTGTAGGCGCTCCTCAAGCAACAAAAGAACATATATTACTACAAGACCCGAAAGAAAAAGGAAAAGAAAAACGCCGTGAACTTGTTTCTCAAACACATGATATCATCTTATTCTTCGGTGATAACTTGTCTGATTTCACTGGTTTTGATGGAAAGTCTGTAAAGGACCGAAATCAAGCAGTCTCAGATTCAAAAGCACAATTTGGTGAGAAATTTATTATTTTCCCGAATCCAATGTATGGTGATTGGGAAGGCGCTTTATATGATTATGATTTCAAAAAATCAGATGCAGAAAAAGATAAAATCCGCCATGACAACTTAAAATCATTTGATGCAAAATAAAAGAGGATGGCATGTGCCATCCTCTTTTATTGCATATTTCTCGTTAAAGGTAAAATAAACACTTCTACACGTCTATTTTTCGCTTTTCCTTCTTGTGTATCATTTGGAGCAATTGAGCGGTATTCTCCGTAACCAACTGCACTAAATTTCCCTGGCTGTAATTCTTTATTTTGCAGTAATACTTGCATAAAATTAACTGCCCGCTGCGTACTTAATTCCCAGTTCGATGCAAATTGCGCATTTGCAATAGGAACATTATCTGTATGTCCAGATACTGTAATTTCACGAGGTGATGCTGAAACAAGTAAATTAGACATTTCTTTCGCAATACTTAACGATTCTAACTTCACATCCGCTTTTCCGGAATCAAATAGTACATTTTCTAATATTGTCACCATTAATCCCTTTTCAGTTAATTTAGTTTGAAAAGAAGAGGATAATTGCTTTTCATTAATATATTGATCAATCTTTTTTTGTAATGCTTTCAATTCATCCATTTCTTTTTTTTCTTTTTCTCTAGCTTCTTCTTGTTTTTTTGCTTGTTCTGCCTCAAGGCTACTTGCTGATAATTCCTTTTCATCATTTGGCTTCTGATCGCTTAAAAACTCTTTATTTCCTGTTCCACCTGCTAGTTCGCTTCGAAACGCTACTGCCATCTGTTTGAACTTCGCCGCATCTATACTACTCATTGCGAATAAAACGATAAACAGTGCAAATAACAACGTTAACATATCAGAATATGGAATTAACCAAGTTTCATCGATATGTTCCTCATGCTTTTTCTTTTTACTTCTTCTATTTTTTTTACTCCGCATTTTTTTCTGCCCCTTTTTCAAGCTTTTTACGCTCAGTTGCAGAAAGTGCACCTAAAATGCGGTTCTTCATAATAAACGGATATGTACCTTCTTGTAACATTAATAGACAATCAATAATTAAACGTTTTTTCTCTAATTCAGCTGCAGATTTTTGCTTTAATTTATTTGCAAATGGATGCCATAGTATATAACCTGAGAAAATACCAAAAATCGTTGCAATAAATGCACCCGAAATAGCGTGACCTAACTTTTCAATATCAGTTAAATTACCAAGTGCAGCTACAAGACCAATAACAGCACCTAAAACCCCTAATGTTGGTGCATATGTACCAGCTTGAGAAAAAATTGCAGCTCCCTTTGCATGCCTTTCTTCAATTGCTTCTAATTCAGCTTCTAAAATCTGTTCTAAGTCTTCTGCAGATACGCCATCAATCACAAATTTCATACCACGCAAAAGAAATTCATCTTGAATTTTGTCCAATTGCTGTTCTAAAGACAAAATACCGTATTTTCTACTTTCAGATGTCCAATGAACAAACAATTCTAGCAACTGTTCATAACTTAAATCTTTTTTATTAGAACCAAAAAGAACTTTAAATAATTTTGGAATCTTTTTTAATTGATTCATCGGAAATGCGATACATACTGCAGCAAATGTACCAACAAAAATAATTAATGCTGCGGCAGGATTAACTAAGGACATTACGTCAGCGCCCTTGACGACCATCCCTACTACTACCGCCACTACTCCTAAAATGATTCCAATAAGTGTTGCAAAATCCATTCCCATTCACTCCTAGTCTATACAAGAAGTTCTTTATTCTCGATAATCGCTACATCTTCTTATGTATATATATTACATAAAAAATGAATTTCATGAAAGATAAGAAATGAATTATATAAAAAAATACTACAATTTCACACATTTTCTGACATTTTCTTTGCATTTCTATTACGTTACGACTCTTATATTTCTTTTTCAGTAAACTAGATTTATAATAAAAAACGATACACACTTTACTAAGAAAGGACTGTGATTACAAGGTATCATGAAAAAGATAATCATTATTTCTGCCACTACTATTGTAATCGGTATCACTTCTTTCGCTTACTTTGGTTCTAAATCGCCACTACAAAACGAGGCGAAAGCTGTCGAAAGTCAACAGCATAATAATCACCAAAAAGAAGAGATTCCTGCTTTTCCAAAAGCTGATCATAATGCAAAGAAGCTAGACAATGATTTTTCCGTTGTAAAAAATCCAGAGTCTAACCTTGTATTAGTTAATAAACATCGAAAACTACCAGACGGATACACACCTGAAGACTTAACAAGACCAAACGTACCATTTACTAGTCCAAAAGATAAAGAAAAAACATTGCTGCGCAAAGATGCTGCAGATGCACTTGAAAATATGTTTGAAGCGGCAAAGAAAGAAGGACTTGAACTTACAGCTGTATCTGGTTATCGTTCATACAAACGCCAAAAATCATTACATGATACATACGTTAGACGTCAAGGAAAAGCTACGGCAGATTCAGTAAGTGCCATTCCCGGTACGAGTGAACATCAAACTGGTTTAGCAATGGATATTAGTTCAAAATCTGCTAAATTCCAATTAGAGCCTATTTTTGGAGAGACAGCCGAAGGAAAATGGGTTGCAAAACATGCTCATGAATTTGGCTTTGTCATTCGTTATTTAGAAGATAAAACAGAAACAACAGAATATTCATATGAACCGTGGCATTTGCGCTACGTTGGAAATCCATACGCTACATACATATATAAACATCATTTAACATTAGAAGAGGCGATGGAAGACAAAAAATAAGAGAGCAACTTGCTCTCTTATTTTTCTTTCACTCTATCATTGTAGTAATTTTTTCTTCCACTCTTCAGGCCACGGTTCGCCTCTTCCCGTTTTTTTCGATGCTTGGACCATCATTCCACGACCAACTAAGCAAACTTCTCCTTCTGCATTCTTCACCATATAATGCAAATCTAATGAAGAATTCCCAACTAATCCCGCTTTTACATACACCTTCAACTGTTCATCAAAATATATTTGCTTAATAAAATTACACTGTAAATCCGCAACAACAATCATCGTTTCTGAAGATTCATGCGTCCATTCTTGCATAAATCCAAGTTCTTTAAACAATGCGATACGCGCTTCTTCAAAATAGGTAAAGGCAACGACATTATTTACATGTCCAAACATATCTACTTCACCAAAACGAACCTTTACAGGGTTGTAAAATGAAAAACCACTTTCCCATTTCTCAAAGTCTTCAATATAAGAAATCCTCTTCATTGTTCCCTCTCCTTTTCATCATTAAAATAAACAGAATAAACAGAAAAATAAAGTTATAAATATTGCCTCTTCAATATGAAGAGGCAATATTTATTAATAGTTATTATCACTACCAAAGAAATCTTTGAACGATTGAATTGTTGTATCACGGTTTAATGCCGCAATTGAAGTTGTTAATGGAATACCCTTTGGACATGATTGCACACAGTTTTGAGAGTTACCACAGTTTGCAAGTCCTCCATCACCCATAATCGCACGTAAGCGATCTGCTTTATGCATTTCACCCGTTGGATGTGAGTTGAATAAACGAGCTTGCGATAACGGTGCTGGTCCAATAAAGTCCGATTTGCTATTTACGTTTGGACATGATTCTAAGCAAACACCACATGTCATACATTTTGAAAGCTCATAAGCCCATTGACGTTTCTTCTCTGGCATTCTTGGTCCTGGTCCTAAGTCATACGTACCATCAATTGGAATCCAAGCTTTAACACGTTTTAGAGCATTAAACATGCGACTACGGTCAACTTGTAAGTCACGAACAACTGGGAATGTCTTCATCGGCTTTAAGCGAATTGGTTGTTCTAATTGATCGATAAGCGCTGTACATGATTGACGTGGTTTTCCATTAATCACCATCGAACATGCGCCACACACTTCTTCTAAACAGTTCATATCCCATGCAATCGGAGTTGTCTGATTTCCTTTTGAATCAACAGGGTTACGACGTATTTCCATAAGCGCCGAAATAATGTTCATATTCGGACGGTACGGAATTTCAAACTCTTGATCAAACGCTTGCGCGTCTGGTCCATCTTGTCTCGTAATGATGAGGCGGATTGTTTTCTCAGACATGTTGTTTATCCCCCTTCTCTTCGTTCTTAGCAGCTACATCGTGTTTTGAAGAATAATCACGTTTACGTGGTTTAATTAATGAAACATCCACGTCTTCGTAATGGAATGCTGGTGCATTTCCTTCTCCTTCAAATTTTGCCATTGTAGTTTTTAAGAAGTTAGCATCATCGCGATTTGGGAATTCAGGTTTGTAATGTGCCCCACGGCTCTCATTACGGTTATATGCGCCAATTGTAATAACACGCGCTAACTCAAACATATTTGCAAGTTGGCGTGTAAATGAAGCACCTTGGTTACTCCATCTCGCTGTATCGTTAATGTTGATACGTTTATAACGAGCCATTAATTCTTCAATTTTTGCATCTGTTTCTAATAACTTTTTATTTTCACGAACTACTGTAACGTTATCTGTCATCCATTCTCCAAGCTCTTTATGAAGAACATACGCATTTTCATTACCATCGAGCGTTAAAATATTGTTAAATTTCTCTGTTTCGATTAATTCATTTTGTTCATACACAGTAGATGAAACAGCATCTGATGATTTAGAAAGACCTTTCATATATTCAATTGCATTTGGTCCTGCTACCATACCACCGTAAATTGCTGATAATAGTGAGTTCGCACCAAGACGGTTACCACCGTGCATAGAATAATCACACTCACCTGCTGCAAATAAACCTGGAATGCTTGTCATCTGCTTATAATCAACCCATAGCCCACCCATTGAATAGTGAACAGCTGGGAAGATTTTCATTGGTAGTTTACGAGGATCGTCACCTGTAAATTTCTCATAGATTTCAATAATTCCACCAAGTTTAATATCTAGTTCTTTCGGATCTTTATGAGAAAGATCTAAGTACACCATGTTTTCACCGTTAATACCTAGTTTTTGCTCTACGCAAACATCAAAGATTTCACGCGTTGCGATATCACGAGGTACAAGGTTTCCGTAAGCCGGATATTTTTCTTCTAAGAAGTACCATGGTTTACCATCTTTATATGTCCAAACACGTCCACCTTCACCACGTGCAGATTCACTCATAAGACGTAATTTATCGTCTCCAGGAATTGCCGTTGGGTGAATTTGAATGAACTCACCGTTTGCATAATATGCGCCTTGTTGATATACAGCAGAAGCTGCTGTACCTGTATTGATAATGGAGTTTGTTGATTTTCCGAAGATGATACCAGGGCCCCCTGTTGCCATAATCACGGCATCAGCTCGGAAACTTCTAATCTCCATAGTTTGTAAGTCTTGTGCAACGATTCCTCGGCACACACCTTCATCATCAACAACAGCTCGTAAGAAATCCCAACCTTCATATTTCGTTACAAGTCCTGCTACTTCGTGACGACGTACTTGCTCATCTAATGCGTATAGTAATTGCTGTCCAGTTGTTGCACCAGCAAATGCTGTACGGTGATGTTGCGTTCCACCAAAACGACGGAAATCAAGAAGTCCTTCTTCCGTACGGTTGAACATAACACCCATACGGTCCATTAAATGAATGATACCAGGTGCTGCTTCACACATTGCTTTAACTGGTGGTTGGTTCGCTAAGAAGTCCCCACCATAAATTGTATCGTCAAAGTGGATCCATGGAGAATCCCCTTCACCTTTCGTATTTACGGCACCGTTAATTCCACCTTGGGCACATACAGAATGCGAACGTTTTACTGGTACTAAAGAGAACAGTTCAACATTTACTCCTGCTTCCGCCGCTTTAATCGTTGCCATTAAGCCAGCCAAGCCACCGCCGACTACTATAAGTTTCCCTTTCATGCTCTCCCACTCCTTACTGGTTTGCTAGCTGTGGATCGATGAACGCTAATAATGCACTCACACCTACATAAGATAGACCTAAGAAAATAGCTAATGTTACATAAGTAGAGATTCTTTGTGAACGTGGAGATACTGTAATTCCCCAGCTGATGCAGAATGTCCATAGTCCATTTGCAAAGTGGAAAATTGTTGAAACAACACCAACTAAGTAGAATGCAAACATAGCTGGATTGTTTAAAATATCTGCCATCATATCATAGTTTACCTCTTTACCTAACATTGCTTGAATACGAGTTTCCCAGACGTGCCAAGAAATGAAAATCAGTGTAACGATACCTGAAATTCTTTGGAAGACGAACATCCAGTTACGGAAATAACCGTAAGAAACCGCATTGTTCTTAGCTGTAAATGCAATATATAAGCCATATATAGCATGGTACAGTATTGGTAAAAAGATAATGAAAATTTCTAGCGCATACCGGAATGGAAGGAGCTCCATAAAGCCTGCAGCTTTGTTAAAAGCCTCTGCTCCTCGTGTTGCAAAGTTGTTTACAATTAAATGTTGCGTCAAAAAGACACCAACCGGGATGACCCCCATTAATGAGTGCCACTTACGAAACGTATACTCGCGGCCTTTCATGTCCCCATTACCCCCCTTGAATGATTGACTGCTGTTTTCAGATTAGTTTATGGCAATAATGTTTTTTCACTATTGGCATAAGAAAAACTGAAAAAATTATTCGAAATATTTCAGCATAATTTGATACCAAGTTCATTTTACTCCTATTTTTGTCGAAGCGTCAAGAAAACGTATACATAATTTGCATATAATTTGCCGATTCTTTTTTTCTTCTTATATATTCAGATTTTCCTAAAGAAAAATCTGTTTTTATAAATGAGAAATGTTATATAATAATCCCTATAGAAAGAGGGGAATATTGTGAGTAAAAATACAATCGATACAACATCTTTAGAAGATGTTTCATTGAACGCCTTCGCTTATGAATTGCTACGTGAAGAATTACTACCTGATTTAATCGGTAACGATTTAGATGGTATTTTATACTGGTCCGGTAGAAACCTTGCAAGAAAATATCCACTAGAAACAATTGAAGAAGTCATTCAGTTCTTTGAAAAAGCTGGCTGGGGCACTTTAAGCATTATTGAACATAAGCGTCGTGAAATGCAGTTCCAACTTAAAGGCACACTCATTGCTGAACGTCAAAAACAAAAAAGACATTCTTCTTATCAATTAGAAGCTGGATTCATTGCTGAACAAATTCAAAAACAACGTAACGTCGTTGC
The DNA here is from genome assembly GCF_057197025.1 of Bacillus sp. LSHTCR4. Lineage (NCBI taxonomy): Bacteria > Bacillati > Bacillota > Bacilli > Caryophanales > Bacillaceae > Bacillus > Bacillus sp. LSHTCR4. Next base: position 351,675 of record NZ_JBXUNO010000002.1, on the reverse strand, counting down.
AGAGTCCTACGAAGAAAAGAAAAAACGTTCAGACTCTATTACATTTCTTGTAAAATGGGATATAAAAGATTTCATTGAAGTGTAGCATTACCCGCAGTCAACTAGACATATAAGTTTAGTTGACTTTTTTGCATTTTCATTCACTTGAATTTATTTTAAATCTTCAGAAATTATACCAAAAAATAGAAGACGTTGTAAACTACAACGTCTTCTTATCCGCTAAATAAGTATAAATCGTCTCTGCGACATTTTTCGGCATACCCGCTTCGACAAATTCTGTTACAGAAGCCTCTTTCATCTTTTTTAACGATCCGAAATGTTTTAACAATATCTTTTTTCGTTTATCTCCAATTCCAGGAATATCATCCAATGCCGATTGAATGACAGATTTCCCGTGTAATTGACGATGGAATGTAATTGCAAATCGATGCACCTCATCTTGAATACGCTGCAATAAATAAAATTCTTGGCTATTTCTCTCAAGCATCACAGGTTCAGGTGGATCCCCAATAATTAAATGGGATGTTTTATGTTTGTCATCTTTTACAAGACCTGCCATCGGAATATATAAACCGAGCTCGTTTTCTAGAATATCACTCGCCGCCGCCAGATGGCCTTTTCCGCCATCAATAATGATTAAATCTGGTAAAGGTAAGTTCTCTTTCAGTGCCCTTGTATAACGGCGTCTCACAACTTCTCTCATAGACTCATAATCGTCTGGCCCTTGAACCGTTTTAATTTTATATTTCCTGTATTCTTTCTTAGCTGGTTTCCCATCAATAAAAGCAATCATTGCAGAAACAGGATTTGTACCTTGAATATTTGAGTTATCAAACGCTTCAATACGATAAGGCGTTTCAATTCCAAGCTGCTTCCCTAAATTCTCTACCGCTTTAATCGTTCGCTCTTCATCACGTTCAATTAAATAGAATTTCTCTTCCAGGGCAATTTTCGCATTTTTATTTGCCAGTTCTACAAGATCTTTTTTCTTACCACGTTTCGGCTGTGTCGCTTCTACTTCTAAAAAGCGTTCTACTAATTCTGAGTCTATACTTCCTGGAACGACAATTTCCTTCGGCTTAAAATGACTGCTGTTTTCATAAAATTGACCGATAAACGTTAAGAATCCCTCTTCTGGTTCATCGTAGATTGGAAACATAGAAACATCACGTTCAATTAGCTTTCCTTTTCGAACGAAGAAAACTTGAACACACATCCACCCTTTATCAACTGCATACCCAAACACATCACGATCCACTAAATCACTCATAATCATCTTTTGTTTTTCCATAATCGCATCGATATGAGCGATTTGATCACGTAACTCTTTCGCACGTTCAAACTCTAGTTTCTCTGAAGCTTCATACATTTTTGTTTCTAATTCTGAACGAACTTCTTTATGTCCACCATTTAAAAACTTAATAATTTCATCAACAATTTCTTTATTTTGTTCTTCCGTCACTTCTTTCACACATGGTGCTAAACATTGACCCATATGATAATATAAACAAACTTTATCGGGCATATTTGAGCACTTACGAAGCGGATACATACGATCTAGCAGCTTTTTCGTTTCATGAGCTGATTGTGCATTCGGGTAAGGGCCAAAATATTTTCCCTTATCCTTTTTTACATTTCGCGTAATGAGTAATCGCGGCTGTTTCTCAGCTGTAATTTTAATAAAAGGATATGTTTTATCATCTTTTAATTGAATATTATATTTGGGATCATGTTTTTTTATTAAGTTTAACTCTAAAATGAGAGCCTCTAGATTTGAGGAGGTTACAATATATTCAAAATCTACAATTTCGCCTACTAGCCGAAGTGTTTTCCCATCATGCGAACCAGTAAAGTACGAGCGCACACGATTTTTAAGCACTTTTGCCTTTCCGACATATATAACCGTTCCTTGCTTATCTTTCATTAAATAACAACCAGGTTGATCTGGTAAAATAGCCAATTTTTCTTTTAAATGTTCGTGCACTCGTTACCCTCCATTTCTACATGCTTAGCATTTTTATTTTCACATGAAAACATACTATGCCAAAACACCCAACATACGTTCTTTTATTGTAACGGAAAGGTGTAAAAAAGGAAAATAAAAAAAGCTACCAAATGGTAGCCCTTTTATTTTAGAAGTGTTTAGAAACTAATTCTACTAACGCTTCTTTCGGTTTGTAACCTAACGCTTGATCAACTACTTTACCGTCTTTTAATACGAAAAGAGCTGGAATGCTCATTACTTCGAATTGACGAGCAGTTTCTTGATTTTCATCCACGTCTACTTTTACTACTTTTACTTTTTCGCCTAGTTCTGCATCAATTTCCTCTAATACAGGAGCGATCATTTTACAAGGTCCACACCAAGGTGCCCAGAAATCTAATAATACAACACCTTCGCTAGTTTCTGCTGCGAAGCTTTGGTCATTTGCGTTTACAATTGCCATTTTATTTCCTCCTTCAAGTATATTCTACCAAGAGTATATCATTAACTTATATACGTGGCGAATAATATGTATCGTTATGTATTGTAACAAAAAAGTGTTCCTTTATACTATATAAAAATACGGATTAAATACTAAAAAGATGAGAGACAGGGGATCTCTCACCTTTTTCTATATATAGGGGTACTTCACTTGGAACTCAAGGGTACTCAAATCATGAATGTACTTTTAACTTTTTAAACTCTTCTGTTAAAAGAGGTACGACTTCAAATAGATCGCCAACAATACCGTAGTCAGCTACTTTGAAGATACTTGCTTCTGGGTCTTTATTAATCGCAACGATTATTTTTGAGTTAGACATACCAGCTAAATGCTGAATCGCTCCAGAAATACCGCATGCAATGTATAGGTCTGGCGTAACAACTTTACCAGTTTGACCAATTTGTAATGAGTAATCGCAATACTCAGCGTCACAAGCACCACGAGATGCTCCAACAGCGCCGCCTAATACGTCAGCTAACTCTTTTAATGGTTTGAATCCTTCTTCACTCTTCACGCCGCGTCCGCCAGCGATAATAACTTTCGCTTCAGAAAGGTCAACGCCTTCTGCCGTCTTACGAACGACATCTTGAATGATTGTACGCAAGTCTTTCACATCTACCGTAATAGAAGACACGTCACCACTGCGAGACTCATCTTTTTCAAGCGTTGCGATGTTATTTGGACGCACTGTTGCAAATAAGATGCCGTCTGTTACAATCTTCTTCTCAAACGCTTTACCAGAGTAAATTGGACGAGTAAAGATAACATTTCCACCTTCAACTTCTAAAGCAGTTACGTCCGAAACTAGACCAGCTTCAAGCTTCGCCGCTAATTTTGGTGATAAATCTTTACCAAGTGCTGTATGTCCAAATACAATACCTTCTGGATTTTCTTCAGCATATACAGCTAAAAATGCTTGTGCATATCCATCAGATGTATATGATTTTAATTTATCATTTTCAACTGTCACAACGCGATCTGCACCGTAATGAATCAACTCATTTGCAAAAGAGGCAACGCTGTCTCCAACTAGAAGACCTACTACTTCACCGCCTTCTGCAATTGTTTTTGCTGCTGCTACCGCTTCAAACGAAACGTTACGTAGCGATCCATCACGAACTTCACCCATTACTAATACTTTACGAGCCATAGATTTTCCCTCCTGCATATATAATTTCGTATTTTATTAGATTACTTTCGCTTCTGTATGGAGCAACGATACAAGTTCTTTTACTTGATCTTGCAGCTCGCCTTGTAACACTTTTCCTGCATCTTTCTTAGGAGGCAAATAGATTTCAATTGTTTTTGTCTTTGCTTCCACATCATCTTCTTCTAAATCTAAATCATCTAATTCTAATTCTTCTAGTGGCTTTTTCTTCGCCTTCATAATACCTGGAAGTGATGGATAACGAGGTTCATTTAAACCTTGTTGTGCTGTTACTAATACTGGTAATGACGTTTCAATTACTTCTGTATCACCTTCAACGTCACGTTCAATTTTCACGTTTGTACCGTCAATCTCAAGTTTTGTAATTGTCGTTACGTACGGAATATTTAACGCTTCAGCTACACGCGGTCCAACTTGTCCAGATGCACCATCAATTGCAACGTTTCCGCCTAAAATTAAATCTGCATCTTTATCTTTTAAATATTCAGCAAGCACTTTTGCTGTCGTGAACTGGTCACCATTTTCTACATCATCTTCAATATTAATTAATACCGCTTTATCGCAGCCCATCGCTAACGCCGTACGAAGTTCTTTCTCACTATCTTCGCCACCAACTGTTACGACAGTAACTTCTCCACCTTGTGCGTCTCTTACTTGAATTGCTTCTTCAATTGCATATTCATCGTAAGGGTTGATGATGAATTCCGCTTCGCCATCGTAAATTGCACCGTTTTTAATTACGATTTTTTCTTCTGTATCAAATGTTCGTTTCATGAGTACGTAGATGTTCATTCCATTTACCCCCTTGTTTTTCAGAAAGATTCTATCAATTTTAATTTTCTGTTAATTTATATTAAAAAAATAATTGAACTACCTGCAGCTAAATGAAGGCTTACGTTTTTCTAAAAACGCTGCTACACCTTCTCTTCCATCTTCACTCGTAAATACTTCACCAAAGATTTGAGCTTCGCGCTGTACACCTTCATAATAATGAGACGATTTCGTCGTTTGCAATAACTCTAGTACAGCACGAGTTGTCGCTGGGCTTTTTCCAGCAATCTGTTTTGCAACTTTAAGCGTATCATCTAAAAATGTTTCTTCAGCAAAAACTCCGTTAACTAGTCCCCATTTTAATGCTTCTGCACCAGTAATCGGTGTACTTGTTAACATCATTTCACAAGCTTTCGCTTTCCCAACATAACGTGGTAATCGCTGTGTACCTGCAAATCCAGGAATTAATCCAAGTGTTAATTCAGGTAAACCAAGTTTTGCACTTTCAGTTGCAAAGCGCATGTGGCAAGACATAGCAAACTCAAGGCCGCCGCCAAGTGCCGCTCCATGAATTGCCGCGATAACTGGTTTTGAACATTTTTCAACGCGCTCAAACGTAACTTGTCCAAGCTGCGCTAATTCAGTCGCTTGTTTCGCTTCAGTAACAGATGTAAATTCTTTAATATCTGCTCCCGCCGAGAAAAAGCGCCCTTCACCGTGAATAACAACAACACGAATGTTGTCATCCTTCTCCACTTGATCAATTAATTCAGTAACGTCATGCATAACTTGTGAAGACATCGCGTTAGCTGGCGCATGATTTAACGTAGCCACCGCGATATGATCTTCAACTTTTACAGATAGGAATTTCAACACGATCCCTCCCCTTATTGACGATAACCACAAGCTGCAATAAGTAGCCCATGTACCGTTTTTGAAAGTGCGACCAGATCATACTTATGATCGCTCATTACCCAATTGGTCACAACTTCATCTACTGTTCCAAAGATCATTTGTCTTGCCACGCGAACATTTAAATCCGCTTGGAATTCACCTTGCTTTATACCTGTCTCTAAAATCTCATCCATAACTTGTAAGTAGCCTTTTAATACTTCATTTATTTTCAGGCGTAAGTCTTGATTGGACTGTCTTAGCTCTAATTGCGTAACGATAGCAAGAGGATCATTTTGCGACAACAGCAAGAAGTGCGTTTCTACCAACATGAATAACTTCGATACAGCGCTTTCAATTCCTGCTGTTTTTTGACGAATTGTTTCGACAAATTCTCCCATCTTCTCTTGGAATAAGGATATTAATATATCTTCTTTATTTTTAAAATATAAATAAATGGTGCCATCAGCTACCCCAGCTTGCTTTGCTATTTTAGAAACTTGCGCTTGGTGGTACCCATTCTCCGCAATCACAATGACTGCCGCATCAATAATTTGATTGTATTTCGGTCTATTTTTCTTCACTTTACTGTCCCCTTCAAGAAGATGACTGAATGAATAGTCATTCATATTCTTATAATACTGACTATTTAGAAAAGTGTCAATCCTATTTTTTCAAAAAGAAAGGGCCTTAGCCCGTTTGCTCATCCTCATTCTTTCTTTTCTCTTCATCAATTAGGACACGGCGTAAAATTTTTCCAACTGTCGTTTTCGGCAGTTCTTCTCTAAACTCATATACTTTCGGTACTTTATAGGCCGCTAAATATTTACGAGCAAACTGATTTAATTCTTCCTCAGAACACTCCGTACCTTCTTTTAACACAACAAACGCTTTAACTGTCTCTCCTCGGTATGGATCGGGAACTCCAATCGTCACTACTTCTTGCACTTTTTCATGCTCATATAATACTTCTTCTACTTCACGAGGATACACATTAAATCCACTCGCAACAATCATATCTTTCTTACGATCTTTCACATAGAAAAAGCCATCTTCATCCATGTAGCCAACATCCCCTGTATGGAGCCATCCATCTTGCAGTACAGCTGCTGTTTCTTCTGGCTTATTCCAATACCCTTTCATAATTTGAGGACCTTTTACTACAATTTCACCGATTTCTCCCGGTGGTAATGCCTCACCAGTTTCAAGCGACATAATCATTGCTTCTGTATCTGGCCACGGAACTCCAATGCTACCTGGTACTCGCTTTTCCCATAAAAAATTACTATGTGTAACTGGAGATGATTCTGTTAAACCATATCCCTCTACTAATTTACCACCTGTAACTGTTTCGAACTTTTCCTGTACTTCTACCGGCAGTGGTGCTGATCCACTAATACAAGCACGAATAGAAGATATATCGTATTCTTTTAAAAGCGGGCTATTTAAAAGAGCTATATAAATAGTTGGTGCCCCTGGAAACAATGTCACTTTATGCTTCTTAATCGCTTCAAAAACCATTTTCATATCAAATTTTGGTATAAGAACCATTTTGTATCCTTGCATAATACTTAAATTCATGACAGCCGTCATGCCGTACACGTGGAAAAATGGGAGAACCCCAAGAACAACTTCTTCTCCTTCTTTGCAATTATATAACCATTGAACTCCCATCAAAGTGTTAGAAACGAGGTTTTTATGCGTTAACATAACACCTTTCGGAAATCCGGTTGTTCCTCCTGTGTACTGTAAAAGAGCTAAATCATTCTCAGGATCACATGGCACTTCAACATCCGTATTCACTTCTTTTTCTACTGAATTCCAAAGATGAATCGTTTCACTCTCTGATACTTTCACAACTAAATTCGACTGTTTTTTCTGCACAAATGGATACAATAGATTTTTAGGGAAGGGTAAAAAATCCGCAATACGCGTTACGATAATATGCTCAATTTTTGTAGCAGATTGAACATTCGTTACTCTTGGAAACACTAAATCGAGACAAAGAATTACTTTTGCTCCCGAATCATGAAGCTGATATTCTAATTCTCTTTCTGTATACAGTGGATTTGTTTGTACTACGATACCTCCTGCAAGTAATGTACCGTAATAACCAATTACAGCTTGCGGACAATTCGGCAACATAATAGCAACTCGATCACCCTTTTCCACACCGAGCTTTTGAAGATAATTTGCAAACCTCTTCACCTTATCATGGAAGTCCGAAAACGTAATATCCTTCCCTAAAAAGTGAAGCGCTTTCTTTTCAGGATAGCGAGAAGCCATCTGTTCTACATATTTATGAAGCGGCTGAATATCATAAGAAATCGTACTTGGAATTTCCTCTGGATAACTTTTCAACCATGGTTTTTCCACCTTCATTCCCCCTTCAAATACATAAAAAATAAATGAATGTTCATTCATGAGGTTGTTTTCATTATATTATAGTCACCATAACGTTACAATCATAATATTCTGACTTTTATATAACTATGCTTTACTTCATTAACTTCTTATTATATGTATACCCCCTCCTAATCTATAAAAGAATAAGAGAGTTATGGTTTAGCTCAATCTTATTATCGTTAACACTGCTCCTGGAGTAGTTGTTGATAATGTTGCGACAGCTAACAAACCAAATAATTGCAAGCTAATAGCATCTCCTGCTGCAAGAGTTGTAATAATTGTTGCGCTAAATGATGTAGTTGCTACAGCAGGAGAATTTATCGTCCCAGCAAGTGGTGCTCCATTAATTGTAATTCGTGAACTGACCAATAATGAAGCTGTTATATTAATCGAATATGAAATATAATAATTCCCAGCATTTGCAACCGTAAATACTGTATTCCCCCCGGAAACCGTAATACCAGGACCGATATTTTGATTATTCGGAAGCGGGACATTCGTTCCACCAAGAACTACCGATATCGCTGTTCCCGACGTATTATTTGCAAATGCATACGTCGCCGTGATACTTGTACCTGTAGCCCCGGTTGCCCCCGTTGAGCCTGTTGCTCCCGTTGGGCCTGTCACTCCTGTTGAACCTGTTGCTCCTGTTATTCCTGTCGCTCCCGTTGGACCCGTTGATCCTGTTATTCCTGTCGCTCCCGTTGGACCTGTTGAACCCGTTGATCCCGTCGGACCTGTTGATCCTGTTGCTCCTGTTATTCCTGTCGCTCCCGTTGGACCTGTTGAACCCGTCGCTCCCGTTGGACCTGTTGAACCCGTTGCTCCCGTCGGACCTGTTGATCCTGTTGCTCCCGTCGGACCTGTTGATCCTGTTGATCCTGTTGATCCTGTTGATCCTGTTATTCCTGTCGCTCCTGTTGGGCCTGTTGATCCTGTCGCTCCCGTTGAGCCCGTCGCCCCCGTTGGGCCTGTATCGCCTGTTGATCCCGTCGCCCCTGTTGGGCCTGTTGATCCTGTTGATCCTGTCGCTCCCGTTGGACCCGTTGATCCTGTTATTCCCGTCGCTCCCGTTGGACCTGTTGAACCCGTTGATCCTGTTACTCCCGTTGCTCCCGTTGGACCTGTTGATCCCGTCGCTCCTGTTGGACCCGTTGGACCTGTTTCGCCTGTTGATCCTGTTGGGCCTGTCGCTCCCGTTGATCCTGTTGCCCCCGTCGCTCCCGTTGGACCAACCTTAGGCACTGTCCCATCACAACTAAAACAGCATGAATCAACATGTACACCATTTTGATTATTACAACTACAATATCCATTTGTATTATTGAGCCATGAAGACATGTTGATCACTTCCTTCAAATTCAATCTTTTAAGTACCAGTAAGTAATAAAAAAATTTATTTGGTGGGTATACACATACCGGTTTATTGCGTACATTCCAGTAATTATTACATGCAACAAACTCTTCTTTTGCTTGTACTTTTGCCTCCTTGATTAAACGAAATCCCTTTTTTACATTTGCTATATACGGTGCTAACATATCTTATTTTCGAAGACATTCTACTATTTCTATTGCAGCAAATGCTCAACTCAATATTTCTTATTGAACAGGGATTCTATAATCTCTCACGAATTTAATCTATGAACAAAAATAGGAGGGATAACTATGTACCAAACAATTGACGGCTTCTTGCAATCATGGACATACGAGGCTGAGTCTACTCAGAAAATGCTTGATTCATTAACCGATGCATCTTTATCACAAGAAATTGCACCTGGGCACTGGACGTTAGGCAGAGTTGCTTGGCATATTGTGACGGCAATTCCAGTTATGCTATCTGGCACAGGGCTTAAGTTTGAAGGAGAAACGAAAGATTATCCTGTACCAAGTTCAGCTAAAACAATTGCAGATGGGTATCGTAAAGTGAACGCGGCTTTCGTTGAAGCACTTCAAAGTAAATGGACTGATAAAGATTTAGCAACTATTAATGACTTCTTTGGTCGCCCTATGCCGAATTCTATATTTTTAATGACACTTATTAATCATCAAAATCATCACCGCGGGCAAATGACGGTTTTAATGCGACAAGCCGGCTTAACAGTTCCTGGTGTGTACGGCCCCGCAAAAGAAGAGTGGGCTGCTGCTGGAATGGAAGCACCTAAAATGTAACAACAGAAAAAGACAAGATGTGTACACATCTTGTCTTTTTCTGTAACTTGTTTCATGTGAAACTATTTTTTAAAAATGGTTGTTTTATGGAATATATAGGTTAAAATGAATACATATTACGAAGAGGAGTAACCAAATTGAATACAAAAAATAAAAAAATAGCTATGGGAACTATTTTACTAACTTCTCTTATTGGAGTTATTAGTGTATCTATTTATTTCACCTATTATGGTACCCCTTGGGGAAAACAAGCAGCAATTACGGAATCAAAAGAGTATATTACTAAATATTTTAATCTAGATGCAGAAGTCAAAAATACTTCTTACGATGCTAAAATGAATAGCTATGCAATCTCCTTTGAAACAAATAAAGACGGAGAGTTTACTATCGAATATAAAAGTCCTAATAACTTTAACATTTCTCCAGGAGTGCAAAAGTATTTAAGCACACACTCTAAATTTACAGAGTAGTAACGAAGCATACATATACAAAAAAGAGTTGGTGTAACGCCAACTCTTTTTTACGTATTCTTATCATACAGTTATATCTTCCTTCTCTATATTTTTAATTCCGTAATATGCAATCACCACTCCAATTGCTGCAAGTGCTAGTTGAAGGGGAAGAAAAGTTGCTGTGGGAAACTCTGGGTTGCTATTCATTGCAATTGAGACAACGATAAGAGATGAAACAATTGTAGTTGGCACTGAACGTTTACGCATTCCGAAATATAGAGGGATTAAACTCATTCCCGCAGTTGCAATGGCTAAAGGAACCAGTTTTATTCCTTCTTGCACCAATTGATCTACTGTGAATGAATTAGGAAGAATTGAAAAATAACTATCTATCCCAAAGAAAATTCCTACTACTAAAATGTTAGATACAATAACCGTTATAAATGTTACTATCGCTGTAATAGCCAACTTACTCGCCATCATTTTCTTTCGGTTAATGGGATAAGAAAACATGAGTAGTATTGTTTTATTTTTATATTCGCCAATTATTAACCTTGCTATTAATACACTACCAAAAATAATAAATGTTGCTCTTACTATTGTGCTAGCCATTAACAATATCGTCTCTGGATTCCTTATTTCTGCATCACCTTCTACTTGAGCGATGATGCTCACAAAGATCATTAATGCCAGTATAACAATATTTGCAATAATTGCCCTCTTCACGTACCAACCAAGCTTAAACTTTTTCAATTCTAGCTTCATTAAATGTAGCATGATAGTCCTCCTTCCTCCTAAGACTTAATCAATATAAATGACTCCTGTTTCACTTAAAATCTTCGCTTCATTTTTTGCATCACCAATCGTTCCTACTTTTATTTTTTCTGTATTTTTATCTTTCTTAAGTCCTTTTAAATCCACTATTACGTCAGCCGAATTACTTTTAGCCGTAAGCTTCAATGATGCCGGGACACCTTTATACCGTACGCCAATATCCCCTGATTTTGTTTCTATAAATAATGATTTTCCTTCTGTCATATCTTTCAGCAATACTTCCCCAGATGTTGAAGTGATGTTCATGTTTTCGTTTTTTACATTTTTCACATAATTATCACCAGTAGTGGAAGTTATATTTACTTCTTGTAATGAACTATCTTTTAACATTAAATCTCCACTTTCGGATGTGAATTCACCCTTCTCTGCCGATAATCCTGTAATCATTTCATCTCCAGATTTGCCTTTCGTCACGATACTTTTTACTACTATATCTCTTATTTTCACATCACCCGATTTATTATTTACTACAATTTTATCTATTTCTTTCTTCGGAATAGCTATAGATATACTATTTTTCTTCCTAAACGTAAAACCATTAAAAAATCTGTTGATCTTTTGTTTTTGCTTAATCACAACTTTATTTTCATCATTTTCTATTTTGACGGGATCTATTTCTTTATCTACTTGTTGACCTTGGACGGAAATTACTATTTTATTAACGTCTGTACTTTTAAATTCAATATCCCAGTTTTCATTGTCTACTTCTATTTCTTTTATATTATTGATCTCAAAAGACTTTTCTTTCTTAAAATCTTTCCCCTGAAATACCTTAAAACCAAAAACTACACTAGCAATTGTAATGAATAATATTGCAATTACTATTATTTTTTTCACCATTCATACCCCAGTTCGTTTTTTGTTTTAAGCTTGCTTCACGCCACATCGATCTTGTCGATTTTACGAAACGATAGATAACTAATGAAAATTCCTAATAAACAGAGCACGATTGGGATAGCTATAAAATCAAACATACTTACTTGACCGTTTCCAGGACCAAAGTTACCACTAATCAGCATACCAATTATTACTGCCGAAGTAATCGTTGTCGGTGTCGATTTCTTTCTCATTCCAAAAAACAAAGGAATTAAACTTATACCAGATATCATAAATGCACTTATAATAGTACCTGGAACGATAGCTATTATTTCACCTATCGTAGCTGGCGTTTCAATCAGTCCCATCATTGGACTCACAAAATATACGAGCAAACTAATAATGAAAGTCGCGATAATCGTGCTCACAAAACAAAAACAAAAAACAATTGTTAATTTCGCACTCATTAGCATTTTCCTTTGAAGCGGATACATAAATGATAGTTGTATCGTTTTGTTCTTATACTCATCAATTACTAAACGTGATAAAATGACCGAACTAAAAATAATGAATGTTATTCTAATAAAAATATTTGCTAAATCCATGTTCTGTTTGAAGTCAGAGAAGAGCACGTCTCCTTCAGCTTTCATTCCCAATGCCATAAGGCTTACTACAGCGAAAATTGCTATAATACAAATTGCTACACTTTTAAAGCAACTAGATAATTGATGTTTCTTCCATTCGAGCTTCATTAATTTAAACATACAAACCACGCCTCCATTCTTTATATAACTGTCTCTACACTGCTAACATTCTAATTCCAGCAGTAACTACGCTTAACATTCCTATCATTAGTAGAATTAACAACCATTTCCGCCCTGGTTTCCTATAATATAAAATCCCACTTATGAACATTACAACCAATCCACTTACTAGATTCACTAACAATCCATTAAGCATGAATGCCCTCTCCATCCATTACATTTAAGAAATATTCCTCTAAGGAACTATGTTTCTTATTCATACTTTCAATTTCCACATCGTTCATAATAAGTGCTTTTGAAATGGCTTGCTGAGACACTGCCGTATCATACACACGAATCATATTTCCGCTCATGATTTTATAATTTTTTATACCAAGTTTATCTTCTAAAATATAAGCTGCACGCTTCACATCAGGAACAGTAATTTCAATGTACTCTGTTTGTTTTCCGTTAATACTCTTCATTGAAACTTCTTTTATTAGTTTTCCATTTTGAATGACACCAATTGTATCCGCCATTAGTTCCATCTCACCTAAAATATGACTAGAAACTAATAATGTAATGCCATATTCTTTGCAGAGCATTTTAAATAAGTCTCGTAACTCTTTAATACCAATTGGATCTAAACCGTTAATTGGTTCATCTAAAATGAGCAATTCTGGCTTTGTCACGATTGCCCTTGCAATACCAAGTCGTTGTTTCATTCCCAATGAAAAATCTTTTACTTTTTTATTATCTATCCCTTGCAGCTTCACTAAATGTAAAGCATGGTCAATTTCATTTTTGTCGTAATAGCCCATATACTCACAATGTAATTCTAAGTTTTCTTTCGCCGTTAATTTATCATAAAAGATTGGATATTCAATAATTGTCCCCATTCTTTTTAATACTTCATAAGATGTGTCTGTTAACTTCTCACCGAAAATTTCAATCTCACCGCTCGTCGGTTTTATTAAATTTGTAATCATTTTCATAATCGTTGTTTTACCAGCACCATTCGGTCCTAAGAAACCGTATATCTCTCCTTTTTTCACATGCATGTTAACGCTAGAAATAACTTCTTTCCCTTTAAACACTTTCGTTAACTGATTCGTTTTTAATATATAGGTCATGTCACTTTCCCCTTTCGTACTACTTTATATTTCTATAATAGACAACGGAAATCTCTTTTTTCTTACCCGTTTCTTACAAATTCCTTACGCTGCAAAAAAGCTTGTAGAATCTACTTCTCTACAAGCTAAAACTGCATCTTTTTTAATACAACTGTAAAAATTGTTTTTTCATACGGCTTACTAGAAAGATGAATTTTTCCATCCATCGCTTCCACCAGTCTTTTCGTAATCGTTAACCCTAAACCGCTTCCTTGGTACAATCTATTTCTCGAATCTTCAAGTGTGTACATACGCTCAAACACTTTATCAATATGAGATTCATCAATTCCTTTTCCTTTATCCCATACGTCTATATACACATTCGTTTCATCATCTCTTAACGTCATACCCAGTGTCTTTCCATCGTCTCCATATGTAATTGCATTTGATATTAAATTGTTCAATACCCTACCTAATACTTCTACATTTCCAAGTGCATATATATTTCTTTCTGGTATATCAATATGAACTTGAAACCCTTTCGACGTAACTAAATCATAAAAAGATAAAATCTTCTCACGACAAACTTCATTCATATTTACTTTTGTCATCTCGATTGCCTTGTCACCAGATTCTAGTTTTGCTAAATCAAAAAACTTATGAATTAATTCCATTACTTCTAGTGTTTTCACATGCACCTTTTCAAGTAATATTTGCTGTTCTTCTTTATTCATCGTTTTATCCTTATTTAACATTTCTGTATATCCAAGAATAACTGTTAGTGGCGTCTTTAAATCATGTGAAATATTTGAAAGCATTTTTCTCATCGAAATTTCTACTTTCGCATGATCTGCATTCGTTTTCTGTTTTGCATCTAATAATTGATTAATTGCCACTAACAATTTTTGCAATTCTAGATCATCTGTCATAACGAGTAACTTCTCGCCTGTTTTTTCATTAACAATACTTTCTAATTTTTCATATGTGTATCTTAAATTTTTATTACTATTTTTCCTCATTTTATATTGTATATAAATGACACATAACAATATAAAAATAATACCTATTAACAAATTGACCATATTACATCACTTCCAACTTATAACCGATACCCCATAACGTTTTAATGTATTCTGGATTAGATGGATCACTTTCGATTTTCTCACGCAATCTTCTCATATGAACATTAATAACGTTATCGTCACCGTAATACTCTTCGTTCCAAATTAGCGTATATATTTGTGCTTTTGTAAATACACGATTTTGATTCTTTACAAACAGTTTTAGAATCTCAAATTCTTTTAAAGTAAGTTTGAGAGGCTTCCCGTTTTTTTCCACAGTAAAATTAATTGGATCAATCGTTAAATCACCAATTTGAATCATCTTTTCTGTTGTTTCTGTAGCCGAATATTTCGTAGACCTCCGAATACCCGCTTTTACACGCGCGGCTAATTCAATCATAGAAAATGGCTTACAAATGTAATCATCTGCTCCAAGTCCTAATCCAACAGCTTTATCAACATCTGTATCTTTTGCCGACATCATTAAAATCGGAACGGCACTTTTTTCTCGAATGATGCGTACAACCTCTAAGCCATCTAACTTTGGCATCATAATGTCGAGGATAATCAAATCAAATGAACCTTTTAAATATGTGTTTACCCCTTCTTCTCCATCAGATGCAATTGTAACTTGAAAGCCTTCTTTTATTAAATACTTTTCCACCATCTCTTGAATTGAGAGATCATCTTCGACTAATAAAATATGATGTGACATATGTCTATCCCCTTTTTACAAACGTTAACAACTCAATTGTATCGTAACTACTACAGACTGGAAACAATTATATGAATTTTCAAACCAACTTCCCTTCCTTCCCTAACAATGATATGATGAAATTTACTACGATAGTTCATAATTAACTTTATATAAAGGAGACTTATCATGTCAGAAAACAAAAAAGTAAGCTTAGCTGATTTAATGCGTGAACAACTTGCAAAGAAAAAGCAAGGTAACGGTAATGGTCAAAATGCCAAAAACCAAAGCCAGGAAACGAAAAAATTACAAAACCAACAAACGAAGAAAACAAACAACCAACGTAGACGTACAGGTGTATAAATGAACGGACAAAAACGTTCTAATATCGCACCCGGCCTTGAAGTTGATATTGTATTAAAACAAGATCAACGAACTGGCAAATTAACACGTGGCATTGTAAAAGATATTTTAACGAACTCCCCTTCTCATCCGCATGGCATTAAAGTGCGCTTGCAGGACGGGCAAGTCGGTAGAGTACAAAATATCGTTCAATAAGAAAAGGAGCTCAAGTAAACTCGAGCTCCTTTTTCTTTATTACCCTTTAATTTTCTCAATGAAAACTACTTTTAAATAGTCTCCTTCTTTAAATTGATCGATTGTACGGAAATCTTCTGGTAAAGAATGTTCTTCTAATATTTTATATTTGCCATTCATTTCTTTAAATGCTGTATCGATAAAGCCTTTAAACTTTTTCATATCAAATGCGCTACAATTTGTAGAAGCAACAATAATCCCGTTATTTTCTGTAATGGCAATTGTTTCTTTTAATAAGTTTTTATAATCTTTCGCTGCACTAAACGTATATTTTTTTGAGCGTGCAAAGCTTGGAGGGTCTAATACAACCATATCGAACTTCATCTTTTTCTTCGCTGCATATTTAAAGTAAAGAAATACATCTTCTACAATAATATCTTGCGCTTCATAATCCACTTCATTTACACTAAACTGCTCAATCGTTTTACTTAAACTACGATTTGCAAGGTCGACACTCGTCGTTTTGCTCGCTCCACCAAGCGCTGCAAATACAGAGAAAGCACCTGTATAAGAGAACATATTTAAAACAGTTCTTCCCTTCGCATACTTATCACGAATTTGTTTTCGCACGTTACGTTGATCTAAAAATACCCCAACCATCGCTCCGTCATTTAAATAAACAGCGAAGTTCACACCATTTTCTTTTACGATAAGCGGGAACTCACCGCGCTCTCCTGCTACGAAATCATCACCTTCAATGTATTTCCCTTTCGTATCAAAACGCTTCTTCTCATAAATACCTTTAAAGTTTGCTACTTTTTGAAGAGCTGCTATAATCTCATCTCTGAAAGTATAAATCCCTTCACTATACCAACTTACTACATAATATCCAGCATAATAATCGATGATTAAGCCTCCAAGACCATCACCTTCACCATTTAGGGCACGGAATGCTGTCGTATCACTTGATTTGTAAAATTGCTTTCGTTTATGTAAGGCAGATTTTATTTTACTTTCAAAGAAAGATTGATTAATTTGTTCACTCTCTTTTCTCGTTAAAATCCAGCCGTATCCTTTATTTTGTTTTCCATAATAGCCTTTTCCGACAAAGTGGTTCTTCTCATCTACCACTTTAATGATTGTTCCTTCTTCCTGAACATCATTTAAATTTTGAATCGCATCTTTTAAAATAAGCGGATATCCACTTTTAATTTCTTTTATAAATTTCGGTTTTATTTTTACAGTTACTTCTGATCGCATATAATAACTTCCTTTCCATTTGCATGCTTTCTCTATAGGAAGCATTTGAAAAACGAGACTGAAAAAACAGCCTCGTTTCACTATACCATATTATTGCTTTGCTAGTACAACTCACTCATTCTCTCACTTAACCGCCACATATTTACTGCATTTTGAAATGTAAATCTTACTGTCCAAAACAACAAAGAAACTTATTTATTTTTACATTTGCCATTGACAATGATAATGATTTTCATTATCATTTAATGTATATGAGTTCTCGAAAATAAAGGCCACATTTAATAGGAGGAATAAACATGATTATTGTTACAAATACAGCTAAAATTACAAAGGGAAATGGGCATAAATTAATTGATCGTTTTAATAAAGTAGGTCAAGTCGAAACGATGCCAGGCTTTTTAGGTTTAGAAGTTCTTTTAACGCAAAATACAGTTGATTATGACGAAGTCACAATTAGCACACGTTGGAATGCAAAAGAAGATTTCCAAGGTTGGACGAAGAGCTCAGCATTTAAAGATGCTCACTCACATCAAGGCGGGATGCCAGATTATATTCTTGATAATAAAATCACTTACTACAATGTTGAAGTTGTACGTATGCCAATGGCTGCAGCACAGTAAACATATTTCTTTTTTAAAGTATAGACTATGAGAAGCGTTACCACTTCTCATAGTCTATACTTTTTTATTTACTGTCTTTTTACTAGTTTCGCATGCACGACTAACCTTCCTGCTTCCGGATCGAGTGCATAGTCACACGTCGAAAGTGTTACGATTTGATCACTTGCTGTCAATTTTGTGTCCGTTTTGTACAGCGATTTTTCTTGAATTTTCTCCAAAAATGATGTGTATTCCGTATCACCGCTAAAATCCGTTTCAATGTAATAAAAATCAGTTGTTGTTGTATACACCGAGAACACTTCAAGATCATATCCTTCAAATAATGTATCGTAATATAATTTACGATGCGACATGAAGAAATCTTCATCTAACATTTTCTTTAAACTTCCAAACATAGAACCATCTTTCATACGATGACCATATAAAATAGTATTTCGATTTTGAGATTTCACATCATTACGATAGTCCATAAATATGCTTCCTGCTCTCATATCTTCACCTTTATAATTACGAAATAAATAGTAATCATTGTCTTTCGCTTGAACGATTGGATAATTAATTTGTGTATCATCCATCGTAACCCATCCAACTATCTCTTGGTTAATTTGCTGCAGAGCCTTGAACTGTTTACGTACTTCCCCGTCTTGTGATTGCTCTTCCATCGGACTTTTTCCATAAATATTTTGTGCTTCGGCCATTACTTTACGATTTTCATAGTAATCCATGAAAATATCACCTAATTCATATACTGAATAGAAAAAGGTACCTAAAAAGACAACTGTAAGTATTCGTTGAAAAAAAGAATTCTTCTTCCGTTCTTTTTTACTACTCAAATTATCACCTCAAAACGGATTATGCTCAGCCTTTAGATTCCCATAGGTACCATATATAATCCTGTATCTTCATCTTGCTTTACAACGACATCTACACCGTATATCGTCTTTATCATACTCTCTGTCACAACATCATTTGGCTTACCTTTCGTAACAATCTCGCCATCTTTCATAACAATGATGTGATCACTATAGCGAATTGCCTGATTAATATCGTGTAATACCATGACGATCGTCAATCCATGTACTTCATTTAACTCTTTTACTAGCTCTAATATTTCAAGTTGATAATAAATATCTAAATAGGTTGTCGGTTCATCTAAGAAGAGCATTGGTGTTTTCTGAGCTAACGTCATGGCAATCCAAACACGTTGTCTTTCTCCACCAGATAAAGCATGAATTTCTTTATCACGTTTACTTAATAAATTCGTACATGCTAAAGCCCTTTCGATTGCTTCTCTATCTTCATCCGTTTGCGCGGAAAAAATATTTTTATGAGGCATACGACCAAAACTTGTTAATTTCTCTACCGTCATATCTGCCGGTGCTTCATTTTGTTGATGGACAACGGCTAACTTTCTAGCAAACTCTTTCGGTTTATATTGGCTAATCGCCTTCCCATCCAGTATGACCTCTCCGCTACGAGGATCATGATTTCTTGACATCACGCCCAGTAATGTCGATTTCCCGCAACCATTTGGACCAATAATTGTTGTAATTTTACCAATTTCTATTTCACTACTAACCGACTTTAATCGATCCGTTACATTATCATACGAAAAGGTTACATTTTTAATTTCCATGAACTTTATCACTCTTTCTAAGCAAGAATATTAAGAATGGGCCACCAATAACTGCCATAATCGTTGCTGCTGGAATTTCGTTAGGTGGCACAATTAACCTTCCAATCGTATCCGCCGTCAAAATTAATAACGCACCTGCTAGAGCAGAAAACGGAATTAATACTTTATGATCTGAACCGACTAGTTGTCTTGAAATGTGCGGAACGAGTAATCCTACGAAGGCAATAACACCTGCAATCGCTGTTGATACCGCTGCTAAGAGTACTGCAATAGCAGAGATAATAAGACGAACTCTCGTCACATGCAAACCTAAGTTTTTCGCAGTCTTATCTTGTAGCGATAATAAGTTACACCAAGCTCCTACGAACAGTGCAAGAATAAGACCAATTGTTCCATACGTAACCATTATTTCTACATCGCCCCACGTCTTCATCGTTATATTAGAAGTCGTCGTTTGCTTAATACTCTTAATGAAATATCCACAAATCGTAATGAACGATTCATTTAACCCAGTGAACATCGCATTAATAGCTATACCAACTAAAATAATACGAAGTGGACTTAACCCTGACTTCCATGAAAATGCATAAACGAGATAACATGCAAACGCACCACCTAAAAAGGCGAATACTGGTGTCCAGAAAAAGAATTGCGGGAATAACGTAATAATAACAAGTGTCATAAAACTTGCTCCTGAAGATATCCCAATCACTCCAGCATCAGCAAGTGGATTTTTCATAACAGCTTGAAAAAGCACACCTGAAACAGCAAGAGCCGCTCCAGTGAATAACGCAATAATAATACGCGGAAAACGTAAATCTTTAATTACTTCAACATCTTCATTTCCACCTGTAAATATCCCTTGTACAAGTTCAACAATACCTACTTCTAAACTCCCTTTCATCGCTGACAATGATGTCATAACGATAAGTAATGCAGTAACAATGAGGAAACTCCAAGTTTTTTTATTCATTCTACTCTTCCTTTATATTAAAATGCATCACCGATACATCATTTTTTTCAATTCATCTAACGCTTCAATTGCTGCTAAATTTCCTGTCGTTCCAAATAAACGCTCTTCTAAATCGTAAACACGATTATTTTTAACTGCTGCAAAATGCTTCCAAATGTCATTCGTTTTAAATTCTTTATCAAACATTTTTACAACTTCATCAGGCATACCATGAGCTGCTCGTAAAATAATATCTGGATCAGCTTTCTTTAAATACTCTGTATTAGAAGCTAAATATTCTACTTTTTCACCTTGCACAATATTTTTACCACCTAGTTGTTTCACTAAATCTCCAATATAAGAATGCTCTGTTGCTACTAAATAACTTCCAGGCACACCTAATAAAATAAGTACTGTCGGTTCTTTCTTTCCTTTTACTTCTTTTCGAATGCTAGCGACTTTTTTATCTAACTTGGTTACAACTTCTTCAGCCTGCTTTTCGCGTCCATATCTCTTACCTAAATCGCTAATGGAATTTTGCATATTTTTCAAGCTTGTTAAATCTAAAAAGTTTGCTTTCATGCCCACACCATCAAAAACCGGTTTTAATTCATATTCAAGTGTTGTCACAGATAACACTTCTGATGGCTTTAATGATTTTACCTTTTCCATATCTGGACTCATTGGATTCCCAACTTCAGGTAAACCTTTATATCGCTTCGGTAAAGTTTTAGAACTTGTTGGCACGCCAACTAAATCTACTTCTAACGCATCCATAATTTCAGTAACAGCAACTGTCGTTGCAACAATTCGCTCTTTACTCTCACTCTTTACCTGCTTCGGTGTTTCTTTTTTTGGTGATGAGCATCCAGCTATACTCATTAACAGAATGATAGCCATTAGCACACTTGCGATTTTCTTCACTCTTAATCACCACTCCTTTCCAAACAATATGAAACAAGTCTTGATGCATGCATACATGCATCAAGACTCCAAAAATTACAATCTACCTGCTCTATATTTACGAACTAGTAAAGCAAGTGACCCAAGCAGTAACACCATGTATAAACCTAGTTGTGCTGTATCTGCTGTTTTTGAGTTTTTTTCTTTTTTCACATCATTATTTGTAGCTTCATTTTTCTTCTTACCATCTGCATTTCGGTTAAAATCAGGCGTAGCAATTGTTTTTACATTATCTACTTTCGGCGTAATTACCGGATTTTTCGGTTCATTCTTCGGCTCTTCTTTTACCGTTCCTACAGCACCAATCTTCGTCGTATCAAATTGAATTTGCACGTCGTAGAAGTGATGGTAGTTCATTGAATCGATATCTACTTTTACCTTTGCATTTAATTTTGCAAATAAATCATTAGCTTCAAATTCTACGACTCTTGTATTTGTGGCCTTATCTTCACTTACTACTTTTGCATCTGCAAATCCACCATTCTTTTCCGTTTGGAATTTTGTAATCCATTCACTATTTTTTAGTGTCATTGCAATATACTTCTTACCATCTTTCACCGTTAACCTTGCTGGACTTACAACATATTGATTCATCATTGAAATTTCTTCAGTCTTATCTTTTAACACTTTAAAAGCAATCTCGTACTGACCATCCTTTAAATTTTTCGGATCAACTGTTGGATTTTCATTTAGATTATTCGTTCCATCTTTGTTATTGTTATCATCTTGGTTGTTACTTCCACCTTGGTTATTGTTATCATCTTGGTTGTTACTTCCATCTGGCTTGTCATTTCCACCCTGATTACCTAAAGATTTAATACTTCCTTTATCAAATGCAAATTGAATATCATAGAAATGGTGATAATTCATTGAATCAATATCCACTTTCACTTTTGCATTTAACTTTTTCGATAAATCAGCTACTTCCACTTCTACTACTCTTGTATCTTGCTCTTTATTTGTACCTAATACTTTCGCATCAACGAACGAACCATTCTTTTCAAACTCAAACTTCGTAATCCATGAGCTATTTGTTAATGTAAAGGATACATACTTCTTACCATCTTTCACTTTTAACACACCTGGACTTTTTGTATATGTGTTCATCATTGAAATTTCTTCAGTCTTATCTTTTAACACTTTAAAACCGATACTATATTCACCGTCTTTAAGAGCATTGGGATCAATTGTTTTGTTATCGTCTTGGTTGTTTTTTCCGCCTTGGTTATCGTTTCCGCCTTGGTTGTCGTTTCCGTCTTGGTTATCGTTTCCGTCTTGGTTATCGTTTCCGCCTTGGTTGTCGTTTCCGCCTTGGTTGTCTAACGGTTTAATGCTACCTTTATCAAATGCAAATTGAATGTCATAGAAATGGTGATAATTCATTGAATCGATATCTACTTTTACTTTTGTATTTAACTTTTTCGATAAATCGTCTACTGCTACTTCCACTACATGTGTATCAGCTTTTTTATCTTCACTTATTACATTTGCATCAACAAACGAACCATTTTTCTCAAATTCAAATTTTGTAATCCAAGAACTGTTCGTTAACGTAAATGATACATACTTCTTACCATCTTTTACTTTTAGCACACCTGGACTTTTTGTATATGTGTTCATCATTGAAATTTCGTCTGTTTGATCTTTTAACGCTTTAAAATTGATGCTGTATTCACCATCTTTAATTGTTTCAGCATCTGGTTTTTTATTTTCATCTGGTTTTTCTACTTCTGGTTTTTCTACTTCTGGTTTTTTCTCTTCATTTTTAATTTGTTCAAGTTTATCTTGTTCAAATAAAAGTTGTACATCATGCGTTTGTTTATAATTTCTTGATACCATCTCAATAAATACTTTTGTATTTAGTTTTTTTGATAAATCAGCTACTTCGAACTCTACTACTCTTGTATCTTTTTCTTTATTTTCACTCACTACTTTTGCATCAACAAATGCACCATCTTTTTCCGTTTGGAAATTTTTAATTAATGAGCTACTTTTTAATGTTACAATTGCTTTTTTCTTACCGTTTTCTACTTTTAATACTCCTGGATTTACCATGTAACTATTCATCTTAGATTCTTCATCTGTTTGATTTTTTAACACTTTAAATGGAATGCTGTACTCTCCATCTTTAATTGTGTTAGAATTTGGTTGTTGATCTGGGTCAGGCTTTTGGTCGGGCTTCTGACTTGGATCCGGTTTTTCATTTGGATCTGGCTTATTAGCTGGGTCCTCTTTTTCATTTGGTTGTTCCACATGAATCGGTGTAATACTATTTTGATCAAATGCAATACGAACGTCGTACTCATGATGATAATTTAAAAAATCAATATCTACTTTTACTTTTGCATTTAATACCTTCTCTACATCTTCTACATCAAATTCTACTACTCTTGTATCTTTTTCTTTATCTTCACTAATTACATTTGTCGCAACTAGCTTACCTGATTTTTCTGTTTCAAACTTCGTAATCCATGAACTATTCGTTAATGTAAAAGATACTTTCTTTTTCCCATCCTTCACTTTTAAAGTCCCGGGGCTTACTGAATATTGATTCATCATCGATTCTTCATCTGATGTATCTTTTAAAACTTTGAACCCAATTGAATATTCACCATCAGCCAACTTGGTAGCTGCTTGAACTGCAAGTGGTTGTAATGTTGATACGAATGTAAATATCATTAAAAACATAGAAACAATAATTTTTGTATACCTGTTCAATGGAACGACTCTCCCTTTTGAAAATTATTTAATACTGTTCCCATCAAATACAAAGCGAATATCATATGAAGCATTATAATTAATAATTGGAATATTAATTTTCACCTTGCCATTTAGTTTTTTTGACAAGTCAGCAACTTCAAATTCTACAACTCTAGTATTATCTTTTTTGTTTTCACTTAACACGGTTGTTTCTACAAATTGACCATCTTTTTCTACTTGGAAACTTTTAATAGAAGTACTATCTTTCACTTTAAATGAAACATATTGTTTTCCATTTTTAACTGTTAATGTTGCTGGGCTTTCAAAATAACTATTCATTCTAGACGATTCATCTTTATCGCCTTTCCATACAGTAAAAGCAATATTATATTTTCCATCAGCTAGTTTTGTAGCAGCCTTTGCATCTTGTAAACCTAGTGTTGCGATAAACGTAAATAAAACAGCAAATACAGCAATAATCATTTTAAATTGTTTAAACATATATTCATCACCCTTCAAAAGATTTATTTACTCAACTTCACTTTACGAATTAAGAACGCACCTGAAATAAGAATTAACGCTGCAAACAATCCAATACGTGCTTCATCGCCTGTTTTTGGGTTATCTGTTTTTTCAGCTTTTCCATTTTCATTTTTTGTTTCTTTGTTCACTTCTTTAGCTATTTCCTTACTCTCTACTTTTGTTTTCTCTTCTTTTACTTGTGTATCTGTTTTCGCTTGATCATTATTTTTTGTTGTAGCAGCTACACCGTTATCGCCACCTACAGCTTTTACATTTGCATCAAAAGCAAAACGAATTGTGTAGTGGTGGTCATAGTTTGCATTTGGTACAACAACATGAATTTTTACAGCTGCCGGTTTGGATAAATCATCTACTTTAAACTCTACTGTTCTTTTATCTGCCGATTCATCTTTACTAACAACTTTCGCATCAACAAAATTCCCGTTCTCTGGTGCTTTAAATTCTGTAATCCAAGCACTATGATTCATCGGAACTTGTACTCTCATCTCACCGTTTTTCACTATTAATTTTGCCGGCTTTTCAAAATAGTCATTTGCCATTGAAGCTGAATCATTTTCCGCTTTTTGAATTACGTAATTAATATCGTAAGTACCATCAGCTAGTTTTGCTGAAGCATTCCCGTATGGCATTACAAGAAAAGCTAGCATACATACGAACGTTATAATAAAAGCGGGTAATACAGAAACCTTTTTCATTTTTCTTGTTTCCTCCTTGGTTATCTTTCATTTCACTTTTCCCGAAAATGATAATTATTCTCAATTTATAAGAAAAAAATAATCTCTTCTACCCATTATTTAATTAGCATTCTTTTATGTAATATAAGTATTATTGATTATCATTCTCATTGAATATTAAAAATAATATCTCACCCTATTCCTTATACAAAGGCATAGAAACTGAGAAAAAATTATAAAACGCATTTATTGATTATCATTCTCAATGCAAATCAAAAAAAATAAACTATCTCTTCTCCTCTTCTCTTCTTTCACCTCTTCCCATAACAACACTATAGTTATAGAAACCCCTTTTCCCTCACTTCCCTTCTAATATTTCCACAACTAAGTCAATCTTAGCCTACTCATAAATTTTTTGTCAACTGTATTACGTATAAAATTTTTAATATCTAAATTTCTCTATATGCGGCTTTTTTTACAAAAAAAGAGACTTTCTATTATAGAAAGCCTCTTTTCTCTATTTTTCTACAGCAACTTCTTGCTTTTGAAACTTAGAAACTATATAACCAAATCCTATACCGATTATGCCTGGAACTAACCAACCAATTCCTACACTATATAATGGAATCTTATCTAAAATAGGTGCTAGCGCTGCAATTTGAAGGTTTGCATTGTGTAACCCATCAAAGAAACTTATTGCAAATGCTCCTACAATCCCGCCCACATACATCCCTAATGGAAGACGAACGTAGTTTTCAACAAGTGATAATACGATAAGTACGATTCCAATTGGATAAATTGCGATTAAGATTGGTAATGCTAATGCATTTAACTGAGTTAACCCAAGGTTTGCTACCATAAATGCTAATACACAGAAAATGAAAACGACTTTTTGATAAGAAAGCTTTGGTAATAAAGAAGAGAAGTAATCACCACAAGCTGCAACAATACCTACAGAAGTTGTTAAACATGCTGCTGTAATTGCGATCCCTAGTAATAAAGTTCCGTAGCTACCAAATAAATGATTCACGACATTTGTTAAAATAATTCCTCCGTTTGCGCCCATTCCAAGTGACACACTAGAAGCTCCAAGATAAGCAAGTGCTAAATACACAAGTAGTAGACCAAGCGCTGCAATAAATCCTGCAAAGATTGTTACTTTTGCAATACTATTTTTATTTGTAATGCCTTTTTCTTTTAACGCATGAATTACAACATTTCCGAATACCAGTGCTGCAAGTCCATCTAAAGTTAAATATCCATCAATAAATCCTTTAAAAAGAGGAGCACTATACGCTTCTGTCGGTGCACCAAATTCTCCAATTGGTGTAATAAGTGCTTTACCTACAATAATTGCAATAACAGCTAATAATATTGGAGTTAGCACTTTACCAATACGACCCACTAATTTCGAAGGATTTAAAGCTAAATAGAAAGTGACTGCAAAGAAAATAAGTGTAAAGATAACAAGTGGATATGATTGACCAGCTACCTCACTTGGTAAAAATGGTGCGACACTCATCTCATAAGCTACTGTTCCTGTACGTGGCACACTTACGAATACGCCTAAACATAAATAAATTGCAGTGATAAAAACAAGTGCGAATATAGGATGTACACGTCCTGCTAACTCATTAATATCTCCCTTTAAAGCTATAACAATTACTCCTAATAAAGGTAGTCCAACGCCTGTTACGATAAAACCAAACAATGCGATCCATACATCTGTTCCAGCGCCTTGTCCTAATGCTGGTGGAAAAATCATATTACCCGCACCGAAAAATAGTGCAAATAACATTAAACTTATTGCAAACATCTCAGAAAACTTTAAAGATGATTTCATTTCTACTAACCTCCTAAATAATTATAAATTAACAAAATATTCTGAATTAAAATCCGTCACATATCCTCTTTCAAGCATACTTCCCCGTAAAAGAACGCAAAAAACACCCGTCCCTAACAAAGGGACGAGTGTTGAAATCGTGGTTCCACCCTTATTCTAATAAAATGAATTTATAACGAAATAAGCTCATTTTATAGCTCGTGTAAATTGATAACGGTTTTATCCGCCAAGAATTACAATGCATCATGTATGCAGTTCACTCTTGAAGTTTAGAGGTGGTAAGCTTGTCTTTTCGTATTAGGAAGCTCACAGCCTAAGGCTTCCCTCTCTGAGAATCGTAAAATACAACTCATGTCCTCATCATTACTTTTATAAAATATCTTGTCGAAACTTGTTGTTTTTTATTATATGGGCTATTTTTTAAAAAATCAATAGTTTTATTTTTTCTGACAAAAAAATATAGGGAGAAAATTTTTCCTCCCTATAACTGCCCTATTAAAATTTCTAACTCTTCAGCTGTAACGCTCCGCCACTTTCCAACTTCAAGCTCATTTAGCTCTATATTCATAATGCGTACTCGCTTTAACTTTGTTACAGTAAACCCGAAAGCTCGACTCATTCTACGAATTTGTCTGTTCATTCCTTGCGTTAAAACGATGCGAAATGTAGACTGATCCACTCTCGTCACTTTACATGGCTTCGTCATTCCATCTTTAATCTTTACACCGCTGGACATCTCATCAATAAACCAATCCGTAAAAGGTTTATCGACTGTGACAACATATTCTTTCTCATGCTCATGATCACCGTGTAAAATTTGATTCGCAATCGCACCGTCATTCGTTAATAAAATAAGGCCTTCTGACGCTTTATCTAATCGCCCAACTGGAAAGATTCGCTCTGGGTAATTGATATAATCAATAATATTATCTTCAATATGATCAGCTGCTGTACAAGTAATGCCAACTGGCTTATGAAAGGCTATATACACCTTTTCTTTCTCTTCCTTTACAATAACCCGTCCATTAATCGTTACTACATCATCATCACTTACAATTGCACCGTGCGTACATATTTCGCCGTTAATAGCCACGCGTCCAGCTTTAATAAGGCGATCTGTTTCACGTCTGGAGCATGATTTTGCTTCGCTTATGTATTGGTTGATTTTCATGTTTTATTCCTTTTCACATATATTAAAAGCGTCAATCTATGGCAATATCATTCTGCCACGATTGACGCTTTTTCACTTCGCAAAAACAACTAAATAAATAACCCCAATCACCAAAAATATTCCGCAACAAGCTAACAATACTTTTGCAAGTTTGTCCATAAACATATAATGGTTTCCCCTTTGTTTCGTTGTTTTCTATTTTAATTCGACAACTGTTACGCCTAGGCCTCCCTCGCCCATATCACCGTAACGGAATGTTTTCACACCGCGATGTTTCTTCAAGTAATCTTGTACACCTTGGCGAAGCGCTCCTGTTCCTTTACCGTGAATGATTGATACGCGAGGATAGCTTGCAAGCTGGGCATCGTCTAAGTATTTCTCGACGCGCGCCATTGCATTTTCAAATCGTTCACCACGAAGGTCAAGTTCTAACGAAACATGATAGTCTCTACCTTTTACTGTTGCTACTGCTTTTTTCTCTGTTTGTTTCGGTGTGTTAATGTATTCCATGTTAGATTCTTTTACTTTCATCTTCAGAATACCGATTTGTACGCTCCACTCTGTATCACTTACTTTTTCAAGCAATTGACCTTTTTGACCGAACGTTAATACTTTTACTTCATCACCTGCACGCAACTGTTGTTTTGGCGCAGTGTTTTTCACGTTTACTTTTTGTTTCTTCACAAGCTCTGGCGCTGCGCCTTCTAAACGGCTCTTCGCTTCAATTAGCTCGTGATCTTTCACGTTTGCAAGCTGTGCTTTACGCAACTGACGAAGTTCTTGAATAATGCCTTCTGCCTCTTTCTTTGCAGCTTCGACTTTTTCTTCCCCTTCTTTTTGCGCTTTTAATAATCGCTCATCACGATCTTCATTAAATTCAATGATTTGACGCTGTAATTCGCGATGCAGTTTTTCAGATTGCTTGCGAAGTGCTTCTGCTTCGTTCCAGTCACGCTCTGCGTTCTTTTGACTTTCTTCTAACTTCGCAATCATATTTTCAATTTTGTTTGTATCTGTACTAATGTGGTTACGAGCTTGATCAATCACGCGATCAGATAATCCAAGACGTTTCGAAATTTCAAAGGCATTACTACGTCCTGGTACACCGATTAATAATTTATACGTTGGACTTAATGTATTTACATCAAACTCAACGCTCGCATTAATAACTTGCTCTCGGTTATATCCGTATGCTTTTAATTCTGGGTAATGCGTCGTAGCAACAACGCGAGCACCACGATTACATACTTCATCTAAAATTGAAATGGCTAGTGCAGCCCCTTCTTGCGGGTCTGTTCCAGCACCTAATTCATCGAATAAAACTAAGCTTTCAAAATCAGCTTTTTCTAAAATATCAACAATGTTCACCATATGTGAGGAGAACGTACTTAAACTTTGTTCAATCGATTGCTCATCACCGATATCAGCAAAGATATTCTTGAATACACAAATCTCTGACTCATCCATTACTGGAATATGAAGGCCAGATTGCGCCATTAATACACAAATACCAACTGTTTTCAGCGTAACTGTTTTACCACCTGTATTCGGTCCTGTAATAACAATTGTCGTGAAATCTTTCCCTAACATAATGTTATTTGGCACAATAATTTCTGGATCAATAAGCGGATGACGCGCTTGTCTTAAATCCATGTAACGCTCGTTGTTTACGATTGGTTTCGTTGCTTTAATACGCTTCGCATAGAAAGCTTTCGCAAAGATGAAATCAAGATTTGCAACTACCTCTACGTTTGATAAAACGATATCCGCTTCTACTGCCACTTCTTCTGTTAACATCAATAAGATGCGTTCGATTTCTTGTTTTTCTTTCACTCGTGCTTCTTGCAGTGCGTTATTTAATTCTACAATGACTTGCGGTTCAATAAATAACGTTTGTCCAGAAGCTGATTGATCGTGAACAATACCGCCATATACGCCGCGATATTCTTGTTTTACTGGGATTACGTAACGTTCGTTACGAATCGTTACAATCGAGTCAGACAACATCTTTTGCGCGTTTGAAGAGCGCGTCATATTTTCTAATTTTTCACGAATACGGCTTTCCGCAGTACGAATTTGAGTACGAATACCACGCAGTTTATCACTTGCGCTATCGACTACTTCACCGCCATCACCGATGCAATTTGTAATTTTCTTTTCTAAATCATATAAAGATACAATTTGAGCGACGTGAGTTTCTAAAATCGGAAGCTCGACACCGTTATCAACCATATCTTCAATGAAACGTTTCATATTACGACTACCATACATCGTATTCGCAATATCAAGTAATTCATTTGGACTTAACATACTTCCAATCTTTGCACGCTTCACATTTGAGCGAATATCCGTAATGCCACCTAATGGTGCACTGCCTTTTAAACGAATGACTTTCGCTGCTTCATCCGTGGTATCTTGCATCTCTACAATTTCTTCAAAATCAGTACTCGGCACTAAATTCTTCACTTTGTCACGACCAAGTGAAGATGCTGTATGTTCAAGTAATTGTTCTTTTACTTTATTGTATTCTAATACACGCAACGTTCTTTCTAACATGTTGCAGGTCCCCCTTGTGTTACTTATTACGTTTAATATAGTCTAATAAACGTTCAATATCCCACGTGTTAATCACGTTATCTTTTTGAATCCAACCTTTACGAGCTGCCGCTACACCTGTTTCCATATCTTCTAACATTTCAAGTGTATGAGCATCCGTATTAATCGCTACTTTTACACCAGCATCTTGTGCTTGTTTTAATAATTTTGCGCTTAAATCTAGACGGTTTGGATTCGCATTTAATTCTAAAACTGTATTTGTTTCTTTTGCGAGCTCAATTAATAAATCTGTATCTACATCATAACCCTCACGGCGTCCAAGAAGACGTCCTGTCGGATGAGCAATCATTGTGACATGCTTATTCTCTAGCGCAGCACGAAGACGTTTCATAATTGTTTCACGGTCTTGTGAGAAGCTAGAGTGAATCGCTCCAATGACATAATCTAATTCAGCTAATACTTCATCATCAAAATCAAGCGAAGCATCCGGTAAAATATCCATTTCAATTCCGCGTAAAATTGTAATGTCTGGATACTTTTCATTCATACGTTCAATTTCTTTCGCTTGTTCACGAAGGCGCTCTTTCGTTAAACCATTCGCCACTTTCAAGTATTGTGAGTGATCAGTAATTGCCATAAACTTATATCCACGAGCACGGCACGCTTGTACCATCTCTTCAATTGAAAAAGCGCCGTCACTCCATGTTGTATGCATATGTAAATCACCTTGTATATCAGAGAACTGAATTAAGTTTGGATACTCTTTAATTAATTCAATTTCTTTTCCATCTTCACGCACTTCTGGCGGAATAAATGGAAGACCGAAATGAGCAAAGAATTCTTCTTCCGTCTCGAATGTTTTCACTTCACCTGTTTCCAAGTTCTCTACACCGTACTCACTAATTTTCTCGCCTTTATCTTTTGCGATTTGACGCATTTTTACGTTATGGTCTTTTGATCCTGTGAAATGGTGAAGAGTTGTAATAAACTCTTCTGGTTTTACTAAGCGGAAATCAATTGAGATATCATATTCATACTGAAGACGAACAGAAACTTTCGTATCCCCGCTCGCGATTACTTCAATCATATTATCAAATTGTAGTAAATGCTCACGTACTGCAGCTGGTTCTGTCGTTGCAATAATAAAGTCTAAATCTTTCACTGTTTCACGAACGCGGCGCAAACTACCAGCGCGAGAGAAACGGATTACTTCAGCAATATTCGACAATTTCTCCTCTATTTCCCCGGCAATAGGCAATACCATCGCAATTGGTAAACGCTCTGGACGAGAGCCTACTTGATCGATTGCTTCTAATATTTTCTCTTCTGTTTTTTTACCGAAACCAGCTAAAGCTTGTACTTTATTTTCCTCACAAACCGCTTTTAGCGATTCCATATCAACAACACCAAGTTCTTTATATAACTTAGCTACCTTTTTACCACCAAGGCCTGGCAATTTTAATAACGGTAATAAGCTACTTGGCACTTCTTGTTCAAGCTCTTGTAATACTTCAGATGTTCCCGACTCTATATATTCTTGAATAACTGCTGCTGTTCCTTTTCCAATGCCCGGAATCTTCGTGAAATCTTCAATCTCAGAAAGACTACGATCATCACTTTCTAGCGCTGCTGCCGCTTTACGAAATGCAGATATTTTAAATGGATTCGCGCCCTTTAATTCCATAAAAAGCCCGATTGTCTCTAATAATTTAATCACTTGTTTTTTATTTACTTTCATCATTGTCCCGCCTTTCTTTCATAGAAAAAAACTTCTCTTTCCGAAAAAAGAGAAGTTATACTCTGCTACCTGTCTGCCATAGTTCCTTCACCTTTTCAGAGAGAATCGGTGTATCGTCTACAATTATTTTGCTAATTGATGATTGTTGTAATGGTGTTTGTAATTGTTCAATCGGAAGAATGTTTCCAATGATAATTAAGACAAACAAAATAATATATACTTCTAAAAATCCGAGGATTGCCCCCGCAAACGCATTTACTTGCTTTAAAACCGGTATTTCTGCAAACATATTTAACAAATTACCAAGTAATGAAAGTGCAATTTTTGTGATAATAAACAATATGATAAACGCAAGCGCTTGATAAAATACTGTCTCAATATTATTTGCATCAATCCATTCTGGAACAGATACGTTTTTATCAAATGGATACGGAATAAATTTCGCAAGTGCTGGCGCTAAATCTTTACAGTACCAGTATGCAACAAGGTATGCGATAATAAAGCTTGTTAACTTTACAAGTTGCAGAATAAACCCTCTGCGTAAGCCGAGGAAAAATCCCATAACAAGCAGTAAAATGATAATAATATCAATCATGTTATTCCATTCCTTTTTTTGTCATACTTTCTTTCAATTTCTCATATTCTTCTTTTAATTTTATGTAATCGTGTATGACGTTTACCGCCGTCAATACCGCTAGTCTACTCGTGTCAAGCGAAGGATTCTTGGCATTGAGTTCGCGCATTTTATCATCCACAATCGCTGCTACCATGCGGATATGACTTGTACTTTCATCGCCAACAACTGAATATTGCTGACCATAGATTTCTACATTAATTCGACTTTTCTTTCCCTTTTGTTGTGACAACTCACCGGCCTCCAATCACGTACAGAATCCTAAAGTTTATCATACCATGAACCTTCATAATATGGAAACAGAAAGAACAATCCGATATGATAAAAATAACAATATAAAAAAAGGGGTGACTCTTATGTCAAATTCTATCGTAATTCAAACAAATTCTACAGTAATTGAAGACATGAAACAACAATATAAACATTCGCTTAGCCCGAAAATTCCACAAGGCGGAATCTTCATGGCAAAGGTGCCATCTTGCACAATTACAGCGTATAAATCTGGAAAAGTAATGTTCCAGGGCGGACGTGCTGAAGCAGAAGCTTCTCGTTGGCAAACTGTCTCTCACGCCCCGAAAACAGCTATAAAAAAATCTGTCGATTCACACCGTTATGCACCGCCTGCTTCCATCAGTACAATGTCTATCGTAGGATCAGATGAGGTTGGTACTGGTGATTTCTTCGGACCGATGACAGTCGTTGCTGTATATGTGGATGCGAAGCAAATTCCACTACTAAAAGAACTTGGTGTAAAAGACTCTAAAAACTTAAATGACGATCAAATTACTGCCATTGCGAAACAACTTCTACACGTTGTTCCTTATAGCTCTCTTGTCCTTCATAACGAAAAATATAACGAGCTATTTGATAAAGGAAACAACCAAGGTAAGTTAAAAGCTTTACTACACAATAAAGCTATTACAAACTTATTAGCTAAAATGGCACCTACAAAACCTGAAGGCGTCTTAATCGACCAATTCACACAACCTGATACATACTACAAATATTTAGCAAAACAAAAGCTGGTACAACGTGAAAATGTTTACTTCGCGACGAAAGGCGAAAGTGTCCATTTAGCAGTAGCCGCTGCCTCCATTTTAGCTCGTTACTCATTCGTGAAACAATTTGACGAACTAAGTAAAAAAGCTGGTATGCCCCTTCCAAAGGGTGCTGGTAAACAAGTTGATATCGCTGCCGCTAAATTAATTCAAAAGCTTGGTAAAGAACGATTACCTGAGTTTGTGAAACTGCATTTTGCTAATACAGAGAAGGCATTTCGCTTATTAAAATAGTATCGACAAAAACAGGAGCCTACAAACTCCTGTTTTTTGTTTCATCCTACTATTGTCCTTATAGTTTTGTTATAATCATAATATACAGATTATTCTAACACAGGAGGGAATCCCCATTGCTACTTATACAAATGATTCTAAATATTTTACTAGGTAATCCACACGAAAGACAGTTTGAAATTAGGGAAAACATTCAGCTACTAAGTGAACAACGAGCGTTCAACGATTTAATAGAGCGCTATGGCCGATCTTTCTTATTAAACTTTCGGATTCGGAGATTTATCGGGAAACACGATGCTCGCTCGTTAATACATAATCCAGCAAAACTACAACACTTCTGTGAGGAACTTGAATGTATGATTAGAAAAAGGAGGTTTTTCATATGAACGCTGTAAAAGTTAAAAAGGTACTTTATGCTTTCGTACACATCGTAGGTCCTCTTTCTTACCTCACTATTTCTACCATTTGGGGAGCTTTTTTCACTACTAAATCTACATTTGAAAATATATCTGATAATCTCGGCGTGATGGCCATCTATTACGTGTTCATAAGTTTACTGTGGTTTTTCTATTTAGATCGATTAGACAAAGATGTAGATAATATTACAAAAGAGATTCATGATAAAAAGATGTAATACATAAAAAAGGAGAGTCTTGGCGACTCTCCTTTTTTATGTTAGCTTCGTTTCTGCTTCTTATTAGATGAAGGTACTTTATGAGAACCTGTTTCATGTGTCGTCGTTCCTTGTCCTTCTACTTCTGGAGAACCTAGGCCCGATCTTGAATGATCTTTTTTCACTTTTTTACTCATTTATATTCACCCCTTCGCGTTACTTTTTGCTACGAGGGAATAAACTATACAATATGCAAAATAAAAAGCGAGAGGAAATCCTCTCGCTTTTTTCATATTTTAGAATTCAGAAGAACCTGGAGTTCTTGGGAATGGAATTACGTCACGGATGTTAGCCATGCCAGTGATGTACATTAGGAAGCGCTCGAAACCTAGACCGAATCCAGCGTGTTTTGTACCGCCGTATTTTCTAAGTTCTAAGTACCACCAGTAGTCCTCTTCGTTCATACCTAATTCTTTAATTCTGTCTACTAAAACGTCCATTCTTTCTTCACGTTGACTTCCGCCGATTAATTCGCCGATGCCAGGAACTAGAAGGTCAGTAGCAGCTACTGTTTTACCGTCTTCATTTAAGCGCATGTAGAATGCTTTAATGTCTTTCGGATAGTCAGTTACGAATACAGGGCGTTTGAAGATTTCTTCTGATAAGTATCTTTCGTGCTCTGTTTGTAAGTCAATACCCCATTCTACTGGGTATTTGAAGTCAGCGCCTGACTCTTGAAGCACTTTAATTGCTTCTGTATAAGTGATGCGACCGAAGTCAGAGTTGATTACGTTGTTCATGCGCTCTAGAACTGTTTTATCAACGAAGCTGTTGAAGAATTCCATTTCTTCTGGTGCATGCTCTAATACGTATTTCATTGCATATTTCAGCATATCTTCTGTAAGGTTCATTACGTCACCTAATTCAGCGAATGCAATCTCAGGCTCAACCATCCAGAACTCAGCTGCGTGGCGAGTTGTGTTTGAGTTTTCTGCACGGAATGTAGGTCCGAATGTGTATACATCACGGAATGCTAATGCATAAGCTTCTGCGTTCAGCTGTCCACTTACTGTTAAGTTTGTTTCTTTGCCGAAGAAGTCTTTTGATTCATCAATTTGTCCGTCTTCACCTTTTGGTACGTTGTTTAAATCTTGTGTTGTTACGCGGAACATTTCGCCAGCACCTTCTGTATCACTACCAGTGATGATAGGTGTGTGAACATGTACGAATCCACGCTCTTGGAAGAATTGGTGAATCGCAAATGCTGCGATAGAACGTACGCGGAACGTTGCAGAGAATGCATTTGTTCTTGGACGTAAGTGAGCGATTGTACGTAAGTATTCAAACGTATGACGTTTCTTTTGAAGTGGGTAATCAGAATCTGATAAGCCCTCGATATCAATTTTTTCTGCTTTAATTTCAAATGGTTGCTTCGCTCCAGGCGTTGCAATTACTTTACCTTCTACTTTAACTGAAGAGCTAAGTGGAAGTTTTGCAATTTCTTTGAAGTTATCTAATTCTGTATCGAAAACGATTTGAACGCTTTTGAAGAAGCTACCGTCGTTTAATTCGATGAAACCAAATGCTTTTGAATCACGTAAGTTACGAATCCACCCTGATACTTGTACTGTTTGACCTGCGTATTTATCTGTATCTCTATACAGACTTTTTACTAATGTGTTTTCCATAGTGAAATTCTCCTTTGCTGATATATTTAAATACAAAAAAACCTTTCATCCATAAAGGGACGAAAGGTTAAACTTCGCGGTACCACCCAATTTGTCATAAAGACCAACTTTAACTCGTATGTAATACATACTTCCCGGTTTGTAACAGGCCGGATTCCCGTCTAAGTCTACTCTTGAATACAAGATTCAATTTCGGTTAGCAACTCCAAGGTGTTCTTCACATATACCGCCTCATCAGGCTCTCACCGTCCCTGACTCGCTTTGGATTATAGTATATACTACTTTTCCTTATCATCGTCTTTCATTTTGTTAAACTAAAATTAATGTACTACATTCGAGAGAAAGATGCAAGACGCCTAAAAATATATCGACGATTTTTACAATCGCTCCATAAAAAAATTGCCGGCATAAATCCGGCAATTTCTTATTACTTACGTAACTCCGCACCAAATTTCTCTTCTACCGTTGTTAATACACGGTTATGTGCTTCTGTTACTTCTTCGTCTGTTAACGTACGTTCTGCATCGAAGTAAGTCATAGAGAATGCAAGTGATTTCTTGCCTTCTTCCATTTTTTCACCTTCGTATAAGTCGAATAATGTTACGTCTTTCAGAAGTTCTCCACCAGCTTCAGCAATAACTTGCTTCATTTCGCCAGCTTTTGTTTCTTTCGTTACGACAACAGCCATGTCACGTATCATAGATGGGAAACGTGGAATTGCTGCGTAGTAAGTTTCTTCTGCGTCTGCACTGAATACTTTTACAAGAGATAGTTCGAATACGAATGTATTTTTCACATCTAATTGTTTTTCTGCTTCTGGGTGCAATTGACCGATGAAACCAATTACTTCGCCATCTAATACGATGTCAGCTGTACGACCTGGGTGCATACCTTCACGTTTTGCTGGTGCATATGTGATTTGGTTTGAAACGCCAAGTACGTCAAATAGACCTTCTAGTACACCTTTCACAACGAAGAAGTCTACTACTTTTTTCTCACCTTGCCATGCATGGTGAAGAGCAAGACCTGTCATAACACCTGCAAGATGTTGTTCTTCTTTCGGAAGTTCTCCTTCTTCTGTCGGTAAGAAGATAGAACCTACTTCGTATAAAGCAACACTGTCGTTTTTACGTGCAACGTTGTATGAAACTGCTTCTAACAATTGTGGTACTAAGCTTAAACGAAGTTGGCTGCGTTCTTCACTCATTGGAAGTGCAAGAGCTACAGGCGCTTTTTCGTTTGGCTCCACCATATATTGTTTCGCTTTGTCAGCGCTTGTTAATGAATACGTGATTGCTTCATATAAACCAGCACCTTCTAAGAAGCGACGTACTTTACGACGTTTCGTTTGCGCTGCTGTTAATTTACCACGTGTCATCGTTCCAGAAGGTAATGTAACTGGAATGTGATCATAACCGTATAGACGGCCCACTTCTTCTACTAAGTCTTCTGAAATTGTAATATCAGGACGACGTGCTGGTACATTCACGTGGAATGTTCCTTCTACTTCTGTGAATGGGAATTTTAAGTTTGTGAACATTGTACCCATTTCACTTGCAGAAATATTTGTACCTAATACACGGTTTACCTTCTCAGCAGTAACAGATACTGTACGCTCTTGTACTTGTAAGTTGTCAGCTTCTACTACACCTTCAAGTGCTTCACCGCCAGCGTATTTTGCCATTAAAGCAGCTGCGTGTTGAATTGCTTCAAATGTACGTGTTGGGTCGATTCCTTTTTCGAAACGTGCACTTGATTCACTGCGAAGA
The DNA here is from genome assembly GCF_057197025.1 of Bacillus sp. LSHTCR4. NCBI lineage: Bacteria > Bacillati > Bacillota > Bacilli > Caryophanales > Bacillaceae > Bacillus > Bacillus sp. LSHTCR4. The sequence continues at coordinate 312,883 of NZ_JBXUNO010000002.1, read as the reverse complement.
CCTAAGTCTTTTGATGTACGGCGCACTGTTTGACCTGCAAAGTATGCAGATTCAATTAGAACGTTTACTGTCTCATTTGTAACTTCTGAATCCGCTCCGCCCATTACACCAGCAACTGCTAAAGCTTTTGTTCCGTTTGTAATGACAAGATGGTGGTCTTGTAACGTACGCTCTTGATCATCTAACGTTTCAATTTTTTCGCCTTCTTTTGCAAGACGAACAACGATTTCTTTTGAACCTAATTTATCGTAATCGAATGCATGTAACGGTTGACCGTATTCCATTAGAATGTAGTTTGTAATATCAACTACGTTGCTAATTGGACGAATGCCAGCTGCCATAAGGCGAGTTTGCATCCACATTGGTGATGGACCAATTTTTACGTTCTTCACCATTTTTGCAATGTATAATGGATTTTCTTCTTTCGCTTCTACACTTACAGAAATGTAATCAGCAGTTTTTTCTGCTGTTTCTTGTAAGTCGATAGCTGGAAGTTTTACTTCACGGCCGTAAATAGCAGCTACTTCATATGCAACACCTAACATGTTTAAGCAATCTGCACGGTTTGGTGTTAAACCAAGCTCAAGTACTTCATCATGTAAGTTTAAAATTTCAAGTGCATCTGCACCAACTTCAGCGTCACTTGGGAAGATGAAGATACCATCTGCATATTCTTTTGAAACTAACTTTCCATCAATGCCAAGCTCTTGAAGAGCACAAACCATACCGTGAGAAGCTTCACCACGTAGTTTTGCTTTTTTGATTTTGAAATTACCAGGAAGTACAGCGCCAACTTTTGCAACTGGTACTTTTAAACCTTTTGCAATATTAGCAGCACCACAAATAATTTGAACTGGTTCTTCTTCACCGATATCGATTAAACATTTGCTTAATTTATCAGCTTCTGGGTGTTTTTCACATTCTAATACGTGACCAACTACAACACCTTTTACACCTTTATTTAATACTTCAACGCCTTCTACTTCAATACCACTTTTCGTGATTTTGTCTGCTAGTTCTTGTGCCGTTACATCTTTAATATCTACATACTCTTGTAACCAACGATATGATACGAACATACTTATCCTCTCCTTCCCTTACGCTCGTTTGAATTGTTGTAAGAAACGTACATCATTTGTATAGAAATGACGAATGTCATCTACGCCGTATTTCAACATTGCGATACGCTCTGCGCCCATACCGAATGCGAAACCTTGATATTCTTTTGAATCATAACCAGCCATTTCAAGTACGTTCGGGTGAACCATACCTGCGCCTAAAATTTCAATCCAACCAGTTCCTTTACAAGTGCCGCAACCTTTGCCGTGACACATCATACAAGAAATATCCATCTCTACAGATGGCTCTGTGAATGGGAAGAAACTTGGACGAAGACGGATTTCACGATCTTCACCGAACATCTTTTTCACGAATACTTGCAGTGTACCTTTTAAGTCACTCATGCGAATGTTTTTATCGATTACAAGACCTTCAATTTGCATGAACTGGTGTGAATGCGTCGCATCATCGTCATCACGGCGATACACTTTACCAGGACAAATAATTTTAATTGGGCCTTTTTCTTTATTATTTTCCATCGTACGTGCTTGCACAGAAGATGTATGTGTACGTAGTAACGTTTCTTCTGTAATGTAGAATGTATCTTGCATATCACGCGCTGGGTGATCTTTCGGTAAGTTTAATGCTTCGAAGTTGTAGTAGTCTTTTTCTACTTCTGTTCCTTCAGCTACTTCATAACCCATACCGATGAATACATCTTCAATTTGTTCAACAACAGCTGTTAACGGATGGTGACAGCCTGTTTCAACAGGACGACCTGGCAGTGTAACATCAATTGTTTCAGTTGCTAATTTCGCTTCAATTACTGCTTTTTCTAAGTTACCAATTTTGTCGTCTAGACGCGTTTGAATCGCTTCACGTACTTCATTTACTAATGCTCCCATACGTGGACGCTCTTCTGCTGATAATTTTCCCATGCCGCGTAATACTTCTGTAATTGGGCCTTTTTTTCCTAAATACGCTACGCGTACGTCGTTTAAGCCTTTTAGCTCTTTCGCTTCTTCAATAAGCTCTAACGCTTTTTGCTTTAGCTCTTTTAAACGTGCTTCCATTTTGGAACCCTCCTAATTTTAAAAATAAAAAAACCTCGCTCCCAAAAAGGGACGAGGTAAATTCGCGGTACCACCCTAAATTGACAGAACATGTCTGCCCACTCATTAGTTATAACGATCAATTCTGACCGGAACGCCTTTACATATACATGGTCCTGGCGTCAACTCCAGAGGTGAATTCACTTCCGTCTACCATAAGAATGCTTTCAGTCTACGGCATTCTCTCCCTATATGGCGATTTTGTAAGCTACTCTTCTCTATCAACGTTTTTCGTTATTTAACTTTTAATATAATGCACTTCAACTTATTATAAGAAGTTTTTTATTGGTTCGCAACCGGGCTTTGCAAATAATACGTTAAAATCCCTGCTGCAACTGCAACATTTAATGATTCTGCCCCGCCGTAAATCGGAATATACAAGTTTTGGTCCGTTTTTGCAAGAATTTCTTGGCGTACGCCGTTTCCTTCATTTCCTACAATTAATGCAAAACTACTAGCTGGTGTTACTTTCCCATACGGAACTCCATTTTCAAGAGCTGTTCCATATACAGGAACGTTATTTTCTTTTAGCTTGTCTACCCATTCTTCTAAGTTCCCTTTTACAATTGGTAAGTGGAAAATAGAACCTTGTGTAGAACGGAGTACTTTACTATTATAAACATCAACACAACCTTCTCCAAGCACAACGGCATGAATACCAGCTGCATCAGCTGTACGAATAATTGTCCCTAGGTTACCTGGGTCTTGCAGGCCATCTAATAAAAGAAACTTCCCATCAGTAAGAACTACTTCACTCTCGTGTTTCTCACAAACAGCAAATACACCTTGCGTCGTTTCTGTTTCACGAAGTACTTTTACGATTGCTTCCGGTACGATATACATTTCTACATCATTAACTGTCCAATCTTTCGGAAGGTCTGTCTGATCTGAAACGATAAGTTCTGTTACAACTCCTGCCTTTAAAGCTTCCTCAACTAAGTGGAATCCTTCTACAAAAAATAAACCTTTTTTATCGCGCTCTTTTTTCGTTTGCAGCTTTTTCCACTGCTTCACACGCGGATTTTGTACTGAATCAATGTTTTTCATAATATGTATTTCCCTCTCTTCTTGTCTTATCATTATAGCCTATTTTTCATACATATTTACATAAAAAAGAACAAAAACTAACGTCAGTTTCAATTCTGAAGAAGAGGTGAAAACAATGAGTTTTAATTTACGCGGTGCTGTATTAGCAAATGTATCTGGTAATACACAAGACCAATTACAAGAAACAATTGTCGATGCAATTCAAAGCGGTGAAGAAAAAATGCTTCCAGGTCTTGGTGTTTTATTTGAAGTCATTTGGAAAAATGCTGATGAAAATGAAAAGCATGAAATGTTAGAAACACTAGAGCAAGGATTAAAAAAATGAGCAATTTAAAAATCACCTTTGCATAAGCTAAGGTGATTTTTTTGCTGAAAATTTTTTTCTTCTCCTAAACATTTCTACTTTACTAACGAACTATGATGGAGTACAATGTTCAAAATACATTTAAACCGATCGATTTTTCTTCATATACACCATAAGATAAAAGGAGTGAATGTTTTATGCACCGTATTACGCTTGAACAAATTTTTAAACACCATATTACACAAAAATACGTAAATCGTTCTGGGATGGTCCACGCGATTGCTGTCGCTTACCATGCGTTTCACTTAGCTAAAAAGCATCACGCCTCAGTCGATGCTGCGACAAAAGCCGGTTTCCTTCATGATATCGGACACCATACGTGGTACACAGGCGGCGAATGGGACTATGATTTATATAAAAAGAATGATATACACGCAATTAAAGGAGCAGAAAGAGCTCATAAATTGCTTATTAGATTAGGAGAGCACCCTAAACTAGCAAAAGAAATTTCTATCGCAATTCTTCTTCATACAGATTCTTTCTTAGTGGAACAAGAAATTGAAAGAACATCTCTGCAAAATATTATTAAATGGGCAGACGAAGCAGATGAAGAGCCGGGCGGAGCGCATCATTATCGAACAATTTCTTATGAAAAAGCACTAAAAGCAATTCAACAGTTAGACCGATTGGTAGAGCGTGAATTACAAATAGAGCAATCAAAATCTAATAACAAAGCAGAACATAGTTATCAATAAGAAAGAGGCATCACTATAGGGTGATACCTCTTTTATTATTTTATGGAAAATACACCTTTATATGTAATATTTAAATGTTACACCCGAAAACAATATGCTCTATAATTAAATATACAAATATAAAGAGGTGATTTTACAAATGCAACCCGCTACACAACTTTCTAATGAACAGAAATACTCTATGTCATGGGGACAATTTATTAGCTCCGTTTTATTCGCTTTTTTCGGAACCGGACTTATTACTGTGTTCCTCGCAATGCCAGTAACAATTTATACAGCAGGTCTTACAGATAAAAAACAAATTGCCCTGTATGAATCTATTGCAAATACTGCAAGTATCGCATTACAACTAGCCGTGTTGTTATTCTTCATTTTCAAATTCGAACCTGCAAAAAATTTACTACTAAAATCTTTTAACTTTACAGCACTTAAAGAATGGCGCACATATGTATACTTACTTCTTTTCTTCATTATAAACATCGTACTCAATTACATACTGCTAAATTATGTATTCCAAGACGCAACGAAGCAGCAATCTTCCGCACTAAACTTAGATGTCTTTAAGCAGTATCAAATATTATTACTTCTCGGTTTCGCCATACTCACACCTATTTTTGAAGAGCTTATTTTCCGTGGTTTTATACTTCGCTTCTTCTCAGAACGCTTTCCATTTTGGCTTGCAGCCATCGTAACAAGTTTCTTCTTCGGTATCGCTCATACATACTCACTTGGGGTAATGGTCATTACTTTCTTTATGGGATTATTAATGGCGATTTTATGTAAAAAAACAAAGTCCATTATTCCAGCTATGTTATTTCATATTATGAATAATATGTTGGCATTCTTGAGCTAAAAAGAGGTATCATCGCGATACCTCTTTTTACTCTTTTATAACAACTTCAAACTCTTCTTCCATTAGCACTTTTCGATAATTCGTTTTCTTTTCTCCTTCTTCACCAGAAGTTAGAACAGGCGTCAGTATAATTTTCGTTACACTATTTTCTAGTTTTTCAAAACGCCAATAACTATTTTTCGATAAGGTAAGACCTGAATGTGGTATTAACTCTTTACCATCTTGATCTTTTCCAATAAATGTTACATCTAACTTTGTTCCATTCAACATCTTATAGTTCAATTTCGTAGATATAGGAGACACTTTCAAATCTTCTACTTCTATTTTTTGACCATTCTCCAATTTAAATTGTTTATGGATTGGTATTGTTTTCGTTTCAGCTTTTAATTTGTCTCCAGATGCTTTGAAGGAAAAGCCCCATTCTCCTTTCCATGTTGAATTCCCCTCTTTTAAAGAGATATCCCTATACACAACTTGTATATCACATTCTCCACGGATTTCTAGAGGATTCATTTCATCATCTTTTAAATCTACATTTGAGAAAAATGTATATGTGTATTCATTTATTTTTTTGTCTCCGCCACTACCGCTGCCATTTAACAGTTTTCCATTTATATAAATATCAGGGCTAGGATAAGAGTCCTCTAAATTGACCCGACTAGACTTAAACGTACTATTAACAATAATCTGTCCCTCATCTATCATCACTTCGTCTAATCGTACTTCTACACCGTTATCATAAACTGTTTGTCCTATTGTCGTTTTATATTCTTTTAAAGGTTCTCCTCTACTGTTTACGTAGTCCTCCATTTTACTTCCGATTAACGGTATATCTGCAATCATCCTTCTCATATCTACAGTCATCATCATAATAAATAGTGCCGCGGCCGTTGTTACAATAGCTATATTCCGTTTCGTATGGGCTTTGTTCTTGTTTATTTTTTTGTGAATTCGCTTTTTTATTTTCTTTTTCTCTATGTGCGTTAAGTTAATCTCTTCATATTCATTCTCATCCATTTTTATATCATTTAACATTTCATATGGATCTTTCATTTCCTTCACCTCTTTTCTTATTTATTTCATCCGGTTATGTAAAAATAATGCCCTTAACTTCTTTCGACCTCTTGATAGACGATTGTATATAAAAGAAGTTTTCACCCCCATTTTCTCCGCAATATCTTCTACACTATCCTCTTCCACGTAATGCTTCATAAAGATTTCTTTATCGTTCTTCTTTAAATGATTTAATATATGTTCCATATCATTACTAATTTCTCTTTTAGTAGTATCGGTATGTACCGCTATTTCATCTATTTGGTCTATCCCTTTTTCCTTTACTGTCTTCGCATATTTTCTCGCATAATCGATAGATTTATATTTTGTAATAGCTGCAATCCAATTTTTTAGCGTATTTTTCTCTTCATCATACTTTTCAATATGATTCCAAATTGCCAATAACACATCATCCATACATTCCTCTTGCACATCTTCAAACGAAGCTAAATGCTTCTAAATAATACTTTTTATTAGTCCGCTGTACTGGTCGATAATAAAATATAATGCTTTTTCGTTTCTTTTCCTTAGCTGATTCACAACATTTTCTTCTGTAATTTTCATATGTTTCCTCCTCTCTCACATGCTCTACATCTATTAATTCGTATCGTTATTACTCATTTCTATCAATTTATACATATTTATTAATAATATCCAAAATAAACCTCATGTAGTAAAATATAACTGATTACACAGAAGGAGACTATACATGTTGAGCTTACTTTGGATTGTTTATATGCCACTTCTTGTTTTATGCGGATTTTTCGGTGGTATTTTTTTAATTGTTACTAGCGTGAAACACCGTAAATTATTTGTCGGTTTAATGGGGCTACTTAGCTTTTCCTTTGTCACACTACCTTTTGTTTTTTGGGGCATGGGTGTGGAGCGCAATACAATCCTCCCTATTTCAACTACTTTATATTGGATACTGTTTTCTTTAACTGGATTATTAGCTGGAGTAAGTGGGTTACAAGCAAAAATTAAAAGTATCCGTAATATGGGATTCATTATTTTTATTACTGGTATATTAGGGGTTATTTTCTGGGTACTCATGTCTGTAGGTGATTCATTCTATATATAACATTTTTTTGAAACCCACAAATCGGAGGTAATACAGAAGTGTTTGGAATATTAACTTGGATGATTTTAGCTCTTACTTTCATGTTATGCGAATTCATCGTCGGCATTTTTTTAATTATTGCTGGCATGAAACATCATAAATTACTTACTATTATAGCTGGTTTCATTAGCATATTACTTATCGTTGTTCCTATTGTTTGTATAGGTTCTGGAATAGATTTAGAGGGGATGATTCCAATTTCGGGAACTTTATATTGGTGCTTCTTCTCTTTAGCTGGACTATTAGCCATTATAAGCGGAAGAGAAATATCGAGTATTCGTTCTATGGGGACGATTTTGTTTATAACAGGGCTGTGCTCCGTAACTGGTTATCATCTTTTATATGTAACTGCATAAAAAACAAAAAAGCAGGGAAATTAATTCCCTGCTTTTCTATTTGGTTTATTGCCTGATGGTAAGAAGAATGATAACACCCAAGCAATCCCTGCGAGTATCGTTGCAATTAAGAAGGCATCGTTAATACCGTTAATTGCAGATAACTTTGAAATTTGTCCGAATAATAGTTGCGTGCTCATCGCATCTCCTGCTTGCGCTGATCCAGCTAAGGCCGCTAAGCTTTGCCCCATACCATGTACTTTATCAACTAAAATTGGATTTGACGTCGTTAACATATTCCCGTAATCTGCTACGTGAGCAGTCGTTTGTTGCGTCATAAGTGTAATTAAAATCGCTGTTCCGATTGAACCCGCTACTTGTCTTGACGTATTTTGTGTTGCTGTACCGTGAGAAATTAATTTCATCGGCAGTGCATTCATACCAGCTGTCATAATCGGCATCATAATGAATGACATACCAATCGAACGTATAATATAATCCGTCATAATAACGCTATACGGTGTATCCATCGATAATTTCGTAAATTCATATGTCGCATACGTCGTAATTGCCAATCCAATTATCGCTAATGGACGAATACCATATTTATCGAATAATTTACCCGCTACTGGTCCCATGATCCCCATAATTAATGATCCTGGAAGAAGTAGTAAACCAGATTCAATTGGCGTAAAGCCACGAATGTTTTGCAGATATACCGGAAGCAATAACATACCTCCGAATAATGCCATCGTAACGATTGCATTAATTACTAAAGTAAAAGTAAATACCGGGTATTTAAACACTTGTAAATCAAGCATTTTATTGTCCGTTGTTAACTCTCTCCAAATAAATAACGCTAAACCAATTACACCGATAATAAGTGAAATAACAACTTCGGCACTAGTCCAACTATTATTTCCAGCTTCACTAAATCCGTACAGCAAGCTTCCTAGTCCAATACTTGAACTAACAACACCAAATACATCTAATTTTGTTTTAGACACTGGCTGAGCTAGTGTAAAGAATTTTAAAGATAGGAACGTAATAATTAAACCGATAATAAACATTGCATAGAACATTAAGTTCCAGCTGTAATTTTCAATCACCCAACCTGTTACAGTTGGTCCGATAGCTGGTGCTAAAATCATTGCTACACCTAGTAATCCCATCGCTGCTCCACGCTTATGAGGCGGGAATAATGTCATGAAGATATTCATACCAACCGGCATTAAAATACCCGCACCAACCGCTTGAATTACGCGGCCTGTCATCATCATTGTAAAGTTTCCTGAAATAGCACAAATGATAGATCCTACCGTGAAGAATAACATTGCTGCTACGAATAATTTACGATACGTAAATCGCGAAACTAAAAAGGCACTAATCGGTACTAAAATACCATTTACAAGCATGAAACCTGTAATTAACCATTGTGCTGTTGAAGTTGATACGTTAAATTCATTCATTAACGGAGGTAATGCAACGTTAATGATTGTTTGGTTTAAAATAGAAACGAACATGCCGAGAATTAATACTGCTACAACTGCTTTTACGTTCACATTCTCTACAGGCGTAGACATTTGTTTTTTCGGCACTTCTTTTTCTTGTTTTACTTCTTCTTGCTTTCCTGTTTCTAACTCAACTACATTAGAAATTTCCGGTTCTTGCTTTTGTACAATTTCTTTCTCTTCTGTTTCAACTTTACTTACTTCTATTTTACTTACGGCTGGGACTTGTTCTTCTCCCATTTTCGTTTTTTTCTTTCGTAAAAGACGATTTACAAGGAAGAAGACGATTATACAAAATAGTGCATATCCTGCAATTACAATTGAGGACATCTCATCTCCCCCTTACTTATGAATACGAACTGTCACATTCATGCCAGGAACAATATTTACTGATTTGCTATGATCTAAAGAAATTTTAACTGGTACTACTTGTGTTACTTTCGTATAGTTCGCTGTTGCGTTGCTTGATGGTAACATAGAGAATGTGTTCGCTGTTGTTAAACCAACTTGTTCTACTTTTCCTGTTAACGTTGTATCTGGGTATGCATCTACATACACATCTACATCTTGACCTTTTTGAACATCATCAACATCTGTTTCTTCAATATTTGCCGTTACCCATAAATTGTTCATATCAAATGCATAAGCAATCGGGCTACCTGCTCCAACGAAAGCATTTGTTGTCGCGTTTGATTGTACAACTGTTGCATTTTGTGGAATTGTTACATCTACTGTTTGTTCTCCATTCGCTGCTGCTACAGTGACAGCACCTAATTTATCATTCTCGTTGTAGTTCTTACCTACTTCAGCTTTCCAGTCAGTTAATTTACCTGCTACTGGTGATGCAATCGGAATTACCTTTCCATCAATTTTTGCATTGTCTGTTTTTAAGTAATTTTCCGCTTGATTGTAATAGTAATAACCGCCAATACCGCCGCCAACTAGTACAATTAATGTGATAATGTTGATAATCACCATTCTTCGAAACTGATTCATTGCATTCCTCTCCTTATATCGCATATAATTTTTTTCTAAACTATTTACGTCCTTATTGTTTAGACTGTTTAATTGTTAATTATATTAACTTTTAAACAAAAAAATCACACCATCTGCGGTGTAAATCGAAATTTATCTACCTGCGAGCGGTGCTGATTTCTGAAGGACTATCGTTTATAATTATAAATAATTATTTTAAATCTACAACCGACAATTTACGTATGAAATGTCGCTTAAACAACAATATAATACCAATATGTTGTTTAAGTACAGAAAATTAAACGAGGGGAAATAAAAATGTCTATTAAAAATACAAATGATCCACGTGTAAAACGGACGAGACAACTCATACAGGATGCTTTTGTCGCTTTAGTAGGCGAAAAAGGGTTTGAAAATGTAACTGTTCAACATATTGCAGAACGTGCTCCTGTAAATCGTGCTACGTTTTATAGCCATTACCACGATAAATATGACTTATTAGACAAAAGCATTGAAGAAATGTTAGAGAAGCTAACAGAAGTTATTAAACCGAAAAATAGAAATAAAGAAGATTTTCAACTTGCATTTGATTCACCACACCCAAATTTCTTAGCTTTATTTGAACATATCGCAGAAAACGCGAACTTCTATAACGTCATGCTTGGTGATAAAGCTGCCGGAAACTATACGTATAAGATGATGAAAGCAATTCAAACACATTTAACATTAAGCCTCTCTATTTCACAACCTAATGATGAAAAATTAATGGTTCCACGTGATATTCTCATTAGTTATGTTACTGGTGCCCACCTCGGAATGATTATGTCATGGCTAAAAAGAGGGATGATATATACCCCGCATTTTATGGCCATGCAATTAACTCGTTTAATCATTTTAGGTGCTCATACTGCAGCCGGATTAGAACGACCTTTTTAAAATATAAAAAAAGCGAAGGAGAAGCTCCTTCGCTTTTTCTATTAATTAAATGTAATGTTATGTACAGCCTCTTTATCAAGACGTTTAATAACTTCTACAATTAACTTCACTGCATTTTCATAGTCATCACGGTGTAACATTGCCGCATGAGAATGAATGTAGCGCGTCGCAATCGTAATTGCCATAGACGGAATACCATTTACAGCAATATGAATTGCACCTGCATCCGTTCCACCGCCCGCTACTGAATCATATTGGTATGGAATTTGTAATTCATCAGCAACATCAACTACAAAGTCACGTAAACCTGTATGACCAATAACAGAAGCATCATATAAAATGATTTGTGGTCCATCACCCATTTTACTTTGTGCTTCTTTTGACGTTACACCAGGTGTGTCACCAGCAATACCAACATCTACCGCGAACGCGATATCTGGTTTAATATAGTTTGCAGATGTTTTTGCACCACGAAGACCGACTTCTTCTTGTACAGTCCCTACGCCATATACAACGTTTGGATGCTTTTCATCTTTTAATTGTTTTAATACGTCAATTGCAATTGCACAACCAATTCGGTTATCCCATGCTTTTGCAAGTAACATTTTTTCATTCTTCATCACTTGGAATTCAAAATAAGGTACAACTTGATCTCCAGGTCGTACGCCCCACTCCATTGCTTCTTCTTGGCTCGAAGCACCAATATCGATGAACATATCTTTAATGTCAACTGGCTTTTTACGCGCTTCTGGAGGTAAGATATGAGGTGGTTTTGAACCGATAACACCTGTTACATCTCCTTTACGCGTTACAATTGTTACGCGCTGTGCAAGCATAACTTGTGACCACCAGCCACCAACTGTTTGGAAACGAAGGAAACCTTTGTCATCAATTTGCGTAATCATAAAGCCAACTTCATCTAAATGACCTGCAACCATAATTTTCGGGCCGTTCTCTTCCCCTACTTTTTTCGCAACTAAACTTCCTAAATTATCAGTAGAAAGTTCGTCCGCAAACGGCTCAATATATTTCTTCATTACTTCACGTGGTTCACGCTCGTTACCCGCAATACCACGTGCATCTGTTAATTCTTTTAGCATTGTCAATGTCTCGTCTAATTTTGTCATTGCCAACACCCTCCTTTTTCTTCAGTCACTTCATTATACAAAAGGAAATTGAAATATTCAAAAATTAACTTAGTATCCTTGTGTTTGACGCTGATGATTTACTTCGTTTTTATCTAAATATGCCTTTTCAATCTCTTCTTGTTCAAACTCAAGTGCTTGTCCAAGTCGAAGGTAGCTTGTAAATAATTCAATATAGTTCGTAATAGATGGTTGATCCGTAAAACGAATCACCTTCGCATATGTGTCTAAGAAAATTTCTACTTGTGTTTTATTCGTCTGTGCACACTTATAGAATAGGAAGTTTTTATCAATACCTAAATCAATTCCGATTGATAAAATAAAATGCAAACCATCTACGTATTCTTCTAATATTACTTCACGTTCTGATGCTGGTTTGTTGCTCCAGTATTTAAAACAACGTGTTTCATTTGCAAGTTCTCCAATTTCTACAAGAAGAGCTAACATTTTTTCTTTTAACAACTTTTTCGGTTGTAAGTCATGTTCTTTCGCAATACGGTCATCTAATTCTTTTTGTAATTTAAATAGTTGTAGTAAGTCCACTCTATTGTCCTCCTCCAACATCGCATGTTACGCAACAATGTTGTTTCATCTCAAAGTTCATTATTATTTTTCGTTTCTTATTAATAAGTTAGCCATTTACCTCTTTACAAAATAGCTTGTCCTTAATTTACAAATACGTTTCAATCATCACGATTAGATTGTTCACTCCGATTGGTGATAGTTAATCATTATCCGTGTATTGTCCACTAATAAAAATGTTATTTTATCTGATGAAAGTTCCATATCATCTTTCCATTATAGCAGTGTCGTTTCACCTAGGAAAGATACTCTTCTTTCCAAAGGGGTATAATAAAAAAAAGCCAGAAGGATTCTCCTGACTTTATATGCATATTCTTCTATATTGCTATAACTTTTATATTGATTTTGTCATATCGATAACGACACACTTCTCTTTGCATACAAATAAAAAAACCTTAGAAGAAAAATCTTCTAAGGTTTCAACTAATTAATTAGTTAATGTTGTTTTTTGCAACTGTTGCTAATTCAGCGAAAGCTTTTTCGTCATGAACAGCTAAGTCAGCAAGCATCTTGCGGTTAACTTCGATGCCAGCATTTTTAAGACCGTGCATTAAGCGGCTGTAAGAAAGACCATTCATACGAGCTGCTGCGTTGATACGTGTAATCCATAATTTACGGAAGTCACGTTTCTTTTGACGGCGGTCACGGAATGCATACATTAGAGATTTCATAACCTGTTGGTTAGCAACCTTGAATAATGTATTTTTTGAACCGTAGTAACCTTTTGCTAATTTAATTACTTTTTTACGACGTTGACGAGTAACTGTACCACCTTTTACTCTTGGCATAATATTACCTCCTAATTGTTCTATATATCAGCCGAACTTATTTTAAGTTGTCAAGCATTTGACGAATGCGTTTGAAGTCACCAGCGCTTACTACACCAGCTTTACGTAGTTTACGTTTAGCTTTTGTAGATTTGTTAGCGAATAAATGGCTTGTGTAAGCGTGAGAACGTTTCAGTTTACCTGATCCAGTCTTTTTGAAACGCTTTGCAGCGCCGCGATGAGTTTTTTGTTTAGGCATAGGTATTTCCTCCTCTATCTATTACTTATCGTTTTTCGGTGCTAAAACTAAGAACATACTGCGTCCTTCCATTTTAGGCTTAGATTCGATTGTACTAACTTCAGCACAAGCTTCTGAGAAGCGATCTAAAACACGTTGACCGATTTCTTTATGAGTAATGGCACGTCCTTTAAAGCGAATTGACGCTTTAACCTTGTCGCCTTTCTCTAAAAACTTGATAGCATTACGAAGTTTTGTGTTAAAGTCGTGTTCATCAATTGTTGGACTTAAACGAACTTCTTTCATGCTAATTACTTTTTGATTTTTGCGCTGTTCTTTTTCTTTCTTCTGTTGCTCAAAGCGGAATTTACCGTAGTCCATAATGCGGCATACTGGCGGTTTCGCATTTGGAGCAACTAATACTAAATCAAGATTAAGATTTGCAGCTAAGTCTAAAGCGTCATTACGAGACTTGATTCCAAGTTGATCGCCATTTGCGCCAACTAAACGTACTTCACGTGCACGAATTTGCTCGTTAATCATCATATCCTTGCTAATAGTAAGCCACCTCCAAGGTTTTCTCAGAACATAGTTTGTAGTCATAGAACCCGACAAAAAAAGTGCGGGCATACGACACCCACACTTGTAAAATCTTAAGTAAGAAATACATTTACCTGTAAACTGCGAATGCGTCCATCAGGTGAGAAGCGGGTGCTTCTACTTGTTCCACAAAACAATATTCTATTATCCTTGATGAGTTTATCATAGGACATGACGTCTGTCAAGAAGACGCGATGTGTTTTACTAACAACAAGAAATATTGTAACAAACAACTAACATACTTGCAATACTTTTTTACGATAAGTATTACATGGTTTTTTTTTCTAATTTTCCTTGCTCATATTACATAGAAAAGCCGCGGTATACCGCGGCTTTTTCTTATCGTTTTCCTTCTACTTTAATCATGTCAACAAAAGCATCTAATGCGATTGTTTCTGATTTTTGTTCACCGTATTTACGTACGTTTACGCCGTTTTCAGTTACTTCATTGTCACCTACTACAAGCATGTACGGAATTTTTTGCATTTGTGCTTCACGGATTTTGTAACCAATTTTCTCTTCACGAGTATCTAATTCAACACGGATACCAGCACGGCGTAATTCATCTTGTACTTTTTTCGCATAGTCTAAATGTACTTGCGGAGAAACTGGAATTACTTGTGCTTGAACTGGAGCTAACCAAGTTGGGAATGCACCTTTGTATTCTTCAATTAAGAATGCTACGAAACGTTCCATAGTTGATACAACACCACGGTGAATTACAACTGGACGGTGTTGTTTACCATCTTCACCAACGTAAGCTAATTCAAAGCGTTCTGGAAGTAAGAAGTCTAATTGTACAGTTGAAAGTGTTTCGTCTTTTCCAAGAGCAGTACGAACTTGAACGTCAAGTTTTGGACCGTAGAACGCCGCTTCACCTTCAGCTTCATAGTAATCAAGACCCATTTCATCCATAGCTTCTTTTAACATGCCTTGTGCCTTTTCCCACATCTCATCATCAGCATAGTACTTTTTAGTATCTGCTGGGTCGCGATAAGATAGACGGAATGAGTAGTTCTCTAAACCGAAATCTTTGTACACTTCTAGAGTTAAGTTTACAACACGTTTTAACTCTTCTTTAATTTGATCTGGGCGTACAAAAATGTGCGCATCGTTTAAAGTCATTCCGCGTACACGTTGTAATCCAGATAACGCACCTGACATTTCATAGCGGTGCATTGTTCCAAGTTCCGCAATACGGATTGGTAATTCACGGTAGCTGTGAATATCGTTTTTATAAACCATCATGTGGTGAGGGCAGTTCATTGGACGAAGAACTAACTCTTCATTATCCATTTCCATTGATGGGAACATACCATCACGGTAGTGGTTCCAGTGACCAGAAGTTTCATAAAGCTCTCTGCTTCCTAGTACTGGAGTGTATACGTGATCATAGCCTAAGCTTGCTTCTTTATCAACGATGTAACGCTCAATAATGCGGCGGATTGTTGCACCCTTTGGTAACCAAAGTGGTAAACCTTGTCCTACTTTTTGGCTATTAGTAAATAGTTTTAATTCTTTACCTAATTTACGGTGATCGCGCTCTTTCGCTTCTTCAAGCATGCGTAAGTGCTCATCTAATTCTGCTTTCTTAACAAATGCAGTACCGTAAATACGTTGTAGCATTTTATTATTGCTATCGCCGCGCCAGTAAGCACCCGCAACGCTTAATAATTTAAATACTTTAATTTTCCCTGTAGATGGAAGGTGAACACCACGGCAAAGGTCGAAGAATTCGCCTTGCTCATAGATTGAAATAACTGCATCTTCTGGAAGATCGTTAATTAAATCTAATTTTAACTCATCGCCGATTTCTTCAAAGCGACGAATTGCTTCTGCACGTGGTACTTCATGACGAACGATTTCTAAGTTCTCGTTCACAATTTTTTGCATTTCTTTTTCGATTTTCTTGAAGTCTTCAACTGTAATTGCTTCTTCCATATCAATATCATAGTAGAAACCATTTTCAATTACTGGACCAATGCCAAGCTCAACCTTAACATCTTTATATAAACGTTTTAACGCTTGCGCTAAAAGGTGAGCTGTTGAGTGGCGTAAAATATATAAGCCATCTTCAGAATCTAATGTAATGATAGAAACTGCACCATCTTCTTCGATTGGTGTAACAAGATCAATCATCTCATCATTTAATTTTCCAGCCACAGCTTTTTTCTTTAAGCCTGGGCTAATAGAAGCTGCGATTTCTTCAGTTGTTACGCCTTTTGGAAACTCCTTCACAGCTCCATCAGGGAAAGTAATTTTAACTACATCTGCCATCACTGGTCACTCCTCTTTTTCTCAAAATAAAAAACACTCATCCCGTAAAAAGGGACGAGTGTTGAATTCGTGGTTCCACCCTTGTTCCAATTAACATAATTGTTAATTGCTCAAGTTCAACATAACGGTGTTGTCCGTTAGCAATTACTAGAAAAACCGTTCACTGCTAAAGTTTAGAGGTGGTAAGTAATAATCCCGTACTAGGAAGCTCACACCCTAAGGCTTCCCTCTCTGGAAATCGTAGAAAACTACTCATGTCCTCATCATGACATTTCAATATATTTCATTTATGTAGGTAATTATATGCTCAAAAACTTAGAAAATCAAGGGCGTTACCTTTATTTTTTAAATTTTTCACATTGCGCTCAAACTCATGTAATCCATGTAATTGTACCCGTTCTTGAAATACATTTCGCAAAGTAATAATCATATTATGGTCTTGTTCTTTCGTATATAAATAAATTTTTTTCGGCGAAATAGAAAGAAGTGGTGCAATTACTTTCGTATCAATATATACATCCTTTTGTTTTAATAAGTCTTCATCTATATATTGAACCAATTTCTCTTGTTTTAAACGTCTACCTTTATCATCATAGAAAATAAAACTTTCATCAAAAATAAGATGTACACATGACAAACGTGATTTCCGGCTACGAACTTGTTGCCGAAGCGTTTCAATAAACATTTGATATTCTTGTTCCAACTTATACTCATCAATCGCCACTTCAGCAAGCTTAGCTACCATTTCCCTATATGTACGAAGACGAAAACGAACATATGATGAAAACGAGAATGAAAGCGGATCACAAAGCCAGTTATTTAAAGAGGATTTAATATATGATTCAAATGTGTGACGTGTTAATTCACGAGCAATTCCTTTTCTTCTTCCTTTTAAAATCTCTTGTGCCATATGCAATATTTGATGACACTCTTCCTCTTCTTCATAAAAAAACTTCTCTTTTAAGATTGTATATATCCACTCATTTTGTTTCACATTCACAATGAAATATACCATTACTGGCAATAAAATCTTTTCAATATAATTTGATTCACATACTGGTATGTGAATCACCACTTTTTGTTCCTGTAAATACACACTCGTTTCCTTATATAACAGTTCCGCTCTTTTCAGTAGTTGTCTATATACATGCATAGCATCATTTTTTTCTTCGAAGCAAATTTCAATCACTTTTGTCCCCCCTTTTATCCCTGCTCTAAAGGACTGTATCTATACGTTACAAATCCTATAAGAGTCCGTCCCGCGTGAAAGTTCACTCTTAGTAGAATTACATTTCCTATCGTTAGAAAATCCACTCGATATGGCTTGCTAATTTTATATATATTAAGGGAGGGAGAAAAAAATGATACAAGCTACTAGGAATTTTCAATAAGAACTTTTCATTTTATAATTCGACTACTTAAAAAAACGTTTAACTACAAAAAAAGAGCAAGCTTCTCAGCTTACTCTTTACTTATGACGACGGTTTTTCCCGCCAATCGGAATTGGTTTCGCTAAATATTTAATTCGCTCCATAATACGAGCTGCTTTCATTTCTTCCGCTTCACCGCGCTGCGTATATGTTAAATGATGTTCTAGCTGCTTAAAATCAAAGTTAGACGTAAAGAACGTCGGTAAGTTTTCTAACATACGGAATTGCAAAATTGCACCGAGTACATCATCACGCACAAAGCTTGACATCGCTTCTGCTCCAATATCATCTAACATTAAAACTTGTACGCGTTTCACCGCATCAATCTTTTCCCCGATCGAATTATCTTGAATCGAACTTTTAATTTCACGTAGAAATTCAGGGAAGTATACAAGCATCGAACTTATTTTCTTTCGAGCAAGCTCATTCGCAATTGCTCCTAACAAATACGTTTTTCCTACACCAAATTTACCGTACAAATATAAACCTTGTACTTTTTTACCAGGTTCATATGTACTTAAAAACTCATTAGCTGCACCAATTGCATCAATACGCGCATCTAAATCTGAAGGGTCTAAGTTTTCCATCGTTGCTTGTAAAATATCAGTTGGCATATATACACTTTGAACGAGCTTTTCATATTTCTTCCTCTCGTCATATGCTACTTTTCTAACGCAACGATCATATTGAATATCAATCATCTTCCCTTGGATAACGAGCTTTGGCTCATATCCTTGCAGCATATTTTTACACGAACCTAGATCCGGACAATCCGCGCAACCTACACTTTGTCCAATATATTCGTATAATTTCACAAGACTGCGTTCAATCATAGACGTTGTTACTTCCCCTTTATGTTCGTCTATAAATTCTTTCACACGCGGATGTGCCATTACTTCCGCCTTTAATACTTCATATCTATTTTTAAAATTTTCATTTTCCATTAACTTTGCAAATGAATTTTGAATATGCTCCATTTTCTCACCTCAAAGAGCGTTCATTCTCTTCTATTAATCACGCTTATATTTTTTTAACACTTCTTCTAATCGTTTTCGTTCGTCCTCTAACGTACTTGCACCTTTTTCAGCATTTACATCTTTTTTCACAGTTTCTTTCTCTTGTTCTTTCGGCTCTTCTTTCAGCCAATCTGGTACCATTTCTTTTCGTACTGTTTTCTTCGACGTACGACCTTTCTTCTTCGTCTCAGCCCATTCTTGATATTGACGATTTTCTTCTTTCGCTAATGCCATTGCTTCAGCTACTGTACCGACCTTTTTACGTGCCCAATGCCCAGCAATCTTCTCGACATACGTTTTCGCAAGTTTCATATCTGAGCGTAGCATAACGTAATAAATAAGTACATTCACAACACCTGGCGTTAATTTTTGATTGATCATTACATCTTCAACGATTTGCAAGTCAGCCTTCGTCGCCTCTGCACCACCAGAGATTTCTTTCAATAGTTGCTTTGGTGAGATTTCCTCTAGCTGTTTGATTAACATCTCTTCTTGCGTAGAAGGCTCTTTTTCTTTCATCATACGTGCAGCGTGAGGCTGTACTCTTTCACTTAATACCGGTAATGCTTGACCATTTTCAAATTGATACCAATCGCGCGCTCCTTTTCTAAGCCTTTCGATATCAATTGTTTGCATCTCTGTCACTGCACCAAGAACGATATTTTGCATCGATAACACATCTACATCATACACGTAAGCAAGTGTAATGACACATTCTCGCACTTGATCTGTAATCGCCTTTTTAGGGACAAGAGCGGACAAGCCATCTACAAATAAAGAGAAATCAAAGAAATCATTCCAAACTTTTGGAGCGTCTCCCTTTTCATTACTTGGCATAGCTGTCGTTTTTGGAATACGAAGGTCTTCTTGCGCATGCTCAAGCTGCCCTGGATTAAACGAACCAAACACATCGTTAAAAGAACGCGTAACATTTTCATAAGATGCAAAATCAAATTCTTCTTCTAAGAAATAATGCTTTACTTGATTATATTTTGTCCGACTCAATCGATTGTATAAAAAGATACTTAAAACAATATCATCAAAAAACTGCTTCGGAGATAAAGGTGGTTGCAGCTCATATATAAACATTCGAATATCTTTTTCTTTCTTAATATATACTTTCAAAAGTCCAATTGCCTCTAACTTTACTCGTTCCTCATATACTTCGGGAAGCTGCATTTGCATGGTCACCATAAGGGAATGATGCGTATTCTCTTTTCCAAACACACGATCTTGCTCTAACTCTCCCCATAGCGTCATGTACAAGCTAAAAGCTCTACTACCTATTAACGGCTGATATAACATCGTTAACACTTTTCGGTCGTAATTATGCAATAACCCTTTCGCACTTACTTTATAACGATCAATCGGCAATAGCTCCATCCATGACTGTTTTTCCATTCTTGCTTTTCCTTTCTCTCATCCAATCTTCACTATATAATTTCTTAGCGAAAAAGAGCTATTAGCTTTCGCTTCTAGCTCTCTTATCTCATTATTTACGGTATGTAAAGAGAATACAATACAGATTCTACTCTCTTTCTTTTTGCAGTATATCTTTTAATTCTTCAATAAATACATTTAAATCTTTAAATTGGCGATATACAGAAGCAAAACGCACGTAAGCAACATCATCGATATCACGCAGTTCTTCCATAACAATTTCACCAATCATATCACTTTTCACTTCTGATATACCTAAATTACGAAGTTCACGTTCCACACTTTGAGTTACTTCTTCTAATTGTCTTAAAGATACTGGTCTTTTTTCACACGCTTTAATTAAGCCACGTAAAATCTTTTCTTTATTAAACTCTTCTCGTGTTCCTTCTTTTTTTACAACGATAAGAGGTGACTCTTCCACTCTTTCAAATGTCGTAAAGCGGCTTAAACAGCTTTCACACTCTCTCCTTCTTCGAATAGAGCGCCCCTCGTCTACCGGACGCGAATCTAACACTCTTGTACCATTATGAGAACAGGATGGACAACGCAATATATTCACTCCTTTACACTATACTCTTTATTTTTTCTCTACTTACTTCATCTGACAATATATATACATTATTATATAACTCATTTTAACTCTCTTACCACTTTAAGTTTAAGCGCATTATGCTATCATCTCGGTTTCAAAAATAAGATGGTAGATAGGGCGTTAACTCATTCGTAAGAGCTCCATTTATTCAACTAACGAGTACGTTATATTTTTCCTTTTTTATAAACTAAAAAAGAGGTGCATTATACACCTCTTTACATTTTAAATCAATTATGTTCTTTTTTAAAGAGCTTTTGTTTCTCTCTGCTTAATTTCGAAGCTACCAGTGCCTCGAGGAAGCTCGATGCTCTCACGCGTTTTCGCGTTTAAACCTTCTGCAATATATTCTGCAGCAACATTTGGATCAATACGATCCCCACAAGTATAAACATCAATACTTGCGTAACCGTGCTCCGGAAAGCTATGAATTGTTAAATGTGATTCCGAGATAATTACTACTCCACTTACACCTTGTGGTGCAAATTTATGGAAAGCAACCTCACGCACTTCAGCACCAGCTCTTAGTGCTGCATCCACAAATAATTGTTCAATATACGGCATGTCATTAAGCTTGTCGAAATCGCAATCCCAAAGTTCAGCGATCACGTGACGACCCATCGTATCCATAGTATCCATTCTACAGTTCCCCCTTGTAAATTTATTCTAACTGTTCGAATTGAAAACTAATTTGCAATTTGGCTTGCTCCACTACCACGGGGGAAAGTTAGTCCAGAGAGGTCCTAACCCTTTAAGTAGTGACTACGTACCTCAGCTCTTAAGTTTACGAGTGTTAGTATACTTTGTTTATTTTCATTTTGCAACAACAGTTTTTTCGATTTTCTGTCATATTTTCCTCTTTACTTTTCCCTAAAAAAAATAAATGATTCACGAATACAGTAACCCCAACGTTTCGTGGTATGTCCACTTTCAAAAATATACTTATATAATTTTTTTCCTTTTCAGAAAAAAATAAAAAAAAGAGGGCAAATATTCCACTTGCCCTCTCCTTATTCACTTAAATATGTTGCACATTTTCTTGTTTCGCTAATTCATCCACAACTAACGTTACAAGATCTACAACACGACGAGAGTAGCCCCACTCGTTATCATACCAAGCAAGTACTTTCACTTTACGATCACCCATTACCATTGTGGATAAACCATCAATAATAGCTGAGTGTGTATTTGTATTAAAGTCAATAGATACTAAAGGCTCTTCGCTGAATTCTACAATGCCTTTTAACGCACCGTTTGCAACAGTTTTGAAAGCATCGTTAATAGCTTCAACTGTCACATCACGTTTTACATCTACTACTAAGTCAACAAGAGACACGTTTGGTGTTGGTACACGAAGTGCCATACCATGAAGTTTTCCATTTAAATGTGGAAGAACTTTTGCTAGCGCTTTCGCAGCACCTGTCGTTGTCGGAATAATTGATTGTCCGCAAGCACGTGCTCTTCTTAAATCTTTATGTGGGTTATCAATATTTTTTTGGTCATTTGTATAAGCGTGAACTGTCGTCATTAAACCGTTTTCAATTCCAAACTGCTCATCTAACACCTTCACAACAGGTGCTAAACAGTTTGTTGTACAAGATGCATTTGAAATAACAGTATGTTTTGTAATATCTAATTGGTCTTCGTTCACACCAACTACAATTGTTACATCTTCATTTTTACCAGGAGCTGTTAAAATAACGTTTTTCGCTCCAGCTTCAACGTGAAGAATTGCTTTTTCTTTTGAATTAAATTTACCAGTTGCTTCAATTACAACTTCAACACCTAAATCTGTCCAAGGCAATTCCTTTGGATCGCGGTTGTTTAAAAGGCGAATCATTTTCCCATCAACTAATAAGTGATCTTCAAATGCTTCTACTGTTCCGTCAAACTTGCCGTGAACTGTATCATATTTAATTAAATGTGCTAACGTTTCAGATGGATAGCTTGCATTGATTGCTACAATTTCGAATGCGCTTTCTTTTATTGCCTGACGAAATACCATTCTCCCAATACGTCCAAATCCATTAATTGCCACACGAGTCATAATATGTTATCCCCCTTGAATGCGTTATACTATTTATCTCCAATCCCAATAATAGTATAACACAAAAAGGGGATATGTCACTAAGCATTTTCATTAATTTCACAATTTTTTAGTCAATAATGTTCCAATTCTTTAAAATCACCTGTAATTGTGTTTTCGTTCCCATAATTGTGCCATCATTATTTATCACTTCATCTGCATTTTTCATTTTTTCTTCTAACGGCATTTGAGATTGAATACGAGCTGTTGCTTCTTCTTCTGAAAAATTATTTCGCTTCATTAAACGTTCTAATTGCGTATGCGGCTTAACTGCTACAACTAAAACGTGGTCAACAAGACTTGTTAATTTACTTTCAAATAAGAGAGGAATATCTAACACAACCGCTTGCATACCTTCTTTTATGTACATTTCCTTTTGCCTATTCATTTCCTCACGCACTGCAGGATGAACAATTTTGTTTAACTGCAATCGTTTCTCTTCATTATAGAAAACGACACTTCCTAATTTTGGCCGATCCAGTTCTCCATCTTCTTGTAATACTTCTGTTCCAAACACTTCTACAATTTTGTTATATGCTGGCTTTCCTTGTTCTACAACTTCTCGCGCAATAATATCTGCATCAATAACTGGTATATTTAGCTCGCGAAACATTTGAGATACTGTACTTTTTCCGCTTGCAATACCTCCCGTTAATCCAATTACTACTGTCATAATACCCCTCCTCATAATAAAAGGCGCGAAACTAATGTTCCACGCCCGTACTTACATTTTCCAAATTCCAATAATAATGAGTAATACCCCAGGCAGGAATGTAAATTTTTGCAACCATTTCATATTTGATAAAACCGTTCCAAGTTTCATTCCAATAAATAAAAACAAAGAACTCATCACTGCAACTAATATCGCCATCATAGCGGGTGCATACCCTAATAAAGATGCACCAATTCCAGCACCAAATGAATCTACAGAAAGAGCGATACCAAGAAGCAATGCTTCTCCTGCAGAAATGGTGCCCGATTTATCGAAATCTGCTACAGTCGGTTTCCGTAAAATTTGAATGACTAACCCAAGCGAGGCAATCTCTAATTTCCAGACCTTCTCCTCTTGCTTTGGTTCTTCTTTTTTCTCACTTCGAAAAAATTGGTATAATACCCAAATCCCAATTCCAATAAGAACAAGCCCACCGATACGCGTTGCGATAACAGGTGAAAATACTTTCGCGATCATATGTCCAATTCCCATTGAAACAAGCATAACAGCCGCTGAACACATTCCGATAATTATAATTGATCTTAGTGGAATTCTTACGCTTCTTAAACCATATGTTAGCCCTACACTACAGCTATCTAAGCTTAATGTAAAAGCTAATAAAATAAGAGATAAATAAAGGTACATCGGTAAGCTCCTCCCTTATACATAGCTCTGCTGTATGTATATGACAAATGCCTATCCGATGTTATCTCTTTTCTATATTCTCGGCTGACAAATTGGGCAGTAATGCGTTCCTCTTCCGCCAACAACTGTTTTTTCTAATATCGTACCGCAAGTTACACACGGTTCTCCCTTTTTTCCGTATACATTTAGAAGTTCTTGGAAAGAACCAATTTGCCCTTGCGAGTTGATATACGTTCGAATTGTACTTCCGCCACGCTTCACTGCTTCGCCTAACGTTGTAACCGTCGCCTCGTAAATTCGTTCAATTTCTTCTGCTGTTAAAGACGAAGCTTCTCGTTCTGGATGAATTTGAGAACGGAATAAAACTTCATCTACATATATATTTCCAAGTCCTACTAAAAGACGCTGGTCTAATAATACAACTTTTATTTTACGATTTGTCTTTTGCAATCTCTCTTGTAAATACTGTGGTGTCAATTCAGCATCAAATGGCTCCGGACCTAAGTCAGCAAGAGGCATTTGATTCATTTCTTCACCCTTTTTAAAGAGATGCATCGTACCAAACTTTCTCACATCTTTATAATGTAATTCAGTTCCATCTGTAAATAAGAAACGGACGTGCGTATGCTTATCAATTGGCTCATCCTCTTGATGCAGTAAAAACTTACCTTCCATACGCAAATGTGAAACAATGACATAATTCGTTACATATAAAAGCAAAAACTTTCCTCTTCGCTTTATATTTTCAATCGTCTCACCTTTTAGCATTTCTTTAAAGATTTCTGCATCATCTGGACGTTTTACTATTTTGGGATAGGTAACAATGACATCTTCAATCGTTTTTCCTGTTACAAGATTTTCAAGTGTCCGTCTGACGTTTTCAACCTCTGGTAATTCAGGCATTTCATCACTTCCTTATTTTGCGTCGTACCAAGTTGGACCGTAAGAATAATCAACTTTCAGCGGAACTGCAAGTTCAATTGCATGCTCCATTACTTCTGGTACAAGCTTCTCTAATTTTTCAATTTCTTCTTTTGGTGCTTCAAATATTAATTCATCGTGTACTTGCAATAGAAGACGCGCTTGTAATCCTTCTTCTTCTAAACGATCTGCCATAATAATCATCGCTTTTTTAATAATATCTGCTGCAGTACCTTGAATTGGTGTATTCATAGCTGTACGCTCAGCAAAGCTACGCAAGTTGAAATTACGACTCGTAATTTCCGGAATGTAACGGCGGCGATTTAATAATGTAGCTACATATCCTTTTTGTTTCGCATCTTTTACGATGTCATCCATGTATTCTTGTACACCAGGGAAACTTTCTAAATACTTTTCAATAAATTCCGCCGCTGCTTTTCTTGTAATTCCTAAGTTTTGTGAAAGACCATAATCACTAATACCATACACAATTCCGAAGTTAACAGCTTTCGCTTGTCGTCTCATATTTGAAGTTACTTCATCTTTTTCAACGCCAAATACATCCATAGCTGTTTTCGTATGAATATCCATGTCATGTTGGAACGCGTCGACTAGCCCTTTATCATTTGCAATATGAGCTAATACACGAAGTTCAATTTGTGAATAATCGGCTGCGTACATAATCCACCCTTCTTCTGATGGAACGAATGCCTGACGAATCTTTCTTCCTTCTTCTAATCGAATCGGGATATTTTGTAAGTTTGGATCCGTTGAACTTAATCGGCCCGTTTGCGTTAATACTTGATTGAAACGAGTATGGATTTTAGATGAATCTTCATGTACAACTTTTAATAAACCTTCAATATAAGTTGAATTTAGTTTCCCTAATTGACGGTAATGTAAAATGTTTGGAATAATTTCATGGTGATCCATCAGCTTGTCTAGTACATCAGCTGACGTAGAATAACCTGTTTTCGTCTTCTTAATAACCGGTAAGTTTAAATTCTCAAACAAAATAACACCAAGCTGCTTCGGTGAATTAATATTAAATTCTGTTCCCGCCAGCTTATAAATTTCCTGTTCCATTTCCTTTAATCTACCCGCAAGTTCTTCTCCCATATTACGAAGACGTTCTGTATCAACTTTTACACCTTTTACTTCCATATCAGCTAATACACGTGCAAGTGGTAATTCTAACTCTGTAAACAGTTCATATTGCTCATTCTTTTCTAACTCTTCAACGAATGTTTGCTTTACATCATATAATACATGCACTTTACGAGCTACATGCTCCGCTACTACTTCTAGCTCTGGCACAGCACGCTTCGCACCTTTTCCGTAAACTTCTTCATCGGACTTCACAGCATGCGTTTCTTTCATTTTCGCTACAGTACGGAAATCTTTATCCGTATCAGCCGGGTCAAGTAAATACGCAGCGATTAATAGATCAAAGTCAATCCCTTGTATATCTATACCATTCCATTTCAGTGCAACGATCGCACGCTTCGCATCAAATGTATACTTTCTCATTTCTCCATCTGCAAGCCAATCTTTAAAAGCACCTGACTTAAGAGCAATTTCTGTCTGAATAAAGTAACATCCATTTTCATTTTGAATACCGAAACCTTGAATGTCTGCTTTATGATAGTTATCTTCTTGTACTTCAACGATAAGCGCACTATCTTGCTGCAGCATTTCTTCTGTAACTTCTTCCACAATATCAAATGTAATATCATCTAATTCAGCGGGAGCCGTTTCTTCTGGTGTAACACCTAATTTATTTAAAAGAGATGTAAATCCTAAATTCTCAAACATAGGAATAACATCGCTCGGTTCATACCCTTTGTATTCCATATCATCTACATGCACAGTAATCGGCGCATCTATAATAATAGTAGCAAGATCTTTACTCATAAGAGCTTGTTCTTTATTTGCTTCCAGCTTTTCTTTTAATTTCTTCCCGCTTACTTGATCTATATTTTCATACACTTCTTCAACCGTTCCAAACTGTGTTAACAATTTAATCGCAGTTTTTTCACCAACTCCTGGTACACCTGGAATATTATCTGATTGGTCGCCCATTAAACCTTTCATATCGATAATTTGTTTTGGTGATAAGCTATATTTCTCAAATAAAGCTTCTTTCGTATATTCATCTACTTCTGTAATCCCTTTTCGAGGAATGCATACAAGCGTATTATCAGAAACAAGTTGAAGTAAATCTTTATCTCCTGAAATAACTTTTACACTAGCTCCTTGTTCACTCGCTTCTTTCGCTAGCGTTCCCATAATGTCATCCGCTTCATAATTTTCTAATTCATAACGCGGTACGTTGAATGCATCGAGCACCTCACGAATAAACGGGAATTGCTCTGATAACTCAGGTGGAGTCTTTTGACGTCCTCCTTTATACTCACTATATGTTTTATGACGGAATGTCGTTTTACCCGCATCAAATGCTACTAACATGTGCGTCGGTTTTTCTTCCTCTAATATTCTCATTAACATCATTGTAAAACCGTAAATTGCGTTCGTATGTATACCCTTGTCGTTATTTAAAAGCGGTAGTGCAAAGAAAGCACGATACGCGATATTATTACCATCTACTAATACGACCTTTTTTTCCAAATCAGAAACCTCCCCATACAAATTTGAAATGATTTTTTTCACAGAAAAAAACCGTTTCTTTCCTCTCTCTATATTAACATGACTAATAGAGAGAAGAAAAATAACGGTTATTTTCTTTCATATATAAAACAGACTGATATTGGCATAAAGGGAAGTGACGAGAACAGCTTAACTATTCTCGTCCAAAATTACTCCTTGGATGAAGGGGTTTTCATGTATTATATTAACAGAGCTTTATTAATATTTAATTAAGCCATTGTTAATATATTGTAAACATCCTTCATCCTATTTTTCAGTTGCTGATTTTGGTAAAACAACTGTAAATGTTGTCCCTTCCCCAACTTCACTATCCACTGTAATTGTACCGTGATGTGCCTCAACTAAATGCTTTACAATCGATAACCCAAGGCCTGTACCACCAGTATTTCTACTTCTCGCTTTATCCACTCGGTAAAAGCGTTCAAAAATACGTGGAATTTCATCTTTACTAATACCAATTCCAGTATCCGATACTTTTATATAAGCATTATATTTATCTTCTGCTAATTCTACAGAAACAACACCTCCAGCCGGTGTATATACGATTGCGTTATTCATTAAATTGATAAAGATTTGCTGCAATCGACTTGGATCTCCAATGACAGAGACACGTTTTAACGCATTTACTTGTAAAGAGATTTCTTTTTCTCCCGCTTTATTATCAAGCACCATATGGATATCTTCAAGAAGTCCCTTCATATCAACGGTCCCCATACTCAATTTAAACCCTTGTTGCTCAATCTTTGATAAATCTAATAAATCTTCAATCAACCCTTGCATACGTTCACTTTCTTTTAAAATAATATGCAAGAAATGTTCGCAGAATTTTTTATTATCCATAGCACCGTCTAAGAGCGTTTCTGAAAAACCTTTAATAGAAGTAATCGGCGTTTTTAGTTCATGGGAAACATTCGCTAAGAAGTCTTTTCTCATTTGTTCTAACTTTTTCAGCTCAGTAATGTCATGGAATACAAGGACAATCCCTTTCCATTCATGGTTCGTCCCGATAATCGGTGCTCCATATACCTCGAAATGCTTTCGCTCAATTCCAAGTGGCAATAACATTTGTTTGCGCACTTTCACTTCTGTCATAAAAATTTCTTCCACGAGCTCTATAATTTCCGGATGATGAAACGACTCATAATATAAACGATCTAAATATTCTTCATCTGTGACGTGGAAAGTTTCCTTATACGAACGGTTTACAAGGTTGATATAACCGCGGCTATCAATTAAAATCATTCCACTTCCCATATTTTCAATTAACGTATGTAGACGATCTTGTTGCATTTCTTGCTCAAGCGTCATCTCTTGTAAATTACGGGCTAAAATATTAATCGCTTTACTTAACATTCCTGTTTCATCCGAATGACTTTCATAAGCGCGCGCTTTATAATTTCCCTTCGCCAATTCAATAGCCACTTTCGTAACGGATTCAATCGGTCTAATATATTGCCCTGTAATTTTCATACCTAAAAATACGACGACGAGACACGCGATAACAAATCCGATAATTAATAATCCCCACGTTTTTTGATGAACAGCTTTCAAAGGCTCAATTGTACTTTTCACCAAAATGTACCCTTGTTTTCCTGCCGCATCTTGCACGAACACCGCATGGTAAAATTCATTATTTTGATCTGTTTCTTTCGTAACGACTTTATTTCTTTGTTTCGTTGTTTCCGAGGAAAGATCTTTGATTGTCCCTTGGCTAAACGCAGACTGTTCGCCTCCGCTATATTGAACTTTCTTTTTTTCATCTACAAATGCAATAGACGCCTGTATTTTTTCTTCTAACTTCTCAAATACATATGGATTTTTTAAAACATCATCAAAACCTTGTTCTTCTGCTAATACCGCAACATACTCTGTCTCTTTTACCATTCTCTCTTTCGCATGATCTATATAGTAGTTTTCAAACACAGTTTCTAGCAATAAACCGAGTCCAACTAAAATAAATACAATAAGAGAAACAAATGTAAAAAGAAGCCTGGAACGAAATTTATTCATCCCCTTTTGGCTCCTCTAATTTATATCCTAAACCACGTATCGTTTTAATGTACGTCGGTTTTTTCGTATTTTGTTCAATTTTATCTCGCAAATGGCTAATATGAACGTCAACAATTCGTGTATCACCAGCGAAATCATAATTCCATACAGCACTTAATAATTGATCACGCGTTAATACGCGACTTTTATTTTTCGCAAGATAAACAAGTAATTCAAATTCTTTTGGTGTTAATTCAAGCTTTCTTCCTTGGAAATAAGCCTCATAAAACTCTGGTAAAATTTTGAGTTCAGCAATCGTGATGCTCTCTTCATCTGACGATTCTGTAACTTGCTCTTCTTGTTGTAATTTCGTGCGGCGTAAAATTGCCTTCACACGCGCAACAACTTCCCTTGGGCTAAATGGCTTCGTCATATAATCATCTGCCCCAAGTTCAAGACCTAACACCTTATCAAATTCATCATCTTTTGCTGTTAACATTAAAATCGGCGTCATAACGCGCTGCAATCGTAATTCTTTACACACTTCCATACCATCCATTTTTGGAAGCATTAAATCTAATATAATTAAATCTGGGCGTTCTGTTGTCGCTTTTTGAAGCGCCATTTCTCCATCCATCGCTGTTATCACTTCAAACCCAGCTTGTTGTAAATTAAATTCGATTAAAGTTAAGATAAATTCCTCATCATCAACTACTAAAATACGATTGTTCATTCTTTTCCTCCAAGTTATAGACTTGAAACCTTCTTCATCCTAGTATTTTCCCCGTTATTCTCATCATACTAGAAAACAAGGTCCCTCTCAATATAATTGTCTATTCATGGATTCAGATTGTGCCATTGTTATTACTCATTCACTTCCATTAACGTGTTGTTACCCATACTTTATACACATCTATATTTTCATTCCATTCTACTTCCGTATGAATATTGAATTCTCGATTTTGCGCTAGAAAAAAAGAAAGAGCATACGCTATTTTATAGTCTAGTGTTTCATATCCATCAAATAGTCTTCCATACATTTCATTCGCAACCCCGTCCGCCCATACTTCAGCTTCTCTTATCGTTTCAAAGATAACGTCTTCTCTCTTCCACTTCATCTTAAAAAACCACCCCTTTAATTGACTTTAATTACCAACCGATATATTATTAATTTTAATATATAAATAAACATGGAAAAGGAGCTATTATGCGAATATTACTACCTATTTTAACTTTGTTAGTAACATGTTTCCTTACTTTTAACGTACCAAGCTGGGATACAATTAAAACAGGGTGTTCAGATTTTGCTGAAGGGTTCGCACAAGGATTCTTTAACTAAAAATAGCGCTAGCACCCCTTATTAAAGGTATGCTAGCGCTATTCATATTTTCATGTTTTAAAAATTATCTAACGCTTTCTCCATAATAGAAACTGATTTGAAAGGAGGCGTTACTGTTAAGGAGCCTTTTACAACCGTTTCTCCTTTTTCATCATGAGCAGATACAAGCATATCAATTGTATGTTCCTCCTCAGAAACAGCCACAACTTCAAAGTGGATTTGTAACGTTTCATAATGGTGAACATGCTTCACGAACGTAAGGTCCTTTCTCGTAATATGACTACCTGGACCTGGTAAATATTTCGTAACTGCCGTTGTAATCATTCCAGTTAGCATAATGCTTGGTACAATCGGCTTTTCATACGGAGTTTGGGATGCGTAATCATGCTGAATATATAATGGATTGGCATCATTCGTTAACCCTAAGTACAATAACAAATCTTTATCCTCAATTTTTTCAGTGATAGATAATTTCTCTCCTACTGTAATTTCATCCATTTTACGACCAATTTGAACTTTTTTCTTTAACATGTTACAACCCCCTCCGATTTTTTCACCTTATTATCCTGCTAAAAGCGATACTTGATCCGACATTTACTATGATGAGGGCAATGTATAGTATAAATCTATAGTTTCATTATAGGATACACCAAATGATAGCGTTTTCATATTATTTCAAAAAAACATTTGTATAAATAGTAGAAAAAGATTCGGGGCCCCGAATCTTTTTCTACTTCTATTTCATTATTAAACAAGAACCTTCATAACATTACGTACAGATTCTACAGAGCGATCTAACGCTTCTTTTTCATCTGCAAGAAGTTCTAATTCAATAATTTTTTCAATTCCGTTACCACCTAGAATTACTGGTACCCCTAAGTAAAGGTCACTATAACCGTATTCACCTTCAAGGTACGCAATAGCCGGTAATACACGGCGTTGATCTTTTAAGATTGCTTCTGTCATTTCAACTAAAGAAGCAGCTGGCGCGTAATATGCACTACCGTTTCCTAATAAGCCTACAATCTCACCGCCACCTTTACGGGTACGTTCTACGATTGCTTCTAAACGCTCTTTCGGTATTAACGTTTCTAACGGAATGCCACCTGCATAAGAATAACGTACAAGAGGTACCATATCGTCACCGTGTCCACCAAGAACAAATCCTGTAATGTCTTTCACAGAAAGATTTAATTCTTGTGCGATGAATGTACGGAAACGAGCTGTATCTAATACGCCCGATTGACCGATAACACGCTCTTTCGGGAATCCTGCTTCTTTAAATACAGAATATGTCATTGCATCAACTGGATTTGTTAATACAACAATAATCGCATTTGGTGAATGTTTTGCAATGTCGCGCGTAATACTTTTCATAATTTTAGAGTTTGTTGCTACTAAGTCATCACGGCTCATACCAGGCTTACGCGCAATACCTGCTGTAATCACAACAACGTCAGAATCAGCAGTATCTGCGTAATCAGATGTTCCAATAATGTTAGCATCAAAACCTTGTACTGGGCTCGCTTCTAACATATCTAACGCTTTCCCTTTTGTTGGATTTTCCAGTTGTGGAATGTCCACTAGTACAACATCTGCAAGTTCTTTTTGTGCTAATAAGAATGCTGTTGTTGCTCCTGTAAATCCCGCACCGATGACTGAAACTTTCTTGCGTTTGATTGTCATAATTTACCCCCCGCTTTAATTATGCGTTTTTGATTATCGCTACATCCATGTTTTTAATAAGTTCATTAGCGAACTCAGAACATTTCACTTCTGTTGCACCTTCCATTAAGCGTGCGAAATCATAAGTTACTACTTTTGAAGCAATTGTTTTCTCAACTGAAGCAGTTACTAATTTCGCAGCTTCGTTCCATCCTAAGTGTTCTAATAATAATACACCAGAAAGAAGAACTGAAGATGGATTTACTTTATCTAAACCTGCATATTTCGGAGCTGTACCGTGCGTAGCTTCAAAGATAGCATGTCCAGTCACATAGTTAATATTTGCACCAGGTGCAATACCAATTCCACCTACTTGTGCAGCAAGTGCATCAGAGATGTAGTCACCGTTTAAGTTCATTGTTGCAACAACATCGAACTCACGTGGACGAGTTAAAATTTGTTGTAAGAAGATGTCTGCAATAGAATCTTTTACGATGATTTTTCCAGCCACTTCAGCGTCTGCCATCGCTTTATTCGCTGCATCTTTGCCATCTTTCTCAACGATACGATCATATTCAGCCCAAGTAAATACTTTGTCGCCGAATTCTTGTTCCGCTACTTCGTAACCCCAGTTTTTGAAAGCACCTTCTGTAAATTTCATAATGTTTCCTTTATGAACTAATGTAACAGAAGAGCGTTTTTCGTTAATTGCATATTGAATTGCAGCACGAACAAGACGCTTTGTCCCTTCTTCTGAGATTGGTTTAATACCAATACCAGATGTTTCTGGGAAGCGGATTTTATTAACACCCATTGCTTCTTTTAAGAAAGCAAGAACTTTTTCTGCTTCTGGAGATCCTTGCGCATATTCAATTCCAGCATAAATGTCTTCTGTATTTTCACGGAAAATAACCATATCAGTATCTTCCGGACGTTTTACAGGTGAAGGAACACCTTCAAAATAACGAACTGGACGTAGACATACATATAAATCTAATTCTTGACGAAGTGCTACGTTTAGAGAACGAATACCACCGCCAACTGGAGTTGTAAGTGGACCTTTAATCGCGATTAAATATTCACGAATTAAATTTAAAGTTTCTTCTGGTAACCACTCGCCTGTTTGGTTGAATGCTTTTTCCCCTGCAAGCACTTCTTTCCAAACGATTTTCTTCTCACCATCATAAGCTTTTTCAACTGCTGCTTCTAGTACACGAGATGCAGCTGCCCAAATATCAGGACCAATTCCATCTCCTTCGATAAATGGAATAATCGGATTGTTTGGTACATTCATAACACCATTAGTTACAGTAATTTTTTCACCTGTCGTCAATGTGATAACCCCCATGTTTGAAATTTCATATGTATGAAACTGAGGGAATAACCCCTCAGTTCAAACCGTTAGTCAAATTAAAATATTCTAATCATTACATCTTTCCGAAAAAATCAGACTTTTGAAAGCGTATTTTCACTATCAAAATAGTGTTATTCGCTTATCGTTGTGCAATTGGAACATACACTTGATGCGTTGGTCCATTATAATCAGCACGCGGACGGATTAAACGGTTATTTTCATATTGTTCTAGAATATGAGCTAACCAGCCTGACATACGGCTAATTGCAAAAATAGGTGTAAATAAGTCATGGTCAATTCCTAAACAATGGTATACAGAAGCTGAATAGAAATCAACATTTGGTGGAAGACCTTTTTCTTTTGTTACAATGTCTTCAATTTTGATAGACATATTATACCATTTCTCTTCTCCTAAAAGCACGCATAATCTCTTAGACATTTCGCGTAAATGTTTTGCACGCGGATCACCCTGCTCATATACACGGTGGCCAAAGCCCATGATTTTCACTTTATTTTGAAGAGCATTATGAATATATGATTCTACATTTTCTTCTTCGCCAATTTCAGTTAACATCTTCATTACATTTTCATTTGCCCCGCCGTGAAGAGGACCTTTTAACGCACCGATTGCTGCTGTAATACCAGAATATACATCTGAAAGTGTAGCTACACAAACGCGTGCAGTAAATGTAGAAGCGTTTAACTCATGATCTGCGTGAAGTACAAGCGCCTTATCAAAAGCTTCAATTTCAACTTCATTTGGCTCGCGATCATTTAACATGTACAAGAAGTTTGCAGCTAATGATAAATCATTTCTAGGCTCAACAACATCTAAGCCTTTACGAATTCTTGCATAAGCAGCAACTAAAGTTCCCACTTGAGCCTGTAATTTAACCGCTTTCAAATAATTGGACTTGTCATCCATAATTTCAGCGCTCTCATCGTATAATGATAGCATGGAAATTGCAGTTCGTAAAACAGACATCGGATGTGCAATTTTTAAATCTACTTGTTTCAAATATGCTAAAATCTCACCTGGAACTTTATAGTATTCCGATACAATCTCATTAAATTCCGCAAGTTCTTGCTCATTAGGAAGCTTGCGATGCCATAATAAGTACACTACTTCTTCAAATGTAGCATTCTCAGCTAAATCATCAATATTATACCCAACATAAGTTAATGTATCATCAATAATAGAGCTCACAGATGATGTTGTTGCTACTACCCCTTCTAAACCTCGAATAACAGTCATGACATTCTCTCCTTTTCCTGAAAATTCTCCCAACCTTGCTCCTTATATCTATTTGCTCCCCTTTTGAATTATGAACGCCCGTTCACTCTTTAGGCAAGCAAAATGCACGATCATGCAAATTTGTTGCGATGTTCCCCTCTTATTGTCCACTGTCTACATGGAAAGCATGAGCGTGAATGTCTCCCCGAATCCTCACGCTCAAAACAACAAGTTAGTGAGGAAAATTAATTCCGAAGAGTTTTATGATAAAAACAACATAAAACAATATCATTATAAAATTGTTTTATGTTGTTTTTATTTTATCTGGTGTAAAGTCTCTGCTGTTATGTAACTTTTCAAAGTTTCTAATCCTATTATAAACAATTATCTGACTTTTGTGAACAGAAAGAATTCAAAATTTTTATATTACTATAAAATTCCTTATTTAAACATCTGTATAATACTCATAACTGCATAGGCAATTCCAGCCCCAATTAATGGACCTACAGCGACCCCATTAAATAAAGCAACTGCTATAATTGTCCCGAAAACGAGCGCAGTTGTAATATGAGGATCTGTCGTTAATAATTGTACGCCGCCTTTCGCTAACAAAGCAACTGCTACCCCTGAAGCTAAAGCAATCCATGCATAATACGATTTCGCTGCTTCCCCAAGTTGTTTAAACCCTATTTCCCCCGTCGCAATCGGCACGAGTACTGCTATTGTAATAACCGTAACACCGAGGTTAATCCCTTTCGTTTGTAGATAAGGAAAGACTTTATCTCCTAGAAACGTAAATTTCAATAGAAATAACACACCAATAGCTACAGTAAGCGATTGGTTTTTCGCAATAAGTCCTATAATAAGTAGTATGAATAAAAATAACGTTGACTGACTAATCATGTTTGCACTTCCTTTCTGAAAATAATGAACTCATTTCCAAACAAAAATACCTTTAAACCTATCGTTATACATGCTATATCGATGCCTATTCAACATGAATCACTTCATTTTTTTATGTATTTTAAAATGAAAAACTGAGACTTTCACCATCCAAATGTAAGCATGTATACATTTTAAAAAACGGACGTCTCTCCTTTCTTTTCTAATTAGAAACAGGTAAAATAAAAAGAAGAGAAAATGAAGTTTTTACCATATAGTAGAAGCATCAACACCAAGCTTTCACAGTCACTCACGTACTGAAAAAGCAGGAAAATCCATCATTCCACTATAACATAAAGTGAAACTTTAATCAGTGGGGCACACTCGTTGTAAGTTGAACGAATTAGGATAATCCAAATTGGAATGGGAGGTATACATCTTTGAATCGAAACTTACTATATATGATATTGCGACTCGTATTTGTCATTGTAGCGACGGTAGCCGGGTTCTATGCATTACTATATATGTCAGGACTTATATACCCTTTTATTATCGCTTTCGCATTTGCTTATTTGATTAATCCTGTTGTCAATTTCCTTAATCAAAAACTACAATTTCCTCGCGCACTCGCAGTACTCGTTAGCTTAATTCTCGTATTCGGAGCTATCGTCGGACTCGTTACATATCTTGTAACAGAAGCAATATCTGCCACAACATACTTACTACAACTTGTTACAGTAAAATTTCCGGATATCGTTACATTCGCTCAGCAGTTTGCACTTAATCATATTATGCCTCTCTATGATGATTTAATCTCTAAATTTAATCATCTTGGGGAACCACAGCGCTATACTATTACACAAAACATCCAAAACTTAGGAACCGAAGCAACGACACAAATGAAAGAACTTTTAACCGCCATTATAAGCGGGTTAACAAATTTCATTAGTGCACTACCAACCACTTTAACTGTACTTGTATTCGTTTTATTAGCCACTTTCTTCATTAGTTACGATTGGCATCGTCTTGCTCAGAAAGTAAGAAAGTTTTTACCCAACCGTGTTCATGGCTATGGAAAAACTATTTTTGTGGATTTAAGAAAAGCTTTATTCGGTTTTGTTAAAGCGCAACTTACACTCGTATCTATGACAACTGTTATTGTACTAATCGGACTTTTAATATTACGCGTACCATACGCCATTACTATCGCGATTATTACAGGGGTTGTAGATTTACTCCCGTATTTAGGAACAGGGGCTGTCTTCGTTCCTTGGGTTATATACGTATTTTTCACTGGCGACACTGCTTTCGCCATCGGTCTTCTCATTTTATACATCGTCGTGATTGTCCAAAGACAAATTATGGAGCCGAAGGTACTTTCATCTAATATCGGCCTCGATCCATTAGCAACACTGATTGCTCTATTTGTCGGCTTTAAGCTCTTTGGCTTCTTAGGATTAATCATCGGTCCAGTCACCTTAGTACTACTTAATACATTGCACAAAGCTCGTGTATTCCATGACTTGTGGAAATATATTAAAGGCTCACCTTCAAAATAATAGTTTCTAATTCATACACAACAAAAAACTTACATGTAATCAGTGGGAATTTCCCACTGATTATTCCTTGTACTTATTTTTCATACTCATTACTTAAAACAAGAGAATTGCACTCAAAAAAGATAATTCTCTTGTTTTTTGCATAAAAAACGCATATTTCGTGGTGTTTTTACATATTTATTCTATTATTTTTATAATTATTACTTCCATTTATTGATTTTTATGTAAATGAATAAATATACAAAATAGCACAGAATTAGACTTAAACTGACCATTTCCCTGCTCTTATTTAACTTTTTTCATTCCAATTCATTCTTTTTATATACAAAAGCAATCTTAAGTTCAGATTCCCTCTTTAAACACACTGATTAAGAGCTAGCAACTCCCCAAATCACATATCCAATCGAAAAAATACACAACAAATACAATAAAGTGAAACTTTAATCTACAAGGACCCTATCCCCATCGATTATTAACCGTCACATTCGCCGCATGTTAAAACACATCTTTCGTTAACTGAACTTTAACCACCCTCTCATCCTATTACAGATAAAAAAATAGTGCTTAGATCGCTATAATCTAAGCACTATTTCTGCACAATAATAGTTGAGTTCTTTCTAAACTTCCATTCCATCCACTTCATAATAAACGGCTTCAATAAAGCCCTCGTCATCGGGATAACAAAGATTAAACCTATTATATCCGTTACATATCCAGGAAGTACTAAAAGAATACCTCCTACAAAGATAAAAATACCATCCAGCACCGCTGCTCCTGGCATTTCTCCTCTATTCAACTTAGATTGAATCTCTCCAAGTACTTTAAACCCTTGTCTTTTCGCCAAATATACACCTACAACACCTGTAAATACGATCATTGCGAACGTAGACCACAAACCTATTACATGACTCGACCCAATTAAGACTGTAATTTCAATAGCCGGTATTAAAATAAATAAGAATAGTAACCACTTCATAGCTCTACACCCCTCTCATATACCATCGCTTTTAACGCCCTCAAAACACTCATATACATCATACGGAATCCGAATGCACTTTCCTATCAAACCTCATAATAAACAGCTTTTAAGAGTAATTTCAGACGCCTCAAG
The DNA here is from genome assembly GCF_057197025.1 of Bacillus sp. LSHTCR4. Classification (NCBI taxonomy): domain Bacteria; kingdom Bacillati; phylum Bacillota; class Bacilli; order Caryophanales; family Bacillaceae; genus Bacillus; species Bacillus sp. LSHTCR4. Next base: position 273,575 of record NZ_JBXUNO010000002.1, on the reverse strand, counting down.
CTAGTTCTATCTCATTTTTTGTGTAAAAAAAAGAGAAGGACTCCGATCCTTCTCTCCGTATTACTTATAGCACTTCCGCATGTCCATTATAAACAATTCCGCGTGCTGCATCAACTGTTACTTCTTGGCCATTTTTTAAAGTTGCTGTTACGCCGTTTACGCCAACGATAACAGGAATACCGATTGATACACCTACAACAGCCGCATGGCTTGTTAGACCGCCTTCTTCTACAACTAGAGCAGCAGCTTTTTCGATTGCAGGAATCATATCTTTATCAGTGCTTGTTGTAACAAGAATATCACCTTCGTTTACGTTCGCTACAGCTTCAGCAGCTGTTTTCGCTACAACCACTTTACCTTTTGCAGCTTTACGACCGATTCCTTGTCCTTTAGCAACTTCTTCACCAACAACGTGGATTTTCATTAAGTTTGTTGTACCAGTTTCAGCAACCGGAACACCAGCAGTGATTACTACAGTGTCTCCAAGTCCGATTAGACCTGCATCCATACCTGTTTGAATCGCTGTATCTAACATTTCGTCAGTAGAAGCTGCGCGCTTCTCAGCCATAAATGCTTGTACACCCCAAACAAGTGCAAGACGACGTCCTACTTGCTCGTCAGATGTTACAGCTACGATTGGAGATTTTGGACGGTATTTAGAGATCATTTTCGCAGTATATCCACTTTCTGTTGGAGCTACGATTGCAGCTACATCAAGAGCAAGTGCTGTATGCGCAACAGATTGGCTAATTGCATCTGTAATTGTTGGAGTGAACTCTTTAATACGTTTTTTGAACATATCTTCATATTGTAATGATTTTTCAACACGTACTGCGATGTTAGCCATCATTGTTACTGCTTCTACTGGGTATTGTCCAGCAGCTGTTTCACCTGAAAGCATGATTGCATCTGTACCATCGAAGATTGCGTTAGCTACGTCACTTGCTTCCGCACGAGTTGGACGTGGGTTACGTTGCATAGAATCTAACATTTGTGTTGCAGTAATAACTGGTTTACCTAACACGTTACATTTTTTGATTAGACGTTTTTGTACTAATGGTACTTCTTCTGGTGGAATTTCTACACCCATGTCACCACGAGCTACCATTAAACCGTCAGAAACTTCTAAGATTGAATCGATGTTGTCGATACCCTCTTGGTTTTCGATTTTTGGTACGATTTGGATGTACTGAGCGTTATGCTCTTCTAATAATTCACGGATTTCTAATACGTCAGCTGCTTTACGTACGAATGAAGCTGCGATGAAATCAACTTTTTGCTCGATACCGAAGATGATATCTTTTACGTCTTTTTCAGTGATACCAGGAAGCTTAATGCTTACGTTTGGTACGTTAACACCTTTTTTATTTTTTACAGTTCCGCTGTTAAGAACTTTTGTACGGATGTTTCCATCAGCTTTCTCGATTACTTCTAGCTCGATAAGACCGTCATCGATTAGAATGCGAGAACCTGGGTCTACATCGTCATAAAGACCAGCATAAGATACAGAGAACTTCTCTGCAGTACCTAATACTTGCTCAGTAGAAAGAACTACTTCTGCACCTGTTACAAGCTCAGCTTGTCCGTCTACGAAGTCGTGAGTACGGATTTCTGGACCTTTTGTATCAAGTAAGATACCAACTGTTTTACCAGTTTTCTTTGAAGCTTCACGAATGTTTTTAATACGAGCGCCGTGCTCTTCATGGCTACCATGAGAGAAGTTTAAACGAGCAACGTTCATACCTGCTTCGATTAATTGCTCTAATTTTTCAATACTTTCACTAGCAGGACCTATAGTACATACAATTTTAGTTTTACGCATATTGCACCTCCGAAAATTATGAAACCGTTCCCAAATATCCGACATTAAGCCGATTAGATGGATAATTCTTTAGATAATTGATACATATCTTTATCGATTGTATGCTTTTGAGCTAACGCTTCGATAATGTCATGATCAACAAGTTTGTTATCTTGAATACCTACACAACGTCCGCCTTTACCAGCAATTAACAATTCAACTGCTCTTGCGCCAAGACGACTTGCTAATACACGGTCTTGTGCACTTGGTGATCCACCACGTTGTACGTGACCTAATACAGTTACGCGAGTATCAAAGTTTGTTGCTTCTTCAATGTGCTTACCGATGTCAATTGCACTTCCAACACCTTCAGCTACAACGATAATACTGTGTTTCTTACCACGTTCACTACCACGCTTCAGACGAGCGATAACATCTTCCATGTCATACTCTTCTTCTGGGATTAAGATTGTTTCCGCACCATCAGCTAAACCAGCCCATAATGCGATATCACCAGCGTGACGTCCCATTACTTCGATAACATATGTACGTTCATGAGATGTAGCTGTGTCACGAATTTTATCAATTGCATCAATAACAGTGTTTAAAGCTGTATCGAAACCAATTGTGAAGTCTGTTCCAGGGATATCATTGTCAATTGTACCTGGTACACCAACACATGGGAATCCTTGTTCAGTTAATTTTTTAGCGCCTTGGTAAGAACCATCTCCACCAATAACAACAAGTCCTTCGATACCGTGTTTCTTTAATTGCTCGATACCTTTTAGTCGTACTTCTGGGTCTTTAAACTCAGGACATCTTGCTGTATATAATTTCGTACCACCGCGGTGGATAATATCGCCAACAGAACCTAGTTCTAATTTTTCAATGTGACCAGAAATTAATCCAGCGTATCCATGGTAAATACCATATACTTCAATATCATGGAAAATCGCTTTACGAACAACTGCACGAATGGCAGCATTCATACCAGGTGAATCTCCACCACTTGTTAATACACCAATACGTTTCATTTGTACTCACCTCATAAAGATTATTTGCCTTATAATAAAATAACACGAAAAAATATAAAAATACAATGGAGAAGATGTGTCTTTTCATAATAAAAACGTGCATTCGCGAAGTGGAACGCACGCTTTTCTTATTTTATCCAAATGGAAGCGTTTGAAAACGAAACTTGCCCAATTTTCATATATTTTTCATAACGTTTTTCGATTAATTCATCTTTCGAAATTCCGTTTAATTGTTCAAAAGTTTTTCTAAGCATTAAATCTATATTTTCTGACTGTTTCAAAATATTACGGTGTGCTCCACCTTTTGTCTCTGGAATAATTTCGTCAATTACACCTAATTCTTTCAAATCTGCTGCTGTAATTCTCATCGCCTCTGCAGCTTCCTTTGCTTTTCCTGCATCTTTCCAAAGAATTGCCGCTGCACCCTCTGGTGTAATAACAGAATAAGTGGAATTTTCTAGCATATGAATGTAATCCCCTACTCCAAGACCTAGTGCACCACCACTACCACCTTCGCCGATAACGATACAAATAACAGGTACCGTTAAGCCTGCCATTTCAAATAAATTGCGGGCGATAGCTTCACTTTGACCACGTTCTTCAGCAGCTTTACCAGGATAAGCTCCTTTCGTATCAATAAAACAAATAATTGGACGATTGAACTTTTCCGCCTGCTTCATTAAACGTAATGCTTTTCGATATCCTTCTGGGTGAGGCATCCCAAAATTACGGCGAATATTTTCTTTCGTATCTTTTCCGCGTTGATGCCCAATTACAGTTACAGGCATCCCTTTATACTTCGCAATGCCGCCGACAATCGCTGCATCATCGCCAAATAGACGATCTCCATGACATTCAAAAAAATCAGTAAATAAGTGCTCAATATAATCGAGCGTTGTCGGTCGTTCTGCATGACGAGCAATTTGAACACGGTCCCATACTTTCATATTGCCGTATATATCTTCCTCTAAATTTTCTAGCTTGTCTTCCAAAATACGAATCTCCTCACTGAAGTCCATCTGGCTGTTTTTCGTATAGTCTTTCAGTTCACGAATCTTATTTCTTAGCTCAACAACTGGTTTCTCAAATTCTAGCTCTGCCATACAGCCATTTCTCCTCCTTGATGAACTTCTAAAATCTTGCGAAGCGATTCTCTCATATCATCACGATGTACCACCGCATCCAATTGACCATGTTCTAGTAAGAATTCTGCCGTTTGGAAATCTTCCGGTAGTTTCTCACGCACGGTTTGTTCAATTACACGTCTACCAGCAAATCCGATCAGTGCCCCTGGTTCTGCAAGATTATAATCACCAAGTGAAGCGAAACTCGCTGAAACCCCGCCCGTCGTTGGATGAGTCATAACAGAAATAAATAATCCTCCTGCATTACTATGCTTTTTCAAAGCTACGCTTGTTTTTGCCATTTGCATTAAACTTAATATCCCTTCTTGCATACGGGCACCACCCGAAGCAGTAAAGATAATAAATGGAACTTGTAAGTCGTACGCCTTTTCAACCGCACGGGCAATTTTTTCTCCTACAACAGAGCCCATGCTCCCCATTCGAAAACGAGAATCCATTACTGCAACAACAACAAGCATGTCATCAATTGTTCCTTCACCAGTTACAACCGCTTCGTTCAATTCAGTCTTCTTACGATCGCTCTCTAGTTTCTCTTCATATCCTGGAAACTCGAGTGGATTTAATGAAACCATTTCTTTGTCATACTCACGGAATGACCCTTCGTCCAATATACTATCAAGACGTTCCCATGCATTCATAGGATGATGATATCCACAATTCACACATACTTTTAAATTTTTTAGAAGCTCTTTCGTATACATGATTTTTTTACATTTCGGACATTTTGTCATAACGCCATCTGGTACATCTTTTCGTACTTGTTCTGAAGGTATTGCAGCGTACTTTTTCTTTTTCACGAATAAATCTCTTAGCACAATTTGACCCCCTTCGTTGAGAGCTAAGGTTAGCGCAAGAAGAAAATTGGGCTAACACCAAAGTTTGATGTTAGCCTTATCTTCTCAATCTGTCTAATAACCTCACTCTTTACGTTTAACTTTAACCGCTACGCGATAGAATGTTTGTCATAACGTGTCATGGTCATTTCGACAAATTTTATACATTACGAGTGAAACTGTATATTCTCTACTAATTCATCGTAAATTTTTAGTGCATCATTTTCTTGTTTTTCTTCCAAAGTAGCGTAAAGCTTTCTATACATATCGATAGAATCTCCTGAAACTTTACAAGAAAGCGTTGATACGTAATCATTTACGATCATCCAAATGCGATATAGTAAATAATTATCGACTTGTTCAATAAGTGTTTTAAAGAACGTTTGATGAAGCAATGGAATTGAGTTTTCATTTCCTTCAAGCACTTGATGTAATTTACTTAGTACTTTAGAAAACGTTTCTTTCGGTAAATTACATACAATTCGAATCATATCTTTCTCAAGCAATCGTTTTGTTTGTAATAAATCACGAATTGTTTTCTCATCTTGCAACAAGAACGGAGCAATCAATTGTACAAGACCGTTATCGTAAAAGTTCCGAATAAATGTCCCTTCACCACGTCTCGTTTCAATTAATCCTACAAGTTCTAAAGCACGCAACGCTTCTCTTACAGAGGAACGCCCTACATTTAAACGTGAACTTAACTCACGCTCAGACGGCAGGCGATCCCCCGCTACCAATCCATCCTCTTCCATAATGGAACGGATTTTTTTTACAATTTCGAGATATACTTTTGTATTTGATGATGTCAATGGAAATTCCTCGCTTATTCTTTACCAATCAGCGCTAATTGTTTTGTTTTCTCAGCAACTTCATTTGGATCTACTTGACGGCGAGCCACTCCTGTCTCCATTGCAGCTTTCGCAACGTAAGCTGCTACTTGAGGCGCTACACGCGCGTCAAACGGTGCTGGAATGATATAGTCTGCATTTAACTCATCTTCTGCTACAAGCTCAGCAATAGCCTGTACAGCTGCCATCTTCATTTCTTCATTAATTTGTGTCGCATGTACGTCAAGTGCACCGCGGAAAATACCAGGGAACGCTAGTACATTATTTACTTGGTTTGCGAAGTCAGAACGACCCGTTCCAACAACAGCTGCGCCCGCTGCTTTTGCCAATTCTGGCATAATTTCTGGAACTGGATTCGCCATCGCAAAAATAATTGCATCGTCATTCATTGTACGAACCATTTCTTCTGTTAATGCACCTTCTGCAGATACACCAATAAATACGTCCGCACCTTGTACAACATCAGCTAAAGAACCTTCGATACGATTCTTATTTGTATATTTTGCAACTTCATCCTTCACCGGATTCATACCTGCAGGACGACCATCATAGATTGCCCCTTTACGGTCACACATAATAATGTCGCGTACACCATAGCGATATAAAAGTTTAATAATTGCAATACCTGCTGCACCTGCGCCATTTGCGACAACTTTAATGTCAGACATTTTCTTTCCAACTAGTTTTAGCGCGTTCACAAGACCCGCTACTGTTACGATAGCTGTTCCGTGTTGATCATCATGGAAGATAGGAATATTTGTTTCTTTTTTCAAACGTTCTTCAATAATGAAGCAGTTTGGTGCTGCGATATCCTCTAAGTTAACGCCGCCAAAAGTTGGCTCCATTAATTTTACAGTTTCAACAATTTTATCTACATCGTTTGTATTTAAGGCAATTGGGAATGCATCTACACCAGCAAAGCTCTTGAATAATACAGCTTTACCTTCCATTACTGGAAGAGATGCTTCAGGTCCGATGTTACCAAGACCAAGTACAGCCGTTCCATCAGTCACAACTGCTACCATATTTCCCTTCATCGTATATTCATATACCTTACTTTTATCGTCATAAATTTCTTTACAAGGTTCTGCAACCCCTGGAGAATATGCAAGACTTAAATCTTTTGCATTTTCTACTTTTACTTTTGATACAGTTTCTAATTTTCCTTGATGCACTTTATGCATGTGAAGTGCTTCTTCACGAAGTGTTGACAAACTATCCACTCTCCTCAAATTATTCTTGCTGATATCAATTTCTCCAAGTGGTCTGACCACGAACACTACTACTATAATAATCGAAGTGTAGGGAAATTGTCCATTATATTTTCACAACCACATTTTCTTCCCCGACAATTTCACGAAGTGCTCCTAAACATTCTTCACTTGGATGAATCGATAAACTTCGAGATAATTGTACCATTTTATGTTCCTTTTCATAATAAATTAGTACTTTCGCAAAACCCGAATAGTCAAACAATATTTTAGTAACCTGATTTAAAAGCTTTTTCTCATATTGAGACGGCAATTTCACGTAAACAGACGCATCTTTCTTTTCTTCATACACATCCATTTCTTCTAATGGATATAGTCCATTTACAATCCATTGCAACTTATGATTTCTAAGCTCAATCATGCCGTCAACTAAAACAATTGCTCCTTCTTGTAACTTATCTGAGAAATGTATATACGTTTCGGGGAAAAGAACTGCTTCCATTTCATCATTTTGATCACAAAATGTAATAAACGCCATCTTTTGCAACTTTTTCGTACGAATCACTCTCACACTTGTTATATACACGATAGCTCTTTGTACTTTTTTCTTATGTCGCATCGCCTGAGCGAGAGATGGAATTTCTAATTCTTTCGCTAACTTCACATACTGCGCTGTCGGATAGCTTGATAAATAAAAACCTAGTACTTCCTTCTCTTTATTTAACTGTTCAATAAAAGAGAGCTCTTCTCCTTGTACGTATTTTGATTTTGGAACAGCATCTCCTAAATCACGTGCAAGATTGGCATACTCTAACGCTCCTTTAAGACTTTTCCATAAATTCGTTCTCGAAACACCAAAATCGTCAAAACATCCAGACCAGACGAACGCCTCTAAATTTCGCTCTGTTACAAACTTTGATGGCATGCGCAGACAAAATTCAAATAAATCTTCAAACATTTTTTTCTCTCGTTCTTCGATTAATGCTGTCACTGTAGCCATTCCAATGTTTCGAATGGAAAGTAAGCTGTAACGTATCGCATTTCCTTCTATTTGGAAATTGTAACCACTTCTCTGAAGAGATGGTGGCAAAACATGAAAACCTTTCCGCTTTGTTTCTCGTATATACTGCACAATCTTATCTTCATTTCCAATTGCACTTGATAATAGTGCTGTCATAAATTCCAGCGTATAATTCGCTTTTAAGTAGGCAAGCTGATATCCAATCATACTGTAGGCTACAGCATGACTTCGGTTAAAACCGTAATTCGCGAATCTTACAATTAAGTCGTAAATTTTCTCTGCAGATGTCTCGTCATAACCATTTTGTAAACAACCTTGCACAAAATGCTTACGTTCCTGGTCTAAAATATCACGATTTTTTTTACTCACTGCACGGCGTAATAAATCTGCTTCTCCGAGCGAGAAGCCCGCCAACTTCGACGCAATTTGCATAATTTGTTCTTGGTATACAATTACACCGTATGTTCTTTCTAAAATCGGTTTTAAGTCCGGATGTAAATATTCAATTTTTCTTTTTCCATGCTTTGATTCAATAAAGGTTGGAATTTGTTCCATCGGTCCTGGTCTATATAAAGAGTTAACAGCGACAATATCTTCAAATTCATTCGGCTTTAACCCGCGAAGTACATTTCGCATACCACCTGATTCAAGCTGGAATACACCTGTTGTATCCCCTCTACCTAACAATTGGAACGTCTTTTCATCTTGAAGTGGTAAATTTCTTATATCAATTTCTTTCCCTGTTTTTTTCACGATAAACTTTATAATATTTTCAAGTAACGTTAAATTACGTAGTCCTAAAAAGTCCATCTTGAGCAAGCCAAGTTCTTCTAATGCATCAGCTGGGTATTGCGTAACATACACATCGTTATGCCCTTCTTGAATGGCAACACTTCCTGTTAATGGCTCTTGGCTCATAATAACGCCAGCTGCATGAATAGACGTATGACGTGGTAAGCCTTCTACACGTTTCGCAATTTCAAACACACGCTCATGCAGAAGGTTTCCTTGTATAAACTCACGGAGTGATTGCGATTCCTCATATGCATCTTTTAACGTTATACCAAGCTTTGATGGAATAAGTTTTGAGAATATATCAATATCTCGCGGCGGAAGTCCCATTACACGCGCAATATCTCTAATTGCTGCTTTCGCTGCCAGCGTCCCGAACGTTACAATTTGAGCAACACGAAGCTGACCATATTTATCTTTCACATATCGAATCATCTCATCACGTCTTATATCTGGAAAATCGATATCAATATCTGGAAGTGTCACACGTTCAGGGTTTAAAAATCTTTCAAATAATAGATCGTATTCAATTGGATCAATATCTGTAATTTCTAATACGTAAGAAACGAGTGAGCCAGCCGCCGATCCTCGACCTGGTCCTGTTAAAATATGATTTTCATGCGCGTACTTCATAAAATCCCAGACGATGAGGAAATAATCACTAAACCCCATACTAGAAATCACATTTAATTCATGATTCAAACGCTTTATATGTACTTCTTTCGGCGTACCATAACGTTTCTGCAATCCTTCTTCACAAACGCGGCGTAAATACATATCATTCGTCTCGTTAGCTGGAACAGGGAATTTCGGTAATTGATTTACATGAAACGGTATTTCTACTCTGCAACGTTCTGCAATTTCTACTGTGTTATAAATCGCTTCTTCTACGTGAGAAAATAGTGCTTCCATTTCATCTGATGATTTTAAATAATATTGATCTGTTTTCAGCCTCGGCCTATCTGGATCCGTCATTTTCGTTCCACTTTCAACAGATAATAAGCATTCATGAACAAGTGCGTCACTTTGATTGATGTAGCGTACATCGTTTGTTGCAACGACTGGGATATTTATCCTACTCGTAAATTCAGGTAATTTCTCTTGCAGAAGCAATTCATCTTGAATCGCATGGTGCTGTAAACTCATATAAAAATTACCGAACATATTTTGATACATGCGAGCTACTTCTTCAGCCTGACTCTCTTTGTCTTCTAATAATAATTGTTCAATTTCCCCATCTTTACCTGGTGAAATGGCAATTAATCCTTTCGCATAATGGGCAAGCCACTTCTTAGGAATACCTTCTTTTGACTTCGTCATAATGCTACTAGAAATTTTTAATAAATTTTGATAACCTATTTCATTTTCAGCAAGTAAGACAAGCGGATAAGACTTTTCTTCTTCTTCACTAAAAATAGAGGCTGTTAAGCCGATAATAGGCTGTATACCATGTTTCTTACATGCTTTATAAAACGGAATAACGCCATACATAACATTTTCATCCGTAATAGCTAGTGATGAATAACCGAGCTCCTTCGCCCTAACTACAAGCTCATCAATTTTACAAGCACTTTTTAATAAACTAAAAACGGTTTGACATTGTAAATGCACAAACTTCACTGTTGTACCCTCTCTTTACCTATTTGACTACTTTTATTATAGGTGAAGAGGAAAGCGGAAATCAAAACATACTTCTTATACTTTGTCCATATATATGAAGAAGAAAGGGGAATGACGATGGATGTAAGAGAACATACTTTTTTCTCTCTGCTTATTATTAGTTATTTTATTGCCTTTGGGGTTATACTTGGTGGTTCATTAATTGGTGGATTTGGTGCGTTTCTTATCGGAAAACCAACTCTAACTTACATTAATCAATTCGCCCAAAATTTAAGAATTTGGGCACTCGTTGCAGCGATTGGCGGAACATTTGATACTTTTTATAGTTTTGAAAGAAGTTTCTTTGGCGGGGATATGAAAGATATCGTAAAACAAATTCTCCTTATTTTTTTCGCAACGGGTGGTATGCAAACTGGTCTTATTATTATTAAATGGCTAACGCAGGAGCATGTATGAGAGTACCAAGTGCCAATACAGCAAAAAGATGGTATTTAGTTTTAGCTGGCGCTGCTGTTGGAGGCGTGTTGAGCTGGTTTATTTTTTTGTACATATACGGTGTTTTTCAAGAAGAACAAGCTAGTAAAATAGCAGAACAAAGAGAAATTATAGAAAAACAAGAAGCAAAGCTCCACGTCCTTCTCGAAGATCAAGAAAAATTGAATACTGAAAATAAACGGCTCTTAACCATTCAAGAGATTAAAATAAAACTTATAAATCGAGAAAAATACGATTTAGACAGTCTTACACTCGAAAATATGACTACATCTATCCATAATGACCTTCAGCATCTTTTAACGAAAAACATACAAAGTATCGCAAAAAATAAAGACCTACTCAAAAAGGTAATCGAAAACAAGACGTACAAACATTACGATCGGCTATACCGTTTTAAAGTCGATACAATATCTTTTGATACTGTGCTTGAAATTAGCATTACGATAGAGAAAGAAAAATAAAGAAGGAGGGCTTTAGCGCCACTCCTTCTTTTCGTTCTAACATATACTTTCTTATTTACAAATCTCACGTAAATCAGCAAATAGACGATCCGCTTCTTCCCAAGAAGATGCTTTTGCACCTGAAGCCATCGGATGTCCTCCGCCGTTATATTGCATTGCTAATTTATTTATAACTGGTCCTTTTGAACGAAGGCGAACACGAATCACATCGTCTTCCTCTAAAAATAGAACCCATGCCTTTAATCCATCAATATTACCAAGTGCTCCAACAACGCCGGATGCCTCAGAAGGAAGTACATCAAATTCTTCTAATACTTCTTTCGTTAATTTAATGTAAGCTGCTCCTTCTTCTACCATCGTAAAGTTTTGTAAAATATAACCATTTAAACGAGCGATCTTTTCTTTTGTTTTATACATTTCATTGTATAAATCTGTGAATTTCACACCCATGTCAACAAGCTCACTTACGTAACGAAGTGTTTTCGCTGTTGTATTTGGGAATAAGAAACGACCTGTATCCCCAACAATACCCGCTAAAATAAGACGAGCTGCTTCTTTTGTTATTTGTAATCCTTTATCTTTTCCATAATTATAAAACTCATAAATCATTTCGCTTGTAGAACTTGCTGTCGTATCTACCCATGTAATATCTCCGTATGGATCTTCATTTGGATGATGATCAATTTTGATTAACATCTTCCCTTTTGTATAGCGTTGATCGTCAACACGTTCTTGGTTTGCTGTATCACAAACGATAACAAGCGCATTTTCGTATACACTATCTTCAATATCATCCATTACTCGTAAATATGCTAATGACGGTTCATTGTACCCAACCGTATAAATATTTTTCTCTGGAAACGATTCTTGTAGAATTGTACTAAGACCGCCCTGTGAACCTAACGCATCTGGATCCGGACGTACATGGCGATGAATAATAATTGTATTAAACTCTTTAATTGCTCCTAAAATTTGCTCATGCATATGTATAATCTCCTTTTTATTCAACTTCTTCACTTCAACGTGCAGTAAAAGCCCAGTGAATGGGTGCTAATCATTAGCGCACGGAAACATCCCCGCACTAGTAAAAGTCTCACTTTATCCTCCATTATAACGGAAAGTATTTCATACATGCGAACAATTGCTTTATAATAGAAGTTAGAAAGTTTAGATATTTCTTTTTTCTCCACTATTATTTTTCATAAAGCGATGGGAGTGTGCATGATGCCAGTATTAGTCTTCTGTATTATCGTCTCATTTATGTTGTACCTCTTCTACAAAACAAAATACTTTCGTACAAACCGCCCAATGGAGAAAGGTTGGCTCTCAGGAAAATCCGCAATGGCACTCGGTTCATTCGTCTTATTCTTCGGGATAAACCAATTCTTTTTAGAACTTTCAACCGCTCGTATTATCGTTGGTATCTTATTCGTTCTATTTGGCAGCGCAAGTGCCTTTAATGGATTTCGCCAATACAAACATTTCTTACCATTAGCAGTTGAAGAAGCCGAAGTCTATGAAACAACGTAAAAAAGCATCAACATTGTGATGCTTTTTTACGTCCTCTAACTTTTAAAATCATATATGCGACAAACGCAGAAGGAATATTGAATGGATTGCCTTGCACATGGAGATGTAATTGTTCTTCCCCAAAAGACATTTTTTCATATAGCTCTCGCTGAGATAATCCTGTTTTTTTCTTTTTTTCATGTAAACCTTGTAAGTATAAATATTGAATCGGTATCATCACAAGGAAGTAAAATAGTGCAATACCACCAAAAAAGAGAACTTCTGATGACATGTTGTATACCACCTTCCCAGAATCCATTTTCTTACAATACAATTATACCATAGTCTAAAATTCAAATGAATTAATATTCTGTTTTTTTGTTAAACAATTGTCTCTCCGTACCGATACATATCCTGCTATTTTTCTACTTCTCTCCCAAAACTCTGACCGAACTTAAGTAATAGCTTCAAAATCCAATAAAACAAAATAAAGTTAAAGAAAAAACCTAATGGATTAAATAAAAATTCCCATCCGCCATAATAAACAAATGTTTCAGCTGGTACACCAAAGTAAAGAAAATCGCTCTTATTTTCTCCAGTTGTAGGGATAAAGGAACAAATAATAGCGAAAATCAAACTTATTACATACAATTTCTTTTTACTTAAATCCATTATTCTATGAGTTATCACATGAACAGTAATTACAAATATGAAACCTAAAAAGAAAAATATGACTCCCATTCGACACCTCCACAATTATTGTTCAAGCATCTGCAAATGATTACACGCTTCTATTCATAAATATGAAACAGAACGTAATTTAACTTTTTCTTTTGCAATTCAAAACATAATAGATTCAGTTGATAACTAAATTTTAAAACGCCCTACTGTATCTTCTTAAAAAAATGGAACAAACCAAAGCGGCTTGCTCCATCTTTTTATTTATCGATCAATTGCACCATAAGTAATGCTTTCCCAACAACATTACCTTCATGATGTACTTCTACATCAACCTTACCAAATTTACGTCCAATTTCTAATACTTTCGGATGAACGGATACAACATTGTCAATTTGAACTGGTTTTACGAAATAAATTGTTAAGTTCTCAACAATTAAATCACTCTTCTTTTGCGCACGAATAACGCGATTTGTTGCTTCCGTCACAATCGTTGCGAATACACCGTAAGATAGCGTTCCGATTGAATTCGTCATTTGTGGTGTCACTGAAAATTGATATAGATGCTCATTTTTCGCTTCTTTCGGCGTCATAAATTGATTCGTTACAATATCATCGATTGTTTCGCCGACTTGCGGTTGACGCTGAATCATTTGCAACGCCTGAAGCACATCTTGACGACTAATAATACCTTGCAACTTATTTCCTTCATCAACAACAGGAAGTAACTCAATACCTTCCCACACCATCATACGTGCCGCAGCTGCGACAGACATTTTTCCATTTACCGTAATTGGATGCTTTGTCATCACTTTATCAATTGGTGTTTCTTTCGCTACACCGATCATATCTTTTGAAGTTACAATACCTAATACCTTTTTATTTTCATCAACAATTGGATATCTTCCATGCATCGTCTCTTCGTTATATGCATGCCATTGCTGCACTGTATCATCTGGCTTTAAATATAACGTTTCTTCAATTGGTGTTAAAATATCTTCAACGAGTACAATTTCTTTCTTAATAAGCTGATCGTAAATCGCACGGTTAATTAACGTTGCCACTGTAAATGTATCGTAACTACTTGAAATAATCGGCAGTTTTAATTCATCTGCTAATTTCTTCACATGATCTTCCGTATCAAATCCGCCCGTAATTAACACCGCAGCCCCAGTTTCTAACGCTAATTGATGTGCGTTCGTACGATTACCGACAATAAGTAAGTTTCCAGCTTCTGTATAGCGCATCATCGCTTCTAATTTCATTGCCCCGATTACGAATTTATTTAACGTTTTATGTAGTCCTTCTCTGCCTCCAAGTACTTGACCATCGACAATGTTAACGACTTCTGCATATGTCAGCTTTTCAATATTCTCTTTCTTCTTTTGTTCAATTCGAATTGTTCCGACACGTTCAATCGTACTAACATACCCTTTATTTTCTGCATCTTTAATTGCACGGTAAGCTGTCCCTTCACTTACACTCAAATCTTTTGCAATTTGCCTTACAGAAATTTTATGCCCTACTGGTAGGCTATTAATGTGTTCTAAAATTTGGTTATGCTTGGTAGCCAAATGGTTTCACCATACTTTCTTTTCCCTAAATTCTTCATGTGTTGTATTTTTAGTATACTATATTTTCAAAACTGTTACACTCTCTCTTTGTATATCTGTACTATTTTTTTTATAACAAAATACGCCTTACATTACACCACTTCTTCTATTACAACAATGTAATGGTATTGTCATCTCGTTCGATAGTTTGTCCAGCCGCTTCCATATACAATGAAGACAAGAAATGAAACAAAGGAGCGGATACATGATGAAAAAATTATTAGAAGTTGTAGGTGCTGTATTTTTAGCTTTCGTAGACGGGAAAAAAGTTGCAATGGAATTGAATGAAACACCTGAACAGCCACTTCCAAAAAGAAAAGAATCATCAAAACAAGTACAACCTTTAAAAGCTGTCCTACACACGTAAAAAACCCTTCACTTGTCTTTTCAAATGAAGGGTTTCTTTTCTATAGTGTAATACTTTCTCCAGCTTCTAATACTTTCCCTGTACAATTGTGTAGCTTTTCTACAAATTGATATGGATCTTGTTCAATTACTGGGAACGTATTGTAATGCATCGGTACAACAGTTTTCGCCTGAACCCATTTTGCTGCTAAAACAGCATCTTCTGGTCCCATTGTGAAATTATCACCAATTGGTAAAAATGCTACATCAATGTTATTTAGCTCCCCAATTAATTTCATATCAGAGAATAGAGCAGTATCCCCTGCATGATACACAGTTTTTTCTTCTGCTGTAAATAAAATACCCGCTGGCATACCTGTATATGTAATCGTCTTATTTTCTTCATCAATATAACTAGAGCCGTGGAATGCTTGTGTAAACTTCACTTTTCCGAAGTCAAATTCATGTGAACCACCAATATGCATCGGATGTGTTTTTACACCTTGCCAACTTAAAAATGTCGCTAGTTCAAATGGCGCCACTACAACTGCATTATTTTTCTTCGCAAGCTCTACTGTATCTCCAACATGATCACCATGTCCATGCGATAAAAGAATCGCATCTACTTTTACATCTTCAGCCTTTAAATCTGTTTTCGGATTTCCCGTTAAAAATGGATCAATTAAAATCACTTTTCCATTCGTTTCAATCTTTACAACTGAATGCCCATGATAAGATACTTTCATTCTTACATTCCTCCCCTATTCACATTCTCACTTTTTATTCTACATGATTTTTCAATTCCCTGTCTTTTCTAACATCTATTTACTTGTCATAACGCTTTCTTCCGAGTTAAAGTTATATTTGTAATTAAATATCTCGGGGGTGCCAATCGATGAATGCTAGATTAGAAAATTTAATGCAATGGCTAAAAGAAAAAAACGTAGAAGCTGCGTTCTTAACTTCTACACCAAACGTCTTCTACATGACAAACTTCCACTGTGAACCACACGAAAGACTTCTTGGTATGTTTGTATTCCAAGAAAAAGAACCTATTTTAATTTGCCCTAAAATGGAAGAAGGCCAAGCACGTAACGCTGGCTGGGCACATGAAATTATCGGATTTACTGATACTGACAGACCATGGGATATGATTGCAAAAGCAATTAAAGACCGCGGCATCAATGCAAACGCAGTTGCAATTGAAAAAGAACATCTAAACGTAGAACGCTACGAAGAACTAACAAAACTATTCCCAAATGCAGCTTTCAAATCAGCTGAGGAAAAAGTTCGTGAACTTCGTTTAATTAAAGATGAAAAAGAACTTTCTATTTTACGCGAAGCAGCTAAAATGGCAGACTATGCTGTTGAAGTTGGTGTAAATGCAATTAAAGAAGATCGTAGCGAGCTAGAAGTATTAGCAATTATTGAACACGAATTAAAAACAAAAGGCATACATAAAATGTCATTTGATACGATGGTATTAGCTGGTGCAAACTCTGCTCTTCCACACGGTATTCCAGGTGCAAACAAAATGAAACACGGCGATTTCGTACTATTTGATTTAGGCGTAATCATTGATGGCTATTGCTCTGACATTACACGTACAGTAGCATTCGGCGAGATTTCTGAAGAACAAACTCGTATTTACAACACTGTACTTGCTGGACAACTACAAGCAGTTGAAGCATGTAAACCAGGTGTTACACTTGGTGCAATCGACAACGCTGCTCGTTCTGTTATCGCAGATGCAGGTTACGGCGACTTCTTCCCACACCGTCTTGGTCACGGACTTGGAATTAGCGTACATGAATATCCAGATGTAAAAGCTGGCAACGAATCTCCATTAAAAGAAGGTATGGTCTTCACAATCGAACCAGGTATTTACGTACCAAACGTAGGTGGTGTTCGTATTGAAGATGATATTTATATCACAAAAGACGGATCAGAAATTTTAACGAAATTCCCGAAAGAATTACAATTTGTGAAATAAGAAAAAGGCAGCGTGAGTGCTGCCTTTTTTATTTCTCTACTATTTCAAATTTCTCCACAATCATTTTTGCTGGATAGCTTTCAAGCATTTGAGAAGACCATACTTTTATTTTATCCCCTGTTTTTAATTGATTATATGCGCTTTTATCCTTAAAACTTAAAACCGTATGTGATGGATGTTCTTTATTCATTTGTTGTTCTATATAATTTTGTAACTCTACTTTTGTTTCAAACGTTTTATCATCGGCCAAAAACACCGTGTCATTTCTTAATATGATATACCCCTCTTTAGGTACATCTTTTACCGCTACTTGCTCTACTGATTTTGTAGTACACGCTGCTAATATGATTAGAACTACACCTAAAAACATGAACATAGAAAATTTCATATGCCTATCCATTCGCAACTCCTCACTCTAGGCTATTTCGGCTTTAAAACCATCTTCTCCTCATACTTATCATCCCATTTAATCACAATCTCTATCGGTTCATCTTTAGATAGAGGCGCGCAACTTACACAAGAAGACTTCATTTCAACCTTTGCTCCTTTATGATTTTCTGACGTTTGTGTCATTGTGCTAAAAGCTCCATTAATAGCAATCTCTAAATTCTTAAATTCTGTATTCCCATCTCCACCCTTATACTGAAATATAAACACTCCATCTTCACTGTCATCCTTAATATGGCCTTTATATTGTCCTGTCCAACTTTTGCTCTCGCTAGAAAAAGTAAAATACCAAATCGCGCAGCTTCCTAAAAAGAAAATACTAATGAAAAAGAATAATGCTCTCTTCATCATACCCCTCCATTCAAATGCACTTATTTATTGTCTATTTCTTCCTTCTATTATACTATTGAAATACAGAATTTTCTAAAATAGGAGGTTTATATGTTACAACAACAGTTAGAAGAAATTCGTAATAATAATTACGTAATCAATGATGCCCTCAATATCGATCCTTTAAGTTCCAATATGCTTGAGCATATTGGAGATACTGATAGCTATTTAAGAGACAAACTTATTTACTCTACTTTTTATCACCTCATCAAAAAGGAATACATTTCACACACGCAATTACAGAAGCTATTACTAGAAAGCATCGGTGAAAAATATTTATTGTATAAGATTCATTCGGATGACGAAGAGGCGGTATTTACCCGAGCATTTACAACATTATTAATTGCTCTCATTATAGATGCAGATACAAATCATAATTTCTTATCACAGACTGATATTTTAACTGTAACAGATCAATTAATTCTATATATGAACAATGAACGTGATTTCCGTGGATATGTGCAAGACCACGGATGGGCACATAGTATCGCTCATGCTTCTGATACATTTGAGGCGCTTGTTCGCAGTCCTAAACTAGAAACTTTACATTACCAAGAAATATTACAAACTTTATTAAACAAAGTTGGTGTCCATTCTATTTGCTACAAATATGAAGAAGACGAGCGTCTCGTTTATCCAATTGTCGCAATGCTACAAAATGGCTTAAAGGAAGAAGCACTCATATTAGCCCTTCATGACTTAGTAGCTCAATTACCCGTCCAAAAACAAACATTACATATTAAATCGTACGAGTTTCTATACGGAAACATAAAATCTTTCTTACGTAGCTTATTTTTCAGACTACGTACATTTTCCATATGTAAAGAAACCGAATGCGAAATTGAAAAATTGCTCCAAGAGCTTCCAAAATATTATTAAAAAAAGAAGGCCACTTAGAAAGTGCCTTCTTCTATTTCACTAATATTTAATTGGAATTTCACGATCCAAACTGAGAAAAGGTGGACAAGAAGCGCAAACGCCATACATGCTCCGCTTAAAAAAGTTAGTATAGGATGCGAATACACGTGCCCTAATCCATAAGATATCGCCACGAAAAACATTGTTATGTAAATATAAATTGCTCCATGTATTTGCCTCATATAAACCTCCTTTTCACATATTATAACATAAATTTTCTGATTATTCACATTAATAGACTGTGATTAATATTTCTCAACTGTTACACCTCTAACAGCAGCCTTAATATATGGTGCTCCTTGTAAACTTTGTAAATCCTCTGTTTTGCCTGTTACGACTATACCGTATATTGGTAGGTCTTTTGGTTTGGTGTTTTTTATTTCTTTATAATATTGTTCAAAATAATCACTTGGTATACCTTCACTATTTTTTGCCAAATACTTCATTTGGTATAGAAACTCTTTTGAGTTTATTGTTAAATCGTTTTTCACATCTTCTTTTACTTTTGCATAACTTCCTTCAAATCCAAAAACATTTTTAGCCATTTCTGCATTTAATATCGCGCCATTTTTAGGATCTTTTAACCCTACATAAGAATCACTTTTCTTTTCATTATATGTATCTACCCAAAACCAAACTGGCTGTACACTTTTCGGAAGCATTTCAGTAATTTGTTCAGCTGTATACGATTTATCAAAAGATAAGGCTACTTCTGCAACTTTATTTTGCAAATCCCCAATATTTTTCAGGTCATCCACATAATTTTTATAAGTAACGAAAGGTAAATAAAACCTCATTTCCCTTTGCATTGTTTGCACATTATAATCTGGTATCGTAACAGCCTCTTCACCCCTTTTTTCCTCATCTAAACTAACAAGCTCACCATTGTAGTGCTTCATACTATAATCCCATATACCAGATTCGTATATATCATTTACCCATTTCACTGGTTGACCAGCTATATTTTTATAAGAGTTATATATTACTGTACTTCCTGTCATACCAAGACTTAAATACATGCTTCCGCTGAAACGGATATTAGGTCCTTGAACCATATGTAGTGCATTCATTTCTCTTTCCATTTTTCTAAACGTTTGCTGTGAGAAGTAAGATGCACCCAAAAACAAAGTTACTATAACAATAATGCACGCACAAATAGAAATAAGCCAATTTCTCCAAAACTGCTTCCTCTTCGCTCTCTTCATCAAAGTCTTCATCTGCTTATCATCCATATTCAAATCAAAGTCTTTCCGACTCATCGTTTCTCCTCCTATACAATTTTTTAAATTGATTTCTTGCACGGTACAAACTTGTTTTTACTGTATCTTCTTTCATACTTAATAAAATGGCAATTTCCTTATAAGATAGTTCATACTCATATTTTAACAGTAAAATATGACGATAATCCTCCGTCATCGTCCCCAATACTTCTTGTACCTCGCCTTGTAGTTCACTTGTTAAAAGCACTTCATCCAATGACTTTTGACCAATAAGAACGACCGATTCAATTGCGATTGGATTTAGTCTTTTTTCTTTTCGATATAAATCTCGATGCTGATTAATTGCAACCCTAAAGAGCCACGGTGTTAAATGCTCTAACGGTATTTCTTCCATAAGTAATAAAGCTTTATATAACGTATCTTGCACAATATCTTCTGCTTCTTTTCTATTTGCTCCAATCTTAATTAAGTATCCAAACACAGCTTTTGATTTCTCTATTAATAACGATTCAAATGTATCATGGCTCATCTAGCTCTCCTTTCTACATACTCAACGTTTGAGAGCGTAAAATGTATACAGCTTTTCTTAAAAAAATTTTAATAATAAAAAGCACATCCATTTTGATGTGCTTTTTATTATTTCATCGCGTCCTTCACAATATCTTGAATCATAACGACTTCTGTTTTCATATCAACAGACGGTGCTTCTTCATCAATACACTCATACCAAAATTCCAAATGCTTTTTATCAATTTCATGATGAGAATTTTCGACAAGAGCCCCGCCTTCTCCTTGCACAGAATACCAATATAAGTACTCTTCTCCATCTCTTATTTCCCGGAAAATTGTCTCAACGTACATCTTTTCGTCGTTTAATGTCAAAAGTACTTCTTTCATATTGTCATTAAGAAGCTGCATCCATTCATCTACACGATGACTTTTACCAGGCTTCACTTTAAATCTCGTTAATTCCACATTCATTTTTATTCCCCCGTTTTCTTACGTACAAATAAACTATATTCTATCGGATTATGAAAACTTAATTTGCTAGCTAATTTTCGCGAAGAAATGTTGTCTACATAACAATCCCAGCACGGTGTAATATCATTTTGCATGCAATGTTCAATAAACCGTGTTGCGACAGCTTGGGCTAATCCTTTCCCTTGATATGCTTTATGCGTCGCAATATCAATTTCCGCAAATCCATTCCCATTAAATATCGAAACACATTCCGCTACAATCATCCCATCTTGTTCTATACAAAATCCAAAACCACCGTTTAAAAACGTTTCTTTTGATCCCCAATATTCTTTGTAGTACTCCTCTGTAAATTCACTGCTTCGTTCTATATCTCTTCTATCAATACGCTTCACTTCATATGTATTTTTGTTACAATCTCGTTTTCTCGCTTCAAAGGTTACGCTTTGAAATTTCATTCGCGGAATGTTCCGAAGTACATGACTAAAACGCTCTTCAATCATTATTTCCCACTCTTCACTCGAAGTGAACAATGTAAATCTCTTCTCTGTTTTTTCAATAGCCTTTTTTATAAACGAAAATAAATCTTCGTTATAATTTTGATCATCAGTATCACCAAATAAATAATAAATACCATTCGCTGTACGAATTAGTCCTGCTGTTAACTTCTCGTTTGCAAAAAACTCACCATCTATCATGTGATCACATACCGCATAAGCAAACGTCGTCGTTTTTGTATGACTTTCTAAAATCGGAAGGATTTTTCTATACTCGGCTACGGATAATTTTTTCATAATTGCTCCACTTTAATCGTATCCGCCTCTATATTTTCAAAACAAAGATTTACCGTTCTCTTTAATGCTCTCGTTCTATGAATCGTACATGCCGGAATTAAAATAGAATCATTTGGCTTTAATACCGCTGTTTCTCCATCTTCAAAATCAATAAGTAATTCTCCCTCTAACACAATAAATAATTCATCCGAATTAGAATGATAGTGCCAATCATATTCACCAGTAAATACAGCGATTCGTAAGCAATGACTGTTTATATTTGAAACGACGAAGTTTTTATGTTGATCTTGAATGTCCTTTGTTAATTCTATTAAGTTCACAGTTTCCATCTTTCGTCTCATCCTTTCATTAGTCGTTCTTCTGAAAAAACAACTTAGTCTCCACCACCTCCGCAATCTCCTCCACCATCACTTGAGCTACTACAATCACTGCTACTGTAGTCACTGAATCCACTTGATGAACTTGAAGCGTATGAAGATTTTTTGCTTCTTTTTCTATCTTTTTTACTTTCATGACTAGGCCACATTTTATCAAATAATATAAAGAATAAGATTCCTTCTACCATAACAAGTATAACGCCAAAAATACCTTCAATAACATTGGAGGTTATCCCAAAATTTTTAACCATTCCACATAAAAACACGCAAAAAATCACATACAAGAACATACAAATATATCGAAATGTTTTTTCTATTATAAGAACTACTTTTTTTGAAAAAGGTATGTTCTGTTCCTGTTTTTTCTTTATATACTTTCGTCTTTTCGCTTCCTTTTTCTTCCTCTTTTTGTTTCCCACCCAATCCCCTCTTTTGACTTTTATTTTTTCATTTAATTCCAAATTATCACAAAAATTAACATTATAACAAGCTATATTTCACGTAAAGCTTTGTTTACTTTTTGTAAAGTTTCATTTACTTATTACCTAAAAATGGATATAATAAATGTAACAAATTTACAAAAAGGAGACTTTGTATATTTGATTAAAAATAAGGTAAAACAATTCCGCGTCGTTCGAGACATCACCCAAGAACAATTAGCTTCCTCTGTTCAAATCACTAGACAATCCCTCATCGCCATCGAGAAGAATAAATACAACCCGAGTTTAGAATTAGCATTGAAATTATGTGAGTTTTTCAACTGTAAAGTAGAAGATTTATTTCAATTAGATAAAACTGGGGAGGAAAAAGAATGAAAAATACTTTTAATCAAGAGTTCATTTCGCATCTTACCATTTTATTGTTAGGTTCAACTTTTCTTTATTTCAATAGTAATGATGAAGAAAAGATTAGCTCTGTCCTTCTATTCACTGGCGTATACATACTCTTAGCCTTGATACTATTCGTAGTGAAACGGATATTCTTTAAGAAAAAAAAGAGCGATTCCGAGAAGTATCCATTACCTGAAATGGATGAACGAATCGAGAAAATGAGCTTAAAACTTATGGCGCAAATTTTCGGCCTCTCTCATTTAATCGGTTCTGCGATACTATTTATTTTATATATCACTGACAAAAATTCGATGATACGAGTTGAGTATGCCTTATATTACTTGTTCGGCATTCTTTTCTTTACAATGATGTTTGGATTGAAAATTGTAAAGAAACTAGACAATTAATCTAAACAAAAAGCCCCTCCTTGCGTAAGGAGGGGCTTACATGTATTTCTATTATGATAAAGCAGGAGCTTTCTCAAGAAGCTCTTTTGCATCAGCGTATTGTAAGCCGTGAGCTTCTGCAACCGCTTCGAATGTTACATAGCCATCTAATGTATTAATACCTTTTAATAATGCAGTGTTGCCTAAGCAAGCATCTTTATAACCTTTGTTCGCAATTTGTACTGCATATGGTACTGTTACGTTTGTTAATGCAAGAGTTGATGTACGTGGAACCGCACCTGGCATATTCGCAACTGCATAATGAACAACGCCGTGTTTTTCGTAAGTTGGGTTATCATGAGTTGTAATACGGTCAGTTGTTTCGAAAATACCACCTTGGTCAATCGCGATATCTACAACGACAGAACCTGGCTCCATTGATTGAATCATTTCTTCTGTTACAAGTTTTGGCGCTTTTGCACCTGGAATTAATACTGCACCAATAACAAGGTCAGATTCTTTTACAGCTTCTGCAATGTTGTATGGATTAGACATTAACGTTTTTACTTGGTTACCGAAAATGTCATCTAGTTGACGAAGACGTTCTGCACTTAAGTCGATGATTGTTACATCTGCACCTAAACCTACTGCAATCTTCGCTGCGTTTGTACCAGCTTGACCACCGCCGATAATTGTTACTTTGCCGCGTTTTACCCCTGGAACGCCTGCAAGTAAAATACCTTTACCACCTTTGTTTTTCTCAAGGAATTGTGCACCGATTTGTGCAGACATACGACCTGCTACTTCACTCATAGGTGCAAGTAATGGTAGTGAACGATTGTCTAATTGTACTGTTTCGTATGCAATTGATACAACTTTGTTATCAATTAATGCTTTCGTTAATTCTGGTTCTGGAGCTAAGTGTAAGTATGTGAATAAAATTAAACCTTCACGGAAATAGCCGTATTCACTTGCTACTGGCTCTTTTACCTTCATAACCATATCTTGATTCCATGCTTCTTCAGCAGTTTCAACAAGTTTCGCACCAGCTTGTACGTATTCTTCATCCGTAAAACCAGATCCTAAACCTGCTCCTTTTTGAACAAAAACTTCATGACCATTTTGTACTAAATGTACTGCTCCCGCTGGCGTCATTGCCACGCGGTTTTCATTGTTTTTAATTTCTGTTGGAATACCGATACGCATGATTAGTTCCCCCTTGAGTTATGAAATGACCCCTGAATCATTTTTTAAAGCGCTTTCTACGCTCTTATATTTTAACATAATATCTCAATATTTGACAAAAAAATAATACAAGTTTTCCGATAGATTTAATCTTACATTAAAGGACAGTATTATCCGCACCTCTTTGCATAAAGGATAAACTGTCCAATTATTCGAAACTTCTCTTTATTTTTCTCTATCGATGTCTATGAATAACATCTACTGCACCAGTCACTTCAATAATTGTACCGGTAATCATATCGGAATCGTCCTCACATAAAAACGAAATCGTTCTTGCGATATCTTCGCCTGTTCCAGATCTACCAATTGGTGTGTTATGTTCTTTTAACTGACGTGCTTCTTGAATCGTCGCTTCTTTCATTTCACCAATAATATCACCAGGACATACCATATTTGCAGTAATACCATATTCAGCTTCTTCGTAAGCAACTGTTTTCGTTAATGAAACAAGTCCTACTTTCGCTGCCGCAAAAGCTGAACGATAAATCCATCCCGGTGCGCTATCCGCCCCTTGAAATCCGTAATTTATAATACGGCCAAAGTTCTGTTTTCTCATAACCGGAACGACAAGTTTCAACAAATGAAATACCGCTGTTAAATTACCCTGAATCATTTCATTCCATTCATCTTCTTCATAATCGACTAACTTTTTTCGTTCAAATACATATGGACCAGCATTATTAATTAAGAAATCAATTTTGCCAAAACGGCTTATCGCTTCTTCTACCATTTTATGTAAATCTTCCTTTTTCGTGACATCCGCTTGCACGAATTGTAGACGCTCTTCCATATTTTTATATGTTTCTTTCATCTTTTCCATAGCCGTGATATCGCTATGATACGTTACTGTTACTGAATATCCTTTAGCCAATAACTTTTCTGTTACTTGCTTTCCTAAACCTTTCGTACCGGCTGTAATGAGCGCGTGTCTCACAAACATGCCTCCTTTTAAATTGCTATAGTTCATATGTAACAAGTTCTCGCACCAATTACAACTAAAATGAATCAAAACAGAGTTTTCGAAATTCTGTAACGTTTCCGACAAGCACATTACCAAAATTTGTTTTATAATAAAGTTGTAAACGGTAATAAAAATGATTGGGAGGAATTTACTATGAATAATACATATACAAATATTTTAATCGCGGTGGATGGTTCTAAAGAAGCAGAAAAAGCCTTTAAAAAAGCAATTCAAGTCGCAAAACGCAACAATGCAACATTAACTATTGCTCATATCGTTGATGTAAAAGCATACTCAGCAGTAGAAGCTTATAGCCGTGCAATTGCTGAACGTGCAAATCTATTTGCAGAAGACTTATTAGAAGACTACAAAAAAACTGCGCTTGAAGCTGGCCTTGAAAAAATTGAAACTGTATTAGAATTTGGTAATCCTAAATCAAAAATCTCAAAAGAAATCGCTCCAAACCATAAAGTAGATTTAATTATGTGTGGTGCAACTGGTTTAAATGCTGTTGAGCGTTTCCTAATTGGTAGCGTCTCTGAACATATTATTCGCTATGCGAAATGCGATGTCCTTGTTGTTCGTGGTGATGAGGAGCAAGGTGAGCTTTAATTTATAAATAAAGCACCAAGTCCAGATGCTTTATTAAAGGCTTGGGGTTGGGTTAAGGAAATTAAAATTTATAGCTCAAATGAACAATAAATACATGTTGTGAAACAACGATAAGAAAGTAAAAAAGGAGCGGGAAATCCACTCCTTTTTTTCACGACACGCCTTTATTTTTGTTCACAGAAATAAATCTTCTCTATTTCCCTCTACCCTTACATGGATTTTAAAAATATCAATCCACTCCACAAAATCAAAGAACACTTCAAAATCCTTATTTTCCAATTGATCGTTTCATACAGTTTAAACTGTATTCTACTTAATTCTTTGAGCAATTGGATGATCATTTTTTAATTGCAACAAACCCCATAAGTTCCCATATAAATCCTTGAATACTGCAACTGTTCCATAATCTTGCTCTTGCGGCTCTCTCACAAATTCAATTCCTCTTGAGATCATTTCATTATAATCCCTCCAAAAATCGTCAGTATTTAAGAAAAGAAAAACTCTGCCGCCTGACTGGTTACCGATAAAAGAATCTTGCTCAGGTTTGGATGCTCTAGCCAGTAATATTGTGGTACCGACTGAACCAGGAGGAGATACCACTACCCATCTTTTGTTTTGCTCTGGTTGATATATATCTTGAACTAATGTAAAGTTTAGTTTCTTTGTATAGAACTCTATTGCTTCATCATAATCTTTTACTACTAATGCGATATGAACTATTGATTGAACCATTATTATCCCTCCTATTATTACTGAACTAGCAAATTATAGTATAACATCTCTTGTTTTTCTTCTCAGTTTTATACTTTATCATTTTTCATCTTATAACAATGATATGTAGTTATTAAAAAGCACCGTTCTTTCTTAAAGTTTTACAGAAACAACTTTATTATCACTTTGATGTATATAGTTATAAAGAGGTTAAATGTATTGATAAATGGAGGATAAAGAACATAAAAAAATAGGTGTATCAAGAATCGTGCTAATACACCTTAAAACTACATTGTTAAACAACATGTGTTGTCGTGTAGTATATCTTATATATTTAATTACTTTAGATTCAGTATTATATATTAAGTTTAGCGTTTTTTATTTCACATATTTTACTATAAATACAAGACAAGCCACAATAACAATAGTAATTGCCAATACATAAGGTGGAAGAAACTTCAAAGACCACAATGCCATCATAATCGTAGCTACTGTTAAATAAGATTGCCTTGCATCTTCTGTCATTTTTTTACGAAGGCAGAATACATACAAATAACCAATTGGCGGCGTAATAAAGCAAAGAACATATATGATTTTTGATTTCAAATACCATTTTTGTTCTCCAAGTTTCTTTATATCTTCTTCTATTCTTTTATGCTCTTGTTCTCTCGCTTCTTCTACAATTGGATCTTCCTCTTCTCCTTGCTTTTCTTTCATATAAGGAAGAAAGTGCATGAAAAAATAACATGCGAATACGATTACCCAAAATTTAATATCTAATCTTTCTAATGGAATATGCTCACTAAAACAAGCAGCGGCAATCACTAAAGAAAAACAATACGTTGTTATCCAAAATGAACGTTTTCTCTTTTTTCGTTCCATTTCTTTTTTATCTTGTACATGTTTTCTTTTCGAAAGCCATATCGAAATACAGCAGTCTACTACAAATAGAATAAAGATAAATATCCCGATATGTACTGTTTCTACATCCTCAAATGAAAAAACATTTGGAAATGCAACGTGTAATACAATTAGCGTGTACAAAATTAGCCCTATAAAATAAATACGTCTCATTTTCCATCCCTTTCTTATTTCCTAACATTACATTAACATACATTTTTTAGAAGTAGACGGACAAAATATATATGTTTAAAAAAGGAGGATGCAACATGGATGATTCTGAACGTATTATTTTAGATGTGAATGGGAAAGAAATCGAAATGTTAGATACGATTCGTACTCATTTTAAAGAGAAACATGGAGTTGAACTAAGTAACGGTGCACTGCTTAGAGATTTGATGGATATTGAGTATATTCGAATTACGGAAGATCGACATAAGTATGATTAATCGATACATTGTAAGCCTAGAGCAAATTGCTCTAGGCTTACTTACATCCACACGAAAAATGCTATAATTAGGAAAAATGTGGAGGCTGTCAAAATATGAAATCTGAAAATATCTCAAAACATTTTCATACATTACATGTACAAAGGAACGAATTCCTTCCTCATCTCCATTCACTATCAAAAGAACAACTATGGTATAGGAAAGAGGACAAAAAATGGTCTATTGGTGAACACTTTTATCACTTATATTTAATTGCAAAGATGCTTAAAGTAGCAATTAAATTCTCTTTCACCCTTATCCCTTATGCAAAGCTAAGAAAAAACGCCCCATTTGCCACTGAAACACATGACATTTATGCCGAATATAAAGAAAAGCATGGCAAAGGAATGAAAGCACCTTGGATTTTAATCCCTTCAAAAAAAGTCTATCAATCTATGAATGTAACTCAATTAGAAGAATTACTTACACGTGAAACAAATGAAATAAAAAAACTTGTTCAAAATATAGAAGAAAATATTGCAGGGCATATCGTATTTTTAGATCCAATTGCTCACTATCCTAATTTGATTCAATCTATTCAACTATTAGCGATACATGAGAAACATCATTTTATGAGTATGAAATGATAAATACTCCTATAAAAATCTAAATACAAAAAGGTAAGGTGCTTTCTATAAAAAGCACCTTACCTTCTATCTCATACATCATTTAATTCCTACAAACTCTCCAACTAATCCCTTCGCCTTCTCCAAAGCTTTTTCAATTTGCTCAAATCCTGTCCCGCCAGCACTGTTACGACGCTTTACAGCCGCATATGGTGACAGCACTTCATACAAATCTTCTTCAAATAACGAACTCATTTCTTTATACGTTTCAAGTGGCACATCTACTAAATAAATTCCTTTTTGTGTGCAGTGTAGCACTAGCTTTCCAACAATTTCATGAGCTTGACGGAATGGTAGTCCTTTGTTTGCTAAGTAGTCGGCGATTTCTGTTGCGTTAGAGAAATCTTGCGTTACAGCTTGCCCCATTTTTTCTTTGTTTACAGTCATCGTCTCTAACATGCCTGCCATAATATGAAGGCATCCTTCTACTGTTTTTACTGTATCAAACATTCCTTCTTTATCTTCTTGCAAATCTTTATTGTAAGCGAGCGGTAATCCTTTCATGACTGTAAGTAAACTAAATAAATTACCGTACACTCTGCCTGTTTTACCACGAATAAGTTCTGCCATATCCGGGTTTTTCTTTTGCGGCATAATACTGCTTCCCGTTGCATATTGATCGCTCATTTCAATAAATTGAAACTCTTGGCTACTCCATAAAATAAGTTCTTCGCAAAAGCGCGATAAATGCATCATAAGCATAGATGAGTTACTGAGGAACTCCAGTATGAAATCACGATCGCTTACTGCATCTAAACTATTTTCATAGATTCCATTAAATCCAAGAAGCTCCGCACTATATTCTCGGTCAATCGGGAATGTTGTTCCAGCTAACGCTCCTGCTCCTAATGGCGATATGTTAATACGCTTTAACGAATCTTCATAACGATTTACATCACGCTCTAACATCCAAAAATAAGCGAGAATATGATGAGCAAATGAAATTGGCTGGGCACGTTGCAAATGCGTATAGCCAGGCATAATCGTTTCAATGTTATTTTCTGCTTGATGAACAAGAACCGTTTGCAATTGTTTTGTAGCTTTCATAATATGTTCTACTTTTTCTTTTAAATATAAGTGCATATCGGTCGCTACTTGATCGTTACGACTTCGGCCAGTATGAAGCTTCCCTCCTACTTCGCCGATTTGTTCAATTAACATCTTTTCGATATTCAAATGAATGTCTTCCGCTTCAACGGAAAAATGCAGTTTATTTTGTTTCGCTTCTTCTAATAAATATTGAAGACCTATTTTTATTTTCTCTGCTTCTTCTTTCGTAACGATGCCTTGCTTTGCTAGCATCGTTACGTGCGCAATACTCCCGTTTATATCTTGATTTACTAATTGTTGATCGAAGGAGATGGATGCCCCGAACTCTTCAACCCACGCTTCCGCTTCTTCTGTAAAACGTCCGCCCCAAAGTTTGCTCACGCTTCCACCTTCTTTTGATTCACTTGGCTGTATACTTTCGTCGGTAAACCGAATAATGAAATGAATCCAACTGCTGCATCATGATTAAATTCATCCTGAGCAGTATACGTTGCTAATTTTTCATCGTATAAAGAGTACTCAGATTTACGCCCTTCTACAATTGCATGACCTTTAAATAATTTCACACGCACTGTACCTGTTACATTTTTTTGCGTTTCTTGTAAGAAAGCATGAAGCGCTTGTTTTAAAGGCGAGAACCATAAACCGTTATAAATAAGCTCTGTTATTTTTTGCTCAATCATCGGTTTAAAATGTGCTACTTCTTTTACGAGTGTTAAATCTTCAAGTTCTTTATGCGCCGTAATTAATGTCATTGCTGCTGGGCATTCGTATACTTCACGCGATTTAATACCGACAAGGCGATTTTCTACGTGATCGATACGTCCAACGCCATGTTTTCCAGCAAGTGCATTTAACGTTTTAATTAGTTCTGAAAGTGGATATGAAGTACCATTTAAAGTAGTCGGCACGCCTGCTTCAAAGCCAATTTCTACAAACTCTGGTTTATTCGGTGTATCTTCTAATGCCAATGTCATCTCATATGCATCTTCTGGCGGCGCTGCCCATGGATCTTCTAAAATACCACATTCATTGCTGCGTCCCCATAAGTTTTGATCGATTGAAAACGGGCTATCTAAATTAATTGGAATCGGTACGTCGTTTTCTTTTGCATAAGCAATTTCTTCTTCACGTGACCATTTCCATTCACGTACAGGTGCAATCACTTCTAAGTAAGGATTTAATGCTTGAATAGAAACTTCAAAACGAACTTGATCATTCCCTTTCCCTGTACATCCATGTGCAACTGCAGTCGCTCCTTCTTGTTCTGCAATTTCCACTAATTTCTTCGCGATAAGTGGGCGTGATAGGGCCGAAACGAGAGGGTATTTTCCTTCGTATAACGTGTGCGCTTGCATCGCCATCAATGCATATTCGTTTGCAAATTCTTCTTGAACATCAATCATATATGATTTAATTGCACCTACTGAAAGTGCCTTTTCTTTTACAAATGCTAAGTCTTTACCTTCCCCTAAGTCTAAACAAAGCGCGATAATATCATAATTCTTCTCTTGTAACCATTTAATTGCAACAGAAGTATCAAGACCTCCGGAATATGCTAATACAACTTTTTTCTTCTCCATTTTGCATCCCCCTAAAGAATAATTATTCATTTTCTTTTATAATAATTCACACTTTAACACCTTTCACAAAATGTATCAAGAGTCATTTTCAAATTTTTTCAAACAATTTCGTCGAACTTCTTTCTGTTTTCATGTACAATAAACGCAGGAAAACGGGGGTGAACTTATGGAAAAGTATTTCTTATACGATGAACATCTCGGAATTGAAATTCCGCATTTACAAGAAGACTGGGAAGATATCCCCGAAAAAATGCAACATGCAATTTTATTAAAATGGGAGCAAGTTCGCGGAAAGATTCCTGATCGTATAAAAGAACTGGAACACGATATTAATACAAAACAGCATCATTTAAATAACGAAGAAGACTTCGAAATTTCTTGCAAACTGAATTCAGAAATTGCCGATCTCGCTTCCATCATTAATGACCTTTGGCTTTGGTATCGACTCACTCAAAATGTATCCGAGGGGAAAGCACACCAATGAAAAAAGCATGCCCCTCAATTATTTTGGGTCATGCTTTTTTGTCGTAACACGATTTACAATATATCTCTTGTGCTGTTTTCGCCAAGCACACATCAAACGGGCCAACTAATATACTTCTTTCTTTCGGCAACTTTACAAAAGCAACTAGCTCTTCTTCATATTCAATCTTTTTCTGACATATAACACATGTTAATTCTTTTCTTTTGAACATGTCTTTTAGCATATCTTCACTCCCCCTTTCATCTATCTATATTAATATACTCTCATAATAGTTAAGTCTTGTAAAAAATGACACATTCGGAAGTGAATGATTCATATACTATGTACAAAAGGAGGTCTTAAGCTTATGCGCGCTTTCGTTATTATCGCTTTAACTTTTTTAAGTGTGATTAGCTGGGATGCGTTTTTTAAAGATAAAAATGATGATAAAAATACAACTGAATAGAAACTCTTCTTTTCTTACTTATTGGACAAACTAAAAAACTGTCCAATTCTCCAAAATAACTTAGGCTTTTCTACAAAAATATTTAAACATAACAATTTTTGTAGATTTCCTCCGGTTATTGTCGGTTTCCATCCGCATACATTTTTTGAAAGTATGATATAATAATATAAATCTTGAAGGAAGGGATTTTGATATCATGATCGCTCGAAGGAGCATGTGGCATCGTATTGACGAATCATACACGTAGCGTATTTTTCAGCTCAGATACTTTAGTCTAGCGAAAAAAATACGAGAGTGGGGAAATTATGATTGCCCGAAGGATAATTTGGCAAAAAAAAGACTCTTCTTACACATAGCGTTTTGTTTAGGACTTAATTGTTACTAGCTAAACAAAACAAAGAAGAGCAGGATTGCTAAATGAAGAATCCTACTCCACGTTTTGTTTAGTCGTTTTAAGACTTAAACTAAAACGAAGGTAGGGAGAATTGATGGACGAGAGGATTATTCGTTATTTCTTCAGCGACATATAGCGTAGTTAGTTTTTTCGTAAACTAACTGAAAGCTACATGTGAGCTCGTAGTTAGTTTACAACACAAAAAGGACTACTAACTACGGAAAGAAGGAATAACGATGAGGAACATCCAAAGTCGACAAATTATTAAAGAAATTTTTATGGTTTTAATCGGTTCATTTATTTTAGCAGCAGCGCTATATCACATTCACTTCCAAAACCACTTAACAGAAGGTGGCTTTGTAGGTATTGCACTATTCATCCAAAATTTTTATGATATTTCACCATCTATTTCAACTGTAATTATGGATATCCCAATTATTTTACTGTGTGCTTCATTTTTAGGTAGAAAAATGGTTGGCTATTCATTCTTAGGTTCAATTTCATTCGGAGTATTTTATTCTCTTATGGAAAATTATTCTCCATTTACGGTCGATTTATCAAACAATTTATTTATAGCTGCAGTAGTTGGCGGTGCGTTAGCTGGTATTGGACTCGGTTTTATATTGCGATTTGGCGGTGCAACCGGCGGAGACGATATTTTAACAATTGTATTAAGTAAAAAAACACGTTTTACAATTGGGCAAATTTTCTTCGTCTTTGACGCGATTGTTCTTGCGCTTTCATTATATTATTTAAATTGGACAGAAATTGCTTTTACTATTCTTTCGATTGCCGTACAGGCAAAAACATTGGATTTAATTTATTATCCAAAAACAGAAAAAGCAGAAGAAAAGCAACCAGTATCTATTCCAATGTCCAAAAAGCATGCAACAAATTAAAAAAGCGAAAGGCTTCGGCCTCTCGCTTTTTTTATGCTCTTTTTTCCTTCTCGACTATGTGGCGCACTTGATAAAATCTATTTGCAAATTCAGTAACATTTCTTGTTAAACGATAATTCACTGTAGACCCGATTGCCATTCCAATTACCGGAATACCTTGGAATAATTTACGACGAAGTGCATAAATCGAAAATGTTTTCAAAATTTGTTTTAAGATAATTTCAGTAGAAGCTGGTTGTAATACCGCTTCGTCTCCTTCATAGAAGAAGGAATCTTCTTGCTCTAGCTCTTGCAGTAAATTGTACCATGCGTATTGCTGAAGTCTTCCCGGTAGTAATGATGCATGAAATACCTTTAACGCAAGCATCATTTCATAAGGCTTGTTCACATCATGCCCAAATGATGTTGCAATAAGTTGAACAGCCTTCACATTTAACGCAATCATAACCGGAAAATCAGCTGTTAATAATAATAAACCTCCAGCACCCGTTGCTCCGCCTTGTACGAATGAATATAAGCGATGTCTTGCCGTTTGCTGCTCTGCTATGTATGTTAATTGATCAATAGATAATGCTTTTAAATCCTCTAGTTGCTCAATCGATTTATCAAATAATCTCGATGTCCCTAAAATACGATTACGCGCCTCTAACTGTGATTGTGAACTTTGAATCAATGCATGCAAATGAAAGAGCCATCCATCTGCTTTCGTAAAGAAATCTTTTCGTTTTTTCTCAGGTAATTTCGCAATTGTAGTATGTACCCATTTATCAAACATTTTTTGAAAATCGGTCGCTTCTTGCTCAACTAATTGCGATTCCCATTCTTTTATATTGTCTAAAATGGCTTGTTCTCGCTTCGATCGCATCGTAACAACCACCTCGTTCGATTTTTTTCTATTGTAACATATTTCTGCTTATTCTTTGCAAATATGCTTG
Organism: Bacillus sp. LSHTCR4; assembly: GCF_057197025.1. Taxonomy (NCBI): domain Bacteria; kingdom Bacillati; phylum Bacillota; class Bacilli; order Caryophanales; family Bacillaceae; genus Bacillus; species Bacillus sp. LSHTCR4. The sequence goes on along the minus strand of NZ_JBXUNO010000002.1, from coordinate 238,500 downwards.
TCTATCTTTATTCACATACCATTTTTGAGTAGCATAAAATAGTAACAAAAAGGATGAGATGAATCACATGAATCTATCCGATATAAAAAAAGAATATCATGCAGTATTCAGCTTAGGACAAAACTGCTGGCCTGCTTGGGCGTTATATCAATTCGAATTATCACCATTTTTTGGTGTTATTGATTTTATGTTAAGCCCTTCATTAGAAAAAGTGAATGTATTATTACAAAATCGATTTGACCGTTTTTTACAGTTCGAAAATTTATCCTTCATCTCATTTTGGGATGATGATGCAAAATTGAGACTACGGGACAACCTCTATGAAATCGACTCCTGTCATGACTTTAAAACAGATGTAAACACACCAACTTCTTGGCCTTCTTATTCAGAAATCAAGCTAAATTATGAGCACCGAATTCATCGTTTTCTAACAACAATTGAGACGGCAAAATCCATATTGTTTATTCGAACTGGAGGGACATACGAAGAAGCACGTTCCTTGGAACACATTTTATCTCAAGTAGTCAAACATAAATTCTCCGTCTTATTACTCATTCCTGCAGATGTACCAACTGTTGTAGAAGAAGATTGGGGACTACAACATATTTGCGTTATAAAATGCCCTATTATGGATGTATACCAGTACAATGAAGCATTTTGGACTGACTTATTTGATGGGATTTCAATTAGACCGCACGCTTAAATACACGACACTTTGTATCACGCAATACATTATAATCATCCTTATACAAAATAAATAAGGAGTGGTTGTATATGTATCCACGTGCAAAAGCTTTCGGTCTTGCTATACATCACGGTCGCCTTCTCGTACAAGAATATCATACAGGCGATGAAACATATTACCGACCTCTTGGCGGTTCAATTGAACTTGGTGAAAAATCAGCACATACCGTTATTCGTGAATTTAAAGAAGAACTTCATACAGAAGTGGAAATTACCAATTATGTAGGTTGCTTAGAAAACATCTTTCATCTTGATGGAGAAATTGCTCATGAAATCATTCAGCTATATTCTTTACGCTTATTAGACACATCACTGTATGAAATGGAAAAAGTGAATATACAAGATGAGCAAACAGTATCGTATGCGAAATGGATTCCCTTTACAGCATTCATTCAGAAGAAGAAAGTACTCTATCCAGATGGAATTTTGAACTATCTCCAATAGAAAAAAGACGAGATCCTATAGGATCTCGTCTTTCTTTTCATATAGTATATTAACCAATATCTCCAAGACGTAGTACGTCACGAGCGATCATAACTTCTTCGTCAGTTGGAATTACGATAATTTTTACTGGAGAATGTGGGAAATTGATGAATGCTTCCTCACCGAATACGTTATTGCGTTTTGCATCGAAGTATACGCCCATGTACTCAAGGCCTTCTAATACGCGCTCACGAATAATCGCACTGTTTTCACCTACACCAGCTGTGAAGATGATTGCGTCTACACCTTTCATACGAGCAGTGTAAGAACCGATGTATTTGTGGATACGGCTTACGAATACATCAAGTGCTACTTTCGCACGGTGGTCGCCTTCTTCTTCTTTCGCAATGATGTCACGTAGGTCACTAGAGAAACCAGTAAGACCTAACATACCACTCTTCTTGTTTAATACGTTAACCACTTCTTCTACTGTTTGACCTGTTTTTTCCATGATGTATGGAATTAACGCAGGGTCAAGGTTACCAGAACGTGTACCCATTGTTACACCAGCAAGTGGAGTGAAGCCCATAGAAGTATCGATAGATTTACCGCCTTCTACTGCTGCGATACTTGCACCGTTACCTAAGTGACAAGAAAGTAAGCTTAAGCTTTCAAGTGGACGACCTAATAGTTCAGCCGCACGCTCAGTTACATATTTATGAGAAGTTCCGTGGAAACCGTATTTACGGATACCGAATTTTTCATAGTACTCATATGGTAAGCTGTATAGGAATGCAGATTCCGGCATTGTTTGGTGGAATGCTGTATCGAATACTGCTACTGCTGGTACGTTTGGTAATACTTCTTGGAATGCTTTAATACCAACAACGTTTGCTGGGTTGTGAAGTGGTGCTAAATCGCTTAATTCTTCGATATCAGCTAATACTTCATCAGTAATTAGAACAGAGTCAGCAAATTTTTCGCCGCCGTGAACAACACGGTGACCGATACCGCCAATCTCATCTAGAGATTTAACGATTCCGTTTTCAGTTAATTTTTTAAGAAGCATATTAACTGCTACTGCGTGATCTGGAATGTTTGTAATTTCTTTTTGTTTTTCGCCATCTACAGTAATAGTGAAGATACTATCTTCTAAACCGATACGTTCTACTAAACCTTTTGTTAATACTGTTTCACTTGGCATTTCAAATAATTGGAATTTTAAGGAAGAGCTTCCTGCGTTAATCGCGATGATTTTTGACATCTAGTCTTTCGCCCCTTTTTCTCTTGGTAGTTGTGTGGATGTTTCCACAAACCGCTCGATTTTATCTGATCAAATTTACTAAATATGAAAACGTTTCATCATTAGCAAATTTTATACTCACGATTTTAATTTAAACATCGTACGACATATATTTCAAGTGAAAAAATTGTAACACCAAGAAAAAATATATATTACAGATTTCAAAAAAATTCAGTTAAATCTAGTATATATTTAAAAATATGACATATCATATAAAACTGTACTACACGAATTACTAACCCTGTTACATATACCTATCCTTATTTATGTGTTGCAAACCAAGTATTTAATTGATCCATAATATCCTCCATCGCCTTCATGTTAGAGAATTTAGGTAATTCCACTAATAACGCCTGTTTTGGCATCGTTACACTAGGGCCTTTCTTTTGGAGAACAAATATACTTTTTGCATTTTTCTCGTTTTTAAACATGGAAACAGGTAGCTGTAATAACCCCTGAATAAAGCATGTTTCTTTAATAAATGCATGTAATTTCGGTGCTTGATCACTTTCAAAAATGAAGTTCGGTACTAGGAAGAATAAGTAGCCACCTTCTTTCGTATGCTTCACACTTTGTTCAATAAATAGGTGGTGGGCATATGACATTCCTTCATCTGCTTTCAATTTATATTCACTTGCACCGATTTCATTTGGATAGTAGCCAATCGGTAAGTCTGAAATAACTGCATCAACTGGATCGATATAAAGCGGTGCTAGTCCATCTTGATGGAAGAATTCGATTGCATGCTTTTGTAAATTCGCATTTACTAAGGCAAGTTTAATTAGCACTTCGTCCACTTCTACACCAAATCCACTCATTGTTAGTCCTTCTTTGGCGCTATTAAATACAGTAGTCATTAAGTTACCTGTTCCAATTGCAGGGTCTAACACAGTAATTTCATTTTGCCCTTGCATAAATTTATGGAATAAGTAGCTCATGAACATACCAACTGCATCAGGTGTCATTTCGTGATTCGCTTGTACGCCTTCTTTCATTCCTTTTAAGATGGCTAACTGAAATGCTTTACGAATTTCTTCACCTTTATATGTTTCTTCATTAAACGTACTATATTCACGATTCAGCCTTTCAATTGCTGATTCTGATAATTCCTCTTGTAAAATCGCTCCTTCAAACAAGTTATCACCTGTTTCTACAAGCGCCTCTAAATATGTTACATCTAATTCTTTACGTAAAACTACCGCAGAAGAATCAAAAATAGAAAATAATGTTTCTACTGTCTGACTCACGTACATTCCTCCTTCTCTCTTTTACACATAACTTATATCATACCACAAAGTGTTTTTTTCCAAAAAGAAAAAGCGACCTCCTACAAAGAGCTCCCCTTTAAGTTATATATGATATAACGTTTTTTCTCATATATCGATGCCGTTACAGAGCAATATATGAGAAAAAACGACCTCTTTATAAGAGGCCATTTCTTTTGCATTATTTTGCAGCTTTAGCTGCTTCTAATGCTGCTTCATAGTTTGGATGGCTTGTACCTTCACTTACGTATTCTACGTAAACTACTTTGTCATTGCTATCTACTACGAATACTGCACGAGCAAGTAAACGAAGCTCTTTCATTACTAAGCCGTAAGCTTCACCAAATGAAAGGTCGCGGTGGTCAGAAAGTGTAACAACATTTTCTAAACCGTTTGCTGCACACCAGCGTTTTTGAGCGAATGGTAAGTCAGCGCTAATTGTTAATACTTTCGCGTTTTCAATACCTGCTGCATCTTGGTTAAAACGACGTGTTTGTGCATCACACACACCTGTGTCGATTGAAGGTACAACACTAATTAATTTCACTTCGCCTTTGTATGTTTCTAAACTTACTGGAGATAAGTCGTTTGCTAACACTTGGAAGTTTGGCGCTTGATCGCCAACTTTAACTTCTGTTCCAACTAAAGTCATTGGGTTACCTTTAAAAGTTACGTTTGCCACTTGAAAATCCTCCCTTATTTAAACAAAATATGTACAATGTAAATGATAGTTTGTCCCTATCGATAATGCAAATAAAATCGCTTTATTTACAAAAAAATTAAAGAAGCTAATCCATTGATCAGCTTCTTTATTCCTTAAATTTGAAATTCAGGATCATCTTCTTTTCTTTTATCCATCATTTCCTTCACTTTATCAACAGCTTGTGGCGCTAATTCAATTATTTTATCGATGACATGTGTTTGCTTATCTAAATGTAACACTTTTACGCCTTCTCCATTTATAACGAGAAAAGCAACAGGATTAATAGAAACTCCTCCACCGCTCCCCCCGCCAAATGGATGACGGCCTGAATGTTCTACTTTACCAAATTCACTTCCACCAGCAGCAAATCCGAAGCTAACTTTTGAAACGGTAAGAATTACACTTCCATCTGCCGCTTTAATTGGATCGCCCACAATTGTATTTACATCAGTCATTTGTTTTAAATGCTGCATTGCAGTTGTCATTAAACCTTGAATTGGATGGTCCATTCTATATCCCCCCTATGCTTGAACAGATTTGTCTGTCACACCAGATTTTTGCTTCCTCATAAACATGAGTAATTTTACTGCTGTTTTTACAGTACGGAATATACGAAAAGATGCTGTTAATTCACATCTTGACGCAAACCCTTTCCCTTGAAAAACAGGAGTAATTTCAAATTCTGGTACGTCGACAATATGCATATATTGTCCTACAACTCCAGCAGCCATTCCTTTTGTCCCCCATGCATATCCGGTGACAATTCCAGTACTAGCTGCGTCGCCTGCTCCAATTTGTGTATGCCATTTCCAACCATTGATTTTTACTCGTTTGAGAAAATCTTTAACAATAGTATGAACTTCTTGAAGCCTTTTTATCAGCTCCCCAATACTATCAAGTTGTGCCATAATTTTATTATCTAGTCCGCCGTCCTCTTCAGCTTTTTCGATTTTTTGTCCTGTTTTCTTCTGCTGTTTCTCAATTCTTTCCAGCACATCAAATGTATATCGAATCATCCATATTTTCACTTGAAGCAAACATTGCTTTTCCATTTCTGAATATAAAAATGTCACCTTAAGCTTTATTTTCGACAATAGTATAAACAAAATAAAAAGGAGAAGAATTATTATTCCAATTACGAGCCACTTCATACGTATCATCCTTTCACTCCGTACCCATTATCGACAACTTTATTCATCATTAAACAGAGTTTTATAAGATTGAATATAAAAATTTTTCTAAAAACAAAAAGGTATTTTGACAATTTATATCGAAATATATTATTTGAACATATCATCAGGGAACGGACTCTAATGATATGTAGCACGAAGCATAGAAAATTTAACTGCAGTGGAGGGATACATAATGGCAGATCGTCGCAATTTATTTTTCTTTTATGGTGATGACAAAGCAAAGCTCGTTGAAAAAATGAAACCAATCTATCGTATTTTAGAAGAGAATGGATTTACCATATTAGATCATCCAAAAAATGCAAACGCTATCGTCAGTGTTGGAGATGATGCAACTTTCTTACAAGCCGTTCGTAAAACTGGTTTTAGAGAAGATTGTTTATATGCAGGAATTTCTACGAAAGATGAAATTTCATTCTACTGCGATTTCCATATTGATCACGTTGATACAGCCCTTCAAGAAATTACAAAAAATGAAATTGAAGTGCGAAAATATCCAACAATTCAGGTAGATGTCGATGGCAACACATCTTTCCATTGTTTAAATGAGTTCTCGTTACGTTCTAGCATTATTAAAACATTCGTTGTAGATGTTCACGTTGATAATTTATATTTCGAAACATTTAGAGGTGACGGTTTAGTTGTTTCTACTCCAACAGGAAGTACAGCTTACAATAAATCGTTACGTGGTGCAGTTGTTGACCCGCTTATCCCTTGCTTCCAAGTAAGTGAATTAGCATCTTTAAACAACAACACATACCGTACACTTGGTTCACCGTTCATTTTAAATCACGAACGTACACTAACTTTAAAACTAAGACCAGACGGTAACGATTATCCTGTTATCGGTATGGATAATGAAGCGCTTAGCATTAAACAAGTAGAAAAAGCTGTTGTACGCTTAAGCGATAAACAAATTAAAACAGTTAAATTAAAAAACAACTCTTTCTGGGAAAAAGTACAGAGAACGTTTTTATAGTATTTAAAAACCGTCGCATTATGGAGATTCCAAAATGCGACGGTTTTCTATTTGTAGACAGTTCCGCTTATTATCCGGCCGCTATTCTTGTCAGTTTTTGTCGGTAAGTCGATATATTTTTACGCATCTTTTCTATAGACAACTTGGCCATCTATTACGGTCATTTCTGCTTGTACTTCTTTTATTTCTTCTGCCTCAATTTCAAAAATATTGCGGTCTAATATCGTAAAGTCTGCTTCATATCCTTTTGTAATTTGCCCTCGCTTCGCTTCTTTTCCAATTGCATAGGCACTTCCTGTTGTAAATAGATTAACAGCCTCATATGGCGTTAATCTTTCCTCAGGCATATAGCATACACCGTCAATAAAACTTCTACGTGTAACAGCACTATATATGCCTAGAAACGGATTTACTTGCTCAATCGGAGCATCTGATCCCCCGTTACAGTGTAATCCTGCCTCCAGCAACGTCTTCCAAGCATACGCATAACGAAGACGTTGCTCGCCTAGTTTTTCAATGACTGATGGAAAATCCGATGAAACAAAGACTGGTTGTATATCAATAATGGCTTGTAAGTTTTTCATTCTTTCAATCAACTCTTCACGAGCTAGCTGACAATGAATAATGCGGTCACGTAATCCTTCTGCTGGCGGATACAATTCAAGTGCATCAATGACATATTCAAGCGATAAGTCACCGATAGTATGAATCGCAACTGGCATATATAAATCTCGTGCTTTCTTCACTAATTCCGCAAGTTCTTTACGTGAGAAAATCGCAACCCCATTCGTTTCCTTCGCATCTTCATACGGCTCACTTAATAATGCTGTTCTTCCGCCAAAAGAACCGTCAGAAAAAATTTTCATTGCCCCAAATTCAATATAATGCTCATTTTCATATTCCTTTCGTTCATGTGCTACTTCATGGTGAACGAGTAAATGTGCTTTAAATGGCATTTCCTTTATGACATGAGAAAACGCATTATGCGTCTTTCTAAAACCACCGTAATAATTTAAATCTTCCGTATGTCCACCAACGAGGCCATATTGCCAACAATCTTTAATCGCTGTTTGCAAAGCGCTTTGTAAATAAGCTTCATCAATTTCAGGCTGCACATGTTTAATTAACTCTTGTCCTTGTTCATATAAAAGCCCTGTTAACATATTTGATGAATCACGGCCAATTTTCCCGCCTTTTGGATCTTCTGTCGCTTCTGTTATATTCACTTCTTGCAGTATGTATGAATTCACCCATGTAACGTGACGACAAACTCGCTTTAATAAAATGGGATGTTCTTTCGAAATTTCATCTAAATCACGCGCGTGAACATCTTTCGTATCTGTAAAGTTATTCTCATTCCATCCTTCTCCAATAATCCAAGAACCTTTGGGTGCTTCTTCTACGCGCTTCTGAACGAGAGTAAGCACTTCGCTATACGATGTGCAATTTGATAAATCTAGACGAAGTAATCTCTCCCCGTGACCAATAAGATGCATATGGCTATCAACGAGACCTGGAATCATTGTTTTGCCTTTTAAATCGTGCAATGTAACCGCAGCATATCGGCTTTCTAACTCTTCTTTACTTCCAACATCAACGATCATACCCTTTTCAACGTAAACAGCGTCCACTTTTTCATTTTCTTCTCTCATCGTGTAAATGGTGCCGCCGTACCAAATTTCTCCCATATGCTCATCCCCCTTTTCCCTTTAGTCTACGAAATTCGTTCGTATAAAAAAAGCACCATTTCGATTAAAAACGGTGCTTTTCCAAAAATTATTTTTGTTCAGTAGTAGACGTTGTAATTTGCCATTCAATGCTAAATTTATCTTTTACTTGTCCGTATGCTGGGCTCCAGAATGTTTCTTGAAGTGGCATGATAACTTCGCCACCTTCTTGTAACTTATCGAATACTTCTTTTGCTTTTTCTGCATTACTAATTTGAATTGCAATTGTTACTTGAGATCCGATTGCATGCCCTTGACCTGGGAATGTATCAGAAATCATAAGATCCGTATTACCAACTTTTAAAGTAGCGTGTAAAACGCGCTCTTTTGCTTCAGCTGGAACCGGGTATTCTGGATTTTCAGGCATATCACCAAAAGTTTGCATGACTTCTACTTTTGCATCTAACGCCTCTTTATAAAACTGTACAGCTTCTTGCCCACTACCATCTAAAACTAAGTACGGATTAATACCTAAAATCATACGGACACCTCATTTTTTAAATTTATAAAATCGAACTTATGTTCGTTTTTTTATGATATCATATGCTTAATACTTCATTCAACCATTTTTTTCACTATTTTCAAAATTATTTTGATGGAATCTCCATCTCTTGTTTTCTAAGTTCAATACGGCGGATTTTTCCAGAAATCGTTTTTGGTAGTTCATCTACAAATTCAATTTTGCGAGGGTATTTATATGGTGCAGTAAGTTCTTTGACGTGTTGTTGGAGTATTGGAATTAATGTTTCTTCGTTCTTTTCTATATTCTCTCTTAATACGATAAATGCCTTCACGACACTTCCGCGAATTTCATCAGGACTTGCGACAACCGCACATTCTCTTACGTAAGGATGTTTTACAAGTGCATCCTCTACTTCAAACGGCCCGATTGTATAACCAGAGCTAATAATGATATCATCACCGCGCCCTTCAAACCAGAAGTAGCCATCTTCATCTTTCTTCGCTTTATCACCAGTAATATAATAATTACCGCGGAATTGCATCGCTGTGCGCTCATCGTCTTTGTAATATTGTTTAAAGAGGGCTGGTGTTTCAATGTGAACTGCAATATCACCAACTTCTCCTATCCTTACCGGAATGCCTTCTTCATCTACAATATCAACGTGGTTGCCTGGCGTTGGTTTTCCCATTGATCCTGGTCTAATATCCATCCCTTTCATTACACCAACAAGCAATGTATTTTCCGTTTGCCCATAGCCGTCTCTCACTGTAATATGAAAGTGCTTTTGGAACGTTTCAATGACTTCTCTATTTAACGGTTCACCTGCGGATACAGCGCTATGTAACGCCTCTAAATTGTACTGGCTTAAATCTTCTACCTTTGCCATTAATCTATACTCAGTCGGTGTACAACAAAGCACATTCACCTTATTATCGTCTAATAAGTTCAGGTACGTTTTTGGTTCAAACTTACCGTGATACACAAATCCTGTTGCCCCTGATCCTAGCGTTGCTAAAAACGGGCTCCAAATCCACTTTTGCCAGCCTGGACTAGCCGTTGCCCACACAACATCATTCTCTTCAATTCCGAGCCAATTTGGAGCGCTCGTACGTAAATGAGCGTATGCCCACGCATGCGTATGAACAACACCTTTTGGATTTCCTGTCGTTCCTGAAGTGTAAGATAAAAAGACCATATCTTCTTTATCTGTCTTTGCCATTTCTAACATGTCACTTTCTGTTTCTAACGCTGTTTTTAAATTCATCCATCCATCTACTGACCGCTCGCTCAGAACGAATTTTTGAAGAGAATCCATCGCTTCTATATCATCAAACTGTCCAATGTATGGCTCATAACTTACGATTGCTTTTACTTCCCCGTGTCCAATACGGTATTCGATATCCTTTTTGCGCAACATTTCCGAACTCGGAATTACGACAAATCCTGCTTTAATCGCAGCGATATACGTCATGTATGCTTCAATTAAACGCGGCATCATAATGAGGAGCTTGTCCCCTTTTTGCAGACCACTCTTTATAAAAGCGTTTCCAATTTTATTTGCACCTTTCATTAACTCAGCGTATGTAACTTCTCGTCGATTCCCTTTATCATCTTGCCAAATTAAAGCAAGTTTCTCTTTATCACCTGTATATTTCTCTATTTCAGAAACTAAATTATAAGACGGTGGTGCCAACAATTCTTCTCTCTTCATAAACATCCTCCTTTTTCTTTATGCCTCCCTTATATAATAAAGAATTTTCTGTCAATTTTGAACCCTCATCTTTTGACAAATTTTTTAGTTCTGTCGAATTGATAAATGAAATTATATCGACGATTTATATATATTGCATACAACTTGCAATATACAAACGTTTCGACAAAGGATATCGCCTTACCGACAAATAGTGACACAACACAAAAAAGAAAGAGCGGGAGAACCCGCTCTTCCTAAGCCATCATATGGGATTATTTTTGGTAACCGCCTAATTGTTGCTCAGCTAGTGAAACTAGACGTTTAGTGATTTCGCCACCAACAGAACCGTTAGCGCGAGCTGTTGCATCAGCTCCAAGTTGAACACCAAACTCTTGAGCGATTTCGTATTTCATTTGGTCTAATGCTGATTCAGCACCAGGAACCGCTAATTTATTTGTGCTACGTGCCATGTTATATCACCTCCTTGTGAGTATAGAGTGTGATAAATAACATGACTTCATACACGTTTTAGATATGGTAATTTATGGTTTTAGAAAAGTTCTTCGAATTTTTCTTCTTCCGCCGCTACTTCTACCGTTTGTAATACCATCGTTTCTTTGTTCGCTACAGCTTCATCGATTAATGGTGTAAAATCATATTTCGCTTCAAAACGATTTGCTTTTTCACGCTTCGGCTTAGTCGCTGGGCTTGCTGGTGTGAATACTGTACAGCAATCTTCGTACGGACGAATTGAAATTTCATATGTGCCAATTTCTTCAGCGATTTTAATAATCTCTAATTTATCCATCGTAATAAGTGGACGAATAACTGGATAGTTTGTTACTTCATTGATTGTATGCATACTATCTAATGTTTGACTTGCTACTTGTCCAAGACTTTCACCAGTCGTGATTGCTAGTGCGTTACGCTCCTCTGCGATACGCTCTGTAATACGCATCATCATACGGCGCATAACTGTCATTGAATAGCTAGATGGGATTTCTTTATTAATCGTTTTTTGCACTTCTGTAAATGGAACAAGGTGAAGTGTTACACGTTTACAGTATTTCGTTAATTCTTGTGCTAAATCGATTACTTTTTGTTTCGCGCGCTCACTTGTGAAAGGCGGGCTATGGAAGTGAACTGCTTCCACAGATACGCCGCGTTTCATCGTTAAGTACGCTGCTACTGGGCTATCAATACCGCCAGAAAGAAGTACCATTACTTTTCCGCCAACGCCAACTGGTAAACCGCCAGCTCCCATACGCTCATCGCACATAATGTAGCTATAACCACTGCGAATTTCTACACGTACATTTACATCTGGATTATGAACATCTACAGTAATATCTTCTGTATTTTCTAGAATGTGTCCACCAATCTCAGGTAATAATTCCATCGTTCTCATTGGGAAATGCTTATAAGAACGGTGTACAGTAATTTTAAATGTTTTCACATCGCCTTTTACTTGTAAGAAAGCTGCTAATGCACCTTTTTTAATGTCTTCTAATTCTGATGGTACTTTCATCGCTAAGTTAAACTTATGAATACCAAATACATCTTTCAATCTTTCAGATACCGCTTCATGATCTTCGCCATTTAATTGGATGTACATACGGTCATGTGTTGCATCAATTTTAATATTTGGGAATTTTTTCAGTTTGAACTTCACGTTATCTTTTAATGTGCTTACAAATTTAGAACGGTTCTTACCTTTAGTCGTCATCTCTCCATAACGAACTAAAATATATTCATATGTCATCATATTCCTTTACCTCATCACTTCATATAATTTTGGCATCGTCTCTTTCACAATACCTTCAAATTGCTTAACTTCTTCCATCGTGTTTTCTGGTGCCAAACTAATGCGAATAGCACTTGCAGCAGCGGCATGCGGTACTCCCATTGATACTAACACTCTGCTCACTTCATTTGCTTTTGAAGAACAAGCAGATTTCGTTGATACATATACGCCGTGCTCTTCTAAAGCATGAACGACCACTTCTGGTTTTAAACCTACAAATGATACATTTAAAATATGCGGTGCTGCATATGCAAGCGACGTATTGATCGTTACATCTTCCATTTCTTTAAAGAAACGGACAAGCTCTGCTTGTAAACTTTGCAAATGAGCTACCTTTTCTTTCACTTGTTCCATTGTCATGCGAAGTGCTTTCACCATCGCTACAATGCCAGGTAAGTTCTCTGTACCAGAGCGATACTTCAGCTCTTGTTGGCCACCTGATAAAATTGGATCTAACCTTACGCCATCACGTACATAAAGAAGACCCGTTCCTTTTACACTGTGGAATTTATGTCCAGATATTGAGCAAAGATCAATATGAGAAGCGTATAAATTAAGCGGTACTTTTCCTATCCCTTGTACATGGTCCACATGGAATCTTATTTTCGGATAATTCGATAATAACATTCCAATTTCAGCAACGGGCTGAATCGCTCCAGTCTCGTTGTTCACGTGAATAATTGACACAAGAATCGTATCTTCACGAAGTGCTCGTTTTACATCCTCTACCGATACAACACCATGCTCATTAACCGGTAAATATGTTACATCAAAACCGAGATCTTCTAATTGTTTATATGCTTCAAACACAGACGCGTGTTCAATATTTGTTGTAATGATATGTTTACCGCGCGAACGATTCCTCATCGCTATTCCTTTAATCGCAAGGTTATTCCCTTCCGTTCCACCTGATGTGAAAATAATTTCAGAAGGTTTAACGTGAAGAAGCTGCGCTGCAATTGTTCTTGATTGTGTTAATAGACGCTCTGCCTCTCCTCCAAGCGAATGAATAGAAGAAGGATTCCCAAAATATTTCCCCGCAACCGTTACGTACGATTGAAGAGCTTCTGGATATGGCTTTGTCGTCGCACTATTATCAAAATAGATCATCGTTCTTCCCCTTTCAGCGCTGTCACATCATATAATCATATCACAAATACGTGTCATTACGCTAAGACTACTCAAAGGTTCCGTTATATTTTAAAACGAATAACCTTACTGTATTCCGCTATTCATTATAGCAACATCGCCTGCAAAATTACACAAAAAAACAAACCCTTATGAAAGGGTTTGTTCATTGTCTACATATTCAGCTATTTTTTGAACAACGCCAGGCTCAAGTTGCTCTAGTACAGAAGCCGCTTGTTCTAAAGCTGCATCGTATTGATATTCACGGAATAATTTCTCCGCATAATTTAAGCTCTCTGCAAGGTTCTCATCATGACTGCGGTAACGATTACCGTATTGAATTAATTTTTCTACTAAATACGCTTGTCCAATTAACTCTTCTGTCATTTCAGCTACACCATTAACAGTTGTGTAAGCTTCTTCTAAACTACTATTTACAGCATTCATATTTAACGGCTTCACTTCTAATTGCTCATATACAGCTTGCATTGCCATTTGTCCTCTTTTTAAATCTTCCATAATACTCTCTGGAAGACCTGGCAAATTCGACTTTTGCATAAAGCGTTTCGTTTCGAAAATAGTATTTCGCATTTCTTGTAACTTCTCACGTGCTTCAAATTCTTCTTTGCGCATCGTTTGCAGCATTTCTTTATATTCTGCATGAAGTACTTTTAATGTTTCACATTGCTCATAAACCTCTTCTAGTTCCTCACGAATAATAGAGAAGGCAATATCTTGTTCCGCAACGCGTAATTGTAGCATTTCAAAACGTTTCATTAAAATATGCATTTGTTTCTCAATTACTTTTTGAGACTCAATGTCCTTATCTTGTAACTGATAACTTTGTTTCACAAGTTGCGTTTCTGCTTTTGTTTCAATCGTTTCAGTTCGAATTTCTTCTAAGTCTTCATAAACAGAAAGTGTTTTTTGCTCCACATAATGTCTCGCATGCACTTCTTGTTCCAGTTGATCGTAGAAGCCATCTAAACGCGTTTTTAAGTTTTCTACTTTTTCAGCCGCTTCCGTTATGTGAAGCTCTTGTATATCCATTAAACATGTTTGTAGTTGTTTCGTCATATCGCGAACTTCTTTAGGGACTTCCAAATAATCTAATACATAACCTTGTCTTACCATATCATTATGTCCGTGTAATAAATCTTCCAGCTGAACTGGTAACGTCGCTTGACACTCTACCAATAAATCTGGAATTTGGTGAATAATGATTTCTAAATCTGCTAAACCTTCTTCCAAACTAATAACAATTTCTCTCGCTTTTAAATAGTCGCCATTGTTTGTTGCTTCTTCAAAGGTTTTAAATTTCTCAGATTCAGCGTCTAGCATCTCTTCAATTTTCTGCTCTGCTGCTCCATACATATGTCTATGAGCAAGAACACTCTTCTTCATACTACGATATGTATCACGTAACCCTTCGATTTCCGAGCTATTTTTTTCATGGCTTTCTAACAATTGCTGTAATTCATTTAAAATGTCTGTAATACGATTATCAGCGTCATCTAAACCACTTATGGATTCATTCATCGCATGCTTTGCTTTTCGGAAGGAGAATTGCGAGGCGAATTTTCGCGCTTGCGCTAAATCTTTGTCAGCTTTCGGAATGGTTGTTGATACAATTTCATCCCATTCTTCACGCCATTTACCAAACAGTTCTTCTGTTTGACCCGTCATATTTAAATCTTTCACCCGTTTTAGTTCATCTGCCACAGGTTTATCTTTTATCTCTTGTTTCCACTGCTCAAGTGCTTCAATATCTTTATATGAACGATTTCTTATCACAAGCTCTATCATGAGCAGCACTAGAATAGAGCTTACTACAATGATAACGATCGTCAGGATAGAATCCATGCAAAAAAGCCTCCTAGTTATATCTCTTTTTTTGTCCGTTCCGTTTATGAAATGGAAGGCATTATGTATAAAAAGGGAATTCCCCTATATTTAACAACTAACAATGTACTAATCATACCATGTAATGGCTTGTTTTTGACCTAGTTTTTTTTAAAATTTCATGTTTCTTTCAATGCAATTGTAATCTTTCTCAATATTCCGTTTGGATTACCTCTCATCATCAAATGAATGCAATAAAGTGAAACTTTAATCAGTGGGGTTGTTTCCCGCCCACTGATTATTAGTTGAACCAATCGGGCTTTTACGGGCAGTTGATTCCCCACCTAACTTCTTTGCTTTCGCTGAATTTTGAGGTGGGGTCTTACTGCCCGGCAAATAGCGGGATACAAGGCCTTCTTCCATATGAGATGCAAAATAAATTTTGCGCACAAGTGGCGGTTCAATAGAAATCGCATGCACATTTCCTTGCCTTACCGCTTGCTCTACTGCTATTTCTGGAAGTAACGTGATGCCAAGTCCAGCACTGACCATCGCAAGCATCGGTTCTGCATAAGAAGTTTCAAATGCAATAATCGGTTTCGCACCTATCCCTTGAAACATATTCGTAATCATTTTCCTTACATCGCAGATTTCTGGGTATACGATTAACTTTTCATTTTGCAAATCTTCCATTCGGATTACTGTTTTCTCTTTATAAAGATGATCATTTGAAACGACACACACGATTTTTTCTTCTCGTATTTCTTTTATACACGTAGCGCCTTCTACTACTGAATCGATGAACATCGCTTCAATCTTCCGTTCTTTGAAGAGTCCCATCAGTACTTTTGTATGCTCAATTTTCCATTCTACTTCGAACCCATCACCTAATATATCTTTACATTTTGATATGTAATGTGCTGCTAAACTTGGCAATATGCCTATAGAAATGTTCCGCTTCTCTTGAAATTTCTTCATCTCGGCTTTCACTTCATGTATGTGCTCCAAAATCGGTAACATTCTTGTTATAAATAACTCTCCAGCACTTGTTAATTCCACTCCTTGCGCGGAACGCTTCAGTAAAGTAACTTCTAAATCGGCCTCTAACCTTTGAATTTGTTTACTAAGCGCCGGCTGAGAAATATGTAAAATCTTACTCGCCTTTGATAAACTTCGCGTATTCTTTACTTCAATAAACGATCGTACTGCCTCCAAATCCATCGTACACACCTCTAACCAAAAGTTATAACTGTCATAAAGAATCGATATTTCCTTCTATAAACAATTACTCTTTATACTTATTTCATCAACTTACTATAACGAAATGTAAAGGGGAAAGATACTCTTGAACAAAAAACAAATGCTACTCGGATCCCTCCTATGCTTACTTGCCGTAACGGCTTGGGGATTTATGTTTCCTGTCATGGCAAACGCCTTACAGTTTATCGATCCGTTCTTCTTCACAACGATTCGCTATGGATCAGCAGCTATTATTTTTCTTATTCTGTTATTACTTACCGAAGGGACAAGGGCACTCCGCTTAGAAAAGAAAACACTTTCGTTACTCTTTTACGGAACGTTCGGTTTCGCAGGATATGGTTTTCTCGTTTTCTACGGACAACAACTTGCCGGACCGTCTGGAGCCATCCATGCCGCGATGATTCAGTCTCTTATGCCACTCATCGCTTTATTATTGCAGTGGATAACAAAAAACAAACGTCCACAAAACTACACTTTCCTTTGTATGTTCGTTGCACTTATCGGTGTTATGCTTGTCATTTCAAAAGGAAATATTCACTTATTATTTGGAGCTGCCAGTAACCTCTCAACAAATATACTTATGCTGTGCGGCGTTACTTGCTGGGTCATTTATACAAACGGTGGTGCTCGTTTTCAATTTTGGTCACCACTTAGGTATACGACGTTAACTTGTTTATTTGGCTCAATATCACTCATCGTTATTGTCACTTTCTTCACTTATACAAACGTCATTACTGTACCATCACTACGTACAATTATGAACGTTCGTTTTGAACTCTTATATATGTCGATTATTGCAGGCGTTATCGCAGTATTTTGCTGGAACGCAGGAAATCGCTATATTTCATCTATTAACGGCATATTATTTATGAATTTAGTTCCTGTGCTTGCACTTATCGGTTCCATCTTTCGAGGTTATACAGTCGACAAAATTGAAGTTGCCGGAGCCTCATTAACAATTATCGCGCTATTATGCAACAATGTATGGCAAAGAAAAGAAAGCACAAAAATCCCCACCTCAGTTCGTTAGGTGGGGATTTTTCACATATGAACAGCCCTTGGCCATTCATAGTACATATTCGTTATACACAATGTTTGTTCCATCCATTGTTCAATTTCTTTCGTGTACATTTCTAAGAAAAAGGTCTCAGATGGAAAAGAATGCAATACTTCTGATATATATTGCGGATATAAAAACGGCATATTCATCATGCCTTTTAATTGCGTCATAAACATTGTAAAAGATACCTTTTTAAATTCTTGTTTCATTTGTCCCTGTCTAATCATTTGCTCTATATAATATCTTTCTTTAGAAAAATAAACAGTCATCACTTCGCGAATTAATGTCGTATCAAGCGAAAGCTCTCGATAAAAGAAACGTGTCAGTTCCCTATTATCAAATTGATATCGTAAAATCCCACGCACCATTTGCACCATCACATCTTTAGCCGACAAATATTCTCTCTGTTCAAAGGACGTTTCAATCACATGAATATACCCTTCTAAAAAATCAGTAATAAGCTGCTCTAATAGGCCTTGCTTTCCAGCAAAATAATATGAAATATTCGCTACATTCACATCCGCTCGCTTTGCAATGTCTCGCACCGACGTTCCATCATAACCTCTCGTGTTAAACAACGATATTGCCGCATCAATTACTTTTTGTTTCGTCTGTTTCATGCGCTCACTTCCTCTCACTGAACAGCTATAGTGTAAATTTCTTGACTTTTAAGACAAATTCCTTTAATTTTCTATCGACAAAGTCATGTGAAATACATCGTATTTTGCTAATATTTTACACATCTCGATAAAAAAGGAGCTGTTTCCATGTTTACTAAAGAAAGTTATGCAGGATCTCGCGTGCAGCAATATGAGACAGTAATAAAACAACTGGATGCATTATTAACTGGCGAATCAAACGTAGTCGCAAACTTATCAAATGCGTCCGCATTATTAAACCAATTTTTGGATCGCGTTAATTGGGTTGGCTTTTATGTAACAGAAGGAAATCAGCTTGTTCTTGGACCATTCCAAGGAATGCCTGCTTGCGTGCGCATTCCATTTGGACGAGGCGTTTGCGGCGTTGCAGCCGAAACGAAAACTACGCAGCTTGTAGCAGACGTTCACCAATTTCCAGGACACATCGCTTGCGACAGTGCTTCAAATTCAGAAATCGTCGTACCGATTATAAAAGATGGGGATGTCATTGGTGTACTTGATATTGATAGTCCTGAAAAAAACCGTTTCGACGAAGTAGATCAGCGCTATTTAGAAAAATTTGTGGAAACACTCCTAAAACATATGTAACAAAAAAGAGCTAGTTATCGATTAAGTACATTACGTACAAAACCGATAGCTAGCTCTTTTTTATTGATTACTAACCGTAGATATTTTCTTTAATGCCTGCTCTAAATCAGAAACGATATCCTCCCACGATTCTAAACCGACAGATAAACGTATTAGATTATCATAAATGCCCATTTCTTGTCTTAACTCAGCTGGAATCGCAGCGTGCGTCATCGTTGCCGGGTGCTGAATTAACGTTTCTGTATCTCCTAAACTTACCGCAATTGTAATAAAGTGAAGGTCATTAATAAACGCCTGCGTCTCTTCTTTCCCACCTTTAATTGAAAAAGATATAACACCGCCCCCACGTTTCATTTGGCGAGATGCTAACTCCCCTTCTGGATACCAAACACCTTCTACCGCATCATGATTTTTTAAAAACGATACAATTTTTTCTGCATTATCACAATGGCGGTCCATTCTTACCGCTAGTGTCTTTAATCCGCGTAACAATAACCATGCATCAAACGGCGCCATAATGCCGCCGATATCTTTTCGCATCGGGCGAATTTTTTCAGCTAACGCTTTCGATTTACAAATCGTTACACCTGCTACAACATCACCGTGACCACCGATATATTTTGTCGCACTATGAACAACAGCGTCACAGCCAAGTTCAAGCGGTCTTTGTAAATAAGGTGAACAAAACGTATTGTCAACAATGACAAGTAATCCATTTCGCTTCGCAACTCGAATCACTTGTTTTAAATCAATTAATTTCATTGTCGGATTAATCGGTGTTTCAACGAAAACAAGCTTCGTATTTGGACGGATTTTATTTTCAATATCAGTCTCTGTCTCCATATCACAAAACGAATGCGTAATCATAAATTTCTCTTCTAACACTTCTAAAAAGCCGTACGTGCACCCATATAATCCGTTTGAACAAATAATATGATCTCCAGCTTTTAGAAAGCCAATTAAAGTTGCTGAAATAGCTGCCATACCGGATCCGAAAGCAAGTGCCTCTTCTCCTCCTTCTAACACTGCCATACGTTCTTCAAATAATTTCACAGTCGGATTTCCAAGCCGTGAGTAAATATAAGATGGATCCACTCCCGCAAAACTCGCCTCTCCTTGCTGCGCAGTCTCAAATGTAAATGTAGACGTTTGAAATAAAGGCGGTGTTAAACTTCCTTTATGTTCCTCTGATGTATACCCGTGATGAATTAACGCTGTCTCCATATGCTTCTTTTTCATAAAAACATCCCCTTTTATGTTTTTATTGCCGCATATTCACCAACAAAAATTTGATGAACGTTTTTACCATATTTTATGTAAGCGTTTTATTTGTGTTTCTATCTCTTCTTTTATATCGTTTTAAATTCCTTCTTGTTCATTTCCAAAATTTATATGCATAAAACAAAAACGTACTCGCTTGACGAAACTCTGGGTAAAAGATATAATAGCGTTTGTGTAAAATAAAAAGGCAGCCTTGTAATGTGAGTTTATCGTTTGTATTTTGTTCCTCTACGGAGGTGTATCTCGTAACTCCCTGCTGCTGGAGCGAAGGTACATGAAAACAAAATGCCCGTAAATATCGATTACGTCTGTTTTTATTTTACGTAAATAAAAACATTTTAAAGGAGGAGTCAACTATGGCTCGTTATACAGGTCCAGCTTGGAAACTGTCTCGTCGTCTTGGAATCTCTCTAAGCGGCACAGGAAAAGAATTAGAAAAACGCCCTTACGCACCAGGTCCTCACGGTCCTAACCAACGTAAGAAACTTTCAGAATACGGTTTACAATTACAAGAGAAACAAAAACTTCGTCACATGTACGGCATGACTGAGCGTCAATTCCGTCGCACATTTGACCAAGCAGGTAAAATGCCTGGTAAGCACGGCGAAAACTTCATGATCCTTCTTGAAGCTCGTCTTGACAACTTAGTTTACCGTATGGGCTTAGCTCGCACTCGTCGTGCAGCTCGCCAATTAGTAAACCACGGTCACATCATGGTTGATGGCGCTCGCGTAGATATCCCATCTTACCGTGTAAAACCTGGTCAAACTATCAGCGTTCGCGAAAAATCTAACAACCTTGTTGTTGTTAAAGAAGCGATCGAAGTTAACAACTTCGTACCAGAATACTTAACTTTCGATGCTGACAAATTAGAAGCTACTTACACTCGTCACGCTGAGCGTGCTGAGTTACCAGCTGAAATCAACGAAGCATTAATCGTAGAGTTCTACTCTCGTTAATGACAAAAAGCCAATCCTGTGGATTGGCTTTTTTCAATTTCCCCATTATTTTTATATCCTACATAACATAAAAATCCCAATACCCTATACTCCCATCTAAAACAAAAAGAATAACCTCCCTGTTTCCATAAAGAACTCTGTTATATTATGAATTTTCATGGAATAACAATAATATTAAAGATTTTTAAACTTTATAACGAGGGGACATTGATATGGAATTCAGAAATGACATAAACAAAATAGCTAACCAAATTTTAGAACGAACAGAGTACATAACTAATGAAGAAATGACCAAGCAATCATTAATTATTCCCTTTCTTCAAAAACTAGGTTATGACGTTTTTAATCCTTTAGAAGTTAGACCTGAGTATGTTGCAGACTTCGGAACTAAGAAGGGAGAAAAAGTCGATTATGCGGTTTTTAAAAATGGGGTTCCAATTATTTTAATCGAGGCAAAATCTGTAACAGAAAATCTCCTTAAACACGATGCGCAACTATCTAGATATTTCAACGCCTTACCTGATGTCAAAGTAGGGGTACTAACTAATGGTGTAGAATATAAGTTTTATACTGATTTAACAAATGACAATGTGATGGATGAAAAACCTTTCTTCACATTCAGCATGGATAATGTAACTAATTTAGATATTGAAACGATTGAAACTTTTACAAAAGAAAATTTTGAAGCTGAAGAAATCGTAAAATATGCTGAAGAGCTTATTTATATGACCAATTTAAACTCTACAATTAAAGAACTATTTAAAAATCCTTCAGATGACTTCCTTCGTTTTCTAATTAGAGACTTTAGCTCAACTAGAATTACAAATAACGTTTTAGAGCGATTCCGACCAATCGTTAAAAAAGCAATTAATCGAACACTATTAGAAATAATCAGTGATGGTTTAACACCAAAAGAAACAAAAACATCGGAGAAAATAGAAACAAGCCTAGTTGCAGCCGCTTCTACCGAAATTATTGAAGACATTAACAAAGAAGACAAAACAGATAGAGTTTTCACTACAGAAAATGAACTAACCGCATTTAACATTGTTAAAGAGATTTTAACTGAGCATCAAAGAGATATCAGTAACCTCAAATATAAAGATACCATTAGTTATTTTTGTATCATGAATCGTGTAATCACAAAATGGTTTATACGTCTCTTCCTTGATGGAGATGCAAAATCCTTAGTTGTAAGACTCGATTTAGAAGCTACTAAACAGCTATGCCCTAATTTTGTGGTTGAACAAGCCCCAAAATCACAGGGAGTGAGTAGAATTTTTATTGATAACGTCAACGACTTGAAAAACATGGAAAAACTTATTACTTCTTGCTATGATCAAATTTTATTTAATGTTTAAAAGAGAAAAATGTACGCTATTTTTCCAATAACCTGACAAAAAGCCAATCCTGTGGATTGGCTTTTTTCGTTTATATATAAAATAAAATTATTTATTTTCCTCTTTCTGAACATATACATAAGCATCTTTCTGCTCTTTATGTATATCAACCTTCGAATTCTCTGCAAGTTGACCCGCGTTTAGCAAAGAAAAAATAATGAGTGCTTCTAGTGACATTTCGTTTTACCACTCCTTTCTAGTTGTTATACATTTATCATACCGCTTACATGTGATTTCCGTATGAACTCGAAAAGGAGATTACAACAAAATGGTTACAAGCATATGAATGCACGCTATAATAACCATAAAATAGGAGGTGGATTCTTTTTGACAATAAACCAAATGGTTCAACTCGGAAGTTCATTTATGTTATTTATTACTTCAGCACTGATGAGTTGGTATCAGGGGAGTAATTTAATAGATAATCATGATGAATGGAAATATAGTGCTAAGTTTACGAATTACTTCAAAGGCACTGTTTCAAATTACGAAGATATTTATCAAATCGATTTCTTTATATATGCAGCAAAATTTTATCCAACAGCATTTATCGTTATGCTAGTGAGTTTACTTTATATGCTCATATTAATTCTTTATATTGTATTTAAAAGAAAAGATTCGGCGATTTAAATCCATACATAAAAACCCCGAATCATCAACTTTTCAGCCTACAATTCGGGGTACTATTTGTTTACATTCGTTTCTAATTAGTAACGAATTAAGAAATATTTCTTTTTACCGCGGCGAATGATTGTGAATTTACCTTCGATGCGGTCGTTTTCTGTTACAACATAGTCTAATGCTTGTGTACGCTCACCGTTTACGTAGATTGCGCCGTTCGTTACATCTTCACGTGCTTGACGTTTTGATGGAGAGATTTTGCTTTCTACAAGTAAGTCGATTAATACTGTATCTTCTGCAGTACGTTCTACAGATGGTACGTCTTTGAATCCTTGCTCGATTTCGCTTGCAGTCAGTTCTGCTACAGAACCGCTAAATAATGCAGCTGAAATTTTAATCGCTTGCTCTAATGCTTCTTCACCGTGAACAAGTTTTGTCATTTCTGCACCTAATGCTTTTTGTGCTGCACGTTTTTCTGGTGCTTCAGCTACTTGCTTCTCAAGCTCAAGAATTTCTTCATGAGATAAGAATGTAAAGTATTTTAAGTATTTAACAACATCACGGTCATCTGTGTTAATCCAGAATTGGTAGAACTCGTAAGGAGTTGTTTTCTCTGGGTCTAACCAAATTGCGCCGCCTTCTGTTTTACCAAACTTCGTACCGTCAGATTTCGTAACAAGTGGAATTGTTAAACCGAATGCTTTCGCATCTTCTTCTGATTTACGGATTAATTCAAGACCAGCTGTAATGTTACCCCATTGATCACTACCACCGATTTGTAGGCGGCAATTATGGTGTTGGTATAAGTTTAAGAAGTCGTATGATTGTAAAATCATATAACTAAACTCAGTAAATGAAATACCAGTCTCTAAACGAGATGCTACTGTATCTTTTGCTAACATATAGTTTAAACCGAAGTTTTTACCGATATCGCGTAAGAATGAAATGACATCTAAGTTACCAAGCCAATCATAGTTGTTAGCCATTGTTGCTGGGTTGTCCACGTTTTCGAACTCTAAGAAGTTTGAAAGTTGGTTTTTAATGCTTTCTGTGTAGTAAGCAACTGTATCTTTCGTATTTAATGTACGCTCTGCTTTTTTACCACTTGGGTCACCGATCATACCAGTACCACCGCCAACAAGTGCGATTGGTTGGTGACCAGCTAATTGAAAACGACGTAACATTAATACTGGTAGCATATGACCGATGTGTAAGCTATCCGCTGTTGGGTCGAAACCACAGTATAATTTAACGCTTTCTTTTTCTAATAATTGCTCAAGGCCCTCAGCGTCTGTTTGCTGATTAATTAGACCGCGAAATTCAAGATCTTGTAAAATACCCATATCCTACATACTCTCCTTTAAGTTCATTACTGGCGTGAAGGTTAAAAACATAAAAAAATCGCCCCTTCAAATAAGGGACGATTTTGATTATCGCGTTACCACCCTAGTTGCAGACCAAAAAAGCCTACCACCTTATTTACATAACGGCTTAGCACCGTCTCTTCCCTTTTGAATACAATTCAATCGAAAAAAGATGCTCTAGGGGCGTAATTCGCGATCATCTATGTGCTGATTTTCACCGGCCATCAGCTCTCTAAAACAGGGAAATGATCACTACTTCTCCCTTTCCACGCTCAATTATTCATATACTTTTCTTTATACCATCATTTATATAGGCGTGTCAAATAAGGGTCGGATTTCTCTTCTTACCAACCCTTTACAACGCCATAAAGAGTATCGTAATAAGAGAAAGAATTGGAACCCCAACTAATAACGATACATGAAACACAACTGATAAATCATTCCCCATCGTCGCCTCCACAGGATCTTTCGCTGGAGAACCAAGAAATCCGATTAATCGATCGAATCGACTTACCGTTTTTGGAAAGTCCGGTACTTCTACATGGTCACTATCTAAATGCTGCTGTAATTTATATTCATTTTTAAAGGGATTTTCGCTCAATTTCGTCCACCTCCAGCAATTGTTTCAATTTCTTTATCCCGTTATGAAGTCTCGATTTCACCGTTCCGACTGGAATATCTAATACCTCTGCAATTTCTTTTTGCTGCATATCATGATAATAAGACAGGATTAGGACCGCTCTTTGCTCTTCTGGAACTTTCAAAATTGCTTCTCTTACTGTGAGCCGATCTTCGTGAGAAAATTCTTTTTCCGGAATCGGCACTAAAAATGGCAAAAGCGTACGCCACTTTTTTCTCCTATTTAATTTATTAATCATAAGACGATAACCGATTTGAAATAAATACGTTTTTATTCTACCTTTTTCAGGTTCATACATATGTTTCTTACGCTCTAGCGTCAAAAACGTATCTTGGACAAGGTCGATACTTAATTGTTCATCTCGGTTAAATCGAAATAAAAATGTGTATAGCGCTGGTTTGATTAAAACGTATAGTTTTTCCCCAGCCTGCCTATCTCCACTTTGATACGCCAGCATGAGTTCCTCCTCAATCCCAATCTGCGCCATGATTTTTGATCTCCTTTATTCCTTTTAACGTCAATGAAATACGGGAAATTAAATATACACTTGCGACAATAATCCATACTTGTGATTGATTCGTAAAAAATTGAACATACGGGTTTTGAATTGTCTCGCCGGTTGAAACTAAAATATTTAATGCTTGCACACATATACATGCATACACTGCCAGGCAAGCCGAAATCGTATCAAATACATTCCAGCGAAAATATACTTTTGTTTTCGTAAAATCAATTTTATATCCATTTTTTCTTACTATATGTTTTCTATCAAATGGAATAATAATTGAAAACATAACAATCATCATAACGCCAGCTGTAATCATTGATACTTTAAATCCGATTGGCATCGGTAATAGCAAACCACAAGAAAATACGACTATAATTCCAATTAAGGCAAAAGTAAGAAGTAATTTATTAGACATAAAAAAGCCTCCCTCATCTATTCTTTCATAAATGTATACAGACGAGGAAGGCACTTCGTTCAAATATTATTTTATTTTTTTAACTATAATCTTTTAGGCAAGGCAAGGCAAGCCAATCCTTTTTAAATAGTACATAATGGTTTTCTAGAAAGGTTTTATCGTATTTAGGGAATAAGCACTCCACTTGTTTCTCCAATTTAAATCCTATTTGCTCCATAGATCTGCATGAATTGATATTATTATCCCATGCCTGTGCATGAACCTCATCTACGTCTAAAGTTAAAAATATGTAATTATATATTAAGTTTCTCGATTCTCGATTGACCCCTGTACGCCAATACTTACGCGCAATCCGCTGAGCTTCCGAAGTTACAATTAACTTTTTATTTTCATTCATTATTGGCATAGAAATCCAATAGGTCCCTATCATTTCCTTTGATTTCTTCATTACGATTGCCCAAGCCATAATATCTTTTAAATTTTTATAGGTATGTAACAAGTCCTTAATTTCATTACCATCTTTTGGAGTCACATTCCCTGTCCAATGGTGCATACCTGGATCTTTCATTACCTCATACCACTGTTTGTAATCTTTTTCCGGTTCCACAGAACGTAAGCATACTATGTTTCCTTCTAAAACAGGTATCTTCATCTACATTCCCCCTTTATTATTTACAAAAAAAGGCCTGAACGTTGTTTCGTTCAGACCTTTCTCTCTTAATCTTCCATCGTTGATAAGTCACCTGTTGGTAAGTTTAACTCCCACGCTTTTAATACGCGGCGCATAATTTTACCGCTTCTCGTTTTCGGTAATTTATCTCTAAATTCAATTTGCCTTGGCGCTGCATGAGCTGCTAGACCTTTCTTTACAAATTGACGAATTTCTTCTTTTAATTCTTCAGATGGCTCGTATCCTGCTCGAAGCGCGATAAATGCTTTAATAATTTCGCCGCGCACCGGATCAGGAATACCAATTACACCAGCTTCTGCAACAGCAGCATGCTCGATTAATTTGCTTTCTACTTCAAATGGTCCAACGCGCTCACCTGACGTCATAATTACATCATCAATACGCCCTTGGAACCAGAAGTATCCATCCTCGTCCATGTATGCAGAATCACCTGATACGTACCAATCACCTGGCATGAAGTAAGACTCATATTTTTGCTTGTTATTCCAAATTCCACGCATCATAGCTGGCCAACCTTTGCCAATTGCTAAGTTACCCATTGTGTATGGAGGCACTTCATTTCCTTCATTATCAACAATCGCTGCTTTCACACCTGGAATTGGTTTACCCATTGAACCTGGACGGATTTCCATACAAGGGTAGTTACAAATAACTTGTCCACCTGTTTCTGTCATCCACCACGTATCATGAATACGAAGTCCAAATGCGTTCATACCCCAGCGAATTACTTCTGGATTTAACGGTTCACCAACGCTTAACACGTGGCGCACTTGTGATAAATCATATTTTTTAATTGCATCTTGTCCAGCACCCATTAACATACGGAATGCTGTTGGTGCGCTGTACCAAACTGTTACACCGTAATCTTGCAGTGCTTCATACCAAGCTTCTGGACTAAAGCGTCCGCCTAAAATAACATTTGATGCTCCGACTAACCACGGTGCAAAAATACCGTAAGCTGTTCCCGTTACCCAGCCTGGGTCAGCTGTGCACCAATATACATCGTCTTCTTTTAAATCTAATACCCATTTCGCCGTTTGATAGTGCTGAACCATTGCGTTTTGTGCATGAAGCACACCTTTTGGCTTACCAGTAGAACCAGACGTGTAATGTAGAATTAAACCGTCTTCACGGCCTAACCATTCGATATGTAATTCTTTTGAAGCTTGTTCGAATAAAGGATTGAACGCCACCGTTTTACCGCCTTCTTCTACATGATCTCCAACAAGGAAGACTGTTTTTAAAGCTGGTAAATCATTTAATGGTACACGCTCTAGCAATTCAGGCGTTGTAATTAACACTTTTGCTTCGCTATCTTCTAAACGATCGCGAACTGCCCCTTCCATAAATGCTTCAAATAGCGGTCCAACGATTGCCCCTAATTTCACAGCACCAAGAAGTGCGAAATATAACTCTGGGGAACGCGGCATAAAAATAAAAACGCGATCGCCTTTTTCTACATCGCCATAATTTTTCAGGACGTTTCCTGCTTTATTAGAAAAATCCTTCATTTCCTTAAATGTATATTTCTCTTTTCGCGATCCATCTTGATAATAAAGAGCTACTTTATTCTTTCGATCGGATTTCGCATGCTTATCAATTGCCTCATACGCCATATTTACTCGGCCTGTCTCATTCCAAGTAAAGTTTTTATTAACCTCTTCCCAGTTAAAATTCGCGTATGCCTCATCATAATTCGGCAAATTATTTATTCCTTTAATGACTGGAAGCGTTTCTACTTTCATACTTTACATCCCCCTCCTATGTATTCTATTATCTATTATAATGACATTATTTAAAATTTTCAGTATATTTGTTGATTTTTAGACAAATTTTTAATGACAAAATTCGATTCACATCGCATATATTATAAAGTACGATATGAATAGATTCACAAACCCTCAAGGTGGTGAGCAATACATTGATCCATAAAAAAATATATAATGCTAGAAACTTAAAAACAGCGAAAGGCACTTTAATTATTGAAGGGCCTGTCTCTACACATAACTTAGAAATGTATGAATTTCATCCAGATTTAGTTGCGTTTCGTCCTGCCGAGCAACAATATAAAGCAATTGTCGAAATTTCTAAATTACCAGAAGCTCGTCTCATTATTGCTAGACATGACCAAACGATTGTTGGATATATTACATACTTGTATCCTGATCCACTTGAACGATGGTCAGAAGGAAAAATGGAAAACTTAATTGAACTCGGGGCAATTGAAGTTGTCCCAGCCTTCCGTGGTTGCGCTGTCGGAAAAAACTTATTAGAAGTTTCCATGATGGACGATTATATGGAAGATTACATTATATTGACGACTGAATATTATTGGCACTGGGATTTGAAACAAACAGGCTTAAATGTTTGGGAATATCGAAAAGTAATGGAAAAGATGATGAATGCCGGCGGGTTACAATGGATGGCTACAGATGATCCTGAAATTTGCTCGCATCCCGCTAACTGTTTAATGGTCCGCATCGGCAAACGCGTTGATACGGATTCTATTCAAGCATTTGACCGTCTACGTTTTCACAATCGTTTTATGTACTAAATAAAGGGGGCAACTGGAATGATTGTAGAAGAAATTATGAATCAAGATGTGGTGACACTACACCCAAACGATACAATCGAAACAGCAATCCGAACGATACGCACGAAAGGCATTCGGCACATTCCAATTGTCGATCAAAATAATCATGTCGTAGGCATTATTTCTGATCGGGATGTAAGAGATGCAAGTCCGTCTATTTTAGATGAACAAGTTTCACTCGATATGCTACAGCAACCGCTCGAACTGATTATGAAACATCCTGTTATGACTTGCCATCCTCTCGACTTTGTTGAGGAAATTGCTACTTTATTTTTTGAAAACAAAATAGGGTGCCTTCCTGTAACAAAGGCTGGAAAGTTAGTTGGAATCATTTCTGAATCCACTGTACTGCACACGTTAGTGAAATTAACAGGAGCACATCAACCGAGTTCACAAATTGAAATTCAAGTAAAAAATGAACCCGGTATTCTTGGAAAAGTCGTTGCTATTTTTAGTGATTTACAAATAAACATCGTGAGCGTTCTCGTCTACCCAGCAAAAGATGAGAATGATAAAGTACTCGTTTTCCGCATCCAAACGATGAATCCGCTAAAAGTGATCGATGCACTTGAGGCAGAAGGCTACCGCGTATTATGGCCGAACATTATGGGGATGCAAGCATGAGTAGCGCGTTTATTTATTCGGATGACTTTCGGGGCTATTCATTTAGCCCTGATCATCCTTTTAACCAACTGCGCGTCACACTTACGTATGATTTATTACAAAAGGGCGGTTTCATCTCTCCTTCTCAAATCATCTCACCACGGATGGCTACAGATGAAGAGATTGCCTACATTCATACAGAGGAGTACATAAATGCGGTAAAACGTGCTGGAGAAGGAAAGTTAGAAAAATCAATTGCGATGACATATGGACTCGGAACAGAAGATACACCGATGTTTCCAAATATGCACGAAGCAAGCGCATTACTCGTTGGCGGTACATTAACAGCTGTTGACGCTGTTCTTTCCGGGAAAGTAAAACATGCGCTTAACTTAGGAGGCGGCTTACATCACGGCTTCCGTGGCAAAGCATCTGGCTTTTGTATTTATAACGATAGTTCTATCGCAATGAAATATATTCAGAAGAAATACGGTTTACGTGTTTTATATATTGATACAGATGCTCATCACGGTGATGGTGTACAGTGGTCTTTTTATGACGATCCTAACGTATGCACCATTTCACTACACGAAACCGGTCGTTATTTATTCCCTGGAACTGGCGCTGTAAATGAACGCGGACAAGGGAATGGCTATAGTTATTCTTTTAACGTTCCACTCGATGCTTTTACAGAAGACGAATCGTTTCTAGAATCATATCGAACTGTCGTAAAAGAAGTTGCCGCATACTTTAAACCGGATATTATTTTGACGCAAAATGGCGCTGACGCACATTACTACGACCCACTTACACATCTTTGCGCAACGATGAATATTTACCGTGAAATACCGAAGCTCGCTCGCGAAATCGCTAACGAATATTGCGAAGGTCGCTGGATTGCTGTCGGCGGTGGTGGCTATGACCACTGGCGCGTCGTCCCAAGAGCTTGGGCACTCATTTGGCTCGAAATGAACAACATCCAAAACATCTCAGGTTATCTCCCTCCAGAATGGATTGACGCTTGGAAAGGACAAGCAGAAACAGAACTTCCCCTCACATGGGAAGATCCAGACAACATGTATAAACCTATCCCCCGTAAACCAGAAATTGAAGAAAAGAACGCATTAACTGTAGCGAAATCCCTTGAAATTATTCGGAATAATATGACAAAATCTTTGTACTAAAGGAAAAGGAGGCTCGTTTTTGAATAGCCTCCTTTTGTTTATTGTCGGTTTCTGTCGGTAAGTCGATATATTTTAATAATCGCTGATATATTTCAGGTTGCGCCGATATATTCTGATAATCGCTGATATATTTTGAGTTGCGCCGATATATTCCAATAATCGCTGATATATTTTCATTTAGTCACAGTCTGGCCCAATTTTTATGAGGAAAGGTCGTGATATTATGTGGATACAACAAATGATCCACACGAAACGTGGCACATTCGAGCTTTTTACTAAAGGCAGTGGCGAACCGCTTTGCATTACACATCACTATTCACAATTTAATGAAACTGGTGATTACTTTGCTGATGTTTTCACTTCTACGCATCGTGTATTGCTCATTAATTTACGAGATGCTGGTAACTCCGCAAAAGCCAATTCAGAAAAAGAATTAAGTATGATTGAAACCATTCACGATTTAGAAGCGATACGAGAATCTTTACAACTTCCAATATGGCATTTCGCCGGCCATTCAACAGGTGGTATGCTCGGACTTTTATACGCGATTACCTATCCACATTCCTTACAATCATTAGTCGTGGTCGGAGCCGCAGCAAGTAACTACACCGAAACACCCTTTTGCATTTATCACCCAACAAATCCACAGTTTCATTATATGCAACAACTCATCGAAAACTTAAAAAGCCCTCACCTTACAAATGAAGAACGAAAAGAACTAGCTACTAAGAGAACAAAATTATCATTGTATAAACCAAAAAACTACAACTCTTATTTTGATAAGCCAATCAAAAAAATAATGTCTGCTAGCCGAATGAACGCTTTTTCTCACGAATATCGAGCATTTAATTTACGAGAACATTTACCTTCTACGAAAACAAAGACACTTATTATATGCGGAAGACACGATGTGCAGTGCCCGATTCAGTATTCTATCGAGATGCATGAGGGCATACGTAATTCTATTTTTGTGACATTTGAAGAGAGTAACCATTATCCTTTTTTAGAAGAAGCTGCTCTGTTTACTTCTACTATTCAAGAGTTTTACCAATCGTTACAAAAAGAAAATACACGCCATTAGTTCTATTTAAGGTTACAAACTAACAGCTCATAGCCTCTATGAGACTATGAGCTGTTTTCAAAAGAAATATTTCAACTAGTAACAATTAAAAGAAGAACACACAAAACCACTAAACCTAAATCAATAAATACTGCCTTTTTATCTCCTTCTTTTAAACTTATTAGAAAACTAGAAACTATTTTAATTGCAAAAAAGACCATCATAAATAACCAACCAAAATGATCATTCGTATAATCGTCATCATAAAACATTTGTACTGCACCTATTAGTAATAAAACAAGTATGATATTAGTTCCAATCTTTAAAATCTTGTTTGATTTATTATCTTTTAATATATCCCCCAAAATGTAGCACGCCCTCTCACACTCTCCTATGTTTTATCTCTCTTTATATTTTAACATAAATTACCTATTCTCCCCTTTTGATTACATACAAAAAACCTGCCAAAACTTTGACAGGTTCTCTACACGTTAAAACGATAACCAGCTCCCCACACTGTTTCAATATATTGCGGGTGAGCTGGATCTCTTTCAATTTTTTCACGTAGCTTTCTAATATGAACGACAACAGTTGCTAAATCACCAGCGGAATCTAATCCCCAGATGCGCTCAAATAACTGTTCTTTATTTAATACTTGATTTGGATTTGTGACAAAGAATGTTAATAAATCAAATTCCTTCGTTGTAAATGCGATTTCTTCATTGTTTATAAAAACTTTCCTCGCCCGTTGATCAATAGAGATTCCGTGAATATATAACGTATCGCGTTGCTTACTTACATTTCCTGATAATCTTTCATAACGAGAAATATGTGCTTTTACTCTTGCTACTAGCTCACTCGGGCTAAACGGCTTCGTTATATAATCATCCGCTCCTAATCCGAGTCCGCGAATTTTATCTATATCTTCTTTTTTTGCTGAAACAAGTAAAATCGGAATATCTTTTATAGCTCGAATTTGCTTACAAATTTCAAATCCATTCATTTTCGGAAGCATAATATCTAAAATAATTAAATCGTAGTCTTCTTGCAGAGCCATTTGTAAACCTATCTCTCCAGAGTGTTCTACATCAACTTGAAAATCACTAATTTCTAAATAATCTCGCTGTAATTCTGCAATACTTACTTCATCTTCTATTAATAAAATTCTTTTCAATTTACTCACCACATTCCTCTACTTTTTCCAATGAGAAGAAAATGCTTGTGCCTTTCCCAAGCTCGCTTTCCGCCCAAATTTCCCCGCCATGTTCTTCAACAATTTGCTTCGCTATTGCTAAACCAAGTCCACTTCCACCTGTACTCGAATTTCTCGATTGCTCTGCACGATAAAAACGTTCAAAAATATAAGGAAGTGTATCAGATTCTATACCTGATCCGTTGTCCATTACTTTCACAATTACTTTATTTTTATCAATCGATACTGCTACAGTAATTTTCTTTTCTTCTTTATCCATGTATTTCACACTATTATGAATTAAATTTGATATCACTCTATTGATCTTTTCGCAATCAGCCGTTACATATAGTGGTGATGCATGTAATTGTAAGTTAACTTCTATACCTTCTTTACTTAAATCCATCTGCATCTCTTCTATTAACTCTTGCATAAACATATTTAATTCAACCGTTTCAAACTGAAAGGGAACTCGATTTAAATCGAGCTTTGAGAATAAAAATAATTCATCAATGAGTGTATCCATATGTCTTGCTTTCGTATGGATAGTTGTCAAATACTTATCCATTTTTTCTGGCGTATTTGCTACTCCGTCTTTTATTCCTTCTACATATCCAATAATTGATGTAATCGGTGTTTTTAAATCATGAGAGATGTTTGAAATGAGCTCTTTTCGATTTTCTTCATACTGTGTTTGCAACTCTATCGATTCTTTTAATTTCTTCCTCATTTCCTCAAATCCTTGATTTAATTGCCCGATTTCATCGTGCGATGTAACTGGTATTTGAAAATCTAAATTTCCTTCTTTAATTTTCTCAGTCGCATCTTTCAATACAAAGATTGGTTTTATTACACTTCTTGAGACGAGGTAACTTAATAATCCAATAAGCAAAATGGCTAACAGTAAAAGTGATACGAACAAAATTGGAAATAATTTTTGTGTAAGATCTACAAATGAACTTTGCCTTTTTAATACAAATATACTCCCCTCTTCTTCCTGAGGAAAATAAAAATCAAACTTTACATATCGATAAAATGTATCTCCTAGTTCCGTTGTACCACGACTATTAATATTTGCAGATTCAAATTTCGGAAGGGCTTCTTTTAAAGATACACTTTCAAATACGTTTGAAGCATACGAAAGTGTTTCTCCTTTTCTTACTACTATTTTCACACCCTCTTTTTCTATTGCTGAGACAAACGACTCATCTAACAATTGAGATTGATGCTGTTTGGCGGCTGACTTCAACTCAAGATAGGCATTCTCTTCTTCTGGTGTAAGCGGCTTTTGAATGTAAGAACTTTTATAGAAATTTTTCACTGCTTCCAAGTCACCTGTTATCGAAAAAACGATTAAAAATCCCGCAACTAATATAAGCGTAATGGAAACGAGAATGACAGCGATATAAGAAAATAAAAACCTTGTTTTAATAGACATATGTTACATCCTCACTTTACCCCGCTATTTGCCGGGCAGTAAGATCCCCACTTCAAAATTCAGAGAAAGCAAAGAAGTTAAGTGGGGGATCAACTGCCCATAAAAGCCCGATTGGTTCAACTAATAATCAGTGGGGGATGAACAAAACCCCCCACTGATTAAAGTTTCACTTTATCAAACCTTATTATTTACAAGCATAAAAATATATGATCAAATACTCAAGCGATTTTATAGTAATTTTAGCGTCAGTTTATAAAAATTTAATGTTCTTATTTTACAGTTGAAATGAGGAGGTTGAGATTCCATGTTCAAAAAAACAGTAAGCATGATATGTTGCGTAATTTTTTTGCAAGGTTGCTCGCAAGAACAAGAAGTTAAAAAGGAGATGACAAACATGGAGACATCGCTACTAACAGCTACTGAGAAACAAGAAACGAATACTGTTATATCGTTACTCAAAAAAGGGGCTGACATAAATATAACAGATAATAAAGGACGTACTCCTCTTATGATTGCTACATATAAAAATGATGTAAAAACCGCAAAAGTACTTATCGAAGCTGGTGCCGACGTAAATATTCAAGATGATATGAAAAACAACCCCTTTCTATACGCCGGTGCAGAAGGTTACTTGGATATTTTAAAGCTAACGATTGATGCTGGCGCAGATCCAACGCTTACGAATCGTTACGGCGGAACAGCCCTTATCCCCGCCTCAGAACATGGTTATATTGATGTTATAAAAGAACTCCTCACGCGAACAAATATCAATGTAAACCATGTCAATAATCTCGGTTGGACAGCTTTAATGGAAGCCATCGTACTAAGCAACGGAGATGAAACACAACAACAAGTCATCCGCCTGCTCATTGAACACGGCGCAGATGTAAACATTCCAGACAACGATGGTGTTATCCCGCTAGAGCATGCTCGCGCTCATAACTTTGAAGAGATAGAAAAGATTTTGCTAGAAGGACATAAGTAAAAAGCTAATTTTTGCCTTCCTCCCCCGCCCTATGCTACATTTAAGCCGTTATATCAATATGAATAGGTGGGAATACACATGAACAAACCTAAAATTGGGATGATTGGACTTGGAAGTATTGCACAAAAAGCTTATCTTCCAACACTTACAAAAGAAACAGATTGGAATTTTGTAGGGGCGTTTACACCTAACGCGGAGAAAAGAAAACAAGTTTGCCAGCAATACCGCATTCAAGACTTCCATTCTATTGAAACGTTAGCTTCGGAATGCGATGCAATCTTCGTTCATAGTTCAACTGCTACGCATTATGAAATCGTTTCTGAACTTCTGAAAAAAGGAATCGATGTTTACGTTGATAAGCCGCTAGCTGCTACAGTGGAACAGGCTGAGAAACTAGTCGAGTTGAGCGAAAAGTATAACCGAAAGTTAATGGTCGGATTTAATCGCCGATTCGTTCCTATGTATGTTGCAGCAAAAGAGCAAGCTCATCATATTTCATGGGTTCGAATTGAAAAACACCGCACAAATAAAGTCGGACCATATACGTACGACTTTACGATGTTAGATGATTACTTACATATTGTAGATACTGTTCGCTGGTTAGCTAACGATGAGCTTAACGTCGTTCATAATATGATGCAAATCAATGAAAAGAATGAACTTCTTTACGGACATCATACATATACAACGCCAAACGGACTATTACTTTCTACTGCAATGCATCGCCACGCCGGTACAAATTTAGAACAAATTGAACTTGTAACGACAGGAAAAATCATTCGCGTAAAAAACATGAACACATTTGAAGTTGAGCAGGAAAATGCAATTTCTCAGATTGGTTCTCCATCATGGGATACGACGTTAAAACAACGTGGTTTTGAAGATGCTGTTCATCATTTTATTAAATGTGTTCATGGAGATACAAAGCCTGTTGTAGATGGATTAGAAGGATTAAAAACGCAGCAACTGTTACACTCTCTATTGGACGATCTAAACAAAAATTAAAACGGATACATTTTTCAGAATTTACTTTCATTCCCATTTCCTCTTTATTTCTCACGCAAATTTCTATAGAATATGTTGATAGGAATTATAAATTTCATAATGAATCGTGGAAAGGATGGGATTAACACATGTGGAACGAGTTTAAGAAATTCGCGTTCAAAGGGAACGTAATCGATTTAGCTGTCGGGGTTGTAATCGGTGCTGCATTCGGTAAAATCGTTAGTTCTTTAGTAAAAGATATTATTACACCATTACTTGGTATGGTATTAGGTGGCGTTGACTTTACAGATTTAAAAATTACATTCGGTAAATCATCTATTATGTATGGTAACTTTATCCAAACTATCTTTGATTTCTTAATTATCGCAGCTGCTATCTTTATGTTCGTTAAAGTGTTCAACAAACTAACATCTAAAAGAGAAGAAGAAAAAGAGGAAGAAATTCCAGAACCAACAAAAGAAGAAGAACTTCTTGGCGAAATTCGCGACTTATTAAAACAACAAAACTCTTCTAAAGATAGAGCATAATTGAACGGATAAAAAGGCATGTCCCAAGAGGAACATGCCTTTTTTATATGCTATAACGTTTCCGAATTCATATGAATAAATAAAATAATACCAGCAACCATAAGTACCATAATACTACTTGCAAATAGTGTAATACCGATAAACATTAAACTTGTGCTCATATCCACTGATACACTTTCAATAAAAATAGAAATTACATACGTGATAAGGGCAATTCCTGCAAGAATACTTCCTGGAACAAATCGCTTTAAACCATTTTGTTTTAACGTCATATATGCAAAAATAGCAGTCATACAAAGCGTAATTATCCAAAGAACGATCATCTCTTCTCCCCCCTCACAAGCCTTTTCTTTCTATTATACATGACATTGCCCTATAATAGTTAAATTTGCACTTATGTGACATATAACAAGGAATAATATAACCTATAGAGAAGTCTTCCAGATAAGCTATATACTAGGGAGGGTTTCAATTGGAAGATGATATTGTAGGATATTTCAAACAAGTTGAGCGATTCGATTATATTACAATCGACCTAGACAAAAAGTTTTTTTATATTGAAGTTGTACAAATAAAAACAAATATAACTTTGCTAAAAATATCACTTAACTTAGAACAAGATGAAACGATTGTAGCTGGAAAAGCAAAACACTATGATCCTGCTAGACTAGAACAGTTAATACAAAGTTTTAAACACACTGCACAAACATGCCTTGAACATAATTTACGAATCCCTGAAGAACTTTTTGCATTTTGGAAAGAGAATTAATCCCTCCTGAAAAAATGGTTATTTTTTCTATTAATTGATATAATTATCATATATAAATATTCTTTATAAGGGAGTGTTCATAATGATTTGGATTTCACTAATCGTATTAGCCTATTTCATCATTCTCGTCCCAATACAGTATAACTACATTAAAATACTCAAAGAAAAACAGAAGAAAATGAATGTGTCACAAAACGAATTATATGACAACATGTCTTATGAAGAATCTCAAGTGCATTATCATTACCAAAGTAACGTATTTACAATACCTGCTTCGCTTGTCGCAAGTATTATTTATAAGGTGAAACATGCAGCATAATATGTACGCTGTAAAATTATTGTTTGAATCTATTCATTCTGGTGAGCCTGATGCTCTGAAAATTGATGAGCATTATGAAAAGAATCACGATACACTTTTTGAAGAGAGTATTCTTCTTGTTAAAGCAAGCAGTTTGGAAGAAGCTCATGCACTAGGTGAACAGATGGCTATACAGTCTGAGCATACGTACGATAATATGTACGATGAGCAAATAACATGGACATTTCGAAAACTGTTGCATGTGTTTGAATTAGACGATACACCATTTGAAACAGGAAAAGAATTGTACGCACGATTTTTACAAGTTAAGAAAAATGAAACGGTGGATACAGTCGTACAAAAATACTATCCTGAATACAAATAAAAGCTCACAGCAAATGCTGTGAGCTTTTTATACTTACTTCGTTGAATCTCTAAATTGGATACGGTGAGGTAAGATAACAGTGTGATCTTCCACTTTTTCTTTGTTCATATACTTTGTTAATAGACGCATTGCTACTGCACCGATATCATACATCGGTTGTACAACTGTTGAAAGTTGCGGACGAACCATTAATGCAAGGCGTGTATTATCGAAACCAAGTACTTCTACATCAGTTGGTACATTTAATCCAGCGTCTTGTGCTGCGTGAATTACACCTAGTGCCATTTCGTCAGAAGATACGAAGATCGCTGTTGGCTTTTCATCAAGGCCCCAAAGCTTTTCGAATGCTTCGATACCTGAATCATATGTGTAATCTCCATCGATTACAAGATTTTCATCATATGAAATACCTGCTTCTTCTAAAGCTTTTTTATAACCTTGTAACTTCTTCGCGCTTCCCGCTTTATCAATGAAAGGACCAGAGACGAAACCGATACGCTTATGTCCTTGCTCAATAAAGTGCTTCATTGCGTCGTAAGCTGCTTGTGTATAATCAATGTTTACTGATGGCGTTTCATTTTGCTCATCAAATGACGCTGCTAATACAATTGGTACTGGAGACTTTT
Organism: Bacillus sp. LSHTCR4; assembly: GCF_057197025.1. Lineage (NCBI taxonomy): Bacteria > Bacillati > Bacillota > Bacilli > Caryophanales > Bacillaceae > Bacillus > Bacillus sp. LSHTCR4. The sequence continues at coordinate 199,125 of NZ_JBXUNO010000002.1, read as the reverse complement.
TAAATTCTTCAATGTGAATATCTGTAATATCTTCACCCATGAAAACAATTCCGTCCACTTGTTTTCCAAGCATCGTATTTAATAAATGGAACTCCTTCTCTTTGTTTTGGTCAGAGTTACTTAAAATGATGTTATATTTGTACATTGTTGCGATATCTTCAATTCCACGAGCAAGTTCTGCATAAAACGTATTTGAGATATCAGGAATAATAACACCTACTGTAGTTGTCTTCTTACTTGCTAGTCCACGTGCTACCGCATTTGGGCGGTATCCTAAACGATCAATTGCTTCTAATACTTTCTTTCTTGTTGTAGGCTTTACATTTGGGTTACCGTTCACAACGCGTGATACGGTAGCCATTGAAACGTTCGCTTCGCGCGCTACATCATATATTGTTACGTTCATCTCATCGCACACTCCTTCTATTTTTGTTATCTATTTTTATGTATCGGTTACTTGAATGAAAAAAAGACATCAACTCTATTTGCAGATGCCACCAATCGTCCCGAGTTCTTCCTTTTACTAATGATACGATAAAAACGCAGGCTCATACAATATTTTCCCGCAAAAGTTTCGAAAAAATTCGCTTCTTTTCTCGTATTTTCGTATTTTTTATGAAAAAAAGGGCATTTTTTGTAAAAATATAGATGTTTCATAAGTGGAAACCTTATTTTAAGCAGTACGATAGTACATGAAATTTATATCAGCGATTTTTCAAATATATCAACCGCAACTCGAAATATATCAGCGATTTTCCAAATATATCGACCACAACTCAAAATATATCAGCGATTTTCCAAATATATCGACTTACCAACAAAAATCGACAGTGATAGGCATTTGATGCGCTGGATCTGGAAGTACTTCACAATTGGCAATAGAAGATCACATCCCCCTGTAGAATGTGTTACATAGACAAAGTAAGGGGTAAATAGGTTTCTTCCTTTACAATCGATACAGCGGAAATATGGAGCGTATTACATGGCGCTCTGTTCCACCTTACACTTTCATTTACAGTAAAAAAAGACAGTTTAAACACTGTCTTTTTTTATAAGAAGGAAACAAACGGTTTATCGCTGTTTTTCTCTTTTATAACAATTGCCTCGATTTTATTCTCAGACTTTATCTGTAATTGTACTTTTGCATCTTTAGGTAACTGTTCTAACATACTTTGAGCAGCCAGTTGGGTAAGGCCCATTAATTCTGTTTTACCGTTATATTTAATAACAATATTCATATCCAATGTATCCATTTGATCTTTCTTATAAGAAACTTTAGCATTTACTGGGATAAAGTCTCCAGGAGAAAAACCTTTCATTGCTTCAGCAAATTTATTTATTTTTGCATTATCTTCTCCATGTGCTTGTGTAAATTCATCAGAAGGATATGAATACGCTTTTTCTTCAATCGCATTCCAATTTCCAAGGTTCGTATCATTCTTTTGAACGGTAGCACTAGCAATATACGTACCATTTTTTAAAGAACTTGTACTTTCTTGCTTAAAGATAGCAAACGTAATTGGGGATTTATTATACTTGTCATTTTTATGAATAGCTTCAATAAGTTGCTTGGCAACTTCAGTCCCCTTAGACATTGCTTCTTCATTGGATACACTTGAAGACATAGCTAACCCAATTACAACGCCAGATAAACTTAATTCATTTGAATTCTGTTTCCCGAAATAGTCTTGTTCTATAATATTTGTCAAAACTGGCGCTTCTACTTTCGCGACTAGCTCATCAATTAACTTCTCAGGAATATACTGATTTAATTGTAGTACATGATTTTCTGTATCAAATTGCTCTTTTGCAATATTCATTAAACCATTTTCATACTCTGCTAAATCTAATTTAGAATTTGTTTTTACATTAGCTGTATTTATAACCTTTTGTTCTTTTAAAGGAATTACAGTTCTATAATAATCTTTAGAAACAGCAGTTCTCGGAATCATACTTTTTTCTTTCGTATCTTTCTGTATAACTTCATCCTTCTTACTAATCGTATCATTACTACAAGCCCCTAGTAATAGACTTACGACCGCGAAAGATAATGCCATTTTCTTCATTACTTAAAACCTACTTTCAACAATCTAGTTATTTAATTTGAACTATTAACAGTTTACCATTAAATATATTTCAACAAAAACAAAAAAAAGAAGCAAGCACCTTTCGCTTGCTTCTTTTTACTTAATATTCTCTTCTAAAGCATCTTTTTTAATGTTCCAATGAGACGTATTCCATACTACCATCCCATCTTTTATGTATAACACTTGCGGAGATTCATGTTTAATGCTGTATTGTTCTGCAACACGGTTTGAAACATCTCTCGCATCTTGTACGTATAAGTAATACGCTGGTACCGCTCTTTCTTCACTACAATAAGCTTGAAATTCTGTATAGGCACCATGACTAATCGGGCATGTCGTACTATGTTTAAAAAGAACATAAGGCTCGTTTTTTTCTACTAGTACTTCAAGCTCTTCAATTGTTTCAACTTTTGTCATATTCATCAAGATTCACCTCTCATACGAAGTCTAGAGCGCTTCTCTTTCTTTTCAGCTTTTTTCTCGAGTCTTTCTAATTTACGTTCTTCTTTTTCAACCTTTTTCTCTTGTCTTGTCGCACGATAATGATTGTATACTTCAATTGCTGCGCTACTCCACTGTACAACTTGCGCTACTTTATCTGCATTATTTTCAATTTCGTCCGTAACAGACTCTGATACATTACGAAGTTTCGTATTTAAGGAATGGATTGTCGTTCCAATTCCATCTACACCCGATACTACTTTATTTAATGATTGTGACTTCTGTTGAATGTCATCAGCTAACGCATTTGTTTTATGTAATAATTGCTCCGTCTCTACGCTAATTCCTTGCATTTGCTTTTCTAAACCTTCTAACGTGCTTGCAACGTTTTCTAACGTCTTCTGAACCGATAACAACGTTCTGCATACATACACTACTAATACAGCGAAAGCAACCGCGATAATAGCCGCACTTACATATAAAAGAACTTGCATTTCATCACTTCCTTTATCTTTTTCATACTTTCCCCTATTATACAATCATTTTCCGTTTCGTTCTAATCCCTATCTTTTCATTAGAATTTTCATACTTATTCGTTAACTTTAACATAAATGATTCAACAAATTCCACTAAGTAGGTTACAATAGGAGAGGATACATAATTAGTAGGGAGGCTTTACATATGAAAGATCCACGCATTGAAAAGTTAGCATACAATTTAATTAACTACTCTATTCGCTTACAAAAAGGCGAAAAAGTATTAATTGAAAACTTTGGCTTACAAAAAGAACTTGTAACTGCACTTGTAAAAGAAGCATATGCAGCTGGTGGTTTCCCATTCGTTTCTTTAAAAGATCATCAAGTAGATCGCTCTTTATTAATGGGTGCTACTGAAGAACATTTTGAACAAATCGCTGCATATGAAGCAAGCGTAATGAAAGATATGGACGCTTATATCGGTCTTCGCTCTGGCGATAACATTAACGAACAAGCTGACGTGCCAAGTGAAAGAATGCAAATTCACGGTCAAACAGTTGGTAAAAAAGTTCATAGAGACATCCGCGTTCCAAAAACACGCTGGGTTGTTCTTCGCTACCCAAATGCTTCTATGGCGCAGCTTGCTAAAATGAGCACAGAAGCTTTCGAAGACTTCTACTTCGAAGTTTGTAACTTAGACTACGGTAAAATGGATAAGGCGATGGATAGCCTTGTTACATTAATGAATAAAACAGATAAAGTACGCCTAACTGGACCTGGAACTGACTTAACATTCTCTATTAAAGACATTCCAGCAATTAAATGCTCAGGTCATTTAAACATTCCAGACGGTGAAGTATACTCTGCACCAGTTCGTGATTCTGTTAACGGTACAGTTTCTTACAACACGCCATCTCCTTACAACGGTTATACATTTGAAAATGTACAACTCAAGTTCGAGAACGGCCAAATCGTTGAAGCAACTGCAAACGATACAGAGCGTATTAACAAAATCTTTGATACAGACGAAGGCGCACGCTACGTTGGTGAGTTCGCAATTGGCGTAAACCCATACATCTTACATCCAATGGGAGACATCCTATTCGATGAAAAAATTGATGGCAGCTTCCACTTCACTCCTGGACAAGCTTACGACGATGCATGGAACGGCAACAACTCGAACATTCACTGGGATTTAGTATGTATCCAACGCCCTGAATACGGCGGCGGCGAAATTTACTTCGACGACGTACTCATCCGTAAAGACGGACGCTTCGTTGTACCTGAATTAGAAGCTTTAAACCCAGAGAACTTAAAATAATAATAAAAACGCTCGGGATTTTTCCGAGCGTTTTTTAATACTTTAATAAGTCTTTCGCCACATCTTCTGGCACTTTAAAACTCATCTTCTTATTTTTCATTTCAACTTCAACATAAGGGACATCGTTATATACTGTCATCGTACCTATTTCATGTAATTCCTTTTTGTCTTTACTCGACTCTGATAATTTTGTTGTATCCTCTTGGTACATTTTAAATGTTTTCCCTTGCGGAGTATCTAAAGGAGTCGACTGCATTTCCCACTTATCCATTTTCATGACTTCAAACAGCTTTTCAATTTCATTCTTATCAGTAATTACTTTTTTCTCACTTGAATCAGTAAGTGATTCAATTTCAACTTTTTGTGCCTTTTCTAAGTTCAGATCCGTCTTTTCCTTCTTCGTACTACATCCTAGTAAAAGAACGGATGCGGTTAGCATAAGTACAAATAACATAAAGACTTTTTTCATTTCTAATCCTCCTAACTACATAGAGCTACTTTTCTCGCTTTTTGTTTGCTGGAAGTGAAAATAATACAAAAGCGCCACTGCAATAGTACCTATTAATATTGGCACATATAATGGCAAATCCCATTTCATATATACTCTAGTGCAACCAACAAGCACAAATAATATTTCTAAACAAAACAAAGGTTTTACATATTTCATTTCTTACCTACCATTTCTATTTTCACATGTGGATTCTCTTTCTCGATAAGCGTCAAAAATTCATTCCTATCTTGCGGCATCGCAACCATATGTACTTTATATGCATTCGTCGTAATTTCAAGAGATTTCCCAACTTGACGAATGATTCTTATCTCTTTCAATACGATATCGTCATTTAAAATACCGTACTTTAATACACCATTCTCCACTTTATGCTTTTTAATAAATACTTCCCAAACGAGTGGTACATTTACAAGGAAGCATAAACCCATCCCAATTAACGCTGTCATCCACTGCTCTTTATTAGCGACAATCATGACAAGTGGATATACAAACATAAAAGCTAACGTGAGACAAACGAAAAATACTACTGACTTACTTCTTTTAATCGGAAAGTTCATACACGCACCTCCTAACCTAAATTATACCACTTTTTCCATTTTAGTTCATAAAAAAAGGCCATTTCTACATGACCTTCTTAAACGATATATCTATAGAATTTCTTATCCACCTGTAACACTGGAAAACTTTTTGGCAAATCTTCTATATCCACACTTTGAAAACCGTTCTTTTCATAAAAGCGATGCGCCGCTAAAAATTTCACTGTCGTTCCTAAGTAAATATCTTTCAGCTTTTTATTCTCAGCCCACGAAATTGCTGTTTGGAGCAACTTATTTGATGCACCCCACTCTTTTCCGCGAAATTCTTTTTTTACGAACATTTTTCTTAACGCTACTTGATGATTCCCAATATCTAATAAAGCTACTGTTCCAACTACTTTACCATCATAATTTGCTACCCAAAAGTTTCCATGATTCCTTTGATAAAATGTTTCTATTTCAAGCAGGTCTGGCTGCTCTTCTTTCGTAATGGGGACATTGTACTCTTTTTGCTGAATATGAACGATAAGATCTACTACTTCGTCTTGAAATTTACTTTCATACGGAACAATATGAATCTTCTCGTTCATCGAATCTCCTTCCACTCTGAAGCTAATAAACTATATACAGCGATATCGTGGAAGTGATCGTATAGCCATTCTTCATCTCTTAAAATACCATCTAACTTAAATCCTAAACGTTCTGGGATAGCACGGCTTTTCACATTTTCAACACCGCATCTAATTTCCATTTTATTTAATTTTAAATTCTCAAATGCATAGTGAAGTACAGCCTTTACGCTACGCGTCATAATACCTTTCCCGCCAGCATCTTCTGCAAGATAATATCCGAGACTAGCTGCTTTCTTTCCCCAGCTCACTGGATGAATACCTACCATACCAACGAGCTTTCCTTTATAACGTATACCACTTTCAAAACCGTCTCCCTCTGCAAACTTCTTTAACCACATCGGACAAATCTCATTATAAGCATCAGCAGATTTCGTCCCATCTACCCAAGGAAGCCATCTTCTTAAATGGTTACGGTTTTGATTTATTAATTGATATAGTTCCTCTTTATGATGCTTCTCTAATAATTGTAGTTCAATTTCGTCGTCTACTCGGAGTGTGAACATGTTTTTTAGCTCCCCTTTTTAGTTTTCTTATTATTCTAACATTTTTAGATGTAAAAAGTTAAATATTAACACTTTCTTTTGATTTTCTTTGTATAAAACCAGAAGAATACGATACTCCCGTAATAACTAATATCATTCCTACAGATTGTGCAGATGTTATATTGACTCCTTCAATAAAAGAAATAAGTATTGTAACAACAGGCACTAGATTAAAAAATAAAGATGTCCTTGCTGCACCAATTTGAGCAATTCCATTATTCCACCATAAGTAACCAAGCACACTCATTCCAATTGCCATAAAGAGAATCGCTCCCCATGCCAACAAAGGAATTTCTAAAACTGGTACTATACTTTTTTGTGTAGAAGATATGATAATAAAGGCAAGTGCACAAATAGTCATCGTATATGTCGTCGTTTGTATTGGATTACCAGTTTTAATAAACCTTCTGCCTAGCACACCGTATAACGCCCAGCAAATATTCCCTAATAAAATATAAAAATCCCCTTTTGAAAATGATAAATTTTGTAGTGCGGTAAACGAGCCTTGTGTAAGCACAAAAACAACACCAAGTAGTGCAAGTAACATTCCAATACCTTGGCGCTTCACTATTTTCTCTCGTAAAATGACACTTGCTAATAACGTTGTAACGAGCGGATTTGTTGCCATAATAAGTGCACCATTAATAGCTTCTGTATGTTTCATTCCTAAAAAGAAAAAGAAGTTAAAGCCGAATACACCAACAATACCTAACAAAAAGTAATAGACTCTATTCTGCCTCCATACCTCTACCTCAAAATCTTTTCGTATTTTTAACAGACATAACATCACAAATGCAGCAATCCCAAAACGCCATGCCGCTATATGAATCGCTTCGAAATACTGCACCGCATATTTCGAAGCATTAAATGTCCCACCAGTAAATATTGCAAATCCTAATAACTGCGCATATACTTTATTTTTCATTGTCGGCCTCCCAGTCTTTTCCTTCTAGAAAACCGTAATAAACTTCTAACTTTTCTTCTGTTAGTTGGACAACCTTTTGCAATTGTTCTTGCTGTTCTTTTAACCTTTCTAAATGAGTTGTTAAAATTGAAATTCTCTTTTTTACTTTCGCTGGCACTTCCTCTTTCCTCTGCCTAATTTCCTCTATAATGCATCCATCACTTGCAAACTCAGCCATCTCTTCTAATGACATTCCAGTTTGTTTTAATGAACATAAAAATTTTAATAGGCGCACATCACCTTCTGTATATTGACGAATCCCGCTATTTCGCGTTGGTGGTGGTAATAATCCTAATTTCTCATAGTAACGCAAAGTATGAATACCCATCCCTGTTAATTCTGCTACTTCACCGATTTTATACATGTTCTCTCCCCCTTGTTTTTACATATTCATCTTACAACCTAGAGTTAGCTCTAGGTCAATACAGAAATAAAAATCCACTATATATGATTGATATCTAGATATGAATCATATATAGTTAAAGTATGGAAAAAAATGATAATTTTATAATTCAATTACGTAAAGGTGTTTTTGATCTCGCTATTTTGTCCTTAATAAGTAAACAACCTATGTACGGATACGAAATTACAAGTGCATTACAAGAAATCCCTGTATTTCATATCCCCAATGGCTCGATTTATCCTATATTAAATCGAATCACGAAAAACAATTGGGCTGTTTCCTATTGGGAAGAGTCTGGTGATGGCCCAAAAAGAAAATACTATCGCATTACAGACGAAGGGAGAGAAATTTTACATAATCGCTTACATGATTATGATGCCGTGTATCAAGCTCTAATGTTACTAGCTAAAGGAGAGGATAAAAAATGAACAAAGAACAATTCTTTGCAAATGAACTCATAGCTTCTTTCTTACATGACCTTCAGAAAGGTTTAATGAAATTACCTACATCAGCACGAGAACAACATATGCTAGAAATTAAATCCGATTTATATGAAAATGCATTACGTAAAAAAAGTGAAGGGATACCATCAGGAGTCATTCCTTCACAAGTGATTGAAGAATTTCTTCCTCCAAAAGAATTAGCAAAGGAAATTGCAGTAGAATATACAGACGTTATTGAAGAAGCACAGCAATCTACAAATACATTTATTAAATATTATTCTGGCCTATCTATCGGTCCACTTGGTGCTCTATCAGTGCCTATTGTACTAGGCTTCATCAATATTTCAGCTAATTTGCCATTTGTACTAGCTTTTATAGCAAGTAACATTTGGTTTATCTGTAGAGAAAACCATTGGAATACAGACTTATTAAAATACTTTAAAACAATAATTTCCATTAGCTCAAGGCTTTTAATCGCCCTTCCGTTTACTTTTTTCGCAATTCGCATCATCATAACAAAACAATTCGATATGTTTTCATTCTATTATTTAATTGGATATGTACTTTTTAGTTCAATTTATATCGTTTTGTTAAAACAACTCTACAAAAAGAATAAACAATACCAACCTATCAATGCTTTTTAAATGTATCGAACACAATAGAAAAGACGCACAGCTAAGCTATGCGTCTTTTCTATTACTTCTCTGCAACTTGAACTTCTTTTACGTAAGCTGCTTCGAATTTTTGGATGTCTCCTGCGCCCATGAAAATGAGAACGCCGTTTTTATGTTTCTTTAATACATCCGTTGTTGTATCTGTAATTAATTCTGCACCGTCAATACGCTTTTGCAGATCTTCGATTGTTAATTCACCTTTGTTTTCGCGCGCTGATCCGAAAATATCACATAAGTATACTTGATCCGCTTTGCTTAGGCTTTCAGCAAACTCATCTAAGAACTTTTCTGTACGTGAGAATGTGTGTGGCTGGAATACAGCGACAATTTCACGCTCTGGATGTTTTTGACGAGCTGCTTCAATCGTTGCATTAATTTCTGTCGGATGGTGTGCGTAGTCATCGATAATAACTTGCTCTCCCATCGGCTTCTCATTAAAGCGACGTTTTACGCCTTCAAAAGTTGTTAACTGATGCTTAACTGCTTCTACATCAACGTTTTCATAATGGCAAAGCGCGATTACTGCTAATGCATTTAATACGCTGTGATTGCCGTATCCTGTAATTTTGAACGTGTCATAGTACGTATTACGAACGAATACATCGAAAATAGTACCATCTGTTCTCTTTTGAATGTTACGTGCTTGGAAATCATTATCTTCTCCAAATCCATAGAAAATAACAGGTACTTTCGCTTGAATTTTTTGAAGTTCTTCATCATCTCCACATGCAATAATGCCTTTTTTCACTTGCAATGCCATCTCTTGGAATGCACTGAACACATCATTGATATCTGCGAAATAATCTGGATGATCAAAATCAATGTTTGTCATAATCGCATAGTCTGGATTGTAAGACAAGAAATGACGACGATACTCACAAGCTTCAAATACAAAATACTTACTATTTTCTACCCCATGCCCTGTTCCATCTCCAATAAGGTAAGATGTAGGGTGTGCACCTTGCATTACATGGGCTAACAAACCAGTTGTTGATGTTTTTCCATGTGCACCAGTTACAGCAACACTTGTGTATTGGTTCATAAGGTCACCTAAGAAGTGATGGTAACGATGTACTGGGATGTTTAATTCTTTTGCTGCTACGATTTCTTCATGCGTATCAGGAAATGCATTTCCTGCAATAATCACTTGTCCTTCTTTTACATTACTTTTATCAAAAGGAAGAATCGAGATACTACGCTTTTCCAACGCAGTTTGTGTAAAGAAACGCTTTTCATAATCAGACCCTTGAACAGTATGCTTCATGTCATGAAGAATTTGCGCTAATGAACTCATTCCTGTTCCTTTAATTCCTACAAAATGGTAAACTGTCATCTTAAAGAACCTCCAACATTTCGAACTAATACAACGGCCTATCTATAAGACAGTATATGAATCTTTTCTTATTTTGGTAATCATCATACATTTTTGATGTAGTGAAGTTATTCTTCCCTTCACTTATCAGGATAAACTCGTACGTACTTCTTTTTTATGTCCATAACAAATCCATTATAGCAAAAAAGAAGCCGCTATACTATGATAACAGAAAAACTGATAGGGTCAATCACCTATCAGTTTTTCTCTCTTTTACATATCTTCTCTTTTTTCTAATTGAACACGTTCTAGACGTGGGTTTGGACGATATTTACGACCAGCTTTCGCTTCTGGTTTTCCATTTAATTCTACGTTATCACCAGTAAAGCCAATATTCATTTTTAATAAGCTACTTCCTACTCCGTATATATCAACAGGTACGTTTTGAGCTTCAAATTCACGAATACGCTTCTCATCAAATCCACCAGTTACAACGATGTCTACATGCTGGAATCCTTCTTCATCAAGTGCTTTACGAAGTGCGAATACAAGCGATGGGTTTACACCACGTGGATCGAATGTTCCAAGTACCTCTGGGTGGCGAATGAAGTATTGATCAATCATCGTGCGGGACGTATCTACACGTACACCTTTTAATGTTGATCCAAATTCACGCGCTACGCGAAGTGCATCTGTAATGACATCATTATTGTAATCAATTAATACAACTAATTCATCTTCTGGGAATTTCTTATGATACGCTTTTGCCGCTTCCACAACATCACCATTAAACATTTGGATTAATGCGTGAGGCATCGTCCCCATACCACTTTTGCCCCACCATTCATTCATCGCATGCGTCGCTTGTGCGCTCATACCTCCGATGTATGCTGCATAACCGTCACCAGCTTGTTGTGTATAATGATCATCACGGTCTCCCATGAAAATAACTGGTTTTTCTTTATCTACGCTACGCGCAGCTTGGACGACGTTATATACGTTTGTTGCAACCGATGTACGACGAGCTAAAATCCCATCAATGACACCTTCTAAAAATCCGAAATTTTCATAAGGACCATGAATTGTCAACACTGTTTCAAATGGACTAATTTTATCGCCATCTTTTAAAGAGTTAATCTCAAGTTCCTCAGGATTTTTAGCGAATGTTTGTAGCAATGCAATGACTTCATCCGTTCCGCAAAGAACTGCATTTTCCTTTTGGAAAAATTGCATCGTTACAACACTTTTCGGGCGAAATTCTTCGATGATTTCTCTAGTCTTTAAAAAGTAAACGGCAGAGAACCAACCTTCTCCAACGCGTTCGTCAAATTTAAATGTTTTATTTGTTAGTCTATTTATTTCACCTTTTAATTTTAATTCAATTTCTTTCATGTCGCTTTACTCCCTACTTTACTATCCAACATTTTCTCTTAGTATACAGCAAAACCGTTTACTATACATTTGTTTCCTGCATAGCGGCAAATTCATCCTCAGAAATAAGGACGTCTCTTGGCTTCGTTCCTCTACCTTCAGAAATAATTCCTTGCGATTCCATCTCTTCAATGAGACGTGCCGCGCGATTATAACCGATGCGGAATTTTCGCTGTACAGAAGATGTGGACGCTCCCCCTTGTTCTACAACAAATTGACATGCATCAAGGAACAATTCGTCTTCCGACTCGGCTTGTTCTGTTTTCGCTAATAAATCCTCTTGCTTAAATAAGTAATTCGGCTTCATTTGCTTTTTCACATGATCAACTGTCTTTTCAATCTCATCATCCGATACATATACACCTTGTACACGAACTGGCTTAGATGTACCGTTCCCTAAGAATAACATATCACCACGGCCAAGTAATTTCTCCGCGCCCCCAATATCAATAATCGTACGCGAATCAACTTGAGATGATACAGTAAACGCAATACGCGTTGGAATGTTTGACTTAATTAAACCTGTAATAACATCTACAGATGGACGCTGCGTCGCTACTAATAAATGAATACCACAAGCACGTGCTTTTTGCGCAATACGACAAATTGCTTCCTCAACATCACCAGGTGCTACCATCATTAAGTCGGCTAACTCGTCAATGACAATAACGATATAAGGTAATGTCTCTCCCGGAATTTCTCGCCCACTTACAATCGTATTGTAGCGAGTTAAATCACGAGCACCTGCGTGCGCAAACAATTCATAACGGCGCTCCATTTCTTCAACTGCCCATTTTAATGCAGCTGTCGCTGCTTTTACATCCGTAATCACAGGTGCTACAAGATGCGGAACAGAATTGTATGGTGCAAGCTCAACCATCTTCGGATCGATTAACATTAACTTCACTTCATGTGGTTTTGCTTTATATAAAATGCTCGTTAAAATGGCGTTAATACATACACTTTTACCAGAACCTGTTGCACCCGCAATAAGTCCGTGTGGCATTTTTCGAATATCCGTTACAATTGGATCACCTGAAATATCAAGTCCAAGCGCAACCGTAAGCGGTGATTCACTCTTTGTAAACACAGGACTTCTTAAAATTTCACGAAGAAATACTGGCTTACTTTCTTTATTTGGAACTTCGATTCCAATCGCACTCTTCCCTGGAATCGGCGCTTCAATCCGAATATCTTTCGCCGCTAAACTTAGCTTAATATCATCACTTAAGTTTGTAATTTTATTTACTTTTACACCTGGATCTGGCTGTACTTCAAAACGAGTTACTGCTGGACCTTGCGATACATTAATAACATGTGCGCCAACGTGGAAATTATTAAACGTTGTATCTAATAATTCTTTCTGTTCTTCCAACCATTCCGTATTATCTAATGCTGCTTGCTGCGGAATCGATAGCAATGTTAATGGTGGAATCGTATACGTCGGTGGTGTTTGCAATACATTTCGCACATCGTTCTCTCTTTGATTTACAACATATGCTTTCTCTTCTACTTCCGTACTTGAAATTGGCTTTTGTACTTGCTCTGCCACTACTTGTTGTACTGGTTGCGCTTCTTCCACTTGTGGTTCTACTACCACTTGCTGCATTGGTTTTTCTTCCACTTGTGGTTCTACCACTACTTGCTGCATTGGTTTTTCTTCCACTTGTGGTTCTACTACCACTTGCTGCACTGGTTTTTCTTCCACTTGTGGCTCCACTACTACTTGTTGCATTGGTTTTTCTTCCACTTGTGGTTCTACCACTACTTGCTGCATTGGTTTTTCTTCTACTTGATGTACAGACTTATTCTCTACTCGTTCACTCATAGAAGGTTGCATTGCATTCGTTCTAGCCGCATGTCTTTCCATTAATCGCGTTCTGTCTTGTTTCAACATAACAACATTAAATGGTACGTGACGCTTTTTCTCACGTTTTGGTTCTTCTTTTTGTACAACTGGTTGTTCTTCTGCGACCGGTGCTTCTTCTACAACTGATTGTTCTTCTGCGACCGGTGTTTCTTCTACAACTGATTGTTCTTCTGCGACCAGTGTTTCTTCTACAACTGATTGTTCTTCTACAATCGGTGTTTCTTCTACAACT
>NZ_JBXUNO010000002.1:184338-185148 GCF_057197025.1 Bacillus sp. LSHTCR4 | reverse complement strand
TTGTTCTTCTGCGACCGGTGCTTCTTCTACAACTGATTGTTCTTCTGCGACCGGTGTTTCTTCTACAACTGATTGTTCTTCTGCGACCAGTGTTTCTTCTACAACTGATTGTTCTTCTACAATCGGTGTTTCTTCTACAACTAATTGTTCTTCTGCGACCAGTGTTTCTTCTACAACTAATTGTTCTTCTGCGACCGGTGTTTCTTCTACAACTGGTTGTTCTTCTACAATCGGTGTTTCTTCTACAATCGGTGTTTCTTCTACAACTGATTGTTCTTCTGTAATTAAAACATCCGCAAAGCTTTGAACATCTTTTTTCGTTTGTTCATCAGCCTCAGCAACATGTATGAATTCATTCTTTTGTTCAATTGCTTCATTTAACACCATTTCTTGCTGCGTTTCCTCAAGTACTACAGGTTCCACTTCTTCTGGTGCTTCTGTTTCTGCAATTACTTCCACTTCTTCTGATTCTTCCGCTTCCGCAATTACTTCCACTTCTTCTGATTCTTCCGCTTCCGCAATTACTTCTACTTCTTCTAACTCTTCTGTTTCTGCAATTACTTCCACTTCTTCTGATTCTTCCGCTTCCGCAATTACTTCTACTTCTTCTAACTCTTCTGTTTCTGCAATTACTTCCACTTCTTCTGATTCTTCCGCTTCCGCAATTACTTCCACTTCTTCTGATTCTTCCGCTTCCGCAATTACTTCTACTTCTTCTAACTCTTCTGTTTCTGCAATTACTTCCACTTCTTCTGATTCTTCCGCTTCCGCAATTACTTCCACTTCTTCTGATTCTTCCGCTTCCGCAAT
>NZ_JBXUNO010000002.1:0-184238 GCF_057197025.1 Bacillus sp. LSHTCR4 | reverse complement strand
ACTTCCACTTCTTCTGATTCTTCCGCTTCCGCAATTACTTCCACTTCTTCTGATTCTTCCGCTTCCGCAATTACTTCCACTTCTTCTGGTATTTCCACAATGATTGTTTCTTCAAGTTTATCTTCTGCTTTGACAATCACTGATTCTTCTGGTGCTTGTTTTTCTACTTCAATAGTAGGCTGTTCTATTTCTGTATTACGTTTAATTTCTTCTGATAATATTGTATCCTCGTGCTCTACTTTAGAATCTACTGATTCCGCTTGTAGAATGTTTTTGGCCACTACATCACTTTCTTGCTTCGTATCTTCCATACGCTCAGCAATTGTTTCATGAAGGAATTCAGCCGCTGGAACTTCCTGCGGTGCACTGATTTCTTGAACCACTTCTTTTTCTTCTACTATAGGTTCTTGGCGTTCAATTTCATAACCGTTTTTCTCTAGCCATTGATCGACAACTGACTTTTCTTCCTTTTTATTTTGTTGATCTCGCTGATTAACTCCTTCATGATTGGAAGAATTCGTTGCTTGTCCTTCTGAGAAATCAGATAATGCATATCCTTTTTTCTCTAACCATGCATCAACGACTGATTTGCCCTCTACAGATATTTCAAGGTCTTCTCTTTCCTTTACTTCCTCCTGCTTTTCTTCCTTTTTCTCTACTGAAGGACGATTATATCCGTAAATTGGCGAAATCATTTCTGTTGGACGAAATGGTCTACGGTTACTTTCTTGCGCTGGTGCAGATGCTTTCTTTACGACAGGCTCTCGCTCCGGTTCATATTGCATTTCCGGCTCTTCATATGTAGAAACTACCTTCTCCACATACTGTCGTCTGCTTCTTTCCACTTTTATTCCTCTTTGAATAGGCGGCTCTTCATATGTTACAGCTTGAACAGGTTGCTCTTCAAAATGCCCTGTTTCTATAACATCCTCTTCGTCGAACCCATTATCCGGTACTAATGGAAAACGGCATTTACCTGCATTCCTACTGGCCATTTGTGCTTCTCTTGCTTCAGTGTAGTGGTTTACACGAGGAATTTTCGGCTGACTTTCAACTTGCTTTGGTACTTCTTTATTCATCGCTGTTTGTTCTTCCTCTTTGTTAAACAGCTTTTTCATCCAATCTAACATGCTTACCACTCTTTCTACTAAATAGTAACATCCTTTATTGTATCAGCATTCGGCAAAAAGTGCAGGTAAAATTAAGCATGTCATATTTATCCATAATATTCTAATTTACGAGTGTTTTCATATGGAAAAACGCAGCCTTACATGTAAGACTGCGTTTAAGCTTTACTCTTCCGATATTCATCTACACTATCCGTTACACTTTGCAATAAAGAATTTACATACTGCGGGTCAGATAATTTTTTATCTTCTTCATGGTTTGACATAAACCCAAGTTCTAATAGTACGCCAGGCACTTTGGACCAATTGAATCCCGAAAGGTCATCCCTGAATTTAATTCCATTTACTTTCACTTGCTGATTTTCTCTCATTTTATTTACTATCGTTTGAGAGATTTGAAGACTTTCCGCATAAATCTCTTTCGTATACGGACTTCCTTCTGCCGGCGTCAATACAGCGAATCCACTTTGATTCGGATTTTCAGAACCATCTGCATGAAGACGTAAAAACAAGTTTGCCTTATGATCATTTGCAAATGTCGCGCGTTCTTTATTACTTATATCCACATCTTGTGACGTTCTCGTCATTACTACTTGTATTCCCTTTGCTTCTAACTTTTCTTTTAATACGAAAGCCATTTCTAATACGAGAACAGCCTCTCTTTTTTTCGTCACAACACCAGTTGTACCATCTGTCACTTTATATTTTTGCGTCGTTGCTCCTGGCCCAATCGGCTCTAAATTTAAATTCGCTTTTTGTTGATGCCCCGGATCAATAACGACAAGAAACTTTCCTTGCTTTTCATTACTCTCTACTTTTTGTTCATTATTTTGCACTGGTTGCTCAGTTGGCTGCACTGGCGTAGATTCCTCTTTCTTTCCTTCGGCCGGCACTTCCTCCTGCTTTTGCTCCACTTGCTCATTCGTTTGAACTGCTTGCGGTTCTTCTTTCTTTTCTTGTTCTTCTTGCTGCTTTTCTACCGGTGCGTCTACCTTTTTATTTTCGCTTGTTTCTTTTATAGAAGATGCTGTCTCTTTTTTCGGTTGTTCTTGTGAGCAACCTCCCAAATATATTCCAATGAATGCAATCATGCTCATTATTTTTATATACTTCATGTTTTTCTCCCATCACTTTGCACCGGTCCCAAAGTTTTTCTTATAATTGTTTTATAATCTCATCCATATTTCCAATGTGAACAGGTTGCCACGTTTCTGTACCACGCTCTGCAGTATAAACTAGGTAAGCACCATCAGCCACATTTACGAAAACCGGATCCCCCATATCTGTTTCATAACCGATAACAATCCATTCCTCTTTCCATTTTCCATGTTCTTCACTTATTAATGAATTTTTATGTTTATCATATCGATAACCGATTTGTCCTTTTTCTAATTCATTTTCACTAAACAAATATATTTCATAGGAACCTAACTCGATATCTTGTTGTTTTGAAGTTTCAATTCGTTTCAGAAGTTCTGCGATTTTTAGTTGTTGTTTCATACGTCTATCCCTTTCTATTTTTCTAAATTTTAACTAGATTGTTTATAAAATACAATATAGATTTTAAGAAAAAAGGTGACATCCTTATAATATGAACATTTTTTTGAATATATCTGTCACAACTCGAAATATATCAACGATTTTTCAAATATA
The DNA here is from genome assembly GCF_057197025.1 of Bacillus sp. LSHTCR4. Taxonomy (NCBI): domain Bacteria; kingdom Bacillati; phylum Bacillota; class Bacilli; order Caryophanales; family Bacillaceae; genus Bacillus; species Bacillus sp. LSHTCR4. The sequence goes on along the minus strand of NZ_JBXUNO010000002.1, from coordinate 181,458 downwards.
TCTATCGTAACTCTTAATATATCAACCATTTTTCAAATATATCTATCATAACTCTACATATATCAACGATTCGACACAGAATATCGACTTACCAACAACAAATGACAAAACAAAAAGAGAGGTCATCCAAAAGGACAACCTCTCTTTTCTTACATCAATTAAAATTTAAACTCTTGTCCAACTTCAAAGCTATCTTCTAATACAAGAATACCTTTTTCTTGTGGAGCATCTGGAAGCTCTAATTCACGTGCTGAACAAATCATTCCAGCAGAAGGAACTCCGCGAAGCTCAGCTGGCTTGATTAACATACCACTTGGCATTACAGCGCCGATTTTTGCAACGACAACTTTTTGTCCTGCATCAACGTTTGGTGCGCCACATACGATTTGTAATGTTTCTGTACCGATTTCTACTTTACAGATGTTTAGCTTATCAGCATTTGGATGTTTCTCTTTTTCAGCTACATAGCCTACAACAAATTTCGGAGAAAGATCTGCTTCTACTGTTTCTTCAAAGCCGTTCTTCGCTAAAATTTCGTTGATTTTTTCTACAAGTTCTTTCGTTAATGTAAGGTTACCTGTTTCTTTTACTTCTAAGTAAGTAGATGCATTAAAGATGTTGAATCCTGCTGTCTCGTTGCTTTCACGATCGTATACGCGTGCAACATCTCCTTTGCGATCAAAAGTACGGTTCTCTAAAGTAATATCTTGTAAGGCAACAATTAGAGTGTCACCAATTCCTTCAAGGTTGTAAAAAACGTTCACTTCGTTCATCCTTTCTCTTTTCCATCTGTCTTCTTCCGATTCTTCGCTAAAATAAAGATTGGTTCAAAGTCCCCATCTTCATATACGAATGAAAGTGATGTAATCGGAACATGCCCTTCGGCAAAAAATTTCATTGTCATTTGTGCAATAATATCATAACCGATTTCGTTGACGATATCAGCAATAATTAATACATCTTGGTGAGGAACAGCAACAACCATGTCACCAGAAATCTTTTCACGCATCGATTGTAGTAACGATTCGTTTAAAATACGAGTCGCATCATACCCATCATTTGTGTTTAAAAAGTAGAATGTATTACCTGCCACTGTGTCTTGTTTAAATTCATAACCTAATGAGCGAGCGTTGAATAATGCCATTTCACGCACTTGTTGCTCTGTAAGCCCTAATTTTTGTAATAAACGCTCATCAATAAGACGATATGTTTTATTCGAATCTAGCGCATAGTAAATACGTGTTTCCGCCGTATGATCCGTCATAATGAACGGATTTCCTTCTTCTGCTTGTTTCGGGAAAGAAGTAGAGCGAATAACAGGTAAAATTTTCGCCGCGCTATTTTCTTCTTTATGCATCGCAATTAACGCTTCTTGTACGTAATAAGCAACCTCTTCGATTGCTTTTTCTTTATTCACTTCCCATTTTGCCACAACTCCTGGAAGCGATACGTTAATACCTTTTTTCGAGTCTTTCTGTTCTATACGTAGAACCTCTTTCTCGCTATCATACTGAAAGTCCCATTCCGGGCGAGATAATTTCTTGATTAACTCGTCTTTCATCTTTTTACTTGTCATCTTCATCTCTTTTTCCTCCCTTCCAAAAAAATAACCTCCCCCGCGAAGGTAGAGGTTGTTTTACAATTCAATTGGCAAATTGCCTTATTTTAAACCTTCAATGAACTCTTCGATTTGTTCTTGTGTTTTACGATCTTTGTTTACATAGCGACCTGTTTCTTCACCTTTATTGTACGCTACAAAGCTCGGAATGCCAAATACGTCTAATTTTACGCATAGATCAATAAACTCATCACGATCTACATAGTAAAATGAGAAATCACTATATTTCTCTTCTACTTCTGGCATAAACGGATCTACGAAGCGGCAGTCTGGACACCATTCTGCTGAGAACATAAAGACTACATTCTCTTCATTTTTTAATTGTTGGAATTGCTCCATGCTTTCTAATGATTTCATCTATATTTCCTCCTCTAACGAGTGCATTTTTCATGTTATAATCTTTCTTTTATACTACCATACATCGCGCACGGTGCAAGGTTTATGCTTGCTTTTCATCATACTTATATTGCCCAACAAGTAACTTAACAACATGTACAAATAATTCCGTGCGGTCCACATAATCATCCGTAAAAATACCAATAGCACCTTCGTGACTACGAATATCTTTTCTCTGTACAAACTCTTCCATCACTTCACTTAACTCCTTGCCCTCTTCAAGAGGTGCTAAAAAATCATCTGGTAACGTAATACGTGCCCCGCCAGCAACGAATGTTTTACCATCACTTGTTGCTAGCGCGCCCCAGTTACACATAAATAAACCGTGCTCCGTTTTCATTACGCCGCCTTCTAGTCCAATACCAATTTGAGCTTCTCCTTCCTCTAGCGCTCGCTTCGCTCTATTGATCGCTCCTTGCATCGTCTCTTCATCTGAAAACGGTTGTGCTGCTACTCCTGAAGGAACAGAAAGGGATGTAATTGTAGCATCTTTCCAAACCTTCTCCACAGCTCCAACTTTCGTTTTATTCTTTGATCCAACTACTACTTTCATTTCGTTCACCTCTATAAAAATTCATCATTCTATTCTAATATCCGCTTCAGCGCGAATTAAGTACCAACCACTATCACATACCACCAGGGAATCCCTTCTACCTATAAAAGAAGGTGGCTTTCCACAATATTACTGGTCCTAGACACAAAAACAGGCTTCTTCTTTCTTCCTACGCGCGGTCTTCACACATCATTCGAGCATCCATTAGGCACTGACCGCCACCACACACCGCTGGGTCATCTCTCCTACCTAAAAAAAGAAAGAGCTTTTAGCCCTTTCTTCTACGCGTTATTCTTAATTGTCTCTAACGTCGTTTTATCTGTTGTTCTTACAAGCTTCGTAATTAGCTCTTTTGCTGCTGCATAATCATCAACATGTAAAATTGAAGCATGTGTATGAATGTAACGTGCGCAAACACCAATTACTGCTGACGGGATACCTGAGTTACTTGTATGTACACGGCCCGCGTCTGTACCACCTTGTGAAATAAAGTATTGGTACGGAATGTTATGTGTTTCTGCTGTATCTAAAATGAATTCGCGCATTCCTCTATGTGTTACCATCGTACGGTCGTAAATACGAAGAAGAGCACCTTTTCCTAATTGACCGAACTGTGTTTTGTCACCAGATGCATCGTTGGCTGGACTTGCATCAAGCGCATAGAAAATATCTGGTTGAATCATATTTGCAGCAGTTTGTGCACCGCGAAGACCAACTTCTTCTTGTACAGTCGCACCAGAGTATAATGTGTTTGGTAATGTTTCGTCTTTTAATTCTTTTAGTAATTCGATTGCAAGGCCACATCCGTAACGGTTGTCCCAAGCTTTCGCCATAATTTTCTTTTCGTTTGCCATCGGCGTAAACGGGCAGATTGGCACGATTTGTTGTCCTGGTTTTACACCAATCTCAATCGCATCTTCATAGCTATCTGCGCCTATATCAATTAACATATTTTTTATATCCATCGGTTTTGCACGTTGCGCGTCACTTAATAAGTGAGGAGGAATAGAACCAACAATCCCAACAACAGGACCATTCTTCGTCATAACTTGTACGCGCTGAGCTAATAGTACTTGGCTCCACCAGCCGCCTAACGTTTGAAAACGAAGCATTCCGTTTTTCGTAATTTGCGTAATCATGAAACCTACTTCATCCATATGACCTGCTACAAGAACACGTGGGCCAGTTTCGTCCCCTTTTTTCAGACCAAATACGCTACCTAAACCGTCTTGTACAATTTCATCCGCATATTTGCTTAATTCTTGCTTCATAAAACGGCGTACATCATGTTCGAAACCCGATGCACCTTGTAATTCTGTTAACGTACGAAATAATTGTAATGTCTCTTTATTCACGAAGTCCCCTTCTTTCAAACCTTAGTAGAATACCTCTTTTATTGTAACGAAATTTTCGAAATGTTTCTAGTTTCTTCTTTTTTAGCTGTATTTGCTTTATAATTATTATCGGTACACTATTTTTATTTTATAGAATTGAGGTGAATATATGAGCTGGAAAGGTTTAGTAGCAGGTCTTGGCGTTGGGTTCGCAGCTGGTTATTTCGTTGCAAACAAAGTACAAGAACAATCCCATATTTCTTCAGAGAAAGCATTGAAAATGGTGAAACAAGCATTAAGTCATAAAGGTGAAATTACTGGCTCTTGGGTACATATGGTTCCAGAGACATTTGAAAAATATGATGTCGCGTATGAAGTATATCGCGGCGGTCTTACAACGATGTTAAATGATATACAAGAACGATTTGAATTTTTAGTTGATGCTAAAACAGGTACTGTTTTAGAGGTTATAGCAGCATAAACAGGAGGGTTCCCATTAGGTGAACCTCTTATTTTTTAATTGTGGGTAGTGATTGAATTTATATCGACTTACCGACAAAAGCCGACACTAAAAAAGAGGTCGCTCCAACAAATATTCTGGAACAACCTCCTCTTTTTATGCTTCTATGCTCGTTTTTCTCTCTACCTTTTCTACAATGTGCCCTTCCTCATTCCACTTTACTGCGCGATAATACGCGTCGTGATAAAACGTGAACCAAGCATCGTTTTCAGCACCATACTTCATCCATTTTTGCTTATTTTCAATCGATGTCATCGGATAATCATCATAGGCCATTACCCATAATACATTTTGATGGGCGTGCGTCGGCAATAAGTCTGCTAAATGCAGCATCGTTTCCCCTTTGCTTTCTAAAGCGATCACTGCATGTCCATCACTATGGCCGCCTGTATGCGCCATTTTTATTTCATCCGTAATTTCTATTTCTTGCTGAAACGTAACAACTTGATCTACAATCGGCTCCCAATTTTCCTTCCAATATGTATTACGCGATCTAATATTTGGACTTCTCATTTCATTCCACTCTGTTTCACTTACGTAAACTTTCGCATTTGGAAAAGTTGGTACAAGTTGATCACCTTCCCATTTCGTTAAACCAGATGCATGATCAAAGTGAAGATGCGTCATTAAAACGTAATGAATATCTTCAGGCTTTAGTCCCAGCTTTTCTAAAGAATTCTCAACTGACGACTCTTCCGTTACACCTTGATTCCGCTTCATCTTTTCATTCAATTTACCATTTCCTATACCAGAATCAATGAGCATGTTGCCGTCTTTCGTTTGCAAAAGTAACGGATCTGTTCGTAAATAAATATGATTTGTATCATTATGTTTATATTTACGTGACCAAAGCACTTTCGGTACAACGCCAAACATTGCTCCGCCGTCTAAATGTGTATTTCCACCTTTTAACCATGTCACTTTTATATCACCAATTTGTAACTGTTCCATTTTTCATCCCCCTTTTCCTTCAATACTAACACAAAATTCTGATTATTTTAGATACAAAAAACCTATGCATTACTGCATAGGTTCTGTACGATATTTTGCTTCTACTCGGTAAATACGATGACCTTTACTAGAGAACTTCTCTTCGTATTCTGTCATAATGTTTCCTTCATAATCACTATTATGAAGATCTAGGCTAAGGTAAGTTAATAACATACCATACTCAGCCATACTCATTAGAGAGTATTCAAATAAACCTTGGTTATCTGTTTTGAAATGAATTTCTCCGCCTTCTACTAACACTTCTTCATAATTGCGTAAAAACGTTTTATACGTTAAACGACGCTTCGTATGACGTTTCTTTGGCCATGGATCTGAGAAGTTTAAATACACGCGATCGATTTCACCTTTTGCAAAGAAAACTGTTAAATCTTCAGCATCTTTATTAATTAACTTTAAGTTCGGTAATTCTTCTTCAATTAATTTATCCAGTGCATCTACAACAACACTTGTGAATTTTTCAATTCCAATATAATTAATATGAGGATTCGCTTTTGCCATATCATACATAAAGCGGCCACGACCTGTACCTACTTCAATGTGAATGGGTTGCTCATTTCCAAATACTTCTTTCCAATTACCAGCGCGCTCCTCTGGGTTTCCGATTACGATATGTGAATACTCATTAATTCGATCCATTGCATATGGTTTATGTCTTAAACGCATAGATGTTTCCCTCTCTTTACATAGCTATTTTAAAGGAATAATTCCTTCTTTCTGTTTTAATCAATCTACCAAACAAAAAACCAAGTACGTACGAGCACTCGGTCCGTTTCTTTCAAGTATAAGATGTACCATTTTGATAAAAACTACATACAGCATTAAACATTCCATGACGAAACAGCTTTTTCTCTTACTTCTCTAAGAAGAGAAAAACAATCGAAAGGATGATCCGTTCATGCCAATTAATCAACAACATCAATTAGAAGTGCTGAAAGATATTTTAGTCAATCACCAAAGTGATTGTTGCGGGACAGTTTCTGAATGCGAGCAATTAGAGCGTCTCATTCAATCGTTACTCGCAAACGATAATATAAGTAGTGACGCTAAAGCAATGCTAAACGATGTATATTCTTATAGTCAATCGGGTAAATCTTCCTCTAATTTGGACAACCACATTTCCAATAATCAAGAACAACTTACTCAGTGGATTGCTGGAATGGACAATTTTTCTTAAGTATTACTCTGAAGCAAGTAGTTGCTGTAAATATTGATGCCAATATTCAGCTTCTGCTTGCTGCTTTTTTGTTGTATGCCATTGAATAGACAAAATCGTTTGTGCTATCACATACCATCTCATACGTTTAAGCAGCGATTCATCCATTTCAATATCATAATAACCGAGCCACTCACTCCATTCTTGGCGCGGAATGTACCAATATAATAACATACCGAGGTCTAGAGCTGGGTCAGCAATTACAGCTCCATCCCAATCAATTAAAAACAACTCATCTTCATCCGACAATAGCCAATTGTTATGGTTGACATCACAATGGCATACAACGAATTCGTTGTATTCAATATCTTTTAATGAATCCATTAAATATTGAAGGCCTTGCTGAATTGTTTCCTCATCCCTTATATCTCCTCTTAAAACAAGTTGCAGTTGTTGTAATAACTCTTGTGCGTGAAGCGGCTGCTTCCCAAGTCTCTGAATCATCTGTACAAGTGCTTTAGAGGAGTGTATTTTCTTCAAAAGTTTTGCAACACGTTCTAGTTTCATATCCTCTGGCTCTAGCTTCTGTCCCGGAAGCCATTTTTGAGCAGAAATTACATCACCGTTCGTTACCCTTCTTGTCCAAAGTAATTTTGGAACAATTCCTTCTGCTGACAATACCGCTAAAAAGGGCGATGTATTCCGCTTTAAAAATAACTTCTGTTGTCCGTTTTGCGCAATATATGCATCGCCCGTTACTCCACCAGCCGGTACAAGACTCCACTCTTTTCCTAATAATTGTTCCAACCATTCCATATTCATTACCCGTTAACAAATCCTTATCTTTTATAGTTATGAAAAGAAAAACCGCAACATTTCTACACATGTTGTGGATTCATATATATTTTACTGTAAATGAAAAGAAAATTTGGCATAAGCCAAAAACTCTCTATTTTATTTTACAAAACCAGCCATAGAATGACAACTTATCAAAATCGTCACCTTTGTCAATTCTACATTTATTACATTCTCATCGTCAAGTAGCGATTTGTCACATTATCGTCAATATATACGTGCTAATTGGAGCGAGCCTAAGTTCCTTTCCTCTAAATGAAGAAATTGGCTCTATTTTCGCTTGCTTTTCGTTAACTAATACATGCCACGTTTCTTCTTTCGGAAGTTGCACCGTTTTAGCTTCTAAACCGCTATTAAATAAAACGACAATCTCTTTCCACGGTCCAAACGATTCTGCACGCTCTAGGTGGTATGCAAGTACTTCTGGAGATGTTTGCAAAAAAGTCATATGCTTTTTTATTAGATCTGCGTTTTGTAATCGGAATGCTCCGTGCTCTTTACGAATCGCAATTAAACCTTTTATATAGGTAACCGCCTCTATCTCTTCCTCTTTTCGATCCCAATCTAATTGATTAATTTCATCATTTGCATTATAACTATTTTCATTTCCTTGCTTCGTACGATAAAACTCTTGCCCAGCATGTAAGAAAGGGATGCCTTGCGACAGAATCACCATTGCAGTTGCTAGCAGGTGACGTTTTTTCAAAATCTCTTCTGACTCTTCATTACTGCGCATTAATTTATCCCACATCGTCATATTGTCATGACATTCTACATAGTTAATACTTTGTACAGGCTCTAGAAACAAACCTGTTTCTTTCATACTTAAAAGGCTTCCTGATGCTATATACTGCAAATGATTACAGTCTACATGCCCACCAAATGCAAAACCACGTTTATTTATATGAAAGGTACTCCCTTTTATTCCATCACGAAATTGATCATTAAATTGCGCAATATGCGGCATTTTCTTTGCATTATTTAACGTTGCTTTTTCCTCTAGAGGAAGTGGTGTTTGCAGATCCCACCCTTCTCCTAATAGCAATGCATCTCGCTTTATGTTTCGCACTTCTTTTTCTATTATATTTATTGTATCAACATCTAAAATCCCCATTAAGTCGAATCGGAATCCATCAACATTGTATTCCGTAAGCCAATATAGAATAGACTCTACAATGAATTTCCTCATCATTTTCCGTTCAGATGCTATATCATTTCCGACTCCCGTCCCATTAGAAGGCATACCATTTTCACCATGACGAAAATAATATCCTGGAACAAGCTTTTCAAATGACGATAGCTCTCTTTCATAGACATGATTATATACAACATCTATAATCACCCTAATGCCGTGCTCATGAAATGTTTCAATCAGCTGTTTACACTCTACGATCCTGTTATACGGTTCAGAAGGATTTGTAGCATAAAATCCCGTTGGTGCGTTGTAATATAATGGATTGTAACCCCAATTATACGCAGAGGAAGGGTTTGCCTCATCTACACCACCGAAACAATATAAAGGTAATAGTTCAACATGTGTAACACCTAAATCTTTTATATGAGACAAACCTGTTAACGTCCCATTTTGTCCTGTTGTTCCTTCTTCCATTAGCCCTTTATATGTTCCTTTTTTACTCACTCCACTATTCGGATGAATAGTAGCATCACGAATATGCAGTTCATACAATATGGCATCTGTCATTGCTTGTAAAGGTGGTAATTGCCCTCGCTTTGTTACATTTGTCTTTTCCAAATCAATAACAACGCCGTACTTCCCATTTACAGTCACTGATTTTGCATAAGGATCCACAGCTTCGTTCCATATTAAATTAATACAAACAAGAAATGTATACTTTTCCCCGGCTAAATCGCCTTGCAATGTATGAGCCCATACTCCATTTTCTTCTCTGTACATTTCGTGATCTATATATTCTTTATCACTTTTATAAATTCTTACTTTCGCAAGCCTCGCAGTTGGAGCCCATACTTTAAATGTAGTTGCTTCTTTTTTGTGCACTGCCCCTAAATCTGTACCTTCGTAATAATACTTTTCATCGAAAATCGCTGTTCTTATGACAGCACCTATTTGTAAATCTGTTTCTTCATTCCGTTCATCTCGTACTGTATAATACTTCCCCACATCTAGCGGCTCTTCTATAAAGCACTCATACTTCGTTGCATCCGGAAGCGCAATTGTATGAGCAATCGGTAAATCTTTCACGTTACTTCCTTCTTGCAAACGAAATGTCCGACTTGTTCCATACGCATGTGGGAGCAAAATTGTAATTTTATTCATTTCATCTAAATAGGCATCAAATGGACGTTTTACTTTCAACATAAAAAAATCACCATCATTCTTAAAGTTAAAATGAAACGAGCTGCAAATGATAAGGCTTTTCTTATCAGCGAAGCCCTATACAGTAACACATTATTCTTTATAGTATATTCACCTGTATAAAAAACGTTTTCATACATTCTATTTTTGTAATTTTATTTCAGCAATCGCTTTATACTTCGGCGTTTCTTTCACGTGAGATTCGTATAAAGTAATCGTATCCGCTTGAAATGATATTTCAGGCACTTCCTTTATATGTTCTAAATTAAACTTTTCTTCCCCTACCCATTTACGAGCAACAGTAATATGCGGATGATACGGGCGCGTTTCTAAAGAAAATCCATTCCCTTCACAAATAGCGTGTACTTGTTTTTGCAATTGAAACAAATCTTGATTCTCACTGACTTTCGACCAAAAAATACGCGGCCTGTCTTCCATACCAAATGTTGAAAATCCTTGTAATGTGAACGATATTTCTTTCGTTTCTATAAGTGTTTGTAATCCATTCCTTATTCCTTCTAATTGTTCCTCTGTCGTACTACCTAAAAAGGAAAGGGTAATATGATAGTCTTCTTTGTGTACCCACGAACGAAATGGTAATTTCTCCTGCATTTCCTCTCTATAGTTAGACAGCACTTCTTTTATATGATTTGGTAACGTAATTGCGACAAAATAATGTGGCTCCATCTACATCTTCTCCTTCTTTCTATTGTTGCTTTTCTTTCTTATCTCATTCAGATAAAAAGAAGCCGCCCTCCAAAATAGAGAGCGGTCATGATTTATATATCCATTACTTCGCTAATTCATAAATTGCTTGCGCGTAAATTGCTGTTGCTTTTAATAAGTCTTCAATTTCAATATACTCATCTTTTTGATGTGCAAGTTCTTCTTTTCCAGGGAACAATGGGCCAAATGCAACACCAGCTTTTAATGAACGAGCGTAAGTACCACCGCCGATTGCTAATAGCTCTGCTTTTTCGCCTGTTTGCTCTTCGTATACACGTTGTAACGTACGAATTAATTCGTGATCTTTATCAACGTGATGCGGGCGAGAGTTCGAATAATCCGCCACTTCAAATCCATGAGTACCCACATATTCTTTTAACTTTGCAATCGTTTCTTCAAAGTTAGTCGTAACTGGGTAACGTACGTTTAATCCTAAATTACCACCATTCTCTTTCGTATAAGAAAGGCGACCAACATTCACTGTTAATGGACCACTAATATCGTCTTTATAAGAAATACCAGCTTTCTCTCCTAAAGTATCTCCTGTAAATGTTCCCGTTGCAAACGATACAAACGATGCCCCTTTTCCATCAAGAGCAACTGTAGTTAAGAAGTTTGCCAGTAATAAGCCTGCATTTTCTCCCTTCTCCGGAGTAGATCCGTGAGCTGAAATCCCTTTAATTTGCAATGTCACTGTATTACCTTCTACAATTGCTTCACCTATTTTTTTAGCAGTTTGTAAATACTCTTCATATGCTACTGTAAGTGCATTTACATCTTCTCCTATAACAACCGCTTCTGCAAAATCAGGAACCATATTTAAACGGCGACCTGACTCAAATGAAACAAGTTCATATGTACCTTTCTTCTCTTCACTACCATTTTGCACAACTTGTATATCAGAAATTCCTTTTTCTGCATTAATAATTGGAAAATCTGCGTCTGGCGCAAAACCGATTGTTGGCATTTCTTCGTTTTTAAAGTAATGATCTACACATTTCCAATTGCTTTCCTCATCTGTTCCTAAAATCATACGAACGCGTTTTGAAAGAGGTAATCCTAATTCTTTCACAATTTTCATTGCATAATAAGCTGCCATCGTTGGGCCTTTATCGTCAATTGCACCACGTGCAAAAATCTTTCCATCGCGAATATCTGCACTATATGCAGGAGTCGTCCAGCCATCTCCTTCTGGTACAACATCAACATGACAAAGAATGCCTACTAATTCTTCTCCTTGTCCCATTTCAAGATGACCTGCATAACCTTCTAAATTTTTAGAAGTAAAGCCTTCCGTTTCTCCTTTATGTAACATGAAAGATAAAGCTTTTTCTACACCTTCACCGAATGGTGCGCCCTCTTTCGCTGACTCTTCTTCCCACACACTTTTAATTTGTAAAAATTGTTGTGTATCACGAATTAAATCATCTTTTCGTTTTGTAACTTCTTCTGTCCAATTAATTGCTGACATCACGCATCCATCCTTCACTATATTGTTTCTTTCATCATAACAAACCGAAATCTCTTATGCCATACACGAAAACTAAATACCGAACAATTATAATATTTCAGATATTTCTCATTAGTTTTTCTTTTGTTTTTTCAAAAAAATTTGCAGGAATTTGGCGTTTTACGTAGAATTTTATGTGTTAGTTGACTGACCATATATACAATGTCAACTACCAATATTTTTCTATATGAATATTTGTTAAATTTCTGTAAAATTTAAGTAGATTAAAGCATGAATTTTATCATGTAGAGTACAATGGTAGTAACGACCTTCTTTCCTGAATGGGGTCAAAAAAACTAGTAGAGGAGTGGTTTTCTCTTGAAACCTACAACTACTCGTATGCTAACACGCATTAAATCAATTTATATGTACATCAATGAAAACGGAACGGTAACGACGAAAGACCTTGTAGATGAGTTCGGGATCACACCGCGAACGATACAACGTGATCTAAATGTGTTGCAGTTTAATGAACTCGTGTATAGCCCTTGCCGCGGTAAGTGGACAACAACAGGAAAGAAAGTGAGAATGACCTCATAACGAAAAATAATTGTATGTAAATAAATACATACCCCTTTCTAACTCATTAGAAAGGGGTCTTTTCTGCACCTAAAAACAGCACTATTTCTCAGTATCTACTTGATATGTTTTTAACATCTCTACTTCTTCATCTGTTAGCTCTCGGTATTGTCCGAGTTCTAGCTCTTCATCTAACACTAGCGGTCCCATCTCTGTTCTCTTTAGGTAGACTACTTTTTTCCCTATCGCTTCAAACATACGCTTTACTTGATGGAATTTTCCCTCTGTAATGACAAGCTCGATTTCAGAAATATCATCGCTTTTTAATATTGTAAGTGCACCTGGCTTTGTTTCATAGCCATCATCTAAAATAACACCTTTAGCAAACTCTTTTACATCCTCTTCTGTTACTACTCCTGCAACGTGTGCATAATATTTTTTCGGCACATGCTTTTTCGGAGATAACAATTGATGTGATAACTTCCCGTCATTTGTTATTAATAAGAAACCTTCTGTATCAATATCAAGTCTTCCAACTGGGAACGGATTAAAAATCGCATCTTCTAACTCTAATAAATCTATTACCGTTTCATGATTATCATCTTCTGTCGCTGAAATAACGCCTTGTGGTTTATGCATCATTAAGTAAACAAACTCTTTATATTCCACAACTTCACCGTGAATCATAACTTCTTGTTCTTCTACATTTACATGAACCTTTGCATCTTTCACTGATATACCATCAATTTTCACAACGCCGTCTTTCAATAATTTCTTTACTTCTTTTCTACTTCCATATCCCATGTTTGCTAATAATTTATCTAATCTCACGTTTTTCACCTTCTTTATTTATCATAGAAAAGGGGACGTAATTACGCCCCTTTTGATTTCAACTTTATTTTGAATCTATTGCCAAGTTTACGTTGGATCTTCTCTAACGCTTCTCCGCCAAATACTCTTTCAAGTACTCCTGTGCGAATCGCTAACAATCCGTAAACAAGACCACCAATACCTGCACAAATCACTACTGTAATAAGAGCACCCATTCGGCCATCAGGCGAAATCATGAAGGATAGAATCCATTGTGATAATTTCACAGTAACGACCATTACAAGTGTTAATACTGCAATTTGGAACGTTCTCTTATATACAACACCGAATGAATAGTGTGCGTATTTTTTAATTTGTCGATTTGTGTACCAAACAGAAGCTAGGAAACCAACAGCTGTTGCTAGAATCGCCCCTACTGTACCGAAATAACGAATAAAGATTACGTTACATACAAATTTCAAAATAACACCCATTATAAGTGCGATAATCGCATGCTTTTGTTGGTTAATACCTTGCAAGATTGCCGCTGTTACTGTAAATAAAGCAAATAACAACGCAACCGGTGCATACCACATTAATACTTGTCCACCTAATGGATCTGAATCATAAAATGCAGTATAAATCGGATAGGCAAGTGATGAAATACCGACAACCGCTGGCAATGTTAAGAACATATTTGCCTGGAATGTTTGTGTAATTTGTAACTTTAAATAACGGTATTGCTTTTCAGTAAATGATTTTGTAATCGCTGGTACAAGCGTTAAACTAAACGCCGTCGCAAGTGATACAGGAATCATAATTAATTTATGCGTCCACATTGTGAAAATACCGAGTGCTCGCTCTGCAATATCACCTTGGCCAATTGCTTGCATAATTGAGTTAAATGTCAATGTATCAATTTGTTGATATAAAGGAATTGTTAGCCCAATTACAACGTAAGGAATCGCATATGCAAATAATTCTTTAAATAATTGAACAGTACTCACTGTCGATTCTGGTACAGTTTGTTCAATTAAATATTGATCCAAATGTTTTTTACGTTTTAGCCAGTACCAAATGAGTACACCGAGCGCTCCAACTGCTGAAACGAACGCAGCAAATGTCGCTACCCCAACTGCTGTTGCAACTGTACCACCAAGTACTTTAATAACGATAAAACTACCCGCTAATAAAAAGACGATACGAATAATTTGTTCAATAATTTGCGAAACAGTAGTTGGTCCCATCGACTGGTGACCTTGGAAATAACCACGAATTAAACTCGCTGCCGGTACAACAATAAGCGCAAAACTTACAAGACGAATAATCGTCGTAACTTCTCCTATATTACTGTGTACACTTTGTTTACCAAGCATTGCTTCTGCAAACAACGGCGCCGTCATGTACAGTACTAGGAATGAAAGAACTCCTGTTACTATCATCATAACCATTCCCGAGCGGAACATTCTCCGGCTCGTTTTATAATCGCCAAGCGCATTATATTTGGAAACGAATTTTGAAACAGCAAGCGGCACCCCTGCCGTTGCAATACTTAAAAAGATCGTATATGGAATGTATCCATATGTATAGAGCGTTCCGCCTTCTGTCCCTACTAATGCATGAAACGGAAAGACGTAAATCATGCCTAAGAACTTCACTAAAAATGTCCCTAACGTAACGATGAGCGTTCCGCGCAGAAATTTCGAATCGGACATACAAAAATCCTCCTACATCTACATAAAGTGAAACTTTAATCAGTGGGGCGTTCTTCCCCACTGATTATTAGTTGAACCAATCGGGCATTTACGGGCAGTTAATCTCCCGCTGAACTTTAAGGCGGGAGTCTTACTGCCCGTTAATGCGGGGTAAAGTGAAACTTTAATAAATTGAACTATTCGAGCATTCGAGAACTATTAGACTTCCCCTAACTCTTAAGGTTTTAGTCCTATGGCCCACAAATAGCAGGATAGTGCTGAACTCTAACTTTTGTATTGTACCACAATTCTCTCCTTAAGCAGTACTTCACTCTATTTTTCTTTTAAGGGAAAACATGCTATTCTTTTAGGCAGGAAATGTAGAAAATGAGGTCGATATATTATGCATTATGATGTTATTGTCATCGGCGGCGGGCCTTCTGGGCTAATGGCTGCAATCGGTGCTGCAGAAGAAGGCGCAAGCGTCTTACTTCTTGATAAAGGAAATAAACTAGGGCGTAAACTTGCAATTTCTGGTGGTGGCCGTTGTAACGTAACGAACCGTCTACCACTTGATGAGATTGTTAAACATATACCAGGAAATGGCCGCTTCTTATACAGCGCTTTTTCTATTTTTAATAATGAAGATATTATTACATTCTTCGAAAATCTCGGTGTAAAACTGAAAGAAGAAGATCATGGCCGCATGTTCCCTGTTTCAAATAAAGCCCAATCGGTAGTAGACGCACTTTTAACACGATTAAAAGATTTAGGTGTAAAGATGCGTACGAATACACCTGTTGAAACGATTGAATATGAAAACGGTCAAACGAAAGCTGTTGTACTGCAAACAGGCGAAGTGTTAGAAACAAACCACGTCGTTATCGCTGTCGGTGGAAAATCAGTTCCGCAAACTGGTTCTACTGGAGACGGATATGCTTGGGCAGAAAAAGCCGGTCATACAATTACAGAATTATTCCCAACAGAAGTACCAATCCTTTCAAACGAACCATTTATTCGAGACCGTTCACTGCAAGGACTCGCTTTACGAGACGTAAACTTAAGCGTATTAAATCCGAAAGGAAAAGCTATCATTTCTCACAAAATGGATATGCTCTTCACTCATTTCGGCTTATCTGGTCCTGCTGCCCTTCGCTGTAGTCAATTCGTTGTAAAAGCACTGAAAAAGTTCAAAACGAATACAGTGCAAATGAGTATTGATGCGTTGCCAGAAGAAAATAGCGAGCAACTATTCCAGCGCATGCTGAAACAAATGAAAGAAGATCCGAAAAAAGGAATTAAAAACGTGTTAAAAGGTTATGTTCCTGAACGTTACTTCCTATTCTTATTAGAAAAAAATGAAATTGATGGCAGCGAGCAAGCTGGACAAGTTTCTCACGAAAAGATTCGTGCACTTGTGAAAGACTTTAAAGAATTTACTGTGAATGTAAATGGTACGCAGTCAATTGAAAAAGCATTCGTTACTGGCGGTGGTGTATCCGTTAAAGAAATTAACCCGAAAGAAATGTCTTCTAAATTCACAAATGGCTTATATTTCTGCGGAGAAGTTCTTGATATTCACGGTTATACTGGTGGTTATAACATTACATCTGCCCTTGTTACTGGTAGAATCGCTGGAACAACAGCTGGAGAAAACGCGAAGATGAAGTATTAAAAAAAGAAACAGGGATTCCTGTTTCTTTTTTTATAGGTACATGAACTTATATCGGCGATTCTCCAAATATATCAGCGATTTCACTACAATATATATCGACTTACCGACCAATCCCCATTCCTCCTAACTTCCCAGTGCTTTTTTATTGCTTTATTTACCTTGGTACCTTTATATTTTATATTGTTGAATATTTGAAAAAGGGTAAGGGGAAAACATATGAGAAAAAAAGTCATGATGTCTTTAATGCTAATGACGTTTCTTTCTGCGGTAGAAGGAACGATTGTTAGTACAGCAATCCCTCGTATAACGAGTGATTTGTCAGGCGTTGAACTTGTTAGCTGGGTTTACGCAATTTACATGCTTGCCACAGCAGTTTCAACTCCAATATACGGAAAGCTCGCTGATTTATTCGGCCGTAAAAAAGTTTTACTCATTGGAGCTACAATCTTTTTAGTCGGTTCTGCACTTTGCGGCGTCGTTACATCGATGGAACAATTGATCTTCTTCCGCGCACTTCAAGGTATCGGTGCTGGTGCTGTTATGCCGATCACAATGACGATTATTGGAGACTTATATAGCGAAGCGAAAGACCGCGCGAAAGCACAAGGCTGGATGAGTGCCGTTTGGGGTGTATCCGGTGTTATCGGACCGTTAGTAGGTGGATTTTTAGTTGATTCTCTTTCTTGGCGTTATATTTTCTTCTTAAACGTTCCATTTGGAATTATCGCCTGCTTAATGATTGCCATTTACTACAAAGAATCTATTAAGCCTGCTAAACACCATATCGACTATCTTGGTGCAACAGTCTTCTCATTAAGTACGATTGCTCTACTATACGCGTTATTAACAGGTAGCAGTAAGCAAAACTGGGGAGACATAACAATTATTGGCCTATTAATCTTCGCCGTCGTTTCATTCATTATTTTCTTATTCATCGAGAAAAAATCTCCGGAACCATTAATTCCGCTAACACTTTTCTCTAACCGTACATTATCTACGATAAATATATTAACACTTATTGCTGGTGCAATGATTATTAGTATTACGATGTACCTTCCAATTTGGAGCCAAGGTGTACTAGGAAAAAATGCGACTGAAGCTGGACTTATTTTAATGCCAATCCCTGTTATGTGGACGTTTGGCGCTATTTTCTCTGGTAACTTAGTAGGAAAATTAAAAACGAAACAAATCATTTTACTTGGAGCTAGCATTTTATCAGTGGCTACGTTCTTATTATTTACATTATCAACACATTCACCATCGTTCCTTATTTATGTAGCAGTCGGATTATTCGGCTTAGGTATGGGGCTTGTAACACCGATTTACATGGTAACAATTCAAGCAGCCGTACCAGCTCATACACGCGGAACAGCCGTTGGTTTAAACACATTTATTAATACATTTAGTCAAACATTAGGTGCTGCAATATTCGGCACAATCTTCAATACGATGATTCACGCACGTGGTATTAAAAACCTTGATCTTGTATCTGGCGGACATGGAGGTACTACAACAAACGTAGTAACTGAATCGCAATCCGCATTAGCATCAAGTGTACACGTCATTTATATGAGCACTTTCGTATTAGCAGTATGTACATTAATTATCGCTTGGCTTTTATTGAAGCCAGCTACACAAACAAGTGAGTAATAATAAAGAGGATGACCATTTCGGTCATCCTCTTTTTACTCTTCATTCTCCACAATATGTTTCAGCATGGACAATTTATTATCCCAAAAACGTTCATAATACGAGAGCCACTGTTGTAATTCCTCTAATGGTTCTGGATGCAAGCGATATATCTTCTCTCTTCCGCTTTTTCTTCCACTTACTAAATTCGCTTCTGAAAGAATATGAAGGTGCTTTACAACCGCAGTACGACTCATCGGAAAATGATCCGTTATTTTGGAAATCGGTAACTCTTTATCACTTAATAACCGTATTACTTCTCGGCGGGTTGGATCAGCAATTGCTTGAAATACATCATATTTCGCTGCCGATGAGGACACTTAGCCTTCGACAACCTTTTTCAGTTTTTCATTTACAATCGCTACCCAGCCTCCGCTCATTCTGTCGCGAATAATAGAACTCTTCGCATTCGCTTTCGGAAGAATTTCATCAGGATGTTTCCAGCCACCGTGAATTAACGTAAATTCTGTTTTATTATCTCCTAGGTCTTTCAGATGAAATGAAACAACCCAGCCATCTGTATCCCATGAGAAAGATAGGTAATTTGGCTCATCGATTTCTAACACTTTACATGGTGATGGTCCAAATGGTGATTGCACATGAAATTCATGTCCTACCTCTAGTACGAAATCATTTGGCATAAACCATGAAGCAATCCCTTCTGCAGTTGATACTACATTCCACACCTTTTGAATAGACGCGTTAAAAACGATTGTTTGTTTAATATCAGTTAACGTATGTTGTTGTTCCATTTTCAATCTCCTTTATTCGGTAATCAAATATAACACCTTTTGGTTATACTTTGATAATATAACACCTTTTAGTTTCATGTCAACACTAACTCTTTTTTACTGTTGAGAAATTCTCAACATTTTTTCAACAGGACAAACACCCTCTGAGTATTCCCTCATAATATACTCACAAAGGCAACAAAAAATAAAAACTTCTCTCAACATGAAACTCCATCATTCATCTTGAAAGAAGCGCCTTACGTATATCATGCGTATTTCGTCTCTCCTCCTTCCCTCAGGGACACTACGCGAGATATAAAAAATCAGAAGGAATATGCCCACCATTTGAGTAGGTAGTTATTTCTCTTCTCCTCAACATTTCCTTAGGAGCGAAATGACTACCAACTCACTTTTTTCAAACAAAAATATAAAGGGGATGAAAGCTATGTTCTATTGCATTAACTGCTCTGACATTCACCATGAAAAACATCCGAATGATAAAGTATTCAAAAACGGTTTTTATATTGATCCATTTTTAGGTGATCGTTATCACCTTGGTATGTGTAAAGATGCTCAAAACCATGAAACAGCGGAGCCTCTTTTAACGACAAAGAAATTAGGCACAACCCAATCTATTATGAACGTATTACCGACACATGTTGTCCCAACATAAAGCATAAAAAAGAGCTGGCTCACCCAGCTCTTTTTTATGCTTTATAAACGATCATTGCTGAAAAACAATAAATTTGGTTTTCGTCATCATTAATAGAAACACCAACTTGGTACTTAATATCTACAAAGTTACTATCATCAATCTTTTTCAAAAAAACATTTACAGCATCTTCTAAATCTTTTTCGTGACTTTCATCAAACACTTTCACACGAATCATGTTAACACCATCCTAGATCGCAGCCCTCCGCCGCTTGATTATTGCCACGGTGCGTATCTATGATGCGATAAAACTTTCCGTCTTCATATATATATCCGTCTTCTAACACATATTCTTTACCTTCAGTATAGACATAAAACTTACCTATCATAAATTTACTCGTATATAATTCCAAATAATCTGGTCTAAATTTAGCTACAACTTTATTTGTAATATCAATTTTTATTGTGCGCCCCACCTTCTCTCCCTCCTTTGCAAAGAACGGATTTAGGTATATTGTATTAGCGATTTTACATTTTATGCTTAAAAATAAGTGGATATGCCTCCTTTCTCCACCTGTACTATTTTTCTAAAAAAATCACCCATAAATAAAAGCAAAAAAAATATATATAAAAAGAGCTTTTACTTATTGACTCAAATATAATTATTATGGTATTATATAAAATTTGACATTTCCATTCAATTATGCTATCATTAAAGATGGTTACCACATATGGAGGTGGATGATTTGTTTCAAATTGGTGATAAAATCGTTTATCCAATGAACGGCGCAGGAGTCATCGAAGCCATTGAAGAGAAAGAAATCTTAGGAACAACACGTCAATATTGTGTGATACGTATCATTAGTAAAGATATGCAAGTAATGCTTCCGATGGATCAATTACAAAAATCAGGTATTCGTTATATCGTAGATAAAGGTACATTAGATGATATACTTCTTGAATTTCAAAACGGGGAATCAGATACATCACTTTCCTGGAAACAAAGATATACAATGAATATGGAAAAAATGAAAAACGGCAATCTGCAAGATAGTGCAGAAGTTGTTCGGGATTTACTTCGCCGCAATAAAGAGAGAGCTTTAAATGCGAGCGAAAAACAAATGCTAGATAACGCCCGAAAAATGATGATTAGTGAAGTCGCACTCGTGCAAAATGTTTCTGAACATCAGGCAACAGAATATCTTCAAGATACAATTAATCACTAAATTTAAAATAGCTAGCCGCTATTTTTTTTTGTAAAAAAAGGACGAAGAGCATTATTTCTTCGTCCTTTTCTATTACCCACGCCCAGCTTGAAACGATGGATATAACGTCATTCCACCATCTGCAAATAGCGTAATTCCAGTTACATAACTCGCCTCTGAAGAAGCGAGCCAAGTTGCTACTGCTGCAATTTCTTCTGGTTTTCCAATGTAGCCCATCGGTATCATACTTTCTACGTCAGCACGTTTTTTAGGATCAGCAAACTTCTCTGCATTGATCGGCGTATTAATTGCACCTGGCCCTATATTATTTACTCGAATACCTTTTGGTGCATATTCTAACGCTAACGTTTCTGTCATCAGTTTAATACCACCCTTACTTGCTGCATAGTGCACAAATAATGGCCACGGAATTTTCTCATGAACACTCGACATATTAATGACAGATCCTTTAATATCATGTTCTACAAAATATTTGATCGCTTCACGGCTTCCTAAAAAAGCACCTGTTAAATTTGTGTTAATTACCCGATTCCAATCTTCAAGCGGCATTTCATGTGATGGTACTGCATTTTCTATCCCTGCATTATTAATCATAACGTCAAGCGTACCAAACTCTTTCACAGCAGATTGAATGAGATTCGCCACATCTGATTCGACCGTCACATCACCTTTTACAGCAATCGCTTCTCCGCCTACCTTTTTAATTTCTTCTAACACATCATTCGCTTCTGACTCCCGTGAGCGATAGTTAATCACTACCTTTGCTTTCTCCGCAGCAAACCTTACTCCCATTGCTCTTCCAAGACCACTTGCTGATCCTGTAATAACGACAACCTTTCCTTCTAAATCACTATACATTCCCATACCTCCTTTAACTTTTTGCTATACCTAACATAATTCCGGCTGCAATAATAAAAATGATACCGACAACAATCCCTGTTAATTGGCGTTTCGTTTTTCTTTCACCTAATATAAGAATCCCGCCAAGCGTCGAAATAATAATTCCCATTTGCGATAGCGAGAAACTTGTTGCCACTCCAACACGCGGCTGTGAAATGAATAAAAACATATTTCCGGCTGCCCAAATTAATCCTGGAATAATATTTCGTATTGCATATTTATTAAATGGATGATGTTTAAAAGTAAGCAAAATCCCCCCTAACACCATACCAACTGCTTGTGGCAACAAAGCTGACCAACCATCTACTTTAAATAGTCTAATCACTACTACATAAACTAAATAACCGACTGTTGAAATCAATAAAATGATAATACCCTTTTTAAAATTCCCCGCTTGCTCTGCACTCTTTTCTTCTTCACTTTGAAGCGATGTTAAAATAACACCGATAATAATACAAACGAGAGCCAAAACACCAAGGACAACTGATATTGTCGTGGACCACTCATGAAATACGATGACTCCAAATAAAGTCGTCGCAACTAATTGAAGTCCTGTTGAAATCGGCATCGTCCTCGAAACGCCCATTAAATCAATACTTTTTAATTGATTCGCCTGACCAAGCGCCCAAAATAAACCTGACACAATACCAACTCCGATAACAGTAGGAGTCAATACTGGTTTCATAAAAATATAAACAACAATCGAGAAAATAAGCGCGCCAAGCGTTGTTCCGAGTGTTTGACTATACGGTCCCCCGCCCAGTTTTACGTTAAATAGCACAATACTTCCCCAAAATATAGCTGGTAAAATCGCTAAAAATATATCCATCGCTCATTACCTTTCTTTACTAAATGTCATAGATTATCACTCTGAATCAGTAGAGTGAGCTTTTATTTTTTCTTTTTCCCTTTCACAAATCTTTTCTGCAATAGCACCAGAAACATTCTTTTCACGCTCCACTTTCTTTATCTTTACGTGATCTAAATAATCTTCCAAAGTAAGCGTAACTTTATCATTCGGCGGATTATGTGCTCCTTGAAATGTAAGGAATTGTAGCGTCACTTCATATCTAGGAACGAACTCACCATTCTTGCCGAGACGCTTTATATTTATAACTGAAGCACATTCATATTGATCTTCTGTCACTTGTCTAATAACTGGATAGTACCTATTCGATAATGCACTCTCTAAAAGTTGTTCTCTTGATTCTTTCGCGAAAGAATCACTTGGAGAAGAGAAAAAGGCCGCACCTAGCATTGTCATAACTACACATATTTTTTTCATAATTCCCTCCTTGTTCTATAGATTAGTGTTCTCAAAACTGCCATAAAAAAACGACTTTCCCTATATAGGAAAGTCGTTTTAATGAATCCAATATTAACCACCGCTCACTGGTGGGATTAGTGCAACAACATCACCAGATTGAATCGTATCATCTTCATTTGCATATTCTTCATTAATCGCAACCATAATTGGTGCCAATACTGGCACATTATATTCAGTTGCAACAATATCTTTTAACTCTGCAACCGTAATATTTTCTTTCTCTATTTGTAATTCACTTCTTCCTGCTTCTTCTTGCAAGTTTGCAAATAACAATACTCGAATCATACTTATAGCTCCTTTCCAGGCTCTCCCGCCGGATATGGCGTTTTTTCTAATTGATCGCCAATCCAAGAGTCTCCATCTTCCCAAAACTCCTTTTTCCAAATCGGAACAATTTGTTTTATGCGTTCCATAATATATTCATTTGCTTCATAAGCCGCTTTACGATGCGGCGTTGAAACAGCAACAACAACCGCGATATCAGAAATTTGCAGTGTACCGATGCGATGTGTAATCGCAACGTGTGTACCTGGCCATTTCTCTTTCACTTCTGATCCGATTTTCTCTAGCATCTTTTCTGCCATCGTTTTATAAGCGACATATTCTAAGTATAATGTACGACGCCCTTTCGTAAACTCTCTAACCGTTCCAATAAATGTTGTAACAGCACCACATTCGCGGCGAATAACCTTATTCGCTACCTCTTCAATTGAAATTTCAGTATCAATTACTTCATAATACGTATTTGTCATTTCGCACTCCTTACCGTTTGTAAAAACCAGTCTATGTACAATTCTTCTTCTGTTATATGAAATACTTTATATTCTTCTCGTAAGTTTGCGGGAGCATCATACCACGTAATAACTGCTACTATATTCTCTACTTTATGTAAAAGTTCAACGTCTTCTTCAGAACGAAGTAACACCACTTTTGGATAGCTCTCTTTTTTATAGCCCTCAATTAAAATTGTATCCACTTCAAAAAACTCGTATAAGCGGATAATTTCTTGCAAGGACCAGTCTTCTCTTAATGACGACAATGAAAGTAATCCAGCGCCTTCTACACTACTTACGACAGCACCGGCCTTTCTATGCCTTTCACTATCTTTTTGCGCTACTTCTGGAAAACCTCCGTGTCCGTGATGTTTAATGGTAGCAACTTTCATTTTCCGTTCAGCTAATGCATGCACAATTTTCTCTACAAGTGTTGTTTTCCCGCTATTTTGATACCCTACTATTTGTAAGATTGAAGGGGCTTTGCCCATGGCCAATCACATCCCTCAGCGTGCTCTAACAATAATACAGACACTTTCATCCCTGCCTCAAAGCCTCTCGTTCCTCCAGGCAACACAATAAAAGCATTCGCATCTGCAAGTGAAGATACCGCACTCGATTTATCTAAACCGACCGGCATCGCTTGTAATGCCCCGTCCACGATTGTCACCTTTGCTCTTACAAAACGAGTAAACGGATTCGGCTTTGGAAAATCTTTTTGTAAAATAGCATCTGCTCTATATACATGAGGTTCTTTCGCATACAAATATGTTTTTATAACCGGATACACAAATAGCTCAAATCCTACGTAACAAGCTGACGGATTCCCTGATAAACCGAAAAGTAACTTTCCATCAACTTCAGCTACGGTCGTTACACTTCCTGGTCTCATCGCTATTTTATTAAAGAGTACATTCGCTTGTAATCTTTCATAAATAGCCGGCAAGTAGTCATAATCTCCTACCGACACACCGCCTGTCGTAATTAAAATATCAACTTCATCCATCGCTGATTGAACGGCTGTAAAACATGCATCTAACTCGTCGGCAAGTTGACCATAATACCGTACTTTACCTCCAGCTTTCATAATTTGAGCAGCAATCATATAAGAGTTACTATTTCTAATTTTCCCCGGCTGTAACAACTCATGTACTTCTAACAATTCACTTCCTGTTGTTACAATACCAACAACAGGCTGTTTTACAACTTTCACAGTGCTATATCCAAACGTCGCTAATAAAGCCGCAACACCTGGATTAATTGCAACACCTTTCTGAACGAGAACTTGATTTTGTTTTATATCTTCCCCTTTACATGACACATTGTCGCCACTATGAAAAGGACGCTTTAACTTCATATATGTTTTTCCGTTCTTCTCAAAACCTTCCGTCAGTTCTAGCATTACGACTGCATTACAATCCGCTGGAATAGCTGCTCCTGTCATAATACGAACCGCCTGAAAAGATCCTACTTTTTCTGTAAAAACAGACCCCGCCCCGATTTCTCCTATTACTTCAAACTCAATTGCATTCTCTTGATTTGCTTCTTCCGTATCTTCTGCTCGAATGGCGAAACCATCGTAAGGAGAACGATCAAAATGAGGAACGTCATGATCAGAGACAACATCCTCCCCAAGAATTCTCCCGTAACTTTCCGTAATAGAAACCTCTTCTACTTTACCAATTTTCGCATATTCCATTACTCTCTCTACTGCCTCAGCAACTTGAATCGGAATTCGTTTTTCTACCATCGTTTCTCACCCCATATTTGCAATTTTTTTTATCTCGATTAAACTTTATATATTAAATAGAAATTACTTCAAGGAGGAATTCCATGTCTTCATTCACACACTTTAATGACCAAGGACGCGCGAAAATGGTTGATATAAGCGACAAAAAAGCAACCGTTCGAACAGCAATTGCGTGCTCTAGCATTGTCGTTACAAAAGAAATTCACGATAAAATCTCTCATAATGAAATTGGGAAAGGTGACGTATTAGCAGTTGCACAAATCGCTGGTATTATGGCTGCGAAACGCACTTCTGATATTATCCCAATGTGCCATCCTTTATTATTAAAAGGTGTTGACGTTTCTTTCAATTGGAAACAATCCGATGAACAATATCGATTACTGATTGAAGTAAAAGTTAAAACAGAAGGTAGCACCGGTGTTGAAATGGAAGCTTTAACAGCTGCTTCCGCTACCGCTCTTACCGTGTACGATATGTGTAAAGCTGTTAATAAAGGTATGATTATTGGTGAAACGTACTTACTTGAAAAAACAGGTGGAAAAAGTGGAGATTATGCGAGAAAGTCTTAATCTTCTCCCTGTTGAACCTAAAGGGTTTCCCTTTAGGTTCAACCTATATATCTTGCATATAAACGTTTTGCTACATTTATATCATTCGTCCCATGAATAAACGCCCTACCATCTGTAAATAAAACAAAACGAAATTCCTCTACTAGAAACGATACTAAATACGGAGTAGCCTTTACATCGACACTTCTTTGTAAGCGCTTTTTAATTTCTTCTAAATTAAATTCATTCCGCACACCTGGACGGATTTGTACTGTATTTCGTCCACATAACACTTCTGTTTTCGTTTGTGCTTCAAATGTTAAACTCGGATATGTACGTAATCTCCCGCAAGATAAACATGTGTCTTTTTTCTGTCTATTCACTTTAAATGCCATCTGTTGATTATTCCAAAGATCAAACGATAACATCGTTTCGCGAAGCGCCCCATAGTCTTCTACTAATATTTTCAGCGCTTCCGTTATTTGATGCGCAACTACTAATTGTACTGCCGGCTGTATAATACCAGCCGTATCACATGTTGCTCCGCTCGCCGGATGCTCCATTAAACAGCGAAAACACGGTGTTTTTCCTGGTAAAATTGTATATGTTACGCCATAGCTTCCGACGCAACCACCATATATCCACGGAATATTATACTTTTGTGAAATATCATTAATAAGCAGTCGCGTTTCAAAATTATCTGTCGCATCTAATATTAAATCTACACCATTCACTAGCTCTTCCATTTCTTGCACTGTTACATCAGTTACAACTGGATTTATTTCCACCTCAGAATTAATCGCTTTTAAATGCTCTGCCGCTGCTACCGCCTTCGGTTTATACTGTTGCGCGTCTTCTTCTGTATATAACTGTTGCCTTTGTAAATTGCTCCATTCTACATAATCACGATCCGCAATTGTTATTTTTCCAACACCTGCTCTAACAATCGCTTCTGCATTTGCCGCACCAAGAGCACCAGCACCAATAATAAGTACATGCTTCTCTCTAATTTTTCTCTGCCCTTCTTCTCCAACACCAGCAAATAATATTTGCCTTGAATATCGCTCCTGCATACGATAGCCCCCTTTCTTATCCTCCTATATAAGACATTTCAATTTTCGGACGATTTTTTGCACTTTCTTCTGTCCGTTCATCCGAATACCTATCTTTTCTATTCATCCATACATCTTGTATAACGCTTAATAACTCATCATCCGAAAGATTCCCTCTAAGAAGCTCCCTTATATCCAATCCTTCTGTCGCAAATAAGCAAGTATAAAACTTTCCATCTGCCGAAATTCTCGCTCTCGTACAAGAGGAACAAAATGATTCAGAAACAGAAGTAATAAAACCGACCTCAGTATTTGTTCCAACGTAGCGATATCGCTTCGCAACTTCACCGAAATAATGTGCTTCAGCTGGCTCAAGTGGATACACGCTATGAATCATCTCAATTAACTCCTGCTTTGTAACAACTTGATCAAAGTTCCATCCATTTGTACTACCAACATCCATAAACTCAATAAACCTAAGCGTGATTCCTTGCTCTTTAAAATATGCAGCCATCGGAAGCACTTGATGAGCGTTCATCCCTTTTTTTACAACCATGTTTACCTTTACATCAAGCTCGGCCTCTTTTGCAGCCATAATTCCCTTTATAACAGGTTTCGTATTAACATTTCGGCCATTAATGTCCTTAAATACATCGTCATCTATTGCATCTAAACTAACATTTACTCTATGTAATCCAGCTTCTTTTAATACTTTTGCTTGTTTCGTTAAATGAATCGCATTTGTCGTTAACCCTATATCTACTAACCCTTCAATTTTCACGAGACGTGCAATAAGTTTTGGTAAATCTTTACGAAGTAGTGGCTCGCCACCAGTAAGTCTAATTTTTCGTACACCGATGCTAACAAATAGTTTTGCTAAACGCTCAATTTCATCAAACGTCAGTAAAAACTCATCTTTCAAAAAAGCATAATCTGGCCCAAACACTTCCGCTGGCATACAATATGTACATCTAAAATTGCAACGATCAATGACAGATATACGCAAATCTTGAAGTGGGCGTCCAAAAAAATCTGTAATCATCTCCTGCATCGCCACCCTCCCTTTCTGCCAAATTTCTTTCTTTTCATTCTATTATAATATATTTTCGAACTGCGATGTTTTTGCTCATGTGAATAAAGTAAAACTTTCCTAATCAATGAGACTACATACAAATAAGGAGATAAAAAACCTTGAAGCATAAAAGCCCCAAGGTTTTCTTCTGATTAACTCAATCTAATAATCGTTAGAGTAGCTCCTGGCGTTGCCGTAGATAATGTAGCTACTGCAACTACTCCAAATAATTGTAAGCTAACAGCAGCTCCAGCAGGCAAGTTAGCAATGATTGTTGCACTAAATGAACCAGTAGCCACTGTCGGGGCGTTTATCGTTCCCGCAAGCGGACTGCCATTTACAGTTATACGAGAACTTACAACTAATCCTGCCGTTAAATTAATTGTATAAGCTATATAATAGTTTCCTGCATTCGCAACTGTAAATACAGTATTTCCACCACTAACGGTTATTCCTGGGCCAATATTTTGATTGTTCGGTAATGGTACGTTCGTACCACCTAATAAAACGGAAATAGCGGTTCCTGATGTATTATTCGCAAATGCATATGTTGCAGTTGTACTAACTCCAGTCGCCCCAGTCGCTCCAGTGGCTCCAGCTCCGGTTGGACCTGTATCTCCAGTTGGACCTTGTGAACCGGTTGCTCCTGTTACCCCCGTTGGACCTTGGATTCCTTGCGGGCCTTGAATTCCTTGGGGACCTATCGCTCCGGTTGCTCCTGTAGTTCCCGTTGGACCTTGAATTCCTTGCGGGCCTTGAATTCCTTGGGGGCCTTGAATTCCTTGGGGACCTGTCGCTCCGGTTGCTCCTGTTATCCCCGTTGGACCTTGAATTCCTTGCGGGCCTTGAATTCCTTGTGGGCCTTGAATTCCTTGGGGACCTGTCGCTCCGGTTGCTCCTGTAGCTCCCGTTGGACCTTGAATTCCTTGCGGGCCTTGAATTCCTTGGGGGCCTTGTGGGCCGGTCGGACCTATGTCACCTTGCGGACCTTGGATTCCCTGTGGACCTTGTGCTCCTGTTGCCCCCGTCGCTCCTTGGATTCCTTGCGGACCTTGTGGACCTTGAATTCCTTGCGGGCCGGTTGGACCTATGTCGCCTTGAACACCTTGAATTCCTTGCGAACCTTGTGCTCCTGTTGCCCCTGTTACTCCTTGGATTCCTTGCGGACCTTGAATACCCTGTGGACCGGTTGGACCTATCTCTCCTTGAACACCTTGGATTCCTTGCGGACCCTGTAAACCCGTCACTCCGGTTGCTCCCGTTGCTCCGGTCGCTCCTGTCACTCCAGTTGAACCTGTCGCCCCAGTATCTCCTGTTACTCCGGTCGCTCCTGTTGCTCCGGTCGGGCCAGGTGGCCCACCTGATGGACCTGTCACTCCCGCCGGACCTGATGGCCCCGTTGGACCGGTCGGTCCTGCTGGTCCTCCTGACGGGCCAGTCACCCCTGTTGGACCGGTTACTCCTGTTGGACCGGTAGTTCCTTCTCCCGTCGCTCCGGTTGCCCCCGTATCTCCTGTTGCTCCCGTCGGACCTTGGATTCCTTGAATTCCTTGTGGACCTTGCACTCCTTGTGCGCCCGTCGCTCCTTGAATTCCTTGTACTCCTTGCACCCCTTGTGGCCCCACCGGACCGGTTGGACCTATCTCTCCTTGTACTCCTTGCACTCCTTGGGGGCCCTCTGGACCTGTTGCTCCTATTTCCCCTTGTATCCCTTGAATTCCAGTTGCTCCTTGTGCTCCAGTTGCTCCCGTTATCCCTTGCACACCTTGTATTCCCTGAATTCCTTGTGGACCTTGTGGACCTGTTGCTCCTTGCACTCCTTGAATGCCTTGTATCCCCTGAGGACCCTCTGGACCTGTTGCTCCAACTGGCCCTTGAACACCTTGTATTCCTTGCGGACCCTGAAGTCCCTCTGGGCCTTCTGGACCGGTTGGACCTATCTCTCCTTGTATCCCTTGGATTCCAGTTGGACCTTGTGGCCCAGTCGGACCTATGTCACCTTGCTGACCTTGGATTCCCTGTGGGCCTTGTGCTCCTGTTCCCCCTGTCACTCCTTGGATTCCTTGAGAACCTTGTGGGCCTTGAATTCCTTGTGGGCCGGTTGGACCTATGTCGCCTTGTGGGCCTTGAATCCCTTGCGGACCTTGATCTCCTGTTGCCCCCGTTACTCCTTGAATTCCTTGCGGACCTTGAACACCTTGGGGACCCGTCGGACCTATCTCTCCTTGCACTCCTTGGATTCCTTGCGGACCTTGTAAACCCGTCACTCCGGTTGCTCCCGTTGCTCCGGTCGCTCCTGTCACTCCAGTTAAGCCTGTCGCCCCAGTATCTCCTGTTACTCCTGTCGCCCCGGTTGCTCCTGTCGGGCCAGGTGGTCCACCAGATGGACCTGTTACTCCCGCCGGACCTGATGGCCCCGTTGGGCCGGTCGGTCCTGCTGGTCCTCCAGATGGGCCTGTTACCCCTGTTGGACCTGTTACTCCTGTTGGGCCTGTAGTGCCTTCCCCTGTCGCCCCAGTTGCTCCCGTATCTCCTGTTGCCCCCGTCGGACCTTGGATTCCTTGAATTCCTTGTGGACCTTGCACTCCTTGTGCGCCCGTCGCTCCTTGAATTCCTTGTACTCCTTGCACTCCTTGTGGCCCCATCGGACCTGTTGGACCAATCCCCCCTTGAGCACCTTGCACTCCTTGGGGACCCTCTGGACCCGTTGCTCCTATTTCCCCTTGTATCCCTTGAATTCCAGTTGCTCCTTGTACTCCAGTTGCTCCCGTTATCCCTTGCACACCTTGTATTCCCTGTATTCCTTGTGGACCTTGTGGGCCTGTTGCTCCTTGCACTCCTTGAATACCTTGTATCCCCTGAGGACCCTCTGGACCCGTCGCTCCAACTGGCCCTGGCACACCTTGTATTCCTTGCGGGCCCTGAAGCCCCTCTGGGCCTTCTGGACCTGTTGGTCCTATCTCACCCATCGGACCTTGTATCCCTTGAACTCCCTGTGGGCCTGTTGCTCCTGATGGCCCTGGTACTCCTTGTATTCCTTGTGGACCTTGATCTCCGGTTGCTCCTGTTACACCTTGAGGCCCTATAACCCCCTGTATACCTTGTGGACCTTGATCCCCTGTTGCTCCCGTTGCTCCTTGAATACCCTGAACTCCTTGGATCCCTTGTTCACCGGTTACTCCCGTCGGACCAGGAATACCTTGAATTCCTTGCGGACCTTCTGGACCTGTTGGCCCAATTGGCCCTTGAATCCCTTGTATTCCTTGCAAGCCCTGTGCTCCCGTGCTTCCAGTCGGACCTGTACTTCCCGTTGCTCCTGTTACCCCTGTACTTCCTGTAGCTCCAGTATTTCCCGTTGCTCCGGTTGCTCCTGTACTTCCACTCGGTCCACCGCCCGGACCTGTCGCACCAGTCGGCCCCGTCGGACCAGGGGGTCCTCCTGATGGGCCAGTGATCCCTGTTGGACCGGTTACTCCCGTCGGACCTGTTATCCCCTGACCAGTCGCTCCGGTTACTCCTGTATTTCCACTCGGTCCTTGTGGTCCTTGTATCCCTTGTGCTCCTTGTATTCCTTGTGGACCGGTTGCTCCTGGTACTCCTTGCACTCCTTGAATTCCTTGAGATCCCTCAGGTCCTGTCGCTCCAATTGGCCCCTGTAATCCTTGTATTCCCTGTATTCCTTGTGCCCCAGTCGCTCCAGTTGGACCAATCGGCCCTTGTAACCCTTGCACTCCTTGAGATCCTGTCGCTCCAGTTTCTCCCTGTGGTCCTCTCAATCCTTGTGGCCCCTGCTGTCCTTCTGGTCCCGTTGCACCTATTGGTCCAACCGGTCCTTGTATACCTTGCACACCTTGAGGCCCTGTTGGCCCCCTTTCTCCCATCGGACCTTGAAATCCTCTTGGTCCTTGTGGGCCAGTCGGGCCTTGTGGACCGGTTGGACCAGTAATCCCAATACCAGGAAATCCCGTTGGAACGGGAGGAAAAGTGGGCCCAATAAGTTCTGGTGAAATTCTAAAATTAGGGTTTAACGAATGTTGTTGCCTTTTATTATCGCGCTCTCTCACACTTTCACCACCTACACACCATCTTTTTTACATTACAAACCTCTTCTTAATATGTATTTACAAAAATAATCTCAAAGACTATTTTTATTTTAAATAATAAAAACTCCCTTAATTCCTTAAGGGAGTCCAGCAACTGAATCCATATTATCTGTATTAGGGACAGCTTGTGCTATACCCGATGCATTTACACTTTGCCCCATATTTGTTCCTGTTACAGTACCAGCAGGAGTACCTCTTGTATATGTTGTCGTCACCGAATCACCTGGCTGTAAACATAGCTTCGTCTCCGTTCCTATTACTGTAACAACATCAATCCAAGTGCATCCCATTGAACCACTATACGATTTCGTAGCAGTAAATGAAGTATCACTCAAATTATCACCGGTAAATATATTCCCAGTATTATTCACAATAACAAACTCTTTTATATGAGCAGGCATAATTACACTCTACCTTTCCTCTATGAACCTAATGTACGTGTACTCGTTGCTAATGGCGGAAGAAACACCGATGTTCGAATTACCGCTTCCGGCTGTCTTTTCCCATTTAAAAAAATAGCCGCACTCGATCCTCCAGCACCTGCATATACTTTTGCTACAGCTAAAGGTGAGATATTATAACAATCTCCGACATTAACAGCCCCTGTATTATTTATAATTTTTACTTTCCGCAAGTTAATCCCCATTTACCTATCCCCCTTTTGTACACTGTATGCAAAAGAAAAAAACTTGAAACAAACACGTTTCAAGTTTTTTTAAGCTACTTATTTCGTTTCTCCTTCATATTGAAGCATACCGCCAACCATGTTCACTGTTTTAAAGCCTTGCTCATTTAAATAATGACACACATTTTCACTGCGCATTCCCGAACGGCAAATAAAGATATATTCATTCTCTTTATCAAAGAAATCTACTTTATTTGGGATATCGCCCATTTTAATATGTACAGCTTCTGGAATTTTCCCTGTTGCTACTTCTTCATCTTCCCTTACGTCTACTAAAAATAACGTTTCTCCTTTTTCTAAACGCTCTTGCACTTCTTCTGTAGTAATTGTTTTAACTTCTGTCATATGTTGTTCCTCCTTATATAAAATAAAATCTTTAGTTTCTTTTTTAACGAACATTCTCTATCAATTTTAGCACGCGAAAGAAAGAACGCAAAGAATCGAAAAACTATTTCTCAATTTTCTCGCAAAACTTATTCTTTACAAACATAACTCTTGCATTGTATCCTCAATATACTTGTTTTATGAAAGGAGCCAATGAAAATGACACTTTTCCTTTTCATTATGGGCATCATTTTCTTAATCGCTGCAATTATTGCACTTAGTATGAAAAATAATAGAAAGATAAAATCACCACAAGAAATGTCATTCTTATTTCTATTACTTAGTATAGCTTTCTTCGGTATAGCAATTGCCACATATATTTTCCGCCTACAAATCATGTAATAAAAGGTGCCTACTACATACATTGCACCTTTTTCAAATCATTTATTTTCTACACAAAACTAGACACTTTCCGATTTAAAAATTCATAAACTTTCTTTTCAAATAAATGAATATTAAATGCTCCCGCCATATGCCCATTTATACTTTCTATCTCATATACTTCCGCATACTTCCCTTGTTTTTGCAACATGTCTACCATTTTATAATTATAACGTGACGGCTGAAGCAAATCTTGTTTACACGGAATCATAAGTACATTTGCTTCTATATTAGACAGTGCCTCTTCTAAAGACGAAAATCCATGCGCAATATCATGTAATAAAACTGCTTTCGCAGTGTATATCCATGAATTTGCATCTACTAAATCTATACTTCTATTTGTCACTTTGTTAATTTCTTTCTCAAATGATGTTAATGCAGAAAATGTTTCATAAGGTTCTTTCTCTATACTATTACGAGGAAATGTCGTTTCATAAAAATGCTCATCAAACGCGTTCATAAACATCATTCTATTTGCTAAATGAAGCCCCTTCATTGGCTGCACTTCTCCATATTTTCCTCCCTTCCAACTTGGATCCAGCCGGATAGCCTCAATTGCGTTTTGCGCTACATTTACCGATGTAATAATTGGATTTTGCGGGTTCGTAATCACACCAATCATCCGCTCTACCATATGAGGATAATGAACAGCCCATTGCTGCGCAATCATCCCGCCAGCTGACGGTCCCATTACAGCATGTAGCCTTGTGATTCCCATATCTTTTATCAACTCATATTGCATACGAGCTACATCAAGAAATGTAAAAACCGGAAAGTCCATCGCATATTCATCTCCAGTTTCCGGATTAATCGATTTCGGTCCCGTTGTAATTACATAAGGGTTCTTCACCTGCACATTACAAAGATTATCAGTACATATAACAAAGTATTTATTTGTATCAATTGCTTTTCCCTGTCCAATTAAACCATCCCACCAGCCAGACTCCTCATCATGCACTGCATATTTTCCTGCTGCGTGACTAGTTGCACTAAAATAATGACAAACCAAAATCGTATTTGACCGTTCTCTATTTAAAGTACCATACGTCTCATACCCCATTTGAACAGGAATTGTCCTACCATTTTCAAATGTAAACTCCTTTAAAATAAACTTCTCCTTTTTTACTATTTGCACAGACTCGCCCTCTTCTCGTCATAGTATGTACTGCTTACTAAAGGATTTTTTCTATGCAAACCAATCTCCTCCTTCTTTTCATAAATAAATGAATAATATACAAAATTAGCCACAAAATAGCACTATATTACACAATCAAAGAGGGCATACATATGATTTGGAATTGGCTACGTAAGAAAAAAAAATCAAGTACAACAGAGAAAAACGAAACAGATAACTCAGAGCAACAACCGAACAATCAAGAGGATGATAACAAAAAACAGACTAGAAGTATGAAGCATAATAAAGATAGCAATGGCGAGCAAAAAAAAGAAGAGTACAAGGAGTCTTCCCAAGATAAGCAGCAAAACAAATCGAATCAGAATCAGCAACAAAGTGCTAAACAAGACGAATCTTCTCAAGAACAACAGCACCATTCTAAGCAAGACAAATCAGAGCAAGAGCAACAACAACATTCTAAACAAGACAACTCGGAGCAAGATCAACAACAACATTCTAAGCAAGACAAATCAGAGCAGGATCAACAGCAACACTCGAAGCAAGACAAATCAGAGCAAGATCAACAACAACATTCTAAGCAAGACAAATCAGAGCAAGATCAACAGCAACATTCTAAGCAAGACAACTCGGAGCAAGATCAACAGCAACACTCGAAGCAAGACAAATCAGAACAAGGACAACAGCAATATTCTAAGCAAAACGACTCGGGGCAGGATCAACAACAAAGTGCTAAACAAGATGACTCTTCTCAAGGGCAACAGCAGCAAAACTCTAAAGGTAATAGTATTTATGATTTTACGAAACCAGAAAAAGACCGTATCCATTCTCTACAAAATTTAATAGAGAAGCTGAAAAAGTCTAGTGATTTTGTGAATTATCATACATCCGACGACGAAACGATGCCTTATTGGATTTCTTACTATCGTCCTTCGCTTGATGGAGAGAAATTACAAAAATATTTAATGCCTACTCTTTTAGAACGACCTAACGCATCACTAGAAGAGCTGAAGGAACATATTCCGATGAGCGGCATTACAATTACGAACGATTTACAAAAAATTGAGGACATGGTTTTAAAGGGGCATGCGATTGTTCAAGTAAAT
The DNA here is from genome assembly GCF_057197025.1 of Bacillus sp. LSHTCR4. Classification (NCBI taxonomy): domain Bacteria; kingdom Bacillati; phylum Bacillota; class Bacilli; order Caryophanales; family Bacillaceae; genus Bacillus; species Bacillus sp. LSHTCR4. Next base: position 145,238 of record NZ_JBXUNO010000002.1, on the reverse strand, counting down.
CAACAAGATCAAAAATGTATGCTCGCAAATATTGCAATTGATAATTATCGTGCGCCAACTCCTCCTTTAAACGAATCGACTGTTATTGGTCCGCAAGAAGGTTTTGTAGAGGATATTGATACAAACATAAATTTAGTACGAAAACGTCTTCCTGTTTTAGATTTACAAACAAAAGAAATGATTGTCGGGGAGTTTTCCAAAACGAAAGTTGTCATGATGTATTTAGACAACCTCGCTGAAAAAGATAATGTAGATTTCCTTGAGGAATCATTACGCGCTCTTGAATATGATCAAATTAATGATAGTGCTTATATACAAGAATTAATGGGTGAAAAATCGATTTTCCCTCTCTATATCAATACAGAACGTACTGATAGAGTTACAAAAGCACTAATTGATGGAAAAATTGCTATTTTTGTGGATGGTTCTCCAAGTGTTCTACTAACACCTGTATCCTATTTCGATTTTTTCATTTCACCTGAAGACTATAACGTCTCTTGGATGTACGCTACATTTTCAAGGATTTTAAGATTAATTGCCGTTCTATTTTCAATTTGCGCTACACCGTTATACGTTGCAGTTTTAAATTATCATTATGAACTCATTCCAAGTGATTTACTTGAAACTTTAATTTTATCAAGGGCACAAGTACCATTCCCACCTTTAATTGAAGCACTCTTTTTAGAACTAGCAATCGACTTACTGAGAGAAGCTGGCGCGAGGTTACCGATGAAAGTCGGTCAAACGCTCGGTATTGTAGGCGGTATCGTAATCGGGCAAGCATCTGTACAAGCTGGTTTAACGAGTAACATTTTATTAATTATCGTTGCCTTATCAGCACTCGCTTCCTTTATTACACCTATTTATAAAATGGGTAATGCGGTTCGATTACTACGCTTCCCGTTTCTCGCATTTGCAGAAATAGGAGGACTTTTCGGGATTTCTCTTGGATTTATCTTTTTATTTACTCATCTATTCAGGCTTACTTCCTTACGTAAGCCATACGCTTTATTTTATCCAACAAGACAACAATCCGTTAAGGACTCTTGGATTCGTTTTCCTTTAACGATGATTGATACAAGGGATGTACAAGCAAGGCCACAACATGTAAAAAAATCAGCAAAAGGAATTTCAACAAAACATAGATCGGACTTTGATGATTAAGAAATGAGGTGCATTGATGAGCAAAGTTCAAGAAAAATATCAAATATCTCCTGTCTTTGTTTTCTTCTTAATTCACGGTGCACAGTTCGGTGCTGGCGTTCTTGGCTTCGCTCGAATCATCGCAAAGGCCGCTGGATACGACGGATGGATGGGCGTTCTAATCACAGGAATCTGTATCCATCTCATTATATGGATGATGTATTTTTTATTAAGGGAAACAAACGGGAATTTAATTGATTTACAAAGACAAACGTTTGGAAAGTGGATAGGGAATGTCTTTAATATCATCTTTGCAGCTTATTTTTTAATCGTCAGTATTTCGGTTATTCGAACGTATGTTGAAATTATTCAAGTATGGATGTTTCCTACCGCTTCCACCTTTATGTTAACACTCTTTTTGTGCTTAGTTAGCTATTACATTATCTCTTCTGGATTTCGTGTCATTACCGGTATTTGCGTCATCTCTGTTGGTGGTACATTAGGATATTTATTTCTAAGCTTATTCGTTTTGAAATATTCACATTGGGATAATTTACTACCTATATTCACACATTCTTTTTCTGACATTTTAAAATCCGCTCAACTGTCAATCTACAGTATGACCGGTTTTGAGATTTACCTCATGGTGTATCCATTTGTGAAAAAACCTATGCAATCTCATAAATACGCTCAGCTTGGAGCACTATTTTCAAATCTTCTATATCTATTTAGCACCCTTTTAGCCTTTGCATTTTTTAGTGAAAAACAATTGTTAAAAACGATATGGGCCCAACTTTCTATGACCCAAGTCATTCAATTACCATTTATAGAAAGACTCGAATATATTGCAATTTCAGGCTATGCACTCGTTATCATTTCAAGTTTTATTCTCCCTTTATGGGCGTCAATGAGAGCAACTCACGAAATATTCCGCGTAAAACAAAGAGGTGTTTTAATCGCTTTTATCCTTATCACCCTCATTGTTTCGCAACTTTTAACAAACAGACAAGATATTAATAACTTTATTAGTAATGCATCGAAGGTTAGTTTTTGGCTCATTTATGTATACATCCCAATTCTATTTATTATTGTGTGGGTGAAAAGAAAATGGAAAAAATCAAAAGCACAAGCAAATTAATACTTATTTCTTGTATAACATTCTTCAGTCTAACTGGATGTTTACAAAAAAATATTATCGACGATGTACAACTTATTCAAGGAACAGTTTTTGATGCAGCAAAAGATAATAAAGTAAAAGTAACATTCGTTTGTCCCATTCAGAAAAAAGGAAATAAAGTTCAAGTTTTTGAAGGAACTGCAAATGCGGTAAAACAGGTAAAAGCAAACACATCTTTAGAGTCTTCTCAACCTTTTGCTAGCGGGCAAATGCGTGTCGCTCTATATACGATTAGACTTGCAAAAAAAGGAATGTCTACTTCATTCGATACATTACTTCGAGATGTAAACATAGGGAACGCTTTATATGTTGGTTTATTAGAAGGGAATGGTACTGAACTTTTAAAAGGCAAATATTCGACTTCATACAACGTTGCAATTTATATAAAAAAGTTGCTAGAACATAATATGGAGACCGGTCCTTTACCAACTGATAACCTGCATGTAGGAGCATTCCGTTATTATCAAGAAGGGCAAGACTACTATATTCCCATTCTAAAGAAGCATGGTGATAAAATAAAAATTACCGGAATTGGCCTTTTTAAAAAGGATAAATATATTGGTAAAATTGCGGAAAAAGATATGTTCATATTTAAAGGACTATTAGAGAAACATAAATTAGATTCACATGAATTTAAAACAGATTCTGCGTACGTAATGATTAATAATATTCGTTCTGTTCCAACTTACGATATAAAAATTAAAAACGGGAAGCCTTCTTTTTTTATTCACGTTCGTCTTGATGCACGTATTCAAGAACTATCGAAACAAATTAACTTAGAAAATAAAAAGAATACAAAAAATATTGAAAAAGATGTACAAAAACAATTAGATAAACAAGCTGCTAAGTTAATTAAGCAACTTAAATCTTTAAATGTCGATCCTCTCGGACTAGGTGCAAAGTATAAGCAACATTATCGCCCATTCAAATTAGAAGAGTGGAGACAAATGTACAAAGATGTTCCAATTCATATAAAATACACCGTAAATATTACAAATTCTGGTGTAATTGAATGAGAAATGATTGAACTCCTCTCTCCAGCATGATACAACGGAAAGAGGAGTTTTTATTTTAGATAGAGAGAGAAGATATTTATGGGGGAGCTTATGTCTAAAAAATTAGTAAAGCCTATTTTAAATGGTATTTTATTTCTCGGCGTCTTTTTATTTGCTCATACATACTTAAAAAATGTTTCCTTCACACGTTATTTACTTGTCGTTATACCAATGTTGCTCGTTGGTATGTTTGGCATCGACCTTATTTTATCCATTTTAATAAAAGAAGAAAAATAACGAGCAGGGCCGTCCCAAAAGTATTCTGGGATGGCTTTCTTTTATGAATAGGTTATGTTATGTTTTGCCGTTAAATCGATATAACCTTTTACTATCACTATCTTAACTAAAAGATAAAACTTTTAGACAGTCCCTTTTCATTTCATAATCACCCTATGTTACAATGAGATTCGGACAAAGCGAGAAAGGATGAAACAACATGACAAACGAAAAAGGTTTAGATAAAGGGTACGAACTTGTTGCGAAAATGCATGAAGTATTCGGACATCCTGTGACAAATACTCCAACAAAATTAACAGAAGAACGTGCAAAAATCCGTGCGAGTTTTATGCAAGAAGAGCTAGAAGAATTTCTAGAAGCAACGACTGTTGAAGATCAATACGATGCACTAATTGACCTTATTTACTTTGCATTCGGCACGTTTGCCGAAATGGGCGTACGTCCTGATAAAGGATTCGAAATTGTAAATAACGCAAACATGGCAAAACTATTCCCGGACGGGAAACCTCGATTCCGCGAAGGCGACGGCAAAATTCTAAAACCTGAAGGCTGGCAAGCACCAGAACCACAACTTCGTGCTGAAATCGAACGTCAGCGCCAAGAAGCTGAAAAAAACTGCTAGGATTTCCTAGCAGTTTTTTATTATGTCTTTTTTTCTACAATTCATTAATGACCCACGTGTCCCGCGTGTCCTGCTGCTCCACCAATACTAGCCGCTCCTGCCGCTGCCCCTCCTCCTCCTGCTCCAATTCCACCTGTCCAAGGCGAAGATTGTTGTTGTTGATACTGTTGGTATTGTTGGTGTTGTTGGTGTTGTTGGCCGTGATGACCTTGATGGCCATGTTGACCTTGGTGGCCATGTTGACCTTGGTGGCCGTGGTGTCCATGTTGACCATGTTGACCTTGGTGGCCTTGATGGTGATGATGGCCATGTTGACCTTGGTGACCGTGGTGACCATGTTGCCCCTGATGAGTTTGATAAAGAACAGCCTGTGGATGTATATGATGGTGGCCGTGGTGATGTACTTGTTGTTGATGATGGCCATGTTGACCGTGGTGACCTTGGTGGTGGTGATGGCCATGTTGACCTTGATGATGGTGTCCATGATGATCATGTTGACCTTGATGATGATGGTGTCCATGATGACCGTGGTGGCCTTGATGGTGATGATGGCCATGTTGACCGTGGTGGCCTTGATGGTGATGATGGCCATGTTGACCGTAAAAACCTTGTGGATAACCACCTACTCCACCTGCCACAACACCTACTCCTGGTACCGGAAATCCTGTTTGTACTCCTCCAACGAAAGATGGGAATGTAGTTGGTACTCCTACTGGTACTCCTCCCGCTGCTCCGCCAACAAATGTCGGGATTCCTGTTTGCACTCCAGCTACCGATGATGGAAATCCTCCTGTTAATGTGGGAGTTCCAGTTTGTACCCCAGCTACTGATGTTGAAAAACCTCCAGGTGCTCCGCCCATCCAGCTCGGAATTCCACCGTACCCTTGTTGGCCAGCTCCTCCCATTAACATCATTTGTTCATAACTATCCGAACCACCTCCGAAAAATCCGTGTGGTGCATTATTGTCCATCCCTTTCATTCCTTTCACCTCTTCTACTCAATTTAGCCTACCTTTTTTATCATATTTCCTATAGAAAAATAGGTGTTTGTCTGTATTGGAATTCCGCTCTTTTATTTGTACGTAGTGGAATAATTGAAAACTTAAACTAAGGTGATCCAGAAATGATTTTCTACATGAAAAGGCTCAGAGTATACATACTCTGAGCTTTCATTTAGAATACATTAGTTTGCAACAACGTTAACAAGTTTTCCAGGAACTACAATTACTTTACGAACTGTTTTCCCTTCAATTTGGTCTTGAATTGCTTCAAGTGCAAGTTTTTCCATTTCATCTTTTGATGCGTCTTTACTCATTGTTAGTTTTGCGCGAACTTTACCCATAACTTGAACAACGATTTCAACTTCATCTTCTACAAGTTTAGACTCATCAAATGTTGGCCAGCTTGCATATGTGATTGTTTCATTGTATCCAAGTTTGCTCCATAGTTCTTCCCCAATGTGAGGTGCAACTGGTGCAATCATTTTTACGAAACCTTCTACATATTCTTTCGGAAGTGTTTCAGCTTTGTATGCATCGTTGATGAATACCATCATTTGAGAAATCGCTGTGTTGAAGCGAAGCTCTGCATAGTCTTCTGTTACTTTCTTCACTGTTTGGTGGTAAGCTTTTTCAAGCTCTTTATTTGGTGCATCAGTAATTTTCTCACTTAATTCACCGTTATCTTGAACGAATAGACGCCATACGCGGTCTAGGAAACGACGAGCTCCGTCAAGACCATTTTCAGACCAAGCGATTGAAGCATCTAATGGTCCCATGAACATTTCGTATAGACGAAGTGTATCTGCACCGTGGCTTGCTACAATATCATCAGGGTTTACAACGTTACCTTTTGATTTACTCATTTTCTCGTTGTTTTCACCTAAAATCATACCTTGGTTGAATAATTGTTGGAACGGTTCTTTCGTTGGAACTACACCAATATCGTATAATACTTTATGCCAGAAACGAGCATATAGTAAGTGAAGTACAGCGTGTTCTGCACCACCGATATAAATATCAACTGGAAGCCATTGTTTTACTTTTTCAGGATCTACAAGTGCTTCGCTGTTGTTTGGATCGATGTAACGTAAGTAATACCAGCAGCTACCAGCCCATTGTGGCATTGTGTTCGTTTCACGACGACCTTTTTTACCAGTCTCAGGATCAACAACATTTACCCACTCGTCAATGTTAGCAAGTGGTGATTCACCTGTACCTGAAGGACGGATGTTTTCTGTTTTCGGAAGAACTAATGGTAATTCTTCTTCTTTCACAGCTGTCATTGTGCCATCTTCCCAGTGAATAACTGGAATTGGCTCACCCCAGTAACGTTGACGGCTGAATAACCAGTCACGTAGACGGTATGTTACTTTTTGATTTCCTGCGCTCGTTACTTCAAGCCATTCAATCATTTTTGCGATTGCTTCTTCTTTATTTAAGCCATCAAGGAATGCTGAGTTTACGTGTGCACCATCACCTGTGTATGCTTCTTTCGTAATGTCTCCGCCTTTTACAACTTCCTTCATTGGAAGATTGAATGTTGATGCGAATTCATAGTCACGCTCATCATGAGCTGGAACTGCCATTACAGCACCTGTTCCGTAAGTTGCAAGAACGTAATCAGCGATCCAGATTGGTAATTTCTCACCATTTACTGGGTTAACTGCGTAAGCACCAGTGAATACACCAGTTTTCTCTTTCGCAAGTTCTGTACGCTCTAAATCACTCTTCATTTTTACAGAATTAATGTAAGCTTCTACAGCTTCTTTTTGTTCAGCAGTTGTAATATCAGCAACAAGTGCATGTTCCGGAGCAAGTACACAGTAGCTTGCACCGAATAATGTATCAGGACGCGTTGTGAAAACTGTGAATTTCTCGTCTGTACCGTCGATGTTGAAGTGTACTTCTGCACCTTCAGAACGACCGATCCAGTTACGTTGCATATCTTTTAAGCTTTCTGGCCAATCAAGCTCATCTAGATCTTCTAATAGACGATCTCCGTAAGCTGTAATTTTTAACATCCACTGTCTCATCGGACGACGCTCAACTGGATGTCCACCGCGCTCACTCTTACCATCGATGATTTCTTCGTTTGCAAGTACTGTACCAAGTGCTGGGCACCAGTTTACAGGTACTTCATCAACATAAGCTAAGCCTTTTTCAAATAGTTTTAGGAAGATCCATTGTGTCCACTTGTAGTAGTTTGGATCTGTTGTATTTACTTCACGGTCCCAATCGTAAGAGAAACCTAATGATTTAATTTGATTACGGAATGTATTAATATTATGCTCTGTAAATTCAGCTGGGCTGTTTCCAGTATCAAGTGCATATTGCTCTGCTGGAAGACCGAATGCATCCCATCCCATTGGATGAAGAACGTTATATCCTTGCATACGCTTCATACGAGATAAAATATCCGTCGCTGTATAACCTTCTGGATGTCCTACGTGTAAGCCTGCACCTGATGGATATGGGAACATATCTAGTGCATAAAATTTTGGTTTTTCTGTCTCATCTGGCGTACGGAATGTTTTATTCTCTTCCCAGTACCCTTGCCACTTCTTCTCAATTTCTTGATGATTAAAGCTCATGAGATACCCTCCTTGAAATTCTATTTATTTTCACCGCCCAAAATACAAAAAACCTCTCATCCCTAGAAAGGGACGAGAGGTTATAGATTCCCGCGGTACCACCCTAAATTAATGTACAAATATACATTCGCTTAGATCCGTAACGTGGATTAACGGCAATTGCTACTATTAGTTTCACAACTGCAACTCAAAGGCGAGTTCATAACGAAACGTGGATTGACTTGCACCGACCGTCAACTCTCTAAACCAGCTTCTATTACTACTACTCCTTCTCACTGTTATTACACATATGAGTTAATTTGAACTACCCTCCACTTCGTATCTCTAAAGAGCTTACTTAAAGCGGGGCTTCTCGGTTAATCGTTACTTTTAATCACTAACGAATTCGTCTTAAGACAGCCGAGCTATCTCCCTTGTTCTAAAGGTTGTTTTATTTAAATATATTCTAAAACATGTGAACATGTTCCGTCAAACTAAACTGCAATTTTTTCTTCAACTGTTTCTTCTACTTTTACTCGTTTATCATAAATACTCGTTGCTATAAGCGCTACTACAAGCATTACCATGATTGCTATAAACAATACTTCCATATTGTATAAATCAACAATTGCTCCGCCAACGACCGGCCCGAACATTTTCCCTACAGTCGCTGCACTATTTACGACCCCTTGATAAAATCCTAATTTATCTTTTGGTGCAAGTATATTTGCAATCGTCGGAACCGCTGGCCATACGAATAATTCACCGATTGTTAATGTTACCATCGCAACGAGGAACATCGTAAATTGCTGCGCTTGACTTAATACAATGAATGAAGCCGCAAAAATGATGATTCCGATCATAATTTGTTGTTTTAAAGAACGCTTCATCCAGCGAATTAGCATACTAACTAGCGGCTGCGCACAAACAATCATCGCTCCGTTTATCGTCCATAATAAACTATAGTGACGAAGACTAATGTTTAATTCTTGCATATGTGTTGCAATCGCTCCTTGCCACTGTACGTATGTAACCCAGCATAAAGCATATGCTACACATACGATAAGAAGTGCTTTGAATCCAGGTGTAAGCGACCAACCTTTTTTCGGTTCAACCTCTTTTTGCACTCCTGGCTCTTTCTTGTCTTCCATACCACGGAATCCAATAAAAGCAATTAAGAAGAAAACAAAGTATAAAATAAAGTTCGCTAAGAAAATATAATCAAAACGATACGATGCAACTAATCCACCACATGCTGTTCCAATCGCAATACCAACGTTTTGTCCAACATACATCGCATTAAATGCTCGTCTTCCGCCCTCTGGCCAAACCGTACCAACCATTGCATACATCGATGGGAAGACCATTCCAGAACCAAAACCGATTAACGCTAGCCACACAACGTATAAAGGCCAACCGTGGAAGAACACAAGACCTAAAATCGATACGAGTGTAATCACAATCCCTACTAAAGTTGATTTATAACCGCCCCATTTATCAAATAAAACACCGCCGAGCAAGTTTCCGATTACACCAGTAAGCGAGTTGATCATTAATACCATTCCGGCCACAGATAAAGATTTCCCTAGATGATCATGCAAATAAATTGTATTAAAAGGCCATAAAAAAGAAGCACCCGTGACATTAATAATCATCCCAGCTACTAATAGCCATACTTTCCTTGGCATAGTTTCCCCTCCTATTCTATTTTTTTCGTTCATCTATAACAGTAAAATTGTAGTCGTTTTTAAATAGGAAGGCAACTGATTAATAGTTGATGAAATTCAGATAATAGAATGTCGGTAAATAAAATTATATTGGTTGCTTCTTGGATTATATCGGCGCAACCCGAAATATATCAGCGATTATCAAAATATATCGGCGCAACTAAAAATATATTAGCGATTATTAGAATATATCGACTTACCGACAAAAAGCGACAACAGTAACAATATATAAAGAGGCTGCATGAAGTTCATGCAGCCTCTTTATATATTACCCAACTTCTTTTTCTCGCTTTGCACGTTCTTTAGCACTCCATTTAAATATTTTATCTAGTAAGGAGTATATCCTCCCAGATTCTTTCGTTAACAAAGGTCCTAACGATGCTAATATTAAAACGTACAGTGCAGAGAACGGTTTGATTGTTGCTAGTAAGCCACCCGCAATGCCGATATTAGCAACAATAATGGAGAACTCTCCGCGTGATACAAGTGTTAAACCGATATTCGTAGAAGCCTTATGCGATAACCCGGCTTTACGTCCCGCCATCATTCCAGCTGTAAAATTACCGATGAGTGTAATGAGCACTGCTCCTAATGCCAACCAAACTGCTCCTCCAAGTGAAAACGGATCTATGCTTAAACCGAAGCTGAAAAAGAATATAGCTCCAAAGAAATCACGGAATGGGACGACGAGCTTCTCAATCCGATCACTATGCTCTGTTTCAGAAAAGACGAGTCCTAATAATAACGCTCCAATTGCCTCAGCAACATGAATCGTTTCTGAAAATCCTGCTACGAAGAATAAAATAGCAAATATTACGATAATAAAAATTTCATTTGACGAAATATCTAATATTTTATTTAAGAACGACGTAGCTTTTCTAGCAATTACAAAGAATAGTAGCATATACCCTACTGCGATTAACACCGATGTAAGTGCACCCACAAATGATGTTGCACCACCGAGTACTAATCCTGAAACGACTGATAAATATACAGCTAAAAAAATATCATCAAACATAATGATTCCTAATATTAATTCAGTCTCTTTATTACCAGATCTTCTTAAATCAACAATTACTTTTGCAACAATTGCACTCGATGAAATTGTAATAATTCCAGCAATAATTAACGTCTCTAATAAGGGGAAGCCCATCACATATCCATAAAGCAAACCTAATATGAAATTAAGTGATATGTGGACAGTCCCCCCGAAAGCAATTGATTTTCCTGATTTAATTAATTTTTTTATTGAGAATTCTAAGCCTAAATAGAATAGGAGGAATATGACGCCAACACGGCCGAGGAAGGAAATAACTTCTCCGCTTTCAATAAACCTTAAATCGATAAGTCCTAAGTCAGGGGCATGAGGCCCCACTAACATACCGAGTATAATGAGAAACGGAATAATCGAGAACTTTAACTTTGCAGCGAGGATAGCTGCAAAAGCTACTAATACTAACGCAGTTCCAACTTCAAAGATTAAAGTATCCATCGATTATGAATCACCTCCTGATGAAAGCAATTCATTAATAATTCTTTTCACTTCATGCCTTTCACCCGATAACACGAGCATATCGCCAGCTTCAATAATAGAGTCTGGACCTGGATTAAAGAATTTCTTCATATTCTTTTTTAAAATAGCAATAATCGTTACGTTATATGTTTTTCTAACATGTAAGCTACCAATTGTTTTTTGTACGACTGGTGCATGATTCTCCACCTTAAACCATTCAATTGATAATCCTTCAAAAGCCATCTCAATTGTGTCTAAAGCTTGCGGTCTATATACCATTCCGCCTAATATAGCCGCAATTTGTCTCGCTTCAGAATCACGAAGAGAAATGCTTGAAATACTTTCATCATGATCTGCATCAAAATGATACATTTCTCTTCGGCCATCATCATGAATAACGATAACCATTTTTTCATTACCTTTTGTTATAACTTCAAATTTACATCCAATGCCCGGTAGTTCACTCTCTCTAATATTCATAATTTCCGCCTCCTAAAGTTTTTAGTTACGGCTTTTACAAATCTACATCAATCTCAGTTTTAAACTTCTCATCTTTTGAGATTCCTAAATACTTAAGCGTCTCTGATGGAGTCGCGTGATGGAAATGCTTTTGCAATAGTGCAATTGCTATTCCTCTTTTATACGCATGAAATCCAAATGTTTTTCGCATTGAGTTCGTTCCAATCTTTCCAACAATCCCAACCGCTTCCGCTGCGTTATGGATTACACGATACGCTTGTTGGCGCGTAATTGAATTTGTCGTTTTATTAGATTGAAATACATAGTTTTCTCTTTTCACATCAATAGATTGTACATACTCTAAAAGTGCTTCTTTTACTTTTGTATTTAAATAAATATCTTGTTTAAACTTTTCATCTTTCACAGGAAGAGAATAAAACTCTTTAACAGTTCCATCTTCATTTAATACTTCTTCGAATTTCATACTAAGTAGCTCAGTAATCTTTAATCCTGTGTTAATTCCAATAACAAATAAAAGATAATCTCGCTGTGAGTGCTCTTTTAAATACTTTTTCATAGCCTCAATTTGGCTTATATCTTTTAATGCCTCTACAACTTCCATACATGTATTCTCCTCATCTTATGAACGGTAATTTTCTCATCATGTTGTCCATTTTACCTTATCACGCTATGAGATTTCCATGTATTATCCATTATTTTTACAATATACTTTTAGGTTTGGAAATTTATAATTGTGCAAATACAGTAGGGGTAGGAATAATAGGGGGATACAAGTTCAGCCTCTTTCTACAGATTGGATTCCTCCTTTCATTTTCCAGCTGCTTCTACTTTTATATTATGTTACTTATTTACATTATATTATATATTTCAGTAACATTAAAGTGTTTTTTCTGAAAATAATAAAAACCGAGCAGTTTCGCTCGGTTTTTTATTAATCTTCTTTCGGAAGAACAATTCCTTTATACAATTGAACTGTAATGAAGTAATAAATCGTGTAAATAACTACGAAAATTATGATTGGTACCCAAATACGGAAGTACGGATCGATTAAAATAAATCCGAAAATATTCATACCAACTAATACGTGAGCAATACCTACAATTGCTGGGAATAGGAATACTAAGAATAACTCTTTATAAATCGATTTTGTTAATAATTCACGGCGCACTCCAATTTTACGAAGCATTTGATAACGCGTAATATCTTTTGATGCACCTGAAAGAATTTTAAACATGAGACAACTTGCCATCATTGCTAAGAAAGCAATTCCAAGGAAGAATCCCATAAACACTGTTCCGCTCGCAACGCCATAGAACATGTCGTAAGCTTGATATTTACTATCTAATCTTTCAGCTTTTACATTTTTATATTTATCTAGCTGCAACTCGTCAAGTTTTTTCCATTCTTTTTTGTGCGCTTCAAAATCATCTGTTTTTCCAGTAAATACAATTCCTTCTTTACCATTTACAGTATCGTACATTTTTTGATCTACAATTTTAATTGCATGATCTTCATGTACGTAAAATGGCTCGATTGTTCTGAAAGCCTCGTCCCATTCTTGTGGAAGTTCTTTAGCATTCGCATCTTTTTCATTCATTTCTCGAGAAACTGCACCTACTGGCAGGTCCGCTGAAACTTTCTTTGTATTCATTAAATCCTTCATCGACTTCATATTTGACATATCTTTTACTAAAGGACGATTTTTCTCTAAATCTTCTTTTACATAGTAAACGTATTTATTATCAACTTTGTAACGATATTCATTTTTCTCTTTAAATGTAATACCATTTAAAACTTTCTTTTCTTCAGCTGTTGGATTATGAACAACTGAATCGTAAATTACTAAACCATCAACCATTTTTATAACGTTATTTTTAAACGCCATACCACCTGAAATGGCACCGGCTCCAAGAGCAACTAACATCGCTACTGTTGCAAGTACTTTCGTTAAACTATTAATACGGAAATTTAATTGTGCAAATGTAAAAGCGTTAAGCCCTTTTTCACTACGCTTTTTATTACCTTTTAACTTTTTAATAATAACTGGGAGAAGTGATCCAAACAGCATGTAAGTACCAGCTGTCGTTGTAATTAATGCAATAATGATTCCCATTTCTCTTAGTTTTTCCATGTAAATCATTGATGCATAGCCAATTCCTAATAAAATAACCGCAAGGAATGCAACTACACCTGTCATTTTCCCTTTTACCGTAACACGTTCTGTTTGTGCATCTGCATGTACAAGTTGCAGTACAGAAATACGTGATAATTTAATACTGTTCATAATTGCTGATAATACAAATAGTACAAAGAAGAAGATGCAAGTAACAGTCATTGATGGTAAATAAAATGCTTTATAGCCCTTACCAGCAAATTCTAATTGTTTCATTAATAACTGTCCGATGCCTTCTGCAAGGCCTACACCAACTATAATACCAATCGCAAGAGACGCAGCACCTAATACGATTGTTTCGATAAACATAAGTAATGTAACTTTATGCTTTTTTGCTCCTAACATCATATACATACCAAACTCTTTTTGACGAAGAGATAGTAAGAAAGAGTTTGCATACAAAATATAGAAGAACGTTATAATAGCTAGTAAAAATGAACCTGCTTGGAATACAAATCCAATTTGACCAATAGTAGAATTTTCCTTAAGGAAGGCCTCGTTTAACGCTAATGTTTGGAACATATAAAAAATTGAAATGGACATGACAAGACCAACAAGTAAGACGATATAATCTTTCATCTTACTTTTTAGCCCTGACATGGAAAGTTTAAATAACATGCCCTAGACCTCCTTTCTTACGCTTTTTGTGTGCCTAAGTCTGCAAGCACATCTAAAATTTCTTTGTAGAACTCTTCACGTGTACCACCGCGGTGAATTTCTTTATATAGCTCACCATCTTGAATGAATAAAATACGCTGACAGTAACTTGCACTATACGGATCGTGAGTAACCATCATAATAGATACGCCTTGCTCTTTATTTAAGTTTGTCATCGCATCAAGTAAACTCGTCGCATTTTTAGAATCAAGAGCTCCTGTTGGCTCGTCCCCTAAAATAATTGCTGGCTCATGTACTAAAGCGCGCGCTGCTGCTGAACGTTGCTTTTGTCCACCAGATACTTCAGATGGATACTTTTGAAGTATTTCTGTAATTCCTAACATATCCGCTACTTTTTCTACTTTTGGTCCAATATTACGTGATGGAACACCTTGAAGTGAAAGTGGCAATGCAATGTTTTCGTAAATAGATAAGTTCTCTAATAAGTTAAAGTCTTGGAATATGAATCCTAATTTTTGTGAACGGAAATCAGAAAGCTCACCTTGCTTCATTTTTGTAATATCCGTTCCTGCAATTTCAACAACGCCGCCCGTTGCTTTATCAAGCGTTGAAATTACATTTAATAATGTCGTTTTACCAGAACCAGATGGCCCCATAATTCCAACAAACTCACCCTCTTGAATTGAGAATGATACACCTTTTAATGCGTGTGATTGATTCTCACCTTTTTTACCGTACACTTTTTGAACGTTTTTCACGTCTACAACTGGTTTCGTCATATATATCCTCCTACGCTTGTTTTTCCATTACCTATTTTGCGCCTTTTGGAGATGAACTGCTATTTGTTAACATTACAATTACCTTACACTTTTGTAATATAAAAAAGGTGTGCTTGTAAGCTTGGCTTTTACTACTAGTGACATATTGAATCGGTAAATGAAATTATATTGGCGATTTTTCAAATATATCGACCGTAACTCCAAATATATCGGCGATTTTCGAAATATATCGACCGTAACTCCAAATATATCGGCGATTTTCAAAATATATCGACTTATCGACAAAAGCTGACAATAAAAATGAGCTGTTCCACAAAAGGAACAGCCCACTTCTCTCTTTATCCCACTTTAATGGGCCCACTGATTAAAGTTTCACTTTATTTCTTTAAAGGTGTTACCGTCCAATACGTAATAACACGCCAAATCCATTCTAGTGGACCCATTTTAAAGATTTTCATCCAAATTACACTAAATACAATTTGAATTGCATAAATTGCAATACACACATATAACGTCTGCATATAAGTTAAATTTCCTGCAAAGTTACCTACACTTCCTGCGATTAAAATCATTGCAGTTTGACCGATATAATTCGTTAAAGCCATACGACCATAATATTTCAGTGGCGCTAACAATGTTTGAACTGGTTTTAATTGAAGTAGTAAAATTAATGCTCCAACATAGAAAGCTGAAATAATTGGTCCAACTGTAATACCAATTTTTAAAAATTGGCTTGCAGCATCCATTGTTCCATCTTCAGTTTCCATTATCCCATTTATAAATGGTTCAGCAGGAACATGCCCATATTGATACCATACAGCTATGACACTTAAAACAAACATAATACCTGTAAAAATAGCGACTTTCTTTATATTTTGTGTAAGATTTTCAAATACACGATACTGTCCTGCAGCAAGCCCTAATAAAATTAAGCCAAGTGGTAATAGTTCTTTCGCTCCCATTACACTGAAGGTAATTGTCAAAATAAGCCCTAGTACTAGGTTCACTTCTTTTTTCGCCTTATAAAACGGTAAAACAATTAACCCGCAAATTGCGTATAACGCTAGTGCTTCTCCAGGCTGAAACATTTGATGAATCAAACCGAAAATAAATAGTGCAACTAAGCGGCGGAAAAATAAAACATATCCATTTTTGCCCTTTGCAATTGCTCTAGAGATAAAGATATAGAATCCCACTCCAAATAAAAATGAGAAGATTGAGAAGAAACGACCTTCTACAAATAAGTATAAAAACCTTTGATAACTAGCATCCACTGTATTAGGATCTGGAATTTTAATGTTAAGTAGTGCGAGAATATTTACTAAAATAATCCCCAGTAGTGCGAAGCCACGAATGTAATCTAACTCATCAATTCGTTTGTTTGTAATATTGTTCCCCATAAAGCAACTCCTTGTATAAAATTTAATCCTTCCTTACTCTATTGGAGAAAACGGCTCGCAACTATCGACAAACCTTACAGGAATCTTACATTATTGTCATATAGCAAAATAAAACCAGGTCATATTGCGACCTGGTCTACTCTGATTGTTTCGATTTTTGAGGTTGTCCTTTTTTACTGTTACGCTGTTTCACTTGAACAACTGGATCAAGCTCATTCGAAAACTCTGCGTTATGTCCATTTTGCGTTTTTTGCTCTGGGTTATTTTGATCTGAACGTTTCGCCATTACATTCACTCCTTATTAGTGCGGTGTAATAATCATTTGATGTTGCAATTGGCGAATTGCCATACGTGCTCTATTTAATTGCTCACGTTGCTCATCATTCGCATGTTGTTGCATCGTTTGTAAATCGTTATATGCTTGTTCTAATTGTAACTGTGCATCTGAATACTCCATCGTATTGTAATGCTCTTGTCTCATACCAAGATCTAATTGTTCTTTCGCATATTCCACCGCTTGTTCCGCTTGTGTAATATACGATTCAAGTGATTGACGCTCTGCCATAATTGTCCCTCCTTGCTTCAATTCCCCTTTAGTGTGTCCCTTCCATATGAACCTTATGAGTATGTTATAATGGATTTTGTTTCATTTTGACTCGGCTTAGGAGGGAAAGTAATGAAGGTTCAAAACCCTTTTCCATATACAAACGACAATAAACGTTATCATACATGGAATTACCATTTACGAAATGAATTTGGTGAAAAAATCTTTAAAGTTTCATTAGATGCTGGCTTCGATTGTCCGAACCGTGACGGTACAGTTGCTTATGGCGGTTGTACATTTTGCAGTGCTGCTGGATCTGGTGACTTTGCTGGCGATCGCCGCGATGATGTTATAACGCAATATCATGAAATGAAAGAAAAAATGCGCTTAAAGTGGAAAGACGGAAAATGTATCGCTTATTTTCAGGCGTACACAAATACACATGCACCACTTGAAGTGTTAAAAGAAAAATTCGAACCGCTTCTAGTAGAAAAAGACGTTGTCGGTCTTTCTATCGCAACTCGTCCAGATTGTTTACCGGACGATGTCGTTGCATATTTAGCGGACTTAAATAAACGCACGTATCTTTGGGTTGAACTCGGACTACAGACTGTTCATGAACGTACTGCAAACCTTATTAATCGCGCTCATGATTACCCATCTTACGTGGAAGGCGTAAATAAATTACGTAAGCACGGCATTCGAGTTTGCTCTCATATTATTAACGGTCTTCCCCTTGAAGATTATGACATGATGATGGAAACAGCTCGTGAAGTAGCGAAGCTTGACGTACAAGGAATTAAAATTCATTTACTTCATTTATTAAAAGGAACGCCAATGGTGAAGCAATATGAAAAAGGACAACTCGAGTTCCTTTCTCTTGAGGATTACGTAAGTCTCGTTGTTGACCAACTTGAAATAATTCCAGAAGACGTAATTGTGCACCGCATCACAGGTGACGGTCCACCTGATTTAATGATCGGTCCAATGTGGAGCTTAAATAAATGGGAAGTATTAAATTCCATCGATGCAGAATTTGTACGCCGCGGAAGCTGGCAAGGAAAATATGCAAATGAGGAGAAACAACAATGAAATTAGAACGTGTATTACCGTTTGCTCGCACTCTCTTGCAAACGGCAGTAAAAGAAGGCGATTACGCTGTAGATGCAACTTTAGGAAACGGGCATGACACATGCTTCCTAGCTGAAATCGTTGGCGATAACGGAAAAGTATTTGGATTTGATATTCAAAAAGAAGCAATTGAAAGCTCAACAACTCGTCTAAAAGAAAAAGAACTTTTCGAACGTACTGTTTTAGTTCACGATAGTCACGACACGCTTCTATCCTTACTACCAGAAGACGCAAAAGGAAAAGTAACAGGCGCAATTTTCAACTTAGGTTACCTTCCAGGCGGAGACAAGCATATCGTTACAAAACCGAACTCAACAATCTCAGCAATCGAACAATTATTAGAAATAATGGCACCTGAAGGTATCATCGTCCTTGTTATTTACCACGGACATCCAGAAGGACAAGTAGAACGCGACGCTGTTCTCAAATTTGCCGAAGAACTAGATCAAAAACAAGCTCACGTACTACGATATGGCTTCATTAACCAACAAAATAACCCGCCATTTATTGTGGCAATTGAGAAACGATAAAGTGAAACTTTAATCAGTGGAGGGGAATCCCCCACTGATTATTAGTTGAACCAATCGGGCATTTATGGGCAGTTTATCTCCCACCTAACTTCTTTGCTCCACCCGAATTTTAAGGTGGGAGTTTTACTGCCCGTTAATGCGGGGTAATATAGCGACGATTCGACAAAAGATAACAAAAAAAGACGTGCACTCACTGCACGTCTTTTTGTTATTCTCCTATATAATGGATATATACACTATTTAAAGAAAGAAGGATAGAACTTTGCTAGTAGAACTAAGAGGGATTCAAAAGAAGTATGGCAAATCACTTATACTAGACAACATTGATTTATCCATTCCAGAAGGAGAAGCGCTCGCCATTGTTGGCGGGAACGGGACTGGAAAAAGTACTCTACTCAAAATAATTGCAGGCTTTATTTCACCTACGGTAGGGACAATTCAAAGGAAAGAACATATACAAATCGGTTATGTACCTGAACATTTTCCTGAAGGGATTCGTTTTACATTAGAGGATTATCTATTTCATCTCGGCCACATTCACGGTTTATCAACAAAATATGTAAAAGATAAAATTCCGCTGCTTCTTCAATCTTTTCATCTACATCATGCAAGGCATTCCGTTGTACGAAACTTTTCAAAAGGCATGAAACAAAAAACAGGCATTATGCAAGCATTACTTACGGACGTACATTTATTAATTTTAGACGAACCTCTTTCTGGGCTCGATCCGAACTCTCAACAAGAACTAGAACATATTTTACTCTCATTAAAACAACAAGGTATATCTATACTCTTCACATGTCATGAAAAACAACTATTAGAAAACTTCGCCGATAGAATTGTGACGTTAGCAAATCATACAATTGCAGAAAATATCTCTGCACAAAAAGGAGCAGAACAAGTCTATATTGAGGCAATCGTTCCCGAAACATTCTCAGCGATAGAACTACAAAAGCAATCCGGTTTTATACACGTTACACACAATTCAAATCAAAACCTTATTCAATTACAAATCGAAAAAGAATATACAAACGAAATGCTTCAGTTTTTATTACATAAAAAAGCATCTATCACACTGTTACAACCTAATTTTTAAATCGAAAGAAGGTTTATTATGTTCGCGCTTATTCGTTACCATTTTCTCGACTATACAAAATCGTATAAGTACGTCCCTCCTATTGCGATGTACTTTGTGAGCTTACTTTTTGTATATACATATAAACCGACTCCTATTGTACCGACATATTTAGAAACAGCACTTGCGCTTTATTTATTATCTGCCTGGATTACAATCACAATTTTTCATACGGAAGACCCTATACAAGAGCAAATTACTATTTCTCACACAAATAATATTTCCGCACTATATGTTGGTAAATATATTACAGCTCTTCTCATTTGTACTGTGTTATCTTTTATATCCGTACTCTACCCAATTATTTTGCAAATGTTTAATGAAGAAATGACAGTTTCTTTATTTTTAGTCGGATTTCTCGCTCACATGTCTTTCTCTATACTAGGAATTTCAATCGCAACATTATTTACTAGAAATATGATTCAAAAAGCAGGCACTGCTTGGCTTAGCCTTACATTTATATTGCTTATAACGATTGCATCTATCCGGTTTAAAAAAGAGTTACTATGGTTTTTACCACCTGTCGAAAGCTTTCTAATGCTTGGACAATACAAATATAATATACTGACTCACACGCTATGGCTCACAGCTTGGGCTATCGTATATTCATTTTTATTATTTACCTTATTTCTTTTTATCGTTCGCAAAAAACGTTTTTAATTACATAGTAAAGGAGACGAAACAATGATCGGAATACTAGCAGGAATGGGACCAAAATCAACTGGACCATTCGTCGATACAGTTGTAGCAGCGTGCCAAACAATATACGGAGCAAAACATGATATGGACTTTCCTCATATGATGATTTACTCTTGCCCAACACCATTTTACATGAATCGCCCAATTGATCACGAAGCGATGAAAAAAGCGATTATTGAAGGCGCACAAAAACTCGAGAGTACTGGTGTAGAATTTATCGCTATGCCTTGCAATACAGCACATCTTTATTTTGAAGAATTACAGCAATCTCTTTCTATTCCTATTTTGAATATAGTTGATGAAACATTAAAAGCGATTCCTGAAACTGCAAAAAGAGTCGCTCTTCTTGCAACAGAAGCTACTGTTCAAGCTGGAATTTATCAAGATGGGATTACAAAGCTTAATATAGAATACATTCATCATGAAACATGGCAGGAAAGCATTAATCAAATTATCTCTTGTATTAAAGGCGGAGAAATTGAAAAAGCTCACGAATTGTGGAATGCGCTCGTTTTACAATTGAGAGATGAAGTAGATACTGCCATTATCGCATGTACCGATTTGAATGTAGTGGTGAGTGAGAATTTTGTTGATTCCTCTCAATGTCTTGCGAAAGCGGTTGTTAGGATGTATGTAGAAACTATAAGGGGGTCCAAATGAATATACCTTTTGAAATGGGATACACGTTTGATGAAAACCTTAGAGAAAAACCTTTCTGAAAGTAAGTACTACTTACAAGAAGCGATTAAATATTACATACAAACAGACAACACCCAAGGTATTTTTTATTAACAAACTTCGCCTCGCACATACATATCATTGGGAAAGAAAGTTTGCTGCTGCAAATACAATCTTTATCGAACTTCTACAAACACTACCAGACTTACCCGCTTATGAAGATTTTTTCTACCAACATTACGGAAAAAGTAAATTAGATAAGGGCCACTTCCAAACCGCCCTTACTTGTTTTCAAAAAGCGCTTCAAATCAGACTACAAAAAGAAGATGAAGAGCTAATTCATTCAACTAAGCTTTGCATTGCGTATTGTATGTCTCGCCGATAAAAATCCCCAAAACTTTTAACTTTCTTCACAATTCTTTCAAAGTAATCACACTTAATCCCGCTATATTAAATAAGTAGTTATTCATATAGGGAAGGTTAGGGGAACAAAGAGTATGAAAGTAAATCGTTCGCTTCATTACATTTTTTGGCGTTGGCATTTTTATGCTGGGCTTTTTATTACGCCGCTTCTTATTACGTTATCACTGAGCGGCATTGGGTATTTATTTCGGGAAGAGGTTGAAGATTTCATCTATAAAGATTTATATTTTGGGAAGAGTGCTCAAACAGAATCTATTTCGATGGCTGATTCTATTTCCTTAACAGAGAAAAAATATCCACATTATAGTGTGGCGAAAATTAGTGAGTTTGATGGGGATTATAATACGAGACTTACGATTGCAAATGAGTATACTGGGCAACAAAAATATGTGTATTTAGATAATAACAATCAAATTGTTGGGGATCAAAACGCAAGTGAAACGTTTGCCAATGTCATGCGGGAATTACATAGTTCTCTTTTAGTTGGTGGCACTGTCGTCAACTATACTGTAGAACTTGCGGCATGTTGGACAATCTTCTTAATTGTGACTGGGTTGTATATGAGTATACGCCAATTCAAAAACACACCGGCATCCAATAAGCGAGAAAAAGCAAAAAGACGTCATTCTATTATCGGTATTATATTTACAATTCCTCTCGTTCTGCTAGTCGCATCTGGATTGCCGTGGTCAGGATTTATGGGCAACCAAATTTATAAAATCGCATCGTCAAATGAATCTCTCGGATATCCGAAATTGTATATGGCACCACCTGAATCAAAGGTAAAAGAATTACCGTGGGCAACTAGAAAAGAAGCGCCTCCTGAATCGAATTCAAATGAACCGAAAGCAATTTCTGTCGATACATTACAAAAAGGAATTGAAATAAAGAAACCGTATGTTATTTCACTACCAGCTGATCCGAAAGGTGTGTTCACTGTTTCAAAATCAAGCGGTTCCGGTATTACAGGTATGCATGTTGCACCAAATGAAGAAATAACAGCTTACTTTGATCAATATAGCGGGGAACTTATTTCCAAAACGGACTATCATGATTATGGATTACTTGCGCAATGGTTCACTTACGGTATCCCGCTTCACGAAGGACATTTATTCGGATGGCCCAATAAAATATTATGCTTACTAACGACATTATCTCTACTGCTTCTTATTTATTACGGAATAAAAATGTGGTTAGCAAGAAAGCCGAAAGGAAAATTAGCAGCACCGCCAAAGCAAAGAGATAAGAAAAGCGTACTCGTTTTCTTTATCATGATGGTTATACTAGGCGCTGTCATGCCTTTATTTGGACTATCTGTTTTAGTTATTTTTGCGATTGAACTTCTTATATATGTATTTTCAAAAATACGATCATAATAAAAAGCATTTGTACTCTCGTGTACAAATGCTTTTTTATTTACTATTTTCTTTTTTTCTACCACTTATTAAAAAGACAATATCTACTATAATAATTGCGCCAATTATTACTTGTGGCACGTAATCCATCACAGTAGGACCACTTGGCCTATTCATCATCATATACATTCCAGTTACAAATGAAATAGAGAGTAGCACGAGTAATGTTACTTCAATATGGTCATATAGATTTTGAAACAATCTCTTCATTTCCGCCACCACCTTTACCATATTATAACAAAAACCACTCTACATGAGTGGTTTTCTTTATCACTGCGCTGTTTTCTTTCGGTACATCTTCCCGTTCCAATAGAAGAATCGTGAAGTGAGACCACCGTATTTTACAATGCGCCGTGCCATTTTGTGCATATTCTTTTGTGCTGATACTTTTTGGTCTGATAAATAAATACCAAGTAATCCTCGGCTTATAAGGCGATGAAACTTCGCATGAGGCAAATCACCAATGCTTTTCTCTGCTTCTTCTACAAAATGTTTCATACGATCTAATATAGCTTGCTCGTTTTCGTAATAACTACAGAAATTCAAATCCCCGCCAGCGCGGTCTTCTTCTTGATCGATGAAATAATCAAGTAAAATATGAAGTCCTTGTACGTAAGGGAAATATCCTTGTCTAATTTTCGCAATATCTTCATCATGTAATTCATCATGAAAGGCATATGCGACAAGACAGAAGATTCCAAGCGTAGAACCGGCACATGCTGAAAATTCAAACCAACTCATCTCTGGTAAGTTTTCTTTATGCGCTTCAAACCACTTTTGTAATCGTGGTTCTCTTTCTTCTAATTTCACATGTTTATGAATTTGCAAATCGCAATAATAACAAGCAAGTTCATGAAGAATAGGAGCAATTTTGTCATAGTGCTTCGTTTTCTTTAAAACATCTTGGCATGTTTCAACAAGTTCATCTAAATAACCACCATCATCTTGATCATCACGATAACGATAATAATTACCGCCACCTTCTACTTCAGGTGATAATGCCATTAACATGGACTCATGCAACGCGGCAAAATCATTTGGATCAAGTGATGTACTGCGATCACATAAATTATCTAAGTAGTCACTAATCGTTTGATATGCGACGATAAAACGAATACATTCCTCTCGGTGTTCATTTGCTAATAGCGCTAAAATGCCACCGCCCTCGCAATGAAACGTTTTATGCTCAATACTTGCGATTGCCTGACTATGAAGCTCATCATTCGGAATATGGTAGGCACGCTCTTTCCACATCGCTAGCTCATGGTGTACAACCGGAAACACATCACGGTATACTTTCGCCATGAGCGTTATGGGATTACTCGGTACGTTCACTTCTTCCTTCATCTCCTCTATTCAATGTACAAATAATTTACTTATTTGTTTCTATTATGTTATTGATGCGTATTTCAGTAAATGACTGAATATAATTCAAAATTTCATCACGCTCATACTCATTTAATAACTCATGATAACAATTCGGCCATTCTTTAAAAGCCTTATCACTTATTTTAACATTATCAAACCAAGTGCGGACACGTATTTTATCTACAAGTTTATCCTCACACGCTTGCATTAGCAAGAGCGGAACATCTGGAAAATCATCTATTTTCTTATGAGCCATTTCGATAGACTTAATCAATTCACTATACCAACGTACTGATACTTTGCGCAAGAACAATGAATCATTCTCCATCGCATCTCTCACTTCATGATTACGAGTTGACATTTCCACTGTAAGATTCGTTGCAAATTGCAATTTTGGAGCAATAATATTTAATATTTTTGAGGCAGCTTGCAGCGGTGCAGAAGGTCCAGCTAATACGCCTAAACATGGCGAACTTAAAATAATGCCATCTACATCTTCTCTCTTCGTTTCTTGCATCATACGAATGACGATAAGACCACCCATACTATGACCAAATAAAAAGATAGGCAACCTATACTTTCTTGCCTCTTTCACCCATAATTTAACTTCCTCTATATATTCATCAAACGAATCAATATGTCCTCTATTTCTTGAAGTCGTTCCATGTGACGGAAGGTCCCCCATCACGACGTGGTAGCCGATATGATTCCACATTTCCGCAACGGCTTCATAACGCCCGTGATATTCCATTGCGCCGTGTACAACAACGATTACAGCCTTTGCTTCCTCCGCTTCATAATTCCACATACGGACCTCCTCCATTTCACTCTTTCTCATAATTTGATACACTGAAACTAGTCTCTAGGAAAGGAAGGCTTTACATGATATATCCTTACAAAGAAAAAAATCCGAAAATTGCGAGTAGTGCTTTTATCGCTGACTACGTTACCCTTACAGGTGATGTTTCCATTGGCGAGGAATCGAGTATTTGGTTTAATACAGTCATCCGAGGCGACGTATCACCAACAATCATTGGTGACCGAGTAAATGTACAAGATCAATGTACACTTCATCAAAGTCCACAGTATCCTCTTATTTTAGAAGATGACGTTACAGTTGGTCATCAAGTGATTTTACATAGCTGCCATATAAAAAAGGATGCTTTAATTGGAATGGGATCTATTATATTGGATGGTGCTGAAATTGGCGAAGGAGCCTTTATCGGTGCTGGAAGCCTCGTTTCACAAGGAAAGAAAATTCCGCCGAACACATTAGCTTTCGGTCGCCCAGCGAAAGTCGTTCGTGAATTAACAGAAGAAGACCGTAAAGACATGGAACGAATTCGCACGCAATACGTTGAAAAAGGTCAATATTATAAATCACTACAAAAATGATTTTACTGCTGCCATAATACTGGCAGCTTTTTTATATAAAATCTAACTTTTTCTTTACAAAACATTATTACTCCCTCAACAAAATCTTATTAAAATAAAAGCTAATATCTCCATATATATGTAAACGAGGGAGGAGAATTTTCATGAAGGTCAGTGGACTGTATAAAATAGAATGTTACATTTTCAAAGGAATTAACCGCTACTTTGATCAAAAAACGTTAAATATCTTTTTCAGCAATATTACTCATATCGGTGGCGCGACTTTTTCCATCACACTCACACTGTTCTTTTTAATTTTCGCAGGTGGAACTTTACACCAAGCTGCAATTGCAACTGCTATTTCGTTAGCAATTAGCCATATCCCTGTGCAAATATTAAAAAGATGGTATCCACGAAAACGTCCTTATTTAACAATTCAGGATGCAAAATATCCAGTCCATCCATTAAAAGACCACTCTTTCCCGTCTGGTCACACAACAGCCGTTTTCTCTGTCTTTATTCCATTTATTTGCTATAATCCAAGCTTACTTATTTTCCTATTACCGTTAGCATTATGCGTTGGTATTTCGCGCATTTATTTAGGGCTTCACTATCCGTCTGATGTATTTGTCGGTATGTGCCTCGGCACTTGCTCTGGCATCATCTCTTTTTATCAATTCATCCCACTTTTCACATAAAGGAGTGATATGATGAGAGTCGCCATTTTTACCGATACTTTTACGCCACAAGTGAACGGGGTTGCGAAAACGTTAGAGCGGTTAACACGATATTTTCAGAAAGAAAAAATCGCCTATTCTGTTTTCGCACCTCAGCATACAGCTGAAGATAATTTCGTAGCGAATGTGAACAAGATGAGAAGTATCCCGTTAACAATATTATATCCAGAATGTCGCTTTTCTTTTCCTACTCCGCGCATTAAACGAGAACTTCTTTCCTTTAAACCTGACATGATTCACATTGCTACACCTTTCAACATGGGACTTTGTGGATTGTATTATGCGAAAAAGTTAAACATACCCGTTGTCGGTTCTTATCATACTGATTTCGATGCTTATTTACGCTATTACAAAATCGAATTTCTCTCCAATATGCTTTGGAACTATTTAAAATGGTTTCATAGTCATATGCAAAAAAATTTCGTTCCTTCCTTTGAAACGTTACGCCAGCTAAAAAATAAAGGTTTTCAGGCCCTCTCTATTTGGGGACGTGGTGTAGATTGCACTCTCTTTCATCCATCTTACAATACAGACCTATTCCGAAAAAAATATAATATTACAGCGAAGTACGTCCTTTCCTATGTTGGACGGATCGCTCCTGAGAAAGATATTGATACGTTGCAAAATCTTATTGTTAAATCAGCACATACTCGAAGCGACATTCATTGGCTTATAGCAGGAGACGGTCCTCTAGCAGCAAGTCTTCGTGAAGCTGTTCCGAAAACAAATGTCACGTTTACTGGCTATTTACAAGGTGCAGGTTTAGCTGAAGCATATGCTTGTTCTAACATCATGGTATTTCCATCAGCTACTGAAACATTTGGAAATGTTGTACTTGAATCGCTTGCATGCGGTACACCCGTCATCGGTGCAAATAGTGGCGGGGTTAAAAATATTATTACAGATGGAAAAACTGGAGTTCTTTGTCCGCCCAAAAATGAGGACGCATTTCTATCATCCATCTATTCTTTATTGCAAAATGAAGAAAAACTGGAGCAGATGGGAATAGCAGCTTCATCTTATGCGAAATCAAAGAGCTGGGATGAGATCTTTCGTAGCTTGCTTAACCAATATGAAGAAGTCCTTCAGCATAACGCATCAGAGTTACTTGCTTAGATAGAAAAACTCCCTTCAAAAAACGAAGGGAGTTTATTACACATTTGTAAAATTCACTTACATAAATAATACACAAGGTTAAATATCAATTTATCCCTATATTCATTATAACAAAAATAAACATAACTAAACAGACTTGTAATAAAAACCCATAAAAATTAATATATGGTTATACAGTATTTTAACTGTATCGTGATTTTAAGAATTCCCTTTAAAATCAACTTACTCACATACCTTTATACAGTAATTGTTCCCCAATTTCTGTATATCAAAAAAACCTTTCATTCATTTGAAAGGTCTTTTTGAGCCTGCACATATTCTTCTTTCGTATTTACATTTATAAACCAATCTGCATGCGCTTGTATATCTTCACCAGCAATATATTTCACATTACATTGTGATAAAAGCTGCCCCATACTTCTTTTTTCTTCTTGAAGCAAAGCATAAATCTTTTCTTTCACGCGGTTATGGTACGCTGCAAGTAACGGTTGTTTTCTTCCATTAATAATAGGTACAACCGCATCATATTCATTGCTTGTTTGCTCTAATAAAATGGTAAACCATTCATGTGAAACGTTTGGCGCATCACATGGCATAATAGCGTACCAATCTGCTTCTATGTATTCCATTCCTGATACAATCCCAGCAAGTGGGCCGTTTCCTTTATAATGCGGAATATCTTCTATAACAGGAACTTGTACGAGTTGCTCTACTCGCTCTTTTATATCGGAGTGACTAATAACTACAACTTCTTGGAGCGCACTTGTCATCAATTTCAAAATATGCTCAATAAACGTACTACCTTGCCAGCTCGCTAACGCTTTCGGCTCACCGAATCTACTCGACATACCGCCCGCTAATACAATTCCAGCCCACTTACTCATTGGCGATGCAGCTCAAATGTAATATGACCTAATTCTGGTAAAATTAATTTATTCATCGCAAGACGAACTGCCCCGCTAGATCCTGGCATCGAGAAGACTACTTTGCGCCCAATTGTACCACCAATCGCTCGACTTAGCATTGCGCTGCTTCCGATATCTTCTAAATAACTAATCATGCGGAACAACTCACCAAATCCAACAATTTCTTTATCTAATAGCGCTGATACTGCTTCAATTGTGACATCACGTTTCGTAATACCAGTTCCGCCATTTGTTAATACAACATCTACGTCTTCCCTATGATAACCAGCTAACACAGCTTGCTGAATACTTTCTTTATCATCTTTTACAATTTCATAAGAAGTCACTGTATGGCCTGCTTCTTTTAGCAATTCATGTAATAGTTGTCCGCTCTTATCCGTCTCTTCCGTTCGTGTATCGGAAATCGTTACAATCTTACAACGCACTTCTTTTGGCGCTTGTTTTTTATGTTCAGTTACGCTCATTTTTTCATCCTTCCTTTCATTTAACCTTGTAAAATTATGTATAAATTAAAGAAACTAATATGATACAATACAAGTATATTTATCCATATAAAGGAGATTTTTCATGTTTTACAACATAAAGCGATATGTACCTATTATACCATTCCTAATTATATTATCCCTTTTTCAATGCATCGCTTACGGGTTTAATATTAACTTTTTAAAATTGTATGTGCTTATGCCTGATGGTGGTATTCGTTACTATTTGACTAGCACATTAATTCCTCTCGTACTTGCCTATATAGTAGATTTTATTTTTATACGTTCTATCTCTAAATAAGGAGGTCTACATACTATGGAACTTTATAAAAAATTAACAACAACATTCATCCTCTTATTCGTCGCTTCCATCACTGTCGGTTTTTCTCTAAAGGGTGCAATCCCATACGCTACATTAGTAAGTATTATATGCGCAACACTATTTTTACTAAGCAGTGCCTTTTGCGCAAGTAAAGCACGTCACATGAAAGGTTGATTACATATGTTCCAGAAGAAACCAATCCTTTGTAAATCATGTAAAAAGGAAATACAAACATATGAAAAGGCGTGGATTTATATGCCATTTCCGGCAAATGGCATGACAAATATGAAAAAGTATATTGAGCTAGATGGAGAAGTATATTGCAAATCATGCATTCAAATTATAAGTAAAACGAAATAAAAAAAGCTTTGCGCTCACTGCGCAAAGCTTTTTTTCATATATTATAGACCAGCTTGCTCTTTTAAAGCTGCAGCTTTGTCTGTACGTTCCCATGATAGATCTACATCAGTACGTCCGAAGTGGCCGTAAGCTGCTGTTTGTTTGTAAATTGGGCGACGTAAGTCTAGCATTTTAATAATACCAGCTGGGCGAAGATCGAAGTTGTTACGAACTAGTTCTACTAATACGTCTTCAGATACTTTACCAGTGCCGAATGTATCAACTGAAATTGATACTGGTTGTGCTACACCGATTGCGTATGCAAGTTGTACTTCTGCTTTTTCAGCAAGACCAGCTGCTACGATGTTTTTCGCAACATAACGAGCTGCATATGCTGCAGAACGGTCAACTTTTGTTGCATCTTTACCAGAGAATGCACCGCCACCGTGGCGAGCGTATCCACCGTAAGTATCAACGATGATTTTACGTCCTGTTAAACCAGCATCACCTTGTGGTCCACCAATTACGAAGCGGCCAGTTGGGTTAATGAAGAATTTCGTTTCTCCATCCATTAATTCTGCTGGTACTACAGCTTTAATTACGTGCTCTTTTAAGTCGCGATCGATTTCTTCCCATGTAACATCTGGGTGATGTTGTGTAGAAATTACGATAGTATCAACACGTACTGGTTTACCATTTTCATCATACTCAACTGTAACTTGCGTTTTTCCATCCGGACGTAGGTATGATAATGTATCATCTTTACGTACTTCAGTTAAACGGCGAGCTAATTTGTGAGCAAGCGAGATTGGAAGTGGCATTAACTCTTGTGTTTCATTACATGCGAAACCAAACATTAAACCTTGGTCTCCTGCACCAATTGCCTCAATCTCAGCGTCAGTCATTTGACCTTCGCGTGCTTCTAGCGCTTGGTCAACACCCATAGCGATGTCAGCAGATTGCTCATCGATAGATGTTAAAACTGCACAAGTTTCTGCATCGAATCCGTATTTTGCGCGTGTGTAACCAATGCCTTGAATTGTTTCACGAACGATTTTTGGAATATCTACGTAAGTAGAAGTCGTAATTTCCCCCGCTACCAATACTAAACCAGTTGTTACAGTTGTTTCACAAGCTACACGTGCATTTGCGTCTTTTGATAAGATCGCATCTAAAATTGAATCAGAAATTTGGTCACAAATTTTATCTGGATGTCCTTCAGTTACAGACTCAGATGTGAACAGATGACGTTTTTTTGTCATGTGGTAAACCTCCCTACAGTAATTGTATATATTGTACGGAACTCATCCTTAATTTGCCACAAACTGCGACATACATTTATTCTCCCACACAAGCATACAGAAAAACCTTTCCTACTTTACATAGAGGAAAGGTTTAATTTGCTACTTGCATACTGCTTTTTGCCCTTCGCTCTTATCGTTCGAGACCTGTAGCCTCGCACAGGTTTTAGCACCTATTCACCTGTATTTACCACTACAAGTGAGGTTGCTGGGCTTCATCGGGCCTGTCCCTCCGCCAGCTCGGGATAAGAGAGTATCCGTCCCAACCTATACTAAAGAAATGATATTCATTTGTCAATTAATATTCACATTTTCGTGAAAGTTTTTCTCAGTGCGCCTAAAATGAAATATTAATAAGGAAATAATGTATTCACACAAACAAAAAGAAAGAAATAGTATACATTATTTATATAATTGTGTTATACTCTTGTTGGGGATTACGAGAAATATTTCATTAAATGAAAAGGATGGTATATAAATATGAGTACTGTGAATGTCCAAATTGGTTTACACGAATTATTGAACGGAAGCAATGCACAGATTCAACTAAGTGTTCCGCAATTAGTGGAAAAAGTATTAATGCGAAATGAAGGGAAATTAACTTCGACTGGTGCCGTTTCTGCTTCAACTGGAAAATATACAGGACGTTCTCCTAAAGATAAATTTATTGTGAAAGAAGCATCGGTTGCTGACAAAATTGCTTGGGGAGCTGTGAACCAACCGATTTCTGAAGAACATTTTAATAAATTATATACTAAAGTTTTAGAATACTTAAAAGAAAAAGAAGAGTTATTCGTCTTCAAAGGATTTGCAGGCGCTGACCGCAATTACCGCCTACCAATTCAAGTTATTAACGAATATGCATGGCACAATTTATTTGTACATCAATTATTCATTCGTCCAACTGAAGAAGAATTAACGACTCATGAATCAGAGTTCACAATTGTTTCTGCACCGAATTTCAAAGCTAATCCAGCTGTTGACGGTACAAACTCTGAAGCATTCATTATGGTTTCATTCGAAAAACGTATCGTACTAATTGGTGGTACAGAATACGCTGGAGAAATGAAAAAATCAATCTTCTCTATTATGAACTTCTTATTACCTGAACAAGATATTCTTTCTATGCATTGCTCTGCAAACGTAGGTGAAGAAGGCGACGTAGCGTTATTCTTCGGTTTATCTGGAACAGGTAAAACAACATTATCTGCTGATCCAAACCGTAAACTAATCGGTGATGATGAGCACGGTTGGTCTGATAACGGTGTATTCAATATTGAAGGCGGTTGCTACGCGAAATGTGTAAACCTTTCTCACGAGAAAGAACCACAAATTTTCGATGCAATCACATTTGGATCTGTTTTAGAAAACGTTATCATTAATGACCAAACGCGTATCGCAGACTATAACGATACTACTTTAACAGAAAATACTCGTGCTGCATACCCTATGCATGCGATCGACAATATCGTACTGCCAAGTGTTGCAGGACACCCAAATACAATTATTTTCTTAACTGCTGATGCATCAGGCGTATTGCCTCCAATCAGTAAGTTATCAAAAGAACAAGCTATGTACCATTTCTTAAGTGGTTACACTAGTAAACTAGCAGGAACAGAGCGCGGTGTTACATCTCCGCAAGCAACATTCTCAACTTGCTTCGGTTCACCATTCTTACCACTTGATGCATCTCGCTATGCTGAAATGCTTGGTGAAAAAATCGAGAAACACGATGCGAAAGTATTCTTAGTAAACACTGGCTGGACTGGTGGCGAATACGGCGTTGGTAAACGTATGAACTTAGGTTACACTCGTGCAATGATTCAAGCAGCATTAAACGGTGAACTTGCGAAAACTGAAACAGCTAAACATGACATCTTCGGTCTTGAAGTTCCACTTCACGTACCAGGTGTACCTGACGAAGTGTTAATGCCTGAACAAACTTGGGCTGATAAAGCTGCTTACAAAGCAAAAGCAATCGAACTTGCAAATGAATTCAAAGCTAACTTCAAAAAGTTCGACAGCGTATCTGAAGACATTATTAACTTAGGCGGCCCAATCGCTTAAATTAAAACTTTCTGTTGGAATAACCCTTTACTCATATGAATAAGTGTCGTGTAACCGTAAAGTTCCGCGTACTCACCGACAAAACCCAATGCGGCTTAGTGGTTACACACACTTACATAAAAAAGAAGCTTACGTAAAAAACGTAAGCTTCTTTCTATATCTTATATAGTGACTTAGCTCATAAATCACTTACCTTCACCTATGAAATTACAGAAAATTCATTTTATAATCACTCATTTTTAGTTTCCTATACTATAATTTACATATACAGGAAAGGGTGAAGCTTATGAAAAATTTTTCTCGTACAGGAAAAATTTTATTCAGTTATGGAGCGATCCAACTGTTTTGGGGACTGGTAATGCTTAACGTTCATTTATTTGAGCATACAAATGAAACAATAAAATATATTATTCTAATTACCGGAATAGTTTTTTGTATTATATCCAACTTTTTTAAAGAACCTAAAAGTCATACCAATACGTGATTTCATGTTAACTTATTGGAAGCAAAAACCTGTATTTTATGCAACGTTTCGCTTCCTGTTGTACTATTCATCGCTGGATCCCCTATTCCATCTAAAAAGATGCTTTTTATCTTTTATCATTTTAGCTCTTCGTTAATTCTTTCTCATCTTTCATGCTATAGTATCCTAAATTAACAACAATCAAGAAATAACCGCCCATAATCCCTACTGCAAATGCCCACATCACCATATGGTGCTCAATTTCGTACATAATAATAGCACCTAAAATAGCAGCCGCATAACGATTAAACATACCGAGCGTCGGTGCTTTCGTTTTCTTTACGATACTATCTCCAAGTTTCTCAATTCGTCTCCCTAAAAGCCAAACACAATACATACTTACGATAAGTCCAATTCCCGCACCTAAAAAATGTGCTGAAAACGGGGTTACCATCCAGCCTAATAAAAGAATACCTAGTATATAATACGATTGAATTTTAAACGACCTTAACGACATACTAATCATGCTGTTCTCCTCTTCCGTAATTTTCATCTATCTAACAAAAAATTTCTTTCAAGTCTATACTGCTTACATCCATTTCACTCAAATTAAAAAAACAACATAAACGGTATGTTTATGTTGTTTAAATGTTTTTAGGAAATAATATTATACAAGATTTCAAACGTCATATTCTCATAATTTGTGACGTTTTTCCAAACATTTTCCGTCCATTTATGAAAAAATTGATATCAATCTATGAACATACGGATATGATGTAATAAGCACACAAATAAAGGGGGCGTCTAATGATTTATTTTTTAATGGCTCTCATTCACCTCATTATCCCTGCACTTATTGGACTTTCATTGTATTGGTACACGAAAAACCATAGTATTTTCTACGCTGTCCTCGGTGTCCTTCTTCCGGGTATTATTCTTATCACACTCTTCCGTATTCCATTTTTAAACTTAATTCCACTTATTACTGCGATCTTATTTCTCATCTTCTTACCAAAAATAAAAAAATAGGAAAGCAGATCATAGGTGATCTGTTTTCCTATTTTGATATAGGTTCCCCACAGTAGCATGCACTTTTACTTTCTCCGATTTCACAAACCATAAACCGAAGAAAATAATAATTCCACCAATTATTTGTTGAAACGATACATATTCATTTGCCCAAACAGCTGCAAATAAAACAGCTACAAGCGGCGTTATATACATATATACCATCGTATGTGACGCCCCAATTTTTTGAACTCCAACATACCACATTACTAAACCGAATACTGTTACAAAGAAAATAGAATATAGTAAAGCGAATAGTGTCATTCCATGCGTAATGTGAAATGGCATTATAAATACGTATGGTCCACTAAAAAGCAAGAGTGGAATCGCGCCAACTAGTGCTGACCATGCGGTAACACGTAGCGCTGAATATTTTTTAATTAATGGACTTGCTAAAACAGGATAAAGCCCCCAGCATATTGATGTAATGAGTCCAATCCCATTTCCATAAAAAGAACTAGCAAGTGAATTCCCTGCTACTAAAACTAAGGCTGCACCACAAAAGGCAATGATAGAACCGATAAGCTTTCGAGAAGAAAATTTTTCTTGTTTTAATAAAATCGCAAATACAGTTGTAAAAATAGGTGAAATAGAAATGAGTAAAGAGGCATTTGTAGCGGATGTATATTTAACAGTTTCCATAAATAACGTTTGATACAGTACAATACCTACAACGCTAACGATAATTAATCTAGGTATATCCTTTCGCTCCATATAAACTGACTTTTCAATAAAAAATGTAAGGAGTAACATAAGCGGTGCCGCCGATATCATCCGAAGTGCAGTAAACTCAATTGCTGTAAATTCTAAAAGTCCATATTTCGCAATCGTAAAATTAATCCCCCAAATAATAACGACACTTAAAATTAGTAACTCAATTCCCCATTTTCTCATGCGTATCCCCTCCGCAAATACGATTATACAGAAAATTCAATCATATGTACATTTCATTATGTGAAAAAAACTTTGTATTATATGCACGTTTTGGTACATGAAATTATATCGGCGATTTTCTAAATATATCAGCGCAACTCGAATTATATCAGCGATTTTTTAAATATATCGACTTATCAACAAAAAACGACAATAATAGCGACTTATCCAATTAAAAAAAAGTGGTTCCAAAATACATTTTTGGACCACCTTTCCTTTACTACACTCGAACGTGTAACTTCATATTTGGATTATAAAACTGGCTCGGGCTCTTCAGCTGAAAAGTTCCTCCACCTTCATGCCAATCGACAGTCAACTTATCATCCATAAATACAAGCTTTGTACGATCAGCGATAAAGCTAAACTGGCTAGATTCAATATCCACATCGCGCTCATCTTTTTCTGCTACAGCTACTAAATCGATAATTCCGCTCATTACACAACCGCAACCTTCATTATCGTAAAATAACTTTATATATTTCGCTTCATTTGGAATCGTATCCATAATTTTTTTATATGCTGCTTCTGTTACAGTAACGTACATACTCTAATCTTCATCCTCTCTTCTCGTATCCTTCATATATTGTACCACCATTTTTTCTAAAAGATATGTACAGAAAATTGATACCCTATCTTCTTAGGCCTACTCGGTAGCTTTTTTATTTCTAGCGGGATGGTATTACATCATATCCTTCCCTATTCTCCTTCTATTGATTGGATTTGCTGCGTCTATAAATGTAAATAACTTACCTGTTGCTATTTATACGATTGATATTTGCAGAAATGTCCCCACACCCCCCACTACCGCTACTGTAACTTGGATTAGCATTACAGCTGGAAATCCAGTTTCTAGAGACGATGCTATATCTCTTTATATTAATCCTGGAATTACTGCCAGTGCTGTATATTCTATTTTTCTAATCACTGATATTTAGATCCCTCTTAAAAGTAATTTATTTAACAAAAAAAGCCCCAATAATTGGGGCCAACAAATAGAAATACAAATGAATTAAAACAAATAACAGACAAGTCTATGATATACTTATTATGGTTTAATATCCATTATTTAACTTATTAGCTCATTTACACTATCAATATATTATTATTTTTCGTTATTCTTCTCTTTGTTAGAACGTCTTCCTAAGAAGAATACAAGAACGAGCAGTAAGACTACTAGAAGTACTCCACCAATAATGTAATATAGCGTATAGTCTTTTTTCGCTTCTACAGCCGAATCATTTAACTTATCCGCTGTCTTTCCTTCAATCGTAAAGTTCTTCTTCCATTCCCATTTTTGATCACCATCAGTAGCTTTTATTTCTACTCGGTACGTCCCAGGATCAAACGCTTTGTTCTCCCAGCTAATAGCGTAATCAAAGTTTGAGTTTGGTGCCATTCTTAAATTTTCTTTTTTTGTTTCAAATAAAACGTCTTTCCCTTTTTCTTTATATACCTTTGCATCAACACTTAAATTCTTTAACATTGCTGGTTTTACGTTTTGTAAATTCGCTGTTACAACGTTACGTCCATTTATTTGCGTTGG
The DNA here is from genome assembly GCF_057197025.1 of Bacillus sp. LSHTCR4. Lineage (NCBI taxonomy): Bacteria > Bacillati > Bacillota > Bacilli > Caryophanales > Bacillaceae > Bacillus > Bacillus sp. LSHTCR4. The sequence continues at coordinate 108,149 of NZ_JBXUNO010000002.1, read as the reverse complement.
CTTCACTTCGTTTAATTTCATATCTGGTTTTACTTCAACATCTGTTTCTCGTAAAACAACACCGATTGCGTATGCATATTTATTTTCAATTTGTACGCCCTCTTGTTTTTTCTTAGAAGCTTCATCTTCTTTTTCTTTAAAGTATAAACCACCTAAAATAACGCCATCAAATGACTCACTTGGCATTTCTAAATTCACATCAACTGTAACTGCACCATTTGCGGGCACTTTTGTTTCTTTTGGCATTTTAGCAATTTTAGAGAATGAATGTTTCAGTGTAGAATCCATTTTTGCTTCTACTGTACTATAATCTGTAATTCCATTACTATTTGTAATTGCTGTATTCGCAAATGATTCTACCACAACTTCTTTATTCGTATCGTTTTTCATTTGTACTTGAATCGTTTGCTTTTGTCCAGGCTGCATTTTTAAATCAAAGTACGTTTGATTCTTATCAATTTGGTTTTCTGGTATAACTGCTGTTACTGCGAACTTCATTTCTGCAGCATTTGCTGACAACGTGTTTACCATAAAGAATACAATTAATAGTAAGCTAGTTAATATTTTTTTTGCCATCTCTTATGTAGTTCCCTTCCTATCCATTTTATAGACAAGAAAGAGATAAGGTTAAAGCCATTCCCTTATCTCTTCTCATTTTCCTCTTTTATCTTAAAATTTCTCTTACTTACATAGGAGCGTCTGTTAGTTCCCAAGTTAGTGAAGTTGTGTATTGTGTTTGTTCTTTTTTCGTTTTACCTGGTACAGATAATTCAACACTTTTCTCCGCTTCTTTTGCATCTTTACCAAATGCATTTACCCATGTACCCATACCTTGATCTACTTTTGCATCAATTAAATCAGATGCTGCACCACTTGGATTTAATGTGATAGATTGTTCTGCTGTTGGTGCATCGCTACCTGCATTTGATTTCAAAGCTGAATTTTTTAATGTTAATGCCGCGCCATCCAACGCTTTATCATCTGCAGTTTTGAATTGACCATTTTGTTTTACTGTTAAATGCCATCCTGCATTTGTACCACGGTTATCTGTTACTTGAACGTAGTTTGGCACGTCAATTACAGAACCGTCTACTTTTTTCTTTACTTTATCTAATTCTGCAAAGTAGATTTCGTTATTCCCTGATGCTTTTTGTGTTTTAAAGTTGAAGTTAGATACATAATCAATACTTAATGGACCATCTGTACCTTTTTTATCTGGATCAACTGGATCTACAGTTTCATCTGGATTCTCTGGATTAACAACATCAATTTTATCTGTATTTTTCTCGAATTTAATGAATGCTTTCGAATTTAATTCTCCGCCATCTTTCTCAGCTGCGAATGCTGACGTTCCTACTGATACTGATGATAATGTTACTGCTCCGATTAATGCTAATTTTGCTAGTTTCATAGTTTTTATACCCCTTTATTTTTATTTTAATATTTTGTCATTCTCAATATTCAAACTTAAAATGGTTTAGTTAGGTGTATCTTCTAAAGTCCAAGTTAATGTCGCTGAGTATTTTGCATCTTTCACTTTCGCTGTTGTACCTGGTACGAATAAGCTAACACTCTCTTTACCTTGGTCTGCACCTTTACCAAATGCAGTTGTCCAGTCTCCCATACCTTTATCTTTTGCTGCAGTAGTAATCTCAACTGCATCTCCACCTGGATTTAGAGTTACAGAACCAGCAAACGGTGTAGGCGCATATGCTTTATCTGTGACAGAGTTTACAACTGGATTGCTTAACGTTAATGTTGCATTTGTTAATACATTTTTTCCACTGTGGAATTGCTCATTTTGTTTTACTTTTAACTTCCAACCTGCGTTTGTACCACGCTTATCCGTTACAGATACGAAGTTAGGAACATCCATTTTATCGTTTCCTTTTTTTACTGTATCTAATTTTGCAAAGTAAGTTTGGTCATTACCAGAAATAACATTCTCACCGAAGTGTAAGTTAGAAACATAGTTAATGCTTAATGGACCAGCTGTTCCTGGTTGATGCTCATCTGGTTTTTCTGGTGTAATTTTTTCATTTGGATTTTCTGGGTTGTTCGGATCTGTTGTACTTTTGTCTTCAATAAATGTTACGTCTGTTGTCGATTTCATATTTGCTTTCTCTTCTGCAAACGCTGATGTTCCTACTGATACTGTTGATAATGTTACTGCTCCGACCAATGCTAATTTTGCTAGTTTCATATGTACCTTCCCCTTTTTCATTGTTTTTTATCTATGTTTTATTTTGAATACACTTGCTTTTCCCTAATTCTTTTGAATACATATAGAGATAATGTAATGGAAAACAATCCAATATATGGTGTGAAGTCCCGTGTCTGGCCTCCAGTTTTCGGTAAATGTTTATCTCCATTTTTATCTTTTTCTTTTATAATACGAGTACCATTTTTATCAACTGTCTCTTCTTTTATTTTTGTCTCTGTCGGATCAGTTGATGTAACTGGTGTATAACTATTTGAAAATGTAATACCTGCTTTGGAATTCATACTCGAAGCATTCGCTGCCTTTAACGTAATAAGCGGTGCGCATATTAATGTGACAGCTATACAACAAGCTACCTTTTTCATTCACCTTCCTCCTTTCTAAAATGTATATATTACATATATTTTTTAGAGCGGAGCATCGGTTAATGTCCATTCAAGCTTTCCAGCATATTTCGTATTTGCTTTTATGTTCGGTCCTGGCTTAACTTGTAAATGAACACCTTCATTTTCTTTCCAATTTAACGCTACTTCCTCATCATTTTTAGAAGTATAAGAGAATGCTTCTATGTTAGAACTACTTAACGGTGTATCTTTTCCATTTTTCTTATACACTAATGCACCAGTTAATTTATCGTTTTGCTCTGAAGTAAGGGGTGTAATCTCTTTTACATATACACTCCATTTTTGTTTTTGAACTCGTTCATCTGTTACTTTCAAAGGGTTCGAAATGGACTTCGGTGCGTATGTCGTTGGCTTAGATGGAATTGTTAGATCCCCAAAAGAAATTTCCTTTGGTACATCAATTAACTTTAAAGTGCCATCTACGACAGTAACCGGAACTTGAATTTCCGCTTGTACACCTTGTTTCGTCTCAATTACAGCTATCACAGTATGATTCCCTAACTTCTTTGTATCTGGAATGTTTATTAATTTAACTACCGATATCGGTTTATCAACATCTAAATTTGTATCTACAGATAAGTCTGTTACAAATTTTTCAATATCCATTTTCGTTAAATCTGTTCCTTGCACCACTTTTTGCGGGACTGGTTTACCTGTCGGAATACCTTTATACCTTATTTTGGCAATATCTTGATTACTCTCTTGTCCCTTTGTATCACCATTTATATAGTTTTTAGCTGATACCGGTATTTCAAGATAACCATCTTTGTAATATTTCATTACATCGGTACCTTTTACAGGAGAACCTGTAATTGTCATCTCGTAAATTTTCCCGTTGAATTCTTCTATTTTTAGCGCATTTTCTTTCGCAACCGCAGTAACTTTATTGTTTTTCCTGCTAATATCAAAGAAGCTACTTACATCATCTCCACTCTCCACATCTTGAATGGAAACATCATTCACAGTAAAATCCTTATTCACTTCACTTTCTAATACAAAAGATTTCGCATAGTGAATATCTTTCGATTGAGCAGGCATATTTTGATATACCTTATAAGAAAGTTGACGGGAATTATCTTCCACAATATCTCCTATTACACTTGGAGCTGGAATTTCAATTTGTGCGATCGCTAATTGGTCGTATGATACATTAACACCTGAAGCATTTAATCTAACTTCTAGCGGTAATTCTGTTAAATTATCAAATGTAATTGTCATATCTGCTTCTGGAGTAGCTACTGGGCCTGCTGTTCCAGAAAACTCTATTTTATTATTCCCTTTGTCTTGATACCTAATTGAACTCGTATCATACACGTATAAATTCGTTAAATGACTACCATCATTACGTAAAGTAACATTTTTATAACTGTTTATCCTTTTAAAATTCCACATTGCCGTTAATGGTACTTTTTTACTTGTTCCGTGCTCATAAAATTCAAAGGAAGCATTATACGTTTGTCCTGACCTTCCGTTCCCATATAATTGTAAAAAGTTTTTTGCATCAGCTTTAGTTATTGGTGTTTTAACATCTACAGATGAAGCTGTCATAGAGTGAATATTAATACGGACATCGATCCATTTCCCTTGATATTCACCAGCCCTTTTTACTAATACATACTGTTCTCTATTTGAATTTCTAAATGTGTATTGACTTTGACCAGTTCTATCATTGCTACTCCCCTTTACCTCATATGTTACTTGTGGGCTCCAAACAAATCTAAAAGCATATTTGCCTGGGATAGAAGATCCCTCACCGGTTCTATTATTTATTACTTTTACGTCTGGATACTTAAGAACACTTGTAATAGGACTCGCAGCTAGTAGCGATTGGCCTTTTAATAGCTTCTCGGATTGAATGGAAGATAACCCCTCATTATTTTCATTTATCTTCTTACCCTCTTTTAATTCATTTTTCTTTGGTAATTGTTCTTCATTACCCTTTTCTGTTTCTAAATGCTTCGTTTCTTTTAGAACTTCAGCATGCTTTGACTCTAGTTCTTGCTTTTTATTTTCTTCTAGTACTTTCTCTGTTTTGTTTACTTCTTGTTTCATATTTTCTTCGGAAGATTTTGTATCACTTTCAGGAATAGCAACTTTTGAATCTTGCTTATTTTCGATGACATGGAGTAAAGTAGATTCAACCTTCCTTTCCTGATCCTCAAGCTTCACTGTTGGTTCAAATTTATACTCTCCAGCTTGTTTCACTTGAATAACCACATATACGTCACCGATGTAATCACTGTTCTCGTTTTTTTCAATCTGTACAATTCGATCCTCTGTTACAGACAAGTTTTGAATCGCTTTATTGTTTTTGTTCATTTTTTTCGTTTCTTCTTCACTGAAGAGTTGTCCATCAAATAATTTAAGTTCAATGTTCGTATCTTGTTTATTTGTATTCGTAATCTTTAATACTACGTTTTCATCAACTTTTATTTGTTGCTTATCCATATGAATAAGAAATCTTCCTTGTTCATCATTCGTAACCGCATAAACTTTCTTTGCAGAGTAGTCTAGCACACCAACTTGCGTAAATAATATTCCTCCAGCGAGAAGTATACGCCCAAATTTCCCTATTTGATTTTGCAATGTACTTCCCTACCTCACTTTCTATATACTTAATATTTCGAACATTAAATTTATTTTCCAACTAAATTTACAATCATAATGTGTATTCCTAGAAAATAAAAAGCCTGGTTGCCTTTTCGATTTTCATACATCACAACATGTGTGAAAATCCAAACTGCAACCAGACTATCATAGTAATTTTCATTACCTTAGACTCTTAGCTTTGCGACCTATCCTTTCGAATAGTGTGCCCATTTATTTTTTCTTTTTAAGACAATAAAAAATCCGGTTGCCTCTTGGATTTTCATACATACAACTATGTATGAAAATCCAAACTGCAACCAGACTATCATAGTAATTTTCATTACTTTAGACTCTTAGCTTTGCGACCTATCCTTTCGAATAGTGTGCCAAATATAGGTATTTATTTATCGTGTTTTGAATATACCATTAAAATCCAAAAAAGAAAATAGTTTTTTTGAAAAAAACAATTAATTTTGATAGTCTAAATTTTTTTCTGGAAAATCCATATTGAAAAATTTCAAAAAACATTTTGATGTTATAAACACATCATACATTCTTTATCGATAAAATGAGTTTTTTACCATATGCAAATAGTGAGATAAAATAAAAAAACATCACTTCCAAATAAGTGATGTTTTTTGTAGTTAATGCAGTGGCAACATAACCTTCACCGTCGTTCCAACCCCAACTTCACTTTCAAAACTCATTTTACCGTTGTGGTCTTTAATAATTTTTTCTGTAACTACTAAACCTAAACCTGTTCCCGTTTCTTTCGTTGTGTAAAACGCTTCATTTAGCTTTGGAATTTTATCTTTTGGAATACCGCAACCCTCATCCTTAACTTGAACAATGATTGCATCTTCTACAGTCACTTTAATCGTAATGGTTCCACCAACTGACATTGCTTCAATCGCATTTTTAATCAAATTAAAAAACACTTGTTTTAACCGTTTTTCATCGCATGTAATTGATGGTATGTCTTTACTATAAATACCTTGTATGTGTACGCCTTGATTTAAAGCAGGCTTCCCCATAACTCGAATAACATAAGCAATAATTTCTTCTATATTATGAACTTCTGATTCTAGTGATTTAGATTTCTCAAATCCACTAAGTTCTGTAGCGATTATATGAATTCGTTCTACTTCTTGTTTCATAATATCACTATATATTTTATCCTCTGGATATTTAATTGCTTGCTTATTCACAAATTTATCTAAATTGGCTAGAGGTCTTCTAATTTTGTAACCAATAACTGTAGCCATTTTCCCAACAGTTGCTAGCTTTTCTGTTTGTTGTATTTCTTTATCCATCATCTCAAGCGTACGAACGTAAGATTGAAACCTTAAAAACATAATCCAACATATGATAGTAAATACGCTATATAATGCCATCGGGATTAAAACGAGTGACGAGTGAATAATGACTCCTATAAGAGCGTATTTTCCAACAAGTATGCTCGGAACTAACCAAAAATATCTTTTATTCACAAAAAGTGGGGCAAATAAAATAAAAAATCCTTCTACTATATTCCCACCATCAAACTCAGCATCACTACCGTAGTAAATCATAAAATTATGGATAAAATCTAATAGATTATATCCAATTAGTATAATATATTTCACTACAAATGGATTCTTCCATTTCATGAAATATACTCCAATACAAAATAAGATCACCATCAGAAAATAAAGCCATAAACCTAAACCATCTTCAAATTGTCCTACTCCTTCTTGCGCTCCTCCTATTAAAGGTACAATAAATTCATAGGCAAGATCGTATACAAAAAATATAATAAAAAATAAACTTAAAAATGTTTTCAGCGCCTTCATTTCTTCATTTTTAAATATATCGTCTTTATTCATATGGTAACTCCTAGCTTTTCTCCCCCTTGGATTTCACTATTTCCACGTTGCTTCGGGAGAATGATATCTATTCTAGTTCCAATATCTCTTTTACTTGAAATATGTAATTCACCAAGATGCTGCTCAGTAACAAGCCGATTCGCTACCGTAAGTCCCAAACCAATTTTATCTTGTTTCGTTGTATAAAAAGCTTCTGTAACACGAGCCAAATTTTCTTTCTTAATACCATAACCATTATCGATTACACTTAGCATTACATAATCTTGTCCTTTATTTTCTAACCTTAACTCTAATGTGCCACCTTGCTCCATTGCCTCCAGAGCATTTTTTATGACATATAGAAAGACTCCTCTTATTTTCCGCTCATCACATTCAACCTCTATTATCTTTTCTTCGATATTAGAAATAAGCTGGACACTAGATTCATTCATTTTTTCTCGAAGAATTGCTACTGCTTGTAATGCAATCTCACCTATATTATGTTTCTTATAAATAGAAGGTTTACATGTAGCAACCTCCATCAATTCGCTTATCATATTATTCATATTTTCTATTTCAAAAATCATCTGTTTGTAAATAGGGTCCTCCCCATGCTTCTCTCGTTGTAACTGCGTAAATCCTTTTAATGAAGCAAGGGGATTTTTAATTTCATGTCCCACTGTCGCTGCCATTTTTCCGATTACTGCTAATTTTTGTGATTCACTAGCAATCTTAATACTTTCCTTTACCGCTGAAAGGTATTGTATAAATCGATTTAAAATGATGTATGCTGCTATTAATACGAGTGTATACATAATGAGGAACATAAATCCTTTTACTTCTTTTAATACAAATAAATAAATCACATATTTCACTACAATAGTTGAAAGTACAAACACAAAATATTTTTTATTTAAAAATATAGGTACAAAGAAGATGAGAATAATTTCTATTATATTTACCCCATCAAATGCCGCCTTATTATAAAGCATATACGAAAGTATATTAGCAATTTCTATTCCTATGTATGCAAATAAACATGCATATTTAACAAGATTCGCTTTCTCCTTTTTTATTAAATATACATTTACACCGAGTATTACAGTTCCGCAAATTACTTGCCATAGTATGCTATGTCCCTTATCCGTTAGTGATTTATTCTCTAATACGATTGCATATAAAACTTGGTATGAAATAACAATGACATATAGCACCCACAAAAAGATTTTGGCATTCCTTTCTTCTTCTTTATATGATAGAAAACTTTCTTTCACTTCAACACCCCTTCAAAATAATATCTCGAAGAATACCATTTATTATAATAAATGATTTTCTTATACAAACAAAGAGAAATCGAACATTTGAGGAAAATCATCCCAAAACCGTGATATTTTCAGACGATATGCAATCATAAAAATTATAAACAATAATACGTATATTATGTGGGAGAGATTTTATAGAAGCGGAAAAGAATGAAGGAAATCCTGGTGTTTGAATAGAACAAAATCCAACGCTCTATCCCAAAAGCTATGACGAAACAACGCTTTTGGGATAGAGCATACGAATAGGATAGGGGGATAACTTATGTTTGTTACCGTCGAGAAAGATGTGCATATTTTTGTGCAAGACGTTAATCCTGGTCCTGGTAGTAAAACTGTTTTCTTCGTCCACGGCTGGCCTTTAAATCATCAAATGTACCAATATCAGCTCAACGTGTTACCACAGCACGGCTTTCGCTGCATCGCTATGGATATACGCGGAAATGGGCAATCTGATAAACCATGGACTGGTTACACATACGATCGATTAGCCGATGATATCGCAATTGTTCTAGAAGCACTCCAAGTAGAAAATGCTACATTAGTCGGTTTCTCAGTAGGTGGCGCTCTTTCTATTCGGTACATGTCTCGTTATAACGGTCGCCGCATTTCTAAGCTCGCATTAATTGATGCTGTTTCTCCTTCATTTGTTAAAAATCAAGAATCTCCTTACGGTGTACCAAAGGAACAAGCAGATACCCTCATTAATCAAATGTATGCGAATCTACCTAAATTTTTAAATGATGTATCTTTATCATTTTTTAATAGAAATTTAGGATCTGCTACGTTAGAATGGTTTTCTTATCTCGGTATGCAGTCTGCTTCCTATGCTCTCATCAAAATATTGCAAGCAGCCGCAAATGAAGATGTAACAAAAGACTTAAGTAAAATTAACGTTCCAACAAAAATATTCCACGGTATTCATGATCAACTTATCCCATACAAAAGCGCTGAACTTACGCAAAAGCGGATTAAAAATTCTCAGTTACATCCTCTCACAAATAGTGGTCACGGCTCTCCTATCGATCAAGCGGATGAATTAAACAAAGAACTCATGAAGTTTTTACATTCATAAAAAACTATGCCAAATGTATCGATAGGAACGTAGTTTTTAAAAAGGTTAAAATTCACACATTTCTCACAAATCATTCAATAAAACGGTTACATTTTCATTTATACTAAATGTACAGGTAATACTCCCTAAACCCAGCTTGTCTGGTTACCCCGTTAAATACTATAAAAAAGAACTTGTATCGATATACAAGTTCTTTTTGTTTTTCTATTTAAAAAGTATCTCTTTACTATACTGCTTTCCAGCAAGTAGATCATATTGGAGCATTTTATATTGCTCTAACATTTCTTTTTGTTCTTTCGTTAAATCTGTTATCTCTTCCCCATCTTTATTAACCTTTAACTCATCTCTAAGAACGGGGATTTCTTTATGCATTTTTGATAAAAATTGATAAAATGGTGATTGATTTAATCCTGCATAATCAAAAACAAGACTAGAAAAATAAATTGGACTTACTAAACCTAAGTTGTCATTTGGCAAATCGTAATTCGCATACATTAACAATGGTGTTTCTGACATAATTAATCTTTCTCTTACCGTCTCTTCATTTTCTATATATCCTGCTTCTTTATAAATAGATTTATTAGTTCCTAACATAGGTAAATGATCTCCAAAGAAGACTAATAAAGTAGGCCTGTCTAAATCATCAAGCTGCTCTACTAAATATTTCAGAGCTTCATCAGACAGTCGTACACCTTCTGTATATGCTTCTAATTCTGCCTTCGATTCCTCTTCTGTTAATCCACTAATTTCTATTTTATTTTCCCCAAACATATTTGGTTTATATGGAAAATGATTTTGCATCGTCACCGCATGAATAAATGTCGGTTGTTTTCTCTTTTTTAATTCATCTATTATTTCTTTACTCATAGATAAATCACCAATATTATCTCCAACTACTTCTTTATTTTTCATCGTGTCTTCTGCATTAAAATTATCAAATCCTAATGTTTTATATACATCTTCCCGTTTATAAAACGATCGGTTAAAAGCATGAATTGCGCTTGCATAATACCCTTGTTTCTTCAACTCACTTGCAATAGATGGAATCTCTTTCTGACTTGGAACAGCTTGTTGATATGGTATAGAACCAGGCATTAAAAGACTCATTGAGTAACTCGTTAATGCTTCAAATTCTGTATTTGCTGTATTCCCTCCAAATGTAGGAGCTATCGTTTGTCCCCCTGGGAAATTCTCTGTATAACGATGTAAATTCGGCACTGGATCTTCGCTAAATGAAAGATTCGTTAATTTTGTTGGATCCCAAAATGCTTCACTCATAATAAATATAATGTTCGGCTTTTCTACTTTTTTGTGTGCTTTTACTTTGCCACTATATTGTTTTTCTATATCCTTTGCAATTTGCTGCATATTTTCTTTTGAATATTCCTCTGGCTCTTTAATAACCGTCGTATCTAAGTTACTTAAAAATCCAATAATAAAACCATTCGCTTTATAATTTGCAGCTTGATTCCATGCACGGATGTCTACTCCACCTTTTATAAATAAATCATTCATAAAAGTAGTAGGATAGTTACTATATCCATACAACATAAACCCCGAGCCACATATTAAAATAATCCTCATCATAATATGTGATTTTATAACTGGAATATACTTTCGTATATACGTAACTACAAATACAATCAACACAATGCCAACGATTGTCAGGAACATATTCCAAAAACTGAAATAATCCATAACCATCGGTATAACGGAGTCCATATGACCAACCTGTGTGAAATCAGACGGATAGAATGGCTCTCCTCTAAAAATAAGCTTAAAATGGTTCACCATCACAAAAATAATTAAAACTAAGCTAGTTATCGTTGTACTTAAGAAAACTCTTCCAAACAAATTATATGCAAAAACATATACCATATAAATAAATAACAGGCTTAATATATACTGCCCATTTTGTAAATACACCCATGTATTTACTACTATAAGGCTCATATCCTCCTGTATCATGATATACATCCAATTCATTGTATGAGCGATTAAAAATAATACGACATAAACTCGAATGGCTGGCCTAAGCTTATGGCTGATGCCTTTATTCAAATGAATGATGTATAGTAGTGCACTCCACAAAACAATAATAAGTATACTTAGCGGTATTTCCCCATTAAAAAAATCTTTAGTTTTCTCAAATTCGAAAGACCTTAACATAACAAAGAATAGCGTTTCTAAACAGATCGCCCACATTCCACTAAGAATGATAGAAATTAATAGATTCTTTCTCGGTTGCTGAGCCGAGAAACTAAAATGAAATTCATCTCTTCTTCGTCGCTGTGTAAAAACATTAAAACGCAATTTATTCCCTCTTTCCTTTACCCCTTCGTCTCGCATCAACAAACATATTGTCATATACAAAATAACATATTTGTATACAGTTAGTCTCCCTATGTGTTTGTATTATACACGTATATCCTTAATTTCCCCTTAAAAAATACACCTTCTTTATCTCTTCTATATTCTAGTAGCATAATAAACGAACTATGCTTCATAAAAATATTACCATAAGAAAAGAACCTACCAACAATGATAGGTTCTCCTTCATTTTAACAGATATGGGCATATTTATCATATAATAGAATACATCCATACTTTCCATATAATACATACGAGTACGATAACTACAAAATCAAAAAGATCTAATCTCGGTCCTTTTTTCATATTCATCTCTAGCCACAAATGAAGCCATTTTATTTGTGTGTATTTTTGGATGTTTTTCTTTGCAAATCGGTAAACGAGTACTTGCATAATAAAAAATCCGACTACAAAAATGAACAAGAAAATGAGAAAATCGACCACAAAATACCTCCCTATTTTTGCAGTGATTTTTCTACTATATGATTTTTCAAAACCCACTCTTCAAATTGAGCACTTCCAAATTCCCAACTAAGATCACGAGCATGTACAGAAAAAACGTAATAACCAGCATATTCGTCCATAAATTTCCCCGTCTCGATCCCATCTTTCTGAAGACCATATGCTCCAAAATTAAAATATACATCCCACACATCTTCATTCTTCCGCTTATAAGCAATCGATTCCATATCACATTCTGTTCCGAAATAATCAAGATGTAAATGTACGCTATCATCATATTCGTACTCCATTTTATCACCCCTTATATTTGTACTTCTTTATCCCCAAAAAAATTCCTGCTATCTACACTCACATATGGGCACTTACCTACATATCATGCTTGTAGAGTGACTTCTAGGAGGTGTTATATAGTGAAAAAATTAATAGCTGTTTTTTGTATCATGTTACTAGCTGTTTTCACATTTTCTGCTTGCAGTAGTAAAAAAGAAGGTACGAAAGAACAAACTCAAAACATTCGGATCGGCGAAGTTACCCATTCTCTCTTCTATGCCCCGTTATATGTTGGGATTGAAAAAGGATTTTTTAAAGAGGAAGGATTAAATATTGATCTCCAAACAACAGCTGGCGGAGATAAAACGATGACCGCCCTATTATCTGGTGGCATTGATATTGCTCTCGTCGGTTCTGAAACGTCCATTTACGTTCATCAACAAGGCGCAAAAGACCCTGTCATTAACTTCGCACAACTTACACAAACAGATGGAACATTTTTAGTTTCGCGTAAAAAATTAGACTCTTTTAATTGGAATGACGTAAAAGGTGTTACGTTTTTAGGACAACGTAAAGGCGGTATGCCGCAAATGGTTGGAGAATACGTTTTAAAGAAAAATGGCATCGATCCTCACAAAGATACAAACTTAATTCAAAACATCGAATTTGCTAACATTGCAAATGCCTACGCATCTGGTACGGGGGAATTTGTACAGCTCTTTGAACCGACTGCAAGTATATTCGAAAAAGAAGGAAAAGGTTATATCGTCGCTTCGTTCGGAAATGAATCTGGTACTGTTCCATATACCTCGTTCATGGCAAAGGAAAGTTTCTTAAAGAAAGATAAAGTTGCTGCTGAAAAATTCACACGTGCTCTCTATAAAGCGCAACAATGGGTTGATACTCATAGTCCAGAAGAGATTGCTGATGCCGTTTCTCCGTTATTTAAAGATACTTCAAAAGACATTACAGTAAAAGTAATTGAACGGTATAAAAAGCAACATTCTTATGCGACAAATCCGCTATTAGATGCGGAAGAATGGAAACAGCTCCAAACGATTATGAAAGACGCTGGCGAATTACAAAAAGAAGTTCCACATGAAGCGCTCGTCAATACAAAAATTGCCGAGAGCGTTATTAAGAAATAGAGGCGAAGTGTATGAGCTTTTTACAAATACGTAACGTTTCTCACTGCTTTTTCGCAAAAGAGAATGCCAAATTGATTCTCGAAGATATGAGTTTACAAGTGGAAGAAGGCGAATTCATTTCTATACTCGGTCCAAGTGGTTGCGGCAAAACGACACTCCTCTCCATTATTGCCGGGCTGCTTGATCCAATTGAAGGTATCGTCTTTTTAGATGGTGAGCCCATTACAACGAAAACTTCATCTATGGGGTATATGTTGCAGCAAGACTACTTGTTCCCTTGGAAGACAATTGAAGAAAATATTATGCTTGGACTTCATATCCGAAACATTTACGATGAACAGACGAAAGAACATACTTTACAGCTTTTAAAGCAAGTCGGTCTACATGATGTAGAGCAGCAATACCCTCGTGAACTATCCGGTGGTATGCGTCAACGTGCCGCCCTCGTTCGAACGTTAGCGACCGATCCAAAAATTTTATTGCTAGATGAACCATTCTCAGCGCTCGATTATCAAACGAAATTGAAACTAGAAGATCTCGTTTTCAGCTTACTACACAAATATAAGAAAACTTCACTACTCGTGACACATGATATTGAAGAAGCAATTGCGATGAGTGATCGTATTTATTTACTACAAGCGAATCCTGGAAAAATTGCAAAAACATTTATTGTCCCAGAAAGCATCCGTTCCTTATCACCGTTAGAATCACGCCACCACCATGACTTCCCATCCCTCTTCCAAAATATATGGAAGGAGCTGGAGCGTCTTGGATAATATAAAGCAACTACATGAACAGTTTCGGAAAAAAGAACGCAGGCGCGCATGGTTAGCACGCTCTTTGCAGCTTTTACTGCTCATTCTTTTCTTTGCACTATGGGAAATCGCTAGCAAAAAAGAATGGATTGATCCTTTACTCTTTAGCTCTCCTTCAAGCATTTGGGATCTCTTCCTTAACAAATGGATGGACGGTTCGCTTTGGGTTCACATATGGACGACATTACTTGAAACGGGAGTAGGCTTCATTCTTGGAACAGTGCTCGGAGCCATTATCGCTACTTTCCTTTGGTGGATACCACTTCTCGCCCGTGTACTTGATCCATATCTCGTCGTCCTAAACGCCATGCCAAAAGTGGCACTTGGGCCGATTATCATTGTAATCTTCGGTCCAAATATTTCTTCGTCAATTGCAATGGGAGTAATCATTTCCATCATCATTACCATTCTCGTTATTTACAGCGCATTCCAAGAAGTCGATTCTAACTATATAAAAGTGATGGACACATTTGGCGCAAATAAATGGCAATGTTATAAACAAGTAGTTCTCCCTGCATCTTTCCCAGCCATTATTTCAACATTAAAAGTGAACGTCGGTTTATCATGGGTCGGTGTTATATTCGGCGAACTTCTCGTCTCTAAACAAGGTCTTGGCTACTTAATTAGCTACGGATTCCAAGTATTTAATTTCACTCTCGTCTTACTGAGCGTACTACTCACCTGTGTCCTCGCAACACTTATGTATGTGTTTGTTGAAGCATTTGAAAAACTTCTAATTGGGAAACGAAAAAAAAGCTGACTTAGGGCAACAGACTATAGTCAGCTTCTTTCTTTTACTTTTTATCACACATCTTTGTTTCATTTTTAACGTTTCCATCCGCAACCGTAACTGTATGGAAACAATCTTTCACACGTACTGTAACGACATTATCTTTTCGATCTATTACATGATAATCATTAAACTTTTTATCCAATGCACTACGAATTTGCTCCCCTTCAAAAATCGGAAAACCGTGAGACATTACCCAAATGAGACCAGCAACAGCAAGAATCGTTTTCATACGTTTCATTACCTCCTCGAGAGTAAACTTATAGTCCCTATAACACGCGCATTATAATTGTGTCTAAATTGTGACATTTTTATACTAATTCTATTTTATAGTGATAGTTCCTTCTTCTTTTTAATAAAAATACAGAATTTTCAATTTTATCAACATAAAAAACGTAAAGAACTACAATTCTTTACGTTTTCTTAGCTAACATATATAACTCGCATTAGTTTCCACTTCGTTGTTCTATCGTTTTCGAAACATCATATAATCCTGCCAACACTTCCACTCTCATTTTTACAAGCTCAGGGAATTGATAGAAAAAGGCAATTTTTTTATACTTTAACTCCGATCCTTCTTTCACTTTTTTTGAATCTTGCAAAATAAATGCTGTAAATGTATCTGCAATATCTTCTGCCACATTTGTCGTTCCATACTGTGATACAAACTCATCATGTTTTTCTTTAAAAAATTCAATTTGCGTTTCTTCACTTTCTTCTACTTTCTTTTCTGTCCACTCCTGCTCAATAGGCTTCCAGAAAGAATTATAGAATTGGTTAATATAAGAGTTTTCCTTCGCACATCCCTCTTGTAAGAAAAGATTTCCACATTTATTTCGGTACGTTGAAATATCTTTATCCTCTTCAAAATCCTTTACATAGTTTTCATCTACTGGTATTTGCTTATGCCCGAGCGTCAATACGTGAGCCGTCTCATGAATTAATGTTTTCATCACTTCATCAATATTTACCGCAGAATCAAGCGTATCTAAGCTAAGAGTCCAGTCTTTCGGATTCTCTATACTAGGCATAACGTGAGCAACAACACCGTCATAACCATCCGTTATTAAATCAAATTCTGTTATACTCCCGCGATACTTAGCTGGAATAAGCGTGCGATACATATCCCATAAATCTTCATGATACCCTCTATCTTGACGTTGTTGTAGCACCTCTTCTTTCGCTTCTTTATCTTCAGCGAATACTTTATTTAAACGTTTCCGTTCTATTTTTTCAAAATAAGGATCAACAATTTCATCACCATCAATATAATAAGAAGCTAAAAAGAAATAATTTTCATCATCATCTTCTTTTTTCTGCTCTGCCTCTTTCATATCCGCACTTTCCTGCTCTTCTATATCATAATCTTCTACTGCTTCAAGCTCAGATAATCCATCTATTTTTTCATATACTTTTTGAAGTTTCTTATCTCCTATTTCCACGCATTCTTCTTCTGTTTTACAAATTTCTTTTTCTTTCACACTCTTCATAGAACTATCGCACCCTGCTAGTAAGCCGATTGCGACCATAACCCCTACTAACTTACCATACAGTCTCTTCATACAATCCTCCATTATTCCATTCTACAAAAATATCATAATCATTTTTTAACGAATATGCGATAATTAATTATAAAAACTGTAAGGAGGTTCCCCATGATTCAGGCAGTCTTATTCGACTTAGATGGAACACTATTAGATCGGCGCCAATCTCTAGAACAATTTATTCCTGATCAATATAATCGCTTTACCTCTCACTTAATGAACATAGAAAAATCCGAGTATTGTTCTCGGTTTCTTGCACTCGATAATAATGGCTATACGTGGAAGGATAAAGTGTATGATATTCTCCTTTCCGAATACAACATTACTACTTTAACGCAAGAACAACTGCTGCACGACTACATTACAAATTTTCAACATCATTGTATCCCTTTCCAAAACATGCATGAATTACTTCAACGTTTAACACAACAAAATATTAAAATTGGTATTATCACAAACGGCTTTACTGACTTTCAAATGAACAATCTTCGCGCACTAAACATACATACGTATACAAATACGATTCTCGTTTCAGAAGCGGAAGGAATTAAAAAACCGCATCCTGAAATTTTCGAACGAGCTTTAAAAAAGCTAGATGTTAAGGCCACAGAATGTCTTTACGTTGGGGATCATCCAGAAAACGATGTGCTTGGTTCTGAACGAGTAGGGATTCTTGGTGTGTGGAAGAGAGATTCATTTTGGGGTGACTTTAATCATTTACGTGTGGTGGATGATTTATTGGAGGTGCTTTCGTTTTTAGAGGTAGAGACAAAAACAAGACAATAGTAAAAGGAGGCTTCGTTTCCCGAACGCCTCCGCTTCCTTTATGATTCATATACTGTAAATTGCGGTTTACTCGGATGATCTTGAACTAGCGCATCATCTGGAAACTTTGAAACTTTTTGATATAAGGCAATGTCACCCATGCAACCTGCTGTTAGTAAAATTCCTAAAAATGAGATTGATGGCATATTCGTAGCTAACCCAATTACAATTGGCAAAATTCCAGTTGGTAAAAACGGAAGCATTAACACCTTCTTCATTTGCTTTACTGTAATCGCCTGTTTAGAATGAGCATATGCAACACCTAATCTCCAATTGACGCCCCATGTTAGTTCACTCCACGGAACGCCTCCGATATAACGAAATCCTATTAAATGTATCGCTTCATGAATACAAACAAGAACAAGCAGCGTGATAATAAAAAGAAGCATAGTTAGTAATGTAATTTCCAATTGCACCTCACCTGAAAGAAATGCATGTAAAAAACTAATTCCAATCGCTAGAGCGAATATTATAAGAAATGCATAGATATTTAATTTAACCATCGAAAGAGTAACAGTTGTTTCTTTTCTTTTATCCATCTTTCCCCTCCTAAAATGTAAATATATCTTTACAAAATTGTATAATATATCCAAAATAATGTAAAGATATCTTTACATTTAGACACAAAAAAAGAAACCGGCCACTTTACTTCGTAAAACAGCCGATTTCTTCTATATGTTTCATCGTACGCGCCAATACATCGTCGCGCATTATAAAGCTAAATTTTCTATCCGTTTTAATGTTGTCAGGAATGTCTGTTAATAAAACAGATCCTTTCGTTTCTTCGTAATGCGTATGTTGTTCTACCGCACTAATTGTTGCAAAATAAATGTTTTTAATGATTATTTTGTCTTTTCCAGATACTTTATATTGTCCTAAGTAAGTTAAATCAGAAACTATGCCGCCGGTTTCTTCATGAACCTCTCGAACTGCCGCTTCTTCCGGTGTTTCCCCTAGTTCTACTTTACCACCTGGAAATTCAAGACCGCGACGTAAATGATGCGTTAATAACCATTGATCCCCGTACCGGCATACAACCCAAACATGCTTTGGCTCAGGAGAAAATGGATAACGTTCAAACGATAATTGTACAGTATTGTGGTAATAATCTTTAAATTTGTACATGCCATTACTCCCCTATTGATGGTTACAAGTTTTTCCTACCACAAATTGTAGCATATTCTCGCTTTTCTGCATAATATTATCCAATTATAATCCATTGATTATTCCCATTTGCGCGACTAATTCTTTCGTCTCATGATTTCCTAAATCGTAAATCATTTTATATGCTTTTTGTAGTTGTTCATCATATCGGTCATTATTTGAATCGTGATGATACTCAACAAATGGAACGTGGGAGCGTACAAATGAACCTAAATCCTCTACATATGCTTGATCAAAGTACTCTCTTAATTCCGTAATTTCCTCATCATTTGCGGAAATCTCAAAATTATACGTATCCGCTGTCTTCACTTGTGAAATTTGACCGTTTCCTATTGATATATAATATGTTTTTTTCTGCTCCATGTAACACCCTTCTTTCATCCTTTTTATTTCTATTGTTTTCATCAATTACAAAATTATGTAAAATAAAGAAAAGGAGGGATTTCATGTTTAAAATATTAATTATCGGTATGATCATCGTCCTATTCATATTAGTACTCTCCGTCATGACGATTAATAAAGGCTACGCTTATAAACATTCCGTCGATAAACCAGAAGATAACCCGTATACAAAAAACAGCAAGAAGAATTCATAATACGCTTCGTATACTACTACTTATTTTAGGCCACACCATATCCAATATTCGTTTACTAGCAGGTCAGCATAACTTTCTACCACTTTCACAATTTCTATTAAGAGCTTTACTATTCCTCATTGCCCTTGAACAAATAAAGAAAAAAAATTCAAGAATCGGATTTATTTAGATTTTCCTCATCATTAGCTATACAAAATAACAGGGGGGAAATATATGCTAAAAGGATTACAGATTACTTTTGCACTCATTGCATTATGTATAACAATATACGGATATTTTACTGGTAATAGAGAAATGATGCCTTATATGTTCATTTTCTTAGGATTAATGGCTTTCACTATAGGACTAGGAGAAATAAAACAAGACAGAAAATCTAGTGGCATACTTGCTTTTCTCGCTGGATCTGGCGCTTTATTTCTTAGCTTCTCAGAACTATTCCGGTAAATCATCTATTTAAGGGGGACTTACATGCTAACTGGATTACGGATTGTTTTAGGACTTTTCACGTTTCTCATACTCTCTCTTTGCACTTATATCCAGATTACCGATCATTTCTCACTTCTCCCATACGTACAATTTATTCTCAGTTGTTTCTTTATTCTTGTCGGAATTAACGCAATTATATCCGGACGAAAATCAATGAGCATTCCGTTTTTTTTCGTTTCTAGCCTTATATTCTTCATTTTAATATCGAACTACTTTCGCTACATGTAGAATGAAATTCCAATCAATTTAGCATTTATCATTATTTTCTTTCTACTAAGGAGGGCTAAAATGCATATTAGACAAATACAACTCATCATCGTTTTTATTACTTTAGTTCTATGTCTATACAGCACATTTACAATGAACTTTCAAATCCTTTCACCTATCATTTTGTTCCTTTTTAGTTTATATGGCATTTTAGTAGGCATTGAGACAATTCAAAAACAACAAAAGCAAATTGGATTCATTAGCATCGGTTTAAGCATGTTTACAATTATTTTTGTTATTCCATTTATACTGTTCTACTAAAGAAGGATTCTATGTTTAAAAACACTCGAAGTATACTCGCAACGATTGCCCTCATCCTCGCTATATTTAGCCTCTTTGCAAATATCTCTATACTTTTGTCATTCGTATTCATCCTTTTAAGTATTATGTTTATCCTTTTTGGAATCGATGAAATAAAGAAACAGGAAAAAGCAAAAGCATTTGTTTATTTTCTCGGTTCTGCCTTTGTTTTATATGTTGGTGTATCTAGTTTTTTTTCATAAAAAGAAGAATATGGTCGCCCTTAATACAATAAAAAAAACTGCCCTTTCACAGGCAGTTTTTCTTTATCCAAATACTTTCTCAAGTTCATCTTTATCTTGGCTTAACCAGAAGTTCATTAAGCGTTTTGCTCCTTCTAAATCGTGAAGCTTCGCTTGACCACATTGTGTTTCATTTGCAGCTGGAATTTCTGTAATTTGAACCGCATCTTTTAATGTTAATTCTAATAAATCAATGATTTCTCGAACTGTCGGTGTTCCGCTTACTACAAGGTAATATCCTGTTTGGCAGCCCATTGGTGAAATATCGATAATATCAAAATGCGGATAACGATCAATATATTTACGTAAATTAAATGCTAATAAATGTTCTAACGTATGAATAACATCTGGTTTCATTGCTTGTTTATTCGGTTGGCAAAAACGAATATCAAATTTATTTACAATACCGTCACTACCTACATTGTGAACTCCGCAATGTCTTACATAAGGTGCCTTTACAATCGTATGATCTAATTCAAAGCTTTCTACTGATGGCATACAACATCTCTCCCGCTTTTAATTTAATTCCGTTATATCCAATATGATATAACGGAAATGCACATTAGTAAAGTATTATGTACAGTCGTGCTATAATACTTTAAGAATATGCTGAAAAGGAGACCGTTATGAAACAGATTTTTATTGGGATTATACACTTTTATCAAAAATTCATTTCTCCAATGACACCGCCAACTTGCCGCTTTTATCCAACTTGTTCTCATTACGGATTAGAGGCGTTTCAAAAACATGGTGCCCTCAAAGGCTTTTGGCTTACTTGTAAGCGTATATTAAAATGTCACCCTTTCCACCCGGGAGGATTTGATCCTGTCCCAGATAAAAAGGATGACAAAGTAAATTCTTAATTGTCGTAACCATTCACAACTAAATCTAATTTTCCTGTATCAGGATCGATAACAAGACCGTGAACAGGTACTTCTTCTGGAAGTAATGGGTGGTTGCGAAGTACTGATACGCTATGTTCTACACTTTCTTCTACACTAGAGAAACCGCGCAAGAATTGTTCTAAATCGATTCCAGAATAACGAAGCATATCTAATTTCTCTTCTGTTATACCGCGCTCTTTCATTTTCTCAATCGTACTGCTCGCTTGAATTTTTGCCATACCACAATCATGGTGACCCACTACACATACTTCATCAGCACCAAGTTCATATACAGCGACTAAAATACTACGCATAATACTTCCAAACGGATGTGAAATAACAGCGCCTGCTACTTTAATAATTTTCACATCGCCGTTACGCATATTCATCGCTTTCGGCAATAGTTCAACAAGTCTTGTATCCATGCAAGAAATAATGACCATCTTTTTATTTGGAAATTTCCCCGCTACAAACTCTTCATATTTTTTCTCTTCAACAAATTTCTCATTGTATTGCAAAATCTCTTCTAATGACTTCATAGTAAAGGCCCTCTTTTCTCTCGTTTACACTACATAAATAGTGTACCAAAATATGAAAAACTCAAAAAGGATATCGCTTTATAGTAGAAATAAGATATTTTCAGATAATCGACATAATTCTTTCAAAATATACACACAGCTTTGTAACAAGTTTCACATACTTTAAACGTATTTTCACTATAAACTGATTGTAGATAATGTAAAAAAGGAGTGAATATTTATTATGTCCGACGTTCTGTTACTGAGTCGTTTTCAATTTGCAATTACTATTTTTTATCACTTTTTATTTGTACCTTTGACAATCGGACTTGTTATTTTAGTAGCATGTATGGAAACTCAATACGCCCGCACATTGAATCCAACATACCGCAAAATGGCAAATTTCTGGGGTAAATTATTTACAATTAACTTCGTAATGGGAATTATAACCGGGATTACGATGGAATTCCAATTTGGAACAAACTGGTCTGAGTACTCCAAATATATGGGAGATATTTTCGGATCTCCTCTCGCAATTGAAGCACTCGTTGCCTTCTTCTTAGAATCTACTTTCATGGGAATATGGTTATTCGGTAAAGACAAAATTTCACCAAAGTTCCGTGCCTTCTGTATGTGGATGGTTGCACTTGGAACAAATATTTCCGCCCTTTGGATTATTACAGCAAACGGCTTTATGCAAAACCCTGTTGGCTACGTTGTGCGTAACGGCCGCGCTGAATTAAATGATTTCTGGGCACTCGTTACGAATCCATACGCTTGGAATATGTTCTTCCATACTGTAGTTGGTTGTTATATTGTTGGTGCTTTCTTCGTTATGGCAATTAGTGCCTATCACTTATTACGTAAGAATGAAGTTGAATTCTTCAAAAAATCATTTAAATTTGGCTTAATGTTAGGCTTATTCGCCGCAACAATTACACCGTTTATGGGACATCAATCTGGTGTATCAGCAGCTAAATATCAACCAGCTAAAGGTGCTGCGATGGAAGCTGTTTGGGAAACTGGAAAAGGACAAGGCTTCTCGATTGTTCAAATTCCTGATGTAAAAAACGAAAAGAACTTTGAATTCCTAACGATTCCAAAATTAGGAAGCTTCTTCTATACAAATTCATTTGATGGCGAAATTGTTGGTTTAAAAGATATTCCGAAAGAAGATCGTCCAAATGTTAACCTCGTGTACTATAGCTTCCGCTTAATGGTTGCACTTGGTATGTTCTTTATGGCATTAACTTGGTACGGTTTCTATTTAAATCGAAAAGGAAAACTAGAAAACTCAAAACGTTACTTAAAAATTACAATATGGTCTGTTTTACTACCATATATCGCAATTAACGCTGGTTGGATTGTTGCCGAAGTAGGTCGTCAACCATGGACAGTTTATAAACTAATGCGTACAGCAGAATCTGTATCACCTATATCTGTCCCGCAAATTTGGTTCTCATTAATTAGTTTAATCTTGTTCTACACTTTACTTTTAATCGCAGACGTATACTTAATGCTGAAGTTCGCGAAAAAAGGACCAGCAGCATTAGAGGAACCTGTTACTGAGGGAGGTGCATATCATGTCTCATGATATGCTTGCGATCATCTGGTTTGGTTTATGGGGCGTGATTTGGACAGTTTACTTCATTCTTGATGGATATGCACTTGGTAACGGAATGATTTTTCCTTTCGTTACGAAAGATCGACAAGAACGAAATCAATTACAAGAAGCAATTGGCCCATTCTGGGGCGGTAATGAAGTGTGGTTAATTACAGCTGGTGGCGCAACATTTGCTGCCTTCCCAGTCACATATGCAAATATGTTTAGTTATCTATATACACCGTTATTTTTAGTATTACTTGCACTATTTGCTCGTGCTGCTGGACTTGAATTCATGCATAAAGATGATTCACCAATTTGGCAAAAAACTTGTAAATGGGCATTTGCAATTGGTAGTTTCTTAATTGCTTTCCTATTCGGTGTTACATTTGCTAATCTTTATTACGGACTACAAATCGGAAAAAATGGCTATGAAGGAAATTTACTTAGCTTACTAAATCATTACGGTATTTTAGGAGGGTTGTTCTTCACTGCTATATTCGTCGTATCTGGTGCCCTTTGGGTTATGATTAAAACGACTGGTGAAGTATCCGACCGTGCTTATAAAATCGCAAGACCGTTTTCAATGGCAGCTGCTATTATTTTAGCTATTTTCTATGTAGCAACTGCAAATCGTACAAATTTATTCCAAAACTTCACAGAATATCCGGTACTATTCATTCTTCCAGTACTTGCAATGTTAATGAGTGTACTCGCACTTATTATGGTGTACAAACATAAAATCGGCCTTGCATTCACATTCGTTTGCTTAACAATCGCAATGTTTATGACAACAGGCTTTGCGGGTATGTTCCCAAGAATGTTACCATCTCGTATTAATGATGCTTATAGCACAACGTTATACAACGCAGCTGGTAGTCAATTAAACTTAAAAATTATGTTCTTCGTTGCAATGGTTATGGTACCAATTGTTATTGGATATCAACTTTGGAGTTACAGTATCTTTAAAAATAAAATTCATAAAGACTCTGCCAAAGGGTATCACTAAAATGAAAAAAGACACTTCGTTTGAAGTGTCTTTTTTATACGTATGATTTTCGATAGGATGTTATATTTCTAATCTAACAACTATAATACAGAAGAATCATTAACAGCTCACAGCTAGATTGTAGCACAGAGCAAGTTCATCATTTTATGCAATTTTACATATTTCTCTATAAAGTAAACTGTATTCCTTGATCATTCACGTCGCTATCCCCTACATCCGTTGTACTAATACCACTAAATGTTTGTACTTTCATTCCTGTGTTCGATGATCCCGATCCATTATACGCTTTCGTTTTTTCAATTGGCTGCACGTTATATTTATCTCCTAAATTAATCGTTCCATTGCAGTTTTCAATAATAACACCTTCCACAACTGATGGCATTTTGTCACCTACTTTCATTTCCTTACTTTCATTTTATGAACAGCGCCTAAAAAAATAGCATGTTTCCATAAGAAAAAGCACTCAGTCTGAGTGCTTTTTCTTATTTACCTTTTTTCTTTTTCTCACAAGCAATTCCATCGCCATCACGGTCTAAATGCTTACCATAATATGGACTATCTCTTGTAATGTCATAATATCCCGCATCGTTTGCTTCTTTACAGTTCGCAAAACGTTTCGGATCTGGTTTCACTTCCGGTTTTACTTCTGGTTTCGGTTGTGGCTGTGGTTGTTTTGCTCCTGGCCTTTCTTCAAGTGGTAACGTTGCATTATATAAGAACTGAACGTATTGCTCACGACTTACATGCATTTTAGGTGCGAATTTACCATCACCAGTTCCAGCCGTAATATAATTTGATTTAATTGCAGTAATCGCAGGATTCGCCCATCCATTTCTATCTACATCCGGGAAATTATGATCCCCTCTAATTTGCAATTGGAATCCTCTTGTTAAAATTTGTGCCATTTCTTCACGAGTTAACGAATCTTTCGGTCTAAATTTCCCTGTGTTATCTCCTACGAATACACCCATCTCTGTTAAAGCAAGAATCTCTTTTTTAAACATAGTTGAACGATCCGTAATATCTTTATATGGATTATTATACTGTTCTTTTACTGTCGGTTTTAAATGACGAAACATAAGAGCGGCAACTTGCTCACGCGTTACATCATCCCCAAATCCAAAAATCCCATTTCCGTATCCAGCAACAACGTTTTTATTTGCTAAATCCATAATTGCTTTATAAGACCAATGATTGTTTGGAACATCTTTAAAACCTGCGCTTGCTTGCGCTGTTCCAATTGAAGTAAATGCTGTAGTTGCAACAAGTGCGCCTGTTAAAATTAATTTTTTAAATCCCATACTTAAGTCTCCTTCTCTTTCTATAATAACCATTTAACAATATAACAGATTATTCAAATGTGTTTTGTCACATTCTGTCGAACACAAAAAAGAATCCAGCAGGATTCTTTTTTGTTAAGCATGAATGGCAATTTTGGAGACAGTTGACTTCTTCAAAAATTTATTAGGGGTAATATTTTGAAAAAGAAAGCCTTTCATATGTAGGTTAACATCACTGGAATATATAGTAAATTGATAATATTTATACGGAAGATTGCTAATGTTTAGTATAGATACTTTCCACTATATCAACAGTGAAAAGTATCTATATGAAACAACACAAAAACGCCTTCAAAGAAGACGCCTTTCATAAACAGACACTATAAAACAGAATTATTTATTGTTATACGATTGTTAGATACAAAAAGTAGAGGGAAATGTTTGTATTACATTCTGCTTTATAAAGTATGTCTACCACTTATATTTTAATCCTCTTCAATTGAAAATAAATATAATATGCATAATTACATACCAAAAAGAAAAGACACTCCATAGAGTGCCTCTTCAACCATTTTACTTTTAATATATCGCTTTGAATATATTGTAGCATATGTATCCATATATTTTATTGAGAAAATTCAAAATCCTTTTTCTTTCATTTCCAGTTATAAAATCATGTAATATAAAAGGTATGTCAAATTCTTATACAAGTTGAGGTGTACTATATTTATGCTGTATTTCGGAATTATCCCTCTTATACTGTTTATTATTTTTCTTATCTCCTATTTAAAAGATCCACGAAAAATAATAAACGGCTTTTTATTTAATACCTTTATCTGTTTTTTCCTTCTTTTTTGTGTAATTATATCTGTGAATTCAAGTAGTGATATCTTACGCTATATTATCATTTTACCTATTTTAGCACTTATCATTATGATTCCTTTTGGCATTATTGCCTTAATGTTTGGGTTATTTCTTAATGCTAGAATTTTAATGAAGCGAGAAGGACGACGTTTCACTAACTGTTTAACACTTCTTGCAGCTTTAGGGATTTTATTCTTTATGTTACTTCCTATTATAAGTCCAGCAAGTTTGTTCTCATCACATTTAGAGCCTATTTTCGCTGGTATTTCTCTTATAACAGTATATTTCTTTATACACTTATCTAATTTCTTAACTGCTTATTTTCTATACCAATTCAACAGACCAAGACGTAATCAAGATTTCATTATCGTTCTTGGAAGTGGCTTAATTAATGATAAAGTACCGCCTTTACTTGCAAGTCGTATTCATAAAGCAATCGACTTTTACTGGAAACAAGCAGCGGTGAATACACCACCAACGATTATATTCTCTGGTGGCCAAGGTCCAGATGAAGGCCTTCCTGAAGCAGAAGCGATGCAAAAGTACGCTGTTGAAAAAGGAATTCCACTTGAACATACAGTACAAGAAAATCGCTCTGTAAACACATATCAAAATATGTCGTTCTCTAAAGATATTATGGATTCTTTAAAACCAGATGGTAAGTATAGAAGTATCTTTACAACGAATAATTTCCATCTTTTCCGCGCAGGTATATATGCAAGACAAGCTGGTCTTAATAGCCAAGGAATTGGATCAAAAACAGCCTTTTATTATTGGCCTAATGCAATGATTCGCGAATATGTCGCAATCGTCGTTATGGGACGTAAGCGCCATATGAAAATATGTGGAACTATTTTAGGTTTTGCTTTATTCCTAACAGTCCTTAGTTTTATTATTTCTTAATAGCTATCAAATAAAAGGTCCCCTGAACGCTTTATACAAAGGGGACTTTTTTTATATCTTTCAGTCCATCAAATTTAAATAAGTAACATAACAGCATACAACACATTAATTATTCCAGAAACCAATCCAACAATGGCAAATGTTTTACTCGTACCTGTCACTCTTTTGTTTAAACCTAATATAGAAAACACGATAGCTACACTACCAATAAGCCCCCATAAGTTAATAAACCAAGATATTAATCCAGTGATAAAACCAACTAAAGAAAAAACTTCTATACCGCTATTTGAAACACTTCCCTCTATCGTTTTATAGCTAAGACTCTCTCCGCACTGCCCGCAAAACTTGCTGCCCTCGTTCGTTTCATTTCCACATTTCGTACAGTATCCCACAGAATCCCCTCCTTAAGATCAATGCCCAAAATGTATATGTCCATACTATTGATTCTACTTTTTTATATCAAAATTATGACCACCCTCTAATCTTCTACAATTGTATTTTAAATAATAATATGGTGATAATATTCCCTGCATACATCCATTAAAGGAGAATTTTTTCAAATTAAATGTTAAAATGGTAATTAGGTGTGAATTACGTAACAAATAAGAAACTAGTTTGAAACGAGGAAATTATATGGAGAAAATTATCAAAAACAAGCCCAATAAGCTAAAAATTGCTTCAAAAGCTTTGATGATTATTATTGGGGCATTTATCACAGCGTACGGATTAGAAGCAGTATTAATTCCAAATAACGTATCAGACGGTGGTGTAACTGGTTTAAGTATCGTTAGTTCAAGATTATTTGGATTGCCATTAGGAGCTCTAATCGCAGTTATTAACATTCCTTTCGTTTGGTTAGGATATAAGCAAATCGGTAAAAGCTTTGCGATTTATTCCATTATCGGGATTGCTTCATTAGCAATAGGTACCGTTGTCATGCACGGAATACCAGCTATTATTGAAGGCGATACATTATTAGTTACAGTTGTTGGTGGTATTATCATCGGTTTTGGTATGGGACTAGCATTACGTAACGGCGGGGCATTAGATGGAATCGATATGCTAGCTGTATTGCTTTCTCGTAAGTTACCATTTGGAACGAGTGACCTTATTTTATTCTTAAACATGTTCGTATTTATTTTCGTATCAACAGTATTCGGCCTTCAAGGAGCTATCCTTTCGGCAATTGCTTACTTTATTGCTTCGAAAGTGATTCATATCGTTGAAGTTGGTTTAAGTGGTTCGAAAGCATTTAAAATCATTACAAAAGAGCCTGAATTGATGGTAGAAACAATTCGCGGCCGTTTAGGCCGAAGTGCAACATATAACGAAGTATACGGTGGTTATTCAAGAGAGAAATTCAAAGAAATTTCTTGTGTAATTAACCGTTTAGAAGAAAGTAAAATGAAAGAACTTATTAATGAAATCGATCCACACGCCTTTATTACAGTTTATGATGTAGCAGAAGTAAAAGGCGGTAACTTTAAGAAACGTGATATTCATTAATCATTATGAAAAAAGAGGGTGTGCCAATATGTTGGCATACCCTCTTCTTTTACCATTATCAGTTTTTGTCGGTAAGTCGATATATTTCGATAATCGCTGATATATTTTAAGTTGTGGTCGATATATTCCAATAATCGCTGATATATTTTGAGTTGTGGTCGATATATTCCAATAATCGCTAATATATTTTGAGTTGTGGTCGATATATTCCAATAATCGCTAATATATTTTTACTCGCCCCACCGGCTCCCTCGTTTAATCCACTCTACATACTTTTGAAAAAACGGCACTTCTTGTTGAAAATGAAGCGGAACATATAGAAAAAGAGTACATGTACATAGTATCCATAGAATACCTACTACAAAGTGAAATTTCATCGTTGTGCTAATGAACAAACTTAAGAATAATACGAGGAACATAATTACACTAAATCTTTTATACATAGTCATAATAATCTCCTCCTTATAACTTCATTGTACCAGCTATAAGGAATTAATTTCCATAAAAAAAACCGAAAAGCAAATTCCACTTTTCGGTCTCCCTACTATCTTCTCTTCGTAATCTTTCCTGAACCACCGACCCTCGTTTTCGGAGGAGATGTATTCCTTGGCGGCGTTTTAATAGATGATTTTGGCTTCACATCTGATCCGCTCGAACCACCTGGTGTTTTCGTTATTTTCCCTTTACTTCCAGTAGAAGGCGGAGGCGTGCTGCTTCCTTTTTTCGTAATACTTCCTGTATCTCCTACAGAAGATTTCGAATCTACATTATCGCCGCGCTTAATGATAGATCCTTTCCCTTCCTTCGTAATTGGAGGCGGGGTTTTCTTTTCTTCTTTCGTAGGCGGTCTCTCTGGAATAACTGGTTTATGATTTTGTCTGTCATTATATCCGCGATAATCACCGTACGATGATTTTCGTGAACCGAATATATCGTTTAAAATACTACCCATAATATATCCTTGTAAGAAGGACGGTTGGTAATTTTGACGGACAAACTCTTTATTACTTATTTCAATTAACGTATCAGATGGCTTCTCTTTATCCTTTTGCAGATTATAAATCTTATCAGAATAAACGAGGAACATTTGATTTTCGTCTTCTTTAGATGCTTGCTTCGGTTCTCTTTCATTAATGAGTTCCTTTGCGACTTCAGGAACTGACCGATTGGCGGCCCTATACACGTAAGATTCTTGTTTACCTTCTTTTGCGACAGATTCAAGCGGATAACGGTCTTGAATCGACTTTGTCTGTCCGCCCTGACAACCTGATAAGGCATATCCAGCAACAACAAGTAATGTAACGATAGCAAGTATAGGGATCACGAACGATTTAATCATGGTAAACAATCGGTTTGACATGATTACGCCCCCTTACGTTGCTCTTATAATTTGTACATCAGCAGGAATAATTGCTTCTCCCTCATACATCATTGTGCGACCATTTTGCCATTCAATACGTAATAATTTTCGATTATCTGATTGGAATTCCCATACATACTGTTCTTCTGAAGCAGAGAATGGTGTTTTCCCCATTACAACAACACGTCCGTTATATTGCTCTTCCATATGGTACTCTGTATCATCCATTTCTATTGTCGTCGGAATTTCATCAATTGAATCTAAACGACCATCAATTGGTGTATACAATTTGTAATACGTATTTTCACGATCTTCAATTTTTAAATAACGAATATCTTTCCCGTCTTGCAGTGTTAAAACAATTTCTTTACGAGAATGCATACTCGTTTTCCCAGTTAATTCGTACATGACTAATGAAACTTCAACCATATCGCCAGGAGCTAACGTTAACAAGCTTTTCTCTGGTTTCGGTGGCTCTGGGCTCTTCATTATATTTTTAATTCGTTTAAATAAACTCATGATCTACCCCCTCCTTCTCTCTTTATAAACAAGCACCTAAAATAAGTGCACCAACGATATGTAATGATCCGGCCAACATCGCATGAGCAACACTGCCTTCTTTCGTACCTTCTTCTAAATCTAAACCAGCCATTTTCTTTAACACAAATTCGATAAACATTTCTACCACTAATAAAATAACGAAAGAAACTGCTGATGCAAGTAGCGCTTGCCATAAGTCATTTGCTTTCGTTATCGATTGAGATAAGATGTACCCTTGTGCAAATAATTTCATAACGAAACGAGTTGTTACAGCTGTATTCCCATTTTTTATTTCTTTTAAATCATTGTATTTTGTAAAAATTGAATCAACCCACATAATTGCAAATAAAAGTACTGCACTCGCTCCAGTCCATACAAGCATGGCTAATACATTTGTCCATGTCATTGCAAAACCTCCTCTAAAAAATAATAGAAAACCGACATGAATTTGTTTAGACATGTCGGTTCATTTGTCTCTATTCTATATTATTTCTCATACTGCTTCATAATACGAGCTAATTCATCGTCAACAGCAGAATTTTTGTTTAAGCTTGCGAATTCATCATCTAATGATTTTTCCTTTTTGTACACTTCACCGCTTGCTTCTGCTTCAGCCTCCAATTGAAGAGCTTTCTCTTCCATACGGCTTAAACCAGCTTTCGCTGAGTTTGAATCAAATCCAGACATCGCCTGATTAATATTCTTTTGTGCTTTCGCCGCGTTTACACGTGCTACAAGTGTTTCACGTTTATTTTTCAGCTCTGTTAATTGCTTACGCATTTCTTCTAACTTCAGGCGAAGATTATCAGCAGCAGCTTTGTTTTGCTCGTAGCTTGCTTTATATTCATTCATCTTTTGCTCTGCATTTTGTTTTTCTTCAAGAGCACGACGCGCAAGGTCAAGATTGCTTGCTTGAACAGCCATATGAGCTTGCTCTTCACGTTTTTTCACAAGTGCTTCTTGCTCTTCAAATAATATTTTGAATTTCTTCTCAAGTGCAATTTGAGCTGCTACACTTTTCTCAGCTTCTTGTACATCCGCTTGCATATCGCGTAAATATTGATCCGTCATCTTAACTGGATCTTCCGCTTTTTCAATTAATGAATATACGTTCGACATTGTTAAATCTCTTAATCGTTTAAATACAGACATCTAAATTCCTCCTATGATATAACTCATATTTCAAATTCACTACTTGGAAAACTGAAAAATCTCCCTTTACAGTAAAGAATATTCATTTTTACAGCCTATGTGTTTATTATAACAAAACTAATATGTCCTTACATGTTATTTCCAAAATACATCCATTATAATATGACATTCTATATATAATATTGTATTTCTAATATATTCTCATTATCCCTCTTTAAAATTAACTTACTTTTGTGCGATTTCACTAAATTACATAAGTGTAATGTTACTGTAAGCTAACTCGATAGTTGCATTCCGATATTTCTTATACACTAATACCAGAAGCAACAAACAAGCTTCTCATCATTTCAAAACTAATACAAAAATTGTATTTACTATA
Organism: Bacillus sp. LSHTCR4; assembly: GCF_057197025.1. NCBI lineage: Bacteria > Bacillati > Bacillota > Bacilli > Caryophanales > Bacillaceae > Bacillus > Bacillus sp. LSHTCR4. The sequence goes on along the minus strand of NZ_JBXUNO010000002.1, from coordinate 75,420 downwards.
AAACAGATAAAAGGAGAAATCATCATGAAAAAATTAGTAGGAATCGGGTTAGCAGCAGCAATTTCATTTGGAGCATTATCAGGTTGTTCTTTATTAGGAGAGAAAGCGAACGGTTTTGTACTTTATGGATCAGAAGAACAAGTTCAGCAAATTACAGATAAAAACAAAAAAGAAGTGAAAGAAAAAGACTTCTATAAAATGAAAATGACAACATTAGAAGGTAAAAAAGTTCTTGTCATGGATAAGAAAACTGGTGAAGAACTGGTGAAGAAAGAATTACTTAACAAAGTGGATGCAAAAGACGATACGAAACCACTTGATAAATTACCAGCTGTAACAGCAGAACAAGGTGTATTATTCGCAAAAGAGAAAGTAGAAAATGCTGCACTTGATGGGGCAAAATTAAAATACGAAGGCAATACAATTATCGGAAGTGGCCGTGCATATACAGATATGTATGCGATTGTTGATGACGTAACTTACAGCAATGTAAAAGGTGAAGAAAAATCTGTAGGTGTATTAAAATTCGATAAAGATCCAAGTAAAGAATTCCCTGGTTACAAAGGCGTAGAAGCTTCTCAACTTGTAAAAATTAAAAAGTAAAACAAAAAAGCTTTGCGAATTTCGCAAAGCTTTTTTCTATTTATGAGCAACTTGCTCCATATCCGGACTACAAGTTTGCGACTGACATGACTTATTTAAAGAACATGCTGCGCATTTTCCTTTTTTACTTCTCTTTACAAAATTAACTAACGTGTATGCTGCATAACCAAAAATGATAGCTCCAATTATAATATTGACCATCATCACAATACATCTCCTTCTAGAATCCGAGTAAAGATCCAACTTGGTATATAATGAGCGTTAATACATAAGCAACTACGAGCGGATAAACGACTGAGAAAATCGTCCATTTCGCTGATCCTGTTTCACGTTTAATAACAGCTACCGTCGCTAAACATGGAACATATAATAAAATAAAGAACATAAATGCATAAGCTGATAATGCTGTATAATGTGCTCCCATTACATTTCCAAGCACATCTTCTTTCACCGCATAAATAATTGCCATTGTAGAAACGACAACTTCCTTCGCTAAAAATCCTGTTAAAAGGGATGCTGCAGCTTGCCACGTTCCAAAGCCGAGCGGTGCGAATAGCGGTGCGATAAATCCACCAATCATCGCTAAGTAACTGTCTCCCATATCAACACCAAATCCTGATGGACCTGCATAGTTTAATAACCAAATGACAACCGAACCACCAAAGATGAATGTACCAGCTTTACGAACAAATCCTTTTCCTTTCTCCCATGTGCTCAGCCATAATGTTTTCGCTTGTGGCACACGGTAAGGCGGTAGTTCAATTACGAAAATAGACTTTTCCGCTTTCAAAATTGTAAGAGACATAATTTTTGTAACTAATAACGCAAGAACAATCCCTGCAACATATAAAGAAAATACAACAGTCGCCTGACTATGCGGGAAGAATACGCCCGCAAATAATGCATATACAGGTAATCGTGCTGAACAAGACATAAATGGTGTTACTAAAATGGTAAGTAAACGTTCTTTTTCCTGTTCAATCGTTCTCGCAGCCATAATACCTGGAACGTTACATCCAAAACCGATAATCATCGGAATAAAAGCTTTTCCGTTTAAGCCGAAAAATTCCATAATTCTATCCATAACAACTGCAATTCGCGCCATATACCCTGAGTCTTCTAATAATGAAATGAAAAAGAATAGTGCAAAGATTTGTGGTACGAATACTAATACAGCACCAACACCGGCAATAATACCTTCTGTAACGAGTGCTTGAATAAAATCAGAAGCTCCAATACTTGTAAGTCCAGCCGTTACCCAATCCGTAAGCTGGCCACCAAAAAACTCATCTAACATATCCGATAACGGTGTCCCAATCCACGTAAACGTAACCTGAAAAATAAAAAACATAACTGCTAAAAAGATTGGAAGTCCTAAAATTTTATGTGTAATTAATCTATCAATTTTTTCTGAAAAAGGAATTTTCCCTTCTTTCTCATGCTTCATAACATTTGTTTTTAACTTTTCAATATACGCTTCACGAGTTTTGTATATGTGCTCCTCTAACGTACAATCAAGTTTTCCTTCTAAGCGAGATCGAATGGCTATGAGTTCCTTATAAATTGGTAATGCTTTCATTTCTTTTTCTACTACTTCGTTATTGCTTAAAAATTGAAGTGCTAACCATCTCGGATGCTCGTAATTCACTGTCTCTAAAAGAGCAATTACTTCTCCAATTCCTTCATCCATTTGTACACCATATGAAATAAGGAATGGCTTTTTCTCTTTTTTATCATTTTCTTTAAGAGTCGTAAGCAGTTCTTCACAGCCTTTTCCACTTCTTGCAACAACAGGAACGACTGTTACACCTAATAGTTCTGATAATCGTTTTACATCAATGACAATTCCTCTTTGCTTCGCCACATCAACCATGTTTAAACCAATTGAGATTGGCTTACCAAATTCAAGTAACTGCAACGTTAAATGCATATTTCTTTCAAACTGCGAGGAATCTACGATATTTAACATATGATTAAATTCTTCTGTTAATAGAAAGTTTGTTACAACACCTTCATCACGTGAAACTGGATTTAAATCATAAACACCTGGTAAATCAATTAATGTTCCTTGTCTATCTTTTAATTTACCAACCTTCTTTTCTACTGTTACACCGCTCCAGTTTCCTACATACTCATAAGAACCAGTAAGTGCATTAAATAATGATGTCTTCCCTGTATTCGGATTCCCTAGCAAAGCTACCTTATTCACGCTAATTCCACCTTTATCATTTTCGCGTCACAATGACGAATACTAATTAACTGTCCACGACACTCCAATGTACAAGGACCTTTAAACATCGCTTTCTGTTTCAGGCGAAGTTCGCTTCCTTCAGCAAGACCGAAAGCAGCTAGTCTACGCTTTAATAGCTGATCTAAAGACTGAATACTTTTTACTAACACTTTCTCTCCAATTTTAATATCTACTAAGCTCATAACCTTCCCCCTCAGAAGAGAATGATAATTATTTTCAAAAAAATTATACCACACTCAATTTCTCTTGTACTATACCCTTTTGCTTCATATTTATTAACATTTCGCTACAATTCTATTTCAATTATTGTCATACTGTATTCGTTTGCCATTCTCATCCATTTCGCTTACAATAAACAATAGCAAATAAAGAATCTCGTTATCACAGGGGGAGCCATGCCGCTGAGAGGGAACACTTCGTTCCGACCCTTCGAACCTGTTAGTTAATGCTAACGCAGGGATTGTGCAAACGTCCGAAATACATACCTCATTTTTATTTACGTATTTCGTATCCTCCTATGATATCTATTCTTTTTTGTACAACTTGGATTTAGGGGGAGACAACATGCGTAACACCAATTTACAAGCGATGATCGAATCTGCTATTCTTGCAGCCTTCGCCCTGATCATCGATATTTTACCATTATCAATCAAACTTCCAACAGGCGGTTCCATTTCATTTGCTATGATTCCTATTTTTATTATCGCATACCGCTGGGGCTTTAAATCAGCTTTCTTAGGTGGTTTAGTTTGGGGACTATTACAAATTGTCGTGGGAGATGCTTACATTTTAACACCTGTTCAAGCATTCATTGAGTACTTCATTGCCTTTGCTTTTATCGGATTTGCTGGCTTATTCTATCGTCCAATTCAAAAAGCACTTTTAACGTCTAATGAAAATAACTTAGAACAATCAAATTTAGGTAGCCGTAAAGACAAACCTTCTTCAAAACAAAACGAAGGAAAAAAAGTTCTTGGTTATATTATCCTTGCTACATTTATCGGTAGCTTTGCTCGCTACTTCTGTCACTTTATTGCCGGTATTATTTTCTGGGGACAATATGCGCCGAAAGGTCAATCAGCTGTGCTTTATTCATTAATCGTAAATGGTAGTACAATGATTGGTTCCTATATTCTATGTACCATTTTACTTATATTTTTATTCCTTACTTCACCACGCTTATTCAAGAGCATCAATGCTTATCAAATAAATGCAAACAAAAAGAGCGCTTCATGAGCGCTCTTTTTTTCATATTGTAATATCAATTAAAAAAACAATAAATGCACAAAAGAAAATAAATACCATTATACTTAGCCAATTGCTATGCACGGTTCATCTACTCCTTACATAACCTCATTTTCTAAACAAATTATACTGATTAAAAATAAAGATTAGGTAAAGATAATATGAAAATTAATTAAAAAAGCATAGATCATATTGTCTACGCTTTTTTCAATAAGTAGAAATAAAATAATACACCATCTTCTGTATTCTTTACTCCATATTCAACTTCATGCAGTTCTAAAATATTCTTTGAAATGGCAAGCCCGAGCCCTGTTCCACCTTGCGAACGCTGACGAGCTGCATCCACGCGATAAAAACGATCCCAAATTTTATCTAATTGTTCTTCTTCAATATGAGTACCTTTATTTTCAATACACACTTTTATACGATTTTTTTCATCTATTGTAGAAATAATAATATCTTCTTTATTTGGTGTATAACGTATGGCATTCGTAATGAAATTCACGATCACTTGTTCAATCCGGCCTTGATTTGCGACTACTTCAAATGGACCTATATTTTTATGAACACGAAGCTCTTTTTTCTCTATTTCTACAGAAAGGTGTTCACATATATCTTCCATTACTGTATCGATATAAAATGAATCCATTTTCATTTTATATGTGCCTGACTCAAATTTAGCTAACTCCAGCATATCCAAAATTAATGTATCCATTTTATCTACTTCCCGTTCCATCGCTTGAAAATAGTACTCCTTTTTATGCTCAGCTACTCCATCTTTTAAAATAGAAATACAGCTTTTCATAATACTCAGCGGTGTTTTTAGTTCATGCGAAACACCAGAAATGAATTCTTTCCGCGTATTTTCTAATTTTCTTTCCTTTTCAATATCTTGTTCTAACTGCCCAATATGCGAATGAAGTTTATTTGATAGTACATTAATATTTTTCGATAAATCCCCAATTTCATCTTTTGAAGTAATCGGTATTTGTTCTGTGAAATCTAAATGCGCTATTTTCTTCGTTGTATCATTTATTTTTAGTAACGGTTTTGCGATTTGTTTAGAGTAATAGAACGAAGCTAGAAAAATAAGAACGACTACAAATGCAATGATATAGATGTAATAATCTTGTACCATTTGTACAGCTTCATCTACAGGCTGTAAGGAAGCCATCGCATATATATATGTTACCGATCCGTCTTTTTCTTTTATTGGTTTCACTAATAATTTATATTTAATATCATTTTTTTCATAGTCCATTGTCTTTGTTGAATACTCTATTTGCTTACTCTCTTTTAGTAATACATCCGTTTGAAATTCTTTTATACTATCCAGAAATAAAGTATTTTTATAAATTGGATTTACAGGGCCTTTTACATCTGGGAATTGTATTTTCGTAACACGCCCTCTTATGTAAACATCTGGTTCTTGGGCAGGTTGCTCCTGAACGGCTGGCTTCTTTTCCTTACCAACTTGTTCCCCAGCTGCTTTCTTTTTCTCCACATTTAATTTACTCATTTTCTCCTTAAATGCTTTTTCTAACGGTTTATTAGATCCACTTAAATTCTGCTTAGATAAAGAAAAAGAGAATGGAATAAAACTATCTTCTTTTCTCACTCCAGAAAAATAAATTTCTTGCCCTAAAAAATGTTCTGATGGTTTATTATCAATCTCCTCTATATTGACGAGATTGTATAGGGGGATTTTGAATAGTTGTTGTCCAAAACTCTTCTGTTGCCTATGGTCTATCGTTACTTCAAAATAAAAATCATCTGCATGTTTTAAATTCCCATTCTGATCTAATGTCGTAATCCACGTATTATTTTCTCTTAAAAAGTCTTGCTCCAGCTTTTGAATTCCTTCTGCATTTCCGGTATCCTTTAAATAATTCTGTTCAAAGGAATTTAAATTCACTTTAATATCTTCCACTTTTCGATTCGCATAATATTGCTTAAAAAATATCGTTTGTCCAATAAATATCGTCGCTAAAATTAACATACATAATGCTGTTGTGAGAGTAAATAATTTCAGTACAATCCCTTTTCTCATACATTCCCCTCAAATTTATAACCTGTTCGTACTACAGTTGTAATGTACTTTGCTTTCTCTCCTAATTTATTTCTCAAATTACGAATATGGCTATTAACCGTTCGATCGTCACCAGCAAATTCATATCCCCAAATTCTTGAAATGAGTTGCTCTCTTGTTAAAACAATCCCTTGATTTTTCATAAAGTACGCTAATATTTCAAATTCTGTATGTGTTAAATTAATGTCTGTTTTATTTACTGTTACAGTACGCGATGGAAAATGGACATGGATACCATGAATTGATAATGTATCATCTTCATTCTCTAAAAGCTGCTTTGTCACTTTTCTACTTTCTAACAACCGTTTCGCTCTTGCTAATAAAATTGGTGGGCTATACGGCTTCGTCACATAGTCATCCGCCCCAAGTTCAAATCCAAGTAACGTATCATCTTCATCTACACGTGCCGTCAGCATAATGATAGGAACCTCGGATGTTTTACGGATTCTCCGGCAAACGGACCACCCATCAAGTTCCGGCAACATAATATCTAAAATAACTAAATCAACCTCTTCTTCCTCAAATACAACTAAAGCTTCTTTCCCATCTCTTGCTTCAAACACTACATATTGCTCACTTAAAAAATAATCTTTTAATATTTCACGTAATATATCTTCATCTTCTACAATTAAAATATTTTTTGCCATAACTTATATATCCCCTCCTGCTTTCAGAAACTATAATTTCATTTTGAATAACTAGCAGTTAACTTCGCCTCGATAATATATCTATCTGGCGCATCCCCTATATAATTAAATGGATAGCAAGTCGTCAGTGTTAATATCGGTTCTTCTTTTTTTATAATAACAGTACGATCATCCGCATGAGTAATCCATATTTTTTTAATTTCATATGTGTAAGTTTTATTATCATACTCTAAAATAAGAGTGTCTTTTTCTTTTAACTCTCCTAAATCTGTAAATACAGTATCTCGATGTCCACTCAGTACAGTATGTCCCCCTCCAGATGGCGTTGTTGTTACATCACTAACAAACATTCCGACCCCTTTCTTCAACGTTGCATCACTCGCTCCCCAATATATAGAAAACTTCTTCTTTATTTTCGGTATGTTTAACATCGCTACCTTTTCTCCTTCTTTATGTTCTGTTTGAGAAGAAGGCACTTGAGAAGTTACAGGTGCTTCATGAGAAAGTTGATTATGTTGTATATTGTGAAGGCTCTTTATTTCTTCTTCTGTTAGTTGCTGTGCAGAGCTTTTTCCTTTATACCATTCCATAACGTAATAGGAACCCATAAATAGTCCGATAGCCATTAATATGATACCGATATAATTGAGTACCTTCATGTTTCATCCCTCCATGCCAAAAATGGTAGGAATAACCTACCATTTTTAATATATGAAATTATTCCATTCTTTATAGGACAATATTTTATTTACGCCTTAACTTTATTGCGACGATTCAAACCAAATAATGTCCCTATCCCTACAAGGCATGCGCTTAGTGCCATCATTGCTACATTATTAGAGGCTGTGTTTGGTAATTTTTCACCTTGTACAACTGGCTTTGCTACATCTTTTTTTTGCTGTTCCTTAATTGCGGCTTCTTTTTTTGCCATATCACTTTTTAACTGTTCTTGCGCTATCCTCTTTTTCTCTTCTTCACTTTTTTTCTCAGCTTTTATTGCTTCCTCTTTTTTAGCCATATCATTTTTTTCTTGTACTTGCGCCGCTTGCTTTTTCTCTACTTCACTTTTTTGCTGTTCCTTAATTGCTTCTTCTTTTTTAGCCTTATCTTGCTGCAATTGCGCCTCTCCCTCCTTCGTTACTGTTCCAGTATCCGCGCTTGCTACTGAAGAATATCCTACTGTTAAAAGTGCCATTGCACAGATTGGTAATAGCTTCTTTTTCATTTCATTTCTCTCCTTTTATACGTTTTACATCACTTCGCATCGGATGTATCACTAGAATAAACAAGAGATATAAATATAAAATGCAGATGAAATATATTTCATTTAAAGATTTCATTGTAGAAAAATAAAAAAACATCGCAATATATACGATGTTTTTTCGGGTGTGTGTCTCAATTATTTACATGTTACTTTCGCGTGATTTAGAAGTAGAATGGGCCGGAGCGATAACTAATTGTCTCGGCTCAGTTTTCTTTAAGTGATTTTTGACGTTACACTTACGACGTTGAACAACCCACGCTTTAATAGGGTTTGTCAAAATAATCTTTTGCTCTTCGTTAGGGGTCTCTTCTTCAAACCTACAACTTTCGCTCCATTTATTCCATTTCATTGTAAAATTAGAAGAAGAATGATCGTCTTCTCGATCAAACAAGTGCAAAAAATCCATTTCGCCAGCTAGCATTACGGTGTTGCTAGTTGCTAAAAAAGAAAAGGTCGTCCAACGTTTCTCCATGCCCTCCTACTCCTTTTTCACATATAGAGTGCCTAAAACTTAATTTACCTAAAATATGCTTGCCTTTTACCTTACACCCATAGTTTATCCAAAACACTACTATGCAACTATCGATTTGCCTTACAACTACCTTACATTTTTGTAAGAAACAAAAAACCTTCACTCTCTATACGTGAAGGTTTCTCATTTTTCATCTATATGATCTTTCATACGATCGACCCCAGCTTCTTGCAGCTGTGACATCATACCGTGGGAAATTGCGCCTAATACTAAAGTCATTCCAATTAGTGAAATCCGAATCGCTGGTATATCAATTATGTATGCTAACAGGCCAAGAACAATTGTTAATAGCAATGCTTTTATAAATGTTGCACTTGTATACTCTTTCTTTTTCATCATAATCACCCTTTATGGAAGCGTTTTCTTAATATAATCAGTATATCATATCATCTGACTATTTTGTGGAGATTTTTGTAACAAACTTATATCTTCTTTGACTTTTTTCTTTCTATCCTTTACAGTCGAAATGTTCGCAAGTTTTACACTGTAGGAGGACTCCAATGAATATTGAAATAAAAGACACTTTAATTTCTGAAGAACAATTACAAGAAAAAGTAAAAGAACTAGCACTTCAAATCGAACGTGATTTTGAAGGAGAAGAAATCGTAGTAATCGCTGTATTAAAAGGATCTTTCGTATTCGCTGCTGATTTAATTCGTCACATTAAAAACGATGTAACAATCGACTTTATTTCTGCATCTAGCTACGGAAATCAAACAGAAACAACTGGCAAAGTAAAACTATTAAAAGATATCGATGTAAACATTACTGGAAAAAACGTAATTGTCGTAGAAGACATTATCGATTCTGGTTTAACACTTCACTTCTTAAAAGATCACTTCTTTATGCATAAACCAAAGGCACTCAAATTCTGTACGCTACTTGATAAACCTGAGCGCCGCAAAGTGGACTTAAAAGCTGAATATGTCGGCTTCCAAATTCCAGACGAATTTATCGTTGGCTACGGCATCGACTGTGCAGAAAAATATCGTAACTTACCATTTATTGCTTCGGTTGTAACGGAATAATCGTATAACTTAAAAAATCGATAGTACATGAAATTTATATCGGCGATTTTTCAAATATATCGACTGTAACTCAAATTATATCGGCGATTTTTTAAGCATATCAACTTACCGATAATAACTGACAATCTTAGTACCTATTAATAGGAAGAAGCTGTTCTGAAATACATGGGAACAGCTCCTTTCTTTCCATTACAAAAAAACCGGGAGAGATGAAATATGACAAAGACAAAATTTGAAAAAGTACTCCTCATCGTAAATCCAAAAGCTGGACAAGGCGACTTACATACAAATTTAACGAAAATCGTACCACCTCTTGCCGCAGCTTTTCCTGACTTACATATCCTTCATACGAAAAAGCAAGGTGATGCAACAAAATATTGCCAAGAGTTTGCTAGTAAAGTAGATTTAATTATCGTCTTTGGTGGTGACGGCACTGTATTTGAATGCACAAATGGATTAGCACCTCTTGAAACTAGACCTACACTTGCAATCATTCCAGGTGGAACTTGCAACGACTTCTCTCGCACGCTAGGCGTTCCGCAAAACATTGCAGAAGCAGCAAAGCTTATTACAAAAGAACACGTAAAACCAGTTGACGTTGCAAAAGCAAACGGACAACATTTCTTAAACTTCTGGGGCATTGGACTCGTATCTGAAGTATCAAACAATATTGATGCAGAAGAAAAAGCAAAGCTTGGAAAAATCGGCTACTACTTAAGCACAATTCGAACTGTCAAAAATGCTGAAACATTCCCAGTAAAAATCACTTACGATGGACAAGTATATGAAGACGAAGCTGTCCTAGTTATGGTTGGAAACGGTGAATATCTTGGCGGTATCCCATCCTTTATTCCGAACGTAAAATGTGACGACGGAACACTTGATATTTTCGTAGTCAAATCAACAGGCATTCAAGCATTTAAAGATTATATCGGAAAGAAACTATTTGAAGACTCAAATGAAAATGACATCTTCCACGTAAAAGCGAAATCCATTCATATTGAAACAGAAGAAGAAAAAGAAGTAGATACAGATGGAGAAAGTTCGCTGCATACGCCTTGTCATATTGAATTATTACAAGGACACTTTACGATGGTTTATAATCCTGCGGTTGTGTAATACAAAAAGACGAGCTAAAGTTTTAACATGTTAGCTCGTCTTTTTTATTAGAAAGGTATTTTAATCTACGCTTTCATTTTTAATATGAGTTTTCATAATCAAACTCCACCCAATTTTTCCAATGCGTATTACAATCCTTATTCACAATAACACTTGGATCTTTCTTCTCTATTGCAGCAGCTACTGATTGGAAAAATTCATTTTCACTTACTTTCTCTTCTTCAACGTGTTTCCACTCTTCCGTTTCATACGCTATTTCCCAATCACCTTCTAAACCGCACTCTTCTAAAATTTCTTCTTTATCCCACCATACTAATTTTCGAGCTTCTTCATAAGTAGCAAGCATACGCATGAAATATGTTGGATAAGACTCTGTCGTTTGTACTTCTATTCCATGATTCACATAATCTTCTTCTGTAAATTCATATTCAAAATGATGATCCCGAATTTTCACAATGCCTTTATGAATATCCGGTATAAATTCACCTTCATCATCAAATAATTCATCATCACCATCATTTAATTGCAAAATGCCATCATCACCAATTAAATGATCCACCCCATCACCATATATTTGAATATCATTACATATGCCTAATGATCCTACACCGACAACCTGAAACACCATTAACCAATCTTTATTATCTTTAAAGAAAAGAGAATATTTCACTTGTGAAATATCCATATCTTCATTATCAAAGGCAGGAAATTCATAGTTACTTTGCTTTTTATCTAATAGTTTCAAAATATCTTTTTGCATATGTATCATCTTCACCTCTATATAAACTTTTCAATTTCACTAGAGTATAACATAGATATACTTGACATTCATCTTCCAATACTATTGCTAAAGATAGTAGAATTGCTAGTTTGCATACTCTAGTTCTTTTTATATACAATGAAGGAAAGAAGCACCTTCATATAAGGGAGAGGACAAACTTTGTTCAACCAACAGTTAGTGAATTTACGCATTGATTTTGCATTTAAACAATTGTTTGGTACGAATGATAGTGAAGATATTCTAATTGCATTTTTAAATGCTATGTTACAAAAATCTTTAGAGTCGCCCATTGCTTCCCTACAATTAGAAGATCCACATTTACACCGAGAACACGCAAATGATAAATTATCAATTCTAGACATTTCAGCCACATTAGACACAGGGACAAAAGTAAATGTAGAAATACAGCTTAATAATAATCACGATATGATGAAACGCAGTTTATATTATTGGGGAAAATTATACACATCTCAGTTACAAAAAGGCATGCCATACAGTGCACTTCGTAAAACTATCACCATTAATTTATTGAACTTTATAATGTTTTTAGATCACAAAGAATTTCATACAACGGGCACATTATGGAATACACAACAACAGAAACTCCTGAGTGACGACATAGAAATCCACATTATAGAAATTCCAAAGTTAACAGAACAATGGCATGAAGAAAAAGTAAATCCGTGGAAAGATCCATTTGTTCGTTGGCTTTTATTGCTTTCAGCAAATGAGGATGAGCACTTAACTAAACTATTGGAGGATATTGCTATGAACCGAGACCCTATTTTACAAAAAGCGATAAATAAATGGGAACGTATGAGTCAAGATTCTTCTTTCCGACAAGCCTATGACGCAAGGGAGAAAGTTTTAATGGATGAAGCCGCAAAATTTGCCCACGCAGAGACAGAAGGAATAAAAAGAGGAATGGAACAAGGGATAAAAAAGGGACTTGAAAAAGGGCTTGAAAAAGGCATTAAACAAGGGCGAAAAGAAGGAGTTCAACAGGGAAAAATTCAAATGATTAAAAGTATGTATGATCTTGGTATACCACTTGAAACGATTGGTAAGACAAGTAAATTGAGTGTGCATGACGTTGAACAAATTTTAGGAAAGAAATAATGATAAAAAGGCGAAAGAGAGCATAATTCAGTATAAATAAATTTTCTTAAAAAGAAGTTCAATAATTATAAAAAAGCCTGCAGTTGTTACACTGCAGACTTTCTTATGTTTAATAAATGGATTAAGCTAAATATGCTTGTTGTAACGCCTCTAAACCATCTTTATAAATTCCATGGAATAGATTAATTGCCTCTTCATCAGTAACCTCTACAGGTGTGAAGCTACCAGACCATTCAACTAATGATGTGTTAGCATCTTTACCTTCTTTAACACGAATTGTAGATAAATAATTCGTCACAGGGAACGGTGCTTGCATAATTGAATATGTGTAGTAGCGCTCTTTCTCATTAAATGCTTCTAAACGCTCTACAATCGCATCGCCATCAGGATTAGCTAAATGACGTACACGTCCGCCTTCCGTTACTTTACTGCTAGGGATATACGGTAACCAATCTGGAAGTGCATCAAAACCTCCAATTAATTGCCATACTTGGTCAGGTGAAGCTGGAATTTCAATAGATGTAATAGTATTTGCCATTTTCATTACTCTCCTTTTTATTTAACGTTAATTGGTAGTGGTGCATTCTCTGCAACTAGTTTTTGTTCACGCATTTCTTCCCAGAATGTTGCCGGAATTACTGTTTTCAATGCAGCTTGGTCTTCTGCAATTCGTTCCGGTTTACTTGCACCTGGAATAACAGCAGCAACCGCTGGATTAGCCAATGCAAATTGTAAAGCAGCAGCTTTAATGCTAATTCCATGACGATCTGCAAGGTTTTTCATTTTATTCACTTTTGCAATGATTTCTGGTGATGCTTTTTGGTATTCGAAGTGAGCTCCTCCCGCAAGAACACCTGAGCTATATGGTCCACCAACAACAATGTCCATATTGTTTTTTACAGCCGCAGGCATTACGCGTTCTAACGCACGCTCGTGGTCTAATAATGAATAGCGACCAGCTAATAAAGAAACATTTGGTTTTGCTTCTTCTAAATCCAGCATAAGTTCAATTGATTCTACTTTATTTACTCCAAGGCCCCAGCCTTTAATTACATCTTCATCACGTAATTGAGTAAGTGCACGGAATGCTCCTGTTCGAGCAATTTCAAATTGTGAAATCCACTCATCTCCATAAAAATCTTGTGCTACGTCATGAATGTAAACAAAATCTAGACGATCTGTTTTTAAGCGTTTTAAACTATCTTCAATAGAACGAAAAGTTGCATCTGCACTGTAGTCGTTGATGATTTTATTTTTACGACCAAATTCGAAAAGTCCGCCTTTTTCACCTAAATCACGTGTAGATGGATCTTCCAGTTCATCTGAAATAATTCGACCTACTTTTGTACTTAAGAAGTACTCATCACGATTTCTTTTCGATAATGCTTCACCAAGACGAATCTCTGCTAAACCAGATCCATAAAGTGGAGCCGTATCAAAGTAACGAACACCATTCTCCCAAGCAGCATCCACTGTTGCGATTGCTTCTTCTTCCGGAATATTACGGTACATATTACCTAGTGGTGCCGTACCAAAACCAAGTGTACCTTTTAATAAATCTTTCATGTAAAATCCCCTCCTAAAATTTATATAAAAATGATTAATTGATGTAAATAATGTGAAAAGAGATGACCGATCAAAGCACGATAGTTATGAAAAATAACATAGATGCTTTTGAGTTCTACACTACTCATTTCCCTCTCACGTATGTAATTATGTCTCATCTACAACACAATAAAAAGTACGCACTTTAAAGTGTTATAGATACTAATAAGTAACAATTTTATGTTTCAACGTATGTAGCTCCAAAATAAAATGATTTTATTTAAAAAATCCACTATTCTTGCGGAGATAACTGTAGAAATTATGAGTGAAACATAGAAAGTTGTTATGATTCTTCATTAAAAAAGGCAACAACGAACTGATATATGTTCGTTGTTGCCTTTTGACCTTCTTTAAAAGATTACATTACATTTCGAACAAAAAGGAGCAGAATTCCCTTTTCTAATTTTCGCATCACATTTTGGACAATATACGTATCGCTCTTCTATCTTTTGTCGTTCTATCATATGTAAAGATACTACCCTCATACTACACATGATTCCAATTAAAATAAGGCTAACAATGAGTAGCATAACTCTCATCCCCTCCATCCCTAAATTTTACCATAAAATAAAACCGATTCTCTAAATTAAGAATCGGTTTTATACTCATAATCCTAACTTTTCCTTCGCACCGCCAGGAATTTTATCTATCGTTACTTGCACTTTATCATGTAAAAACTTCCCTCTTGTAATTACATGCCAATACGAACCTTTCGGTAACTCATCAACCTCACTAATCCTAACTTCTTTTGCCTCACCTTTCTCATCATAAGCTTTCACTGTATACTCACGGCCTTTATTTCCACCTAATTCTTTTCCATCATTATCAACAATTGCGTAATGGTTCTCTAAATCAAGAAATGGGTTCATCTGATCTAATAGCTTACTACCACTTAATAAATATGCCGCTCCTGCCACAATAACAAGCATTGCTCCAAAAATAAATCTTTTCATCTATATTCCGCCTTTCATTATATTTTTCGATAAGACTTTTCTAAGTATAGAGAGCATTTCTTAATAAATACTCGTATGGTTTCTTAACTTTTTCTTAATGTTTAGTAATGTGCCATCAAGATATATGAAATTATATCGACTGACCGTAGAAACAATAGAAGAGGCTGTCCAAAATGCATTTTGGAACAGCCTCCTCTACTTACTAACTACCGCACTTCTTTTTACATAAAACAAACTGCCAATCAAAACGACAATCCCGCCAAAATACACGCCATACTCTATCGCAACTGCTACAATTCTTTCAATATGTTGTCCAAATAAAGAACCGAGCACGAAATAAATAAGTGTCCAAACAAATCCTGTCGCATAGGAATACAAAGCATATATCCGAAATGACATATTATTCATTCCAACTAAATACGGTACCATATGTCTTACAACCGGTATGAAGTAACTTGTGACTAACGCATAGTGACCATACTTCTCTACCATTTGTTGAGATTTCAAAAGATATTTCGCCTTTTTCTTTTTCATTAGTTTATCGAGTACTTTCGTACCAAATATTTTCCCTAATATATAACCTAAAGATAGCCCTGATACAACACCTAAATATGTTAATAAAAACGCAGGAATGACACTTAATATTCCTAGTGAAGAGACAAGACCACCGCTCATTACGATCATTTCATCTGGAATTGGCATACCGATAATCCCTAACCATAAACAGAAAAACAAAGCCCAATAACCGTATTGTTCAATATAAGATAATAATTCATGTAATTCCATTATGCATACGCTCTCCTTAGCTCTTTTTTACAGCTAAAGACGTACGCTGGTGGGAAATTGAGCCACACTTTCTCTAGCGTAATTTCAGGAAAGAAGTGCTGTATAAATCCTTTTTTCACCAGTGAATATTGAAATGTAATAAATTCACCATTCTCATGTATCGCTTCCATTACATTGTTTAAAATACGCTTTGAAACTTCTTCTGGTAAAGATGTAAAAGGTAATCCCGATAAGACGTAATCCACGCATTCTATATTGAACTCTTCCATATACTTCTTTATATTTTCAGCTGAACCGTGTACAACAATGACGTTCTGTTCATCTTTAAACTTTCTTGTTAACTCTTTGCAAAACACTTCATTAATTTCAATAAGAAGAAATATTGTTTCCTTCTTCTTTCTCTTCATAATTTCTTTCGTAAAGACTCCTGTACCAGGCCCTAACTCTACGATGCATTTCGCTCTATGAAAATCAATTACATCTACCATTTTTTTTGCTAATATTTTTGAACTTGGTGCAATCGCACCAGTATGTTTCGGATGTTTAATAAATTCGTGTAAGAATGTTATGAGTTGCATGTAACCATCTCCCCATTCGTTCAATAGTTTTTAACTTGTTTCTAAGTATAACTATCGTTTCTTAACAAAAATTGAGGAGATTTCTTAAGATTTTATGAAGAATGTACCATTCGTTCTTATGTATAGAACATTCCGTATTCTATATAAATATCTCTTTTATATTTATTAATTTGGTATAATGGATATAAAAAGAAATTTTATGGAAAGTACCATCACTACGTCTATTTTCATACAACATCTGAGGAATTTTATCTGTAAATCACCTTTCATTATTATCCAATATATGTAATCCTTTTCGTATAACAATAAAATTCAAATAATAAGAAATTTATACTTTATAGAAACGAATGTAGATCTAATTACTATGTGATATTTCAAAACTATTTAAAAGGAGAAAATAATGAATAATTCCATCGACATACAGCACTTATGCGATCTCGTGCATAGTACTTTTCATGTACCCGTCCAATTTTTATCTACTGATAGAAAAATAGTGTATGAATCTACTTCTCATACGATTGGTAGTCCTTTTTATTCTTCTAAAGACGAACATCTGAATGAAATTTATCAAGAAAATGCTCCTTGTAATTTTCCAATTTTCAAAGGGAATAAATATCTTGAGAATTTCATTAGCATTCATATAACAAAACATGAACATATAAAAGGCACAATTATAATCGGCCCTACTACTTATCCAAAAGTATCAGATGAAATGGCGATTAAACTTATGAAATATTTTAACTGTACGAATAACATGCAACAAGGAGTAGACTACTATCAATTTCTACCTGAGATTAAAAAAAGCACACTAATTGATATAAGTATTTGGTTACATTACGTCATTTTTAATGAAAAATTAGATCGCGATATTGTTTGGAAAAAAAATAAATTGCTCGAAGACGTTTCTTATAAAATCGTAAATCCTGATCTATACATTTCAAAACGTCTTCGGCACGATCCGCAAAATTATGACATATCATTGGAACGTAAATTTTTTTCTGCAATTAAAGAAGGCAATAAAGAAAAAGTTATACAATATGCATATTCCTTCCCGCAAGAAGATTCAGCAATTTCATCCAAAGGAGATCAACTGAGAAACCAAAAAAATAATGGCATTATCGCCATTACGCTAGCTATTCGATATGCGATAGATGGTAATCTTCCATCACATGTTGCTTTTTCACTCGGTACTTTATATATCCAAACCATCGAAAAACTAGATAACATGTATTCCGTAAACAGATTAATTGAAGATGCATTATGTACTTTCGCAGAACGTGTGAAGGAATATAATAATCAAGCATATTCTAATTCCATTACTACATGCCTAAATCATATTCACAAACATATTTACGATGAAATAACTCTCAATGATCTTGCTAACCTTTTACATATTTCCCCTACTTATTTATCAAAGCTATTTAAAAAAGAAGTGGGAATCCCTTTAAGTGAATACATTCAGAGAGAACGAGTAGAAGAAGCAAAAAAGTTATTAACATTAACGACCTATCCTTTATCAGATATTTGTGCCTGGCTTAATTTTAATGATCAAAGTTATTTCACAAGAGTCTTCAAAAAAATTACTAGTATGACTCCTAGACAATATCGTGAAAATCATACTGTAATATAAAATAAAACTTTAATCAGTGGGAGTTTTGCTCATCCCTCACTGACTATTAATCCTCCCTCTACCTAACTACTTTGCTTTCGCTGAATTTTGAGGTTAGGATATTAAGCGGTATAAAAATGCTTTCCTAATAGAAGGTGAGATAGTTATCATACTAACTCACCTTCATTCATTTATTCTTCTTCATCCAAATTCACCGTAATAAAGTTTTAATCCCATTCAAAAAAGTACAAAAATGACAAATAATTACTATAAATAAGTGAATGAATTTGATAATTTTTTAGTGCTAAGCAAATTCGACTCCCAATCAGACATAATAAAACTAACACAAGGTACTTCTGAATGATCAGTAGTAGCTACTTCCATAGTGATTACCCTTCCTATATAGAAAATATATTGTTAGGAGAATAGAAAGCATGAGTAGTACAAATATACCAAAATCGTTTCAATTGACTATTACGTCTAAACAATATGCTGACATGAAAGAATCGCGAAGAGTATCACCATATGATGATAGAGAAAGAATTGAAGATACTTTATTACGCTCATTCATTTCAGAAAAAGAAATATTGATCATTTGTTATAAAGATGGTTATTTCCCTACAAGCTATATGACTGTAATTGAATTAAATCCTTTGAAACGTTCTTTAATTTGCATAGATTCCTTTGACCGAAAACATACTTTTAGTTTCATCGACATAATCGATGCGCATTAATTATCTCTTCATTATAATTAGGTCGTAAAAAAAGCCATTCACCTCATAAAAAATGAGGTGAATGGCTTTTTTATTTTCTCGCAGCTTCACTTATTATTTCGCACTTACAATCTTATAATAAGAACGAACTGTTATGAAGTAATACCCAATATAAATGACACCATAGACTCCGATACTAATTAGAAGCGGAATCATAATTTCAAATGGTAGTATGTTCCCTAAACCTTTTAATGCAAACAAGCTGTGCAGGATTCCGATTACTAACGGAATGGCAAAGATAAAGCTTACTTGTTTTGCGATAGCTTTTTTCATTTCTTGTTTTGTGACCCCTATTTTGTGAAGTACAACATAACGCTCACGATCAGCATTTGCTTCTGTTAATTGTTTAAAGTAAATGATAGAACCTGTTGCTAGTAAGAATACAAGACCTAAGAACATTCCAATAAACATCATTAATCCTGTTCCTTCAAGCCCCATATGGAAACCAGTGTAGAAATCTCTAAATGATGGCACCATTTCTGATTCACCAGCTGGCATCACTTTTGTTAATTTTTCTGTTAACACTTTACTATCTTTCTCGTCTTTTACATCAATATTTTTTACAACGCGTGTTCCAAATGCTTGCTTCGCTTGTTCATACATTTCATCTGAAACGACAACAACTAATTCACCTAAATTTGTAATCGCAACGTCATTTGCACCTTGGATTTTTAATTGCTTCGTTTCGTTTCCAATTTGGAATACTGCTTTGTTTCCTTTATATTGTGGACTAAACTCATGCCCTTCCATATACGAACTATCATATATAATTGCTTCACCAACAGCTACATTCACTGTTTCTGCGTCGATTTTCTTAGCAAGTTTATTAAATTCCGACTGAGACATTAACTGATATTTCTCTGAAATTGTGTAATTCATATTCAGAATGAAGTCCACTTTGTCTCCTTCAAACTTCCCTTTTACAGGAACTGTCTCAATTTCAAATTGATCTTTGATCGGATGGTTTTTCTTCTCTTCTGCAAAAATCGCATTTACTTTCTTATCAAGCTCTGCATCTTTTTTCTCATAAGAATAGCTATATGGTGCAACTGCTTTTGATTGCGTAAATGTGTTGTAATACATCGTAACTGACGTACCAACCGCTGTTAATGTTACCGCGCTTAAAATAGAAATTGTCGCAAGTGACTTTGCATTTCCTTTAATACGATATAGTAGCTGTGACGTCGTTACCATATTCATACCGTTATAAAACGATGATTTATTCGTTCTTGCACGTTTCAATACGAATACTGTAAAGAACATAAATAGTAAGTACGTACCTAATACCGTTGCCAGTAAAATATAAAGTGCAACTGCCATAAAGTCTGCATATTTAACTGCCTTCATGAACATTAATGCTAAGAAATAACCTGAACCGATTAAGACAACTGAAATTAATGCCATAATGACAGATCCTTTTGGCATTGCTTCTCCTTCACGTTCTGCACGGAAAAGTTCAATTAACTTAAAGCGATAAATTAAATGATATCCTTGAAGTGATGTATACAAAATAATCACAAAGAAAATAAGTGCTGTATCAACAATGGCAGCCATCGGTACTTCAAAATGAACGTTTAAATTTAATCCCATCATATTTACTAATAACTCAAGGAATAACTTTGAAAGGACACTACCGATCGCAATCCCGATTACTAATGACATTAATCCCATTAACATATTTTCATAAAACAGCATTTTACCAATCTGTCTTTTTCGAATACCTAATAAGGAATATAATCCAACTTCTTTTTTACGTTTACGTGTAAAGAATCCGTTCGAATATATAATGAACACTGCTACGAAAATGATAAGCATCACACTTGAAACTTGGAATGCTCCGCTAATTTTTTTAGAAGCTTCCGCTGCTTTTTCCATTTGGGAATTGTACTGCAGTGCTTTAAATGTAAAATAAATAACGATACTAAAGATCATAGATGCAAAATATACAAAGTAGTCTTTAAAATTCCGCTGTATGTTGCGGAGGGCAATGCTAGATAAGGTCATCAGCCATACCTCCAGAAATAGAAGACATTACATCAACGACTTGTTGGAAGAACTGCTTACGCGTTAACTCGCCGCGGTGCAATTCTTTATATAACTCACCATCTTTAATGAAAATAACTCGTTTACAGTAACTTGCCGCAAACGCATCGTGCGTTACCATTAAAATTGTAGAGTTATCATATTCATTTAACGACTTCATACTTTCAAGTAAATCTGTTGCTGATTTAGAATCAAGTGCTCCCGTTGGCTCGTCCCCGAAAATCATACTTGGATTTGTAACGATTGCACGTGATGCCGCACATCTTTGCTTCTGTCCACCAGATACTTGATATGGGAACTGACTTAAAATATGATCAATACCGAATTTCTTTGAGATTTCAAGAACGCGGCGATCAATCTCACTCGCTTTCACCTTTGATAACGCAAGAGGTAACGCAATGTTCTCTTTTACAGTTAACGTATCTAATAAGTTATAATCTTGGAAAATGAAACCTAAATGATCGCGGCGGAATAACGCTAACTTATCATCATTCATTTTCACGATATCTTTTCCATCAATTAAAATTTCACCGTTCGTCGCATTATCAATTGTAGAAAGAACGTTTAGTAAAGTCGTCTTACCAGAACCAGAAGGTCCCATAATTCCAACGAACTCACCTTCTTTTACTTGTAAGTTAATACCTTTTAACGCTGCAAATTTATTACCACCCGTGTCATATACTTTTTCAATATTTTTTGCTTCTAACACTGTTTTCATCTCGACATCCCTCATTTCTTCTATTCTCTATCTTCAACTATATACACTCTCTACTCTTGCCACTATCGATGTTTCTTACACAAACATGACAGTTATGTAAGGCACATAAGTAAAGACATCAAAAAGTTAACGTAATGAATCAAAGTACTTTGTTACTATAACATTGGGATATCATGCCATCCATTCATTCTCCTTACAGGAACATTACAATTTTGTAAGGTACAAAATGTACCCTACAAAGTTGTGCACGAAATGTCGGATGGAGCTATTTCGTTCCTGCTATTCTATGTACAGAGGAGGTCATCATATGGATTCACTGAAAAATATGAATGCTGCAATGCACTATATTGAAAACAACCTAACAAATGAAATTAATTTTAAAGAAGTTGCGAAGCTAGCTTACTGCTCGGAATATCATTTCAAAAGAATGTTTTCTTTCCTAGCTGGCATATCACTATCAGAATATATTCGTTGTAGACGTCTTACTCTCGCTGCTTTTGAACTAAAAAATGGCGATGCAAAAGTCATTGATGTCGCTATCAAATACGGCTACAACTCACCAGATTCATTCTCTCGTGCCTTTCAACACTTGCACGGCATAACACCTTCAGAGGCCCGAAATAGTAGTCATTCCTTAAAAGCCTATTCACCAATGACCTTCCAATTATCTATTCAAGGGGGAAACGAAATGAACTATCGAATTGAAGAAAAAGAACCATTTCGAATTATAGGTATTACAAAACGAGTACCGATTGTATTTAACGGTGTAAATGAAGAAATCGCTTCTATGTGGAAAAGTTTAAATCAAGATTCCATTCAAACGTTAAAGTCACTTTCAAATGTAGAACCGAGTGGGATCATTAGTGCTTCTACTAACTTTTCTGAAGGAAGAATGGAAGAAAAGGGAGAACTCGATCACTACATTGGAGTAGCTAGTAAGGAAGATTGCCCAGAGCAATTCGCACAACTTGAAGTCGCAGCTTCAACGTGGGCTATATTTGAAGCTATCGGTCCATTTCCTGATGCATTACAAAATGTATGGGGGCGTATTTATTCTGAATGGTTCCCTTCTTCGAACTATGAACTAGCAGAAGGACCAGAAATATTGTGGAATGAACAAAAAGACGTAACATCACCAAACTTTAAAAGTGAAATTTGGATACCAGTTTTGAGGAAATAAAAAAACAAAGCTGCTCTTCCTAAAAAGGAAAAGCAGCTTTGTTTTACATTTTTAGTTCTTTTTTATAAGCGACATAGGAATATCCCATCGTTAATCCTACTGCACCAATAATAATTCCAACCATTATGAAAGATTTCCACGTTACTGGTACAAAAACACTTAAAATCATAATAATCCCTAATACAACAAACACCTTTCCGCTAAAACGGTGCGTTTTTCTCCATACTTCTTCGTTGCTTAACGTCCACGGTGTTTTTATACCTACAAAGTAATTTGGTTTACATTGTGGTAAATAGTTTCCGATGACTATAAATAAAAGACCAACAAGAATAAGCGGTGTACTATTCATTGGAATGTCATAGCCTAACCCCACTCCAATTACAAGCATATTAACTAAAAATAATAATACTACTACGCTATAGTTTATTATCATATAACCTTTAGAAAACTTATCATAATTCTTTTTCTTAGGATCAATCTTTGGAGTAATTGTTAATAAAACGTAAGTAAAAATCATAATCCCAAGTAACAACAACATTGCATTAAATTTGGAAGCATAACCATTTACACCTTCCATTCCCCAATGAACTGCCATTGTGTCAGGCAAATTCGGCCATGCATATGCCCAAGCTAAACCAGTTATAAGAATCAATATAATTGCGACAAGATGCTTTTTCATTTGCTCTCCTCCCCCTTATTCGTAAACGTAAATACCCAAGTTAACAAATCTTGAAATACAGTTGTATTTAAAGAGTACACAACGAATTGCCCTTTCTTTTCATCTTGAATAAGTTCAGCATTTTTAAGTGCGTTTAAGTGGTGTGAAATACTTGGTTTTGTCATATTGAAATGTTCAGCAATCTCGCCAGCGGTTAAATCGCCTTCTTTTAATAAGTCTAAAATTTTCCGCCTTGTTGGATCTGCTAACGCTTTGAATGCTTGATTCAATGTCTTTCTTCCTTTCACTAATTAGACATTTAGATATTTATCTAAATGTTAAAATGATTTCAGTTAATTGTCAATTATATACAAAGCCCTTTTTACTTTCTCCGCTTTTGACCTATACTGTTTACTAGCATATCTTTCAACATAATGAAAAGACTTGAAACACATGATACACTATAGCTACAATTGTTTATTTAGGAGGAATATACATATGTATAAAATTTTAATCGTTGAAGACGATCCAAATATTTCATCATTGCTACAATCCCACATTCAAAAATACGGCTATGAAGCTGTTGTTGCAGAGAATTTCGATGATATTATGGAATCGTTTAACGCTGTGAAACCACATCTTGTTTTACTTGATGTAAACTTACCAAAATTCGATGGGTTCTACTGGTGCCGCCAAATCCGTCATGAATCTACTTGTCCTATTATTTTCATTTCAGCTCGTGCTGGTGAGATGGAACAAATTATGGCGATTGAAAGCGGTGCGGATGATTATATTACAAAACCGTTCCACTATGACGTTGTAATGGCAAAAATTAAAGGTCAATTACGTCGTATTTACGGTGATTATGCGCCAAATATTTCTGAACGTATCGTTGAAGTAGAAGGCTTAAAACTATTCCCAGAACGTCCAGAAATTCATTTTGGATCTGAGCAAGTTCTTTTAACGAAGAAAGAAGCCATTTTAGCAGAAATGTTATTATCTAAATTCCCTCGTACAGCGAGCCGTGAAGATTTATTAGCTGCGCTTTGGGATGACGAGAGCTTCGTTGAAGAAAACACATTAAACGTAAACATTACGCGTCTTCGTAAAAAGTTCAATGAGCTTGGTATTGAAAATGCCATTGAAACAGTGCGCGGACTTGGGTATCGTTTTAACGCAACTTGGAGTGAATAAGCATGAAGCTATTTCTACGTGATCATTTTGCATTTTTTCTACTGTACGTATTAAACTTCGGTATCATCTTCGTTCTTTATGATGCAGTAGATGGATTTCAAAATAATAAATTTTACTTCGTCGTTTTAAGCTTATACTTATTTATTTGTTTCCTCGCTTACCGTTACGTTCGCAATCGTAGAATGTACCATAGATTAAGTGAACAACCAGAAAAAATGGAAGATGCGTTTATTGAAAGAGCAACTGCTCCGATGCCTCACGGTGTAAATGAACTCGTGCGCACGCAGTATCGTCTCTTCCAAAAAGAACTACAATCGTACGAAGTAAAACAACAAGAACATCAATTATTCATTAACCACTGGGTGCATCAAATGAAGACACCCGTTTCTGTTATGCAGCTTATGGTGCTCGAAATGGAAGATGAACATTTGATTCCGAAATTTAAAAAGGAATTAGAACGTCTAAACCAAGGGCTTGATATGGCTCTATACATGGCAAGGTTAAATAACTTCCATGAAGACTTCCATGTTGAGACGATTTCATTAAAAGATACGGTAACAAAAAATATTAATGGATTAAAAGAATTATTCATTCGAAACGGAGTTTTTCCTGTTTTAGAAGTTCATTCTGATTTAAAGGTTGCTTCTGATGCGAAATGGCTAAAATTTATTATCTATCAGTTAATGACAAATGCTGTTCGTTATTCTGGTGAGCGTGGAAAGAAAGTATTCTTATCCGCTTACCGAAACGGAAAAGATATTATTTTAGAAGTTCGTGATGAAGGTGTTGGTATTCCGCAAGAAGATATTCGAAGAGTATTCGAACCGTTTTACACTGGGAAAAATGGCCGTACATTCGGAGAATCTACTGGTATGGGACTTTATATTGTAAGTAAAATTTGTGATTATTTAGGTCACTCTGTCAAACTAGATTCTGAAGTTGGTAAAGGAACGACGATTAAAATCATCTTCCACAACGCTGCAAATAATCCAGCAGAACATGCGGAGAAGGTGACCGAAGCATGATCGTGACATATGCTAGCAAAATGTATGAGAACTTACTCTCATACATTTTTTGCAATAAAACTACGTATTTTCCTTCTAGCGGGAGGTACGTATTATGACATTTTGGCAGTTTGCCTTTAAAAATGTAACACGTAATTCCAGAGCTTACTTTGCTTATTTCGTAAGCAGTTCTTTTTCCATTGCTGTTTTCTTTTCGTTTGCTGTTTATTTGTTTCATCCTAAACTACAAAATTTTAGTATGCTCTCTGAAATTTCAGGATTAATGATTTTTTCAGAAGTTGTCATTGTCTTGTTCTCGTTCTTCTTTCTACTTTATTCAATCGGATCGTTTTTAAAAGTTCGGAAAAAGCAATTTGGTGTGTTAATCGTTTTAGGTATATCAAAAAAGCAATTACATCGACTCATTTTCACTGAAAATATGTTAATTGGTATTTTATCTATCTTTTTCGGCATGCAGTTTGGACTTGTCTTTTCGCAATTTTTCTTGTTAGTAACAGCGAAAATTACACATCTACCAGGACTATATTTATATTGGCCAACGAATGCTTTTATTTTAACAACAATTGTATTTCTTAGTCTCTTTATCGCCGTATCTTCATTTACACCAATGCTAATTCGTACGAAAAGGGCGGTAAACCTTTTAAAAACTAATAATAGTGGGAAACAAAAAGAAAGAAAACCATCCATATTCATCTCTCTATTTGGTGCGAGTTGTTTATTAGGTGGTTATATTTTAGCTGCAAATCCTAAATATTTCTTCTCAATAAACCCGCAAGTAGGCGTTATATATATGGTTTCAAGTATTTTTGTGATCCCATCACTTGTTACAATTGGGACATATTTTTTCTTTTCTCAAATTAGTTTCTTACTTATTTATATTTTAAAGAAAAGAAGAAAGTTTTATATGAAACGAATTAATATGCTGTGGATTTCGGATTTAGCAAGCCGCATCCGAACGAATATTAATATGCTGTTTATTGTAGCGATGCTATCTACAATTGCTTTCACAATGATTACTTTCTTATATGGAGCCGGAAAGTTTACAAAGCTAGAGGTTACGCGAAGTTCACCTTTTCCATTCTCTTATTTTTCTTATGACGCAAATCCTTTTGTGGACAATCATTTAAATTGGCTTGAACAACAATTACAAAAAGAGAATTTCTCTTATAAAAAAATAAAGACTGATTTATATGAAACACCATTGAAAGAAGATGAAGGTATAACAGCTTATAATGACATATATGCAATAAAACAAAGTGACTATAATAAACTCGCAGCTTCCCTACGAATGAAACAACTATTCATGAACGATAATGAAGCATATGTCTTAACAGGTAACGCTTATGTAACCTTATTCAACGAGTTTGAACCAAGTTACAATAGAAAGTCTATTACACTTTCTAGCACAAATACGCAATTACAAGTAAAGGGCTATGAACAAGCAGGGGCCATTCCATCTAACTTTTCATATCAAACTTTAATTTTACCTGACACTGTTGTAAACAACTTACCACATACAACAAAGCATGTAGCAGCGTACAATTATAAAGTACAAAACTGGGAAAAGACGTATAAAATTGCTGATGATTTTATACAAAAAATACAAAAAGATCGAGAAGAATCTCAATATGAAGGGGTTCTTATACGCTCCTATGAATCAGCAGGTTCATTATACAGAATCACATCTGGTAGTGCCACATACTTCCTAATCGGGACATTTTTAGGAGTTATTTTCTTCATTGGAGCTGGTAGCGTTCTTTATTTTAGAATGTATACAGATTTGACGAACGAACAAGAGAAATATATAACGATTTCTAAGATCGGTGTAACAGATAAAGAGATGAAACGATCTGCAACTATTCAGCTTAGCATTTTATTTTTCGTTCCATATGTTATGGCATCCATTCATACAATGTTTGCAACAAAAATGCTCCAAGATGTAATTGATCTATCACTATTCAAAGAAATTTCAGCTGTTCTTATTATTTTTGGCGTAGTTGAAATCGTCTTTTTCTTATTCATTCGTTCTTTTTACATGCAAAAGTTATCAGAGTATACGAATGGTTAAATTTTATGAATGTATTTAATAGGGGAAAAGGGTATCTCTTATATCCTTTTCGTCTTCATCCTACTAGGAGGTCTAGGTGAATGACATTTTGGCAGTTTGCATTTAAAAACGTCACAAGGAACGCCAGAGCTTATTTCGCCTATTTTGTAAGCAGTGCGTTCTCTATCGCAATTTTTTTCTCATTTGCAGTTTATTTATTTCATCCGAAATTGCATATGACAGACGTTAATTATGCTTTGAGCATATTAATGACAATTTCAGAAGTTGTCATTGTGTTCTTTTCATTTTTCTTTTTACTATATTCGATCGGTACTTTCTTAAAAGTACGAAAAAAACAGTTCGGGATTTTAACTGTACTTGGTATATCTCAAAAACAACTAAAACGACTTATTTTTTTAGAAAACATGTTAATCGGTATTCTTTCTATATTTTTTGGTATTCAATTAGGACTTGTCTTTTCACAGTTCTTTTTATTAGTTACCGCAAAAATTACGCATGTACCAGGTCTATATTTATATTGGCCTACAGGTGCTATCATTTTAACAATAGTAATCTTTCTCGGTCTCTTTATTCTCGTATCGTCTTTTACACCGATGCTCATTCGTACAAGAAAAGCGGTACGACTTTTAAAAGAAGGGAAACAGCAAAAAGAAAGAAAAGCATCCGTGCTCATCTCTCTATTCGGTGCGACATGCTTAATAACTGGATATGTATTAGCAGCCAATCCACTGTATTTTATGTCGTTAGGTGACATCATTGGGCTTTTATATGCCGTCTCTAGTATATTTGTCATTCCATCGCTTATTTCAGCTGGGACATATTTTTTCTTTTCACAAATTAGTTTTTTACTTATTCGTATATTAAAGACGCGAAGAAAATTTTATATGAAACGTATTAATATGCTTTGGATTTCTGATTTAGCAGCGCGTATTCGGACAAACATTAACATGCTCTTTATTGTAGCAATGCTATCGACTCTCGCTTTTACAATGATTACCTTCTTATATGGATTCGGGAAGTTTACAAAGTTTGATGAAATTAGGAAAAACCCTTTCCCGTTTACTTATTTATCTCATACTGAAAATACGTTAGCGGATGAACATTTAAACTGGTTAGAACAAAAATTTATTGAAGAGCACTTTACTTATACAAAATTTAAAACAGATATCTATGAAGTATCTTCATCTGAAGATAACACGCAGCTCTATTACGCCATTAAACAAAGTGACTATAATGTACTTGCTAAGGCTTTAAATTGGGAAACGCTCACGGTAAATAAGAATGAATCTTATATTCTTATGACAGACTTAGATGATCAAGTTATTGGAACGCTTCATAATAAAGACAAAAAAAATACTCTTACACTTACTCAAAACAATTTACAACTACAAGTGAAAGAATATAAAAGTTATAATCCATTCCCAAATCGCTTAATATACCAATTGCTCATACTATCTGATGAAAATGTAGAAGCATTATCCACCATTTCAAAACAAATGAGTGTATATAGCTTTAAAGTGTACGATTGGGAAAAAGCACATAACATCGGTTCGGCATTTACAACAAAAATTTATAATGAAAGTGAAGCGATCAAAGCAGAGCATCCTCCTTTCCACGCAAGTGAAGCGAGTGATTCTCTATATAAAGCAAAACTAAATGTCGCTTCGTTCTTCTTAATTGGTACTTTCCTAGGAGTTATTTTCTTTATCGGTGCTGGCAGTGTTCTTTACTTCCGAATGTATACAGATTTAACAAATGAGCAAGAAAAGTATGTAACCATTACAAAAATTGGTTTAACAGAAGCCGAAATGAAACGATCTGCTACAATTCAACTTGCTATTTTATTCTTTGTTCCATACATTATGGCATCGATCCATACGATGTTTGCGACAAAGATGCTACAAGAAATTTTACATCTCTCGTTCTTCGCTGAGATTACAGTCGTACTGATGATTTTTGGAACAGTTGAAATTTTATTTTTCCTTTTAATTCGTTCCTTCTATATGCAAAAATTATCACAACACATTAAGTTTTAAAATTAGAAAGGTGATTATTATGGAAGAAGTATTACACATAAAAAATGTCTCAAAAGTGTATGAAGGAAAAGTCCCTCATACTGCTTTAAAAAATATAAATTTACATGTAGATAAAGGTGAATTCGTTGCGATCATGGGACCATCTGGTAGCGGTAAATCTACGTTTTTAAACGTTATCTCTACCATTGATTCTCCGACTGCTGGTGATGTCGTGATTAACGGAAAAAAACCGCACACATTTCGTAGAGAGAAGTTAGCTATTTTCCGCCGCCAAGAGTTAGGATTTGTTTTCCAAAACTTTAACCTACTAGATACACTAACAATCGGTGAAAATATCGTACTACCTTTAACATTAGATAATGTTCCTTTAAAAGAAATGGATGAAAAGCTTGATAACATTTCAAAAAAGCTTGGAATTGATCATATTTTAGACAAGCGTATCTTTGAAGTGTCAGGAGGACAAGCACAGCGTACCGCAGTAGCACGTGCTGTTATTCATCATCCTTCCCTTCTACTTGCCGATGAACCGACAGGAAACTTAGATTCAAAAGCGGCAATTGACGTAATGGAGCTATTTACGAAATTAAATAAAGAAGAAGATGCAACGATTTTAATGGTTACGCACGATCCGTTTGCAGCAAGTTATTGCAACCGCGTCATTTTCATTAAAGATGGCGAACTTTACAATGAACTACACCGCGGGCTATACCGAGAGAAATTTTATCAAGAAATATTAGATGTTCTAGCATTATTAGGAGGAAGACGTGGATGACATTTTGGCAATTCGCATTTAAAAATGTCTCGCGTAATTCGAAAGCATATTTCGCTTATTTTGTAAGTAGTGCGTTCTCTATCATGGTTTTCTTTTCATTTACTGTATACGCGTATCATCCACGCTTACAAATTATAAATAAATTACAGGAACAAGATCCGCTCATGAACTTGGCTGGCATGGCACAGTTTGTTATCGTTTTGTTCTCGTTCTTCTTTCTCTTATATTCTATTGGGACGTTTTTAAATGTACGGAAACAACAATTTGGCGTTTTAACTGTTCTCGGTATATCTCAAAAACAATTAAAACGTCTTTTGTTTACTGAAAATATGATTATTGGAATACTAGCTATCTTTGCTGGTATTCAAGGCGGTCTTGTGTTCTCTAACTTTTTCTTACTCGTTACTTCTAAATTAACAAATGCAAAAGGTCTCTATTTATATTGGCCAACAGAAGCTATTATCGTAACAACAGTAACTTTTATTATTTTATTTTTCATCGTTTCTACATTTACACCGATGTTCATTCGTACTCGGAAAACAACACGATTAATTAAAAATAATAAAAATAAAAAAGATGAAAAAAGGCCATCTATACTCATTTCATTGTTTGCCTTAATTTGTTTAGGCCTGTGCTATTATATCGCTGGTTATCCGCAAGGCTACGTAACAGAAAAAAACGTACAAAATGGATCTGTATACCTTATCATGTTATCTATTTTACCGCTCGTAATAGTCGGAACATATTTATTCTTTTCACAGACGTTTCTCCTCTTTATCTTTATCTTAAAAAAGCGGAGAAAGTTTTATATGAAACAAATAAACATGTTATGGATTTCAGATTTAGCTAGCCGTACACGTAGTAATATTAATGTGCTCTTTATCGTTTCTATGTTGTCAGCACTGGCATTTACAATTATTACTGGGCTATTTGCTGCTAATAATAATACAAAAGCATCAACATTAGAACGATATCCTTTCCCCTTCACGTATACGTCCAAAGGTGAAAATCAATTGGAACAAAAACACATTGCTACAATTGAAACGGAGCTTACAAAGGCTAATTTTCAATACAATAAGCATAAGTTTACAGTATTACAAGATACTGCTTTAAAAGAAAACATTACTCTTATGAAAATGAGTGACTATAATTCACTTGCGAAACAGTTAAAGAGGCCGGAAATAACCCTTGATTCTACACAAGTTTATATTATTTCTCGTTACTCGCCAGAACTCGTAAATCTTGTATCCAATCCATTTGCAAAACAAAATACAATTACACTGGGATCAAATAAAACGGAATTTCATATTAAAGGATTTATTAATAAAGGGATCTTACCAGCCTTTAAATTTCCGCATGTAATTGTTGTACAAGATTATGTATTTGATAATATGATTCCTCATATTGAAACGACCAGAGTGTATAACTACTTCGTTGAGAATTGGGAAAATACAGTTGTTCCGACGAAAAATATGTTAAAACATATTCAGAAGGATACAGATATCTTCTATGAAGCATATAAAGATACAGAACTGGCTCCTTCTCCCCCGTTTGATATTGATACAGCTGCGGTTGATCTAAACTACAGTAAAGGGAATTCAATTGCCGCTTTCTTTATTTGGACATTTCTCGGCTTTATTTTCTTTATCGGAGCAGCTAGTGTTTTATACTTCCGTATGTATAATGACTTAACGAATGAAAAACAAAAATACATTACGATTACAAAGCTTGGATTAACTGAGTCAGAAATGTTTCGCTCCGCAACGATTCAGTTAGGAATTTTATTTTTTGTTCCTTACATCGTTGCTGGTGTTCACACGTTATTTGCGGTTAAGTTTTTACAAAGCATGTTTTCTTTCTCATTACTAAAAGAGACATGTATCGTACTCACCTTTTTCGGGATTATCGAGATTGTTTTCTTCTTCTTAATCCGTTCTCTGTACATTAATAAATTATCACAGCATATCAAAATATGAATAAAATGGCCTTGTGCGTATTGCACAAGGCCATTTTCAATAGTTTTTAATTAGCAGCAATATCCGCCGTAGCCACCATATCCGTAGCCGCCGTAACCGCCATAACCACAACCGCCTCCGCCACCGAAGCAGCTAGCACCGATGATAATTAATAAAATAAACAATACGATTAGAAGCGCAAAACCGCCTCCGCACCCATGTCTGCGGTTACAATCATCATGTCTGTGTTCACACTTTTCGCTCATTACTCTATTCCTCCTTTAGTATCATTCATAACAAGTTCACCTTGCTCTAAATGAGGGGATTCCATTTATATTATGTTTTCAGGGCGAATCGGAAGCTTGGCTTACTTAAAAACGGGCTTGTTTTAGGAATTGGGCTTGATCAATAGGCGAATTACCCTTATCAAGATGTAAGCATAAAGCATTTGACATACTTCTAATTTCTTACTAAAATTTAATTGAACGACCAATCAATTTTTTGATTATACATTCAAATTATAAAAATCAGGAGTTGAATAGCGTGACTGATTCTTTTATTGCAGAGGCTAGACGTGAACAAATTATTCTTGCATGTATTGATACATTAGAAGAAGTTGGATATAACAACTTAAGCTTAACGAAGGTAGCAAAAAAAGCTAAGATTAGCACTGGACTTATTTCTTATCATTTTAACGATAAGCTTTATCTTATGAATCGGACTTTACAATTTTTAGTTGATAAACAACATGAATTTATTAGCAATCGAGTACTATTAGCCCAATCTGAAATAAACAAACTAGAGGCTTTTATTGAAGCACATTTGGCTTATCAAGAAACTCATTACAAAAATAATATTGCCTTAATTGAGATTGTCTTTAATGCAAGAAATGAAGAGAATGTTCCTTATTACAGAATCGAAGACGACGAAGAAGATGATGCTCTTAGAACGATGTTATTAGATATTTTGAAGACTGGTCAACAAAATGGAGTGTTTTCTAACTCTTTCCGAATTGACACATTGGCTTCATTTATTTTAGGAGCAATCGAAGAAAGAATGCTAAAGGCAAATTCATCTATATCTATAGAAAATTACTCGGATGAGCTCATCAAAATGGTGAAGAAACTCACTGTTTAAATGCCCTGATTTTGAAAAAATATAGATTAAGAAAGGATGAACTACAAATGAAAAAGGTATCTGTCATTGGATTAGGTTTTTTAGAAAAATTACTTGCTATAGTAAGTCCAATCCTTTTAGGCATTATTGGATATTTTTCACCTAAATTAATAGAGATTATAAAAAAGATTCCTCTCTTTTCTGATTCAAAAATTATAGAACTTTTAAATTTTATTAACCCCTTCTGGCTTCCTGTTATCCTCATGTCAATTGGCGCTATTGCAGGAATTTTATTTTCTTTAATTATTTATAGTGAAGCTTTAAAAATGAACATTACTTCGGAAAGCATTCACGTGAATAAAGACGATCAAAAGAAGCAAATTACCAGGTCAAATGTAAAAGCCGTTTTTGTAGATAAGCGTCAAGTGGTTATCATTGATCAAGAAGAACGAGAATGGTTACGTGAAACATCTGACATTAATCCAAGCAAAATTAAAGATACTTTCGTAATGCACGGCTTCCCCTGGGTGGAACAAGATCCTTATAAACAAGAGTATAGCTTATGGAAATTAGAGGATGAGCGATTTAATAAAAGCATAAATACTATTTTGTATGAAAGACGAAATGCTCTTCGAGAAGGAAACTCGAAAAAAAAGAAGCATTTACGCAAAGATTTGAATGAGCTGGGAGTCTTTGTCAAAGACGATGGAGAAGATCAGTATGTCCGTTCCATTAAGTAATAGAAAGCACAAAAAAACGAATAAAGCACGCAGAGAAATTACATTTCCTCTGTGTGCTTTATTCGTTTAAATCGGCTCTTCTCTCCTAAATAAACATATTCAATAAAAGTGCAAAACCAAATGCAATAAATGATAACAATGTCTCGAGTACCGTCCACGTTTTAAATGTTTCCTTCACCGTCAAACCTAAATACTCTTTTACAAGCCAGAACCCTGCATCATTTACGTGAGAAAACATTAACGATCCTGCACCGGTTGCTATAACGAGCAATTCTAAATTCACACCAGACATGTGCTGAATAACTGGTGAAACAATTCCTGCTGCTGTCGTTAACGCTACTGTCGCGGAACCTGTTGCAATTCGAATTAATCCAGCTACCATGAAAGCTAATACGATTGGTGATAACGATATATGTTCTGCCATTTGCGCGATCGCCGTTCCAACGCCGCTTTCAATTAATATTTGTTTAAATCCACCGCCTGCACCGATAATTAAAATAATGGAACCGACCGGTAATAAACTTTCATCTGTTAATTTTTTAATCATCTTTTTATTAATTCCTTGTCTGATTCCAAGTAAATAAAATGCTGCGAAACATGAAATAAGTAAAGCAATTACTGGGCTCCCTATAAATACGAAAAATTCAGTTATCTTTTTCGGTAATGAAATATATGGTGCCACTACTGATAAAATCATCAATACAACTGGTAATAAAATAATAAAAAATGAAACTTTACGACTCGGTAAATCTGTTGATACAGTTGTAACTCGAATAAGCTCTGGTTCATTTTCAGGTATAACCCTCTTATGTACCCACTTTGCAAATATCGGTCCTGCAATAATAGCTGTTGGTAACGCGATAATTAATGAATATAAAAGCACCTTTCCTAAGTTCGCGTTATAAATGCCGATTGCTGTCATGGCACCTGGATGTGGTGGCACTAGTCCATGCACGATAGATAATCCCGCAATAACAGGTAACGCAATTAATAATATATTTTGTTTCGTCGTTTTTCGAATGGAAATAACAAGTGGTAATAAAATGACAATCCCCACTTCAAAAAATACGGGAATCCCTATAACAAATCCTGCAAATAACATAGCCCAAGGTAGTTTCTTTACACCAAAAAATCGAATAAAGAAATCTGCAACTTGCATGCCTGCCCCTGAATCAGACATCATTTTCCCTAATATAGTTCCAAGTGCCAAAATACCAACTAAATGCCCTAGTACACTACCAACACCAGTTTCATAGGCAGCCACTATTTTCGTTAAGTTCAGTCCAGACATAATAGCTAAAAATAAACTCGCAACTGTTAAACTAATAAATGCATGCCATTTCCACCATGATACCCCTAAAATAACAATCGCAATTGCAAGTAACGTGACGATTAATAAGTATATATCCATCTCTCATTCCCCTTACTTTATAAAAAAAGAGGGAAAATCCCCTCTTTTTTTATACGTCATAATTCACTACATAATGCTGCATTTCTGTATTGTAGTAGCCTTCGCTATATTCAATTACTTCGCCAACTTCATCGTAAGAATAGCGCATTCGTTTTAATAACGCTGTGCCCTCTTTTTCACCTAACGCTTCTGCAACGAAACTAGGCGTAAGTCCAACAGCGAATTCATCTCTGAAGTTTTCTAAATGAATGCCTCGGTCTTCAACTAAATCATAAAGCGATTGCAAGTCAAAGTCCGATAAATCTGAACTTGCCATTTTCGCTGAGAAATAGTGTGTATAATGAATGTACGGTGCATCATTTAACGTATATAAACGTTCAATACGAAAACTCTCTTTACCGAATAATCGAAATGGCACTGTTCCTTCTTCATTCTGAACGATTTCTGCTTTTAGCAATTTCTTCTGTACTTTATATCCTTCTTCCACTAAAACTTCAGTAAATTTCTTACCCTTTGACAACTTTGTCGCAGAAGTGTTACGGATGACTTTCGTTCCTTTACCGCTTTTCTTTTCCAAATATCCTTCTTGAGCAAGTTCTTTAATCGCATTACGCACTGTAATTTTGCTCACTTTGAACTCTTCTTCTAACTGTGGTTCGGAAGGAATATTCGTATG
Organism: Bacillus sp. LSHTCR4; assembly: GCF_057197025.1. Taxonomy (NCBI): domain Bacteria; kingdom Bacillati; phylum Bacillota; class Bacilli; order Caryophanales; family Bacillaceae; genus Bacillus; species Bacillus sp. LSHTCR4. The sequence goes on along the minus strand of NZ_JBXUNO010000002.1, from coordinate 38,846 downwards.
AATCGCATATACACCATGCAATATTCGATCACGAATAATATTTTTTATTTGTAAATATAATGGTCCTTTTTTCCTCGTTACGTTCACCGTTACACCCACTACCTTTCTACATCACCTACTGATGCCGTCATTGCCCGAAGTATATCCTTCTCTGATGACATTGGCGTATCACCGACGATTGTATGTGCAAGCATTCCAGCTGCTGACGCAAATGAAACAGCTTTCTCTGGTGCAAACTCTTCTATCTCGCCATGAATAATCCCGCTCGTATAAGCATCTCCAGCACCTATTCTATCATATACAGAAAACGTAAGTGTTTTTGCAAAAGTGAACGCACCATCTTTACATATAAATCCGCGAAGCGAGTGTGTATTATCGCTATTAATAGAGCGATGTGTACCAGCGATTGTAGCGATACTATACGTTTCAGCTACTTTTGGAATAAGATCAACAAGCTGCGCCTCTCGCTCCGTCTCTTCTGTTTTCATTCCTAGAACGAACATCGCATCTTTTTCGTTCATCATTACAATATCAGCTAGCCCTAACATTTCTTCATAATGCGGTTTCGCCTGTTCATATCCGTCTTCTCCCCAAAGTGACGGACGATAGTTACAATCAAAAACGACAGTGCCTCCGTTTTCTTTCACTGCTTTCGCTAAAGATTTCATATGATGACGCACCGTATCATTCATCGCAAGTGTAATCCCGCAAAAATGAACGATATCAATTTCCTTAGCGATTTCTTCAAATTGATACATCTCTTCACATGCCGTATTGAAACTACTTTCTAATCGATTTGAATATGTAACGCGGCTTGCACGTGCTCCAAATCCATTTTCCAAAAAGTACATGCCGACATATTTGCCGCCTCTTGAAACAAGTGAGGTTTGCACACCTAACTTTTGAATATAAGATAATGCAGCATCTCCAACCGAATTTTCCGGTAAAGTTGAAATAAGAAATCCTTCATGCCCGAGATGAGAAAGTGCTGCTGCCACGTTCACACCCGTACCAGAAAAGGAATAATTTAATGTGTTAGCTTGCGATAACAATTCATATCCTGGTACTTGCAGGCGCATCATTACTTCGCCGAACGCTGCAATTTTCTTACGCATATTGGTCAACTAACTTCTTCACGACTGCTAATAATTCACGAACATCTTCTACTTTCGTATTACCAGTTTCTTTATCAATAATAGAAGAGTACACGTGCGGAATCACTTGTTCTACGTTTGCCTCTAGCGCAATACGTACAATTGTTTCAAAGTTTTCTTTATCGATTCCGCCCGTTGGCTCTAATGCGAATCCTTCTTCTGCACAAGCTTTCGCAACTGCGCGATATTCTTCTTCATGAGCTAGCCCTTTCATTGGGAAGTATTTCAATGAATTTCCACCCATATCACGTACAAGTGCGATCGCTGTTTTAATTGGAACGATTGCTTTTTCTTCTCCAGCTGCACTAATTGGACCAGTAGAAATATTTACGTACCCTACTTTTCCTGTTGGCGATACTAAACTATTAATCCAGCTATCTTTTTCACCAAGATTTGCACGTGTCGCTCCAACTGAAGGGAACACTTGGTTAATATGGCTACCAGGATAATGCTTCGCAATTTCAGCTACAACTGCAGCTTGACGATTATCTCCTGCTCCTAGTCCGATTGATACAGCGTCATCAATTTCTTTTCCGTATGCTTTCATCGCTGTAACTGCTTCTTCTACAGTTGGATAATCTTTTGATAACACACCGACTACTACATAACCTTCTGCTGCTTCAAAAATATCTTTTGCATTTTCGATATTGTTCGCTAATACATTTAATGCTACGCGGCCTTTATAAAAACGTTTTTGAATGTTTGTCATTTTAGTTTCCCCCTACAATTTCTCTCAATTTTTCTTCAATCACATGTATATCATCACCTTGGAGTGGACGTGGATCAATATCAAAGAATCCTTGTCTTACTCCGTAATCACGTGTGTAGATTGCGATTTCCCCTTCCCGTAATGCTGTCACAACGTCTTTTGCTGATTTATTTAATTCTTTTTCATTAATATGAATACGTGCTCTAAAGATTGCTCTTCCTGCTTCATCTTGAACGATCGTTACATTGACGCCGTTTAATTCTTTTAGCGGCATAAGTACTTGTAACAACTCTTTTTCTTGCTCGCTCTTATCTTCTTTTACTCCGTACTCATCAAGCGCTTGTAGTAAACCGAAAGTCGTCTCTTTCCCAACTTTCATACTTCTTCCGATGCAATGTAATTGTACTTTCAGCCATTCAATATATTTTCGTTTCCCGCCAACAATACCAGAAGTTGGTCCTTCAATTGCCTTTGAACCGCTATAAATGGCAAGGTCTGAATACTTCACATATTTTTGAATATCTTCTTCAGCTGCCGCATCGACGATAAGCGGGATGTTATTTCGCTGCGCAACTTCCCATGCTTCTTCAACAGAAATCATATTTTTTTGCACGGCATGATGGGATTTCACATATAGAATCGCTGCTGTATTTTCACCAATTGCATCTTCAATATGCTCTGCTTTCCCTTCATTGGCATAACCAACTTCTACAAGTTTTCCTCCGCCTAAATAAATCATCGTTTCAACAGGAGCACCGTATTGCACGTTATGACCTTTTAACATAATTACTTCGTTTTTCGCGATGACCTCTTGATGAAGTCTTTCACTTTTACGGCGATTTCCTTCTGTAACGATACCAGCGATAGAAAGCGCAATTCCGCTCGATGCTGAGTTCACAACGACCGCTGCCTCTGAATCTAGAATTCTCGCAATATGGTCTCCCGCTTTATCTACTAAATCAGTAATTTCTACATAATTTTGTCCACCATGTTTCATCGCATCCATAACTGTATCTGTCGGAGCGGATACACCTAAAATACTCATTCTACCGCTCGCATTAATTACTCTCTTTAATCCGTACTTAGCATTCAATGAATGACCCATTGATTACAACCCCTTTCGTATCAATTCTTCTTTCAGCAATGTGCTGATCCCCTTCTGAATCAATTAACGTAATCTTCTCATCTTTCACCGTAAATAAAGTTAAGTTTGCAATATCGCCTTCTTGAATACGACCAAGCTCTGGTTTCTTCAGCCACTCTGCCGCATTTTTCGTAACCGCATCAATCACTTCTTCTAGCGGATAACCTAAGTAAAGGAATTTCGAAAGAACGTGGGCCATACTATACACTGGACCATGCACGCGATTCTTCCGGTAAATATCTGTACTAATTGTATTAAAAGCAATATCGTGACACTTTGCTGCCTCTGCTACTTTAAAAGAAAAACTAGCATTACCATGCCCAACATCTAAATGCACACCGCGATTCACTGCATCTAGTAACAAAGGTAGCGGTTTGCCTTCTTCATCAAATAAATTATTTTCTTTCCCGTTTAAGTAATGTGTAATGACATCATCTTTTTCTAAAAGAGGTACAACTTCCTCAATGTGAGGGGGCGCTGAACCGATATGTACCATAATTGGTAATGATGTTTCACGGGATAAATCACGCGCTATATGAAGTGGCTCAATTCCACTATCACAAACGATACTTTTACTCATTCTCGCCTTTAACCCAACGATTACATCTTTATACTTTTCTACTGCTTCTATTACTTTCTCCTTATCGATCCACTCCATATTGGATAATTCATCAATTCGTTTCAAACCGATGCGAGAAATATTTAAAAAGGCAAATAAATTCGTTTTTGCCTGCTCTCTACTTTTTACTAAATCTTCAATGCGATCAGCTCCGCAGCTACCCGCATCAACAATTGTCGTTACCCCTTGCTTAACGCCAATTTCGTCCACCTCATCGCCATACGGATCGAACTCCGGAAAAGCATGAACGTGCAAATCAATCCAGCCACTCGATACGTAAGTACCAGAGTAATCAAGAACCTTTCCACCCTCACCAGCACCAGCTTTCGTCACCTGTGCGATTTTATTATTTTCAATTACAATGTCAATCTCTTCCCCGTTCACACGTTTCACATTACGTAGTACGAATCGTTCTGTCATTGTATTTCCACCCTTTTCTATAAGAAGCCATAAGAATACGCTTACATTAAAGTTTCATTTTATATGTTTTTCACACGTTTAGCGTAACACAAAAAAAGGGAGAAGTAAATATAACGTTATAATGTTTAAGAGTAAAATAAAAGATACTCCTCAAAAGGCTGATAGTACAGGAAATTATATCAACGATTTTTCGAATATATCTATCGTAACTTGCAATATATCAACGATTTTTCAATTATATCTACCGTAACTCACAATATATCAACGATTCGACAAGGAATATCGATTTACCGACAAAAAACATCAATCCCTTTCTTATATATACGAAAAGGTTGCTCCAAACCGGAACAACCTCTTTATTTATTCCTGTACCGTCACAATAACCCCATCCATATTATTCCCCGAAATTTCATACTGCTTATTTACCGGAACATTCACTTTCCTATTCCCAGAAACTTTATAATAAGAAACCGTATATTTCGTACCTTCCACATCAGTTGTGATTTCTTTTTGCTCTTTTAGGAAGTCTAAGTATTCCTCTAATGTAATTTTCTTTTTTTGCATAATCGCACTATGAGGTAGGCCGACATAACGGATATGCCATGGCTCATATTGAATGCCTGTAATGTTACTTTTATTTTTCGGATAACGTAAAACAAATCCGTGCTTCCATACATTCTCTTCAATCCATTTTCCTTCAGGCGCTTTTTCCATTTTCTTTTGCGTCGATCCAACGTCTAGTGATAACCCTAAATTATGCTCACTGTATCCTGCTGGGAGTGCATAATCCGATCCCATGTCTTTATATAATTTACTTTGCTCTTTAAAATCTCTATACCCGCTATTCATTAAGAAATGTTGTACGCCATCTTTTCCAGCCGCATCGACAACGTTCAAAAACTTTTTTACAACATCCTTTGATAAACGAAGATTTCTATCAAATATTACGTAACCTCTTACTAATTCACTGCTATGATTTACATTTATAATGTCAGACCTAATACTATCTTTTTTTACTGGGTAATCTTTGTTAACTAATAATAGATCCCCTTTATAAATGTCTTCTTTTGTAACCTCTACCTTTTTCATATTTTCATTCTTTACTGCACTATTTTCCCCGCCGATTTTCACATCAATTTCTTTTTGAAATAACGGTGATATATAAACGCCTACACAGATTGTGCATGCAATAAAAAAAGAAATAAATACCCACTTTTTCATTTCTAGTTCCTCCTTAACGTAACTTACGTCTAGAATAGAAAAAACTATTAAAATAAAAAGTGGGATAAAGTTTAAATTTTTATTAAATTGTTACGTTCTCGTCTTTTGGCAATCGCACTTCAAATATTGTTCTAACTACATTACTTTCAGCAGAAATCGTACCGTTATGCTGCTCGATAATATTTTTCGCAATAAATAGCCCAAGGCCTGTCCCGCCACGGTTCTCCGTTCTCGATTTATCACCTGTATAAAACATATCAAAAAGATACGGTAAATCTTCTTCTGGAATGCTATCTCCATAATTTATAACTTGTACGACAACTTCTTCATTATCGATATACCCATTCAGATCAACAAATTGCCCATCATATCCGTATCGAACGGCATTTGTTAACAAGTTTTCAAATACTCTAGCTAACAATTTTCCATCACCGTTAATCGGCAAATGCGGATCAATATTCAATCTAGCTTCTAAATGATGTTTCTCTAACAGCGGATATAATTCCTCATCTAGCTGTATAAGTAGCTCACTTATATCAATAGGCTTTTTATTTAGTTGTAACATGCCATAATTCATACGTGTAATTTCAAATAACTCATCAATTAAACTTTCAAGCCTTTGCGATTTCGTATATGCAATTGTGGAGAAATGTTTAATTTGTTCTTTTGTTAAATTCTCCTCTTTAAGAATTAAATCTAAATACCCTAACACGGATGTTAATGGAGTTCTTAAATCATGAGCTAAGTTTACAACGAGCTGATCTTTACTACTTTCTGCAAAGTCTCCTCTTTCAACAGCTTCTTTTAACTTTTCACTCGCAACATTTATTTCACGCGCGATATTTCCAAACTCATCATTTGATGAAACGCGCACTTCATTTGTAAAATCTCCGTTCGCCAAATGATGAATTCCGTTTGAAATCTCATCAAAATATTTTAAATACGGCCTAGTAAGGAAGAAGAAAAACATAATGGACAGAGGGATGAAAATAATTAAAAAGAAATTAACATCCCCAATTTGTCTTATCATGAAACGCACTTCGGCTAAACGATCCTCATAAAGAACTTCTGATTTGTAATAAATCCGTAATCCTTCATAAATGATATACGTTACGCCACCAGCTAATATCATACTTAACGCAAATAGCATAACCATCTTTGAGCGAAAACTTCTCATCTTTTTACCCATTGAAAGTATACCCTACCCCCCACACTGTTTTTATTAACTTATCTTTTCTTTTATCTTCTCCAAGTTTTTTCCGCAATGTACGAATATGTACCATAACTGTATTTCCACTTTCGTAATACCCTTCACCCCATACTTGCTGAAAAATATTTTCCACATTGTATACTTTCTTCGGGTGACTCGCTAATAAATATAAAATATCAAACTCTTTTGGCGTTAATTCAATTTTCTCATCGTACACATCTACCGTTCGGCGCTCAGGATCAATCACAACTCCGCCTATCGCTAAAGCAGATTTATTCTCCGCTACTTTCGGCTGATTTAACGTAAGAAACCTACGTAATTGTGCATTTACACGTGCAACTAATTCAATCGGTGTAAAAGGTTTCGTCATATAATCATCTGCACCTAATACAAGACCTGTCACCTTATCAAAATCAGACGTTTTCGCACTTAAGAAAATGATTGGCATATGGTGCTTCGCGCGAATTTGACGCGTCACTTCATACCCATCCATTTTCGGCATCATAATATCTAAAACCACTAGATCGATTGGCTGCGTTTCAATAATATGAACGGCCTCTTCCCCGTTCGCTGCCTTCACAACATGGTACCCTTCTTTTTCTAAATGTATCTCAATTAAATCAGCAATTTCTGCCTCATCATCCGCTATTAAAATGGAAATGCGCTTCATTTTACTCCCCCTTTTATACGCTCGATTGTAAACTAGTCTATCCAATTTGTACAATACGAAAAGGTTACCCGTTAGAGTAACCTTTGTAAATAAAATTATATCAGCGATTATTGAAATATATCGACTTACCAACAATTAACGACAAAATTCTCTCGCTATTTTAAAGACCCCACTTACCGCTCAAAAGCAATCCGCTGCTTCGTAATTTCCACCAGCCTTCCGCAATCTACTTCATACTCAGTATCAACGCTTTGCGGCACCATCACTTTCCCGCGCTCAAGCGTCACTGCCGGTGAAATAATATCCTTCTCCCAATGTCTACTAGAAGCGGATATATCTCCTGGAATCGTAAAGTTAGGCAATGAGGCGAGGGCAACATTTTGCGCTCGTGAAATCCCCATCTCTACCATACCGCCGCACCAAACTGGTATGTTATGCTCCATACAATAATTATGGATTTGGATTGATTCTGTTAATCCGCCCACTCGCCCTGGTTTAATGTTAACGATTTGGCAGCTGCCAAGCGTAATCGCAACGCGTGCATCTTCTAAACTATGGATACTTTCGTCCAAACAAATTGGTGTTTCTATTTTCTTTTGCAACTGTGCATGATCAAGAAAATCGTAATCCGCTAGCGGTTGCTCAATCATCATTAATTGGAATTCATCTAGTCGTTTCAGACTCTCTGTATCCGCTAATGTATACGCTGAATTTGCATCAGCCATTAACGGGATATGTGGAAACTCTTTACGAATTTCTTTCAATAACTCATAATCATGCTCTGGCTTTATTTTCACTTTAAAACGCTCGTATCCTTCTTCCGCGTACTTCTCGATTTGTTTTAACATAACTGGAATCGTATTAAGCCCAATTACAACACCGACTTCAATTTCAGCCTTCGTTCCCCCAAGCAATGTCGCTAGCGATTTCTTTTGACGCTTCGCATATAAATCCCAAACAGCCCCTTCAATTCCCGCCTTTGCCATTCGGTTTCTTTTTATATGCTGGAACAAGCTCGGTACCTCATTCGGATGAGAAATTTCAGCCTTTAATAAATCAGGTAATAAAAAGTCTTGCAGTACATGCAGCGCCGTCTTCACTGTTTCTTCCGTATACCACGGTTCAGAAAATGCAACGACTTCGCCAAACCCAATGTACCCGTCCTCATCTTCTAATTCAATGACGATACTCTCACGTTTTTCATAAGTCCCGTAGCTCGCAGCAAACGGGATGACGAGTGGCATTTCCGTTATATGAAGTGTCGCTTTTTTAATTTCCACTTACATCTCCTCCACTAATTGTCTTAACTCTCGTCTTAACAATTTTTTCGAAGCATTTCGTGGTAATTCCTCTAAGAAACAAGCTTTTTTCGGCACTTTATATTTCGCTAATTTCTCCTCGCAAAAATGAAGAATTTCTTCTTCTGTTATCTCTCCACTTTTTACAACAAAAGCAGCGGGTACTTGTCCCCATTTATCATCAGTCATACCGACAACACCAGCTTCCGCTACCGCCGGATGAGAAAGCAACACTTCTTCAATTTGAGCCGGATATATATTCTCTCCGCCAGAAATAATTAAATCACTGCGGCGATCTAATACGTATAAAAATCCTTCTTCATCTAAATAACCGAGGTCGCCAGTATGAAGCCATCCGTTTTGAATTGTCTCACGCGTCGCATCTTCACGGTTAAAGTAACCGCCTGTTACGTTTGGTCCTTTTACTACGATCTCACCTTCCGCAAATGGCGGTACTACGACGCCATCTTTTTCAATACGAAGTTGGCACTGAAATAGTGGCTTTCCGGCTGATCCTACTTTCGTTAACATGTAATCTGCGGACAACGTACAAATTTGCGAAGACGTTTCTGTCATACCGTACGTTTGATATACAGGAATCCCTTTATCTACACACGTTTCTAATAACGGTTTCGGCGCTGGTCCTCCGCCAAGTAACATGCATCGTAAAGAAGGTGGATATGTCTCTCCTCCAAGTCTCTCTAATAAATCAGTTAACATTTTTGATACGACAGAAATAATCGTAACGCCTCTCGTTTGAAGTGCTTTATGAATAAAATCCGCATCATATTTCGGAGCGAGTAAAATGCGCATACCGTACATAATATTTTTCATTAAAAGAGATAGCCCACCAACGTGGAACATCGGCATACAAGCTAACCAGCAATCATCATCACGAAGGCCTAAATTAAGCGAAGAGCCAACCGCGCTTGCCCAGTGATTTCCGTACGTTAAAATAACGCCTTTCGGTTTCCCTGTCGTCCCGGACGTATAAATAATTGTCATCGCTTCTTCTAAAGAGAATTCTTCCTGTATAGATGCTTCCGCCTTCGATCCATTCATCACTTCAGCGAATGAATATACAGGAACATCTGTAGCATCAAATTCTTGATCCGTCACTAAACAACCAACTTCAGCATCATCCATTTGCCAAAGTAGCTCTTCTCTTGAAAGACGCGTATTTAAAAGCACAGCTACTGCCCCTATATAAGATAGGGCGTGAATAACTGTAATCATCTCCATACCATTTTTCATCAGAACAGCCACCTTTTGCCCTCGCTTCACTCCAACATGCGTGAGGTGTTCACAAACAGATACTACTTTTTCATGCAGCTGCATAAAAGTAACTTTCTCTTCCTCTATTTCAATTGCAGTTCGATCTGGTGTTAGAAACGCACGTTGCATTAACCAATTTGGCATAGTTTCCATCATACATTCTCCTTTCATGAAAGAAAGAGACTTGATATGACATCAAGTCTCTTAGTTGTTTTGTTTCCATCCAGCTACAGCGGCTAGAACAGTCGGTCGTTTCACGCCTTCCTACGAGGCAAAAATCGCCTCTACGTCAGGAGTTCCAACGCCCTCTTGTTCTAAGCAAGCCGCTTCCGCTTTTGATCTCATCTAGCTGCGCCTCCTAGCCCCTTCCGTCTAAGAACCTTCCGCACGAGAAAGTAAAAAACACTTTCTGTGCGAAAGAACCTTAGCCTACGAGGCTAAACAGTCGGCTCCGCTTTTGATCAAGGGAAACGAGGGAATTGACCGAAGTCCGGACTGCGTTTTTCTTTGAATGCGTCGCGACCTTCTTTCGCTTCGTCAGTTGTGTAGTACAATAACGTTGCATCTCCAGCTAGTTGTTGAATACCAGCTAGACCGTCTGTGTCTGCGTTGAATGCAGCTTTTAGGAAACGAAGTGCCATTGGGCTGTTTGCTAAGATTTCTTGTGCCCATTGTACTGTTTCTGCTTCAAGTTCTTCTAATGGTACTACTGTGTTTACTAAGCCCATATCAAGCGCTTCTTGTGCACTATATTGACGGCATAGGTACCAAATTTCGCGAGCTTTCTTGTGGCCTACCATACGAGCTAAATAACCAGCTCCGTATCCACCGTCAAAGCTTCCTACTTTAGGACCTGTTTGTCCGAATACAGCATTGTCTGCAGCGATTGTTAAGTCACATACGATATGAAGTACGTGTCCTCCACCGATTGCATAACCTGCTACCATTGCGATAACTGGTTTAGGAATTGCGCGAATTAGACGTTGTAAGTCTAATACGTTTAGACGTGGAATTTGGTCGTCACCTACATATCCACCATGACCGCGAACTTTTTGGTCGCCGCCAGAACAGAATGCACGTCCACCTTCACCTGTTAAAATGATAACGCCAACATTTGCATCATCACGAGCTTGTGCAAAAGCGTCGATTAACTCCATTACCGTTTTAGGACGGAATGCGTTATGTACTTCAGGGCGGTTAATCGAAATCTTTGCGATACCATTGTATGTTGAATAAATAATATCTTCGTAATTGCCTTCTTTTACCCATTCAATAGCCATTACAACTACCTCCTTGTATATTTCTGATCTCCTCTATAAGTGTAACTTCATTCTTAACTGAAAAAAGCATCACTGCATAGTTTTTAGAAATCCCTTTACTATTGTATCAAACTTTTCCGGTTGTTCCACATGAATTGCATGGCCAGCACCATCAATTTTGACAAATTTCGCGTCAGAGACGCATTTTTCGATATTTTTTAATATGCGAAAGAACTTTTCATCATACTCTCCGTTCATTAAAAGAACAGGCATCTTTAAGTTTTTCAGCTCATTCCACCATGAAGGCTGAGCCCCTGTTCCCATGCCGCGCAAGCTATTTGCGAGCCCTTTTGGATTGTTAGCAATTCGCTCTTTTCGCACTGCTTCTTGTACGTTTTGTGCTAAACGTTTTTGCGTTTCAAACAGCGGAATACTTTCCCACATCGTTACAAAGCTTTCGATGCCTTCTCGCTCGATTTTATCGGCAAGTCGCTCATCTTTTTCACGACGTTCTTTTCGCTCATCTTCCCTTTCAAGCCCAGCTGTACAATTTTCTAATAAAAGAGAACGTACATATTCTGGATATAGACATGCCATCGTAATCGCCAGTCTACCGCCCATTGAATAGCCAAGTATGTGCGCCTTTTCAATATGAAGATAATCTAGTAGTTCTTTTATTTGCAATGCCGCATTTCGAATATCATAATGCGTCACATCCTCAGGGCTTTCCGTTTTTCCGTGCCCAACAATGTCTACTAAAATAACTTGAAATTGCTCGCTCCAAGAAGGAACAAATGAACGCCACGTTTCCATGCTTCCCGTAAAACCATGAAGAAGTAGAAGTGGTTCCCCGCTTCCGACTACTTCATATTCATACAATACACCTTGTAGCGTTACGTTCATTTTGATTCACCTTGCAATGATGTAGTAATTACGTCCTGTGTTTTTGCCCATAACGTACGGTGCAACGTTAAGTTTTCATCACGGTTCGTACAAATTTCCACAACGTGTAAACCTTTTGTCGTTGCTCCCTTTTGTACTTCTTCCCGGAATTGCTCCCAACCATTTACACGGCTAAATGAACCACCGTACATTGTAACAACATGCTCATAATCAAGCCCAATTGGAGTTCCAAATAATGATTCGAAGTGTTCCTTTTTCTCATACTGTGGTAAGAATGAGAAAATACCACCACCGTCATTATTTACAACGACAATCGTTATATTTAATTCATGTAATTTTGCGGCTAATAATCCGTTTAAATCGTGATAAAATGATAAATCACCGATTACTAATACGAGCGGATCGCAAATCATGCTCGCTCCTAAAGCTGTCGAAATGATTCCATCAATCCCATTTACACCGCGGTTAGCCATCACTTGAATATTTTTATCCGATGTGAAGAAGAATGAATCCGTATCACGAATTGGCATACTATTACTCGCAAATAACGTTGCCCCTTCTGGTAATACGCGGACAATATCCGTAATGACTCTTCCTTCAAACGCAGTATCATATGTTTCCATTTCACGAAGCGTTTCCTTCGTTTTTTCGTTTATATGTTGCCACATTTGAGACCAATCATTCTTTTTCATAACTGGCATTTTTTCTATTAATGCACTGCAAAATGTAATATCATTTGCCTGTACAACTTCTGTTGCAACGAGAGCTGGATCTCTCCATTGTCCCGATTCGTCAACAACGATATGAACAGCTTTCGTCTGTTTTTTAATGAACTGCGTTAAAGCTTTCGAAACAGGCATACCACCAAAGCGAATTAAAACGTCTGGTTTCCACGTTTCCTTTAACAGCTCATTGCGTAAAAATGTATCGTAACAGTCGATTACCATCGTTTTATCATGGTGTCCGCTACGAATGTTAGAAAGTGGATCCGCTAATATTGGGTATCCCGTTTTTTCAGCTAGTTGCGTTGCAAATGTTGCGATTTCTGAATGACTATCATCTCCACAAATAATAAGCCCCTTTTCTATATGTGAAAGGCGCCCTACAAGAGAGTCTACATATTCACTCGGCATCACCGCATTCCCTTGCTGAACTACTCCTGTATATTCCCCGCGTCCTTTATCCCATAAACTTTCTAATGAGAAGTCCGGGATAAGCGGTTCGCGAACTGGAAAATTAAGATGAACAGGTCCTTGCGGTGCTAAAAGCGCGCTTGCTATCATGCGCTGCGTTGTCATGCGAGCATAGTGGTACATCGCTTCACTCGCTTCTGGAAGTGCCATCTCTGTAAATTGCTTCACAAACGTACCGTATAAATTAAATTGATTCATCGCTTGTGGTGCACCGACATCTCTTAATTCATGCGGTCTATCTGCCGTTAAGACGATAAGCGGCACTCGTGAATGAAAAGCTTCACATACAGCTGGATAATAGTTCGCTGCTGCCGTTCCTGACGTACATAATAATGCAACCGGACGTTTTTTCGCTTTTGCGATACCGAGCGCAAAAAATCCTGCAGATCTTTCATCTACATGTAAATATGTGTTCATTCCTTCATGTTGTTCCATTAGTAGAGCAATCGGCGTTGACCGTGAGCCTGGACTAATGACAACATCACATACATTTAGACGCGTCAGTTCATCCACGAACGCGCCTAAATAATATGATAATGCTTCTATATGATTGTTCATTTCATTAATTCCTCCAAAGCACCAAGCATCGGTCTAAACTTCAAACTTGTTTCTTCATATTCAAGTTGTGGTACTGAATCAATTACAATCCCGCAACCGGCGAATAAGGATGCTTTCTCGCCATTTAATAATCCGCAGCGAAGTGCAACCGCAAATTCACCATTTCCTTCATCATCTATCCAGCCAATCGGTGCACCATATAATCCTCTGTCTAACAATTCAACATCACGAATCAGTTTCATCGCTTCCAAACGAGGTGTCCCGCCAAGAGCTGGTGTTGGATGTAATTCTTCTACCATCGTTAAAAGACTCGCAGTGCCTTTTGCCTCTACAGGCGTATATAAATGAATTAAGTTTTTCGTTGTTAATAGACCTGGACTTTCTGGAATATTAACGTATTCGCAGTGCTCATTTAATACCGACCTGATCATGTTCACAACATAACCGTGTTCAGCTAAATTCTTTTCATCATGAAGAAGCGCATTACTGTTTCGCTTACTTTCTTCTATAGATTGACCATGACCAGTTGAACCAGCAAGACACATTGAAGTAAACTTCTCATCTTCTTTGCGAATTAATCTCTCTGGCGTCGCTCCTAAGAAGCATGCTCCTTTATAATCAAAAGAAAATACGTAACAATCTGGTTGCCCAATGCGAAGTGCTTCTAAAACAAGCGCAGAATCAATATGATGATCCATCTCTACTTTTAGCTCCCTCGCTAATACAACCTTCTGCACGTTCCCCTGCTTCATCTCATCTTGCACTTTCTCAATGGCCTTCATCCAGCCTTTCGGATCTACTTCTACTTTAGAAGTAACTGTTAATTTCGATCCTTGTAGTGCACATTTACTCTCCTCAAAAATTTTCTCTTCTAGAGAAACAATTTCGTTATAAAGAGTTTCTGCGCAATCTGTTGCTGAAACGAATGTATTCATTGTTAACCATGCTTTTTCATTTTTTACAGTTAATAAAAATGCTGGTAGTGAAAATGTCGTATCATCAAATTCTTTCCATAAATCTGTTTTCTCTTTTTCTTGGTCAAATGAAAATCCACCAAATAAAAGAGGACCTGTTCCAAATTCGTATCTTTCTCTTTGTACATATGCTTTCTCTTTTACTTTATCCCACTCGTCACGAGCCGTTTGAAAGCGTTTGTGAGAAGCAGTTGCTATAGTGAAAACAGAGCCAATTCCAGCAAATATTACATGCTGAGCTGGGTCTGCAAAATAACATCTATTTTCGAATGCAATCCTTTTTCCTGCCGCATAAAACAGAAGCGGATCCATCCAGTCTATTTGTTTTACGAAGCTAACCAATATTTTTTCATCAGTTGCACGCTTAATGGCCGCACTAAGAACTTCTTGCAAGCCTATTTGTTTCGTTTGAATCACAATTGTCTCCCCCCTATGGGCGAAAAATAGTCATAATTACGCTTGATTTTAAGATACACCTCAAACGAAAGGCCTGTCAACGTTTAGCATTTCTGAGAAATTCACCTTCTCTTCCTAGAAAATAAACGTTGACACTAAATGATGCTTTTTCTACACTTAGTTGTGTACAATATGTGACCAAAGGAGGATTCAACATGGAAATGAACGTCGACACGAATTCCTCTCCTACGGCGCCAAAGCCAAGTAAGCAAACTGGCTGGCGCATTTGGTGGAGTTTATTACGTCCCCATACACTAACAGCAGCTTTCGTTCCTGTTTTCATCGGAACAGCCTATGCAATGCAGGTCGGAGGTATAAATCAAATACATCCCCCTCTTTTCCTTATAATGCTTCTTGCTTGTCTTCTCATTCAGGCAGCAACAAACATGTTTAATGAATACTTTGATTATAAAAGAGGACTCGATCACGAAGGTTCAGTTGGTATCGGCGGCGCTATCGTTCGCGATGGCATTCAGCCAAAAACAGTGCTTAACTTAGCATTTGGATTTTTCGGCATCGCAATACTATTAGGTGTGTATATTTGCATGAATTCTAGCTGGTGGCTTGCGGCAATCGGTCTTGTTTGTATGGCCGTTGCTTACCTTTATACAGGCGGCCCACTTCCAATTGCCTATACACCATTTGGAGAGTTAACAGCCGGATTATTTATGGGTGTCATTATTATCGGGATTTCATTCTTTATTCAAACTGGAACTGTAACATCAGAAGTCATTTTACTATCTATTCCAAGCTCCATTTTAATTGGTGCCATTTTACTAGCTAATAACATCCGTGACTTAGATGGCGATAAAGAAAACGGTCGTAAAACGTTAGCAATTCTCGTTGGGCGTGAAAGAGCCGTTGGTGTACTTGCTTCTATGTTCATCGTTTCCTACATTTGGACAATTGCTTTAATTATCGTGGGCATCGTATCACCATGGATGCTGATCGTATTTTTAAGTGCACCGAAAGCATTTAAAGCGACGAAAGGTTTTATCGGCAAAAGCATTCCAATGGAAATGGTACCTGCGATGATTTCAACAGCAAAAACAAATACAATCTTCGGTCTCCTCATGGGAATCGGATTATTACTTGGATATTTCCTTTAAAAGGAGCTGCTAATGCGGCTCCTTTTTCATATACCAATTTCAGCTCATAATTCCTACTCGCAACGCTCATACTATGTAAAGAAACTGAATTGTAGGAAGGTGGACGACTATGTTAACTCCACAACAAATAAATCAATTTAAATCCGTTTTAGAAAAACAAAAACAAGAACTAGAGCAAACGATACAAACACACGAAAATGAAGATCGTGCATCTGAGCGTGAGTCTGTTGGAGAATTATCTAGCTATGATAACCATCCAGCTGATATGGCAACAGAGCTATATGAACGGGAAAAAGACTTCGGGCTTATTGAACTTTGGCATAAACAGCTAGAGGATACGAAACATGCCTTGCAAAAAATAGAAGCGGGTACGTACGGCATTTGTGAAGTGTCTGGTGAAGAAATTCCATTTGAAAGATTAGAAGCAATGCCGACTGCTACAACATGCATCCAGCACGCGACAAATAAGTTAAATATGAATACACGACCAGTTGAAGAAGAAGTGTTGTCTCCTTCTTTCCACAAACATGATAAAGATCGTTCTGTTGAATATGATGCAGAAGATGCATGGCAAGATGTTGCTAATTACGGAACATCTGAAACACCGTCTGATTTAGAACGACAAGATTCGAAAAACTATAATGGTATGTACGTAAATAGTGAAGAAAACGTAGGCTACGTAGAGGATTTCGAAAACTTTATCGGTACAGATATGTATGGAAAAAATCCGCAAGTTTTCGCTACGGAAGAACATGAAGAATATGAGCAAATGCTTGATGACTTTGAAGAGCGTACCTTTAAGGGCGAATTATCTTCAAATGAGTCGAGTTCCAAAGAATAAAAAAAAGCATTCCGAAAATCGGAATGCTTTTTATCGCTAGCTAATTAGTTTTTTGTAACGTTAGCAGCTTGTGGTCCACGGTTACCTTCAACGATTTCGAAAGAAACTTCTTGACCTTCTTCTAAAGTTTTGAATCCGTCACCTTGGATAGCTGAGAAGTGAACGAATACATCGTCTCCACCTTCAACTTCGATGAAACCGAAACCTTTTTCGCTGTTGAACCATTTAACTTTACCTGTTTGCATGTCATGTACCTCCTAAATAAAAATGAAACTATGAATCCACATGAAAAGGTGGATATAAAGGACATGAATGTATAACAAGCTTACAGCCTTTAATTCAACGTGCTTTATTTCCGTACCACATTATGTAGCTCAATAGTGACTTCACTATATCACGCTATATCAAAAACGTCAAATGAGAACACTTTCATTCCATTATTTTTTTATAATTTTAATATAATGTTGAATTTCCATATTCATATTTTATCTCGCTATTTGCAGACTGCTCGATTGGTGGGATCTGACAACCAATTTTGGGTGCTCACACTTTATTTGAAAATTAACAAAACTAAAGTATTCTAATCTTATTAAATTCTGTACAATATAAGTATCTATTACATACGAGGTGAAAAAAATGAGAGCACACGAAATCGAGTATAAATTATACGGCGATGATATGCAGTTTGTTGAAATTGAGTTAGATCCAGAAGAAAGCGTTATCGCAGAAGCTGGCGCAATGATGATGATGGAAGATTACATCGAAATGGAAACAATCTTCGGTGATGGTTCTGGCCCATCTGGAGGTTTATTCGGAAAATTAATGGGCGCTGGTAAGCGTCTCGTTACAGGCGAAAGCATGTTTATGACTGTATTTACAAATACAGGTCACGGCAAGCGTCACGTATCCTTTGCTGCTCCTTATCCGGGTAAAATTATTCCTGTAGATTTAACAGAATATCAAGGAAAAGTAGTTTGTCAAAAAGATGCATTTCTTTGTGCCGCAAAAGGCGTTTCTATCGGAATCGAGTTTACGAAAAAGATCGGAACTGGTTTCTTCGGCGGTGAAGGTTTCATCATGCAGAAACTCGAAGGTGATGGACTTGCTTTCATGCATGCAGGCGGAACTGTATATAAACGTGAATTAAAACATGGCGAAAAGCTTCGTATCGATACAGGCTGTCTCGTTGCCATGACAAAAGACATTAACTACGATGTCGAGTTCGTTGGAAAGGTAAAAACAGCTCTATTTGGCGGCGAAGGTTTATTCTTCGCAACGTTAGAAGGTCCTGGAACAGTTTGGATTCAGTCCTTAACACTTAGCCGCTTAGCAGCACGCCTGACAAGCCCAGCAGCACAAAGCACTGGTGAAGGCAGCGTTTTAGGTGGACTTGGTCGTTTATTAGATGGGAAAGAGTAAAAAGGGCCCTTATAGGGCTCTTTTTATTTTGGTGGACTATATAAAGTGAAACTTTAATCAGTGGGGGTTTTCTTCATCCCCCACTGATTATTAGTTGAACCAATCGGGCTTTTATGGGCAGTTGATCCCCCACCTAACTTCTTTGCTTTCGCTGAATTTTGAGGTGGGGGTCTTACTGCCCATTAAAGCGGGATAAACCATTTCGAATCATATAATACTCCATCGCTTCATTAAGCCACGCCTCTTCTTCTTCCGTATAAGGAGATGGCATCATATTATTATATTGTTCTTCTGCATTCTCTAATTTACCTAGAGCATACATTGTCTCTTCACCAACATACTTAAAAGTCGCCTTCATATGTTCATCAACCAATTTTTGCACTTCTGAATCCTCAATTTGTCTTCCAAATAACCTTTTCACTTCTTTTGCTAAACGCACAAACTCTTTATCAAGCGCTATACCCTCTTCTTCCGGCTTATTATATAATCCATCAACCAACTCTTTTGATACATATCCTTCAAGCCATAAACGTTGTTCTTTTTCTTCTTGAATGCTGTTAATTAGACTCATTAATATGTCACTATCCAGCTCTTCATCTTCCTCAAGACATACCATTGTTCGTTCAAGTGCCTTTATCGAAACTTCAATTTGTTTTCTTTTTTCTTCAAAGGCTTTTCTTTGTTGCTCCAATGTTTCTTTTAAATTTACATTCAAACTTGGCATTTTCAGCATGACGCTTATTTCTTCTAAACTATATCCTAATACTTTAAGGCTCACTATTTTCTGTAGCTCTAATATATCTTTTCCTTTGTACACACGGTGACCAGAGCTAACATTCTTTTCAGGTTTAAGTAATCCAATTTCATCGTAATATTGGAGCGTTCGTATCGTTGTACCCGTTCTCCTTGAAAACTCACCAATTGAATAGCCTTCTCTTTTGCTCATCTTACACTCCTCCTAACAGTCTGTTTACAAAAATCATACTCCCTCACGTAACTGTAGGTTCAAGCTTTTTTTCTAAAAGAATGAATCAAGTCCCTCACTGCATATATTGAACTATACCTTTTCTTAAGGAGGCTCCCTTAATGCGTACTCCTTTATCCTTTGATAAAGATACTGCCATACTGTTAGCTTCTTGTTGTGAGTTAACGTATGAACAATATAAACAAAATGGGATTTTTGAAATACCAGATGGTTTTCAATATGTACAAGGCTTTCAAGGAAAAACCATTCAAACGACAGAATGGTTCGGATTCATACTAGAATCTGAGGATACCGTTATTGTAGCTTTTCGCGGAACACAAACGGATACAGACTGGATTATCGATTCACTCGTTAACCAAAAACCATACCCATATGCTTTAAATAGTGGAAATGTCCATAACGGCTTTCTTTCCATTTATGAGTCTTGCCGAGATTCTATTATGGATATGCTCGTATCATTACCAGCCCATAAGAAACTTCTTGCAACAGGTCATAGTTTAGGCGGCGCGCTCGCTACACTACATATACTCGATGCGCGTATAAACACTGCCTTCGCACAGTACGGTCTGTATACATTTGCCTCCCCAAAAGTGGGAGATATTGCATTTCGTAATTATTATAAACTCCAAGTAGCTAGTAGCTTTCGTTTCGTCAACTTATTTGATGTCGTTCCACTTCTTCCTCCTCGAAACATAAATTTCAATGACCAAGACTGGGAATATGCACACGTTCATCACAACATGACTTTTACAAAAAACACAAAATCGATTGCAAATAATCATGCCATGACAACATACAAAACATGTCTGACTTCTCATTTTTAACCAGTAAACAATTGGAAATTAAATATCCTTATACTATAATAATATATGAAGTTACTTTTGGATGAGGGGACCTTACATGCTAAAATTTATCTTTGCACTTTTTCTCATTGTAATTTTTACGTTTACAGGTTTCTTTACATTTTCATACTTTGCGACAGGAGAATATGATGGAACAGGTATCATATATACTGTGATCCCATTTCTTTCTTAAGCAAAAAGAAAACCGAGCTTAATGAGTTTAAGCTCGGTTTATTTATTAGTGTCAATTTTTTTCGGTAAATCGATATATCTTAAAAATCGCCGATATAAAGTGAGACTTTAATCAGTGGGGGTTTTCTTCATCATCCACTGATTATTAGCCCACACCAATCGGACGTTTACGAACAGCCCGACTCCCACCTAACTTCTTTGCTCCAACTGAATTTTGAGGTGGGAGTTTTACTGGCCGTTAACGCGGGATAAATTTCATATAGTCTTTCTCGGCCTAGCAATCTCTTTAAATCTGCGTAACTGTATTACCAATACCCCAAATCTCATTACTATACTGTAAAATCGTTCGATCGCTCGCAAAATGACCAGATTGTGCAATATTTAAAATCGACATTTCCAACCACTTCGTTCGGTTTTCATAAGCTCTACCAACAGCTTCTTGCTTTTCCGCATATGGGCTAAAATCTCGCAGAACAAAATATTCATCATTTTGAATAACGAGAGAATCGTAAATTGCTTCAAATTCAGCTCCAGACTGTGCAAAGAAACCATTCGTTAACTGGTCTACTACCTTTTTAATGTGCCCATTGTGGTGATAATAATCACTTGCACGATATCCACCATTTTGATAGTAATGAAGAACCTCTTCGGCCGTTAAGCCGAAAATGAAACAGTTATCATCACCGACTCTATCTTTTATTTCAATATTCGCTCCGTCTAACGTGCCGAGTGTAATCGCACCATTCATCATAAATTTCATATTACCTGTTCCTGATGCTTCTTTACTCGCAGTTGAAATTTGTTCACTGACATCGGCCGCTGGGAATATATCTTCCGCTACAGACACTCGATAGTTTTCTAGAAAGATAACTTTCATATATTGGCTTACGTAAGGATCATTATTCACTTTCCTTGCGAGTTCATTAATTAATTTAATAATTTTTTTCGCATAGTAATAGCCAGGTGAGGCTTTCGCTCCAAAGATAAACGTACGCGGATAAAATGTAAAACTAGCATCCTCTTTCAAACGGTTATACAAATATAGAATATGAAGAACATTTAATAATTGTCGCTTGTAAGCATGCAGTCTTTTTACTTGCACATCAAAAATAGAATTAGGATCAATTGTAATCCCCATTGTATTATGAATACGCTCCGCTAAAATCTCTTTACGCTCTTGTTTTACCTCCGCAAATTTCTCTTGGAAACTCGCATCGTATTGAACTAATTGTAGCTCTTGAAGCTTAATCGGTTCTTTCTTCCACTCTGTTCCAATCGCCTCTGAAATAAGGTTCGTCAGCTGCGGATTCGCCTTCATTAACCAGCGTCTATGAGCGATTCCATTCGTCTTATTATTAAACTTATCTGGATAAAACTCATAAAATAATCGCATTTCACGCTGCTTTAAAATTTCCGTATGAATTTTTGCTACACCGTTTACGCTATGGCTACCGACAATTGCTAAATGAGCCATTTTCACAAGATCATGCGCAATAATCGCCATCTCTTCAATGCGATGCCATTCATATGGATAACGTTCCCAAAGCTCATGACAGAAACGTTCATTAATCTCTTCAATAATCATATAAATTCTCGGTAATAACGGTTTAAAAATGTGAATTGGCCATTTCTCAAGTGCTTCTGATAACGTCGTATGATTCGTATAAGAAATCGTTTGCGTTGTTATGTGCCAAGCTTCTTCCCATGCTAGTTTTTCTTCATCTAATAAAATACGCATCAGTTCTGGAATCGCCAAAACTGGATGTGTATCATTAATATGAATCGCAATTTTCTCATGTAATTGACGAAGGTCACCATATCTTTCTCTATGCATACGAACGATATTTTGCAAACTTGCTGATACGAGGAAATACTGTTGTTTCAAACGAAGTATTTTCCCCTCATCATGCGTATCATCTGGATATAAAAACTCCGATACCGCCTCTGTTTCACGCTTATATTTCAAAATATCTTTGCAATTTTGCGGGAAAGGAACTGGTTCCGCATTCCAAAGTCTAAGTGTATTTACAGTACTCGTCTCATAACCTACTACTGGAACGTCATATGGTACTGCCATAATTACTTCTGCATTTGTATGCCTAAATTCTAAACGTCCATCAATGTAGAGCGGTTCAACATTGCCGAAATAACTTACTTCTACAGCTTGATCGTGTCTTCTTACTTCCCATACGTTTTCATGAAGAAGCCACTGTTCTGGAAATTCAACTTGATAACCATCAACAATTTTTTGATCAAATAAGCCGTGTTTGTAACGAATTCCACATCCATGACCTGGTAAATCTAAAGATGCAAGTGAATCGAGGAAACAGGCTGCTAATCGTCCAAGTCCACCATTTCCAAGACCTGCATCTGCTTCCACCTCTTCTAATTCTTGCAACGAAATCCCAAGCTCAGAGAGTCCTTGCTCACATACATCCCTGATGCCTAAATTTAATATGTTACTTCCAAGCAAACGCCCAAGTAAAAACTCAATGGATAAGTAATACATTTG
The DNA here is from genome assembly GCF_057197025.1 of Bacillus sp. LSHTCR4. Lineage (NCBI taxonomy): Bacteria > Bacillati > Bacillota > Bacilli > Caryophanales > Bacillaceae > Bacillus > Bacillus sp. LSHTCR4. Next base: position 15,883 of record NZ_JBXUNO010000002.1, on the reverse strand, counting down.
CTTTCGCTCTCCAGACCGATAGCTTTCATTCGTTGCAATCCATTGACTATTCATATACTCACGTACCATGTACCCAAGCGTATTGTATTGATCACGAGTTGTAGAGTCTTTGAAACTTTTACCATACATCGTCTCTAACTTTTCTAAAAAAGCTGATTTGAAACTTTCAACATGAGTAAACATTTCTTCACCACCTACATGTTATTCCATGAGACTTTTATACAATTTCTTATAAGCAAGAGCTGATTTCTCCCAGCTATAATCTTCAGTCATCGCTTGTTTTACAAGCTGCTCCCATACCGGTTTATCATGATAAAATTCAATTGCACGACGAACCGTGTGCAACATGTCATGTGCATTAAAGTTCGTGAAACTGAAACCATTTCCTTCTCCAGTTTCTTCGTCATAAGATTGTACCGTATCATTTAATCCGCCTGTTTCCCTTACAATTGGAATCGTACCGTACGCTAATGCGATAAGTTGTCCAAGTCCACACGGTTCAAACAGTGATGGCATTAAGAATAAATCACTTCCCGCATATACTTGGTGAGCTAATTCTTCATTAAAGCCAATATACACTTTTACCTTCTCAGGATACTCATATGCCATCCACTCAAAGAATTGTTCATATTCCGAATCACCTGACCCTAAAATAATACATTGTACATCTTCTTCCATTATTTCTCGGAATACAGTACGTACTAAATCAAGACCTTTTTGCTTCGTTAATCTCGTTACCATTGAAATAATTGGTGTATCTTCTTTTTCTGGCAAACCAAAATAACGCTGCAACGCGCGTTTATTTTCATTCTTTTCATATAATGAATCCGCATCGTACTGAGCAGTAATATACGAATCCGTTTCTGGATTGTACACGCTCGTATCAATTCCATTTACAATGCCGCTAAGCTTACCCTTATATTTTCGCAGTAATCCATCTAACTTCTCACCGAAAAACTCATATTGAATTTCTTCTTTATATGTCGGGCTAACCGCTGTAATTTGATCAGAAGCGATAATACCGCCCTTCATAAAGTTCACATTTCCATAAAACTCTAACTGCTCACTATGAAAATATTCATCACCAAGTTCTAACAAGTCGTACATCACTTCAGGAGGAAATACACCTTGGAACTGCAAGTTATGAATCGTATATACTGTTTTAATGTGCTCATATAATGGATTATCTTGATACTTTTCACGCAGTAAGAAATTGACCATAGCTGTATGCCAATCATGGCTATGAAGAACATCCACTTCAAAATCAAGATGCGGGATACACTCTAATACTGCTTTCGAGAAATAAGAAAAACGCTCTCCGTCATCATAATGGCCATACAGAGAATCCCTCTTAAAATAATATTCATTATCTATTAAGTAATACGTAATCCCGTCTTGCTCACCTTTTAAAATTCCGCAATATTGATTTCTCCAGCCAAGCGGGACGTTAATTACTTTATGTAACGTACATCCATCCCTTAATTTTTGCGGAATAAGACTATAATTCGGGAGTATAATGCGAACTTCCACACCTAATTTTTTTAGCTCTTTTGGGAGCGCACCTGCTACATCAGCTAATCCTCCCGATTTAACAAATGGTACACATTCTGATACTGCAAATAAAATATTCACTTGTTGTCCCACTGCACGAAAAGCTTATACTACTTCCCTTGCAGCTTCCTCCCTTCGAGTTTTCATTTAAATTAAAACTTTAATCAGTGGAGGAAAAACCCCCACTGATTTCTTAAGAATAACTATTAATCGTACTGTTTTGAACGCTTCCTTTTTCTACAACGTATGGCTCATCGGCGGTTCCTTTTAAAACAACACCGTCACCAATTTTCACATCTTTATCAATAATAACACCGTCTATTATACAGTTATCTCCAATTTGGCTCTTTTGCATAATAATGCTATTACGAACAATTGAACCTTTTCCAATTTTAACAGAACGGGAGACAACACTATTTTCTACTTCACCTTCGATAATACTGCCGTTTGCAATCATTGTATTTTTCACAGCTGCACCCTTTAGGTAACGAGTTGGTGGTTCATCTTTTACTTTCGTAAAGATTGGTGCTTCTTTCTTAAATAGTTGCTTCCAAATAGCAGGTTGCAAAATTTCTAAGCTATGTTTATAGTAACTTTCAATCGAATCAATAATAGCTACATATCCTGTATGCTCATACGTAGCAATATGTAGTGATTTTCCGCGCTTTTCTCTCACTACATCGAATAAGCTATATTGCTCCACATCCTTATATGACTCAAATAAATCTAACAATAATTGTTTCTTTAACACGTATGTTTGAAGCGAAACCCCTTCATGGCAAACTTCCGTAATATCAGCTGCCGTATGTATATGTCGCTCTAACACCGCTTGAAAATTTAATGCTGTTACAAGATGGCTATTCGTAATAACAACGTATTCTTCTCTAGCTCTTAGAAAATAATCAATATGTCTTCTAAAATGTGCAAAAGATCCAAATTCATCTTGGTCACATTGGCAGTTTGGTGGGAATAAAAACAATCCGTCTCTTTTTCTATCTAAATCCCACTGTTTACCTGAACCAACGTGGTCCATTAGCGAACGGTTTTTATGGCTTGTAAAAACTGCCACACTATGAATATTAGAATTCACCATATTTGAAAGCATGAAATCAATGAGTCGATAACGGCCCCCAAACGGTAACGCCGCTAGTGAACGATGCCCTGTTACTTTCTTTAAGGAAGGAAAACTTCCCGTTGCATTAATAATTCCTAACATTTTTTCTCCCATTCATTTCATCCCCCTTTTCTATTTCCCTTCAGCAATGAGTACTACATCGTCAACATTTTTTTCTGGACGAATGATTGTTCCATCTTCAATAACCATTTCCGATCCAACGATTGCTCTTTCAATCACAACATTTTTGCCAATCTTCGCTCCTGGCATAACGACAGAATCAATAACCATACTACCTTCTTCCACCGTCACTCCTTGGAATAATACAGAATGCTTCACGTCCCCTTCAATGACGCATCCTTCGTTAATAAGTGATTCTTCTACTTTTGCCTTTTCAGCAATATATTGAGGCGGTTCGTTTGGATTAACAGAATAAATACGCCAATTACGATCATTTAAATTCAGTGATGTTTCATCGCGAAGTAAATCCATATTCGCTTCCCATAAGCTCTTCACCGTTCCAACATCTTTCCAATATCCTTCAAACGGATACGCCATTAGCTTCTTCCCTTCATCTAATAAAAGCGGCAGTACATCTTTTCCGAAATCATTACTAGATTCAGGGTTTCTTGCATCCATTTCTAAATACTCTTTCAAAATTGTCCAGTTAAAAATATAAATTCCCATTGATGCAAGATTGCTTCTTGGAAATTGCGGTTTCTCTTCAAATTCAACAATCTCCATCTCTTCGTTCGTATTCATAATACCAAAGCGACTCGCCTCATCCCAAGGCACTTCAATAACAGAAATCGAAACGTCCGCTTCTTTATCAATATGATAATCTAGCATTTTACTGTAATCCATTTTATAAATATGGTCGCCTGATAAAATGAGAACATACTCTGGTTCATATTGACTCAAATAGTTTAAGTTTTGATAAATGGCACTTGCCGTACCTGTATACCACTTCACACCTGAAGACTCCGCATAAGGAGGTAATACTGTGACTCCACCGCTTACTCGGTCTAAATCCCACGCATTGCCGATTCCGATATAATTATGAAGTTCTAGCGGTTGATATTGCGTTAAAATCCCAACCGTTTCAATACCAGAATTCGCGCAGTTACTTAGCGTAAAATCAATAATTCGATATTTACCACCAAATGGAACAGCTGGCTTGGCTAAATTTTTTGTTAATGCACTTAATCGACTACCTTTTCCCCCTGCTAGTAACATTGCTACGCACTTTTGTTTTTGAGCCATCTTGTTTTTTGCTCCCCTTTCTCGTCTTCACTGGTCGTAATATGGATACGCCAAATGGTGGAATTGTAATTTCTACATGTGCCGCTTGATTATGATACGGTTCTTGAATCGCCTTAAGACGTTTCTTATTCACTTGCCCTGATCCGCCATATTGCTCAGCATCACTGTTTAAAATCTCGTTATAATACTCGAAATCTGGTACACCTACTTTATAGTTTTCATATGTAGCTTTCGTAAAATTACATACGACAACTAACGCATCTTCTTGTTTATCCCCTTGGCGGATAAAAGAGAAAATACTTTGCTCATTATTATTAGCATCAATCCACTGAAATCCTTCAGGCGAATGGTCAAGCTGCCAAAGTGGTTTAGAGCGCTTATACAATGCTATGAGCTCTTTAAAGTAATCATGCATATAACGATGCATTTCAAAATCATGTAAATTCCAATCTAAATCTTCAAGGTCTTTCCACTCATCAAACTGCCCGAATTCTCCTCCCATGAAAAGTAATTTCTTTCCTGGGTGAGTAAAGAAATATCCATATAATAAACGAAGTTGAGCAAACTTATCCCAGTAGTCTCCTGGCATTTTATTTAATAACGACTTTTTCCCATGAACGACTTCATCATGAGAAAGCGGTAATATGAAATTTTCAGAGTAAGCATATAGTAAAGAGAACGTCATTTTCTCATGAATATATTTTCTGTACTCTGGCGCACACTCCATATATTTCAGCACGTCATTCATCCAGCCCATATTCCATTTGTAATTGAATCCAAGCCCACCTTCATACGTTGGAGCTGTTACAAGTGGCCAAGCTGTTGAATCCTCTGCTGTCATAAGAAAGTCTTCATCCTCTGCAAACACCGCTTCATTTAACTCCCGTAAAAATGAAACAGCGTGCTCATTACTTTGCTCTTGTCCGTCTTTATTCCAGTACAGCATGTTCGCAACTGCATCCACCCTGAAACCATCAATATGGAAGTATCTCATCCAAAATAAAGCATTTGAAATTAAGAAATTACGTACTTCCCTCTTTCCTAAATCAAAGTTGACAGTTCCCCATACTGGATTTTCTTGCACATCTTTATCTTTATATTCATAAGTCGGTGTCCCATCAAACAAATATAAACCGTGAGCATCTTTACAAAAATGCCCCGGCACCCAATCTAAAATGACACCGATTCCATATTTATGACATTCATCGACAAAATGCATCAAATCATGTGGCGTGCCGAATCTACTCGTTGCTGCATAATATCCCGTCCCTTGGTATCCCCAAGAACGATCATATGGATGCTCAACAAGCGGCATAATTTCAATATGTGTAAATTGGTGTTCCACCACATAAGGAATGAGTTCTTCTGCCATTTCCCTGTAAGAATACAGTGTTCCATCTTCTTTCTTTTTCCAAGAACCGAAATGTAATTCATAAACTGTCATCGCTTCTTTATAAACCGATTTTTTCTTTTTCTTACGGCTCCAGTTTTTATCATTCCATTCGTATCCCTTTATATCAAAAACTACAGATGCCGTATTCGGTCTTACTTCTGCATACACAGCATACGGATCTGCCTTAAGAATGACATCACCAGCCATCGTTTCAATCGCATACTTATATATTTCTCTTTCTTCAATATGCGGTATAAATAGGGACCAAATTCCCTCTTCTGTCACTTGCAGCATCTTATGTTGCTTATAATCCCATTCATTAAAATCTCCAACAACACTCATTGCTTTCGCATGAGGAGCCCATACTGTAAATCGTACACCTCGCATCTCATCTTCCGTCACAATATGTGCGCCAAAGATGTTATAACTGTCATAGTACTTTTCTGTATGAAACTCATCTCGTTTCACTTCTTCACAATTTATTACACTCAATATGCTCACCTCACTAAGATGACAGAATTTTTTATACTTTACCAATTCTGCGAAAAACTGAAATATCCTTGTTAATTTATAAAAAATATACGTTTTTTTCTTAAAAATGTTGAATTTTTTTCATATTTCTATATAAAATATCGAATTTTGACGAATATTCATTGAAAACGCTTCATTTTTCACTAGTCTTTTATCTTACTATTTATTTCTCAACCTCTATTTTATTAGCTTCATCCTCTTTTTCATCCTATTTTCCACTTGAAATCGTAACAAAATAATCTGTCATAAAAAAATGTTTCTCAACATTTTTCGTCACAATTGTATTGAAATGGAAAATTTATACGCATATACTTGTTCTCAATAAAGAACGTCAACTTTTCGTAACTACAATTCATAGCGGACTACTATGTTTACTTACTTATCCTTGTTACGAACAGTCGCTATAAAAATTTAATTAGGGGGCTTTCTTATGTCATTAAAACAAAAGGTTGGAATGGGAGTTGTCACAGCAACGCTTGGCTTATCCCTTACATTCGGCGGTGTATTCGCCTACTTCAGTGATTCAGAAACATCTAGTAACTCATTTCAAGCTGGAACACTAGACCTTTCTATTAATCCAAGTGTAATTGTTGATGTGAAAGATTTAAAACCAGGTGACTTTATTGAAAAAAATTTCACGCTTGAAAATAAAGGGTCATTGGATATTGCAAAAGTAGCGCTCGAAACATCCTATGAAGTTACAGATGCAAAGCAAAATAATGATGGTGAAGATTTAGGCGATCACATCATCGTCAAATTTTTAGTGAATGATGGAAAGCCATCTAATCCAAACGATGATCATGAAATTTTATGGGAAACAAAACTATCAGAATTAAAAACTATGAAACCTGAAGATGTAGCTACTTCTCTAGAACGTCATAACTTAATAGACGGCATCCCATCTGGTGAAACAGATTACTTACATGTGCTCTTCTCCTTTGAAGACAACGAGCAAGATCAAAACAAATTTCAAGGTGATTCCTTACAGCTAAACTGGACATTCCATGCAGAGCAAACACCAGGCACAGATAAAGTGAAACTTTAATCAGTGAGGGTTTTCTTCATCCCCCACTGATTATTAGTTGAACCAATCGGACTTTTATGGGCAGCCCGCCCCCCACCTAACTTCTTTGCTTTCGCTGAATTTTGAGGTGGGGGTCTTACTGCCCATTAAAGTCGGAGAAATAATTTTTAAAATATAAATTATCGGAGGCTTATACATGAAAAAGAAAAATCGTTTTGTTACCGGAATTGTAACGGCTGGCGTTCTGTTTTCAACTGCCCTTCCGTTCAATGTACTTGCTGAAAATCCTATTAACCAAATTGACTCTTCAAACGCCCAGTCTTTACTATCAAAACTTTCTAAAGAACAGCGTCAGGCATTACAAACATTAGATGCCAATCCTGGCTTTACGATTTCGCCAGATATTAATACGAGTAGTTCCGAACCAGTAAATATCATTGTAGAATTTCAAACTGCGCCAGTAAAAATTAATGAATTAAAACAAAAAGAAAAAGGGTTACAAGCTGCTCCTGAAAATATAAAAGCACGTATTGATCAAGAACATGAGGAATTTCAAAAAGGACTAAAACGTCTTTATCAATTCAGCCCATCAGTAAAGTCAGGGAATTTCCAGTCAGTACAAATTAAACGTTCTTATAAACATGCCATAAATGGGGTTGCACTGACATTACCTGCAAATACAGTGGAAGAATTGTTACGGATTGGCGTTGTAAAACGTATTTGGAAAGATTACGAAGTGAAATTAAATTTACCAAAACAAGCGGAGCAAAAAGCACCTCAAAAACTAACCGATAGTATTCCACAAATTGGGGTCGATAAGTTACATAGTGAAGGCATTACCGGAAAAGGAATTAAAGTTGGTGTATTAGATACAGGTATTGATTACAATCACCCTGACTTAAAAGATGTGTATAAGGGCTATCGCGCAAAACCTGGCGAGGACTCTAGTAAGGTAGATCCAAACTCTGTAAAAGGGTGGGACTTTATTAATAACGATGCGGATCCGATGGAAACAACTTATAAAGAGTGGCAACAATCTGGTGCTCCTGAATTTGATAATCGTGGTTCTTCCTTCTACACAGCCCACGGTACTCACGTAGCAGGTATCGTTTCTGCTCAAAAGAAAAATACATCAGATTCCGCAGTAAAAGGCGTTGCACCTGAAATTGAACTGTATAACTATCGTGTGCTCGGTCCTTATGGAAGTGGAGATAGTTCTGGTATTATTGCCGCAATTGATAAGTCTATTTCTGACGGTATGAATGTTATCAATTTATCCTTAGGTGATGATAGCAACAATCCGCTTGATCCTACGTCTATCGCTGTCAACAATGCAATGCTTTCCGGTGTTGTTACAGTCGTTGCTGCTGGCAACTCTGGTCCAAATCCAGCGACACTCGGATCACCAGGTGCTTCTCCATTTGCGATTACGGTTGGAGCAAGTGATAGCTCTATTTCCTTACCGAAACTATCAGGTCATGCTGGACAATTACAATTTCCTAACCTAATTTTATTCGGAAAAAACTTCACTGATAAAATGGAGGATTTCAAAGGACAATCTCTCCCTATTGAATCTGTAGGAATCGGTACGCCTGACGAATTTAGTAAAAAGGATGTAAAAGGAAAAATCGCTCTCGTTGCACGTGGTACACTGTCATTTGACGAAAAAATTGCTAACGCAAAACAAGCTGGTGCAAAAGCCGTTATTATTTATAACAATGTGGACGGAGAAATTCCTTTCTACGTTGGCGAAAGCACAAAATACATTCCAGCATTCCGCCTAACGAAAGAAGACGGTGAAAAACTAAAAGCTCAAATCGAACAAGGTAATACATCCTTTGCCTTTGACGAACTTAGTTATATTCAAACAGAAGGCGATCATCTTGCAGACTTTAGCTCACGCGGTCCTGTTACATCAAATGATGATATTAAACCAGATATTACAGCGCCTGGTGTTGCTGTACTTTCAACAGTACCTGAATATATTAATGACCCACAAGAGGGCGAAAACTATGACGTTTCCTATGAGCGTATGCAAGGAACATCTATGGCTTCTCCTCATATCGCGGGCGTTGCTGCTCTTATTTTACAAGAACACCCAGAATACTCTCCATTCGATGTAAAGGCGTCTCTTATGAACACAGCTGATGATTTAAAAGAAAAGTATTCCGTATATGAAGTTGGAGCTGGACGAGTAGATGCATACAACGCCGTTCATACGGAAACAAGTTTTAAAGTGCTAGATACAACAAAAACAGTTGTAAATGATGAAGTAATTGAAGTACCAGAAGAAACCGGATCCATTGCATTCGGGAAGTTCTATCAAAAAGACGGTGAAGCTCTTGAACAAAAACGAAATATAAAAGTGGAAAACCATAATAAACAAGAGAAAAAAGAATTTAAAACAGAAATTTCTTATACACCGGCATCTTCTTCTATTAACGATGCTACCGCGAACGGTGTAAAAATTTCTGTTCCAGAAACAATTGCTCTTGATGCTGGCAAAGCAGATGAAATTGAAGCAAAAATTAATGTTCCAGCCGGCGTGAAGCAAGGCCGATACGAAGGATATATTCATATTACAAATACGAAAAATAAAGAAGAAACGTATCAAATACCATTCTCTATTCGTGTATCAGAACCTGGTATTGAAAATGCACTTTTATCAAGAAAAGCCATTTCAACTGATACATCTAAATTCAATCCATATCGTGAATCGTATTTACACGGAGCATTCCAATTAAATAGCGACCTTGAGACGTTAGATCTTATCGTGAAGGATTCAAAAACAAATAAAGCGCTTGGCTTCATTGGAACATTAAACACAAGCGGACTAAAAACGGATGTGTATTACTACTTAGATTCATTCTTTAACGGCAGAGTGTATCCTTTTACAAATGATCCCGCAAAACCAATTGGTGATGAGAAAGTCGACTTACCAGAAGGCGATTACACAATTGAGTTTGTTGGCTATGATAAAGCTCGAAAAGCACGTGTGAAAGGTGATTATGTCGTAATTGATAATACACCGCCGGAAGTGAAATTAACTGGATTAAAACCTGGTATTTATGAATTAAATGAAGAAAACTATACAGTAGAAGACGGTAAAAAGGCATTATGGATTAAAGGAAATGTGTATGATTCTAATGTGGATTACTTAAAAGGAAAAGGATTAAACATTACGCAAGAAGCAAACGGAGTTATGTATTATGACTATTCTCCATACTTGCATAAATTTTTACCTATTAATGCAAATGGTGACTTTAAAGTTGGCATTACTCCTGAATCCTTTAAAGTGGAAGGTCCAATGAACACAGGCGTATATATTTTCGATTATGCAACTGCAGGACCTGACTATCCAAGCGGTGTAAATAACTATTGGTTTATCCCGCAAGGAGCTCAATATGCAAAGGCTAGTTACGATAAAAAAGAATTATATAAAGGTGACGAGTTCACAGTAACCCTAAATGCGAAACACGTAAAACAATTTGTTGCTGGAGAATTTAACGTGAAATTCCTAGAAAAGAACTTCAAATTTGCAAATGCGAAATTCAATCCTGCTTTTGAAAAACTCCTTTCTGAAAAAGGGGTAGCAGCAAAGGTAAATGAACCAAAGCTAGAAGCAGGCTCTGTTACAGTTGGTGGGGCTATCGATGACAAAAACTTCGCTGGATTAGATGGTGATTTCCCGTTCATTGATGTAACGTTCAAAGTAGAAAACGATGAGTTTTATGAGGCAAATGCTCAATTAGAGTCACCAGTGTTTGTATACTGGAAACCAGGAGAAACAGAGCCAAATAGAATGCGTGTCCTTCAAGGTCAATCATTCTCAGTAATGTCCTTAAACTCATTAGTAGAAGGTAATATTAAACCTGGTGCATTCTTAAATGAACGTGGATATTTAGATGAAAAGTTCGATTATACAAAGCTTGGCGTAAAAGTATATGCGACTGATTCTTACCGTCATAAGTTTGAAGGCTCACTAGATAAATACGGATACTTCAAACTAAATGGACTTCCTGTTAATAAACGCGACTACAACTTATATGTAGAAGTACCAGGGCATTTAACAAGCCGCCTAACAACGAAATTAGGTACTGAAAAAGATGGTAAACTGCTCGGCCAATATTATTATGCACGCCTTGATGAAAACCTTGCAGGTGATGTAAATGGCGATAAAGTAATTGATATAAAAGATGCTGAAATAATCGCTAGCAACTATGGTAAAAAAGGACTATCTGTGAAAGACGGCGACCTTAACAAAGATGGTATTGTCGACGAAAAAGATATTCGCTTCGTTGAAAAGAACTTCTTGAAAAAAGGCCCGGATGCATCTAAATCACAAACACCTGTTGAAAAATCTAAAAGTGGTACACTGGCAGATATTTTAAAGAAATTAGGATTAACGCCTAAAAAATAATAATAAAGAGCACGCTACTTAAAGTAGAGTGCTCTTTTCTATAAACGACCCTGATCCAGCAAAAGGGGTATATTGGGGATATACAAGGGAAACCGGAAAAGGAATTTATATTAAATTATATGAATTCAGAGGTAGGAAGCAGTGTCCCGCCCCTGAATGATTTAGCAATTATTATAGTACTGGTGCCATTGTTTCTTTTAATACTTTTACAGAATGAGCGAATTTCGCTTTTTCTTCTTCATTTAACTCAAGCTCTACGATTTCACGTACACCTTCGCGGTTAATTACAGCTGGAACACCTACGTAAGCATCTTTCTCACCGTATTGGCCTTCAAGGTATGCAGATACAGTTAATACGCTGTTCTCGTTGTTTAAGATTGCTTTAGTTACACGAAGTAGTGACATACCGATTCCGTAGTAAGTTGCACCTTTACGCTCGATGATATGGTAAGCTGCATCACGTACATTTTCGAAGATTTTATCTAAGTCTTCTTGTTTGTACTGTTCGTTGTTAGCTAAGATTGTTTCTAGTTTTTGTACACCGATAGTAGCGTGACTCCATACTGGAAGTTCAGTATCACCATGTTCACCAACGATGTAAGCATGGACGTTACGTGGATCTACATCTAAGTAGTCACCTAACATGTAACGGAAACGAGCAGAGTCTAAAGTAGTACCAGAACCAATTACGCGCTCTTTTGGTAAACCAGATTCTTTCCAAGTTACGTAAGTTAAAATGTCAACTGGGTTAGTTGCGATTAAGAAGATTCCATCGAATCCGCTATCCATAATACCGCGAACGATTTGTTTAAAGATCTTTGTATTTTTCTCAACTAAGTCTAAACGAGTTTCACCTGGCTTTTGTGGTAATCCAGCAGTGATAACTACTAAATCTGCATCTTTACAATCTGCATAGCTACCGCTCCAAACTTTTGTTGGTGATGGAGAGAATGGTACCGCATGGCTTAAGTCCATTGCTTCCCCTTCTGCTTTTGCTTCATTAACATCTACTAATACGAATTCTTCAGCTACACCTTGGTTGATCATAGAGTAAGCGTAACTACAACCTACAGCTCCTGTTCCTACTAATACTACACGATTGATACCTTTTTTCATGGTAATTTCCCCTCTCTATTGTTCACATCTATTTTTTTATGATTGTTTAAGTAATTAATTAAAATACTAATTTAATGTTGTTTAACTTCTTTACACTCATATTGTAGCACGTATCATTGTGAATTACTTCACAAATTATGACCTATTTGTGAACTTTTTCACATAAAGTGTAAAGTTATTGGAATCGGTGTGGAATCCATTTCAATGGAGGCGTTTTCTTTAGATTGTGAAAGGGTTTTTCTTATGTTTTTGTTGGTAAGTGAAATTATATCGATGATTATTAGAATATATCGATCGTAACTCAAAATATATCAGCGATTATTGAAATTTATCGACCGTAACTCAAATTATATCGGCGATTTTTGCAATATATCGACTTACCGACAAAACTCGACAATAATGACAACATAAAAAAGCTGTCTCCGGTAGATTACCTCTACTTAGAGACAGCTTCTTCTATATATTATTTATTTTCCGCGGTAGCTCCTAACACAGCAGCCTTTACGTAATTTTGATCATTTAACTTCTGTAAATCCGCAGCGGTTCCTGTTACAACTACTCCAATAACTTTTACATCTTCCTCGCTTGGCTTTGTTTTCTTCCCTCTTAGGTAATCATATATACGTTTATATTCCTCATAATACTTTCCCTTTTGCTCAATGCCATTTTGAATTGCTAAAAGAAAATCTTTTTCTGTTCCATTTCCAAATTCAATATCACCTTGTTTTGCTTTAAAGCCGTACACATTATAAGCACTTTCGGTCATATCATTAATAGAATATGATTTTTTATCATCATACGTATCTACCCAATACCAAACAGGATGAATCCCTTCTGGCAGCATCTTTTTTATTTCAGACACCTTATGTGGTTTATCAAAAGATATAGCCAATTCAGCTACTTTATTTTCACCCTTCACTTTCTCTATATCATTTATATAACTATTATATGAAGCAAATGGAAGATAAAACTGCATCTCTCTTTCCATCGTTTGATTATTATACAATTCACTTGTTTTATTAATACGTTCATTTCCCACTACAACATTATCTGCTATTGTTAATGGGTTTACATTCGATAATCGGCGGAATGTATTCCAAACTTTATACTCATACACTTCATCTTCCCACTTAACAGGTTTCCCCTCAATAACTTTATACGTTTTATACTCTACTGTGCTTTTAAATAAACCGTTAGAAGTAATTGCTACGCCTCTTTCCGTATTAGGCCTTGTAATGTGTCTTATCATATTTACGTCACGATCCATGTTCATATAAGACTTATTATTTAAATATGAAATACTTATAAGAGAACCAATAAATAAAATACTAAATAAAATACTTGAAATGACTACCATCTTAAAGAGTTGTTTTCTTTTTGCTTTCTTTAATATATTCGATACTTTACTCGATTCTATATCAAAATCAAACTCATCTCTGCCCATCTTCAAACCTCCCATACAGCTTTTTAAACTCATTCCGAGCCCTATATAAAGAAACACGTACTGTCTCTTCTTTCATCTCTAATACGGTTGCTATTTCCTTATATGAGAGTTCATAGTCATACTTTAATAAAAGAATATGTTTATATACTGGATTCATCTTTCCAAGTATGCTTTGTATTTCTACTTGAAGCTCTTTCCTTAAAAGCGGTTCATCTAATCCTTTTGATCCGATTAATTGAACAGATTCAATTGGAATTTCTTCAATACGCTTTTGCCTTCTTGCTACATCACGATGCCTATTAATCGCAACTTGAAATAACCATGTTTTTATATACTTAATTTTCATATTCGGTATAGATACTAACGCTTTATGTATCGTATCTTGAACGATATCCTCTGCTTCTGCTGGTGTTACTCCAATTTTAAGCAAATATCTATAAATACTTTTAGATGTTTCTATAATAACCATTTCATACTCCATCGCTCTCTCCTTTCTATTAGTTAGACGATTGAAATAGAAAAAAGTATACAAAAAAACCATAAAAAAAGCAGACTATCCAAAGTCCACTTTTACACAACAAAAAAGAGATAGCAAATTATGCTATCTCTTTTAGTATGACCCGTACGGGATTCGAACCCGTGTTACCGCCGTGAAAGGGCGGTGTCTTAACCACTTGACCAACGGGCCAGTTCTGGCAGAGAAGAAGGGATTCGAACCCTCGCACCGCGTTCGCGATCTACTCCCTTAGCAGGGGAGCCCCTTGAGCCACTTGGGTACTTCTCTATAAATATGGCTCCGCAGGTAGGACTCGAACCTACGACCGATCGGTTAACAGCCGATAGCTCTACCACTGAGCTACTGCGGAACAATTATGGTGGGCCTAAATGGACTCGAACCATCGACCTCACGCTTATCAGGCGTGCGCTCTAACCAGCTGAGCTATAGGCCCATAATTGAAAGCGGGTGAAGAGAATCGAACTCTCGACCAGAGCTTGGAAGGCTCTTGTTTTACCACTAAACTACACCCGCATTAAATTGTAAATGGTGAGCCATGAAGGACTCGAACCTTCGACCCTCTGATTAAAAGTCAGATGCTCTACCAACTGAGCTAATGGCTCATTTTGAAAGTGGTGCCGACTAGAGGACTTGAACCCCCAACCTACTGATTACAAGTCAGTTGCTCTACCAATTGAGCTAAGTCGGCATGCGATTTCAAAATGGTGGCTCGGGACGGAATCGAACCGCCGACACGAGGATTTTCAGTCCTCTGCTCTACCGACTGAGCTACCGAGCCTTTATGTAAAAATGGCGGTCCCGACCGGGGTCGAACCGGCGATCTCCTGCGTGACAGGCAGGCATGTTAACCACTACACCACGGGACCATTTGGTTGCGGGGACAGGATTTGAACCTGCGACCTTCGGGTTATGAGCCCGACGAGCTACCGTGCTGCTCCACCCCGCGATGATAAAATATTTAATTTAGAAAAAATGGAGGAGGTAGAGGGATTCGAACCCCCGCGCGACTCTCGCCGCCTGTCGGTTTTCAAGACCGATCCCTTCAGCCGAACTTGGGTATACCTCCGAGATAGAAACGTCTAATGGTGGACCTTGTAGGACTCGAACCTACGACCGGACGGTTATGAGCCGTCTGCTCTAACCAGCTGAGCTAAAGGTCCTTTATGGTAGCGGCGGAGGGGATCGAACCCCCGACCTCACGGGTATGAACCGTACGCTCTAGCCAGCTGAGCTACACCGCCATAAATGATATTAAGATAAGTGGAGCCTAGCGGGATCGAACCGCTGACCTCCTGCGTGCAAGGCAGGCGCTCTCCCAGCTGAGCTAAGGCCCCATGTTTTTGGGAATATCGGGAAGACAGGATTTGAACCTGCGACCCCCTGGTCCCAAACCAGGTGCTCTACCAAGCTGAGCCACTTCCCGTTAATAAAAGCGCGCCCGAGAGGAGTCGAACCCCTAACCTCTTGATCCGTAGTCAAACGCTCTATCCAATTGAGCTACGGGCGCATA
>NZ_JBXUNO010000001.1:1904193-2644215 GCF_057197025.1 Bacillus sp. LSHTCR4 | reverse complement strand
CCAGTAGCGCCCGTGTTACCTCGAGGTCCAGTGGCACCGGTAGCGCCCGTGTTACCTTGAGGTCCAGTGGCACCAGTAGCGCCCGTGTTACCTCGAGGTCCAGTGGCACCGGTAGCGCCAGTAGCGCCCGTGTTACCTCGAGGTCCAGTGGCACCGGTAGCGCCCGTGTTACCTTGAGGTCCAGTGGCACCAGTAGCGCCCGTGTTACCTCGAGGTCCGGTAGCGCCAGTAGCACCTGCTGGCCCTTGAGGTCCAGTAGGTCCAGTAGGTCCTTGAATGAATGAAGCAGAATTAACTAGAGCGGTTTGTAATGCTGCGATTAATTTAAGAAGCTCTTGAAGTGTGCAAGGGTCAATTCGGAATAGTTTTGTAATGGATAATAAAAAATTAATTAGATTTTGAAGCTCGATAAATACAGCGCTTGCTACGAAAGTTGGATTTTTTAATATAGTTATTAAGTTTTTAATAATAGCTAACCCTTGTGCTTTCAGGGAGGAAGTGGCGTCTAGTGAACAAATAAATTTACTTAGCAGGTTCAATGTATCGATTAGATCTTCAATATTTTGGGGAGATGGATTTGCGAAAAGTTTTGGGATTATTTTTGTTAAATCGATAATGATTGCGCGAAATGTTCTAAGTTGTGCCTTAGTAACTGGGATTGATGGAGTGTTGGGGATTCGTCCAGCGCTACTTGGAAAGCATGGTTTGGAGAATTTGTTTTGACTGTCGTCATAACGAGACATTAAATCTCTCCTTTCTAATGAGAATGTGAATGAAACTCATCATAGTAGATGCGAAAATTAGTTAAATGGTCATAGTAAAATCGTTTGTTTGAAGAAAAAATAGAAAAAACGCCTTATGATAAGGCGTTTTTTCTATTTTCTGCGTATTGATAATATCGTTTTAGTGAAATTTTTGATTTGAACCCAGCTAGCTTTATAATTTCTGACTCTGGAGTCTCTTTTTTAATTAAATTTAAAATATAGGTGTTACGAAAGTGTTGCCCGGAGATTCCTTTGCGTAAATTAGCTCTAGACACTTCAAGGCGAATCATTTTTTGGATAGCGATTTCTGTTAATCCCTTTGGTGCATCATTCTCGTATACCCATCTGTATGTTCCGCGATTAAAATCGAATGCGACAAATAATGGGTCATTACTATGATATTTTGGACGAACGGGTTCAGGGATGCTTTTGTAATAAGTATATAGTTGTTTTTTGTCTTCACTGGTTAATGTAATTGTTCTTTCTACTCCTGCGGTAGCGGGTATAGATAACGTGTTAGTTTCAAAGTGGACGTGATGCATAGTTAATGATGTAAGTTCCTGTAAGGATAATCCATAGTCAATTAATAAATTTAAAATAGCGATATTACGATCCATCAATAAAGGGCGTACAGGACGTTGTTTTTCTGAAAGTCCTTCTAATGAAGTGACTATATGTTTTAATCTTTTTTCTTCATCAGATGAAATGAAATCTTCATTGCGGAGTGTGCGGTCTGGTTGAATAGAAATTTCCATGTTCTTTAATGGATTAGGAATGTTTAGAAAGTGATGCATTCTATTTAGTACAATGAATACGCGGTGCATCGTTTTCTCTGAGTAATGTCGATTCTTTTTTAAGTCGGAAAAGTAATCTTCGTAGTCTTTTGTACAAAGTGTAGCCCATATATTACTGGAAGGGAGCTTTTTGTTTTTTTCTAACCAATGTCCGAAATCTTCAATGTCATAAACATAACGTTTAATGGTTGAAGGTTTTCGGCCTTTATTCAATAAAAAAATAGAAAAGGCTTGTATTGTATCATGGAATTCCGTTGTCTCCATAGTCCCACCACCTTCATTATTTCTTTTATTATAGCAAACTTTTCTGAAAATAGTCATTTGTAAGGGAGACAAGAATAATAATATTTGGTGAGTGGATAAAATGAGGTGATTGTATGGAACAATCGATGCGAAAGAAAAATAATAATCAAATTAACATTGTGTTAAATCATCGAAAGAAAATTTCTTTACCGGCCGCAGAAAATAAAACAGTAATTTCAAGTGAAACTACTACGAAACATGAGATGCTGCAAAGAATTGAAGAAGAGATGGGAAAGCTCGTTGGGATGGATGATATAAAAAAGATAATAAAAGAAATATATGCTTGGATTTATGTAAATAAAAAAAGACAAGAAATAGGATTGAAGTCTGAGAAGCAAGTGCTTCACATGTTGTTTAAAGGGAATCCAGGTACAGGGAAGACAACTGTTGCTAGAATGATAGGGAAATTATTATTTGAGATGAATATTCTATCAAAAGGGCACTTAGTTGAAGCGGAACGTGCAGATCTTGTAGGAGAGTACATCGGTCATACAGCTCAAAAAACAAGAGATTTAATAAAAAAAGCAATGGGAGGAATTTTGTTTATTGATGAGGCGTATTCATTAGCCCGAGGGGGAGAAAAAGATTTTGGAAAAGAAGCGATTGATACGCTCGTAAAACATATGGAAGATAAACAACACGGTTTTGTATTGATTTTAGCCGGATATTCAAGAGAGATGAATCACTTTCTTTCATTGAATCCAGGACTGCAATCTCGTTTTCCGTTTATAATTGAATTTGCGGATTACTCAGTAAATCAGCTGTTAGAAATAGGGAAGAGGATGTATGAAGAACGTGAGTATCAGTTATCGAAAGAGGCTGAATGGAAATTTAGAGATCATTTACATGCTGTAAAGTACTCATCGCAAATTACATCCTTTAGTAATGGCCGATATGTCCGGAATATTGTTGAAAAATCGATTCGTACACAAGCTATGCGGTTGTTGCAAGAGGATGCGTATGATAAATATGATTTGATTGGAATATCAAGTAGTGATTTGATGCTTGAAGAGGAGACGCACAGTACGTAAACTGTGCGTCTGTTTTTTCTATATAAGTGCTTTTACTATTTTTTTGCTTTTTCTTGATAAGATTTATGGAAACGTTCCATTTTAGCGCTTTTTTCGTGTGCAGAATTAGGATCATGTCCAATTTGACCTACTGAGCTTTTTTGAGCCCCTTTATTCACATGGTTTGTCATTTGTGTTCACCTCGCTTTGAGAATTAGTATAAACATTATGTAAGGAAAAACTCGTTAGAAAAGAAAAACCTCTTTACGATCTGTAAAGAGGTTGGATTGCTATTTGTGCATTGAACGTTCGTTTGTGTCGATGCGTCTATGTGGTAAATGCCATTTGTAATGAATAGAAACCATGCGGAAGCAAACAATTAAAATGAATAAGGTGTATAGAGCCCAATCGCTAACAATAATCTGAGCGCCGATTAAGAAACCTGCTAAAATCGTCCAAAAAGCATATACTTCAGCTCGAAGAACGAGAGGTTTTCTGCGGGCTAAAAGATCGCGGATAATACCGCCGCCAATACCGGTTAGAACAGCTGCTACGATTGTAGCGCTAATTGGTAAATTTAATTTCTGAGCGTATAATGCTCCTTGTACGGCAAATGCTGATAAGCCGATAGCATCAGTGATATTTTCCCACTTTTTCCAGTGTCTAATTAATTTATTTGGAAAAAGAAAAATAATCGTCATTGATAAAAGTGCGATTTGGAATAACATGTCTTGTTGCCAAAACGCGACAATCGGATAGCCGATTAATAAATTACGAAGGGCACCTCCCCCAAATGCGGTTGCCATTCCTAAGATATATACCCCGAAAATATCATAATCCTCTTCCATTGCAACAATGGCTCCACTTAATGCGAAAGCAATTGTGCCTATGATGCTAAAAATCTCCCATGCCATGAATTTTCTCCCCCGCTAACTAGATGAAATGTGCTTCCTCTGCTATTATATTAGAAGGTTTAAATTTCGAAAAGGATGAGTGAACATATTTGATGGAAGAAAAAGAAAAAGTCATATTAGTGGGCTGTCAATTGCCGCAAGATGATGATGAAAAATTTATGCATTCCATGAAAGAACTTGCATCATTAGCGAAGACTGCACAAGCAGAATTGTTAGTGTCTACAACGCAAAAACGACCGAAGTTTCATCCGGCGACTTATATAGGTAAAGGTAAATTAGAAGAGCTTACAATGTTAACTGAAGAATTAGAACCGGATGTTATCGTTTTTAATAACGAATTAACGCCGAGTCAAATTCGGAATTTATCCGCAGTATTAGATGCGAGGGTAATTGATCGAACGCAACTCATATTAGATATTTTTGCGCAACGTGCGAAGTCGAGAGAAGGGAAGCTTCAAGTAGAATTAGCCCAATTGCAATATACAATGCCGCGTCTTATGGGACAAGGATTGTCTTTATCACGTCTTGGTGGTGGTATTGGAACGAGAGGACCGGGTGAGACGAAACTTGAGACTGATCGTCGTCATATTCGATCGCGCGTTGATGAAATAAAGAAGCAACTTGCAGTTGTTGTGGAGCATCGAAAAAGATATCGTGAAAGAAGAAAAGATAATAAAGTATTCCAAGTTTCATTAATAGGATATACGAATGCGGGAAAATCTACACTGTTTAATAGATTAACGGAAGCTGATACGTTTGAAGAGAACTTGTTGTTTGCAACGCTAGACCCGACGACAAGGAAGATGCCGTTACCTTCTGGTTATACAGTATTACTAACTGATACGGTTGGTTTTATACAAGATTTACCTACGTCATTAATTGCTGCATTCCGTTCAACATTAGAAGAAGCTGGTGAAGCGGATGTTATTTTACATGTTGTGGATGCTGCAGATCCTAATTATGTAGGGCATGAGAAAACAGTAAAACAATTATTGTCAGAACTCGAAATCAATCATATTCCTATTATTACGTTATATAATAAAAAAGATGAATTACATCAAAACTTTATTCCGTTTCCGAAAAGTGACTTCTTAATGACTAGTGCTTTTGAAGAAAATGATCTATTACATATAAAAGAAGCGATAGAAACGAAAATGAAGGAAGAAATGAATTGTTATCAAGTGGAAATTCCTCCGAGTGAAGGTAAGTTATTAACTCTATTAAAGACGGAGACACTATTAACAAAAATGGAGTTTTTGGAAGATAAATTTGTATATGATTGCGCGGGGTATATTTTTGCTCATTCATCGCTTAATGTACAATTAAAGAGATTTTTAGTGGAAGAAGGAGAAAATAAAAATGTTTGATCGTTTGAAAAATGGAGAAAAAATTGCTCCAATCGTAAAAGAAGTAGAGAGCCAAATTACAGAAGTACATAAACGTGCGGATGAAGTAATTGAAAGTAATCAGTTTCGTGTATTAGAAAGTTTTCGTAAACATAAAATTAGCGATTCACATTTTATTCCGACGACAGGTTACGGTTATGACGATATTGGTCGTGATACGTTAGAGAAAGTGTATGCGGATGTATTTGGAGCGGAAGCTGGTCTTGTTCGTCCGCAAATTATTTCAGGTACTCATGCAATTTCAACAGCGCTATTCGGTATTTTACGTCCAGGAGATGAGTTATTGTACATCACTGGTAAGCCGTATGATACGTTAGAGGAAATTGTTGGTGTACGCGGAAAAGGTGTAGGATCATTCAAAGAATATAATATTGGTTATAATGCAGTTCCGCTTACTGAAGAGGGGTTTGTTGATTTTGGAGCTGTTGCAGCTGCCATTCATAGTAATACGAAGATGATTGGAATTCAGCGTTCAAAAGGTTATGCTACTCGTCCGTCGTTTACTATTTCGCAAATTAAAGAGATGATAGCGTTTGTTAAAGAAATTAAACCGGATGTTGTTGTGTTTGTAGATAACTGTTATGGCGAGTTTATTGAAGAGCAAGAGCCATGTCATGTTGGTGCAGATTTAATGGCAGGTTCGCTTATTAAAAACCCGGGCGGGGGAATTGTTAAAACTGGTGGTTACATTGTTGGTAAAGAACAGTATGTTGAAGCGTGTGCATATCGTTTAACATCTCCAGGGATCGGTGCGGAAGCAGGAGCATCTTTATACAGTTTGCAAGAAATGTATCAAGGTTTCTTCTTAGCGCCGCACGTAGCAGGACAAGCGCTAAAAGGTGCGATTTTTACAGCTGCATTTTTAGAGAAGTTAGGAATGAATACATCACCAGCATGGAATGCACCGAGAACGGATTTAATTCAGTCTGTTCAATTTGATGATAAAGATCGTATGATTGCATTCTGCCAAGCGATTCAATATGCATCCCCGATTAATTCTCACTTCACTCCATATGCTAACTATATGCCGGGGTATGAAGATGATGTAATTATGGCTGCGGGAACTTTTATTCAAGGTGCAAGTATTGAATTGTCAGCTGATGGTCCAATTCGTCCGCCTTATGTTGCTTACGTACAAGGTGGGCTAACTTATTCGCATGTGAAGATTGCGATCTGTTCTGCAATTGATGCATTAATTGAAAAAGAATTATTAACAATTTCTTAAAGGGAAGCTGTCGATTTCGACAGCTTTTTTTCGTGTGAAAGTAATGATTTATTGCATTAGAAAAAAGAATGAAAAAATTTTTAAAAAAATCATGTAAGAAAAGCTAACATCTATTGACACTAAACATAACATGGTATAAAATGAGAAGCAGTTAAGGCGAAGGAGGAACTGAAACAATGAAAGAAGATAGACGTTCTGCCCCGCTGTTTCCTATTGGTATTGTTATGGATTTAACACAATTATCTGCACGTCAAATTCGCTACTATGAAGAGCATAATCTTGTTTCTCCAACCCGTACAAAGGGGAATCGTAGATTGTTTTCATTTAACGATGTAGATAAGTTGTTAGAAATTAAAGATTTATTAGATCAAGGCTTGAATATGGCTGGTATTAAACAAGTGTTACTAATGAAAGAAAATCAAACAGAAGCAGTGAAAGTAAAAGAAGAAACGAAAGAAATTTCAAAAACTGAGCTTCGCAAAATACTTCGAGACGAACTACAACATACAGGTAGATTTAATCGAACTTCATTGCGACAAGGTGATATTTCAAGATTTTTTCACTAAAGAGAACTGATTCTGAAGGTGTTTAGAGGGACTAAGGAGGAATTTATAATGGCTAGGTACACAAAAGAAGATATTTTCCGTTTGGCGAAAGAAGAGAATGTAAAGTATATCCGTTTACAATTTACGGACCTTTTAGGGGTAATTAAAAACGTAGAAATTCCAGTGAGCCAATTAACAAAGGCTCTTGATAACAAAATGATGTTTGATGGATCTTCTATTGAAGGTTTCGTACGTATTGAAGAATCTGATATGTACTTATATCCAGACTTAGATACTTGGGTGATTTTCCCTTGGACAGCTGAAAAAGGTAAAGTAGCTCGATTAATCTGTGATATTTACAATGCAGATGGTACTCCATTTGAAGGAGATCCACGTAACAACTTAAAACGTGTATTAAAAGAAATGGAAGCTTTAGGATTCTCAGATTTCAATCTTGGACCAGAGCCAGAATTCTTCCTATTCAAAGTAGATGAAAAAGGAAATCCAACATTAGAATTAAACGATAACGGTGGATACTTCGACCTTGCGCCGATGGATCTAGGGGAAAACTGTCGTCGTGATATCGTTCTTGAACTTGAAGAAATGGGCTTTGAAATTGAAGCGTCTCACCATGAGGTTGCTCCAGGGCAGCACGAAATTGACTTTAAATATGCAAATGCAATTCGTTCATGTGATGACATTCAAACATTCAAACTTGTTGTAAAAACAATTGCTCGTAAACACGGTTTACACGCAACATTTATGCCAAAACCATTATACGGTGTGAACGGTTCAGGTATGCACTGTAACTTATCACTATTCAAAAATGGTGAGAACGTATTCTATGATCAAAACGGTGACTTACAATTAAGTGATGACGCTCGTCACTTTATCGCAGGTATTTTAAAACACGCACCAGCATTTACAGCGGTAGCGAACCCAACTGTAAACTCTTATAAGCGTTTAGTACCTGGATACGAAGCTCCTTGTTACGTAGCATGGTCTGCACAAAACCGTAGTCCATTAGTACGTATCCCTGCATCTCGCGGTATTAGTACACGCGTAGAAGTACGTAGTGTTGACCCAGCTGCAAACCCATATTTAGTAATGGCTACATTATTAGCAGCAGGTCTTGATGGAATTAAAAACAAATTAACTCCACCAGCTGCAGTAGACCGTAACATCTACGTAATGACAAAAGAAGAGCGCGAAGAAGCAGGTATCGTTGATTTACCAGCAACATTAGCGCAAGCTTTAGTTACATTACAATCAAATGAAGTGGTATGTGGTGCACTAGGTGACCATTTACTTGAGCACTTCATCGAAGCGAAGGAAATTGAGTGGGATATCTTTAGAACGCAAGTTCACCAATGGGAACGCGATCAATATATGTCTCTATACTAAGAGGTTTGAACCCTTGATACGACTGGTATCAAGGGTTTTTTATTTACCTCTCATTACAACGTTGTGTGGTTGCAAAATGAAAAACAGCCACGAATTAATAATGGGTAGTGATATCATAGAAAAACCTTATTAGATAAATGTAAGCTTTATATGATTGGTGAAGTGAAACCATATAAAACGAAGGAATATCTTTCGTATGCAAGTCCACCAATGGGAATAAAATAATTATATACATATATTATAATAATAAATGGAAAAGCCTTGATACTACGGTATCAGGGCCTTTTTTAAGTAAAGTTATTTGATATATTAACTACTAGATAATGGATTGTTTTTGGTTTTCTTGAATCGTGTTACTCAGAAGATCTTTTTAAAGAATCGATTTTATCTTTTTTAAATCACTTGTGCTATAACTTAATAATTCTTTACTGCCTGTACAACGCGACCAATGATTTTTACATCCGCGACTGAAAGGTCGTAAGTCTGTGGTTCGTGGATAGGGTCATTACTTAATGGTATTAAAGTAATGATACTTCCAGATTTTGAAATCTTTTTCACGGTAGCATCATAACCATTGACTTTTACAACAGCAATTTGTCCGTTTTCAACATAAGGAGTTTCCTCTACTAAAACATAAGAACCATCAGGGAATTCGAGATTCATGCTAGTGCCCTTTACAGTAAGATAAAAATACTTTTTACGCTTGTTTAAAAATGTACTTAGCATGGGTAAATAGCCTTCGATATTTTCTTCAGCGAATATAGGTGTACCAGCTGCTACAGAACCAATGATAGGAATATGAATAATATTTGATTGATCGTTTTGGATGGTTTCATAAATAGAAACTTCTTCTTTAACAGTATTGTCCTCTTGAGTTGTGAATCTTTCTAAATCATCAGTAGTGATTCCTAATCCCTTACAAACTTTTATTACATTATCAACGGATGCTTTACCAATCCCTCTTGATAACATGGATTGCAGTGTTGTGGGGGGGAGACCTATTTTTTCGGCGAAGGCTCTTTTACTATAACCAGCTTCTTTTATTAAGCGTGTTACAACCTCTGCTTTTTTCATTACTTTCACCATCTTTCTTATTAAAATGTATACGATGTTGCGTATTTCTGTATATATCATAACCTAACTAAATTTGTTAGTAAATATAAAAATATACGAAATTGAGTATTTAAATACGGTTTTTTGTTGACTAAATACGAAGTTGAGTTTATATTTAAATGGAAATGAACGCAGTATCGTACAAATGAATAGGTGGTGAGTTAATGTATCCGAATTTGCGTGCAGAGATGGCGAGAAAAAGAATTATGATTACACAAATTTCTTCGCATCTGAAACTTCGCCACGCAACAGTGAGCGACAAAATAAATGGTAAATTTCGTTTTTATTATAATGAAGCTTTTGAAATTAAGAAAACTTTTTTTCCAGAACATAATTTGGAATATCTTTTTGAAATTGAAGAAAACGAATCGAATTGAAATCGGAGGAGGTTTGTTTAAAGTGTAACGCGATAACCGAATTATTGAATAATGACTTAATAAGAGGGTTCATATCCAGGTATCTAATTTAAATTCCGATAATTAGTTAAGCTGTAAAAAAGAGAGTAACGAATTATGCGTAGTGTGAAATTATCTCAATGCAATAAAGATCGTTCAAAATTAGTAGTGAGGAGGAGATGGGGATGGGGCAATTAACTGACTCATCAGTACATAGTTCATTAGTATTTGAAGTTAATGGAAAAGTAGTAACGGATAGTTTGGTAATTGCGAAGATATTCAAAAAAGATCACTTCGACGTTTTGAAGGAAGTTCGAAAACAAATTGTATATGTAGGTGAAGAGTTTGGAGAAGAAAATTTTCACGAGTCCACGTATATTAATTCAAAGAACAGACGAATCCCTAAATATGATTTAACAGAAGAAGCATTCACGTTACTTGTTATGGGATATACCACTAGAGAAGCGGTTGGAATGAAAATTAAATTTATGAAAGAGTTTAAACGAATGAAGCAGTATATACAAAATCAACAAAATGTGCCAAAGGATCCAATGGGGGTTTTAAAGTTATCATTTGCTGCGTTAGAAGGGCATACCAAGGAGATACAAGAGATAAAGTCTGAGGTGAAGGGATTGCGAGAAAATACGCCGCTTTATGCTATCGAGTGTGAAGAGGTAACGAGGGCTGTAAAAAGGTTAGGTGTTATGTTATTGGGAGGTAAAAATTCAAATTCTTATCAGGATATCGGCCTTAGAAGGAAGTTATATAGAGATATTTATAGTCAGTTACATCGGGAATTTGGTGTGAATAGTTATAAAGCTATTAAACGTCATCATTTGGATAGAGCAATACAAATTATTAATGAAGAATATTCAATTCCAACTGTTTTAAATGAAGAAATTACAGTTAAAAACTCACAAATAAATATGGTAGAAATTCAGTAGGAGGAAAGAATATGCAAAGAAAGATTTTAGTAATTACTAGCAGTTTAGCAGGACTACCAACTGTCAGTGAATTTAAAACAAAAGAAGATGCAAAAGAGCAGATTAAAAAGCTTATCCAAAAAGGAATAAGTCAAAATGTGATTCGTATAGCACAAGAGATTTCTATGAATATCGAAATTCAGGTTGATGTTAAATTTGAGGAATAAGAAAGATTTAGGAGAAAAGAAATATGGGTAGCATGATGGATTTAAATGAGTATATAAGAAAAGAATCCGTTGCAGCGGATTCTTTAAGAAAAAATATCTCTAAATAAGTATAACATTGAGTATCGATTTTGAGAATTTATGAGGTGGCAAGTATGGGGATTATTCGAGTGAAAAAAGATAGTAATTATTCCGTCATAAATAATACTGGTTTAAAAGATAAAAGGTTGTCATGGAAGGCAAAAGGAATTTTGGCTTATACACTTACATTACCAGATGATTGGACTTTTCATATTAGTGAATTAGCTCAACATGCTAAAGATGGAGAAGATTCACTACGTACAGGTTTTAAAGAACTAAAAGAATTAGGCTATGTAAAGCGTTATCCCGTTCGTGATGAAAATACAAAGAAAATTAAAAGATGGGATACGGAAATTTATGAAACACCACAAAGGAGAATTCCACGAATGGAAAAGCAAGATGTAGGAAAGCCATATGAGGAAAATCCGACACTACTAAATATTAATAAACTAAATACTAAAATACAAAATACTAATCATGATAATAAGGATAAATTAGAATCTCATATATTATTCGGTGGAGAGTTTAAAAAAATTCATAATTTTTTTAAAGAGAGCGGCATTCCGTTAAGTGAAATTGCATTGACGGAGTTAGGCGATTTTTGTGATTTGTTTAGTAGTGAGTTAATTCAGTATGCAATTAATAAAGCTATTGATGAGAACGCACCAAGATGGAAATACGTTAAAGCTATATTGAGTAATTGGAAGGAGCAAAAAGTTAAAACATTTGCTGATGTGATCGCGCTAGATAGGCGTTTCAAAATGAGTAAGAATAAGAAATTTAATGAATCAGGTAGAAATTATTTGACTAGAAAAGAGGTTGTCCCAGATTGGTTATATAAAGATGACGAACAAACGAATCAAGAAGTGGAAAGACAACAAGCACAATCCACTGATGAAGAGCGTGAGAGATTACAAGAGGTATTAAATAAATATAAGTCTTAAAAAAGATAAAATGGTCGTTGACTTTGATGTTTTAAAATGTTTTTTCTTAATGTAAAGATTAAATGATTTTATTCTTTAAGGATGTTCGATGTATATTGAACATTCACATGAAGATATTCGTGAATGTTTGGAGCGGGTATTAATAATTTGTGATTTCTGTTTGCTTCTTAATGTCCTCTAAGGACTGCTAGAAGGGGGTTTTTTTATTATCTAGTCAGGAGTTAATTACAATATTGGAATTCTAAAGAGAAAATAAGTTTATAAATAGTAGGAAATGATTGTGTTTATTAAATGAAAGATGTTCTACAAATAACAAAGATTAAAAAAGCTAATAAGGATATAAGTTTTATTAAATTAGTAGTATTTAAATTTACAAAAAAGAAAGTAGGTGAATCGTTAGATGTTTGAATGGCTCAAAGATTATAAGAAGTTAGAAGAAGAAATTGCTTATTTAGAATACAACTTAGACAAATCAAAAGCGGAATTAAAGCGTTGGACTAGTGGGGACTTGCAAAATGTACGATTAACCGCTGAGTCAGAAGGGGCTAAGGTAGAAGACCGGATTGAAGCAATTGAATATGAATTAGCTCATAAGATGAATGAAGAATATGATTTAAAGCTTTTGATGAATAAGTTTGCAGGACTAGATCATCAAATACTTAAAATGAAATATGTTGATGGAATGACCTTAGAACAAATAGCATTTGAATTGCATTATAGTACAGGCTATATTCGACGCAAACATGCTGAAATAAGAAAGATTGTCAAGTTTTTAGATGGATTTTAATGTTACCTTTTTGTAGGGTACATGCGGTGTACAGAAAGTATTGAAAAAGTGATTTATAGTAGTAATATAAGATTTCGACGAAAGAGCAATTATTTTTATGGTTGCTCTTTTTGTTGTGAAAGAGGTGAGCCACATGAAGTGATTTTATAGATTAATGGGTATTTGGCTAATAACCATATGTAGTAAAGTAGTAGTTTTTTAGACAAAAATAATAGGAAAATAAGGAGATGTTTAGTAATGAGTATATTAGCTGCTTCAGCTACAACAAAAAATCTGCCACAACAAGTGTTACGTTGGCAATCGATGGTAGAAAGTGAATGTTCTGCACAAGGTGTTTCTGAGTTGGTTCCTTACGTACTTGGAATTATTATGGTGGAAAGTGGAGGGAACTCTGAAACAACACCGGATATTATGCAGTCAAGTGAATCACAAGGTTGGTCAATGAATACAATTAAAAACCCTAAAGATTCAATTTATTACGGAGTAAAGCATTTGAAAGGAGCTTTTGATGATGCAAAGAAAAATGGTATTACAGATTTAAGTGCCATTGTTCAATCATATAATTTTGGACGAGCTTACCTTCGCTGGTTAGCTTCTAACAATAAACAACATTCATTACCGGTCGCAGATCAATATTCTAAAACAGTGGTTGCACCATCGCTTGGAAATACGACTGGTGCTATGGTGAAATATAGTAACCCTATCGCTGTTGCATACAATGGTGGTTATCGATATAAAAACGGAGGGAATTTCTTCTACTCTGAAATTGTTAAACAATATGTAGATTTTAATGCAGGTGGAGTTCCGCAACCAGAGGGGATTGGGATGGCAAGATCAATATACTGGGAAGGATATGGCATTAACTATTATGATGGACCACACGGTAACTATCTTGGGGACTTTACGACAGCAGCAGAAGTATTATATTGGGATGCGTACTGGGGAGAAGATAATGATGTTTGGTTGGATTTAGGTAGAAGTCGTTGGGTAAAGGCAGAGCACTATTATTGGAGACCCTTCAAAGCAATATCAAAATTCCCAGAAGGATATGAAGTAAGCTATTGTGATGGAATTGACGGCGCATACAAAGGCAGTATTAATTCAAAAAAACCTCTTACAGTATTCTTCCGTAAAGAAGGCTGGATTGATATTGGTGGGAATAGTTGGGCACCAGAGAAACACTTTGACATTGTAGATATTCGATAAAAAAACAGCTCTGTTAAGAGTTGTTTTTTATCTTTAAACGGTGTTTTAGGCAAGAAGAGTTAGTTATATAGATAATAGCTTTCGATATTTTTGACTAATTTCAGTGACATTTAACTTATGGTTACAAGATGGATATTTTAATAGTAGATAACAATAGGGAAATGTTCTGTCTTGTTCACTTTAAGGTTGGGAAACCTACAGTATATTTAAAAAATAATAAATATAGACAATATAAAAATAGAAAGGAAGATTTATATGGCAACATTTATTTATCCAACAGATATAACGAGAGTAACAAGTGGTTTTAGGGGTGACAGACCGGATCATCATGGGATAGACCTTGCCCAAACAGGCTATCATCCGATTTATGCAGCGGCTAGTGGGAAAGTTAGTCGTTCGTATCTTTCATCTAGTTACGGTGAATGTATTATGATTGTTCATAATATTAATGGAGTTACATGGGAAACTGTATACGCTCATATGCGAAGTGGTTCTCGTACAGTTAAAGAAGGCGATTCTGTTACACAAGGACAAACAATCGGGGTTATGGGAGAAACAGGACAGGCTTATGGTCAACATTTACATTTTGAAATGCATAAAGGCGGCTGGAATATTAATAAGAGTAATGCTGTGAACCCATTAGACTACTTGGGAAAAGGTGGCGTTGTTGGTACACCGCAACCAGAAGGAATTGGGTTCGCAAAATCAATATACTGGGAAGGATATGGCATTAACTATTACGATGGACCGCACGGTAAATATATTGCGGACTTTACGACAGCAGCAGAAGTATTATATTGGGATGCGTACTGGGGAGAAGATAATGATGTTTGGTTAGATTTAGGTAGAAGCCGATGGGTAAAAGCAGAGCATTATTATTGGAGACCTTTCAAAGCAATATCAAAATTCCCAGAAGGATATGAAGTAAGCTATTGTGATGGAATTGACGGCGCATACAAAGGCAGCATTAACTCAAAGGAACCTCTCACAGTATTCTTCCGTAAAGAAGGCTGGATTGATATTGGTGGGAATCGTTGGACACCAGAGAAACACTTTGACATTGTAGATATTCGATAAAAACAACTCTGTTAGGAGTTGTTTTTTTATTCTTAAATTTTTATAGGGGAAAGAAGGAAAATGGAAATGAAGAAAATTGCAGATTTATCTCATCACAATAATTCAATAAATTGGGCTGCAGCTAGTAAAGAGCTAGACCTTGCTATTATACGTGTACAATATGGGTCAAGGACAATTGATAAACGTTATAAAGAGTATGTGCAAGGTTGTAAAGACTATGGTGTTCCATTTGGACACTATGCTTATGGATGTTATGTAAGTGTTCAGGATGCTATTGTAGAAGCAAATGATTTTATGGCACGCGCTGATAAAGAGGCGAAATTTTTAGTATTAGATGTAGAAGATGATACTTTAGCAAGTTGTGGAGCGGCTAACTTAGCAAAAGCTTCGCAGGCATTTATTGATACGTGCCGTGCAGCAGGCTGGAAAGTGGGGCTATATGTATCACACCACATGTATACAAGCTATGGACTAAATACTGTGAATGCGGATTTCCTTTGGATTCCACGTTATGGAAATAAACCAGCATATAGTTGTGATTTATGGCAGTATACAGAAACTGGTAGTCTTGCAGGCGTAACTGGTAATGTAGATTTAAATTATTTAAACGGTGAAAAATCTCTTGACTGGTTTACAGGTAAGGGTGGCGCTGTTGGTACACCACAACCAGAGGGGATTGGGATGGCAAGATCGATATACTGGGAAGGCTATGGCATTAACTATCATGATAGACCACACGGTAAATATATTGCGGACTTTACGACAGCAGCAGAAGTATTATACTGGGATGCGTACTGGGGAGAAGATAATGATGTTTGGTTAGATTTAGGTAGAAGTCGTTGGGTAAAGGCAGAGCACTATTATTGGAGACCCTTCAAAGCAATATCAAAATTCCCAGAAGGATATGAAGTAAGCTATTGTGATGGAATTAACGGCGCATACAAAGGCAGTATTAACTCAAAAGAACCTCTTACAGTATTCTTCCGTAAAGAAGGCTGGATTGATATTGGTGGGAATCGTTGGACGCCAGAGAAACACTTTGACATTGTGGATATTCGATAAAAACTCCAGTAGTAACTGTTTTTGTATTTTATAAAGTTATGACATAAAAGATAGCTTTAGTAAGAATTATAAGACAGAGAGATAGCGATAAGGACATATTGGTGTTAAAAGATGATAAAAGATTAGAGTCACTCGAATGAGTAATTATTTAGGTTAGAAAAGGAGTGAGAATAATAGAAGAACAAATCTTAAATTCAATGATTCAACAAGGAGCATTCGCAGCTTTATTTGTGTGGATGCTGTTTACTACGCAAAAAAAGAATGAACAGCGTGAAGAACAATATCAAAAAGTTATTGAAAAAAATCAACAGGTCATTGAAGAACAAGCAAAAGCATTTAGTTCGTTATCAAAGGATTTATCAGATGTTAAACAAAAAATCTTGGGAAACGGGGATGAGAAATAAAATATAATATTAAATTATTCGTCGCGTATGCAGATTTCCCAGTAAGAATTCGACTAATATATACTAATGAGAAAAAGCCCTAATACCGCTAAGTATTGGGGCTTTTTTTCATTAATCTATAGTGAATACGGTTATGGTTGATTCTTCAAGAGGAAAGGGCGAATGAATTCCAATATTAATGTAAAGGAAATGAAACCTTGAATGATGTTTAGTGATAATACGTTTTTATTCAAGAGTTCGTTTGTTCATTTTCTAAATTTAAGGAATACATATAGTTGAGTACCTTGCAATAAACAATACTAAGTGGTATATTATGGATATGTCAGGTACCGTGTATTGAACAGTACTGGAATGAGAAAGGGGGATTGCACTTGAACGTTCAGTTTAAAAAAGGTGTGTTAGAACTGTGTGTACTGGCACTTGTGAAACGTAAGGATTGTTACGGTTATGAACTTGTTCAGCAAATCTCAAATAAATTTTTAATATCGGAAGGCTCAGTGTATCCTTTATTACGCCGTTTAACGAAAGAAGGATATTTTCAAACGTATTTGAAGGAATCCACGGAAGGGCCACCTCGTAAATATTATCAATTAACAGAGCAAGGGGAAACGCAACTGAATTTGTTAGTAACAGAGTGGCGTGATTTTGCGAAAGGCGTACAAGAAATTATTGAAGGGGTGGAATGGGATGAGTAAAGAACAGTTTCTTAAGGAATTATCAAGTCACCTTAGAAAGTTACCGGACGAAGAGAGGAAAGATATTTTATTTGATTATGAAGAGCATTTTCAGTTTGGGATAGAAGAGGGGAAAACTGAATCGGAAATAATAAAGGGTCTTGGCTCTCCGAAAGTAATTGCAAAAGAATTGCTTGCGATGTATCGTTTCGATGAAATGAAAAAAGATCCATCAACTTCAAATGTGACAAGAGCTGTTATGGCAGCGATTGGACTTAGTTTGTTTAATTTCATTATTGTGTTAGGCCCATTAGTTGCAATTATTGCTTTTATATTTTCTTTTTGGGTCGGTGGGATTGCTAGTGTAGTGACACCATTTTTCGTAATTGGAAAAGTATTTATGGGTACTTTTATATGGTTAGATTTATTCGTTAGTATAACTTTTGTTGGAGTAGGTTTGCTGTTATGTATTATTGCTTATTATAGTACGAAGTGGTTTAAAAGGCTTTGCGTACGTTATGTAATATGGAACTTCAAAATGATAAAAGGGGAGTAGATGATGAAAAAAATATTGTTAGTAGCAATCGCTTGTATCATTATTGGAGTAATTGGGATTTCGCAAACATATGAAAAAGCAGTGCAAACTGCAGAAGAAGGAAACAAAGAAGATATAATTAAAAACGAAACATTAAAAAATATAGAAGTTAAATTAGATGCCAGGGATATTGTTGTTCAAAAATCTCCTGACTCTTCTTTTTATGTAAAGCAATCAGGAGATGCACGTAAACAAGAGGTTCGTATTACTGAAGATGGTGATACATTAAAAATCATTGGGAAAAGAGAAAAAGGTGCTTCATTTGATTTTTCCTTTTACGATTTTAGGTTTCAAACGTCTACATTGACTCTCCTTGTGCCTGAACGCTCTTACCAAGATGTAAAAGTAAATTCATCTGCTGGACAAATCGAAATAAGTGATGTGAAAAGTGACCATGTAAGTGTTGAGACACTTGCTGGAGAAGTGGATTTGAAACATGTAACGGCTAAGAATGTGGTGGGGTCTACAAAAGCTGGTGAAGTAAACTTTAAAAAAGTGATAGGAAAAGTGACCGCAAAAACGACCAGTGGGGAAATAAATATTCTAGATCATGATTCTAAGTATAATCTAGAAGCAAGTTCAACTGCGGGAGATATAGATATTACTTTATCGGAAAAACCACAAGATGCGGTAATTACTGGGCAAAGTGCTGCCGGGGATGTAACAATTTTTAATGAAGAAAATAAAAACGTAACAATTGGTAATGGGAGTAAAAAGATTAGCGGTAAAACAGCCGCGGGAGATGTGACGATTGAAACGCGTTCATAAGAAATAGAATGTATGAAAATCTATCAAAATACAAAAAGAAGATAATTACCGTATATAAATAAGGTAATTATCTTCTTTTATATTCTTAATGTAAATCACGATATACGCCAATTACTTTACCAATAACTGACACTTGTTTTAAAATGATAGGTTCTAATGAAGAGTTTTCCGGTTGTAGACGGAAATGGTCTTTTTCTTTATAGAAACGTTTAACAGTTGCTTCATTATCTTCTGTTAAAGCAACTACAATTTCACCATTATATGCAGACTGTTGTTGGCGAACAACAACTAAATCTCCATCGAAAATACCAGCTTCAATCATACTATCTCCAGAAATACGTAACATAAACACTTGATCTGCTCCTGCGACAATGCTAGCTGGAAGAGGGAAGTGTTCCTCAACGCTTTCGACCGCTGTAATTGGTAAACCGGCAGTAACTTTTCCGACAATTGGAACTTGAATAACAGATTGAGTTTCTGTATCCATTCGGTCTTCACCTAAAATTTCGATTGCACGTGGTTTTGTTGGATCGCGTCGAATGTATCCTTTTTCTTCTAATCTTGATAAATGTCCGTGCACTGTAGAACTAGAAGCGAGGCCGACTGCTTGACCGATTTCACGTACGGAAGGTGGATATCCTTTTTCTTGTACTTTTAGCTTAATAAAGTCGAGAATGTCTTGCTGGCGTTTCGTTAACTTTTCCATGTTTTCTAACACCTCGTTTTCTTTCATTTTTCTTATTAACAAGTATAACATGTGAAAAAACATTCTACAAACATAAGTTCGAACAAAAGGCGAATTTATGTTACACTGGAGGGGAATAATAGTGAGAAAGAGGGGTTCATAATGAATGCAATTATTTATGCACGTGTGAGTACAACAAAAGAAGCGCAAGAAACATCATTATTACGTCAAAAAGATGAATTATTGCATTTAGCGGAGCGCTATCAAATGAATGTTACTAAGGTAATTGAAGAGCAGGCTAGTGGTTATACAATTGAACGTGACGGCATATTAGAAGTGTTAGATACGATTCGAGACGAACAAATTGATGTGCTACTTATACAAGATGAAACGCGCCTTGGTAGGGGAAATGCGAAGATTGCATTAATGCACTGTTTACATAAAGAGGGAATAAAAGTATACACGCATACGCATAATGGAGAATTACAATTGTCAGATTCTGATTCAATGGTATTAGATATTATTGGTATTGTTGAAGAGTATCAAAGAAAGATTCATAATTTAAAAATTAAACGTGGTATGCAACGAGCAGTAGAAAAAGGTTATCGTCCAGAAAATAATTTAAAGAATCGTCATTTAAGCGTAGGACGAGAGAAGAAAGAAGTGCCAATTGAGGAAATTATACGCTTGCGTAAGAGTGAACTTACTTTCGAAGAAATTGCAGCAACGCTTCGTGGCTTTGGTCATAATGTTTCAAAAGCGACTGTACATCGTAGATATGTAGAGTATACAAAGCAATTGCTTGATAAAGAAGAGTAACTATTGTATGATAATAATCAGTTTTGATTAGAAGGGGGATTCGAGATGCTTAGTCACGAACTCGTTGAACGCATTAACTTCTTAGCGAAAAAAGCAAAAGCTGAAGGTTTAACTGAAGAAGAACAACGTGAGCGTCAATCGCTACGTGAACAATATTTAAAAGGATTTCGTCAAAATATGTTAAACGAACTAAAAGGAATTAAAGTCGTTAACGAACAAGGTACTGATGTTACACCGGCGAAATTAAAAGCTTTAAAAAAGCAAGATAATGCAAAATTAAACTAAAAGATGGGCGAAGCCCATCTTTTTTATTTATTATAATCGTTAGTTAATAACTTTCCAGTTGTTATTGACTGTTGCTTCTATCTTTTTGTGCTTCAATATATAGTTAGCGATAAGTTCAGACATATCTGTTGGTATATCTTTTATTACGGGCTTATTTTGAAACATAAAGAAGTTCCCTCCGCCGCTTGCGCGATAATTATTCATAACGACGTCATATTCTTCACTCATATTAAGAGGGGTGCCTTTATGCTGTAAAGATTCTACTCTTGCGCCAATTGGTTTGGAAATGTTTAATACGTACGAAATTCCTTCCCACATATCGTAATTATAGTGTTGCGGTTTTGGTTCTATGTAGCTAGAGTTTACGATGATGGTTCCATCTTCTTTTAATGTGAAATAAGAAGCAGAGAGTTCGAGAGCATCTTTTATATCCGCTCCAGTTATTCTAATTACTTTTAATGTATTTGGATAAATATAATTAGAAACGATGTCACGCATTGTTACATATTTCGGGAAACCTGGAGATGTATTATGGAATAAGCTTGTACAAGAAATGGAAACATTAGCTATATCCATCTGTATTTTGTTTATGAATTCAATAAAAGGATGGTCTTGCAAACGAGTTTGCATAGCATCTGAAATTTGCATGTCACCGTGGATGGTTCCAATAGGTTGATCAAGCCATTTTTGTGTTTTCTCTTCATAATCGGCTACCAAGTAAAGAACATCTGAATCTGCCTCGATTTCTTGCACAGTCAATAGTTCTGAATAACTCTCTTTTTTTACCCACTCTTGTTTCATTTTTTCAAATGTTACAGTTACTTTTCCAACTGAATGTCCATTACATCCAGTCTGTAAAATTGTTACATCATTACCCACTGTTTGAGCAATTTCTCGGTGCTGATGGCCTGTTAATAAAATATCTATGCCCTCAATTTCATGACACATAGCATACCCTTGGTTTTCACCTGTTAAAACTTCAGTCGGTTCTCCAGTTTGTAAATCGCGTTCAAATCCTCCATGATACGCTACGACTAGTAAATCTGGTTTCTCATGTTTGTGAATGTAAGAAACCCAATTTTGTGTTGTTTTTAATGCATCTTCAAATTGTAAGTCTTTAATGTGATGGGGTTGTTCCCAATTTGGAATATAATGCGTTGTTACCCCTAAAATAGCAATTTTTATATTTGATTCAATATGTTTTATTACATATGGTTTCCCGAAATAAGGTTTTTTACTGTTTTTATCTAAAATATTTGCTGATAAATACGGGAAGTTTGCAGTAGAAATAGCATTGTTTAAGACATCCATTCCGTAATTAAATTCATGATTTCCAATCACTGCAGCATCATAACGTAAATAGTTTGCCAATAAAGACATGGGATTTTTCTTATTATTTTCATATGTAGCGTAATGGTAAGTAAATGGTGTTCCTTGTATGAAGTCACCGTTATCAATTAAAAGAACGTTTTTATTTTGGGACCGTTCTTTTTTTATAAGAGTAGAAATCTTAGCTAAACCAATTTCTGCTGGAGAGTTATCTTGGTAGTGAATTGGATAAACAGTACCATGTATATCACTTGTTAATAGGATGTTTAAAGTTACAATTTGATTTTGCTTCAATATCATTCACCTTTTCTATTATTATCTACCGATTAAGCATATCAAATATATGGAGAGAATTTTAATGTGAGTGTATAGAATGTGTAAAGATTCTGTAAATAATCAATTATTTGTAAAAATGTGTGATATATTTCTTCATGTTTATGAAAGGTTATTTTATAACAATGAAAAATGGAGGCATTAACATGTTGAAAAAAGTTTTTGCAATGAGCACAACAGTTGTACTAGCAGCGGGTTTGTTAAGTGGCTGTGGAACGAAGGAATCAAGTGCAAGTAAAAATGAAGATACGAAAAAAGGGTATGTACCGAAGACTTTAAATGTTCAATTTGTTCCTTCTCAAAATGCAGATACGTTAGAGGCGAAGGCAAAACCATTAGAAAAACTATTAAGTGATAAATTAAATATTCCAGTAAAAGTTAGTATTTCAACGAATTACAATACAATTGTAGAAGCGATGGCATCTAAGCAAGTAGATGTAGGTTTTTTACCTCCAACAGCGTATGTGCTAGCACATGAGAAAAAGGCTGCAAATGTAATTTTACAAGCACAACGTTTTGGAGTAGATGATGAAACGGGAGCTCCTACAAAGGACTTAGTAGACTTTTATAAATCTGAGTTTGTTGTTAAGAAAGATTCAAATATTAATAGTGTAAAAGATTTAAAAGGTAAAAAAATTGGCTATCAAGATGTAACGTCATCAGCGGGATATGTGTGGCCTGCGGCTGTACTATTAAAAGAGGGCGTTGATCCGTTAAAAGATGTGAAACCTGTTACATTAAAAGGTCATGATCAGTCGCTTATTGCTCTTTTAAATGGTGATGTAGATGCAGCTGTTGTATTCCAAGATGCTCGTAATATTGTAAAAAAAGATTATCCGAATATATTTGATCAAACGAAAATAGTGAAATTTACGGAGAAAATTCCAAATGATACGATTTCGGTACGTTCTGATTTAGATGAAGAGTGGAGCAAGAAATTACAGGATGCTTTCATTGAAATTGGAAAGAATGAGGAAGGTCACAAAATCATTAAAGAAGTATATTCACATGAAGGATATGTTAAATCTGATGATAGTAAATTTGATATCGTTCGTGAATATGGGAAGAAAGTAAAAACGCAATAATACATATGGAAATGGCAGCTAGCTGGAAAGGTATGTTTTCAGTTAGTTTGCCGTTTTGAATTCATAGAAGGTAGGTAAGATGTGTGATAGAGTTTCGAAATGTTTCCAAAGTGTATCCAAATGGTACAAAAGGATTGAATAATATAAACTTGAAAATTCAAAAAGGTGAGTTTGTTGTAATGGTAGGGCTGTCCGGAGCTGGAAAGTCTACACTTTTAAGATCGGTAAATCGTCTTCATGAGATTACAGAAGGTGAAATCATGATTGAAGGTGAGTCTATTACTGCTGCAAAAGGACAAGGATTACGCCGCATGCGCCGGGATATTGGTATGATTTTTCAAAGTTTTAACCTTGTGAAGCGATCAACTGTATTAAAGAACGTATTAGCTGGCCGTGTTGGGTATCATTCAACATTGCGTACAACGTTAGGTCTATTTCCGAAAGAAGATTTGGAGCTTGCTTTTCAATCGTTAAAAAGGGTAAATATTTTAGAAAAAGCATATGAGCGGGCTGATGAATTATCAGGAGGACAACAACAACGTGTATCGATTGCTAGAGCGTTGGCGCAAGAAGCGAAAATCATATTGGCAGATGAACCTGTTGCGTCGTTAGATCCGCTAACAACAAAGCAAGTATTAGATGATTTGAAAAAAATTAATGAAGATTTTGGAATTACAACAATTGTAAACTTACATTCTATTGATTTAGCTAGGCAATATGCGACACGCATTATTGGATTACATGCAGGCGAAATTGTTTTTGATGGCCTAGTAGAAGAGGCAACGGATGAAAAATTTGCTGAAATTTATGGTGATGTAGCGCAGAAAAGTGAATTGTTAGAGGTGGCAGTTAAATGAATGACGTGACGATATATTCGAAATCGATACCGAAGCCACCGAGTAAGTTAAAACATATGTTAACGGCTGTTCTAGTCATTTTACTGTTGTGGGGAAGTAGTGTACAGGTCGATGCATCATTGTCAAAACTAGTAGTTGGTTTTCCTAATATGATGGATTTGTTAAAAGAGATGGTGCCGCCAGATTGGAGTTATTTTCAAGTTATTACAACAGCGATGTTAGATACAATACGTATGGCGATTATTGGGACGACTTTAGGAGCGATTTTAGCTATTCCACTGGCACTGTTTGCGGCAAGCAATGTGTTTACTAGTGCATTTTTGTACAGTCCAGCTCGATTGATTTTAAATTTTATCCGAACGATACCAGATTTATTATTAGCGGCAATTTTCGTAGCGATTTTTGGAATCGGGCCACTTCCAGGTATTCTGGCTCTTACTTTTTTCTCAATTGGGCTCGTGGCGAAATTGTTGTATGAGTCAATTGAATCAATTGATCCAGGTCCGTTAGAGGCGATGACAGCGGTAGGAGCAAATAAAGTGCAATGGATTGTCTATGGGGTAATTCCGCAAGTGAAAGCACATTTTGTCTCCTATGTTCTTTATACATTTGAGGTGAACGTACGTGCAGCAGCTGTGTTAGGTTTAGTAGGAGCAGGTGGTATTGGATTATATTATGATCGTACACTTGGATTTTTACAATATCAACAAACTGCATCTATTATTATCTATACCCTTGTTGTTGTATTGTTAATTGATTATGTAAGTACATTGTTGCGGGAGAAATTATAATGAGTAAAACGACGATAATCGTACCAAAACCGAAGAAACCGAGTGTGTATCGTTGGTTTGTTTTTATAGCACTTACATTTGTTTATGTATGGGCTTTTTCAGGAGTACCGCTAGAGGGAATAAAGGAAACGGCAGGAGAAATTACAAAAGCGATTATGACAGGTGTATTGAATCCAGATTGGGCGTATGTATCTTTGCCAGATGGTGAAGATTTATTACATGGTTTAATTGATACGTTGGCAATAGCAATATTAGGTACATTTATTTCTGCCTTTTTATCTGTTCCATTCGCTTTTTGGGCGGCAACGAATATAAGTAGTGGAAAATTAACTTCGGGAACTGGGAAATTTGTACTTAGTTTTGTCCGTACATTTCCTGAATTAGTTATGGCCCTTTTATTTATAAAAGCTGTTGGACCAGGTTCTTTTGCCGGCGTTCTAGCTTTAGGATTACACTCTATTGGAATGTTAGGGAAATTATATTCAGAAGGAATTGAAAATATAGATAAGGGGCCGACAGAGGCGTTAATAGCTACAGGCGCAAACCGGTTTCAAATACTTTGGTATGCAGTATTGCCACAAGTACTACCAGATTTTCTATCGTATACATTATACAGGTTCGAAATTAATGTACGATCCGCTGCCATTTTAGGTGTTATTGGAGCTGGTGGTATTGGTACGCCCCTAATTTTTGCGCTGAGTTCACGTAATTGGTCTCGCGTGGGCATTATTTTATTAGGCATCATTTTAATGGTCATTATCATTGATTTTATTTCAAGTTTGATTCGGAAACGGATTGTTTAGCTGATTGAAAAGCATCGAATGTAGATGCTTTTTTGTATTTTTAACGCATTATCCGAAAGAAATCTCCTTCCTGGGGCGTGTGAAAGACGATAGCATAGCGGTAGGTGGGAGATGGATTTCGGTTTGGCGTAACCAAACATTTGGTTTTCCTATTTATTTCGCCCCTGCTATAATCAGTCTTATAAGGGGTAAAGTTTGGTTAACAATGAAAGTAGATAATAATCATGTTAAGTGGGGGTAGTTCACAAGTGGGTTAAAAAGTTAGTATAGAAGAATTTTGTATATCTGTATAAATATACAGATAATTCCCTTTCTTTTTAAAATAAAAATAATGAAAAAGTATGTCATATTGAATACCCATACATTCCCGAAAACATTGATTTTTTTATAAAAAATCAAAAAAACATCAACATATTTGTCGATACATGTTGTATAATCTTGCGTGGGAAGCTATCATATAAATGTATAAAACGTTTACTAATATAAGCGAAGGGAAGAATAGCATGTCACATTCAATCGAACAACTTTCTATCAACACGATTCGCACATTATCCATCGATGCGATTGAAAAAGCAAACTCTGGTCACCCAGGAATGCCAATGGGTGCAGCACCAATGGCTTATACATTATGGACTCAATTTATGAAACACAATCCAAATAACCCAACGTGGTTTAACCGTGATCGTTTCGTATTATCTGCAGGTCATGGTTCAATGTTATTATACAGCCTACTTCACCTATCTGGTTATGATGTAACAATGGATGACTTAAAGAACTTCCGTCAATGGGGAAGCAAAACTCCAGGACATCCTGAGTACGGTCATACAGCTGGTGTAGATGCAACGACTGGTCCACTTGGACAAGGTATTGCAACTGCTGTAGGTATGGCAATGGCAGAAAGACATTTAGCTGCTAAATATAACCGTGATGCGTATAATGTAGTAGATCATTATACATACGCTATTTGTGGTGATGGAGATTTAATGGAAGGCGTTTCTGCTGAAGCATCTTCATTAGCTGCTCATTTACAATTAGGTCGTCTTGTTGTGCTTTACGATTCAAACGATATTTCATTAGATGGCGATTTAAATCGTTCATTCTCTGAAAGTGTAGAAGATCGATACAAAGCATACGGATGGCAAGTAATCCGTGTTGAGGATGGAAACGATATTGAAGCTATCGCGAAAGCAATCGAAGAAGCGAAAGCCGACGAAAAACGCCCAACGCTAATTGAAGTAAGAACGACAATTGGTTTCGGTTCTCCAAACAAATCAGGAAAATCAGCTTCACATGGTTCTCCACTTGGTGTAGAAGAAACAAAGTTAACGAAAGAAGCATACGCTTGGACTGCTGAGCAAGACTTCCATGTAGCAGAAGAAGTATATGACAACTTCCGTAAAACAGTACAAGATGTTGGTGAAACTGCGCAAGCTGAGTGGAACACGATGCTAGGTGAATATGCACAAGCATACCCAGAATTAGCAAACGAACTGCAAGCAGCAATGAATGGTCTTCTTCCAGAAGGTTGGGAGCAAAACTTACCAACTTATGAATTAGGATCAAAAGCAGCAACTCGTAATTCTTCAGGTGCTGTAATTAATGCGATTGCAGAGTCTGTGCCATCATTCTTCGGTGGATCTGCTGACCTTGCTGGTTCTAACAAAACATACATGAATAACGAAAAAGACTTTACAAGAGATGATTACAGCGGTAAAAACATTTGGTACGGTGTACGTGAGTTCGCAATGGGTGCAGCAATGAACGGTATTGCACTACATGGTGGTTTAAAAACTTACGGTGGTACGTTCTTCGTATTCTCTGACTACTTACGCCCAGCAATTCGTCTTGCAGCATTAATGCAATTGCCGGTAACGTATGTATTTACACACGACAGTATTGCTGTTGGTGAAGATGGTCCAACACATGAACCAATCGAACAATTAGCAGCGCTTCGTGCAATGCCAAATGTATCTGTTATTCGTCCGGCTGATGGTAACGAATCTGTTGCAGCTTGGAGACTAGCTTTAGAATCTACAAACAAACCAACTGCTTTAGTATTAACTCGTCAAGATCTTCCAACATTAGAAGGGGCAAAAGACGATACGTATGAAAAAGTAGCAAAAGGTGCATATGTAGTTTCTGCAAGCAAGAAAGAAACAGCTGATGTAATCTTACTTGCAACTGGATCTGAAGTAAGTCTAGCTGTTGAAGCTCAAAAAGCATTAGCAGCAGACGGCGTTGACGCATCTGTTGTCAGCATGCCATCTATGGATCGCTTTGAAGCTCAAACTGCTGAGTACAAAGAATCTGTATTACCAAAAGCAGTAACAAAACGTTTCGCAATCGAAATGGGTGCTACATTCGGATGGCATCGTTACGTAGGTCTTGAAGGAGATGTGTTAGGTATCGATACATTCGGTGCTTCTGCTCCTGGTGAGAAGATTATGGAAGAGTATGGATTTACTGTAGAGAACGTTGTTCGTAAAGTAAAAGAAATGCTTTAATGATTTTAGAAAAATCTCTCCGGCATGGAGAGATTTTTCTATGTAAATGAGTTTTTTCGACAGAAAAAGTTTTTTATCTCTCCGCAGTCAGACAATCATTGCAAAATTTCTTCTATATAATGAAGAGAAAAGGTTGTCCAGATTGGGAGGCGAAAGATGAAAACGTATGAATTGTATTTAATTCAAGAGGATATTGCGAAAGCTTACTTTGGTCGTGAATATTTGTTTTTTGATTTATTTGCTCGATTTTCAGAATCTGGGTCCCTTTCGGAGAAAAAAGTGTTATATAAACAAATGATGTATATAACGATGCCATTACAAGTAATGAAAATTCATCA
The DNA here is from genome assembly GCF_057197025.1 of Bacillus sp. LSHTCR4. Classification (NCBI taxonomy): domain Bacteria; kingdom Bacillati; phylum Bacillota; class Bacilli; order Caryophanales; family Bacillaceae; genus Bacillus; species Bacillus sp. LSHTCR4. The sequence goes on along the minus strand of NZ_JBXUNO010000001.1, from coordinate 2,615,768 downwards.
TAAATTAGAACAAGCTTTGCGCGTTCTTGGTAAATATGATCGAACACATCATACACATACACTTTATACAGGGGCGGAATATGGCGAAATAATGGTGAAACCACATTATATTCGCATGAATACCTCTGGAAATGTTTCTATGGAAACGACTTTCTTTGAGGTGCTTCGGAAGTGTGAATTAACATTTTTAGCTATGGATTATGAAAATACAAAGTACGGATGGCTGAATCCTCTAAAACAAGTACGAACATATGTGTAAAAAATGTCGAATTGTATCTTGTCTTATTGAAAAGGTTTTAGTACACTGTAAGGTAGACAACATGAAGGAGGAAAATATATGCCAATTTGGTTAGGTATTCTAGTGGGCGTAGTAGCACTAGTAGCAGGCGTGGCGTTAGGATTTTTCATTGCCCGCAAATACATGATGAATTACTTACAAAAAAATCCACCAATTAACGAACAAATGTTAAAAATGATGATGATGCAAATGGGACAAAAACCTTCCCAAAAGAAAATCAATCAAATGATGAGCGCGATGAACAAGCAACAAATGAAATAAGCGCTAAAAGACACTCGCTAAGAGTGTCTTTTCTTTTTGTTAGTTACAGTGTTTGAAACTTTTAAAAATTCTGTATTTTTGATAAACTGAAAACATCGCTCATTTTAAGGGAGGAGGAAAAAAATGAAAGTATTTATGAATTTAGCGTGGTTTTTTAAACAAGAAAAACGAGCGTACATAACCGGAATTATTTTATTATTTGGCGTTGCACTTTTAGAACTGGTAGCACCAAAAGTGATTGGGATTGTTGTAGATGAAATTAATGAGGGAACATTAACGACTGATAAGTTACTAAAATGGGTCGTACTCTTAGTAATTGTAGGTATTACGATGTACATATTACGTTACGTATGGCGTATTATGATTTTTGGGTCTTCATTAAAGTTAGCTCGCCAATTACGGAAAAATTTGTACGAACATTTTACAAAGATGAGTCCATCTTTCTACCAGTCAAATCGCACGGGGGATTTAATGGCACATGCGACTAATGACATTCAAGCCATTCAGCAAACTGCTGGAGCTGGTGTTTTAACACTTGTTGATTCTTTAGCTGTTGGGGGATGTGTACTCGTAGCGATGGGGTTTACAATTAGTTGGAAGTTAACATTGTTAAGCTTAATTCCGATGCCGATTGTAGCAATATCGACAAATTATTACGGATCTTTATTACATAAAAGGTTTCATAAAGCGCAGCAATCGTTTTCGGAAATCAATGATAAAGTGCAAGAGAGTATGAGTGGGATGAAGGTAATTCGATCGCTTGGACAGGAGAAAGAAGATTTACAAGCGTTTCGAAAAAAATCAGAAGATGTCGTACATAAAAATATGTTAGTTGCACGTATTGATTCGTTATTTGATCCAACAATCGCTCTTATCGTAGGATTTTCTTTTTTAATCGCAGTATGTTATGGGTCAGTATTAGTTGTGAGAGGTGAATTAACAGTAGGTGATCTCGTTACATTTACGACGTATTTAGGTACCCTCGTTTGGCCAATGTTAGCGTTTGGATGGCTGTTTAATATTATGGAGCGTGGGCGTGCTTCGTATGACCGTGTAGAAAAAATCCTCTCGCAAAAATCAGATGTAGTAAATAGAGAAAATGCTGTGCATACAATAGCGAGCGGTGATGTTTCATTTGCGGTTGATTCGTTTTCGTATAAGAAAAATGAACTGTTACATTTAACAGATATTCACTTTGATTTGAAGAAAGGGGAAACGTTAGGGATTGTAGGACGTACAGGTGCAGGGAAAACGACTTTATTAAAATGTTTAATCCGTGAGTATGATCATTTTAATGGTGAATTAAAAGTTGGAGAGCGGGATATTCGCGATGTAACACTTTACGGTGTCCGTTCTGCCATTTCATATGTGCCGCAAGATCATTTTTTATTTTCAGCAAGTATTGGGGAGAACATTGCCTTTGGAAAGGCAGATGCTACATATAATGAAATTACCCAAGCTGCAGAGATTGCTTGTATTCATAATGACATCCTCCAATTTTCAGAAGGATATGAAACAGTAGTAGGAGAAAGAGGTGTTTCATTATCTGGTGGTCAAAAGCAGCGAATCTCTATTGCTCGTGCTTTATTAACAAATGCTGAAATTTTAATTTTGGATGATTGTTTATCAGCGGTAGATGCAAAAACAGAAGAAACAATTTTAAATGCTTTAAAGAGGGAAAGAGCAGGGAAAACGACAATTATTACTGCCCATCGTTTAAGTGCAATTCAGCATGCCAATCTCATTCTTGTTGTGGATGAAGGTAGAATTGTACAACGAGGTACACATGAACAATTAATGAAAGAACATGGTTGGTATAAAGAAATGTATGAGAGCCAGCAGTTAGAAGCATTAGTCGAGAAAGGAGGCGTATGATGGCTGAGAAAAAACAGAGCGATTTAAGAAGATTACTGTCTTATATGAGGCCATATAAAGGACTATTAGCATTAGCATTTTTATTTCTAGTTGGTGCAACTGTAACGGAAATGATGGGTCCTTTTTTAATTAAACAATTTCTTGATGAACACTTAGTACCACGTAACTTTGATCAATCAGCACTTGTTACTCTATTTGTAGTGTATATTGTTGCTCACTTATTAAAAGTATTATTTACTTATTTAGATTTATTATATTTTCAAAATATCGCTTTTAAAATTGTTCAAGATATGCGTGTTGAAGTATATGAGCATGTTCAAAAGTTGTCATTAAGTTTCTTTGATCGTACGCCGATTGGTACGCTCGTATCGCGTATAACGAATGATACAGAAGCAATTAAAGATTTTTATGTCAGTGTATTATCAACATTTGTTAAAAATATCGTATTTTTAGTAGGGATTTTAGTAGCTATGTTTTTATTAAATGTAAAATTAGCGCTATTTTCTCTCGTATTAATTCCGATCATGTTTGCGATTATGGTGCTATATCGCCGGAAAAGTGCAGCTTTTTATTTAGAAGTCCGTAATCAATTAAGTGTGTTAAATGCAAAGTTAAACGAGTCCATTCAAGGGATGAATATTGTTCAAGTGTTCAGACAAGAAAAGCGCATGAGAAAAGAGTTTGAAGAAGTGAATAATAAACATTATAGTGCAGGGCGACGTACTTTAAAGTTAGATGCATTGCTTTTACGTCCAGCAACTGATTTAGTTCATATTGTAGCTATTGCGTTAGTACTTGGTTTATTTGGAATTGATGCTTTGAAGAGTCCTGTTGAAGTAGGCGTTTTATATGCGTTTGTTAACTATATACATCGTTTCTTCCAGCCTGTAAATGAGATGATGATGAAATTATCATTTTTCCAACAGGCACTGGTTTCATCATCACGTGTATTTCATTTAATGGATGAGAAAGATTTAGCGCCAGTTCAAAAAGGGGATGGAAATCCTCAAGTTATTAATGGCGATATTGAATTTAAAAATGTTACTTTTTCGTATGATGGAAAACGTGATGTTTTAAAAAATGTATCTTTTCACGTGAAACATGGGCAAACGGTTGCTTTCGTTGGGCACACTGGTAGCGGAAAGAGTACCATTATGAATTTATTACTGAGATTCTATAATATTAAGTCCGGAAATATTGTAATAGATGGTGTAGAGTTAGAGAAATTTGAAGAACAAGAAATTAGAAAGAAAATAGGACTTGTATTGCAAGATGCATTTTTATTTGCGGGAAATGTAAAACAAAATATTCGTATGTATAATGAAGAAATTACGGATGAAGAAGTAAAAGAAGCGGCACAATTTGTGCAAGCGAATACGTTTATTGAAAAATTACCAGAGCAGTATGAAACGGAAGTAGTAGAAAGAGGAGCTGCATTTTCTAGTGGTCAACGACAATTAATTGCTTTTGCTAGAACGATAGCAACGAATCCGAAAGTATTAGTATTGGATGAAGCAACAGCAAATATTGATACAGAAACTGAAGATGCAATCCAAACAGCGTTACAGCAAATGCGAAAAGGACGGACGACGATAGCAATTGCACACAGATTATCTACAATACAAGATGCAGATCAAATCTTTGTTATGCACGATGGAGAGATAGTAGAAAGAGGGACACATCAAGAATTACTGAGTGAACAAGGATTGTATTATAATATGTATTTACTACAAAATAAAGGAAGTTTACAAAAGGCCTTGTAATTACAGGGCCTTTTTTACTTTGTTTATAAAATGTGTTTGCTCTTTATGTCTATAGTATAAACGACGTGACCCTTTAATAAAGTTGTACATATTGTATGTATACGAAATGAAAATAATTGATAGGAGCTTTTATATGCAAGATAGATCTAGTTCAAATATTACGTTTATCGATGTGTCTCATTGGGAAGGGAATATTGATTGGAATGCAGTGAAGGGATCCGGTATTTCAGCGGCATATGCAAAAGCAACAGAAGGTGTGAATAACCTTGATCCTACTTTAGTTCAAAATGTACAGGCAGCGCGAAATGCGAATGTATTAATCGGTGCATACCATTTTGCACATCCAGAACTAAATGATGCAATTTCAGAAGCAAAACATTTTGTGAACATATTACAAAGCAATCAGACAGACTTAATGCCAGTTCTAGATTTAGAATCACCGATAGATCCGAGTAATAGTAATTTAACTGGTACTGATATATCTAATTGGGCAAGAAGTTTCATAAATTATGTGAAACAGGCTACTGGAAAAGATGTCATGTTATATACAGGAATTTGGTATATTAATGAGTTTGGAATTAACGGTTTAAGTGATATACCACTTTGGATTTCTAAATACTCTAGTACGCCGCCAGCTGATGCTGGTGGATGGACAGAGTGGACAGCGTGGCAATACACAGATTCTGGTAAAATTTCAGGTGTAGTAGGAAATTGTGACGTATCAGCAGCGGTTTCATTAGAAGCTTTGCAAGGAAATGGAACAAATGGAGGCGGAAATGTTTCCCCACCTAGTACTGCTACTGCAGTCTATGGCGTTGCTGTAATTAAAGGTGATAATGTAAATTTACGGAGTGGACCATCTTTACAATCTAGTGTAATTCGACAGCTAAATAGAGGAGAATCGTATGAAGTTTTGAACGAACAAGGTAGCTGGCTTGCTTTAGGTGGAAACGAATGGATATACTATGATCCAAGTTACATTCAGTATAAACATTATGTGGCGACTATTATTGGTGATAATGTGAATCTGCGGGATGCTCCATCAGTAAGTGGAAATGTTATAAGACAGTTACATCATGGTGAAGCATATCGAGTATGGTGTAAGCAAGATGGTTGGCTTGGTTTAGGAGGAAATGGCTGGATATACTATGATCCAAGTTATATTCAGTATGGTGTACAATAAAATGAGCGTAAAAGGTATCTCCCCTGAGATGCCTTTTATTATAAATGTGTAATTTTTACAAAGTGTATATTGAAAGCATAGTATAATATAATGGATAATTATAAAAAATAATTAAAAATGAGATAAAGGAGTAAAAATATGGATTATGTGCTAATAGGTGTGATTTTACTATTATTAGCTGCAGTATTCGTGCTGTTTTATAAAAATAAACAGTTAGAATCAGAGAGTCAGCAAGTAGAATTTGAAAAGAAACAAGCAATTGAAACGTATGAAAATGAAATTGCAGCCACGGTTACAGAGCATGAAGAACAACAAAATACATTGAAAAATATGGAACAGAAGAAATACAATGATTTACAAATAAGTGCAGCTAGAGAACTTGAAAATATGCGTATGATGAAAAATCAATTAGCTATGCAGCATAGTAAAGAACGCAGTGAAATGCAAGAAAACCATAGTAAAGAAATACATATGTTTCAAAAGTTAATTTCAGATTTGCGAGAGTATACGAAAAATGGAGCTGAGGTGAATACACACGAAACATTACATTATATGAAGCGTGGCTTCGTAGAGCAAGGCATAATACTAGATAATGAATTTCATATTATGCCCAATGTTTTTATGAGGAATCAGCGTGGAGGAAATGATTTTCGAATTCATCATCTTGTCTTAAGTAAAACGGGCATGTATCTACTTGAGACGAAAGAATGGACAGGGAAATTAATTCATGGCTTAACGAAAGAGAATGCTAGTGTATATTCATTTATGATCGATGAAATTGGCAAGCATCAACAAGAGATAGAGAAAGAAGAGACGTTTGAATATATTACAGGTGAAGATTCATTAACGATACAAGTGAAAAATGAAGGGAATCCAGTAAATAGAGCGAAGAAACTATCTCATATTCTATACAATTGTTTGAAAGAAATGCAAGTTGATATTGTAAAGGAAAACGTAAAACCGATTGTATATTTTTATAATGAGAGTGGGAAAGAAGTGCTAGATCTTTCTGAAGAAAAAACGCCGAGATTAAAAGATAGAGAGCAAATTGTAACGTTCTTCAAAAATGAAATCTTAACGGGGAAAGTAATATATACAGGTCAAGAATTAGAAAAACTTCGAGAAATCATTAGTCGGATGAATTATACGATGAATTAAAAAAGGGGTGGGCATTCTGAGTGCAATATTAAGGGGTATTTTGTATGTTTATATTTGTTTGTATATACTAATGTATTTGGGATTTGTTTTCATTATTGATATGGCTCATACGTCATTAAGTGTAACGAGTGTTTTTGTAGTAGTCATGCCATTTGTTTTATTAGTTGTGATTCAAAAGTTCGTCTTACGTACTTCTGTAAATCGTAATACAGAAAAGAAGCAAATGTTAGGTGTAATGATAGTAGGTTGCATTCTATTGTTAGTGTGTACTGCGCAATTAAGTATGAATACATACAATTCCAAGTTTAATCAAGATCGATGGTTACATGCTGAAGAAAACCGGGTACATATGGTAGATGATCTATTGCAAAAATATAAATTAACAGGAAAATCAAATGAAGAAATTACAAAATTGTTAGGAGCTCCTACTGAAACGAGAAATGAGGAAAGTGGGGTTAGCACTGTGTACTATCTTGGGAATGAACGTGGTTTTATTTCCATAGATAGTGAACAGCTTGTTTTACAATTTGATAAAGATGGTAAAGTTGTGGAATATAAGGTGCATAACGATTAAAGAAACGTAGAGAGAAGCTATATATTATAGCTTCTTTTTCATATTCCAATATAGTAAATGTAGGCAAATAGTAGTCATTCCTATCTATACGAATTGGAATGAGTCTGTTATATTGTAAATGGTTATGTTACTTAATAGTTTAGTAGATAACCTATATTTTGGTTGAGGAGGGGAATTTTAACACGAATTTAATGATATGCGTGTTAAGTATTATGATGAAAAAAGGATTTTATAATGTTTTAGCTGCATCAATTGTATTTAGTATGGTAACGATTCCAAATTATTCCTATGCTAATGAACTTGACAAAACGGTTACAGTTTCACCTGATGAACAAGCTTTAAAAAGTATTGAAAACCATATGAAAGATGAAGATGGTAGAGGAGAAGATAAGGGAGTAAGAAATGAAGTGCAAGGTGAATTTCTTGTACATATAGTGAAAGAAGTACCTTTATATGATTCTAGTAATTTTCAAAAAGAGACAGGGGTTCGTATTTCGAATCAAGTCGTAAAAGCTGAGAAGAGAAAAGGAAACGCTTACTATGTTCAAACTTCATCGGGAACGGGATGGATACAAAATAGTGATGGAAATGTAGAGGTTAAAGAAATTCACCCGTTATTAAGTGAGAAATTAGTTGTAAATGAAGAAATCTCTACATACACTGAACCATTTGCTTCATATAAAGAAGAATATGTACTGAAACCACAAACTATTCAAGCAATTGGACAGGCGGGAGAATGGTTCCAAGTAAAAATAAATAATGAGATAAAATGGATTCATTCACCTTCAGCAAAATTTGAAGGAACAAAAGCTTCGCTTATTCAAGATACAACGCCAACACGTACAAAACGTGCAGCCGCTATGTATGCTGCGCCAATAGAAGAGAAAACAACAGATATTTATGGTGTACCTTTAAAAGAAATGATTGTACCGAAAGGAAATGAAAATATTCGCCCAGGTTATGCGATGAACCCGAAGTATATTACGATTCATGAGACAGATAATTATAGTGTTGGGGCAAATGCTAGAAACCATGCAATATATTTATATAACCAAGCAACGGGAACGGAAGATCGTTCAGCGTCGTGGCATTTTACGGTAGACGATAAAGAGATTTATCAACACCTTCCATTAAATGAAAACGCTTGGCATGCAGGAGATGGGGCAGAAGGAACTGGAAATCGAGAATCGATTGCGATTGAAATTGCTGTAAACGAAGATGGTGATTATAATAAAGCTGTTGAAAATGCTCGTAAACTAGCAGCTTATTTAATGGGGGAATTAAATATCCCTTTAGAAAATGTGAAGAAGCATCAATTTTGGAGTGGCAAAAATTGTCCAGCTATTATGATTAAAAATAATGCATGGGAACCATTCTTACAAGGAACGAAAGTTTATTATGATGCGAACCATAAAGATGATATAACAGGTGGTTGGTACGAAGCAGACATTCGTGAATTAGATAAGCGCGGCATTATGGTCGGGGATGGAAAAGGTTCTTATTGGCCAGAGCGTCTTGTAACGCGTGGTGAATTTGCAAATTTAATATCTAGATCATTGCAATTACCTGAAGGGTCATCGAATTTTAATGATTTAAATACAGCACATCCATCGCTAATAGATGGTATTAATCGTGCAGCAAGTGCCGGAATAATAAATGGTAGAGGAAATGGCATATTTGCTCCAAATGATACGATTAAACGAGATGAAGCTGTTATCATGATTGACCGTGCACTGCAATATAAAAAAATTAAAGGTAACTTAGTCTCGTTACCATTCTCGGATCAAGATGTAGCATATGATAAACAAGCTGTACAACGTGTTTATGGATTAGGTATTGTAAAAGGAAATGATAATAATGAATTTATGCCGAAAGGTTCTGCAACGCGTGGTGAATCGGCAGCATTCATTAATAGAATGTTAAAAGTAATAGAGAGTAAATAATGAAGGGCATTCGCTTTTGCGAGTGCTTTTTTATTTTTCAATATGTTATGGAAGGGAGGGGAGGCTATTGAGTGGAATAAGGAATGAAAGCGGAGGTGATGCATATATATAGATGCGTTAAGGTGTTTTTTGCATATTGTATAAATGAAAAGGAGGTAAGACGGTGAAAGCTATACCGACTGATGTCCTGAGTAAAGAATTAATGGAAAGAGAAGGGGTTATATCTATTACAGTAAAGGAATTTGAAAAAATAGAAGTAGCTGGAGTAGTAGTCGCTGGCCCCGCGGTTATTTTGATTAATCAAGATTAAGTACATAGTATCAATTTAGAAAAGTACGAAAAGCATCCTTCCAGGGTGCTTTTTATTTGTATGCAAGGAAGAAGATGGTGGATAATTGGATTACTGGAGGGAGAGTATGTGGCAATTATTATAACGATGTTAGTAATGGGAGTTTTATTAGGATTTGTTGGAGCTGGGGGAGCTGGGTTTATTATCGCGATACTCACGTTAGTATTCCATATTCCTATTCATGTTGCACTTGCAACGTCTTTAACTGCTATGGCATTTACGACATTATCTGGGGTTATAAGTCATTATCGTGAAGGAAATGTCGTACTTACTATAGGCGGGATTGTTGGTGGATGTGGGGCATTTGGTTCTTATATCGGTTCAAAAATTGGCTCGCTTATACCACCGTATCTTCTTCATTGGTTTACAGCTGGGATGTTATTTTTATCTGCGATTTTTATGTGTATTAAATTAATTAAATTTCAAAATAAGGAAGAAGTACGATTAGTAAAAATTAAAGATATTTCGAAAGAAAACATAATGAAATGTATATGTCTTGGGTTAGTCACCGGAATGATGGCTGGTTCATTCGGGATTGGTTCTGCACCATTTATTCAACTTGGATTAATGGTTCTATTAGGATTGACGATTCAGCAATCTGTAGGAACAACAATGCTTGTTATATTGCCGATTGCGATTGGGGGTGGGTTAGGATATAGTTCAGAAGGGTATCTAGATTATATATTATTATTGCAAGTATTAATTGGGACGATGTTAGGAGCTTATATCGGTGCGAAGTTTACAAATTATGCACCACGTATGCTTTTGAAGTTTTCAATGATTATGACACCAGTTTTCGCTGGATGTATGTTATTAATGGAATGAAAATAATATAGCAAACTAATATGTTTTACGAATGAATTATGTAAGTAATTCATATTTCCCATATAAAAGGATTTGCTTTAATATAATGAGTGTAAAGTTCGAGTATTCGAAGTACTACTTGAATTATATCCCTATCCCTTTTCTAAAAATGCGAACAAGTTTTGCCCTATTCTATTCAATATTTAATTGTATAGAAATATATTGTTCGATGACCATTATGGAACGTACATAATGGGAAAATCCCGATCCTTAAAGAGGATGCCCCTAATCTTCATGTGAAAATATGATCGGATATGAAAGCTGACCAATTTATGGTCAGCTTTCTTTTTGTCCAAAGACTATTTCTTTTTTAATTTCAGTTTGTAACAATAAAGCTTTTCCGAAACGACGTTTACATTCTGCACGCACTTTTTCAATGGCTAGTAGCTGAGTAGTAGCAGGAACTGTGACGATAGCTTGGCGAGGTTTTCGATTTTCTTCACAAAAGACACATTCCACAACATATTTAGAAATCATGCTTTCATCCTTCCGTTTTTAATTTCTAAGAAGGAACTGCCTATGAAGTTGATGTAAATTTTCGTCATTGTTTTCCTTTTTCCCTCTTTTTTCAAGGAGAAAATAAAAAAGGAGACGAATAGTAGTAGGGGAGGGATGTATATGGAAAGATGGATAGGTTGTGCAGCAGTATGTGTAAATGAAAGAAATGAAGTTTTAATGGTATTGCAAGGACAAAAGGGTGAAGAAAAAAGGTGGTCCGTCCCAAGCGGAGGACTTGAAAAAGGAGAAACACTAGAGGAATGTTGTATCCGAGAAGTTTGGGAAGAAACAGGTTACAATGTGGAAGTTGTAAGTAAAATATACGAAAAAGAAGGTATTACATATGGGGTTCCTGTATACGTTCATTATTATGTCGTAAAAAAAATAGGCGGTAGTATGAAAATCCAAGATCCTGATGAGTTAATACATGAAATTGCTTGGAAGAGGATAGATGAAATGAAGGAATTAACGTTATCTTTCCCGGAGGATTATGAGATTTTAAACAAATACATAAATAAAAAAGCGAGTGTTTAAACACTTGCTTTTTCAATGTATCCACGATAAGAAAAGCGGAACGATAACTAAACTAGCTCCTGCAGTTAAAAGCATAGATAAACTTGCAATCGTTCCTTCTACAGGACCGATTTCGAAAGCTTTTGATGTACCGGTTCCATTTGCGCTCGTTCCTAACATAATACCTTTTGCAATTGCTGTTTTAATACGGCATATACGAATGAGAGAAGGTCCGAGCAATGCTCCTGTTAACGCAGTTAAAACAACAAATACTGCTGTTAATTGTGACATACCACCAATCATTTCTGAAATGGCCATTGCAATTGGCGTCGTTACAATATGAGGTGCTAAACTATGTTCTAACGATGAATCAATTTGAAAATAATTTGCTAGTAGTGCTGAAGTAATAACTGATAGAAACGAACCGACAATGACATTAAGTAAAATAGCCATTCCATGTTTCTTGAGTAAATCAAAGTATTTATAGATTGGCCATGCAAAAGCAACTGTTGCAGGTTTTAATAATTCTGTTAACCAATGGCCTCCAGTTTCATACGTTTCATAAGATGTGTCTAGTCCGAGTAATAAAGCGATTAAAATAATAGGACAGACGAGAAGAGGAGAAAGTAAGCTCCAATTCCAGCGTTGATACATTTTCTTCGATATCCAATATGTGAATAGTGTTAATAGTAAACAAAGAAAGCCGATCATTGCACGGATCCTTTCCGCTTTAGTAGCAATTCTGTTAAGAGTCCTGTAACGAGAGTGACACAAAGTGTACTAATCATAATAATTAAGATGAGATCGATTCCATATTGTGATAGTGTATCTTTGTAGCGTATGACAGCGACTGCAGAAGGAATGAAAAATAAAATAAGTTCTTTTAATAAAAAGTCTGCACCGTCCTGTATCCACTCTTTTTTCACTAGGTTAAATTTTAATGAGATTAATAATAAAAAAATACCGATAATACTTCCTGGAACTGGGAGGTGTGCCTGTTTTGCAATCCATTCACCTGTCCAAGCGAAACAAAATAATAGTAAAATTTGTCCGCTTAATTTCCACCATTTCATACAGTAACCACCTCTTTCTTTTTTTACATAAAAATTGTAAAAAAGAATTAACAATTTCTACTATACGTTCATTCAAAAAATTTGTCTAATATATAAATTATATGTTATTAATATATTAGACGTATTAATTGAAATGGAAAAGGGTGTCCAAAATGGAATTACGGCATTTGCAATATTTTGTTGTAGTGGCAGAGGAGTTACACTTTGGACGAGCGGCTGCTCGTTTACAAATGACACAACCACCGCTTAGTCAACAAATTCAGCAATTAGAAAAAGAAATGGGAGTTATGTTATTTTCAAGAACGAAGAGAAAGGTTGAATTAACAGAAGCTGGAGAAATGTTTTTGAAAGAAGTAAAAAAAGCGTTCGAACAAATTGAAAAAGCGGTAGAGATTGCACAAAGTGCCCAAAGGGGAGAAGTGGGCTCACTTTCAATTGGTTTTGTAGGTGCGGCGATATATGATATTTTACCATCTATCGTAAGGGAGTATAGAAAGAAATTTCCGAGGGTGTCTGTTGCATTACATGAATTATCTACTCCAGATCAAGTGCATGCACTTCATGATAATCGTATTGATATTGGATTTTTGCGTCCACCAATCCCAACACAATTATTAGAATTAGAGCCAATTCAAAAACTATCTTGTACGTTATGTTTACCGAAGGCTCATCCACTTGCAGAAAAAGATGAAATACATATAGAAGATTTACGGGATGAACCGTTTGTATTTATTACGAGACCAGTATGGCCAGCTTTGTATGATACAATATTATCTCTTTGTAGAGAAGTTGGATTTAGTCCGCGTATTGTGCAAGAAGCAACAGAGTATCAAACAGTTATGGGACTTGTAGCAGCTGGGATTGGAATTACAGTAATACCTGTATCGGCAAATAAATTATATAAAACAGAAGTTGTATATAAAGAGCTATATGATTCTAATTTTGTTGCAGAAATGTCAGTAGCTTACAAAAAAATGAATAGCAATCCAGAGCTTTTAGAGTTTTTAAAAATTGCAAGAGAGAAGAAAAGAATAGAAGTTGAGGATGAGATTAATTAAGTTGTTAAAAAGTACACCTCATTAAACACTAAAGCGGAAAGGCAATTATATTGCCTTTCCGCTTTAGTGTTCTTTTTTTAGTTCTATACTAAAGAGATAAACATGTTCATTTTCTTGTAATAGTTGGTCAATAGCGGTTTTTTCCTCAAGTATTGGTACTCTTGAGGTTTCATTATTCGTTTTTATTATAGCAGCTACAGTCGTCTTTTGATTGTATTTTAAGTTTATAGCAGATTGAATAGTAGTAGATGCTGAGCTATTTACGATCGGTGGTGCTTCTTCAGGAACTAGCGTTGAACCACCTTCAATGCTCATAAACCATTGACTTGTTTCTTGTATACCTTTATCAAATTGGAAATATGGTGGTATAAAGGAAATCTTCACTTTCTTTTTTGAAAAATGCGAGGTAGCAATGTAAGCAATTTCTTTTGTTTTTTTACCATTTTGATAATAATCAATCGTAGCATGTATTTCATCTTTATCATTTTTAAGTGTAATGTTATAAAACATGCTATTTCCTTCTTGAAAAGGAGTCATTTGTAAAATAGAAGTTTGCTCTTTTGTTAATTTGTATGGCTCAATAATCGCAACTTCATTGTTTTTTAGTGGGCTACAACTTGTGAGTAATAATAAAGACAAGATTAATAGTAATTTTATACGCATGCAACCCCTCCTTTTTTACAATTATATTCTAAATATGATTTTTTTACCATTTTATTTTGTAGGACTAAAGACTTAGAGAAAATTCCGATTGTAGTGCGATGTTTAAAATGTCATATTTTTATACACTAGTAGTATAGAATGCGTATGTAATAAGGTAGGGGAAGAATTTTATGTCTTTATGTCGGTTAGCGAGAAAAAATATAAGAACATTTGCTACCAAAAGGATGAAGCAATTTATCTGGATTGCTATGAGTATTATGATTTTGTTTTTTATGATATCGCTACAATTTAATGAAGTAGTTGCTGGGGAATTAGGGACTACGCTTTTATTTCAAATGTGTTTTTACACGTTGTTTATTGCAGTCATTTTCATATGTACGTTTATTACATATAAAATGACTTATTCTCTTCTGCAAGTGAGGAAAGAAGAAATTAAATCTTATGTAGCAGAGAATAGGAAGAGAAATGATGTACTATGTTTATTATGTCAGGAGCAATTATTTATTTATGGAGCAGCGTTTGTTTTTGGATTAGTTAATGGGATGTTATTTTTAAAATTATTTACGATTATCTTTATAAGAATAGCAGGAATACAAGGGATAAATAGTGCACCGATTACAATATATGCAATAGTAGTAGTGAGTATAGTTATGATTGTTATCCTTCTATTATCGATGGTGCAATGTTTTCGATTTGTTCAAAGTTTACAAGATAAAAATTCGTTGCATTTCAAGAAAAAGGCATGAGAAATCATGCCTTTTTCTTGAAATGCCTTTTGAGAGGACTCCCACCTCTAAACGTAAATGAAGGTGGTGAGGTGAATCGAAAGAAATATCTTATTTTCAAGAATGTTGTCATAACGCTAAGAACATGTACAACACCACAAACTTTTATATACGCCAGGTGTACACTGGATTAACACAAGAAAAAGAGTTGCAGCCTTTGCAAAAAGAAGTTCTGGCTAATATTCATAAAAATATTGGTAAGATGAATGACACACAACTTCTTGCCTATCAGAAGAAATTGGAAAAAGAGAAATTAAAACCTAAAGAAGAACAGAAAGAGATTACATGTAATTTGTTTTCAGAACCTAATTTTGAAAAACCTTATGTAGATTACAACTTTCTAGATGCACTATTTAAGGCTATGATTCAAAATGATTATCGAGCTTTGCCTACGCAATGTAGCCAGTCAATCATGAAGGGTTTGTTCCAAAATTGGAAATCTTTTTTTTGCTAGTTTAAAAGACTATAAAAAGAATCCAAACAAATATGCTGGAACGCCTAGGATTCCAAAGTATATTCGTTCTTCTGAAAAAGAGATTCTGTATACAAACCAAGATTGCATCATTAAAAACGGTAGATTTTTAAAGTTTCCAAAGACGAAATTACAATTAAATATTGGGAAACTAGGTTTCACTGAAGGTAAACTGAAACAAGTTCGTGTGATTCCAAAATACAATGAATATGTAGTGGAATTGGTAATTGATGTTCCTTCTGAACAACAAATAATTGAAGAGAATGCTCGTTATATGAGTATTGATTTAGGGATTGATAACCTTGCAACCATCGTAACAAACACAGGTATGAAACCTGTCCTTGTTAAGGGCAAACATGTCAAAAGCATAAATCAATATTACAACAAAATGAAGAGTCATTTTACAAGTATTCTTAGAAATGGAAAACAAACGAATGAAGGACCTTTTACTTCTAAAAGGATAGAAAAACTTCATCAAAAACGTTACTTGAAACTAAAAGACGTCTTCCATAAAGTTAGTCACCACATCGTAAAACGAGCTCAAGAAGAAGTTTGTAAAATCGTTATTGGTCAAAACAAAAGTTGGAAACAAGAAACGAATATGGGAAAAAGAAATAACCAATCGTTTTGTCATATCCCGCATAATTTACTGATTCAAATGATTACATACAAAGCAAATGCTGTAGGTATTCAAGTTGTTGTAACTGAAGAATCATATACATCGAAAGCAAGTTTTCTGGATAACGACTTCATTCCAACGTATGGAGAAAATGACCAAAATACAACTTTTTCAGGAAAACGAATAAAGCGCGGCATATATCGTTCAGCAAATAAAACTTTAATTCATGCAGATGTAAATGCTGCGGCTAACATTTTACGAAAAGTAATCCCAAATGCATGGACAAATGGGATAGAGGGGTTAGGCGTGAAACAGCTCGCTAATGTGTTAACTCCCCTGACGTTAATCGTCCGTTAGGTCGAAACGTTAGAACTCCCCACTTCAAGCTTTGCTAAGTGGGGGAGTGTTCATTTTACACAGAAAAATAATCATGTTACAGTGTAAAGACCTGACAAAGAATGGGAAGGAAAGGTTGTATAGCATGACAAATGAACAATCAATTGTAAAGGTTGAGCGGTTAACGAAGCGAATCGGTTCAAAGACACTTGTAGAAAATATTAGTTTCGAAGTTAAAAAAGGTGAAGTAGTTGGTTTGCTCGGACCAAATGGTGCTGGAAAAACGACTTTAATGAGAATGATGGTCGGCATGATTCGTATGACAGAGGGCGAAGTTTGGATTGACGGTCAATCTGTCAAACAGCAATTTGAAAGTACTGCTGCGAAAATTGGGGCAGTAATTGAGACACCGGAATTTTATCCTTTTTTGAGCGGCTATGAAAATTTAACATATTTCGGACGAATGAATGGTAATGTGACAGAAGAACGTATCGATGAAGTAGTGAAATTATTAGGGATGGGACAAGTAATTGATCGCAAAGTAAAAGCATATTCACTCGGCATGAGACAACGTTTAGGAATTGCTCAAGCGCTTATTCATGATCCAGATGTATTAATATTAGATGAACCAACGAATGGATTAGACCCTAGTGGAATACATGAAATGAGAATGTACATAAAGAAAATTGCACATGAACAAGGAAAAGCGGTACTTGTATCTAGTCATTTACTTTCAGAAGTTGAATTAATGTGTGACAGAGTTATCATTATTCAGCACGGAGAATATGTGGCGACGCAAAATATTCAGCATAATCAAAGCGAAGAGTTGGAGACAATCCGTATCCGTGTAGATGATGCGAATAAAGCGGCAGAAATGTTAAAACAAGATGTTTTGATAAAAGGTAATGATCTACTTATTAATGTAAAAGATGAAGAAATCCCAAATGTTATTCGTACATTGCTTGAGAAAAATATTCAAGTTTATCGTGTATATGAAGAAAGAAAGACGTTAGAAGAGCAATTTTTAGAATTAACAGGGGGAAAAGATATTGTTTAATTTAGTATATAACGAACTGTATAAAATATTTAAGCGAAAGCGAACGATTATTCCATTTGCAGTTATTGCAGTATTAATAATTGGATTAGGGTGGGTTACGGTCAAGTATTTAGAACCGGAAACAAAAGGATGGAAAGCTGATTATACAGAACGAACTGTAGAAATAGAGAAAAAGCTAGGCATGAAAAAAGAAGCTATTTTAGCAGAACGATCTGGAGACGAGCTTGTAAATGAATATCAACTTAAGATGAAGCATTTAGATACAGATACAGCGCCGGCAAGCAGTTCTCCGCTTTCTTTCATGAGAGATACAGGTTTTATCGTATTTCCAATATTGCTCCCGTTTATCCTTGTGTATGCAAGTACAATTTTTGCGAATGAATATAGCTGGGGAACATATAAATTTTTAACGATACGACCAGCAAGTCGCTTTAAAATTTTGACAGCTAAATTTTTAGCAATCGTGATATTTGCAGCGTTATTGTTTATATTTAATATGATTTTCTCAACTTTATGTGGACTAGTTATATATAAATTCCAGCAGCCTGCATGGAGCGAATTTATTTTCCGAGATGGGAATATTATAAAACAAAATATTTTTGTAGAAGCTAGTAAGTATTATATTTTATCGTGGTTGCCGACGATTGTGTATGCAGCGTTTGCATTTATGATTTCTGTGCTAACAAGATCTAGCGGAGGCGCGATTGGTATTTCACTATTTCTTGCTTTATCAGGAAACATTGCATTACTAGCAGCAACTAGATATGATTGGGCGAAATATTTATTGCCAGCAAACACAGATTTATATAGTATTTCAAAGAATGGAAGTTTTATTGATGGAGTAACATTCCCGTTTGCTTCATGTATGTTATTACTGTATTTATTTGTATTTTTAAGCATTTCTTATACAGTATTTTTAAAACGTGATTTAACCTAATAAAAGGAGCCGTTAAGTATGTCTTAACGGCTCCTTTTATATGCAAATTGTTTAAGTGCTTTTTCAGCTAACAAAGCGAAGTATTCTGCACTTATAGGTAAAGATCGCTCGTCTACTGTAAAAGCTGGATGATGCCATTCATGTGTACCACTCGTTCCCATAAAGACAAATGAACCAGGTATTTCTTGTTGATAAAAAGAAAAATCTTCTCCGGCCATTGACGGGGTAGGGGAGATGATATTTAAATTCATTTGTTCGGCAACTTGAATCGATAAGTTTGTTAGAGATGTATCGTTATGAACGGCAGGAGGACCTGGATAAAAACGAAATTCTGTTTTTACACCTAATGCATCAGAAATCCCATGAATAATACGTTTCATTAGAGCAGGAATCTTTTCGCGTGTTTCTGCTTGGAAAGTGCGAACCGTTCCTTCCAACGTAGCTTTTTCAGGAATAACGTTCCACGTATTTCCTGAATGGATGTTTGTAACGCTAACAACGGCATTATGAGAAGAACTTATATTTCGGCTTACAATTGTTTGGAGTGCCATAACAATTTGAGAGGACGCGACAATAGGATCTACTCCAGCGTCTGGTACAGCTGCATGTGTACCAACTCCGTGAATTTCAATTTCAAATCGATCAACTCCGGCCATCAGTGGACCATCTTTAATACCGATTGTACCTACTGGTAAATCAGGTTTATTATGCATACCGAAAATAGCTTGCACGCCATGTAAATGTCCGGCTTCAATGACTTTGCAAGCACCATTGCTACTTTCTTCAGCTGGCTGGAATATAAAGCGTACAGTTCCGCTAAGAGAAGCTTCTTTCTCCTTTAATAAATAAGCGGCCCCTATAATAGAAGCTGTATGAAAATCGTGCCCACAAGCATGCATTTTACCGTGAATTTTTGAAGCGTACGGCAAATTTGTTTCCTCTTGGATAGGAAGGGCATCAATATCAGCACGGATTGCTATAAGCGGTCCGCTATTATTCCCCGAAATCTCAGCAATAACGCCTGTTTCTAAACTAGAATTTATAATCGTGATGTTTTTTTCCTCTAACCAATTTTTTATAGCCTTCGTCGTTTCAAATTCTTCGTATGATAATTCGGGATGCTCATGTAAATTTCGACGAATAGAAATCAGCGTCTCAGTTAATTGCTTTAGATTGGTTGCCACTTAGAATGACCTCTTTCTTAAATAAAGTATTTACATTAAGTATACAATAATAAAAGAGAGGATTCTCAAATGAAAATCCTCTCTCGTTTATGCTGCCAATTTTTTGTGTGTATGATGTTTACGATAACGTCCACGCATTGCATAAGCAATTTGCGGGATTGCAATCCCAATTAAAATAAGTGATACACCGAACCATTGTGAAGATAGTACAGCTTCTTTTAAAACGAATACAGACATAATTGTTGTAACTGGTAGTTCTGCAGCGCCAAGAATAGTCGCTAAGCCAGAACCAATCTTTGGAATACCAATTGTAAAGGCGATAGAAGGAATGACGATACTGAATGTTCCTAAACCTAAACCGTATTTCCAAAGTCCTTCAGAAATTGCACCGTTAAAAATAAATGTTGGAGGGAATACGATCATTACTAAAGTTAAAGCACCAGCCATTAAAAGAACACCGCGTGGTAATGAAGGTACTTCAACAGCAACTTTTCCGCTCACGAAAATGTATGTGGCAAATGTAACAGCAGATAATAAACCTAGTATGATTCCAGTCGTATCGAAATCACCTGCTGATTTTTCTAGTAAACCACTTGATAAAAATGTACCTGCAAGTAAGAAAATAACGGAAATAACTTTTTCTCTTGAAGGTAATGTTTTTGTTGAGACTGCTTCAATAATAATTCCGACCCAAACGAATTGGAATAAAAGTATAATTGCAATAGATGCTGGTACAGTTTTTAATGATGCATAATAAAAAATGCCAGTGAAGCTTGCAGATGTTCCTGCAACGAATAAAATTAACGCTTGTTTTAATGGAACACGATGTCTAGAAAATAGAAGTGTAATAGCAAGCAAAATAATCCAACCGAACATATATTGGCTGCCAATTACCTCTCCAAGTGAAAATCCTTCTGCATATGCAAGTTTAACGAAAATAGCTAAAATCCCATAACTACACGCTCCTAATAAAACTAAAAGAGAATAACGAAGCATAAAAAATTCCTCCCATCTATATGAAATTGTTCCATAACGGACATATATAACTAGAGGGAAGTATACAAAATTAAAAATAAAGGGTCAAATAAAAGAAAAGTGTGACATTTTATAGAATAATAATAAAAGTATGATATTTATGCATAATCTTGAAATTAGTAATAATAGAAGTATTGTAAAATCAGGTTTGTATTGTATAAAGACAGCATTTGAAAAAAATATTTTTTTAATCAATATGTATATAGATACATACTAGTAACATGCTAATCATTTGAGAAACTATGTTACCTTTGTTATGTTAATAACAATTAGAGGAGTTTTATAATTTAATTGAGATTTTTCTATATAATAGAAGGAAATGAAAACGTTTTTTTAGAAAGTGAGTGAAAGGGTGTTTTTTCTTATTGCCACGTTGGAAAAGTGATTTCACGAATTGTTCATAGTATTTTTACGTATTTTTGCTACAATATGTAAGGAGAGGAGTGGAATAATGCAAGATATTAGTATTTTTTTAGCGTTTGGCGCCGGGTTTTTATCATTTATTTCCCCATGTTGCTTACCGCTGTATCCGGCATTTTTATCGTACATAACAGGTATGTCGGTTTCTGAGTTGAAAGAAGAAAATGCAATGCTTCGCAAAAGAAGTATGATACATACAGCGTTTTTCTTACTTGGATTTTCAATTATATTTATTGCAATTGGATTTGGTACAAGCTTTATTGGAGGCATCTTTACAAATTATAAAGATTTAATTAGACAGTTAGGTGGTATATTTATCATCGTGTTCGGTCTTATTATTGTCGGTGTGTTTAAGCCGAAGTTTTTAATGCAAGACCGTAAATTTACGTTTAAAAATCGTCCGAGTGGTTATTTTGGATCTGTTTTAATTGGTTTAGCATTTGCTGCAGGATGGACGCCTTGTACAGGACCTATTTTAGTGTCTGTAATCGGATTAGCGGCAACAAATCCAGAATCAGCAATGATTTATATGATCGCATACATACTTGGATTCGCTATCCCGTTCTTCGTATTATCATTCTTTATTACGAAAATGTCTTGGATTAAAAGAAATAGTATGAAATTCATGAAAATCGGGGGATACGTTATGATTATCATGGGTATCTTCTTATACTTTAACTGGATGACGAAAATTATCGTATATTTCTCAAGTTTATTTGGTGGTTTTACCGGTTTTTAGTATTATTCTGTGAAACTGTTGGAAATACTAACGGAAAAGCATATAATGAAAGTATATTTTGCATATAGCCACAAAAAAGGATGAGAAAATATGAACATAGTTGTTTTATCCAGTATCGTTGCTGTTTGTATGGCTGTTGGTGCGATGTTTATTCGTTTAAAAGCAGCTAAGAAACCTGCAACATTGAAAAAAATTATACTTCCACCATTTTTTATGAGTACGGGAGCATTGATGTATGTTTTTCCTGAATTTCGATTAACTCCAGCAGAAATGTTAGAAGCAATTGGCGTTGGTTTGTTTTTCTCTATTTTTCTTATTAAAACATCTAAATTTGAAATTAGAGGACAAGAGATTTATTTGAAGCGTTCAAAAGCATTTGTTTTTATATTAATTGGATTACTTGTCGTGCGGATTGTATTCAAAACATACTTAAGTCAATCCCTTGATTTAGGACAACTTAGCGGCATGTTCTTCTTACTCGCGTTCGCGATGATAGTGTCATGGAGAATTGCAATGTACCGTTCCTTTACGAAATTACAGAAGGAAATGGAAAAAGAAGATGGTTTTTATAATGAAAAAGATATGAAATTAACGTGAAGTATATATCTGTACAGAAAAAACAGCGTCAAAGACGCTGTTTTTTTATTGATATTATTAATAATTTTTTGTTCCAATTTCAACCTATAAATTGTTTAGTCTTGCGGTTAACTTGTTTGAAAAATGAAGATTATTTTGCTAATAAAGTTTTATAATTTGAATAATCAATCTCTTTTTCTTGTAGTTTTTTTACTAAAAATTTATGATCACGTTTCGGTGTAGCGATAATATACCCTTTAATAATTAAATCTTGTGTAATTTGAGAGGCTTTTTCTTGTAATGCTAGTTCACCGATTTTGCCAGCAATTTTTGATTTAGCAACATCGCGAAACAGTTCTGGAACAGGACTTACGAGCTCTTCTAACAATTGTTTTTGTTCGTCATCCCATAAATGCCTCGTTTTATTAATATAGTGCTCTTCCCAATCTAAAATAGACATACCATCTTCTTTTGGTAATCGTTTTAAAAATTTTCTGAACATAAAGTATCCACCAATAGACATAAGTCCCAGTAAAATAACAGTCCATAGCACAATAAACCAACTGAACCATCCTTCGAGCAAGCGTATCCCCCCTTAATGATTGCGGTTTTCTTTTATTCATATTATAAACAGTGAGATTCATAGAAAGCAAGAACGCTTGGTCATTTTGACCAAGCGTTATCATTTAAACAAAGTATAGTTGTTCAACACATAAATTATTATTATCATCTTCTACATATTCGATGATTAATGTGCCAACTTTACGATCTTTATCTTCAGTTGTGAAAATAGAGTAAGAAGTAAAACGTGCTGTTGATAGGCCGCTTATATGTGTAGGTAAAGAAATGTAGTCGTTATCGCGGAAGAATTCCATCAGTTCAATATCCTCAAATTCTTTTCGGTCAACTTGTTTATTTGTATAGCGGCGTTGAAGTTGTTTTAAAGACTCATTCCAAGAAATTGCTTTTGTATCGTATACCATTGTTCTATCTCCTTACTGTATGTAATCATTAAGAACATACGTTCTAAACTAGTATACTCTTTTTATTAGAAAAGGGAAAGCAAAAAATAATGTAAGCTTGGGTTTCCAAGCTTACATTATTGATGCGTCCGTCATAATCTCTATTTTTATTATATGTTAGATAAGAATAAGAAACAAGATGATATATATACTGTTGATAGTTTTCAAAATTCTGTATATTATAGGTGTACTAAAATGCAAGGGAATGAGAGGAATGACATATGTAATTTCAATCCAAGGGCCGATGGCAAGTGGAAAAACGACATTGGCTAAAAGGCTAGAGCGACAAGGGCTTTCAGTTATATATGAAAATCCTTATCCAATTGTAAAAAAGCGAAAAGTATTAAATTTGGATATGAATTCAAAAGAAGGGTTTATTCTAAATCAAAAAATGTTTATGGAAGCAAAAATAAAGGAATTTCAAAATGTAAAAGATGCAGTTGTGATTTTTGATCGCGGGCCAGAAGACATTGAGTTTTTTACACTCTTTTATCCAACGATTATAGGAGAAGAGTGGGATATAGAAACCGAATTAAAAGATGAATTATATAAATTAAGAGAATGCCGTTCGGATGCAATTTTTTACTTAGATGCTACGAAAAAGAATGTATATAATAGAAAAAATAGTGATAGAACAAGAAATAGAAGTACATTCGAGGAGCAATTTAAATTAGTAGAAACTGAAAAAGATTGGTATAAACAATTTCCTGTAACTTATGTGGACACGAATAGATTAACAGCGGAAGAATTAGAGGTATATTTTATGAGATGGTTGAAGGAGAGAGAGTTATGAAAAAAATACTTTTATTCGTATATCCAACATTTGCGGAGTTTGAAATAACGGTAGCTACAGCATTGCTGAAAAATAAATTTGAAATCATTACAGCGAGTGTAACAAAAGAATTGATTATAAGTGAAACAGGTTTGCAAGTGCAACCACATATAGAATTAAGGGAAGTGCGTGTAGAAGAATATGTGGGAATTATTATTCCAGGCGGAGATGCGATACATATGAAGGCTGCAGACGGACTCTTTTCAGTTATCCGTCAATTTCACGAACAAGAAAAATTAATAGCTGCTATTTGTGCTGGACCGTATGCGCTAGCAAAAGCAGGCTTATTCAAAGAAATCTCGTATACAGTAACTATGGATTATAGAAAATTAGATTGTTTTCCAGTAGAAAATTTTGTGTATGAAGAAGTTGTGAAACATTCAAACATTATTACAGCGCAGGGGCATGCATTTGTACCATTTGGAATAGCGATTGCCTCTTATTTTGGAGTAACAAACGAACATAATATAAATTTTTACAGTGGTAAGGGGAATGTGATGATGGAGGAGCTTTTGCCTGAGAATGTATAAAAGCTAGCATTTGCTAGCTTTTTTCTTTTTGACATCGATAAATAGCTAACGTTTTCGGATCGCGCCATATACCGTTATGAAGTGTTAATTCATTTTCTACTTCTTCTTTTAGCCATTCCTTCATTTCGGCGTGAAGATATGTATTATCAGGTATATTTAGCGACGGAAACATGCTAGAAATATAGTTTACAATCGGAGTAGCATGATGGAAAACGAGTGCATTATGAATAATGGTTTCTTCAACAGCTGGAAACACAGAGTGTAATATCTCTTTACCATTTTCTAAACAAAATGGAGTGACTGATGATGTTGTTTGCGGCAAATCAAATGCGTCTAACATGCGGTTACACATTTCAACGATACGAGGTAATGTAACGTTAGAATTTGTTGTAGCTAACAGTGAGCCACCAGGACAAATTACTTTATGGAATCCTTGGACTGTTTTTTCGACATCTTTCATGTGGTATAACATATGTCTTGCGACGATCCAGTCGTAGCAATTAGCTTCAAAAGGAAGGTTACCAGCATCACCTAGTCTCCATTCAATTAAATTATTTGTTTTAGTGGCTTCAGAAAGCATGGCTTCTGATTGATCAAAACCAGTTAAGTGGCCTTTATGACCATTCGCTCGCAAAAGGGAAAGGAATTTTCCGTTAGCGCATCCAACCTCTAATATTCTTTCTCGCCCTTGAAGTTGTAAATGTTCAATAACGATTTCATCTAAATTCACTTGTTTTTCTTCGTAACGTTTATGCGTATCGATACGTGTTTGTAAATTGTTACTGACGCTATATTGACGTTTTACATCATTCATTTTTTCATATTCCACTTTCGTACAAAATTGTTGGATCGCATGTGTTAATACGTCAGTTTTCTTTAAACCTTCGTAATGGAGTGCAGATTCAAACCTTTCAAGTAATTTTTCTTCAATTCGAAAATGAATATCTTTTCGCTTTGTCATTAAAATCTCTCCCCTTTGTATCTGATAGTGAGACTATAGCACGCCTGAAAAATTTATGTAAATCATTTGTGTACACAAATGGAGGAGATGAAAAAATTGTTTGAATGTGAGTTTAAGCTATTGACGATTTAACCGTTTTCATATATTCTTAAATTAAGAAATATTCAAATAATTAAAAGAAATGAGAGAGTCACATGCTTCTTCAAGGAACACATCGAATTGGTCGTATGGCCATGCTGTTGGCACTTGCGGATGAGAATGAAAGCCTTGTATTATCTATCCCAAAAGGTTGGAAGTATTGTACTGGGAAAGTGGGTTCGATGAATTCGCAAAAGGTTGTCGCAGCAATGGAAACAGCGGCTAAGAGCAACCAAGTTATTGAAACAGACGTTTACAGAGAAACACATGCACTTTATCACGCAATTATGGAAGCTTTGTACGGAGTGACGAGAGGTCAAATTCAGTTAGCAGACGTTCTTCGTACAGTAGGACTTCGCTTTGCGATTGTGCGCGGTACACCATACGACGGAAAAAAAGAAGGCGAATGGGTTGCTGTTGCATTATATGGAACGATTGGTGCACCTGTAAAAGGATCTGAGCATGAGGCGATTGGTTTAGGAATTAATCACATATGATTTGCCCATAGTCTATTAGTTAGAAGGGGGCCTTACTTTTTTTAGGACAGCAGTCTGTCTTAAAAAGATAAGGCCCCCTTTTGCCTTTTTAAGGAGGAAAAAGAATGATTACATTAACGGGACATACATTGACAATTGAAGAAATGAAGAGGTTGTTACTTGAAGGGGAAGGTGTAACAGCTTGTCCAACTAGTATGCAAAAGGTGGCAGAGTGCCGCGAAGTAGTTGAGAAAATTGTAGAGGACGGAAAAGTCGTTTACGGTATTACAACTGGATTTGGAAAATTCAGTGACGTGCTAATTCAAAAAGATGATGTAAAGGCACTTCAGCACAATTTAATTCAGTCACATGCATGTGGGATAGGCGATCCATTCCCTGAAGAAGTATCACGCGGTATGTTAATTTTACGAGCGAACACGATGCTTAAAGGAGTATCTGGCGTTAGGCCGCTCGTTGTAAATATGCTTCTTGAGTTTGTGAACCGTAAGATTCATCCAGTCATTCCGCAACAAGGATCACTTGGTGCGAGTGGCGATTTAGCACCTTTATCTCATCTTGCACTCGTATTATTAGGCGAAGGTGAAGTGTTCTATAAGGGGAAACGTGTTCATGCGATGGTTGCTCTTACAGAAGAAGGGCTTGAGCCAATTGAACTTGAAGCGAAAGAAGGTCTGGCGTTAATTAATGGTACGCAGGCGATGACAGCGCAAGGAGTTCTTTCTTATATAGAAGCAGAAGCAACGGCGTATCAAGCTGAACTAATTGCTTCGATGACAATTGAAGGGTTACAAGGCATTATTGATGCATTTGATGAAAATGTTCATAAAGCACGTGGTTATAAAGAGCAAGTGGATGTAGCAAGCAGAATTCGTGACATTCTTCATGATAGTAAGTTAACAACAAAACAAGGAGAACTACGTGTACAGGATGCCTATTCACTTCGTTGTATCCCGCAAGTACACGGTGCTTCTTGGCAAGTTTTAAATTATGTGAAAGAAAAATTAGAAATTGAAATGAATGCAGCAACAGATAATCCGTTAATTTTTGATGGCGGAGAAAAAGTAATTTCAGGTGGTAACTTCCATGGTCAACCGATTGCGTTTGCGATGGACTTCTTAAAAGTAGGAATGGCGGAACTTGCAAATATTTCGGAGCGCCGTATTGAACGTTTAGTAAATCCGCAATTAAATGATTTACCACCATTTTTAAGTCCAGAACCAGGATTACAGTCAGGTGCAATGATTATGCAATATGCTGCAGCGTCACTAGTTTCTGAAAATAAAACGTTAGCACATCCGGCGAGTGTAGATTCAATTCCGTCTTCTGCTAACCAAGAAGATCATGTAAGTATGGGAACAATTGCTTCACGCCATGCACATCAAATTATTCAAAATGCAAGACGTGTTCTTTCAATTGAGATGATTTGTGCAATGCAAGCAGCAGAATATCGCGGTATTGAAAATATGAGTACAGTGACGAAGAGCTTCTATCATCAAGGTCGTCAACAAGTACCTTCTATTACTAATGACCGCATATTCTCAACGGATATTGAAAATATTGCGTATTGGTTAAAAACGAATTATTCAATAAAAGAAAGATTAGATGTAAACGCAGCACTATAAAATGAGAAAAGGGAGAGATTGAAATGGAAAAAGTACAACAAACAATTCGCGCGCCAAGAGGTACTGAGTTACAAACGAAAGGGTGGGTGCAAGAAGCTGCACTTCGTATGTTAATGAACAATTTAGATCCTGAAGTTGCTGAAAAACCAGAAGAATTAGTTGTATATGGCGGGATTGGCCGTGCAGCTCGTAACTGGGAAAGCTATCAGGCGATTGTAGATTCATTAAAAACGTTAGAAAGCGATGAAACGTTACTTGTTCAATCAGGAAAACCAGTTGCTATTTTTAAATCACATGAAGATGCGCCACGCGTTTTGTTAGCAAACTCAAACTTAGTACCGAAGTGGGCGAACTGGGATCACTTCCGTGAACTAGAGAAAAAAGGTCTTATGATGTACGGACAAATGACGGCAGGTAGCTGGATTTACATCGGAACACAAGGTATTTTACAAGGAACATATGAAACATTTGGTGAAGCTGCACGTCAACATTTCGGTGGTTCATTAAAAGGTACATTAACACTTACTGCTGGTTTAGGTGGTATGGGTGGTGCACAACCTCTTGCTGTAACGATGAACGGCGGTGTTGTCATTGCTATTGATGTTGATAAGCGCAGCATTGATCGTCGTATTGAAAAGAGATACTGTGATATGTATACAGAATCGTTAGAAGAAGCGTTAACGGTTGCGAACGAGTATAAAGAGAAGAAAGAACCGATTTCTATTGGTTTATTAGGAAATGCGGCAGAAATTTTACCAGAGCTAGTGAAGCGTAATATTACGCCAGATTTAGTTACGGATCAAACATCTGCTCATGACCCATTAAACGGCTATATTCCAGTAGGTTACACGTTAGAAGAAGCGGCAAAACTTCGTGAAGAAGATCCAGAACGTTACGTACAATTATCAAAAGAAAGCATGACAAAACATGTGGAAGCAATGCTTGCTATGCAAGAAAAGGGCGCAATTACATTTGATTACGGAAATAACATTCGCCAAGTTGCTTTCGATGAAGGTTTGAAAAATGCTTTCGATTTCCCTGGATTCGTTCCAGCATTTATTCGTCCGTTATTCTGTGAAGGAAAAGGACCATTTCGCTGGGTAGCACTTTCTGGTGACCCGGAAGATATTTATAAAACAGACGAAGTAATTTTACGTGAATTTGCGGATAATGAGCATTTATGTAACTGGATTCGTATGGCTCGTCAGCAAGTAGAATTCCAAGGTCTTCCATCACGTATTTGTTGGCTTGGTTACGGTGAACGCGCGAAATTTGGTCGCATTATTAATGAAATGGTGGCAAATGGTGAATTATCAGCACCAATTGTTATCGGTCGTGACCATTTAGATTGCGGATCAGTAGCATCTCCAAACCGTGAAACAGAAGCGATGAAAGACGGTAGTGATGCAGTAGCTGACTGGCCAATTTTAAATGCATTAATTAACAGTGTAAACGGTGCAAGCTGGGTATCTGTTCACCACGGTGGTGGCGTTGGTATGGGTTATTCACTTCACGCTGGAATGGTTATCGTTGCAGATGGAACAGAAGCAGCAGCAAAACGTATTGAGCGCGTATTAACTTCTGACCCTGGTATGGGTGTTGTTCGTCACGTGGATGCAGGATATGACTTAGCTGTGGAAACTGCGAAAGAAAAAGGCGTTAACATTCCAATGATGAAATAAGGAGGAGAAAACATGCTGGACACTTTACTAATAAATATCGGTCAATTGCTAACAATGGATCAAGAAGATGGCTTGTTAAGACGGGAAGCGATGAACACGCTTCCTGTTATCGAAAATGGTGCGGTTGGAATTGAAAACGGCGTAATTACTTTCGTTGGAACAGCGGAAGAAGCGAAAGGATTACAAGCGAAAGAAGTTATTGATTGCGGCGGGAAAATGGTTTCTCCTGGTCTTGTTGATCCACATACTCATCTTGTATTTGGTGGATCTCGTGAAAATGAAATTGCATTAAAATTACAAGGAGTTCCGTACTTAGAAATTTTAGAACAAGGCGGAGGTATTCTTTCAACTGTAAATGCAACGAAACAAGCGTCGAAAGAAGAACTTGTTCAAAAGGCGAAATTCCATTTAGACCGTATGCTATCTTTCGGAGTTACAACTGTAGAAGCGAAGAGTGGTTATGGATTAGATGATGAGACGGAATGGAAGCAATTGGAGGCAACCGCACAATTACAAAAAGAGCATCCAATTGATTTAGTTTCCACATTTTTAGGTGCTCATGCAGTTCCAAAAGAGTATAAAGGTAGATCAAAAGAATTTTTACAATGGATGTTAGATTTATTACCAGAAATGAAAGAGAAGCAATTAGCGGAATTCGTTGATATTTTCTGCGAAACAGGTGTGTTCTCTGTTGAAGAGTCAAAAGAGTTTTTATTAAAAGCGAAAGAGCTTGGCTTTGACGTGAAAATTCATGCAGATGAAATTGATCCACTTGGTGGTGCGGAAGCAGCGGCTGAAATTGGTGCAGCATCAGCGGACCATTTAGTTGGTGCTTCTGATAAAGGAATTGAAATGCTTGCAAATTCTAATACAGTAGCCACTTTATTACCAGGAACAACTTTCTATTTAAATAAAGAAAGCTTTGCTCGCGGTCGTAAAATGATTGATGAAGGTGTTGCAGTTGCGTTAGCTACAGACTTTAACCCAGGCAGCTGTCCAACTGAAAACATTCAGCTTATTATGAGCATTGCAATGCTCAAACTGAAAATGACACCAGAAGAAGTTTGGAATGCAGTAACAGTTAACTCTTCTTATGCTATTAATCGAGGCGATGTAGCTGGGAAAATTAGAGTGGGTCGTAAGGCAGATCTAGTGTTATGGGATGCTTACAATTATGCTTACGTACCATATCATTACGGCGTAAGTCATGTGAATACAGTATGGAAGAATGGTAATATCGCATATACAAGAGGTGAACAATCGTGGAGTACGGCCACTATTTAAAGAAAAATGCAAAGTTTATTGATCGTGAAGTGACGAAATGGAGTGAGATGATTAAAGACTGGGAGGAAGGTGTGGAAATATTCGGTGCTGCCATAATTGGAGCACCCCTTTCTAAACCGTCTATTAGTCATTCAGGAGCGAGTTTTGCGCCAAAAACAATTCGTGCGATGTTAGATGCATATAGCACGTACGCAATTACAGAAGAACACGATATGAAAGAAAGTGTTCTATATGATTGCGGCGATATTACGATGCATGTAACAGATATACAAGAAAGTCATAACCGAATTGCGAAAACAGTAAGTCATGTAACGAAAGTAAATCCGAACATGATACCAATCGTTCTTGGCGGTGATCACTCGATTAGTTTTCCAAGTATAACAGGATTTGCAAATAGTAAAGGGAAGATTGGCATTATTCAATTTGATGCCCATCATGATTTACGTAATTTAGACGATGGTGGTCCGTCAAATGGTACTCCGTTCCGTAGTTTACTAGAAAATGATATTATTACAGGAAAACAACTCGTTCAAATCGGAATTCGTAATTTTTCAAATGCACGAGCGTACCATGAATATGCAAAAGAACACGGTGTGACAGTGTATACAATGAAAGATGTACGAGAGCGAGAAATCAAAGATATTATTATAGAAAGTATTGAAGTATTAAGAAAGCAAGGCGTGACCTCTATTTACATTTCTCTTGATATGGATGTACTAGATCAAGTATTCGCACCAGGTTGTCCAGCAATCGGTCCTGGTGGAATGGACAGTACGACTTTACTTGATGCGATTGAATTGCTTGGTAAAGAACCGCTTGTGCAAGGGATGGATATTGTAGAAATTGATCCAACCCTCGATTTTAGAGATATGACGAGTCGAGTAGCTGCGCAAGTGATTATGAGTTTTCTTTTGGCCAGGGAAACAGTCCATAAGCAGGTTAGTATATAGGCGTGAAGTTAATGGAGAATTTTTACCGATTCCGTATAAAAAGACACATTACTACTCATATGTAGTAATGTGTTTTTGTGTAAAAAGAGAAGGCGAAATTAGAATGTATGTATGTGTGGAAAAGTTAATAAGATTGCGGATTTTTAGTGATATTTTACGAAGTCATTTTCTTAGTTTATAAGGATTGACACGAAAAATAATTTTATGATAAAATAAAAATTTTGCTAAAAAAACGAATGTGTGTTAAGCTTGAGAAGGTTACCATATATGGAGGTGGATTATTTGTTTCAAATTGGCGATAACATTGTTTATCCAATGCAAGGAGCAGGTATAATTAAAGCCATAGAAGAGAAGGAAATCGCAGGAAAAAAACAACAGTATTATGTTATAAAAATGTCGGCTAGTAATATGGAAATAATGATTCCTGAAGGAAAAATATTGAATTCAAATATACGACCAGTAACGGATATCGCGGCATTAATACACATAATAGATATTTTTCAACATGGAGAATCAGATAGATTACTTACGTGGAAACAAAGGTATAAATTGAACACTGATAAAATAAAAACGGGTAAAATGCAAGAAGGTGCTGAAGTTGTGCGTGATTTAATGCGTATACAGAAAGAAAAAGCACTTAATGCAAGCGAAAAGAAAATGTTAGATAATGCACATGAATTTTTGATTAGTGAACTGGGATTAATCGAAGGTATCACAGAAAATCAAATAAAAAGCTTCTGTTAAGGTTTATTACAAATAATGTATTGTATCCCAAAAAAGATTTTGAATTTTTTGGGAACGTAATTATAGACAATCAATCATTTCAAAGACATTCAACTCTTTTAAACCACTTTTAGAGCATTAACCTCTTTTGTTATTACTACACTCAAATCCATTTTTATTTTTTAATTCTTTTACGAATGTTCGAAGTTTAATTCAATACTTCGATAAAATAGTTACTTGATTTTTGCAATCCTGATTCACACTGGCACGGACGAGGAGCCGTAAGGATGAAAGAGAGGTAGGGCTTTCATTGTTTTAGGTATATAAGTTATTATTTTTAGAAGAATACTGAACCATTTTCACTTCTATTGATAAGGGATTCTTTATATTAAAGAGATAAAGAAATTGACAGCCATATATGATCAACTAAAAAAGGTTTCCTACTGAGGAAACCTTTTTAATTTTATTTATAGCATTCTATTTTTTTGATATTCGAATGTTTTATAGAAAAGTCGTATAAATTGACGTTACTATTTAAAAGTAAGTATGATGCGATTATAGCAAGAATTTTTAAGGGGGAAGAAAAATGGCAAGTTCTAATAATAAAGCGGCAAGTATTTATGAGGGAACAAATGTAAACGCTTGGGGATCTTTTGAAAAGATTGAAGAAACGAAGTTGTTTAATCCGATTCAAATTGGATCTTGGTCTCTTCGTAACCGTATCGCAATGGCACCGATGACAAGATGCTTTGCAAATAATGAGACTGGTGTAGTTGGTGTTGACGTAGTAGAGTATTACCGAAAACGTGCTGCTGACGGAGTTGGATTAATTATTACAGAAGGAATTGTCATTAGTCCGAGAGCGAAAGGGAATCCAGGAGTACCAGGGATTTATACGCAAGAACAAATCGACTCTTGGAAACCTGTTACAGAGGCAGTACATAAAGAAGGCGGGACGATTATTGCTCAAATATGGCATGTTGGACGTATGAGTCATCACGAAATAATTGGTGGGCAAATGCCGCAAGCGCCTTCTGCAATCGCTGCAGAAGGGAATGTTCCGCGTTTTCGTAAACCATTTGATACACCAGAAGCAATGACGTTAGAAGAAATACAAGAAGTTATCAGTCAATACGCACAAGCTGCGAAAAACGCGATCGAAGCTGGGTTTGATGGGGTAGAAATTCACGGTGCCCACGGATATTTAATTGATCAATTTACTTATGAGTTTGCAAATAAGCGTACTGATAAATATGGCGGTGACTTAAAGCAAAGATTAACGTTTATGAAAGAAGTAACGGAGGCTGTAATAGAAGCAGTTGGAGCTGATAAAACACTTCTTCGTTTCTCTGCTTTTAAAGGGGATAATCCTACTTATATGTGGGAAAACCCTGAGCTGGCAATTGAAACATTTGTAAATATGTTTAAAGAAGTTGGATTAAAGATGATTCATCCTTCAACGATGAATTATACGCAAGTGATTGCTGACGGAAAGAATTTTCATCAATTAGTAAGAAAATATTGGGATGGTACGATTGTTGGGGTTGGTAATTTGAATCCGAAAGAGGCAGAAGAAGCACTGCAAGAAGGAACAATTGACGTAGCTGCATTCGGAAGACCGTTAATTGCGAATCCAGATTTTGTTCATCGAATTAAACATGCGGAAAGTTTAGTTGAATATGACGCGAAAGAGCATCTTGCTACATTAATTTGAATAAAGATAAAAGGAGAACACATGGAGTGTTCTCCTTTTATTATGGAATTTCATAGGGGGAAGCGAGATGAGTGAAACGCTACTCGTTATTATTAGTATATTACTATTATTAATGTTGCTTTTAATCGTCTTTTTTATTATCACATTTTTTATAAAAAAACGGACGCATCATTCTATTTTAAAACTACATCCATACTTAGGAAGAATGCGTTACTTATTGGAAAAGATAGGGCCGGAATTCCGGCAATATTGGTTTGATCACGATACAGATGGAAAACCTTTTTCACGTTACGACTTTCAAAGTGTTATGTTTTTAGCGAAGTATCGCTCTGAAATACTTGGTTTTGGGTCGAAACGAGATTTTGAAGCATCTGGTTATTATATTGCTAATACGTTGTTTCCGGTATTAACAGAAGAATTAAGTGTGAACGTAACGCAAGAACGTGAAGGGAAAAAGTATGTGATTCATAAAGAAGGATTATTTTCAAGGAGAGAAAAATTGACAGCGGATACAACGAATCTTTGGTTATACGAAGAAGACGATGCAATTATCGTCGGCGAAAATCGTAAATATCCATGGAAACTGTATGGCATGTTTGGAGCGTCAGCAACTTCTTATGGTGCGATAGGTGAAAATTATATTTTAGCGAGCGGCTTTGGAGCAAAAATGGCAGGCGGATCGTGGATTAATACTGGTGAAGGTGGTGTTATTCCAGAACATTTACATACAGGAGCGAATATCGTTGCGCAAATTGGTCCAGGGTTATTTGGATACCGTGATGAGGACGGGAATTTTTCAATGGAGAAATTCATGGATAAAGTGAAAGAAAGTAATATTAAAGCATTTGAATTGAAATTTGGGCAAGGTGCTAAAATACGTGGTGGTCATTTAGAGGGGCAAAAAGTAAATGAGAAAATTGCTTCTGTTCGGAATGTACGAGTAGGAGAGACGATTAATTCTCCAAATCGATTTTCATTTTTGAATAATGCAGCAGATACACTTTATTTTATTCAGCGTTTGCAAGAAACTGGCGGTAAACCAATCGGTATGAAAATTGTAATCGGACAGCAGCAGCCGTTGGAAGATTTATTTAAAACGATGAAAGAATTAAATATCTATCCAGATTTTATTACAATTGACGGCTCAGAAGGTGGATCAGGAGCAACATATAAATCGATGGCAGATAGTATGGGGATGCCGCTTATTCCAGCATTACTGACGTGTATTGATACAGCGAATTATTATGATGTGCGGGATAAATTCAAAGTGTTTGCCTCGGGGAAATTAATTACACCAGATAAAGTGGCGATTGCTTTAGCGATTGGTGCAGATGCTGTAAATTCAGCACGTGGTTTTATGATGGCAAGTGGCTGTATAATGGCGCTTCAGTGTAATTCCGGACAATGTCCATCTGGAGTTGCCACGACGAATCCGCACTATCAAAAAGCGCTAGACCCGTATGAGAAGAAATGGCGCGTAATGAATTATGTTGTTAGTATGAGATATAGTTTGTTCTCACTTGCAGCAGCAGTGGGAGTAAAGAGTCCGCGTTATTTAACGAGAGAGCATATTGTGTTTAAAGATGAGGTGGGGCGGGTGGTACCTCTTTCAGAATTGTTTCCTATAATAAATCAAACCTAAAAATATATTTTATATGTAAAATTTTTTGAAGGAATAATCATATTCTTTAGAAAATATTAAGAGTATAATGGGAAAGGTTTTTAAAAATGACTATTTTTAGGGAGAGATTCACTTGGATCAAGGTTCGTACAGTATTACAATTTTTTTACTCGTCATAGGACTCGTTATATTTGGACGTATGCGTTCCATGAATCGACCAATTAAAAATAAAGGAAGACGACTATTATTTCCATTATTCTTTTTATTACCAGGTTTTTCTTTATATGCGGCACCGATACAACTTGCTGATTGGCAAATTGGGGTAGCTGCTGGGATTGGATTGTTATTATCAATTCCACTTATTATTTTAACTGGATATGAAGTGAGAGAAGATGGTCAAATTTATGCGAAAAAAAGTATTGCTTTTATTGCTACATTTTTAGTTATCGTTCTTTTACGTGCTTATTTTAGAAGACATTTACAAGGTTTAGATCCAAAGTCAATCGGCATTCTTTTCTATACCCTTGCGGTTTGTTATATAGTACCTTGGCGTATTGGCTGCTATATAAAATTTCGTAAAGTATACGTAGAGAAAGAGAAAATTACGATGTCAATAAGCTAAAAGTCATACATTTGTATGGCTTTTTCTTTTGGAAATTTGGCGGATAAATAAATAAAAATAAGGAGTGAAAAAGTGTTTTGTTTTCTGAATATTTTTACTTTAATTTATTTTGAAAACCGGGTAATCCACTGGGATAAAGGCGTTTATAAAGGTTTTTACATGTAGTAAAAAGTGCTTGTTCACTTGAAAGAACAAAAAATGTTTGTTAAGGTAGGGAACCATAAGCGAAAACAAGAAAATAGAAAAAGTCATTTTTCGAAATTTTGAATGGCTTATGTAACTAAGGGAGAGATTTGGTGAAGATTGAGATTATGGTTTCGCTTGCTATTTATATGGCAGGTATGTTGTATATCGGTTATTGGTCTTATAAGAAGACATCCGATTTATCAGATTATATGTTAGGCGGTAGGGGACTTGGTCCAGCAGTTACAGCTTTATCAGCTGGTGCTTCTGACATGAGTGGTTGGATGTTAATGGGATTACCTGGTGCAATGTATGCAACAGGATTATCAAGTGTATGGATTGCGATAGGGTTATTAATAGGCGCTTATGCAAACTATTTAATTCTTGCTCCACGTTTGCGAACGTATACAGAAGTGGCAAATGATTCAATTACGATTCCGGACTTTTTAGAAAATCGGTTTAAGGATCGTACGAAAATACTTCGTTTTGTCTCCGCTATCGTCATTTTAGTATTTTTCACATTTTATGCATCGGCTGGTTTAGTTTCAGGTGGACGTTTGTTTGAAAATTCTTTTAACCTGGATTATAAAATTGGTTTATTTGTAACTGTCGGTGTCGTTGTTGCTTATACATTATTTGGTGGCTTTTTAGCAGTAAGTTGGACTGACTTTGTGCAAGGTTGTATTATGTTTATTGCTCTCGTATTAGTGCCAATTGTTGCTTTTACAGATGTCGGTGGTGTAACAGAAACATTCAATACGATTAAGCAAGTTGATGCATCGCATTTGGATATGTTTAAAGG
Organism: Bacillus sp. LSHTCR4; assembly: GCF_057197025.1. Taxonomy (NCBI): domain Bacteria; kingdom Bacillati; phylum Bacillota; class Bacilli; order Caryophanales; family Bacillaceae; genus Bacillus; species Bacillus sp. LSHTCR4. Next base: position 2,578,352 of record NZ_JBXUNO010000001.1, on the reverse strand, counting down.
GACTACAGTATTAGGGATTATTTCCTTTTTAGCATGGGGTCTTGGGTATTTTGGTCAACCACATATTATTGTCCGCTTTATGGCAATTACCTCTATTAAAGATTTGAAAACTTCTCGTAGAATCGGTATCGGTTGGATGGCGATTTCAATTATAGGTGCAATGCTCACTGGTTTGGTTGGTATCGCCTACTATGCTAAAAATAATGGGACATTACAAGACCCAGAAATGGTCTTTGTAACATTCTCAAACATTTTATTCCATCCGTACATTACTGGGTTTTTATTGTCAGCTATATTAGCTTCTATTATGAGTAGTATTTCCTCACAATTACTTGTTATTTCAAGTGCTGTAACGGAAGATTTCTATAAAACATTTTTCCGTCGTAAAGCAAGTGATAAAGAACTTGTATGTATCGGTAGGCTGTCAGTATTAGTAGTAGCGATGATTGCAGTTGTTTTAGCGTATCATCCAAGTGATACAATTTTAACGCTTGTTGGATATGCTTGGGCAGGATTTGGATCAGCATTCGGACCAGCAATTTTATTAAGTTTATATTGGAAGAGAACGAACAAATGGGGCGTTCTTGCTGGGATGATTGTAGGTGCAATAGTTGTAATTACTTGGGTACAAATTCCAAGTTTAAAAGCAACTATGTATGAAATGGTACCTGGATTCTTCTGTAGCTTATTAGCTGTTATTGTTGTAAGTTTAGTAACAAAAGAACCAGTGAAAGCAATTCATCGTGAATTTACTGAGATGGAAGCAGTACTGGAAGAGGAAACGAAATAATTAGTGAAGAGAGTAAACGAAACTGGCGTTTACTCTCTTTTTATTTAAAATGAAAATAAGGAACTTGTTGACAACTATAAGTAAGTAACTTATAATAAATTTGAGTACAAAGTAATTTGTGCTTTGAATAAAGATTTCAAATGGAGTAAATATTTTTTGGAAATTATCTCGGATTTGAGATAATTTGATAAGCTGGAAGTTAATGTGTAATTTTATAATTAATATCTCGAATTCGAGATAAAATTATCATGACGGATTTTACTATGCAGTATGGACAAAATGAATACTGAGTTTTAATGTATAAAAATTTTTATAAAGGACTAAAAAGGAGTGAACGAAATGGAAAAGAAAACAATGGGGATCCATCACATTACAGCAATTGTAGGACATCCACAAGAAAATGTAGATTTTTATGCTGGTGTATTAGGTTTACGTTTAGTGAAACAAACAGTAAATTTTGATGATCCGGGTACGTACCATCTTTATTTTGGTAATGAAGGAGGAAAGCCTGGAACAATTATTACGTTTTTTCCATGGGCAGGTGCTCGTCAAGGAGTTATTGGTGACGGTCAAGTAGGAATCACTTCTTATGTTGTACCAAAAGGGGCAATGGAATTTTGGGAAAATAGATTAGAAAAATTCGATGTTTCGTATACAAAAATGACTCGATTTGGAGAGCAGTATTTAGAATTTGATGATCCACATGGTTTGCATATAGAATTAGTAGAAAGAGAAGAGGGCGAATTAAATAATTGGACTTTTGGAGAAGTTACGCCAGAAGTAGCAATTAAAGGATTTGGTGGTGCAGTTCTTTTATCGGCACAGCCTCAAAAAACAGCTGAACTGTTAGAGCATATCATGGGTCTTGAAAAAATGGGAGAAGAGGGTGAATTTATTCGATTCCGTTCTTCCGCTGATATTGGAAATATTATCGATTTAAGGTTATCGACAATTGGTCGTGGCCAAATGGGTGTTGGTACAGTGCATCATATTGCTTGGAGAGCGAGTGACGATGCTGATCAGCTAGACTGGAAAGAGCATGTGTCCCGTTTTGGATACCACGTAACTCCTGTACAAGATCGAAATTATTTTAACGCAATTTATTTTAGAGAACACGGTGAAATTTTATTTGAGATTGCAACAGATCCTCCTGGTTTCGCTCATGATGAATCGTTAGAGACAATGGGTGAGGAATTAAAGTTACCGGAACAATATGAACAACATAGAAAACAGATTGAACAAACGCTTTTACCATTTGAAGTGAGAAATTTAGATTAAAGTGATTGAAAGGGGAAAAGGATTATGATGAAACATGTTTTTCAAAAAGGAAAAGATACGTCAAAACCAGTTTTATTATTACTTCATGGCACAGGTGGTAATGAATTAGATTTATTACCACTTGCAGAAATAATTGATCCGGAAGCGTCGGTATTAAGCGTTAGGGGAAATGTATTAGAGAATGGGATGCCACGTTTCTTCCGCCGATTAGCAGAAGGTATTTTTGATGAAGAGGATTTTATTTTCCGTACGAAGGAATTAAATGAGTTTTTAGATGAAGCTGCAAAAACATATGAATTTGATAGAAACAACATTGTAGCTATCGGTTATTCAAATGGAGCAAACATTGCGGCAAGCTTATTATTCCACTACGAAAATGCGTTGAAAGGCGCTGTGCTTCATCACCCAATGGTGCCTAGAAGAGGAACACAATTGCCTAATTTAGCTGGGAAATCCGTGTTTATTGCTGCTGGGATAAATGATCCAATTTGTTCATCTTCTGAGTCAGAGGAATTGAAGCAACTATTAGAAAATGCAAAAGCTAATGTAACAATGCATTGGGAAAATAGAGGGCATCAATTAACGATGGGTGAAGTAGAAAAAGCAAAAGAATGGTATGGAAAAACAGTTCTATAAGTACAAATAATAAAAGAAGCATCTGCTAACAATTAGCAGATGCTTCTTTTATTATTTAAGACTGGATTGTAAGGTGAGATGAAGAAAGTGGTAGCTGAATATCAACGATTGTACCTTTATTTAATTCACTTGAAATGTGTAATTTACCATGATGCTCTTCAATTATTTTGTAACACATCATTAATCCTAGCCCTGTGCCTTTTTCTTTTAAACTATAAAATGGTTCGCCTAAACGGGAGATACGATCTTCTGGGATACCGCAACCTTCATCGATAATCCGTATTAAGATGAAAGTACCTTCTAATGGCTTTGTTTGGATGAAAATATTCCCACCATTTGGCATTGCTTCGATCGCATTTTTTAATATATTTATAAAAACTTGTTTTAATTGGTTACCGTCACATTGAATATCATATACGTAATCAAAATGATCCATAATGATATGAACGCTGTTCATAATAGCAGTCGGTAAAATAAATGTAACTACCTCTTCAATTAACGTTTGTATGTTACAAGTTTGGATTGCTAATACTTGTGGTTTAGACATCGCCATAAATTGACTCGTGATAGATTCCATCTGTGAAATTTCACTTAACATAACATCTATATACCACTTCTGCTCCTCATTTATTTCAGGGAGTAGCAATGTTAGAAAACCTTTTAGAGAAGTGAGTGGATTTCGAATTTCATGAGCAATTCCAGCTGTCAGTTGTCCGACTACTGCGAGCTTTTCTGATTTTCGTAATAACTTTTCTGTTTCTTTTAACTCAGTAACGTCTCTTCCCATTACGATAAGACCTTTACGGGAGCCGTCAGGATGATAGAGAGGAACTTTCGATATACTTAAGATTAGGTCGGAATCATCTCTATGAATAATAAATTCTTCGCCATGAAGAATTTGTCTTTGTTGCCATGCAAGTTCATCGACTTCTTCACAATGTAAAAAAGCTTCTCGGTACGCTTCATTATATTGAATGAGTTCACTATCTTTTTTTCCACGGTAAGGTACATGATGGAAATTGAAGCAAGAAAGTGCGTAGTCATTTGCCTCAAGCCAGCGCCCTTCATGATCTTTAAATATAACAAACGCAGGCATGGAGTTTACTAATGTACGCAACCTCTTCTCACTTTCTTTAAGCATTTTCTCAATTCTTTCTGATTTTTCAAGAGGCTTCATAATGGCATATACGCCAGTTATACGATTTTGGACAAAAATAGGAACTAATTTTGTCACGACGTCTAATAAGAATCCATTTTTATGATAAATAGATAAAATATATTCTTGTTGATTATCCGCTTTAGTAGTTTTTATGTTTTGTAATACTTGCTCAGAAATATGAGCTTCTAAAATAGAGGTAATGCTTTTTCGCTCTAATTCTGAAGAAGTGTAACCTAGTATTCTTTCGGCAGAAGGATTAGTGTGGATAATAATTCCCTCTAAATTTAATGAAAGAATACCATCAGGGTTGTGTTCGAACAGAGATGCATACATTTCTGTTAATGAACAATCTTGTATATGGTTGCGTAAACGTCTAGAAATGTTCGGATGACGTTTTCTTTGAGTTGATGAATATTTTTTACGACTCATAATAGTTCCTCCGTACAAATAGCATCTAAAAAGATTTGTCTATTCATAACTATAATATAGATGTAATGTGTATTTCTATAAAAAATGGAAGTTATAGAATAAATTTTGTTTTCTTTATTTTGGAAAAGTGCGTATAGGGTAGTAATAAGGGGAGCTTATATTGTTTTATAAATCATTTGTAAGTTACAGGAGTAGGTTTTCCTTATAACATTAGGGGAGAGAGGGGGAGAGAAAATGAGAAATTATATTCAAGGTATCGACCATGTACAAGTAGCTGCGCCTGTAGGGTGTGAAGAAGAAGCGCGAGAGTTTTATAGTAATAAAATTGGTATGGAGGAAATCCCAAAGCCGGAGGAATTAAAGAAGCGCGGTGGATGCTGGTTTAAGTGTGGAAATCAAGAGATTCATATCGGAGTTGAGCAAAACTTCAATCCAGCTAAAAAGGCGCATCCAGCTTTTTATGTTTTAAAAATAGATGAATTTAAACAAGAGTTAATAAAGCAAGGTATTGAAGTAATAGATGATCATGCACGACCAGATGTAATTAGATTCTATGTGTCAGATCCGTTCGGAAATCGAATTGAATTTATGGAAAATAAAAACTAGGTGGAAATCCACCTAGTTTTTTAACCTTTTCTAAACAATCCTAATACTTCAACCGTTTCTGTAATGTTAACGAATGCATGAGGGTCAATTTCAGAAATTGTTAATTTCATACTTGCTAATTCTTCACGAGAAACGACTGTCATAAGTACACGCTTCTTTTCGCTAGAATAAGCACCTTCACCATCAAGTAATGTAATTCCACGTACAACAGTTGAAAGAAGTTGTTTTTTCATTTTTTCTGCTTCATTTGTTACAATCATAAGTGTAACCTTCCGATGTTTCGTATGAATCGCATCGATGACTTTACCAGTTACATAAATCGAAAGTAAGCTTGTAAGAGCAACATCCCAAGTGAAGAAGAACCCTGCAATGATTACAACGACTGCATTTAAAATAATAAGGAATCCGCCAAGTTTAATGTCTCTTTTGCGAGATAACAACATACCGATAATATCGAAACCACCAGTTGATCCATTACAGTTAAAAACAAGACCGATACCAGCTCCGGCAATAACACCACCAAAGATAGATGATAAAAGCGGATCTGTTGCTACGACTTTCACTGGAACATAGTATAATGCAACAGATAATACAATCACAGAGATAATCGTGTTAAAAATGACTTTTTTTCCAAGACCTATGTATCCTAAAATAAGGATAGGTAAGTTTAATACAAAGTTAATAATACCTGTGTTTACAGGAGTTACAATCCCTAAAATAATAGCAATTCCGCCAATTCCACTACTTAAAATTTTGTGGGGGATAAGGAAAAGATTAAAGGCAATCGCAATAATAATAGAACCAATAATAACACCAAGAAATCTGACCATCTCTTTCCCGTCCTTCACTGAAAAATTCATATTATTTCAAGATTATATATGATATTGAAAGTTTTGGGTAAAAACAGTTTATTTCGGAAAATTAGATTAATCAAAAGAATTTGAGTATTTTATCATTTGAAAGGGGATACAGTTGTGAAGATAAAAACATATCAACAGAAAAGCCCGTTGAAGCAAGCATGTGAGGATTCTTATTTTTGTAATGAAGAAAAAAAGATTTATGGTGTATGTGACGGTGCAACACCACTTGTCCCGTTTCGTGATGAAAAGGGACATAATGGAGCATACATCGCTTCACATTTATTTGCAAGTTATTTTAATTCATTCCGCGAAAATCATAGTTTACAAGTTGCTGTTGCAAAAGCAAATGAAGCATTGCAAAGAAAAATGTTAGAATATGGAGTAGATACGAGAAAGAAAGAGCATTTGTGGTGCACATGTATCGCGGCAGTCCAAATAGTTGGTGAGAAAATTGAATATGCACAATTAGGGGACTGTATGATTGTTGCAATACTTCAAAATGGAACGATGCAAGTATTAACGAAAGACACGGTCGAAGGAATTAGTAAACGAGCAAAAAAGAAAAGAGAAGAAGATCGTAAAAAAGGGCTATCTGTACCAGAAGAACATGTTTTTCAAGATGTACGGGAACAGTTAAAATATAATCGTTATCTTGCAAATATGCAGGGTGGGTATTCCGTTGCAAATGGAATGAAAGAAGCGATTCATTATTTACAGCATGGGGAATTACATATAGATGAAGTAAGCGGCATTTTTATTTGTTCAGACGGATTATTCCACCCAGATTGGCCACTCGAACAAACTGTTGCATATATAAGAAAGAATAGTATAAATGAATATGTAGCAATTATTGAAGAGCTAGAAGGGGAAAAGAGAATAAGACCAGATGATAAAACAATTATGATTATTGAATTGTAAGGGAGGATGTTCAAATGGAAATTAAATGTGTTAATTTAACATTTCAAGATGAATTAGTTCCTTTAGAAAAAGTAAATAAACTGATTATCCACCACACATCCGAAGATGGATGGGATGTGTATAAAACACATGAATTTCATCAAAAAGTAAGAGGATGGAGCGGGATCGGTTATAATTATTTTATCGAAGCAGATGGAACTGTAGTCGAAGGACGTGGTTTACATATTGGAGCGCATGCGAAAGATAATAACAGAGATACAATTGGAATATGTATGACGGGTAATTTTGATAAATATGATCCAACTCCTGCTCAAGTGAATGCATTATATTCTGTATGTAAAAAGTTTATGAAGCAGTTTGCTATAAAGAAAGAAAATATACTCGGTCATAGGGAGCTCGAAGGTGTTACAAAAAGTTGTCCTGGCAATCGCTTTTCTATGGTAGAGTTAAGAAACGTACTATCTTACATATAGAGGAGTAATAAATGATGATGAATATAAAAATACCAAATGATAAAAAAGAAGAGCTTGTAGCACAAATTCAGCAATTTTTCGTTGAAGAAGATTTAGATGAAATTGGGCGTTTTCAAGCAGAGCGATTAATAGAAGAAATGATAAAATTAGTAGGACCGTTTGCATACAATCAAGCGCTTGGAGATGCTAGAAAGCTTGTAACAGAGAAACTATCTAATATTGAAGAAGATTTGTATGTGTTAGAGAAGAGTGAAGGGAAGTAAGAAGAAAAGTTTTTGTCGTCTTCTGTCAATTATAAAATAAGTATTATGTCACGGCTTTTTCCGATGTTTTATTTGGAAAAGGCCGTGAAATTTTTTTGTCGTCAGAAGGAAAAAATAGAGATTAATCCTATCTCGTACTCCATTCTTTTTCCATTTCATCATGATATGCTTCTGTCCAATGATATGGTTGCAGCTCTTTTAGAGGTTTAAAAATAATATCTTGTTTAGCATTTGTAATCGCGCACTGTACTTCTGGTCCCCAATAGAATAAACGTTCTTGGCATACACCACAAGGCGAGAGTACCTTTAATTCAGAATGCTCATTTTCTCGTGTAAGACAAATAGAATGTGTAACTTTCTTTTGAAATTTATGAGCTTCTAAAATTGCACCTGTTTCCATACAAAGTTCTGTTGAAGCGTTTATTACGTCCGGAGCAACACTTGTATAAATTGTTCCATCTTCTACACGAATCGCTGCGGCTCCACCCCAATCATTTGGATATCTTTGTTCAATTAAATGTTTCACCACATCATATAATTGTTGCTCAATATTCAATTTCTTTTCCTCTTTTCTGCCCAAATTTCGGTTTGTTATTTCGGAATATTCTTTCTTTTATCATGATAACATAAACAAAAAAATGGAATAAACATTTAATTTCAAACCATCTTTTTAAAGAACTATATTATCTTTTAAATGATTTTATTAATTTTTAAGCGACTTTACTATCACTCAACAATATAAAATAAAACTTCTTTTTGCTAAAAGGGACCCTAGAATTAAAAACGTTATTCTTTCTTAACAAGCTAGATGAGAAAGAATAACGTTTTTTTATAGATTGAGATTAAAAATATATTATCTTAATTTTATCTTTTTTTAATAATTTATTTATGGGTAGTTTATAGTTGCTATTTATAATTCTTTTATATAGCAGCTACGGATACTACGAAAACGAGCTTTGAAGGTGTAACACTTTGTATCCAATTAGCTGTAATGAAAATTTAGAACATGAATTGCTCACATAGAATCTTCTTTTGAAAGAAAAGTGGTGTAATTCTTTGTTAGATGAAGGAAGGGATTGGAAAGCTATGAATAAAACAATTTTAAAAACATGTATCATATCAGCAGTTCTAGGTGGAGTGCTATTAACTGAAAAAAATGGAGAAGTGAAAGCAGAAGAGAATACACCACAAACGAATCATACTGGTGTATTCAAAGATGTTCCAAAGGGGCACTGGGCATATGAGGCGATTCAGCAATTAACAGATGAGAAAATTATTTTCGGTTATGATGATGGGAGATTTGGTTTTGGAGATAACGTAACACGCGAACAAGTTGCAGCTTTACTATATCGTTATTTTAATCTAGCAGAAGACAAAAATTATCAGAACCCGTATGGGGACGTAAGTGAAGAGTCGACAAGCTATATAAAGGAAATCGTGTCTTTAACAGAAATGGGCGTTTTTAAGGGTGACGAGCATGGGAACTTTAGACCGAAGGCATCCTTAACGCGTGCAGAAATGGCACAGGTTCTTACAAATGCTTTTCATTTAAAGGCAAATAGTGATCACACTTTTAATGACGTTTCAACGAACTCATGGGCAAGAAATGCAATTAGTGCTGTTCAAACAAATAATATTGCAAAAGGAGTAGGCGGAGGGAATTTTGCTCCAAATATGGATGTGACGCGTGAACAGTATGCTCAATTTTTATACAATGCAATACAAGAAACTGAGCAAACCCAACAGACGAAGGGGCAACAACTAGCTAGTATACTTGGTGAAACAAATTGGCAAGGGACAAAAGTCTATGACAAAGATCATAACGATTTAACGAAAGAAAATCAAAATTTCATCGGGCTTGCAAAGTATGATGCTAAAACGGCAAGGTATGAATTTTTTAATGCAAAGACAGGAGAGAGTCGTAATGATAGCGGTACCTTTTTTATAACCAATGACGGAAAGAAAAGAGTACTAATTTCTGAGACGCAAAATTATCAAGCAGTTGTTGAATTAACGCAATTAGATAAGGAGAGATTTACATATAAAAGAATGGGGAAAGATGCAAAAGGAAACGATGTAGAAGTATTTGTTGAACATGTTCCTTATCATGAAAAAGAGCTTTCTTTCACGCGACCTGATAAAAATTTAGAAAGCTCGACTGGAAAAATAGTTACAGACGTTGATGGAGATAAAATATTATCTAGTACACTATGGAACGGAACGGTGGTATTAGACGAACAGGGTAATGATGTAACAAAATATAATTCAAACTTAATCAGTCTAGCAAAATATGATAAAAATACAAATAAATACGAGTTTTTTAATGTGAATACAGGAGAAAGTCGTGGAGACTATGGTTTCTTTGATGTTGTACATCGTAATAAAATTAGAGCCCACGTTTCATTAGGAAATAATAAATACGGTGCAGTTCTTGAACTTACAGAGTTAAATAAAGAGAAATTTACGTATACAAGAATGGGGAAAGATGCGAATGGAAAAGATATAAAAATCTTCGTTGAGCATGAACCGTATACAGGTGACCTAAAACCAAATTTCACAAAGTAAGATGTAAAATAGTTGTTTATAGAAAAAAGATGCCTGAAGGCATCTTTTTTTCGTTTTAAAATAATTTTATGGGCAAATATAAAATACAAACTTTAGTATCTTACTACTTGCACAACCATACATCTTTGTTCTTTTTTATTTATTCTCTTTATGCTCTTTATATTCATGTACTTTTTCTTTCACATTACCAACCGTATCTTTAGCAGTGCCTTTTACCTTATCCCATTTTCCTTCAGCTTGTAATTTTTTATTGTCAGTTACTTTCCCAACAACTTCCTTTACTTCGCCTTTTACTTTATCAATAGCACCTTCTACTTTTTCTTTTAAACCATGATCATGTTTAGTCATACATTTCTCCTCCTTGTAGTTTGATTAGAATTCTCTTTTCATATTGCAAGTTGAATGATGTATCTAGTAATATCGTAACAAATTTAGTTTGAATGTTCAAATGATTAATGGGGTAGAAAAGGAATTGTCATAGAATGTATAAGATTGTAATGGAAGGAGAAAGCATGTAAATTACATGTCTTTTGCAGTCCATATTGATTTTGTATAAGCAATTTTCATATGGGCACGTTCCATATTATTTTGACTGCCGCTACCGAATCTTGCTTGTCCGACTATTAAATGACAATTGGATTCAATAGCTGTCTCAATTCGCTTTTGAATTAAGGCAGTATGACAGCCTTTACGCTGAAATTCTGGCAAAGTAGCAGAAGCAGCTAATGAAGCGACACCTTTATTTATATAGAGAACTCCTATACTAGCAGGAGTGTTTTGAATTTCAGCTATGAAAAAATGCCATCCTGGTTTATTGTAAAGAATTTCGTTATTTTGGCGCACGCCATCTTTTGTAAAGGATGGCATGTTAAAACCACGTACATATATGTCAGCAAAAATATCAAATTCATTTTCTTTTAGTTTGCGTACTGAAATGTTAGAAGGAAGAAGAGATGGATCTTCTTTTGGTTTACTATATAAAGCGGTATGGAAGCTAGATTGGTAAAATCCTTTTTCAGATAAGTATTGAAATAATTCAGCTGTACCTTGTGCTGGTGTAATTTCAAAACGGCAAGGAATTTGTAGTGATTGATAATAAGAAATAATCGCATCTATCTCATCTGTATTTATAAAGGTAACGCCTTTTACTGTGTTAAAAGCAGGACCAGCAATTACTTTTGATGAAAAGGCAGTGGCACTCTCGAACTTTTTTATTTGTACTTGCATTGGATTTCCGTCCATTTCTTGTAGTAGTGCTAATCTAGAAGAAAGCATATGTATTTCTGCGTTTTCAATTTCTTGTGCGGTATTGATTGTCATAATTGTACTCATGAGATTCCCCCGTCAATAAATATATTTCATAGTACATATACGATTTTTGTTCTGAGATTCCTGTTGAAATGTAAGAGAATAAGAGGTTTTTTGGAAGGGAAATGGAAGTGAACTGTCGAAGGGAGTAGAAACAGATTAAAGGTGGTGCTCTCATGAAACAGAAAGACGTGCAGACATGCTCTAATTGTGGTTCTCAAAATATAGGAGAAGGTGAGTTTGTCGGTTATGCACAAATACGGAAAAAGGAGACGATGTTCACATCTTCACCAGTAGATGCTTATATTTGTACAGATTGTGGGAATGTCCTTTTATTAAAAGTAAGACATTATGAAAAGTTTAAGCAGAAGCCGTTATGATTATTGAAAAGTGTTTTTATTAGGTAAGTTAATAGGAGAAATATTTTACATATATATGAATATGCCTTATATAAAGAGATGACAACATATACTGTGTGGGATGCTTATGAATCGTTGCACAACATACAAAAATGTATAGAAGAAATTGTGAATTAGTATGAGAAAGAAAAATTAGCTCATCTTGGAATATTTCATATCGAAAACTCCTTTATAAATAAAGGAGTTTTTATTGTTTATAACAATAATTACCTTTAATTGTTATAATTGGTTATTGAGGTAGGGTGTTTTATAAACGCCATAATCATAGAAGAAAACGAGCTAAATCTTATAGAAAACCGCTATATAACACAATCGCAACTGTAAGTTGACAAAGTGCAACCGCGGGAAGATAGAGATAAGGGCAATGTTTACATACAATTTAGGTAAGAAAACAAAGGGGGACACACATATGGGATTTGGTGAAAAGCTTTTTAAATTAAGAAAGGAAAAGGGCCTTTCTCAAGAAGCGTTAGCTGAAAAATTAAACACAACAAGGCAAGCGGTTAGTAAATGGGAAAACGGTCAAGGTTTTCCTGAAACTGAAAAGTTAATAATGATTGGCAATGTTTTTGAAGTATCACTCGACTATTTATTAAAAGAAACTGCAGAGCAAAGTAATGAAAATGTGGAGGGCTATTACGTAAGTCAGGAAATGGCAGAAGGGTATATAGTGTATGGGCAAAAAATTTCTAAATATATTGCGTTAGGATTTAGTTTACTCATTTTATCTACAATACCGTATTTATTATTTAAAGAAAGTGCAACAATTTCGACATTCCTTGTTATTATTATTGCTGTCCTTGGAATTGGAGCAATGATGGTACCTGTAACGATAGAAGAGAGTCGATATAATGTATTGAAAAAAGAAGAACTACTATTTGATCAAAACTTTCTAAAAGAATTGACAAAAAGATATGCGATTATTAAGAAGAAGTATGCTGCAGTGATGATTGTTGGATTTTGTTTTATAGCCGCAGGTGCAATCCCGTTTTTGTTTGAGAAAAAGCATATCACTTCAGGAGAATTAGTGCAGTATTATCCGTACTGTGTTGTACTTATTGCTATTGGAGTCTATCTTTTTGTTCGTGTTGTAGGAGTGTGGGAGATGTATCGAATTTTAGTAGAAAATAAAGAATATAGCAATCGTATTATTTTTAAACTAAAAAAGAAAATGAGAGAAAAAGTGGATAATTTTTAATAGTAGAAAACCTATTTTTATGAAAAGTTAAGTTAGGAGTGAAATGATGTCAAACATTCTAGAAATTAAAAATTTAAGTAAATCATTTGGAAACAAATTTGTGTTAAAAGATGTTACATTCAATGTGCCATCAGGGTCAATAGTGGGATTCATTGGTGACAATGGCGCAGGTAAATCAACAACATTTAAAACAGTACTAGAATTAATTTCTAAAGATAGCGGTACAGTAAAAATATTTGGTAAAGAAAATATAAATAAAGATGCCAAGAATAAGGGGAAGATTGGAGTCGTATTTGATGCTATGAATCTCCCAGCTCATCTTACAATAAAACAACTAAATAAGGTTTTTGAAAAGATGTTTGAATCTTGGGATAGAGAAAATTTTTACCGATTAGTTCATTCTTTCTCTTTACCTACTTATGAAAAAGTAGGTAGGTTTTCCCGTGGAATGTCGATGAAACTATCCATAGCTGTTGCATTGTCACATAATGCCAAATTATTAATTCTAGATGAAGCGACGGGAGGTCTTGATCCTTCATCTAGGGAGCAGGTATTAGAGGAATTAAAAAGTTTTGTGAATAAAAGTAATGGTGGTATATTACTTTCTTCACATATTATGAGTGATGTAGAAAAAATAGCTAGTCACCTTATTGTGATAAAAGATGGAGAAATTTTATTGAATGAAGAAAAGGATAAGGTTTTGGACAATTATGTCATTGTAGATGTTGATGAGGAGCAACTAACTTTAATCAACAAAGATATAGTTGTGGTGAAAAGGAATAATGGTTCTTATTTCAATGTACTTGTATCAGATGTGCATAAACTACCAAATGGGATTGCTCATAGAACCATTTCGATAGAAGAAATAAGTGTTTTATTAACAAGGAGTGAAAAATAAATGAAAGGTTTATTATTGACAAACTATTATCTAGTATATCGAACTTTCTTTACGTTCATGGGAATAGCGATATTAGGATCGGGATTTGTTTTTTATTTTGGTAATGCTTCAATGTACCGTTTAATTGCTACATTCATTATCTTATTTGCTGCAATTCCTGCACTTGAAGTTATTAAGTATGAGAGTAAGTCGGGTTATGAAAAATATGTACTTACTTTACCGGTTACTAGAAATAACATTGTGCAAAGTCACTACCTTTTCTATTTTATAGTTGTAATTATTGGTACTTTATTATCGTATAGCATATTTTACATATATGCTTCAGTTTTAGATACGCCAATTGATGATGATATATTTAAGAGTGTTTCTTTAGGGACGTTCATCATCCTTAATGCCGGAGCAATAGCCTATCCACTCCTCTATATTTTTGGAGCAGAAAAATCTGATGCTATTACAATTGGAGGCGCATGCGGGGGACTTGTAACTTATTTTGGATTACAAAGTGTAATTGGCTATCTAATAGAACAATTTCCAATATCAAATTTAAATTTATTTGTATACGTTTCAATTCTATATACAATATTTGGCGTTATCATATATATCTTTTCTTTTGTTATTTCGGTATTTATATATCGTAAGAAGGAGTTTTAGTGTGTTTTCTCTTAGTATTTTCTGAATTATTTCCAAAGAAATAATTCAGAAAATACAGAAAAATGTCGTGAATATTTGTAGAAGTCTGTTATAATAAACAAAAATGAAAACGCTTTAAAGGGGGATATAACCAATATGATGATGAATGTACCGCTAACAATTAGTTCTATGATGGAAAGAGCAGAAAAACTGTTTTCAAAGAAAGAAATTGTTTCACGGACACATGATACAATTACGACGTTAACGTATAAGCAGTTAGGTGAAAGGACGAGAAGGCTTTCCAGTGCGTTAAAAAAATTAGGAATTAAAGAAGGCGAGCGTATAGGAACGTTAGCGTGGAATCATCATCGACATGTGGAAGCGTATTTTGCTATTCCTGGTATTGCTTCCGTTTTACACACAATTAATATTCGTTTATCTCCTCAACATATTTCATACATTATTCAGCACGCAGAAGATCGAATTCTACTTATTGATGAAGATCTCGTACCGCTCGTTGAAAAAATTCAATCTGAATTATCAACTGTACAAGCCTACATTATTATGACTGATAAAGATGAACTTCCAAATACTACGCTAGAACCTGTATATCATTATGAAAAGCTATTAGAAGAAGGCGATTCAAATTTCCAATTTGTAAAAGATATTGATGAAAATACACCTGCTGGTATGTGTTATACGTCAGCGACTACAGGAAATCCAAAAGGTGTTGTATATACGCATCGTAGTACTGTGCTGCATTGCATGGCACTCGGTTTAGCGGATACAGCTGCTTTATCGGAAAGTGATGCGGCGATGGCAATTGTACCGATGTTCCATGTGAATGCTTGGGGACTTCCTTTCGCTGCTACTTGGTTTGGATCAAAACAAGTTCTTCCAGGACCGATGTTTACGCCGAAAATTTTATTAGAAATGATCCAATCTGAAAAAGTGACGTTAGCTGCCGGTGTGCCGACAATTTGGCTTGGTGTATTACAAGAGTTAGAAAATAATAGTTATGATTTATCTAGTATGACGAGAATACTATGTGGCGGTGCAGCCGCACCGAAAAGTGTTATTAAAGCATTTGAACAGAAACACAATGTTCCTTTCATACATGCATATGGTATGACCGAAACAAGCCCGCTCGTAACGCTTGCACGTTTAAAAAGTTATGAAACAGAATTATCATATGAAGAGCAATTAGAAATTCGATCAAAGCAAGGGTATCTTGTCCCTGGTGTAGAGATGAAAGTAGTCGGTACAAATGGTGAAGTGAAGTGGGATGGTACGGAGATGGGAGAACTATGTTTACGAGCGCCGTGGATCGCTGAAAGTTATTATAACGATGAACGTACTGTCGAAGGGTTTCGAGATGGGTGGTTATATACAGGAGATGTTGTAACAGTGGATGAGGAAGGTTGCGTAAAGATTGTTGACCGTACGAAAGATGTGATTAAAAGCGGAGGAGAGTGGATTTCTTCAGTTGACCTTGAAAATGCTTTAATGGCACATGATGCTATATTTGAAGCAGCTGTCGTTGCTGTTCCTCATCCGCAGTGGCAAGAGCGCCCAGTTGCCTGCGTCGTTCAAAAGAAAAATAGTACAGTAACAAAAGAGGAAATATATGAGTTTTTAAAACCACAGTTTGCGAAGTGGTGGTTACCAGACGATATTGTATTTATGGAAGAAATACCGAAAACATCTGTTGGGAAGTTTTTAAAACAAGCGCTTCGGAAAGAACTTGAGCATTTGCATAAAGAGAAATAATGGAATCTATATTTGTCAACTTGAGATGAAAATAAGTTGACAAATGCTAGATAGAAAGATAATATAACTCCTGTAATATGTTACCTAAAAATCATTTTAAGTTTACAAATAGGAGAAGCAAATATGAATACAAAAAACTTAGTTTTCGTCGCTTTATTTAGTTCTATTATGGGAGTGTTAGGGTTAATTCCTCCAATTGCTCTTTCTATTACACCAGTTCCAATTACATTACAATCACTTGGTGTTATGCTTGCTGGTGGACTATTAGGATCACGTCTTGGTGCATTAAGTCAGCTAGTTTTCTTACTTATTGTAGGAGTTGGAGCACCATTACTTGCTGGTGGACGCGGTGGCTTTGGTGTATTTGTTGGGCCAAGTGCAGGATATTTACTTGGTTATATCGTTGGAGCATTTGTCATTGGTTATTTAATTGAGCGTTTACGTGAAGTTTCTATAATAAAGGTATTATGTATTAATATAATTGGTGGTATTTTCGTAGTTTATGTATTTGGTATTATTGTACAAGCTTTTGTAATGGATATTTCTATATGGCAGACGATGAAAGTAAGTGTCGCATTTTTACCAGGTGATTGCATAAAAGCAATTATAGCAGCAATTCTTGTAACAAAATTACATCGTTCATTGAAACATATTATTACGCCAGCTTTAAAGAATGGGAAATATACAAAAGCGGGATAAGAAAGAGAAGAAACACGTTCATTACGTGTTTCTTTTTATTATTTTGTCAAGAAAGGACGTCTCAAATGGGGATTACAAAAGAATATAAAAATTATGCCTCTTTACAACCGAATAAAATAGCAATAAAGGAAAATGATCGAGTTTTAACATATAAAGAGTGGTTTGAGTCAGTGTGTAAAGTAGCAAACTGGTTGGCTGAAAAAGAATCGAAGAATAAAACGATAGCAATTGTATTAGAAAATCGTATCGAGTTTTTACAACTATTTGCAGGTGCTGCTATGGCCGGATGGATTTGTGTACCATTAGATATAAGGTGGAAACAGGATGAGCTTAAAGAAAGGATTGCAATCAGTAATCCGGATGTGATTGTGACAGAGCGATATAAGGTAAATGATCTACCTGGTGAAGAAGGAAGAGTAATAGAAATTGATGAGTGGAAAAGAATGATAGAGCACTATCTTCCTACATATCAGTCCGTAAAAAATGTACAAAATGCTCCTTTTTATATGGGATTCACATC
The DNA here is from genome assembly GCF_057197025.1 of Bacillus sp. LSHTCR4. Lineage (NCBI taxonomy): Bacteria > Bacillati > Bacillota > Bacilli > Caryophanales > Bacillaceae > Bacillus > Bacillus sp. LSHTCR4. Next base: position 2,560,933 of record NZ_JBXUNO010000001.1, on the reverse strand, counting down.
AGGATCAACTGGAAAAGCAAAAGCATTTTTACGTGCGCAACAATCGTGGGTTCATAGTTTCGATTGCAATATACATGATTTTCATATGAAAGAAGAAGATTCTATTTTAATAGCTGGGACACTCGTTCATTCTCTTTTTTTATACGGCGCAATAAGTGCATTATATGTAGGGCAAACGGTGCATATTATGAGGAAGTTTATTCCAAAACAAGTGTTGGACAAGTTAGAAATGGAACATATTTTGGTCATGTATACAGTTCCGACAATGCTAGAATCTTTATATAAAGAAAAAAGAGTAATAGAAAGTGACATGAAAATTATTTCGTCAGGAGCGAAATGGGAAGCTGAAGCGAAAGAAAAAATAAAGAATATATTCCCTGTTGCAAAAAAATACGAATTTTACGGTGCATCAGAACTAAGTTTTGTAACAGCATTAGTTGACGAAGAGAGCGAAAGAAAGCCAAGTTCAGTAGGGAAACCTTGTCACAATGTGCAAGTGCGAATATGTAATGAGGCAGGAGAAGAAGTACCGAAAGGCGAGATAGGAACTGTTTATGTGAAAAGTGATCAGTTTTTTATGGGATACATAATAGATGGGGTTTTAGCACGGGAGTTGAATGCAGATGGCTGGATGACAGTGCGAGATGTAGGTTATAAAGATGAAGAAGGCTTTATTTATATTGTCGGTAGAGAGAAGAATATGATTTTATTTGGAGGAATTAATATTTTTCCAGAAGAAATAGAAAGTGTATTACATGAACATCCAGCTGTTGATGAAATAGTTGTAGTTGGTGTGAAAGATAGTTATTGGGGTGAAAAACCTGTGGCCATCGTAAAAGGAAGTGCTACGAGGCAACAATTAATAAGTTTTTGCTTACAACGATTATCCTCGTTTAAAATACCGAAAGAATGGCATTTTGTAGATGAAATATCGTATACAGACAGCGGGAAAATCGCTCGTATTGCAGCAAAAAATATGATTGAAAACCGGGAGAAGATATATGAATAGAGCGGTTATTGTAGAAGCAAAAAGGACACCTATTGGTAAGAAGAATGGGATGTTAAAAGACTATGAAGTTCAGCAACTATCAGCGCCGCTTCTCACATTTTTAAGTAAAGGAATTGAGAGAGAAATAGACGATGTTATATTAGGGAATGTTGTTGGACCAGGAGGGAATGTTGCAAGATTATCTGCTTTAGCGGCAGGACTTGGCTATCATATTCCTGGTGTAACGATTGATCGGCAATGTGGTGCGGGTTTGGAAGCGATTCGCACCGCATGTCATTTCATTCAAGGCGGGGCAGGTAATTGTTATATTGCAGGAGGAGTAGAGAGTACAAGTACATCACCTTTTCAAAATAGAGCGCGATTTTCACCAGAAACAATTGGAGATCCTAATATGGGAGTGGCGGCTGAATATGTTGCAGAGCGTTATAATATAACGCGAGAAATGCAAGACGAATACGCTTGTCTTAGTTATAAACGGACACTGCAAGCATTAGAAAATAGATATATACAAGATGAAATACTTTCTTTTAATGGATCTTTTGACGAAGCTATAAAACGAGAAATGAAGTATGAAAGAATGATTAAAAGAACTAAGCCCGCATTTTTACAAAATGGTACAGTAACGGCAGGTAATTCGTGCGGTGTAAATGATGGAGCATGTGCCGTTCTTGTAATGGAAGAGGGGCAAGCCCGAAAATTAGGATACAAACCTGTACTTCGTTTCGTTCGTAGTGCTGTAGTTGGAGTGGATCCAAATCTTCCGGGGACTGGTCCAATATTCGCGGTGAACAAATTACTAAATGAAATGAATATGAAAGTAGAGGACATCGATTATTTTGAAATAAATGAAGCATTTGCTTCAAAAGTTGTAGCTTGTGCAAGGGAGTTACAAATTCCTTTCGAAAGATTAAATGTAAATGGTGGAGCAATTGCACTCGGTCATCCGTACGGTGCATCTGGGGCTATGCTTGTAACGCGCTTGTTTTATCAGGCGAAACGAAAGTATATGAAATATGGAATTGCGACGTTAGGAATTGGGGGCGGAATAGGGCTTGCGCTATTATTTGAGAAAGTAGAAGACTAGCGAGTTAACTAGTTCTCTACTTTTTGAGGAACATAAGCATTGCTACCAGGTTTTGCTTTTATTTCATTCCAAGCAGCGATCGCATCAGCTTTTGATTTTCCTTTGTTATTTGGATCTTCGAAAAAGTCACGAGTAAAGCGATTGTATTCAAACTGCGCGCTGATAGTTGTTTTATATGTAGGGTCTTTTTTTCGTTCGTTTTCTTCATACCAAAACGTTATCGCATCTTCATATGTTTTTCCAATATTCTCTTTAAAAAACTTTTGAAGAGCTACTGTAAAGCGGAAGTTTGTTCCGATTTTTTCTTTGAAAAAAGCACGAACATCTTCGCTACAGCGGTGATTGTTAGTAATAATCGTTTGAATAGAAAGGTCTTTATAAGAGAGGGAAGTTTTACTCGCTTTTGGACCAGAGCTGTTTTTTAATATTTTACCAGTATGTAAATAATGAGAGATACGATTGGCTATTTCAATCTTAGAGCCACTAGCTGGCAACCCATGCTCACGACAAAATGTTTGCAGTTCTTCTTTTAACCAATAATAGTTTTGGAAATCTTCAAGTGATATAGACTTTGTTAAAGGTGGACGCATGAATGTAACAACTTCTTTCTTCCATATTTTTCTTTAATTATAAAACGTACGTTCTTTTTGTGGAAGGATTAATTTGTAAATATAATGGGAAGAGGAGAATACATATGGAAAATGTAATGCAAGTTCGTGTTACCGGAATTTTAATTGAAGATGAAAAAGTATTGCTAGTAAAGCAAAGAGTTGCTAATCGAAATTGGTCTTTACCTGGAGGAAGGGTAGAGAATGGTGAAACGTTAGAAGAAGCGGTGATTCGAGAAATGAGAGAAGAGACAGGGTTAGAAGTTAACATTCAGAAGCTACTCTATGTTTGTGATAAACCTGATGCTAGCCCATCTTTATTACATATTACGTTTTTGCTTGAAAGGATTGAAGGTGAAATTAGGCTACCTTCTAACGAGTTTGATCATAATCCGATCCATGATGTGCAAATGGTACCGATTAAAGATTTAAGTCATTATGGCTTTTCAGATACTTTTATCACTCTTATAAGCGAAGGGTTTACAAGTGTCGGGAGTTATCAAGGCTTGAAACGAAATATAGGCCTGTAAATACAGTTGAAGGATAGCAGTTAGCTATCCTTCATAAACATGTTTTATACTGCTGACTGTAAAGAAGAAACAAGCTGATTTAAAAATTCATCTCCGCTCATAATTGCTTTCCCGCCGCCACGGGCACTCTTTTCATTTCCGCCACCTTTTCCTTCAATTGTAGGAAGAGCATCTTTTAAAAGAGCATTCATATTAAGCGTGACTGTTTTTCCGCAAGCGAGAATACATTGTAATTTTTCCTCGTTTTCAATAACGAAATATGTAATGGCATGTTCTTGTTGTTCTGTAATAATAGCGGATAGCTTTGCGATTTCTTGCATAGAACGATTTGTAAATACTTTAGAAATAAGTATGCCGGCATGTATTTCGGCAGGCTGTTGAAGTAGTTCATTTGCCTCTGCATATAATAATTTTTCATTCATTGTTTGCATAGCTTTTTCGTTTTCTTTTTGAGAAGTAAGCAGTTGAGCTACTTTTGCTGGAATATCACTCTCGCTACTGTTTAATTGTTTAGAAACATCCTTCATAATTTGTTGCTGTTGCCCCATTAATTTAAGTGTGCGCCAGCCGGCAATAAACGTTAGTCGTATGCCACCTTTATTGCGTTCCCAGCTAAGAACTTGCATAGGACCTACTTCACCAGTACGTTTCGGGTGTGTTCCGCCACAGCCGTTATAATCAAAGTTTTCGATCATAACAACGCGTATATTTTCTGTCATAGTCGGTTCTTTACGAAGGGGTAACGTTTTCGCTTCTTCTAGGTTCATCCATAGGATACGGATTGGATGGTTTTCGAAAACAATGTTGTTTGCAATTTGTACTGCTTTTTCAACTGTTTCTGTATGCAGATTTTCTGTTTCTAAATCGATTGTTACCGTTTCTTTACCAAGATGGAATCCAATCGTAGGTATGTTAAAATGGTCCCAAAAAGCAGCAGATAAAATGTGCTGAGCTGCATGTTGTTGCATATGATCAAAACGGCGCTTCCAATTGATTTTACCTTCTACTTCTTCTGTATGTAATTGTTCTGTAATGAAGTGGCGGATTTCTTCGTTGACTTCTTCAACACCAAATACAGTAATGCCATTTAAGGTTCCAGTATCATGGGGCTGCCCGCCACCGGTTGGATAAAATGCCGTTTCATTCAAAACAACGTATAAGTTACCGTCTTTATCATAATCTTGCTTTATAATTTTAGTAGTAAAGTCTTGCTTATAAGCGTCAGTGTAATATAATTTGTGCTCCAATTTTCTTTCTCCTCTCGCATTAACTAGTTTCATTGTAAAGCAATTGAAATTAGTTTCCTAATATTTCAGAAGAAAGAAACTATTTTTAGAATTTTCTTGCTATAATAAGAAAAAGAAAATGCGGGGGTGGAATGAATATGTTATATGAAAACGGCGTAGATAAACTGCTTAGTTTAAGCAAAAATATTTCCGAATTATATCGAGAATTAAACGAAATGACCCGGATTTTAACGGATTGTAATCGAGAAAGTGTGAAGTTTGATCGATTATATGTAAAAGAGTTACTTTGGAAGAAAGAAGATGTAATAGAGAAATATGACCAGCTACTTGTACAACTTTGTATTAACGAATGCTTTGATCTAAAAAGTGTTATTACAGGGGAATATAAGTATACATATGAAGAAGTAGAAAACATTGTTTTACAATTTAATGAAAAGTATAATGTAGCAATTTTAATTAAAGATGTTTGTAAAGAATTACAGTTTACATATGGCATAGATATGGATATAACGAGAACAGCTCGAGTATCAACAGCTCAAGTATAAAAAGGGAAAAGAAAGCAGATCCTTTGCTTTCTTTTTTTATGTGATAACAGGGAGAGTAGGTTTTTAAGATGAAGGGGAAGTTACAAAATATTCATCCGTTAGGAATGACAATTATAATAGGGACTTTATTTGCGAGGTTCGCCACGTCAATGAGTATTCCTTTTTTAGCAATTTATTTAACGACTGTTAAAGGCGTATCAGCTGGAATGACGGGTGCTATTATTGGAACGAGTGCACTTGTTGGAGTGTTTGCTAGTTTTATCGGAGGGAATTTATCTGATCGATTCGGTCGAAATATGATTCTAATATGGTCCATGATCGTTTGGGTGTTTGTATTCATAGGCTTTTCACTTGCAGATCATGTTTTAAGTTTCTTTTTATTAAACGCTTTGAATGGATTATGTAGGTCCTTTTTTGAACCGACGTCAAGAGCATTATTATCAGATTTAACGAAACCAGAGTATCGTTTACTCGTATATAATTTGCGTTACGGTGCAATCAATGTTGGAGTAGCGATTGGGCCACTTGTCGGATTACAAATCGGAAGCGCAAAATCTACAATTCCTTTTTTAGTAGCAGCGGGAGTATATATTCTATATACAGCTATATTAGCATTCCAATTTAAGAAGTATCCAATTGAAAAAAAGAAAGTAAATATAGAAAAGCCTGTCACAATGTTAAATGCAATTCGCATTTTGCGAAAGGATGTCGTATTTTTAGTTGCGTTAGTTGGTATTATTTTGAGTAATTGTGGTTTTTCTCACTTAACGACGACAGTATCACAATATTTTGCAAATGCACATATATTCCAGGATGGAGTGAAATTATTTTCGTATATGTTAGCTTTAAATGCGATTGTTGTAGTCGTAATTCAATATCCTGTTATTCAAATGTGTAAAAAGTATACACCATTAGCATCCATTATGGTGGGAACTTTATTTGTGAGCGGGGGATTATTTGGATTTGGAATAGTAGAATCTATGCTAGGTGCTGCTATTTGCACAATTATTTTTACAATTGGAGAAGTCTTAATGTTTTCGATGACGGATGTATTTATTGATGATATAGCTGTTGTGGATCTAAAAGGAACATACTTTGGAGCAATGGGCTTTTCAGGAATTGGAGCAGTAATTGGTCCATGGTTTGGGGGAGTACTTCTCGATTATTACGGGTACCAAAATGGATTTGTAGTATTTTCAGCGCTAGCTATATTTTCAACTGTAGCGTTTCCAGTTCTGTTAGTTACGAAAGGTTTATTGAAAAAAAGATATGATGGAAATTCTAATATGAAAGTACATGCGAAATAACATAAGCCCCAGTTACCAACTGGGGCTTATGTTTGTATTATATTAACTCTTAATTTGAAAAAAGAACTTGCTTTTCATGTTTATCAGCTACTTCATTTTTGGAAATATGAATGGCTAAATATCCATTCTCTAAGCAGGCTAGCATCTTCTTATAAATAATATTATCAGGTAAAGGAATGATCCTCTGCAAAGAAATATTTTTATGAAGTATGCAAATGTTTAGGCCTGTCTTCATCTTTTTAATGACTACATTTTGTTCTGTCACATTTGGTACATCTGTTTCCAAAATGTATTCTTGTTCCGTTTCACAAAGGTCAATATGAATTTGATTTGGGAAACTAAAGTTGCTACAAGAATCAGAACAAAACTGATCCATCCATTCTTCGAAACCATCAACATGAAAAAGACAATCCTTCTTTTTCTTGCCCATGTAAGACACCCTCCGTAAAATCTCAATTCATACTATGTTATGCATGAATGAAGTAGGGGTGAAGAATAAATGGAAAAATATAAACATTGTATGTGGAAAAGGTAGCTAGTGTGCACTTTTTGTTTTACATATCATGATGCGCATGATGTTTTTGGCGTGAATGGTTACGGTTTTTTACTTTATGAGATCCGCTTAACGGTTCAGGTTGTCCCTTTTTTTCTTTTGCTTCACGATTGTTTTTTCCCATTGTATGTGACACCTCCTCTTTCTCTTTAGAATGAGAGAAGTTTGCAAATTTATACGAGAATGTTTTTAGAAAAAAAGGTAAAGATAATTGGGACTAACTATTATGGAAAGGGGATTGTATAATGCCATATCATAAAGATAAACAACAAGCGTTTCAAGCAGCTCAGCAAGGCGTTACACAAGCAGAAAATGCATTTAACAACATTGTAAAAAATGATCCAAACTACGGTCATGATTTAAAAGAATTACGCCAAGAGGTTCAGGAAGCCTATGAACAGATTCAAAATGCACTAGAAGTAGCTTCGGAAACACAACGCCCACAACTTGAGCAATACGAAAATAATCTTCAAAATATTATGCAGCATGTAGATCAATTAGAAAAGTAAATGAGGTTGTTGTGTATTCGACAACCTCATTACTTTAACGAATATTATGCTAAAACAGAAAATTTTTCTACTCGTTTTTTCTTTATTATGCGCAGTACATATATTTCAAGTTGAAAAAGTGGAAGCGAAAATGTTGCTCAGAAAAGAGCTAGAACCAACTGGCTATGTAACATGGGAAGTACCTAATAATGAAAAGATTATTGCTATTACATTTGATGATGGACCGGATCCAACTTATACACCACAAATTTTACATTTATTACGTCAATATAAAGCAGAAGCGACATTTTTTATGATTGGATTTCGAGTTCAGCGTAATCCATATTTAGTGAAACAAGTGTTAAAAGAGGGACATGAAATTGGAAATCATACGATGAATCATTTGTATGCCAGTAATTCCTCAGATGAAAAATTAGAAAATGATATTTTAGATGGAAAGAAATTTTTCGAAAAATGGGTGAAAGAACCTTTGCTATTCCGTCCACCTGGTGGATATATTAACGATGCTGTATTTAAAACAGCGAAAGAAGCTGGTTATCAAACTGTTCTATGGTCGTGGCATCAAGATCCACGTGATTGGGCAAATCCAGGGGTTGAATCCATTGTAAATCATGTAGTGAAACATGCTAAAAGTGGAGATATCGTATTGTTACATGATGGAGGAAATGATCGTAGTCAAACAGTAGCAGCATTAGCAAAAATTTTACCTGAGCTGAAAAAACAAGGCTATCGATTTGTAACGGTTTCGGAATTACTACGTTATAAACATTAGAAAAAATCCCAAAAGGAAATGGACCTTTTGGGATTTTTCGTTACTGGTTCTTTTTGCGTTTCTTATTATTTTGTCGTTCTGCAGGAGTTAAGTTTTCATTTGCAAACTCTTCGTTATAACCAGCGCCTTGTCCTTGTGCAGATGCCGCATTCATCCCTGAAATAGTATGATTTGCTTTTCTTTTGCCCATTTTATTTCACCTCTATAATTTTTTTATAAGTTGCATGATGAGCAGTTCATAGTATGTATGAACTACTGTAAGTAAAGCGCTAATAGAGCACTTTACTTTATGGTAATAGTATTCATAAGGAGCATGAACACTATTCAAATTTAGAAACATAAAGAAAACTTATGATAATCTATAAGTTTCTTATTATTTACTTATTTAGAAAGTTGTAATAAGATATTATCGTAAGGTATTGAAAAGTTTGTCTACATTTTATATTCAGACAACTTAGTCACGTTTAACAGGGGGGAAACATAATGGTCAAACATAATCCATTTCAATCACGTGCAACTTTTGAAGTAGATGGAAAAACGTATCATTATTATGATTTGAAAGCGCTTGAAAATGCAGGGGTTGGCAACGTATCTCAATTACCATATTCCGTGAAAGTTTTACTTGAATCAGTACTTCGTCAAGTAGACGGACGTGTAATTACAGAAGAGCATGTTACAAATTTAGCGAAATGGGGAACGAAAGATGTGCAAGATATCGATGTTCCATTTAAACCATCTCGTGTAATTTTACAAGATTTCACTGGTGTTCCAGCTGTTGTTGATTTGGCTTCGCTTCGTAAAGCAATGGCAGACATGGGTGGGGATCCTGATAAAATTAATCCGGAAATTACTGTAGACCTTGTAATTGATCACTCTGTACAGGTTGATAGAGCGGGTACGGCAGACGCGCTTGCATTCAACATGGACTTAGAGTTTAAACGTAATGAAGAACGTTATAAATTTTTAAGCTGGGCACAAAAATCATTTGATAACTACCGTGCAGTTCCACCAGCTACAGGTATTGTACACCAAGTAAACCTTGAATATTTAGCGCCAGTCGTTCACGCGGTGAAAAATGCTGAAGGTGACTTAGTTGCATACCCAGATTCATTAGTTGGAACAGACTCACATACAACAATGATTAACGGTATCGGCGTTCTTGGATGGGGCGTTGGTGGTATTGAAGCAGAAGCAGGAATGCTTGGACAGCCTTCATACTTCCCAGTACCTGAAGTAATCGGTGTGAAATTAACTGGTACACTTCCAAGTGGTACTACAGCAACTGATGTTGCATTAAAAGTAACACAAGTATTACGTCAAAAAGGTGTAGTTGGTAAATTCGTTGAGTTCTTCGGTAATGGACTAAAGAGCATGCCTTTAGCTGACCGTGCAACAATTTCAAACATGGCACCAGAATACGGCGCAACTTGTGGATTCTTCCCAATCGATGATATTTCATTAGAATACTTACGTTTAACAGGTAGAGATGAAGAACAAATTCGCGTTGTTGAAGAATACTGTAAAGCGAACGGCTTATTCTATACAGCAGACAGCAAAGATCCAATTTACACTGATCTTGTTGAAATTGATTTAAATACAATTGAATCTAACCTTTCTGGACCGAAACGCCCACAAGATTTAATTCCACTTTCAGATATGAAAGATGCGTTCCACAAAGCTGTTGTAGCACCAGTTGGAACACAAGGACTTGGATTTAATGAGCAAGAGTTCGATAAAGAAGTGAAGGTTACATTAGAAAATAAAGAAGTAACGATGAAAACAGGTGCAATTGCAATCGCTGCAATTACAAGCTGTACAAATACATCAAACCCATACGTATTAATTGGAGCAGGTCTAGTTGCGAAAAAAGCAATTGAAAAAGGACTTGTAGTACCTGAATACGTAAAAACATCATTAGCACCAGGATCTAAAGTTGTTACAGAGTACTTAGATAAGTCTGGTTTAACAACATATTTAGATCAATTAGGTTTCCAAACAGTTGGTTACGGCTGTACGACTTGTATCGGTAACTCTGGTCCATTAGCGCCAGAATTAGAAGAAGCAATCGCAGCAAATGACTTATTAGTAACATCTGTTTTATCTGGTAACCGTAACTTTGAAGGTCGTATTCACCCGCTTGTAAAAGCGAACTATTTAGCATCACCACCACTTGTTGTTGCATATGCACTTGCAGGTACTGTTGATATTGACCTGAAAAATGATGAAATCGGTAAAGATGTAAATGGCAATGCTGTTTACTTCAATGACATTTGGCCATCAGCTAAAGAAATTGAAGATGTAGTCCAAAGTGTTGTTACATCTGAACTGTTCAAGAAAGAATATGCACAAGTATTTAACAGTAATGAGCGTTGGAATGAAATCCAAACTTCAAATGAAGCTTTATATACTTGGGATAATGATTCAACATACATTCAAAACCCACCATTCTTTGAAGGTTTATCTAAAGAGCCAGGTGAAGTTGAAACGTTATCAGGCTTACGCGTAGTTGGTAAATTTGGTGACTCTGTAACGACAGACCACATTTCACCAGCAGGTTCAATCGGTAAGCATACACCAGCTGGACGCTACTTATTAGAAAACGGTGTACAACCAGTTGACTTCAACTCTTATGGTTCTCGTCGTGGTAACCATGAGGTGATGATGCGTGGTACATTCGCGAACATCCGCATTAAAAACCAAATCGCACCAGGAACAGAAGGCGGATATACAACATATTGGCCAACTGGTGAAGTAACATCAATTTATGATGCTGCTATGAAATATAAAGAAGATGGCACAGGCCTTCTAGTTGTTGCTGGTAAAGATTACGGTATGGGAAGTTCTCGTGACTGGGCTGCAAAAGGTACAAACTTACTGGGTATTAAAGCAGTAATCGCAGAAAGCTTTGAGCGTATTCACCGCAGTAACTTAGTGTTAATGGGCGTATTACCACTTCAATTTAAAGATGGCGAAAGCGCTGAAACATTAGGTCTTGTTGGTAATGAGTCATTTGAAATTCAAATTGACAAAACAGTTAGACCGCGCGATCTTGTAAAAGTAGTTGCAACTGATGCAGATGGCAACGAAAAACAATTTGAAGTAGTAGCTCGTTTCGATAGTGAAGTTGAAATTGACTACTACCGTCACGGTGGTATCTTACAAATGGTTCTTCGTGAGAAAATTGAAGAATCTAAAGTGTCGAACTAAATAATTGAAATAAACGAGAAGGAAGCTAACAACTGTTAGCTTCCTTGTTTTATGGAAAGGGATGAAACCATTTGGTTTCATCCCTTTCTTTTTACTATAAAAATGGAGGGGATATTATGAAAGAATATAAAAGAATTTTGTTACCGTTACAGAAAGAAAAAATATTAGTAATAGCAGCTGTATGCAGTGGGCTTTTTGCAGCTATTTTAAATCTCTCCCGTCCACTATTCATGGGACTAATTGTAGATAACCTGATTCAACGAGAGCTGAAAGGAGCGTATCTTTACATTACTTTGTTTACAGTTAGTCGCTTGTTAATGTGGGTGAATAATCTTTCATTTGATTATGTAAGTTCAAAAGTGAGTCAGCGAATATTACGAGAGAAGCGTATAGATGTATTGCGCCATTTTTTCCTATTACCGTTTGAAGAGAGTGAGAAAATAAAACAAGGAGAGCTAGAAACGTTAGTTGTGTCTGATATTCCAAACTGGGTCAGATTATATGGTTCTATATTAATAGAATATATACACGCCATTGCGCAATTTATAGGTGCGTTCATAGCACTACAACATATAGATATACAGTTTATATTGTGGGTAACTCCGTTTTTATTTTTAAGTGCAACGGTTCCGATGTTGTTTGGGGAAAAGGTAAGAAATATCGCAAGCATTGCTCAAAAAAATCAGTCAAGTGTCGTAGAGGTGGTGTCACAGTTTGTAAAAGGAGTACAAGATTTGCGTAGTTTGCAAAAAGAAAAATGGGCCATTCGCTTATTTAAGGGAGTAACGGCACAATCGTATAAAACAGAAGTAAAGAAGACGATGATGCAACATTGCATTGGAGTAGTTGGAACGGTGATTGAAACAGGAGCATATATCGTTGTTCTCATTATAGGTGCACAAAAAATAATGGGGGGAGAAATAGAAGTTGGTTCACTTGTTGCAGTGTTAGCGACAATAGAGATGCTCTTTTTCCCTATCCGTTATGTGGGCGATTTATTGATAATGACACAAGTTGCAGTCGCTTCGGCAAGTAGAGTTTTTTTCTTTTTAGATAAACGAGTGGCAAATAGTAATGTAGAAAGAGCGATGGGGATGACAATAACAAATGTTTCATTTCAGGAGAATGATGAAGAGAAATGCAGAATTCATAGTATTGATTTGCAAATTAAACCTGGTGAATTCGTTATCATTGTAGGAGAAAGTGGTGCAGGAAAAACAACGCTTTTAAAATTAATGACAGGCTTGTATAAACCATCGAATGGTAGCGTTGCTTATTATGGAAATGAGGCTCGATTGACTACAGTGTGGCAAGAACCTCGTTTTTTTCGGACGACAGTAAAAGAGAATATATATTTCGAGGAAGAGAGGGGAGAAAACGAGTTAGAAAAAAATGCTGGACTTGTAAATGTAACACCGATTATTAGGGGGTTACCTGAAGGAATTCAAACTGTACTACATAAAAGCGGTGGAGAGTTTTCGGGAGGAGAAAGAAAACGTCTTGCATTATTGCGAGCAATTGGTTCAAATCCGAATTTTATTATTTTAGATGAACCGACTGCGGGATTAGATCCAAGCAATCAAGAATGTGTTTGGAATATGATAGAAGGACTAGGAAGAGAGGTCACGAGAATTGTGGCGACACATGATGTAGAGAAAGTAATACTAGCAGATCGCGTTTTCATCATGAAAGAAGGAAGTATTGTAGCATGTGGAAGCCCTGAAAAATTAATACATAGTCATTCATTTTTTAAGAGATGTGAATAAAGATAAGAGCAATACTCTTATCTTTATTCAGCGTCATTTATTTGATACTCGATAGATTCTGAATGATTCAGATCAACGTTAAAAGTAGCAGTCATAAGGAAAGTTGCAATTCCAAGAATTAAGAAAAGGACGAATGAGACTAGAGAAACGTAGAGACAAATACGCCCTACTTTCTTTTTCTCAAGATCGTTACTAAAGAGTGAAATGATCCATGTAATAATACCGATTGGGTATAAAAGAAAGCTAAGAATATATAATGTTATTTTTTCGAATGAATTCATAAAAAATCCCCCTTTTGTTGAAGTTTATATAACTATGAAAGTAAAAAGGTGAATGGGCCCATAAGAAGATAAACAACACTTTATTTGTGTTTCTAATTATATGATAAAAAGGAAAAAAATACACTTTAAATAAGAATTTTCTAATTATTTCGACTGTGAATATTTCCAAGCTTGTCCGTATAAGCTAAAATAAGGTATATAGTATTTGGGTGAATATGTTAGAAGACAAACACGTTAGGGTGATATAAAATGTGGCGGAAGCTTACGATTATTGTAGTGTTACTTTGTTTAGCGGGATATGCAGCTTATGAACAGTTTGGTAAGAAAGATCAAGTAGTACAAGGGAAGCAAGAAAAAAGTGAAGCTGCTATGAAAGAAATGATTGCAAGTAACGGTATTGAAATAGGAAAGAGTGCGCCAGACTTTGAATTAACGAAGTTAGATGGAACGAATGTAAAGTTATCGGATTTAAAAGGAAAGAAAGTGATTTTAAATTTTTGGGCAACGTGGTGTGGACCTTGTCAGCAAGAAATGCCAGATATGGAGGCTTTCTATAAAGAACATAAAGAAAATGTAGAAATTTTAGCAATAAATTATACGCCTTCAGAAAAAGGCGGGGGGATAGAAAAGGTGAGTAATTTTGCTAAGGAGAAAGGGATTACTTTTCCTATTTTATTGGACAAGAATATTGATGTGACAACAGCGTATAAAGTCATTACGATCCCAACTTCGTATTTTATAGATACGAAAGGTGTCATTCAAGATAAGTTTATTGGACCGATGACGCAAAAAGAGATGGAGAAACGGATTGCTAAATTAAAATAACAGTGAAAAGGTAGAGATGGAATATAATCATTTCTGCCTTTTCTTTTTCACGTAGTGAAAGCTTCATGATATGATGAAAGAAATATAAACGTTGAGAGATAAAGGAGTGTATTTGGAGTGGGGAATATATCCTTACCGTTAGATTATGTTGTAATTGACTTTGAAACAACAGGATTTAACCCTTATAATGATAAAATTATTCAAGTCGCAGCAGTGAAATATCGTAATCATGAACTAGTAGATCAATTTGTTTCCTATGTGAATCCAGAGCGTTCAATTCCGGACCGAATAACGAGTTTAACAGGTATTACAAATTATCGTGTTTCGGATGCACCGACGATTGAAGAAGTGTTACCTTTATTTTTAGCATTTTTACATACAAATGTAATTGTCGCTCATAATGCATCTTTTGATATGCGCTTTTTGAAAAGTAATGTGAATATGCTTGGTTTACCGGAACCGAAAAATAAAGTGATTGATACTGTATTTTTAGCGAAGAAATATATGAAGCACGCGCCTAATCATAAACTTGAAACGTTAAAGCGAATGCTTGGAATTCGTTTAAGTTCTCATAATGCATTTGATGATTGTATTACGTGTGCAGCAGTTTATCAAAAATGTGCCTCTATTGAAGAAGAGGCGAAAAGGAAATTGAATACAGAAGTACTTGATGAAACAGCAGTATATGAAGCGGTAAAAGAGATACTTGTACGAAATAAACGTGATATTGAATGGATTCGTTGCATGAATGTAGGAAGCTATTTAGATATAAAAGCTTTTTATCCAGTTATGAGATTAAAGGTAAAAGGGCGAAAGAAATACGTATTAGCAGACATATTAGAAGATGATGTGAAAGAAATATGTACGAGTTTAGCCTGTGAACCGGCGTTAAAAAGTGAAGTTGGTAACACGAGAATTATGCTTAATTGCTTAGAGGACGTCCTGAAATTAGAAAGTTATATTTTAGAACAGTATGATTTCGTACTGCAAGCGCTGCATGATTATAAACAAAGTGAAATGAATGCAGATGAAAAGTTAAAAGAGTATTTAAACGTTATGGTATAAAAACTCCGTGTGCTATTTTGAAGTGAACCCGAATCGAGGTATAGGAAAAACATCTCCTGAATCCGCATACTAAGTATGTAAATTTGACGTAGGTGTTTTTCATTTGAAGGGCAGAGTGCATTACTGAGAAGAAATATTGTGATTGGTTTGATATTGAAAGCCCCCATCATTTTAGGCATATCTAAAATGATGGGGGCTAATTTGTTTTCTAGTTAGTCACTTATTCAAAGAAAATTTGTTTAGTTACCTTACAAATTTTCTTTGAAAAGTTCTGGTAAAAAATTACTGAATTCACTCATTTCTTCTACGTTGTGTTTATATAAACCACTTAGATTAATAAATGGTGGTAATCCTTTCGGGAAAATGAATGTAGAAGTCATTACTGTACCGTTATCGGATTTTTCATATTGATGTATTACTTGCGAAATTACATCGTCATTATCATCTAAACATGAACCCATTAAAATATGGCTGTAATGTGTATTTATAGGACAATTTTTAGGATCTTCCCATCTAATTCTTAGCGGAAATTCTAGTCCGCCCCCAGCAGATTCAATTGAAGCTGATATCGCTCCTACATGCCCATGTACTTTAGGATCAACTAACCATTTAAAATCAACATGTTCTTCTGGGTGCCATAGTTTATATCGTTCAGAGTTATCAATATTGTCCCACCACCAGTCAATCATTTCTGGTGTTACGTTATTCAATTCATGTTCAACTACTATTGATACTTGGTTTTTCATTTTAGTGCCTCCTATTTTTTAATCAACATAGTGTTGGTTATTTATATTGTTATTATAGTTTGCATATTTCATGTGTTCAATAAACAGAAATAGCCGATCTGTTGTATTTTGAACACTTTATAAAAATATGTCTAAAAAAATTTATGAGGTAAAAATTGGGGGGAGAAGACACTAAGTTACGTATAGCTCGTACTAAAGAAGTAATACGTAATGCACGAACTAAATTAATATATGAAAAAGGAGTGGATTGTATACGATAAAGGATAATACAACTAAAGCCAATTTTAGTCTAGGGACATTTGCTTGGGAGTCAAAATATTTTTCGAATTAAGATATGGATTAATCAAACTTATCGTTATATATAAAGAAGGATACCATTCTGGGAATATGTCAAAAGTACCAAGTGAATTGCAGCGGATGGTTTAGGTGTTTTGATATGTGTCCAGATTTCGTGAGTGTTGCAATTTATTGTACACAGAGTTTTTTAGGAGTACTAAAAAATAAAATTTTCTTGCAAATCTGATTAAAGAGTTTTTGCTTTGCTCATACTATGTATAGTAAGAATGCGAAGGAGAGAGGGTGAACAGCATGAGAAGAAGTCGCCGTAAATCGTTTGACGAGCTTGTGAAAGAAAATAAACAACAATTATTAAGCGATCGCGATGCAATCGATCGCATTGAAGAGCGTATTGAAAAACGTTATGAAATGAAACTTTTTAAGCAAGCTGAATAATTCTTAACACTAGTACGATACTAGTGTTAAGGAGGCGATAGTAATGGGTAATCCGAAAAAGAATTCAAAAGACTTTGCACCGAATCATATTGGTACACAATCAAAAAAAGCTGGTGGCAATAAAGGAAAGCAAATGCAAGACCAAACGGGTAAACAACCGATTGTTGATAACGGTTAAAGAAAAGGAGAATATTGTATTCTCCTTTTTTATGTATAAATTTGAGGGAAGATAGGTAATTTAAGATGGTGTGTATATACAATATTAGGAGGAAAGTACATGCCAAATCCAGATAATCGAAGTGATAACGCTGAAAAGTTACAAGAAATGGTGCAAAATACAATTGATAACTTTAATGAAGCAAAAGAAACAGCGGAACTTTCTAATGAAAAAGATCGTTCTGCTATTGAAGCAAAAAATCAAAGACGTTTAGAAAGTATTGACTCATTAAAAAGTGAAATCAAAGATGAATCTTAACAGAATGTACAAAAAGGGCTGACTTTTGTCAGCCCTTTTTCGTAATCGTAAAGTTTTCAACGAGTAAACGCCAATTTTGTGGGAATGGTAAACCGATCTTCCAGTAGCTAATACCGCCTATACCTTGTTCTTTCATTAAATTGAATTTACTTTGAACAGAACGTGAATCTTCAAACCAAACTTCGTGTTGTACACCATTTTCATCAAAATAATTAAAATGAGGAGCTTGAGCAGTGAAGTCATAGCGAATAGGAACATTGTATTTACGAGCTAGTGCAACAGCTGCGACAGAGCTAATTGCTTTTGCAGGCGGATTTCCTTGTTTGAACGGTAGTTTCCAATCGAATCCGTACAAATTTTGCCCCATCATAATTTTTTGGGGAGGCATTTGAGATTTTGCGTATTGAAGTACTTCTTTTACAGGACCGATAGGAGAAATAGCCATCGGTGGCCCGCCTTGCCAACCCCAGTCATATGTCATAATGACGACGAAATCAACAATTTGTCCTTGTGCTTTATAATCGTGAGCTTCAAAAAATTTTCCCTTTTGATTTGAACTTGTTTTCGGTACAAGTGTTGTACTTAATGTGTACCCGTTAGGTAAGCGTGTTTTCACATTTCGTAAAAAGCGATTATACGCTTCGCGATCTTCAGGTGCCACGCTCTCAAAATCAAAATGAATGTCTCGCATACCGTACTTCTCAGCAGTTTGCAAAATGTTAGTAATAAATTTATTTTGGATTGTCGCGTCCCGTAAAATAACGGAAGTCAGATCGGCACTGAAATTTCCATTTTCAATATTTGTAATAACGAGCATAGGAATGGTGTTGCCTTGTGTTGCAATATTCGCGATTTTAGCTGTTTCAGTTGGTTCTTTTAACGTACCATCTCTTTTTGCCTCGAAACTGAAGTAAGCTAAGTATGTTAAAAATGGATTAATAGCACGTGTAGCATTAACTAAACTTTCTTTGATGGGTATAGTTGAAGGTTGTAAATAAGCGATGGATTCTACTGCTCGTTTTGTTCCTTTCGGTATATATAATTGCTGTCCAACATGGAGAATGGATTTTAAAGATAAGTTATTCACCTTAGCTAAACTAGCGAGAGGAACGTTATATGTTTGAGAGATTCGATATAAGCTGTCGCCAGGCTGTACATAATAATTATTCCCTTTCGTATTCACAATTAGTGCCTGACCAACAACGAGTGTTTCAGCTGGATTGAGTCCATTGTCTTTTACTATTTCGTCAGGTGTTGATCCATATTTAGATGCCAAGCTATATACGCTATCACCGCTACGAACCGTTACAATTTGAATCATGTGCTTGCTCCTTTCGGGAAAAGATTCACTGTTTTTATTTTATTTTTGATTCCGCTGTATTATGATTAAATGTATGCAAGGTAGCAGAAGTGAAAGAAGGCGAATACATATGTTTGTAGCAGAACATGAAGTTGAAATCCGTTATGCGGAAACAGATCAAATGGGTGTTGTTTACCATTCAAACTATTTGGTGTGGCTTGAATTAGGTCGCACGAAACTTATACAAGATTTAGGGTTTTCATATGTTGAAATGGAGAAAGAGGGAATTATTTCTCCTGTGTTAGACTTGCAAATTTCATATCGTAAAGCGATGCGTTACGGTGAAAAAGCAATTGTGAAAACGTGGGTGGACACTGTGAGCCCGCTTCGCGTTGTATATGGTTATGAAATATATAATGGTGAAGGTGAACTTTGTATTACGGCAAGTACGACAAATATTTGTGCGAAAAAAGAAGGGTTCAGGCCTGTATCATTTAAAAAGTTATATCCAGAGTGGTATGCGAAATATGAGGAGATTAAGAAAAAATAAAAAAGCGTGGCAGATGCCACGTTTTTTTTATTTTTCATAATTAAATTGCGGGAAATCATCACCGTCGTTAAATGTAACAGATAAATTATGTCCATCGAAGAACCACTCATCATCGCCTTCAATAAAGAAGTTAATACCTTCTTCTTGAGTTTGCACAGCAGGATGTGCAGGATCATCTTTACGAATACCTAAAGAAAGTCCTTTTTGCACAGTACTGCAACCGCCGTATTGTACGAAAAGGCGCAGTGTTTCACCCGATTGTAAGTTTAATTCGTTTTTATACCATTGTGCTGCTTCTTTTGTTACGGAAAGATTCATGTATAGTTCCTCCAAATTATGTTGCTTTTTCTTTAGTATAAAAAATAACGCAAAAAGACGCTATTAATATGCTTCACGTTTTCTTTTTGCGTTATGTGGGTTACGATCTTATTTTTGCTTTTTTGAAAAGTTTGCTTTCGGTTCAGTTTTATTTATAATTCGTCCAATATTTGCACGGTGTTTATAAATAACCATACCTGCTAATAAACACATCGCAATAATGAAGATTTTATCCCCGCTAACAATTGATGCGATAACGGCAACGACAGCTGTTACCATAGAAGAAAGTGATACGTATCTTGTTGTAAATAAAAGGCTGAAAAAGACAACAGCTAATATTGCAAAAACAACTGGTGAGTAGCATAATAGCACGCCAGCAGAAGTTGCAACTGCTTTACCACCACGGAACTTCGCGAAGATCGGATACACATGTCCAAGAACAGCTGCTAATCCAAACCATAGTGGATGAACATCTAACGCGAAAATAATCGGTAGACTCGTTGCTAATGTACCTTTTAAAATGTCAGCAATTGTAACGATAAAACCTGCTTTTTTCCCTAGTGTACGGAATGTATTTGTTCCGCCTAAATTACCGCTTCCGTGCTCACGAATGTCAATTCCGTAACCAATCTTTCCAACGACTAGTGCAAATGGAATCGAGCCAAGTAAGTAGGCAACGATAAATAAAAGATATGTAGTAACCATAAGTTCAGTCTCCTTTATACAAATGTGTTGATAAAGGGTAAAAAGAGTTTTTCCCGTATATTGTACCATACATTTGTAAAGAGCACATTTCTTTTTTGTAAATGAAAAATTCATTATTTCGTGCAAAAAATTTCACAGGAATGTTACATTTCTCACAGAAATAACAAGACTATATGTAGTAACATTTTAATCAAAAGACAACAACATATTGGTGGAGGGTTATAAATGTTACAACGAAATGTACGTGGAGAAGAATTAATGAGAGTGTTTGAGACGATTGTCCACGGGAATGAGCAAGATTTAATGCAAGAAAATGCAAATGTAGATGGCCGCTCTCCAATGGGAGTAATGGGAACGTTCGCATCAGAGAGTGCGAAATATTATGCTGTTGAAAATTTATTGTCAAATCAAGTGAAAAAAGCGATAAATCAAAATATATTATATCCGCATGACTTAGATTTTTATGCGACTGGAACAACGACTTGTTCGCAAATTCCGTTAGCGCAAATGCTTGCGAACGGTTTTCATACCGGACATGGACATATGAGACAACCGCAAGACATTAAAAGTGCATTGGCTCTTTCGTCTATTATTTTTCAAGCGAATCAAAATATGCAGCACGGTGGTCAATCGTTTGCACTCTTTGATGTCGATTTAGCTCCATATGTGAGAAAAACAGTAGAGAGACATAAGAAACGATTACAGTCATATCCGCTTACGAAAGAACAAATAGAAGAATTTGCGTGGAAAGAAACAGAAAATGATACGTATCAGGCTTGTGAAGCTTTCATTCATAATTCAAATAGTATGCATAGTCGGGGCGGGGGGCAAGTACCGTTTATTTCTATTAATTATGGAACAGACACAACAAAAGAGGGACGATTATTAGTTAGACAGCTTTTAAAAGCAACACAAGCTGGTCTTGGTAAAGGGGAAACACCAATTTTTCCCATTCAAATTTTTAAAATGAAAAAAGGTGTGAACTTTGAAGAAAGTGATCCAAACTATGATTTATTTGAATTAGCGTTAGAGACAACGGCTGAACGATTATTCCCGAACTTTTCATTTTTAGATGCGCCATTTAATGCTGTGCATTATGATGGACGACCGGAAAGTGAAGTATGTTACATGGGATGCCGTACCCGTGTTATGTCTAACATACATGGAGAAGAAACGGCGATTGGAAGAGGGAATTTATCATTTACGTCTATTAACTTAGTGAAATTAGGGTTAATTAGTGGTTCAAAAGAAGCGTTTTTTGAAGCGTTAAATTATTACTTAGATTTAGGAATTAAGCAATTATTAGAGCGATTTGAGTATCAATGTACGAAGCGAGCAAGAGATTTTCGATTTTTATATTCACAAGGTGTATGGCGCGGTGGGGAAAAGTTACAGCCTGAAGATTCTGTAGCATCCATTTTAAAGCAAGGGACGTTAAGTCTTGGTTTTATCGGTCTTGCGGAGTGTTTAGTAGCTTTAACAGGAAAGCATCATGGAGAAGATGAAGAATCATGGAAACTTGGGTATGAAATCATTTCCTTTATGAGAGATAGAATGGATAAAGCGACAGAAGAACATAAACTGAATTTCTCAGTAATTGCAACTCCTGCAGAAGGGTTATCAGGAAAGTTTGTGAAGAAAGATAGAGAAGAATTTGGCGTGATTAGCGGTATAACGAACCATAATTATTATACGAATTCATTCCATATACCAGTTTACTATAACATGCAAGCGATAAATAAAATTCGTTTAGAAGGACCTTTCCATGCCCTATGTAACGGGGGACACATTACGTATATTGAACTAGACGGAGCAGCTATGCATAACAAGAAGGCGTTAAAACAAATTGTGCAAGCGATGGCAGAACATGGCGTTGGATACGGTTCGATTAATCATCCTGTTGACCGTTGTAAGTGTTGCAATTATCACGGAGTTATCGGAAATGAATGTCCAAGCTGCGGAAATGAAGATGAGGCTAATATAGAAAGAATTCGCCGCATAACAGGTTATCTTGTAGGAGATATGTCGAAGTGGAATAGTGCGAAACGTAGTGAAGAGATGGATCGGGTGAAGCATAAATGAAAGTGATGAACATCATTCATGATAGTGTAGTAGATGGAGAAGGGTTGCGGACAGTCGTGTTTTTTGCGGGCTGTCCGCATCGTTGTTTCGGCTGCCATAATCCGAAATCGTGGAATATTTGTAATGGAACTGAAATGACAGTAGATGGAATTGTGAAAGAGATTGCAAGTAATTCATTAACTGATGTAACATTTTCAGGTGGAGATCCATTTTTTCAAGCTGCTGAAGTGAAAAAAGTAGCAAAAGCTGTGAAAGATTTGAAAAAAAATCTATGGATGTATACAGGTTATACGTTAGAAGAGATACAGAGTTCTCAAAATAATGATATGATAGAGTTGTTACATTATGGGGATGTTTTAGTCGATGGAAGATTTGAAATCGAGAAAAAAGATTTAACACTTCCATTTCGCGGAAGCTCCAATCAACGTATTATTCGATTGAAAGAGTAAAAAGGCGGGATAGATTATATGAATAAAACAGTATTACTTGTTGAAGATGAAAGAAGATTACGTGAAATTGTTAGTGATTATTTTCGTAATGAAGGCTTTGAAGTAATCGAAGCAGAAGACGGAAAAAAAGCGTTAGAATTATTTGCAGAGCATGAAATTGATTTAATTATGTTAGATATTATGTTACCAGAAATAGATGGATGGTCTGTTTGTAGACGAATTAGAAAAGAATCAGCAGTGCCAATTATTATGCTAACAGCACGTTCGGATGAGGATGATACATTACTAGGGTTCGAATTAGGTGCAGATGAGTATGTAACGAAACCTTTCAGCCCGAAAGTGTTAGTAGCTCGCGCGAAGACGTTATTGAAACGTGCGGATGGCGTGGTAGGAGTAGCAGAAGAAAATGCTATGTCTTTGGCTGGAATAGAAGTGAATCGTCTATCTAGAACTGTTTTAGTAGATGGAGAAGAAATTATATTGACACATAAAGAATTTGAACTTCTCGTTTATTTAATGGAGAACAAAGGAATTGTGTTGTCACGACAACATTTATTAGATCAGTTATGGGGATATGACTATTACGGCGATGACCGAACGGTTGATACTCATATTAAAAAGCTAAGAAATAAGCTAGGAGATAAAGCGAAGCATATCGGTACTGTTATTCGAGTGGGTTATAAGTTTGAAGAATAATTGTAACGGATTGTGTACTTTAGCCTAGGGAAATGTCAATTTTATGTCCTCTTTGGCAGGTAGAATGTACAAAAAATACTTTTTTTGTCTACAATGTTAGATGAGAGTATTTTTTTAATTGGATTTCACGATGAGTTCACAAGAAGGACACAAAACGTGACTATACTGAAAATACGAATTCACCAGAGAGGGGAAGTAAAACATGGGATATTACGACGGACCAAATTTAAATGAAGAGCATAGTGAAACGAGAGAAGTGAGAAAATCAGGTAGTAAAAAAGGTTATTTTTTCACAGGTTTAGTCGGAGCTGTAGTTGGGGCTGTTTCAATTAGTTTTGCGGCACCTTATATGCCATGGGCTCAAAATAATGGAGCGGCTGTATCATCATTTAGTTCGGACTCAAAAGTTGAAGGTACTGTAGTTCCTGTTGTCAATAAAGCAAAAAATGAAACGGATTTACCTGGTATGATTGAAGGCGCGAAAGATGTTGTTGTAGGTGTTATTAATATGCAACAAAGTATTGATCCATTTGCAATGCAACCGACAGGTCAAGAACAACAAGCTGGATCAGGATCAGGTGTTATTTATAAAAAAGCAGGAAATAAAGCATATATTGTAACGAACAACCATGTAGTAGATGGAGCAAATAAACTTGCTGTAAAACTAAGTGATGGTAAAAAGGTAGATGCAAAACTAGTAGGAAAAGATCCATGGTTAGATTTAGCTGTTGTTGAAATTGACGGGGCTAATGTAAATAAAGTTGCCACTTTGGGCGATTCTAGTAAAATCCGTGCGGGTGAAAAAGCAATTGCAATCGGTAACCCATTAGGGTTTGATGGAAGTGTAACGGAAGGCATTATTAGTAGTAAAGAACGTGAAATTCCAGTAGATATCGATGGCGATAAGCGCCCAGATTGGCAAGCACAAGTTATTCAAACAGATGCAGCAATTAATCCAGGTAACAGTGGTGGTGCGTTATTTAACCAAAACGGTGAAATAATTGGAATTAATTCAAGTAAAATTGCACAACAAGAAGTTGAAGGGATTGGATTTGCTATTCCAATTAACATCGCAAAGCCAGTTATTGAATCACTTGAAAAAGACGGAGTAGTAAAACGTCCAGCTCTTGGAGTAGGTGTCGTTTCATTAGAAGATGTGCAAGCTTATGCAGTAAATCAATTGAAAGTACCGAAAGACGTAACAAACGGCGTTGTATTAGGTAAAATTTACCCAATATCACCTGCTGAAAAAGCTGGTTTAGAACAATATGATATTGTAGTAGCATTAGATAATCAAAAAGTAGAAAATTCACTTCAATTCCGTAAATATTTATATGAGAAGAAAAAAGTAGGCGAGAAAGTGGAAGTTACATTCTACCGTAACGGTCAAAAAATGACGAAAACAGCTACTTTAGCAGATAACTCAGCTACAAAGAATCAATAATCGGAATAAAAGAAAGTCTCTTTCATATTGAAAGAGACTTTCTTTATCGGCTATACTAAAGGAATAGGAGGGATAAATTATGACAATTGAAAACCCAACCCGTACGGAAATTGGTGAAGTATTAAAGAAAAGCAAAACGATTGCAGTTGTTGGTTTATCGGATAAGCCAGAACGTACATCGTATATGGTTTCAAAAGCAATGCAAGATGCTGGGTATCGCATTATTCCAGTAAACCCAACAGTAGATGAGGTGCTTGGAGAAAAAGCAGTTGCTTCACTAAAGGATATTAAGGAACATGTTGATATTGTAAATGTATTCCGCCGTTCAGAATTTTTAATGGATGTTGCAAAAGAGTTTGTAGAGATTGATGCAGATGTTTTTTGGGCACAATTAGGAGTACAAGATGAAGATACATACAAACTTTTAAAAGAAAAAGACTATACTGTAATAATGGATCGTTGTATAAAAGTAGAACATGCGATGACAAAATAGTATAGATTGTAAAGGTAGGAAGATTGCTTCAGCCCTAGTTACATATATAGGGGACGATGAACGAGGTGTTCATCATGAGATTTTTTAAAGGCTGTTTGTGGGGATTGTTACTTGTAATCCCGTTTTGGATATTGATCATTTGGATCATAAAAAAGGTTTGGAATGTGTAATCTTGGCATACATATCCATTTCTCGTTGACAAACGATTATTTTTCTGAAATAGTAGCCTAGAGGAATCCTTGTGAAAAAACAAGGATTTTTCTATTGAAAATGGTATATAAAAGAGATAAGATAACTTGCCAAAACGATAGTCGAGGCGTTATTCTATAATAGAAACATATGTTCTGATTTTGGATTAGGAAAGGGGCAAGGAGTTTGGCGAAGCATCAGTTCCAATATAATGAAGATGCGATTCAAGTGTTAGAAGGACTTGAAGCCGTTCGAAAACGCCCGGGTATGTATATCGGGAGCACGGACAGCCGTGGATTGCATCATTTAGTATACGAAATAGTAGATAACTCCGTTGATGAAGCGTTAGCGGGATTTGGCGACGAAATTTCTGTCGTAATACATAAAGATAATAGTATTAGCGTTATAGATAAAGGGCGAGGAATGCCTACGGGAATGCATAAGCTTGGAAAACCTACACCAGAAGTTATTTTAACTGTACTTCATGCCGGTGGTAAGTTTGGTCAAGGTGGTTACAAAACGAGTGGTGGTTTACACGGTGTTGGGGCATCAGTTGTAAATGCCTTGTCTGAATGGTTAGTCGTAACGATTAAGCGTGACGGAAATATTTATGAACAACGCTTTGAAAATGGTGGTGTTCCTGTAACGACGCTTGAGAAAATCGGAAAGACGAAAGAATCTGGTACGACAATGCATTTTAAACCAGATACAACGATTTTCAGCACAACAAATTACAATTATGAAACATTATGTGAGAGATTACGCGAATCTGCATTCTTATTAAAAGGGATGAAAATCTCAATAAAAGATGAGCGAAATGATTTAGAAGATGTCTTTCATTATGAAACAGGAATTGAAGCTTTCGTTTCCTATTTAAACGAAGAAAAAGATTCAATTCACCCAGTTGTATACTTCACTGGTGAACAAAATGGGATTGAAGCAGAATTAGCATTTCAATTTAACGATGGCTACTCAGAAAATATTCTTTCGTTTGTAAATAATGTACGTACAAAAGATGGTGGAACACATGAAGCTGGATTTAAGACAGCAATGACGCGTGTGTTCAATGAGTATGCTCGTAAAGTAGCACTATTAAAAGAAAAAGATAAAAACTTAGAAGGTACAGATATTCGTGAAGGTGTAGCGGCTATCGTTTCTGTACGTGTACCAGAAGAAGTACTTCAGTTTGAGGGACAAACGAAAGGGAAACTAGGTACAAGTGAAGCTCGCTCTTCAATTGATGCCATTGTATCAGAGCATTTAGCTTACTTTTTAGAAGAAAACCCGGACGTAGCTACACTTCTTGTGAGAAAAGCAATTAAAGCAGCACAAGCACGTGAAGCCGCTCGTAAAGCGAGAGAGGAAGCGCGTACTGGTAAAAAGAAAAAGAAATCAGAAGGTACATTAAGTGGTAAGTTAACACCCGCACAATCACGTAACCCGCAGAAAAATGAACTGTACCTAGTAGAGGGTGACTCTGCCGGTGGTTCTGCGAAACAAGGACGAGATCGACGTTTCCAAGCGGTATTACCATTACGTGGTAAAGTAATTAATACAGAAAAAGCAAAGCTTGCTGATATCTTTAAAAACGAAGAGATTAATACAATTATTTATGCGATTGGCGGCGGCGTAGGCAATGAATTTGATGTGGAAGACATTAACTACGATAAAGTTGTCATCATGACCGATGCTGATACAGATGGGGCGCACATTCAAGTATTGTTATTAACATTCTTCTACAGATATATGAAACCACTTATCGAAGCTGGTAAAGTATTTATCGCACTGCCACCTTTATACAAAGTAAGTAAAGGAAAAGGGAAAAGTGAAGTAATCGAATACGCTTGGTCAGATGAAGAATTAGACGGTGTAACGAAAAAAGTTGGAAAAGGTTATATGTTACAGCGTTATAAAGGGCTTGGTGAAATGAATGCGGATCAATTATGGGAAACAACGATGAATCCTGAAACGCGTACATTA
The DNA here is from genome assembly GCF_057197025.1 of Bacillus sp. LSHTCR4. NCBI lineage: Bacteria > Bacillati > Bacillota > Bacilli > Caryophanales > Bacillaceae > Bacillus > Bacillus sp. LSHTCR4. The sequence continues at coordinate 2,533,466 of NZ_JBXUNO010000001.1, read as the reverse complement.
ATTCGTGTGAAAATTGATGATGCAGCTAGGGCAGAACGCCGCGTTACAACGTTAATGGGTGATAAAGTAGAACCGCGTCGTAAATGGATTGAGCGTAATGTACAGTTCGGTATGCAAGAAGAAGGAAATATTTTAGAAAATGAAATGATTATGGAGACGGAGGTGGAATAACATGCAAGCAGAGAAGTTTCATGACCTCCCGCTTGAAGACGTGTTAGGTGACCGCTTTGCACGTTATAGTAAATATATTATTCAAGATCGCGCACTTCCAGATGCGCGTGACGGTTTAAAGCCGGTACAAAGACGTATTTTATATTCTATGTATGTAGAAGGAAACGTACACGATAAAGCGTTCCGTAAGTCAGCTAAAACAGTCGGTAACGTTATCGGTAATTATCATCCGCATGGTGATTCCTCTGTATATGAGGCGATGGTACGTTTAAGCCAAACTTGGAAAGTACGTAATGTTTTAGTTGAAATGCATGGTAATAACGGTAGTGTTGACGGAGATCCAGCAGCAGCAATGCGTTATACGGAAGCCCGATTATCACCAATTGCATCTGAGTTATTACGTGATCTTGACAAAGAAACAGTAGAATTCGTATCAAACTTTGATGATACGAGTGAAGAACCGGTTGTTTTACCAGCAGCGTTCCCGAACTTATTAGTGAACGGATCTACAGGAATTTCTGCTGGTTATGCAACAGAAATTCCTCCGCATCATCTTGGAGAAGTTATTGATGCTACAATGATGCGCATTGATAAGCCGAATAGTACTGTTGATGATTTATTGACAGTTATGAAAGGTCCAGATTTCCCAACTGGCGGTATTATTCAAGGGATTGATGGTATTAAAAAGGCGTATGAAACAGGTAAAGGTAAAATTATTATTCGCGGGAAAGCAGAAGTTGAAACGGTTCGTGGTGGGAAACAGCAAATCGTAATTACTGAAATTCCATATGAAGTAAATAAAGCAAACCTTGTTAAGAAAATGGATGAATTACGTCTAGATAAAAAATTAGATGGCATTGCTGAAGTACGTGATGAGACAGATCGTACAGGTCTTCGCATTGTCGTAGAATTAAAAAAAGAAGCAAATTCTGAAGGTATTTTAAATTATTTATATAAAAATACAGATTTGCAAATACCATATAACTTTAATATGGTAGCGATTAATAATCGTCGTCCAACGCTTATGACATTACCGAAAATTTTGGATGCTTATATTGGCCATCAAAAAGAAGTTGTTACGAGACGTTCACAATATGAATTACGAAAGGCGGAAAATCGTCAACATATTGTAGAAGGTTTAAAGAAAGCATTATCGATTTTAGATCAAGTTATTGAAACGATTCGAGCTTCAAAAGATAAGCGTAATGCAAAAGATAATTTAAGTGCGAAATTTGGTTTTACAGAAGCGCAAGCGGAAGCAATTGTATCCTTGCAATTATATCGTTTAACGAATACAGATATTACAGCACTACAACAAGAAGCAGATGAGCTTAATAAGAAAATTATTGAGCTACAGGCAATTTTACAAAGTGAAAAAAGATTACTTCAAGTCATTAAAACAGATTTAAAGAGAGTTAAGAAAACATATAGTGATGATCGACGCGCGATTATTGAAGATCAGATCGAGGAAATTAAAATCGATGTAGAAGTGATGATCCCACAAGAAGATGTCATCGTTACTGTAACGAAAGAAGGATATGTGAAACGTACTGGATGGCGCTCACATAATGCCTCAAATGGCAAAGACTTCGGTATGAAAGAGGGTGACATCTTACTTGAACGATTCGATACGAATACGACAGAGACAGTCCTCTTATTTACGAATAAAGGAAACTATATATATCTGCCAGTATACGAAATGCCAGATATTCGTTGGAAAGATTTAGGTCAACACGTTGCTAATATCGTTTCACTCGATCGGGATGAAACCATTATTTGGGCAACTGTCGTACCGAACTTTGAGGAAGAAAAGCGATTTATCGTATTTGTAACAAAGAATGGTATGATTAAGAAGACAGAATTAAACCAATATAAAGTACAGCGTTACTCAAGAGCGTTCGTTGCTGTAAACTTGAAAAAAGATGATGAAGTTGTTGATATATTTGCGACAGATGGAACGAGTGATATCGTTCTTGCTACACACGGTGCATATGCACTTATTTTCCATGAAGATGAAGTAAGTCCAGTCGGTGTAAGAGCCGCTGGTGTGAAAGCAATTAATTTAAAAGAAGATGACTATGTCGCTTCTGGTAAACCATTAAATGGTGACAAAGATCAACTTATTCTCGTAACGCAGCGCGGTGCTGTAAAACGCTTAAAAGCATCAGAAATTGAGAAATCAACGAGGGCGAAGCGAGGTCTTGTTATTTTCAAAGAGTTAAAACGTAATCCATATCGCATTGTCGGTATTGAAATCGTTAGAGACGATGAACTAGTTTACATGAAGACAGAGAAACATATCGTAGAAGAAATTGATCCGAAAGCGTATCGAAATAAGGACAGGTATAGTAACGGTAGTTTAGTACTAGATGTTAATGATACTGGTGAAGTTATTGAAACGTGGACGAAAAAACGACCGGAATAAAAAAAGCATCTTGCTATGAATAATGGCAAGGTGCTTTTTTCTAGGCAATTTATTATGTAAATAATAATAATCTTGTTATAATAACTGAATGAAATCGTTCTCATAAAGTGAAACTTTAATCAGTGGGGGGCTTACTGCCTACAAATAGCAGGATAAATGGAGGGGTAACATGAAAAAAATAGGTGTAGGGATTGTAGGTTTTGGATTTTCTAGTACAACATTTCATATCCCATTATTACAAACGATAGAAGAATACGATATTCGTGCCGTATTATCTTCAAAAGAAGAGGTAGTAAAAGAAACATTACCGAATGCTAACGTCGTTAGTACAATTGATGAATTGGTGAAGCGAGCTGATATTGACTTAGTCGTCATTACTTCACCAAATACAACTCATTTTCCATATGTAAAAGAAGCAATATTAAACGGTAAGCATGTTGTTGTAGAGAAACCATTTGTTGTTTCAATTGAAGAAGGAGAAGAGCTTATTTCATTAGCAGAACAGCATAATGTGGTATTAAGTGTATATCATAATCGTCGTTTTGATAATGATTTCTTAACGATCAAGAAATTGTTAGAAGAAAATAGAATAGGAAATCTATACGCATATGAAGCGCATTTTGATCGTTTCCGTCCACATGTACGTGATCGCTGGAGAGAAAAGAACTTACCAGGATCAGGAATATTATATGATTTAGGATCGCATTTAATTGATCAAGCATTATCATTATTCGGGAAACCAAATGCGATAAGTGCAGATGTAATCAAACAGCGACCGGGGGCAGAAATTGATGACTACTTCCATGTTATACTTCACTACGGTGTGAAACGTGTCACTTTACATAGTAGCAGTTACGTAAAGCAAGCAGGTCCACACTTTACACTGCATGGAGATAAAGGTTCTATCGTGAAATACGGTATGGATTCACAGGAAGAACAATTAAAAAATGGAATGAAGCCAGGCGATAACGGTTATGGAGTAGACGTTGAAGAGAATTTTGCTACTCTAGAAACAGAAGAAGAGTTCGTACGTATTCCGACAGAAGTCGGTTGTTATGACATGTATTATAAAGGTGTAAGAGATAGCATTGTAAATGGTGAGAAACCACCTGTAACAGCGCAAGAAGGTTTAGAAGTAATTAAGTTGATTCAATTAGCGGTTGAAAGTAGTGAAACGGGTAGAGTTATCACTGTAAAATAAAAAAGACACGAATTTCGTGTCTTTTTTACTAGGGATATGTGACTATGGCTAATTATTTAGCTTAATCGTTTGTCATACATTAACTGGATTTGTATGCCGTAAGGGTCTTCAATAATACCATATGCTTCACTAAATATATTTTTTTCTAGTGGAGAGATTACCTTCACATTCTTATCGGAAGTTAAATTATTATAAAATCTTTGTATTTCTTCTAAATTAGCGCTTTGAATGCAAAGTGACATGTTATTTCCAATGTTATAACGTTCATTAGGATTCATTGTATCTTCTGCTATCATTAGCTTTGTATTCCCAATTTGTAAAACAGAGTGAGCAATATGATCTTTATTTTCACTTGTAATTTTGAAAGAACTATCTCTTTTCGCCAGTTCTTCATACGTAACCATCATTAACTTTTTGGCTTCTAAATTACGTGTATAAAAATGAATTGCCTCCTTTGCTTGCCCATTCATTGAGAGAAAAATAGCTATTTCTAATGTCATAAATTCACAACTCCTTTATTCGTTAATAATTATAATATAGACTAAAAAGGTTTCAATACATGACACCTTTCGGGAGGGAAATATGAAAAAAACGGAACGAATAAATGATATGCTTATTTTCTTAAATAATAAAAGATATTTTAATTTAAAAGATTTAATGGTTAGATATGATATTTCTAAAAGTACAGCTTTACGAGATATTCAATCATTGGAAGAAATAGGTGTACCAATATATTCTGAACTAGGTAGAAATGGAAGTTATAAAATTAGAGAAAATAGTGTATTATCTCCAATTTATTTTAGTGTGGATGAAATGTATGCGTTATACTTTTCAATTCTTACACTAAATGGATACAAGACAAAACCATTTAATATAGAAAGTATTGCGCTTGAAAATAAATTTAAACATGTACTACCTGATAATGTGAGTAAAAACATTTCGATTATGGAACGAACGCTTTCCTTTGAAGTAACAAATCATAGTAATTTTAGTCCATTCTTAAAAGAAATTTTACAGGGGATTTTTGCTGAGCGAGTTTATCATGTAACATATGTAAAAAAAGATGAGGAGAAAGTATTGGTCGCCCAATTTATTCGAATCGAATCTAAATTTGGCCAGTGGTATGCTAAAATCTTTAATTTTGAGACAAATCATGTTCAAATAATTAGATGTGATAAAATTCTTTCTATTGTGGAAACAAGTAATATGCATCCAAAAAATCTTGAAGAATTATTAAGTTATCTTACTACTTTTCATAGGAAGCCTGATGCAACGGATTTTAGTGTCATTGTTAATCAAAGAGGAAAAGACATTTTTGATAAAGAGAATTACCCTTCCATGAGGATGCAAAAGGAAAATGAAAATTATATTATAACAGGCTATTTCAATAAACAAGAAGTTGATTTTATCTCGAACTATTTTCTGAATTTCGGTGAAACGATTATCTCAATTCAGCCTGTTATGCTAAAAGAGTTAATCTATAATAAGGTGTTATCTATAAAGCAGCATTTAACTTCTTTAAGATAAAGTTAGTTTTAGCTATTTATTTGATATGAAAAAGCCCTTGAGATTTAAATGTCCAAAGGGCTTTTTGGTGATTTTATTTGTTTTTAGAAACAATTATTTTTCTGGGACGGACAGTCCATAAAAGAACATCGTAACGATATCTTGTATATGTTTTTCACGATCTCCTTCGAGAAGCTGTGCCCCGAAATCATCACCTAATTTAGTGAACATTTGAATGTATAGCAACATCATTTCTTTAGTAAGGTGGGGGTTAATTTCATTTTTTTGCTGTGCTTGTTCTAATATTTCTAAATACCAAGGCAAGATTTTTTCGTTTTGATAACTATAAATAAAATCTCGGAGCTCTTCATCTCTTTGCATCATTTGTAGTAACATATCCGGCTGAAATAACCCACCAGTATTCATTTTTCTTACAATCATTTTTTGCATCATATCATGAAAAGGTAATTTTTCCGCTGCAAGATCTTTATAATATTGAAATTCAGATATAATAAATTCTTGTATAAGCTCTCGAAATAACGCGTCTTTACTTCCGAAATGATTATAAATGGTAACTTGAGAAACGTTTGCTTCTTTTGCGATATGTTCTATTTTCACTTCATTAAATCCGCGTTCTGAAAATAATAAGAAGGCTGCCTCTTTAATAGCGCGTTTTTTCTTTTCTTTCACTTTTTCAAAGCCGTTCAATGCAATCACCTCAATTAAAATATACAAGAAAAAATAATGGAAAACAATATTTTTGAAATATGTACATATAAATATTTCAAAAAGTTGTTGCGAATATGAAAGATGAGGAGTACAATAATTTTGAAATATCATACATCAAATATTTCAAAAAATGAGGTGGAATTATGATTTCAGTTCAAAATGTCACAAAACAGTTTTCAAATGGAAAAGGTTTGTTTCATATAACCTTTGATGTAAAAGAAGGAGAAGTGTTCGGTTACTTAGGGCCGAATGGTGCAGGGAAATCCACAACAATTCGTAATTTAATGGGATTTATAAAACCGACAGAAGGAAAGTCTTCCATTTTCGGATTAGATTGTTGGGATGATGCTGCGAAAATTCAAAGAGAAGTCGGTTATTTACCAGGAGAAATTTCTTTTATTGAAGGAATGAACGGATTAGAATTTCTGAAGTTAATGCAAGGAATGCGCGGGCTAAAGGATACGAAAAGACGAGATGAACTAATAGAACGTCTGCAATTTGATGTAAAAACACCGATTCGAAAAATGTCTAAAGGAATGAAGCAAAAAGTAGGGATTGTTGCGGCTTTTATGCATGATCCGAAAGTGTTAATTTTAGATGAACCAACATCAGGACTTGATCCGCTTATGCAACAAGTGTTTATAGATTTAATAGTAGAGGAAAAGCAAAGAGGAAAAACAATTCTTATGTCGTCGCATATTTTTACTGAAATTGAACGTACGTGTGATCGAGTAGCGATTATTAAAGATGGTCGCCTTGTAACGGTTGAAAATATTCATGATTTACAAAGCATGAGACGACAGGTAATAGATGTAACCGTATCATCAGAGGAAGAGATTGAATCTCTTACGCAATGTAACTTGCAATTTGAAGCGGTGAAAGGTAGAGAAGCATCGATTATCGTACAAGGAAACTATCAAACTGTTTTACAAATACTTTCAAACTATAATGTAACGGCACTTCAAACGAGAGCAATGGATTTAGAACATTTATTTATGCATTATTACGATAAGAAAGAAGGGGTAAAGCATGAATAAGCAACTGTTTTCAGCTAGTTTGAAAGAAGCGCAAAAAAGTATTTTAAGTTATGCTACGGGTGCTGCACTTTATTTATGGTTGTTAATTTGGATATTCCCTTCAATGGTATCAGCGAAAGGACTAAATGAATTAATAAGTGCTATGCCGGATAGTGTGAAAAAAATTGTTGGCATGGAAAGTCCGATTCAAAACGTAATGGATTTTTTAGCTGGCGAATATTATAGTCTATTGTTTATTATTATTTTAACGATTTTTTGCGTAACAGTTGCAACGCATTTAATTGCTCGTCATGTTGATAAAGGAGCAATGGCATACTTGCTAGCAACACCTGTATCTAGAGTGCAAATTGCTATTACACAAGCGTCTATTCTCATATTGGGACTACTGATTATTGTAGCTGTTACGTATGTAGCGGGTATAGTAGGTGCAGAGTGGTTTTTAGAAGATAATAACTTAAATAAAGAGTTATTCCTGAAGATAAACGTAGTGGGAGGGCTCATATTTTTAGTCGTTAGTGCTTATTCATTTTTCTTTTCTTGTATATGTAATGACGAAAGAAAGGCACTTAGCTACTCAGCGAGTTTAACAATTTTATTTTTCGTAACGGATATGGTAGGTAAATTAAGCGATAAGTTAGAGTGGATGAGAAATATATCATTATTTACGCTATTTCGTCCGAAAGAAATTGCTGAGGGAACGTATAATATATGGCCAGTGAGTATAGGTTTAACAGCTGGAGCACTTTGTATTTTCATGGTAGCAATTATAGTGTTTAAGAAGAGGGATTTACCGTTATAAAGTAGAAAGTCCACTGGAAAAGTGGGCTTTTTTTGATGAGGAGGAAACGGATGAATCGTTTCTTCGATTCTCATTAAGAGGATTAGCAAAGGGAAGGATTGAGTTTTGACGGATCGCCTTGGCTCATAAATTCCTCAAACAAGCAGAGAAGAAATGGTCGTTCGAAGAGAGAAATTAAAACCCGCAGAGAAAATAAATTTTCTTTGTGGGTTTTATTCATTTAGGGAAGATTTTGGGAGAGATTCTTTTTTTTATGTAAAAATATTCAAAAAAATGAACCTTTTCCTAGGTTCCTACGTCTAATACATGTAAAGTTAAATTTGAAGCGAGGATGAAACAGGAGGAGCAATTGTGAAAGTAATCCCTTTGTATAAAATGATTGTAAAAGAAGAAACGGATGTTTCTTTAGCGAAAAAAGGTGATCATGAAGCATTTATGACGCTTATACATACAGAAAAAGTAAAGATGTATCGTATTGCAAAGGCTATGTTACGTGATGAGACAAATATAGAGGATGCGATACAAACAACAATTTTAAAAGCCTATGAAAATATAAAAAAATTAAAGAAGGAAGAGTTTTTTCAAACTTGGTTAATTCGAATTTTAATAAATGAATGTAATAACATTATTAGAACATATAAAAAGATAATTGTGACAGAAGAGAATGATTACAATATGAGTGCGTGCGATCAGTATGAAGATATAGATTTGTGTAATGCGATTCAATCGTTACATGAAGAGTTAAGAGCTGTTACGGTGCTTTATTATTATGAAGATATGAATCAAGAGAGTATAGCAAAGCTTTTAGAAGTACCAAAAGGAACAGTGAAATCGAGATTGGCACGTGCGAGGGAACAACTACAGAAACGATTAAAGATGGAATAGGGGGTGCAAAGGATGGATGATGAAAAATTATTTGATGAGAAATTAAAAAAGAGAATAAACGAAGAGAATGTAATAGTGCCACCAGAGTTAAATGAAAAGATTAATCGTACACTACATAATCTTCCGGTAAAAAAGAAAGGTTACAGAGTTTATATGATGGTTATAAGTGCTGCTGTTCTAGCACTTTCAATTGTGTCCATGTCGGAGTTTTCTGATCAAATTTTTGCTCAAAACGGCGGAGTGTTTGAATATGTAAAGAAAAAGGCATTTTCTGATTACGAAAATGAAGAAGAAATAAAAGCGAATGCAAATTATCCAGATAAAGAAAAGATTCATGAAAAGATGCTAGATTCCATTGATCATTTTAATAATATTTCAGGACAATTTGAGGAATATTCTAGTTCGTCAAGAATTGCTACAACATACAGGTATGCGATTGATACGGAGAAACAAAGAGGTGTCTCTTCGAAAGAAGATAAACTAGCGAAAAAACGAACAATTATATATAACGAGGGCAAGAAAAAAGAGTTTGATGACGAGAAGTATACATACAAAGAGACAAAATGGAACCAAAAAGAAAGAAACAATGAATTATTAAAATTAAATCCTACGGAAAGGGTATTGAGAAAATCAGGTGAGAAAAAAAGATATGATGATGAATATGTGGGATTCGCTAAGTATAGTATTCAATCCGAATTTGCTGATCTATTAATTCGATATAAAGATTGGAATTATAAAGAAACGAAGTATCTTGGACTTGATTGCTACAAAATAGAAGGGACAATAAATATAGAAATGCCTGTAAGTACATCTGAAGATTTAAGAGGGAAGTTTGAAATGGTTGTAGAGAAAAATACAGGGATTATGCTAAAATTCCTTAGTTTCCACGAAGGTATGATTCAATATTCGATTACAACTGAATGGATACAAATAAACAAAGGATTGAAAGAGAATACATTTCAAAAGGAAAGCGATAATTATGAGAAAGTGAAAAATATATTAGATGAATAGAAAACGGAGGAAACTATATGGAGAATCACTCTTCTTCAAGAGAAAAGAAAAATAAACGAAAATATAAAAAGACAACGATAATAAGTGTATTGTTAGCGATATTACTATTTGGCGGATTTGGATATGGTACTTACGTATATATGAAAACTTCTAATCTCGTACAAAAATCAAATGTTAATTTAGCACGTGGTGAAAAATCAAATTTACGTGAGGAAACGGTAAAACCGATTACTAATAATGTTTCACTTTTAATTATGGGAATTGATGAAAATCAAGAACGACAAAAGGAGTATAATGGTGCATTTCATACAGATGCGCTACTGTTAGCTACTTTTAATAAAGATGATAAGACTGTGAAATTAACGAGCATACCACGTGATACATACACATATGTTCCGGTTGAAAAGAAAAAAGATAAAATAACGCATGCATATGGAAGTGGTTTTGTTAAAAATGGTAAAGATGGAGGGCCGCAAGCTTCAGTGGAAGCAGTAGAAAAGTTATTACAAGTGCCTGTTGATTATTTTGTAAAGTTTAATTTTAATTCATTTACTAAAATTGTTGATGGGTTAGATGGGATTGAAGTAGATGTCCCAGTTGAATTTACGGAGCAAAATAGTAAAGATGAACCTGACGCGATCCATTTGAAAAAAGGACTACAAAAATTAACAGGAGAAGAAGCACTTGCATTAGCAAGAACGCGTCATATTGATAGTGATGCAATGAGAGGACAGCGCCAACAACTTGTTATGGAAGCGATTTTAAGTAAATTAAAAAGTGTAGGATCGATTACGAAGCTAGAAAAAATAGTTGAGGCGGTTGACGGTGATTTTAAAACAAATTTAGTAATGGATGATATTTTATCTTTTTATAAATACGGTTTAAACAGTTCAGTTGAAAAAATACAATTAGCTGGTGATGATTTATATTTACCTAATGGTCCAAATGGGCAACGTGTATATTATTATAATCCTAATAAAAAAGATCTACAGAGTTTGAGCAATACGCTTAGAACACATCTAGGATTAAGTGAAAAGCAGATTGAGGAGAATTAAAGCAGATGTAATGTCTGCTTTTTTATTACGTTAAATAGTATGTCGTTTATGCACAAATGTTATATACTATTTTCGAATTTAAGATAATAGTGTAACATAAAGTTGTAGTTTAAGTGAAATAACAGGGGGGCTATTACATAGAATATATCATTAGCAATTATTGAAATAGTATGGGAGAAATGAAAGAAACAGGGGAGTATCAAAAATGAGAATCGTAAAGAATTTAACATTTCAAGTTATTGTGGCCATTATTTGTGGTATTGCAGTAGGAGCAATTTGGCCGAGTGTTGGACAAGAGATGAAGCCAATTGGTGAAACGTTCATCAATATGATTAAAATGGTTATTGCACCGATTATCTTTTTAACAATTGTGCTTGGTATTGCAAGTATGGGAAGTATGAAAAAGGTAGGTCGTGTTGGTGGGAAGGCACTATTATATTTTGAAATTGTTACAACAGCGGCTTTAATTATTGGTATCATCGTAGCGAATGTTGTACGTCCAGGAGATGGATTAGATCCCTCGAAACTAAAAGGCGGAGATGTTTCACAATATGTACAAAGCGGGCAAGAAATGAAATGGATGGATTTCTTTTTACATATTGTGCCGTCTAACATGTTTGAAGCATTTGCGAAAGGTGACATTTTACAAGTTCTGTTCTTCTCCATTTTATTCGGTGCAGGGTTAACGATGCTAGGGAAAAATGGACAACCAGTTATCGACTTTTTTGAAAGATTATCGAAAGTATTTTTTAACATTTTATCAATTGTAATGAAATTAGCACCGGTTGGAGCATTCGGTGGAATGGCGTTTACAATTGGCAAATATGGTTTAAGTACACTTATTCCACTTGGTAAATTAATGATTTGTGTATATGCAACAATGGCATTATTTGTTTTTATTGTTTTAAATTTCATTTGTAAATTTTACAAATTTAGTTTGTGGAAATATTTAGCGCATATTAAAGAAGAATTACTTATTGTTCTTGGGACATCATCATCAGAATCAGTATTGCCGTGAATGATGACAAAGATGGAAGACTTCGGATGTTCGAAGCCGGTAGTAGGTTTAGTCATTCCGACGGGGTACTCTTTTAATTTAGATGGAACAACAATTTATTTATCCATGGCTACTATATTTTTAGCGCAAGTCTTTCACGTCGACCTTTCACTAGGTCAACAATTAACTATAATAGCTATTTTATTAGTTACATCTAAAGGAGCAGCGGCAGTAACAGGCGGGGGATTTATTGTATTAGCCTCTACTTTGTCAGCAATGAATGTTATCCCACTAGAAGGGTTAGCGCTATTACTTGGTGTAGATCGTTTCATGTCAGAAGCACGTGCTATCGTTAATTTAATTGGTAACGGTATTGCGACTGTAGTTGTTGCAAAAAGTGAAAATGAATTTGATAACGAGAAATATATGAAAGTAGTAGAGGAAATGAAAAGAGAAAAAATGGCCGGGTAAAAAGTCAGCTTTGCTGACTTTTTTATTTTTGTAGAAAAGAGGTTTGTTACGATATACATTATTTATTAACAATAATTTACAAGTGTTTTATAGTGAAAGGATATAAAGACTATTAAATCAATACATAGAATTCAATTAGGTATAGTGTTTTAAAGAATTATGGAATTTTTATGAATATTACTGTAAAAAAATAATTTTTTAAAAATTTTCAATAATAACACTTTACAAAACTCGAAAAATTAGTAGAATAATAGTTAATAAGAATCTTCTGATAAATATATAAAGAAAAACAGAATTATCAGAAAATTCTTAAATGAGAGCGTTAAGAATTAGGGAGGGTACAGAAAGTGAAAAAGAAAAAAATGAAAAAACTAACAGCAGTTGTAGCACCAGTTTTAGCAATGAGTATGGCACTAACAGCATGTTCTACATCAGGCGGAGATAAGAAGACAAGCACAAATTCTAGCTCTGGCGGAGATAGCAAATCAGAAGAAAAATTAGCAGCGAAACAAGTGCTAAACCGTACAGAAACAAATGAGATTCCAACAATGGATACTTCTAAAAATACAGATACATTAGGTTCTCAAATTTTAGGGAACACAATGGAAGGTTTATATCGATTAGATAAAGATAACAAACCAATCCCAGCTGCTGCGGAATCAAGTACGAAGAGTGAGGATGGTAAAAAATATACATTCAAATTACGTAAAGATGCAAAATGGTCAAATGGTGATCCTGTAACAGCAAAAGATTTCGTATATGCTTGGCAACGTCTATTAGATCCAAAAACAGCTGCTGAGTATGCATTTATCGCATTCCCAATTAAAAATGCAGAAGCTGTTAATAAAGGTGAAAAACCTGTAACAGAACTAGGAGTAAAGGCAGTAGACGATCTTACTTTAGAAGTTGAATTAGAACAAGCAGTACCATATTTCTTAAACTTAGTAGCATTCCCATCGTACTATCCGTTAAATGAGAAATTCGTAAAAGAAAAAGGGGATAAATTCGGTTTAGAGTCTGATACGACAGTATATAACGGACCGTTCGTTCTTACTGATTGGAAGCATGAGCAAGGCTGGAAACTAAAGAAAAACGATCAATATTGGGATAAAAAGACTGTAAAACTAGACGAAATTAACTATAGTGTAGTAAAAGAAGTAGCGACAAGAGTAAACTTATATGATACAAATGCAATTGATTTTGCGCTTCTATCAGGTGAATTCGTTGATAAGTATAGAAACAATAAAGAAGAGTTTGGCACATACTCACAAGTAAGTACTTACTTCTTACGTATGAACCAAAAACGTGGCGGGCAAGATACACCGTTAAAGAGCCAAAAATTACGTGAAGCAATTGCATTATCAATTGATAAAAAGAATTTATCAAATGTTATTTTAAATGATGGATCTAAGCCTGCGGACTTCTTAGTACCGAAAGGATTAGCAACTGGACCAGACGGTAAAGACTTCCAAGAAACATTTAAAAATGGTATTAAACCAGATGCGAAAAAAGCAGCAGCTGCATGGGAAGAAGCGAAAAAAGAGCTTGGAAAAGACCAAGTTACAATTGAGCTATTAAACTATGACACTGGTAATGCGAAAAAAGTTGGGGAATATGTAAAAGATCAAATTGAGAAAAACTTAAAAGGTGTAACTGTTAATATTAAACTTCAGCCATTCAAACAAAAGCTGAAATTAGAAACAGAGCAAGATTATGATTTATCATATGCTGGTTGGGGACCTGACTACGCTGACCCAATGACATTCTTAGATATGTTCCAGTCTAATCATTCTCATAACCAAATGAGCTTCGCTGATCCGAAGTATGATGATATGATCAAAAAAGCTGGCGGAGAATTAATGGGTGATGCGAAGAAACGTTGGGAAGAGCTAGGAAAAGCTGAGAAATTACTTCTTGAGCAAGATGTAGCACTTGTACCTTTATACCAACGTGGTGATGCATACGTTCAAAAACCAAATGCAAAAGGCATCGTTCACCATAACATTAGCCCAGAGTATAGCTTCAAGTGGGCGTACATGACTGAAAAAGATGGAAAATAATTTTTAAGCAGTGAGGCTATATTTAAGTGGATGTATATAGGTTTCTTAGCTTATTTTGTAGTGAGAACCTTGTTGTCCACAATAGAAAGATAAAATGATAGAGCATTCTAAAAGTAGACGATTTACTTTTGGAATGCTCTTTTATTATGAGAATACATGTAAATAAATAGATAGATAGATGTAAGAAAGAACTTGTATCGTGATAATTGTAAAGAATACTCGTTACTATCACAAAAAAATAATTTTTAGAATATTTTAAAAATAACTTTACAAAATCCGAAAAGTTAGTAGAATATTAATTAATAAGAATTTTCTGATAACTAGTTATTAGAAAATCTATCAAAATTAGTTTCGTACATATAATTGGGGAGGGTACAAAAATGAAGAAAAAGATGAAAAAGTTCACGGCGGTTGTGGCGCCAGTTTTAGCGATGAGTATGGCGTTGACAGCTTGTTCTGGATCTGGTGGGGAGAAGAAATCAACTACGACGTCTAGCGGTGGTGGGGAAGAGAAAAAATCTGAAATTAAATACGCAGCGAAACAAGTGTTAAATCGTACAGAGAATCAAGAGATTCCGACGATGGATGTTTCGAAATCTACTGATACATTAGGTTCTCAAATTTTAGGGAACACAATGGAAGGTTTATATCGATTAGATAAAGATAATAAGCCGATCCCAGCTGCAGCAGAATCTAGTACGAAAAGCGAGGATGGCAAAAAATATACATTTAAACTACGTAAAGATGCAAAATGGTCAAACGGTGATCCTGTAACAGCGAAAGATTTCGTATACGCATGGCAACGCTTACTTGATAAAAATACAGCGGCAGAATATGCGTTTATCGCTTACTATATTAAAAACGCAGAGGCAATTAATAAAGGTGAAAAGCCACTAACAGATTTAGGGGCAAAAGCGGTAGATGATTATACGCTAGAAGTAGAATTAGAAAAACCAGTGCCATATTTCTTGAATTTAATGGCATTCCCATCGTACTATCCTTTAAATGAAAAGTTCGTAAAAGAAAAAGGAGATAAGTTCGGTTTAGAAGCAGATACAACGTTGTATAACGGACCGTTCGTTATGGCTTCATGGAAACATGAACAAGGATGGCAGCTAAAGAAAAATGATAAGTACTGGGATAATAAAACTGTGAAATTAGAAGAAATTAACTATAGTGTAGTAAAAGAAGTTGCGACGAAAGTAAACTTATATGATACAGGATCAATTGATTTCACACTATTATCAGGGGAATTCGTTGATAAATATAAATCGAATAAAGAAGAGTATGGTGAATATTCAGAAGCAAGTACATTCTTCTTACGTTTAAATCAAAAACGTAATGGACAAGATACACCGTTAAAGAGCAAAAAACTACGTGAAGCAATCGCATTATCAATTGATAAAAAAGGTTTAGCAAACGTTATTTTAAATAACGGTTCAAAAGCAACAGATCAATTAGTACCAAAAGGGCTTGCGACAGGACCAGACGGTAAAGATTACCAAGATACATTTAAAAATGGTCTGAAATATGATCCGAAAAAAGGTGCAGCAGCTTGGGAAGCAGCTAAAAAAGAACTTGGAAAAGATCAAGTGACAATTGAATTACTAAGCTATGATGATGGAACAGCGAAAAAAATTGCTGACTACTTTAAAGATCAAATTGAGAAAAACTTAAAGGGTGTAACGGTTAATACGAAAATTCAGCCGTTCAAACAAAAACTAAAATTAGAATCAGCACAAGATTATGAAATTTCATTTGCAGGTTGGAGCCCAGATTATTCGGATCCAATGACATTTATTGATATGTTTGAATCGAAGAGCCCATATAACCAAATGAGTTATTCGAATCCGAAATATGATGAAATGGTGAAAAAAGCAGGTAATGAGTTAATGTCTGATGCGAAGAAACGTTGGGAGACGTTAGGTAAAGCAGAAAAATTATTACTTGAAGAAGATGCAGGGATGGTACCTTTATATCAAACAGGTAGAGCATATGTAATGAAACCGAATATAAAAGGCATTGTGAAACATAACATTAGTCCAGAGTATAGCTTTAAGTGGGCTTATGTAACGGAAGGCAAATAATAAAAAAGAGCGTGTTAAAAGATAATTACCTTTAACACGCTCTTTTTCTATTAAATTAAATAGAGAAGAATAAGAAAAGTAGTACTGACATATAGTAGATGGGGGAGAATTCGTATAGTAGTAATAGTAAAATACTTAGTTACTATAAAAATAAAATAAGTGAAACTTCAAAAATGAGGATAATTAACAGGATGTTAATTAGTGAAACGATATTAATAACTAAGTTCATAGAAAATCTCTCAAAGTTAGTTTCTTACATATAATTGGGGAGGGTATAAGAATGAAGAAAAAGATGAAAAAATTCACGGCAGTTGTAGCACCAGTTTTGGCAATGAGTATGGCTTTAACAGCATGTTCTGGATCTTCTGGTGGGGAGAAGAAACCGACTACAACGTCTAATAATGGTGGGGAAGAGAAGAAAACTGATATTAAATATGCGGCCAAGCAAGTGCTAAATCGTACAGAAACGAATGAAATTCCGACAATGGATACTTCAAAAAGTACAGATACACTTGGTGCGCAAATTTTAGGAAACACAATGGAAGGTTTATATCGCCTTGATAAAGATAATAAGCCAATCCCAGCTGTAGCAGAATCTAGCACAAAAAGTGAGGATGGTAAAAAATATACATTTAAATTACGGAAAGATGCAAAGTGGTCAAACGGCGATGCTGTAACAGCGAAAGATTTCGTATTTGCATGGCAACGTCTAGTAGATCCAAAAACAGCTGCTGAATATGCATTTATCGCTTACTATCTTAAAAATGCAGAAGCGATTAATCAAGGGAAAGCAGAAGTTTCTACATTAGGTGTAAAAGCGGTAGATGAGTATACGCTTGAAGTGGAACTAGAAAGACCAGTACCATATTTCTTGAACTTAATGGCATTTGCGTCATACTATCCATTAAATGAAAAGTTCGTGAAAGAAAAAGGGAATAAATTTGGTTTAGAGTCTGATACAACACTTTATAATGGTCCATTTGTACTTACTGATTGGAAGCATGAGCAAGGCTGGAAATTAAAGAAAAATGAGCAGTATTGGGACAAAAAGACTGTAAAACTAGAAGAAATTAATTATAGTGTAGTAAAAGAACCAGCTACTAGAGTAAATTTATACGATACAGGTGCGATTGATTTCGCGCTTTTATCAGGTGAATTTGTTGATAAGTATAGAAATAATAAAGAAGAGTTTGGCGCATATTCGGAAACAAGTACGTTTTACTTACGTCTAAATCAAAAACGTGGCGGGCAAGATACACCGTTAAAGAGTAAAAAATTACGTGAAGCAATTGCATTATCAATTGATAAGAAAGCTTTAACGAATGTTATTTTAAATGATGGTTCAAAACCAGTGGATTATTTAGTAGCAAAAGGTTTGGCGAGTGGGCCAGACGGTAAAGATTTCGCAGAAACGTTCAAGAATGGTTTAAAACAAGATTCCAAAAAGGCAGCGGCAGCTTGGGAAGAAGCGAAAAAAGAACTTGGAAAAGATCAAGTAACGATTGAACTGTTAAATTATGATACTGGTAATGCGAAAAAAGTTGGGGAGTATGTAAAAGACCAAGTTGAAAAAAACCTAAAAGGCGTGACGGTAAATATTAAACTGCAACCATTTAAGCAAAAACTAAAATTAGAATCAGACCAAGATTATGATTTTTCATATGGTGGCTGGAATCCAGATTATGCGGATCCGATGACATATCTTGATATGTTTGAGACACAAAATTCGCAAAACCAGATGAGCTACTCAAATTCAAAATATGATGACATTATTAATAAAAGTAAGACAGAATGGATGGCTGACGCAAAAAAACGTTGGACAGAGTTAGGAAAGGCTGAAAAAATATTACTTGAAGATGATGTAGCTCTCGTACCTTTATATCAAAATGCTAGATCATATGTAATGAAACCAAATATAAAGGGAATCGTGAAACACAATATTAGTCCAGAATATAGTTTCAAATGGGCGTATGTAGAAGAGAAATAAAAAAGATAAGAGCATTTTTAAGTTGCGGTATAGCACTTGGAAATGCTTTTTTTCTGTGCACACTTTTTTTCTGGAGGAATATATGTATTATAGAAAATTTAAAGGAGAATCCCATGAAACGAAACACATACATCGATTTCTTAGCTTATTACGGAATAGGGAGTGCTCATCCTGGCGGTTTTACGTTAACAAAACAATTGTTAACACAATTGCCTTTTAGATATGGAGCTAACGTCCTTGAGATAGGCTGCGGTACGGGGAAAACAGCAGCGTATATGACAAAAGAATATGGTTATAAAGTAACGGCGGTTGAACAGAATGAGATTATGATTCAAAAGGCGAAAGATAGATGGTCGTTTGAAGGAATAGACATTCAATTAATTGAAGGAAAGGCAGAGCAATTACCTTGTTTGCATGAATCATTTGAATTCATACTCGGAGAATCAATACTTGCTTTTACAGAGAAAGAAAGGGTTATATCGGAGTGCTATCGTGTATTACAGAAGGACGGAAAGTTAGTTGTAATTGAAATGATTATTAATGCCCACATTGGGAGGAAAGAGGAAGAAAAAATCGCTCAATTATATGGCATGAAAGAACTATTAACTGAGAATGAGTGGATACAATTATTTCAGAAAGCAAACTTTAAGCGGGTTACAATTGCTGGCGGTGGCACAATTGCCGAAACGATTTCTGGCTATATAGAAGAGCCGGAATGGAATGTATCACAATTTATTCCCAATGAGTTATATGAGGCATGGGTACAGCATGAAAATGTACGACTTATGTACCAACACATTTTAGGTCATCGTATTTTTATATGTGAAAAATAAAGAAAAAGAGTTGGCTAAAGATAGTCAACTCTTTACTTATGTTAAATGAAAAATAATGCAGCTAATGTAATTCCGAAGATGAAACCAAATCCGAGTTCAACACCCCAGCCACAACCGCCGCCACCCCAGCCGCCGCAACCACAATTACTGCAACCACGACCACCACAACCGCAGCTACTGAATCCACCACCACATCCAAATCCACAACTGTCACACCTGCTAAGGCCGCCGCAAAGATCACAACCACCGTTCGCATATGCGTCGTAGTATCCGAATCCAGTATCAAAAGATGAGTGCTGTTGCACTGGCTCAATCCAAACAGAGTTTTTTGACACATCAATTATTTTGCCTAAATGAATGCGACCATCACGATCTTCAATGCGAACGACTTTACCGAAATAACGTCGGCACGTATCATAGCATTTTTGTCTATGCATATTCATTCCTCCTTCCCCATTACAGTAATACGATATGTAAAGGGGACAAGTGCGGCTTGTACGAATGCCCTAACTATCATAATTGTTATAGGAAAGGGGAAATATAGGAAGAGGATAGATAAGGAGGAAAAGGCATGAAATCTACAGATCAGTTTCAGACATACGAAGTACCGTGGGAAGAGTTTATTGAAGCATTGCGAGAGGAAATGAAGAAGCAAGTAGGGGCAGATATTATTGATACAGTAGTTTGCAATTTAGAAGATGGCTTTGAAATATATACATATGTGCAAGGGGACTTGGATTTTGAATATAAGGAAGCGCTAGAAAGGAAATACGGGAGCGATGCAAAAACTCCTAATGTGTTAACGATTATGTTATTAGCTAGCATTTATAGTACAAGTGAGGAGAATATACGCTTGCATGCGGATCATAAAGACAATCCGATTGTTGAAGTGTATGTAAAACAATGAAACACGCTGTGAAAGGCGTGTTTTTTAATTGTCCCGCATTAACGGGCAGTAAGACCCTCACCTCAAAATTCAGCGGAAGCAAAGAAGTTAGGTAGAGGATTAACTGCCCGTAAAAGCCCGATTGGTTCAACTAATAATCAGTGGGGATGAACAAAATCCTCACTGATTAAAGTTTCACTTTATATGATAAAATATTAGAAAATTAAAAAAGAAGGTGATGGGTTGGGAATTAAACATCTTAATTTAACAGTTGCAGATGTAGTAGCTGCAAGAGAGTTTTTAGAAAAGTATTTTGGTTTAACTTGTAGCGGAACAAGGGGAAATGGCTTTGCAGTTATGCGTGATAATGATGGGTTTATCCTTTCGGAAAGAAGACTCCATCTGATTTGTGTTACGGGTGAAACCCAACAATTCAGGTGGAGATGAATTGCCGTCAGCAGGTAGGCTGAACTCTTTTGTTTCGCTCATAATAATATTTGAGGACGAATGTTTGTTTCTTTTTTTCTTACGATATCATGTAGATAAAGAGGAAATAGATTGTAAGACAACGAAATTAGATAATGATTCTCATTCCGCTACTTGTTCCATTTCTTTCTAAATATTAATTTGTCAAAAATAATTTTAATACTCCTTCTAAGAAAGGTGGTGAAAACAATGGCTAGAAAGAAAGCAGTGAAAGTATTACGGAAACAAAAGAAAAGAGAAACGATGCAACGATTCACGCAGAAACAGAATATCGGACGAGCTTGTCTGACTGCAAAAGAATTTCGTTTACTTCAGCGTATGTCGCATAGTTCAAAAGCGTTGCGAAATGTTGGATTGTACACGATGAAACAAAGTTACTTGAATCATAACAGGATGGCTACTGTCAAAGAAGTGGACACTGCCATGCAAAATGATATGAACTACTCGGGCATTCAATCAAACTCTGTTCAAGCGATTCGTAGAGCCTTATTTACAGAAGGGAAGAGCTTTTTTAAGGCATTGGAACAGTGGAAGAAAAATCCCGAGAAGTTCACAGGTCGTCCGAAGTTTCCGAATTATTCTCGTTCCACTGACAAACGAATTATTGAAATCTATCAAGTGCCAAAAGTGGATGAGAACGGGTATTGGATGATTCCGATGAATGTTGCATTTAGAAAAAAATTCGGTTCTATTAAAATACGTATGCCAAAAAATTTAAGAAATAAAAACATCTCCTACATTGAGATTGTACCGAAGCAAAAAGGTCGGTTCTTTGAGGTGCATTATACATATGAAATGCACGTTTCTCAAATGAATAAACAACCCACGACTACGAGTAACGCTTTGAGTTGCGATTTAGGTGTAGACAGATTAATAAGTTGCGTAACCAATACAGGTGATGCCTTCTTAATTGATGGAAAAAAACTAAAATCCATAAACCAGTACTTCAACAAAATGATATGTAACCTCCAACAGAAAAATATGGACAATGGAATTGCAAAACGTATTGTAACGAATAAAATCGCTGCACTTTGGCATAAACGAGAAAGACAAATAAACGGTTACATTGCACAAACTGTGGGCCTATTGTTCAAAAAAGTGAAAGAATTCGATATAGATACGATTGTTATAGGGTATAACGCTGGTTGGAAACAAAAATCTCATATGGGGAAAAAGAATAATCAAAAGTTTGTTCAAATCCCATTTCAGAAATTGATTGCAGCGATTGAGAATAAATGTGTAAAAGAAGGCATTCGCTTTTTTAAACAAGAAGAAAGCTATACTTCAAAAGCTAGTTTTCTTGATAAAGATCCGGTTCCGGTTTGGTCTAAGGATGATAAGACGCAGTATCGCTTTAGTGGCAAACGAATTACGCGTGGTCTGTATCAAAGTAAAGCAGGAACATGTATCCATGCTGATATTAATGGTGCGCTGAATATATTGAAAAAATCAGGAGTTGTAGAATTGGATGACAATCTGAAAGTGAAAACGCCGATTCTATTAGAAGTGAAAAAACGTAAGGCTGTTACTTCGCGCATAGCTTAGTGGGTGCGTCAACCATCCATGTGTACGCGACTTGTCGGGGCTTGTAGCACACGCCGGAGTCATCTGAGTGGTGGCTTCTTCCACAAGGGAGAACTGCTCTTTTTCGAAAGGGTGGTGCAAGTGGGAAAACAATCGTTCTTTGTCAGTACCAACCAAAAACATACTTGGGGTGTTACCGTAGGGTAGCATGAATGCTAGAGCGTCAAACTGTCTAGCGATAGACGAAAAGACCTAGTGTTCGAACTCAAGCCCCTACTGAAAGGCTTTATCTCAGTGGGGGGAGTTGACGTGGAAGCACCTGGTGGATTTACAATTGAAGTGATGTGTTAAGTCAAAAATCAAACTTTTTGTTATGTGTTTTTAAAATAAAAAGTAGGAAAAGTCTGTTTTAAGTGTAGAGCTTAAACAGGCTTTTTTACTTATAGTATCGGATAGAAAACGCTAGAAGGAATCATATTCAGTTTTTATAACTGTTTACATAATAAAGTTATGCTGCGCTAGTTGTCCTAAAATACAAGTCATATATCTTGTATCCTCTCATAAATTTAAACATAGGAATTTGTCTACAAAGGTGGCGAAGCCTCATCATGAAAATTCGAATTTGTGCCACATTCATGTTGTTTCTATTTATATGGTTACATCCTTTTTGGACTTTTGCAAAAGGAGAGGAGGCAAAGGAAAGGGTCGTTTCACTTGTATATGATGATTCTGGCAGCATGAGAAATAACGATCGCTGGAAATATGCCAATTACGCTTTGCAAAGTTTAGTTGCGCTATTAGATGAAAAAGATACATTTTCTTACGTTCCAATGAGCAAGCCGAATGATCCATTAAACATTTCGTTAACGAAGGATAAGAGACAAACGGAAATTGAGGGAATTGGAGCATGGAAAACGTATTTAAATACTCCGTTTAGCGCAGTCGAAACGGCGATGCAATCTATAAAAAAGGAAGCAGATATAGATGGAAAACGTGAATTTTGGCTTATTGTCTTAACTGACGGGGCATTTAATGATTTAGAGAAAGATAAGGTTGGCGGAAAAGAACAAATTACACAGAAGTTAGCACAGTTTAAGAAGGATATGGATGCAAAAAAGATATCGCTACATCCAATTTTAATTACGATGGAAGAGGATTTAGGGCAACAAGAAAAAGCACAACTAAATACGTTTAAAGAAATATGGAAGAAAGAGCTCAACGGAGTTACGATGCCATCTAGTGGAGAGGATGGTATTGTAAAAAGCGTCAATCAAGTGGCGGCATTAGTCGCAAATCGTGATCCGTTCTCCTCTGTTGAATCAATTGTAAAAACGAAAGTAGTAGGAAAGAAAGTAGAGATTACAACACCATTTCCGTTAAAGCGTATGACGCTTGTACGACAATCGCCTTCTTTGTCTAATTATCAGGTCACACAAATTTCTAAACCATTACAATTACAATCTTCTTTTTCCATACATGCACCAGGCGAAGCAAAATTGTTCGGAAATATAGTTCATATAAGTACGGAAAATGAGGAAGTTATTAAACCAGGAACTTATACGATAGAAGTGGACCGAGATATTGAGAAAGAAGGGTTACAAGTACTAGTCGAACCGGCGCTTAATTATACTGTTTCCACTTATGACAAAGAGGATAAGGATAGAAAAAATGTTGAGGAAATGTATGAAGGTGTGACAGCTGTTATTGAAGCAACACCTACTGAATTGCCAGTTCAGTCTTCTTACTTTCAGGCAGAAGTAGAAATAGACGGGAAGCAATATGCGATGAAGTGGGACGATAAAAGACATGTATTTTATTACGAAACGAAGCTTACTAAAGGATTAGTACGCGGGAAAGTTCATATGAACATAAAGGGATTTTACAGACAGACGAAAGAATTTAAAATCGAAACAACGAAAAAGCCTAAATTATCACTTCAAACTGTCACGAAAGATTATGAAGAAAAAGTAACGAATTTAGAGAATAGTAAACCATTTATTATACAACCACAGTTAGATGATAAGCCGATGACAGAAGAGGCTGTAAAAAAACTATTAAAATCTACTGGTGTCACATCTAAACAATCAATCAACTATGAAATAAAACAACATGGTAATCAAATTCATATTTATCCTCGACCTCATTACTCCGACACGTTCAATTTTACAGATACAGGCACCGTAGAAGCTACCATCGTAGTGCAGGATTCAAAATTACAAGAAGTAAAGAAAGACATAACACTCCATATTCAAAATGCACCGTTTTATGAAAAATATGCGCTTGTTTTTAAGTTTGTTATTCCTATCACTGTATTACTGTTAATAGTAGGGATAATCGTTTTAGGATGGATTGTCCGTCCAAGATTTCACCGGAAAGCATTATTGTATTACGAATGGGATCAAGAAGTAGCGAAAGATTGGTTATATCAATCTGAGCCAGAATTACTTAAAAATAAATGGTGGAAACATTATTTTGGCATTCCGTTTAGAGCGGAAAGGAAGACAGTGCAATCCGTTACGTTTATAGCAAAGAAAGGATCAAAATCGATATTTGTAGCGAAAGAGTCACAAGTAGTAGGAATGATTATTGATGGGATGTTTATAACAGAGGATGAGGTTGGAATGGAACATAAGACGCTGTATCCAAATGAACTTTTAGTAATTGATAGAGGATACGGTAAAGAAATTTATAGGTACGAGTGTGAATAGTAGATAGGGTGAAGAGGGAGGTTTTTTGCTTTCTCTCCCTCCTTTTTTCAAACAAGCAAGAATAGGAAGGTGATTCACATGACGTTACAAGTTCCAACGATATTAATTGGCTTAGGTGGAATCGGTAGTACTGTGACACATCAAATATATGAAAGGCTGCCTGAGGAGCGCCGAAAAAAAGTAGCAATGCACGTATTTGATACAGATGTGAATACATTGAGTAAATTTGATCATATTCGAAAGTTTAAGACGCAAACGAGTTCGAGCAAAACGCCTAGGGAGTATATTGCAGGAGATCCAACGATTCCAGAGTGGTTTCCAATGGACCCGACTATACTTGATAAACCACTGACAGAAGGGGCAGGACAGTTACGCGTTATTTCTCGTTTAGCGTTACGTGCTGCGATGAAAGAAGATAAATTAACCTCCTTTTGGCAAGAAATTGAGAAGATTTTTCCGGTTACAAGCGATCAAACGGAATATGGAGTGCGTGTCATTATCGTAACATCACTAGCGGGCGGAACAGGTTCAGGGATGTTTCTACAAATTGCATTATATTTACGTGAAATGCTTCGAAAAAAACTGCAGCATCACAACATTTTAATACGTGGTGCGTTTCTAATGCCGGATGTGTTAGTGAAGACGAGAACGGTTAGTGCGAAAGAGTTTGAAACGGTGCAAGCAAATGGCTATGCCTCGTTAAAAGAATTACATGCCATTACGCTCGGTTCTACTGGAGAATTATCAAAACGCGGCGGGGTTACGATTGAATTAGAGTATCGACCGGATCAAGTAGATGAGGATGGGAGAACGAATCATACAATTAAACAACATCATTTACCGTACAATTATTGTTTCTTATACGATTACGAAAATTTACATGGACACCATCTGCACAATTTATCAGATTATATGGAGCAAATGGCAAATACGATTTATTTACAGTTATTTAGTCCGATGTCTGCAAATCACTTTGCACAGGAAGATAATCAAATTCAGCAATTGGCAGAATCAAGCGGAAAAGGGCGATATTGCGGGGCAGGAACAGCAAAGATTATTTATCCGTATGAGCACGTGTTAAAATATTGTGCTTTAAAATGGGCTGTGCAAGGTTTAGATGAATCGTGGCTTCATTTAGATCAACTGTTTCAAGAAAAGAAACAAAGATACGATCAAGATGTAAAACGTGGTATGCAGCGTGAAAAGCCAGAGCGTGGGAAGAGTTATTTAGAAGATTTAGAACATCTTGCTACTCGTCCAGAGCAGGCTCATATTTTCTATAGACAAATGTATAACGAAACGCGTGAAGGAGCAGAGGGTGGTAAGGTCGGTGTTGCGAAATCTAAACTGTTTTTAGAAGCTGTAGAAAGCTATGTACAGCGTACGGTGCAAAAAGACGAGGAATTAAATCGTCTGCAGCATGAGTGTAAAATTTCGGCTGCGAAACTGAAAATGATGGAACAAATGAAAGGTGAAGTAGCAAGGGTCGATCATGCGGTTCGTTTATATGCGTATGCGATTCCGAGCCGTGTACATGAACATGTAACGACACTTTTATATGACATGATTGAATCAGACCGTTTTTCACCAAGTGGTTCTGAAGGACAGTCATATCAACTAAATACATGGTTTTTAAAGAAAACGGACTCTGTTCATCCAGTAGCAGCTCGTTTTATGTTGTATGAAATTCGAAAGCAGTTAGTAGAGAAAATGAATCGTTTACATGAAAATAATGAACAAAAGCGTAATTTAATTCAAAACTACGATAAGAAATTTAATGTGAGTAACATTGATGGAACGGTAACAGCTGTACGCCGAGTAGAAATTGCGCAACAACAAGGTTGGTTTGGAAAAATGATTAATAACCAGCAGCGTTTATTTAAAAAGGAATTTGAAGATATTGTAACGCAGTACGTACACAAATTAAACGAATACCGTAAAGAAATGCTATTAGAACTCGTGTATCAATCGCTATATCAAGCAGTTAATAAAATGATTCAATATTGGGAAAGATTTTTTGATAATCTACATGAAACACGTGAAAATTTATTATTCGAAATTCAAAAACGAAGCAAGGAATTTGAAGGGAAAACAAACCCAACGAATGTATACGTATTAGCTGAAGAGAAGTTACAAGAAAAGATATGGCAAGATATGCAACAACATTTAAATTTAGGTGTATTACCGAAAGATATATGTGCGGAAATTTATATGAGCTTATACGGGGAATATTGCCGGGATGCGAAAACAGAAGAGATTCAATCGAAAAAGGTAGAAGACTTTTATCGTGAGCACATACTAAGCTATTGTTACGATGAATTACAAATACGCTATCGCGATAAATTAGAGCTGAACATCGTTGAAGCATTAAGAAAAGAAGCGGATTATAAGAAGCGTGATCGTGATGAATATGTTCGTGAAAAAATTGAAGACTTGTTCCATTTAGCAAGTCCATTTGTGCCGAAAGTTTCTCATCATAGGGAATTACAATATTGGGGTATACATCCATCTTTAAAGAAAGAACTGCAAGAGGAATTAATTCAAGAAATGTTTAAAGAAAAAGATACAGTACATGAAGCTTTTTCACCATTTGAGGTCATTTGTTATCGTGCGCATTACGGTTTGTCATTGCAAGACTTTCCTAAGCTTTCGTCTGGACATATTGCAAATGGATTTATGAATGATAAAGGTGATTATTTTCAGTCGTACTATCGCCGAGTAAATAAGTTGAATAGTAAAAAATCTAGTTTAACGCCGCATTTAGATAAGTATTGGCACTTACCGGCATTCATGCCAGACTTAAATGCAACGCAAACGAAGTTAGATTATGATAAATGTAATCGAGCTCTTCTATACGCGTATATGTATCGCTGGATAAGTTTAGTTGCTGTTGATGGCCAGTTCGTGTATCAATATAACGGCGTTGGACGTAGCTTCTTAATTCAGTCGATGGGGAAAAATATTTCAAGCGAAAGTTATAAATTACACAGAGCATTGCTTCATAACCCATTTATTTATGAAAACATCTTGTCCAGATTTGAAGAAGAACAAGAAAAGGCGATGATACAAGGTGGACATTTATATACACATCCATTTGTATTAGGTGCTCAAGATATTAGATGGCTACGTAAAGAGCATGTCCATAATATTTTAGATATGATTTTAATGTATGACCGTGAAGCGAAATATGATCCAACGTTAGAGGAAACTTCTGATGAATTATTAAGGCTATTCCTTGATGAAATTGAGTTATATTTCCAAAACTATTACGGTACAGGTGCGGATATGGTTGCGAAGAAAGAGAAAGAAATGTTTATTAAACAATTGTGGGATCGTTCGTACGCGAAAGGATACGTAGATCCAAATAGTGCGCCTTATAAAAAATGGCAAAATTTATTAAGCGTTCATGATGAAGAAGAAACGCCAAAAACGAATGTATAATGAATGAAAAGGGAATCCTTAAAAGTGGCAATACAACTTTAGAAAAGAGGGATTCTGATGCCGTTTTTAGGAAGTGTATATCAAATATTTGGATTGTATCCAGAAATTTATTATGGAATGATTTCAGCTGAACTTGCGGAGCAGCAAAGATTGGAACAAGCGGAAAACGAAGAACCGGAAACAGAAGCGTAACTATACAGGAATTTTCAAAATAAAAATGATAACACGCTACTTGTTCTTTAAACGTATAAGAACAAGTAGCGTGTTTTGCTATTTAATAATCCCATTTTCTAAAATTTTAATAGTAGGTGCTACTTTCACGTTAGCTTTTGAAAAGGCACTCGGCCAATCGTCGTCAACTTTTTTCCATTCTTCATATTGAAATGCTCTCGCATAATCACCAAATCCGAATGGATCAAGTTTTTGTTTTTGAATGTTGTGGATTAAATCGTTCAAATCTTTGTTTAGTTGTTTTGTAATAAGAGAAGTTAATTTCTTTCTATCTTTGTCTATATCCATGTTGAATGTAAGTTCAGATACAGCAATTTTTAAATCCATTTTAACATTAAATTTGAAGTGGTTATCGCTATAGTCTGTATGGATATCACGATTCATGCTAAGAACATTTATTGTTACGAAATCGCCGCCATCGGTATCTTTTAAATCACTATTACTTTCAACTGAAGTAGAAGGGATTTTCAATGTAAGCGAAACCGGTGTATTCGCTTTCTTTTGTAACAAAAGAAGAAGGGCGCTTTCATAACGATTTAATGACATTTTATAAATTCCGCGAGAAGTTAATAGCGCGGAACCGGTAACGATAACATCTTTTTTACCTTTTTTTATTTCTGAAATAGCAGGTGTGATACCTTTATTAAAAGTTTGCCTGTGAAATTCATGGAATGTCGTAAAAACGGTCCGATTGTACAGTTTGTTCGTATTAATTAAATCTGTTAAATACTCGGGAAGGGCAGGCTTATCTTTAAAGTTATTATATATAACGGAAGAAATGGGACCGTCTACTGCAACCATACGCATGTTTCCAGTGTTTTTAGGATCACGATACCAAACATCAAGGTAAGGCATAGCCCCTTCTTGTTTTAAAAAATTTGTGCTAAATAAAATGAGCTGTAACTTTTCTGTAGATACTAAACCGCCACTTGAACTATTAAACGTTGCTTTTGCTTCTCGAGGTGTACGTACTTTCGCTTCATGTGTTTCGTACTTTTTTTCTACGTCTTCATTAAAAATAGGGTTTACGTGGTACACAATTAATTTTCCTTTTGCTTTTGCGTCAAAGCCGTAAATTAATGAAATCGATTGTTTTTCTAAGTCGAGTCGAT
The DNA here is from genome assembly GCF_057197025.1 of Bacillus sp. LSHTCR4. NCBI lineage: Bacteria > Bacillati > Bacillota > Bacilli > Caryophanales > Bacillaceae > Bacillus > Bacillus sp. LSHTCR4. The sequence continues at coordinate 2,503,824 of NZ_JBXUNO010000001.1, read as the reverse complement.
CTCCACAGCCTGTTAAAAAGGTTATGAGAAAGTAAAGTATAGTGAAATGAATAAAGCGCCTCATTTAAACTCTTCTCCTTTTCCAATGCTGATAAAGTGTCATGTATAAGAGAAATACGACTGGGAATAGAAAAACGATAAAATAACTGGCAGTTCCCCAAAAGTCTCGCAAAGCACTTATTTGGTAAGAGGAAGGGATATAAAAGAATAAGACAACAATACACCCGAATAATAAAAACCAAATAGGTAAGGAACTCCCTTTTTTGTTAAGTAATTGATTGATTCCATCTGAAGCAGTAAAAATGTAAGGAATGCAAGAATCAAAAATAATGAAGAGATAAAAAGATAAAAAGATAATTTCAAACCGTTCAAGAAATGAAAAGTGAAATGGGGTAACAAGAGAAAGAGTAGGCCATAAAAACTTTGTTATACCGTCTGGACTAAAATAAACAAAAGAGACAAACGTGACTTGAAGATAAATAAATAGCGTAATCAAATTCGCAAGAACAATTCCTTTTTTTGCAGATGATTTATTACTGAGATAAGGATAAAGGACAAATGCAAACTCAAATCCGAGAAACGCAATGATAGTTGATTTTACTGTGTTTAAAACTGGTATCCAGCCTTCTTTAAGAAGAGGAAGAAGATAAATCCAATGCCCATCTTTAAGCGGAATAAACAATAGAAAAGGCATCCACAGTGTGAAAAATACAGTGAAAACAGCGTAGCGACTTATAATAAGAACGCCTTTACATGCGAGCATCAACATTGGAATAGATAGTAAAATCATAATTAAAAACATTGGAGTTCTAGGTAAAATCCAAATGTGAATAACGTATAAGAGGGAAAAAATTAAGGAAATAGCTGCAAGGACAGCATATAAAATCCAAAAAATCATTCCTACTCTTCCTAGCCATTTCCCCAGATAACGAGTCAGTACATCAAGTAAAGTATATCCAGGATGCTTTTCCATGATTTTTACAATGCATAGACTGACAAAAGTAGTGATAGCGCATCCAATAATAATAGACATCCAGCCATCTGTATTCGCCCCTTGTGCAACTTCACGTGGCAGTGTAAGTACACCGAATCCTACTTGAACACCACTAATCGTTAAAATGTATTGAAATAAACTAATCTCCCTCTTTGTACGCTTTGTCACTTATCTTCCTCCGTTCCTTCTATATCGCTTTGCCGATTCTCTTGTTTTAAGTTAAGGGATAGTGGGCGTTTCTTCATTATTTTCCATGGTAAACGTACAAGAATATCTTTTAAATCTGAAGCAAATAACGGAGAAAAAGGACTACCATAAGGAACACCAAGAGATTCCATAGAAAGTATATGAATAATAATGATTGCCATCCCAACCATAATTCCAATGACACCAAATAAAGAGGCAATTATCATCATTGGGAATCGAAGAAGTCGAATTCCTGCAGACATTTCTAGGTTAGGGATGATGAAAGAAGCGACTGCAGTAATAGATACGACGATAACCATGACATTACTTACTATTCCTGCTTGAACTGCAGCTTGTCCAATGACAATCCCTCCTACGACGCCAATCGTTTGTCCAACGGGACCAGGAAGCCGAACTGCAGCCTCGCGGAGCATTTCAAGTACTAATTCCATCAAAAGTGCTTCTAATATAGGAGGAAAAGGAATTTTAGCTCGAGATTCTCCAATCGTTAACAATAATTTAAGTGGAATCACTTCATAATGAAAGGAAATCATAGCAATATAAAGAGCAGGAGCAAAAATTGCAATAAATAATCCAGTGAAACGAAGTAATCGTATAAAAGATGGAATCATTGGTCTGAAGCTGTAATCATCTATCGTTTGAAAAAAAGCTGAAAAGGTCATAGGTCCTATTAATACGCCTGGTGAACGATCTACAACAACAGCAATTCGCCCATCTAGAATATGATGTGCTGTTGTGTCAGGGCGTTCAGTGATAGATAGTTGCGGAAAGAGAGTATAGGAATTATCTTCAACAAATCCTTCTAATTCTCCGGTAGTAAGAATGGCATCCACTTTGATTGATTCGATGCGGCAGGCCATCTCTTGTACGACATCTTCGTTTGCAATGTCTGCTAAGTACAGCAAAAAAACCTTTGAAGTAGCTCGTTCACCAACAGTGAACTCCTTCACTTTCAATTCGCGATTTGGAATATATCGACGAATAAGTGCAAGGCTGTCGCTCGCTACTTCATTAAATCCTTCGTGTGAGCTTTTTATGGAAGTTTCTGTTGTAGGTTCTTCAATACTTCTTTTTGGCGCCGCTTGCGTATCTAGTTCTAACGCTGTAAGCTGTCCATTTATGAATAAAATACTTTTACCATGTAAAAGGGACTGTTCAATGTCTGTCCACTGCTCAACCTTTTTAATATTTCCGATAGAAACAGAGGCTTCCCAAAAATCGTCTTCATTCCACTCTTTAAATAAGAGAGGACGAAGAATGTTTACGTTAATAACAGTTTTGTCTACAAGTCCTTCCATATATATAAGTGCAGCTTCCTGTCCGTTTTTTAATGGAAAAGTGCGTGTTATTAATTCTGGAATACCGCTAAACAGTTTGGACAAGTGCTTTAAATTAAGGGAAAGGGAAGAAGAAATAGATTTATTTAATGTGTGATTAGCTTGCTCTTGGGTAGAAAAAGATTTTTCACCACGAATCCATTTATTAAAAGACCCCATTTGTTCGCTTACTCCTTGTTATGTTTTATCCCGCTTTAATGGGCAGTAAGCCCCCCTCAAAATTTAGCGGAAGCAAAGAGGTTAAGTAGGGGTCGGGCTGCCCATAAAAGCCCGATTGGTGAGGGCTGATAATCAGTGGGGGATGAAGAAAACCCCCCCACTGATTAAAGTTTCACTTTATATGGGTTATTATGGATAGTTCCAAGCTGACATATGCGCAGTTTAAATTTTATATTGTATATTTTTAACTTTAACGCTATAATTATAGTGTTAAAGATGGAATCGTGATATGACCTGTTATGACTCTATCGTTTTATTTATGAATAAATGGATTGGTATTTTAGCAAGATGTGCTAATAAACTACTCCACCATGATAATAACGTGCCGAAATGTGGTGCGTATATTTTCGTGGTGGAGTTTTTTTATTCTCAAAAAGGGGGAAAGACCATGAATAACAACATGGTTCATATTACAATTGACGGAAAAAAGTATACAGCGGAGCCCGGTTCAACGATATTGGGTGTTATTAATGAGAACGGGATTGAACATCCGCAAATTTGTTACGTGCCAGAAGTAGATCCTATTCAAACATGTGACACTTGTATTGTAGAAGTTGACGGAAAGTTAATGCGCTCTTGTTCGACAGTAGCGACAGAAGGTATGAACATTGAACGTAATTCTACTCGTGCGAAAGAAGCACAAACAGAGGCGATGGATCGGTTACTAGAAAATCATTTATTATACTGTACAGTATGTGACAACAACAATGGGAACTGTAAACTGCATAATACAGCAGAATTAATGGAAATTGAACATCAAAAATATCCTTATGAACCGAAAGTAGATGTAAGTGAAGTTGATATGACGCACCCGTTTTATCGCTATGACCCTAATCAATGTATTGCATGTGGTCAATGTGTAGAGGTGTGTCAAAACTTACAAGTAAATGAAACATTATCGATAGACTGGGAAGCGGAGCGCCCACGAGTGATTTGGGATGAAGGAGTAAATATTAATGATTCTTCATGCGTTAGTTGTGGTCAATGTGTAACGATTTGCCCTTGTAACGCTTTAATGGAGAAAACGATGCTCGGTGAAGCTGGATTTATGACGGGACTAAAGCCAGATATTCTTGAACCGATGGTAGATTTAATTAAAGAAGTAGAGCCTGGATATAGCGGTATTTTTGCGGTATCAGAAGTGGAAGCGGCCATGCGTGATACTCGTACGAAGAAAACGAAAACAGTATGTACATTTTGTGGTGTAGGTTGTTCATTTGAAGTGTGGACGAAAGGGCGTAAAATCCTTAAAGTGCAGCCTTCTTCTGATGCGCCAGTTAACGCAATTTCTACTTGTGTCAAAGGAAAATTCGGTTGGGATTTCGTAAATTCTAAAGAACGAATTACGAAACCTTTAATTCGTAAAAATGGAACGTTTGTTGAATCTACATGGGAAGAAGCATTAAATGTAGTTGCAAGTAAATTAGGGTCGATTAAAGAAGAGTACGGTAAAGATGCTATCGGTTTTATTTCTTCATCTAAAATTACAAATGAAGACAATTATGTGATTCAAAAATTAGCCCGACAAGTATTTGAAACGAATAATATTGATAACTGTTCACGTTATTGTCAATCACCAGCGACAGACGGATTATTCCGTACAATTGGTATGGGCGGAGATGCTGGAACGATTAAAGATATTGCGCAATCTGGTCTTGTTATTATTGTAGGTTGTAATCCGACAGAAGGTCATCCTGTTTTAGCTACACGTATTAAACGTGCACATAAATTACACGGACAAAAATTAATTGTGGCCGATCTTCGTAAAACAGAAATGGCAGAGCGTTCAGATGTCTTTATTAGTCCAAAACAGGGAACAGATCAAGTATGGTTAATGGCTGTTACGAAATATATGATTGATCAAGGCTGGCACGATCAACGATTTATTGATGAGAATGTAAATTTCTTTGAAGATTTCAAAGAGAGCCTTACAGAATATACACTTGAATATGCAGAAGAAATGACTGGTATTTCGCAAGAAACACTAATTCAAATGGCCGAAATGATTCGTGATGCAGATGGTACATGTATCCTTTGGGGAATGGGTGTAACGCAAAATACAGGTGGATCTGATACTTCCGCTGCGATTTCAAACTTACTACTTGCAACAGGTAATTATCGTCGTCCAGGTGCTGGTGCATATCCACTTCGAGGTCATAATAACGTACAAGGTGCTTGTGATATGGGCACTTTACCAGGATGGCTTCCTGGATATCAGCACGTTACGAACGATATGGAACGTGCGAAATTTGAAATGGCTTACGGAGTGAAAATTAATAGTGAACCAGGTCTTAATAACATTGAAATGCTTCACGCAATTGATAAAGGGAAGATGAAAGCTATGTATCTTGTTGGAGAGGATATGGCTCTTGTAGACTCTAATGCGAACCATGTACATGAAGTGTTATCAAGCCTTGATTTCTTCGTTGTGCAAGATGTTTTCTTATCTAAAACGGCTCAATATGCAGATGTTGTATTACCAGCAGCACCATCTCTTGAAAAAGAAGGTACTTTCACAAATACAGAGCGTCGTGTTCAAAGACTATATCAAGTTCTTCCTACGCTTGGAGATGCGAAGCCAGACTGGTGGATCGTGCAGGAAGTTGCGAATAAATTAGGTGCAAACTGGAGTTATAGTCATCCAAGTGAAATTTTTGCTGAAATGGCAAGTTTATCACCACTATTTTCACAAGCAAACTATGAAGTATTGGAAGGATGGAATAGTTTCCATTGGGGAAGTTTTGATGGAACGAATACACCGCTTCTTTTCCAAGATGGATTTAACTTCCCAGATAAAAAAGCTCGTTTTGCGATTGCTGACTGGGTGCGCCCAGCTGAATTCCCAGCTGAGTTCGATCTTCATATTAACAACGGCCGTATGCTTGAGCACTTCCATGAAGGGAATATGACAAATAAATCAACAGGTATTCAAACGAAAGTACCTGGCGTTTTCGTTGAAGTTTCTCCAGCACTTGCAAAAGAACGTGGAGTGAAAACTGGTTCATTAGTCCGTCTTATCTCTCCGTTTGGAGCGTTAAAATTACGTGCACTTGTAACAGACCGTGTAAAAGCGAATGAGTTATATTTACCGATGAACTCTACAGATAATGAAACAGCAATTAATTTCTTAACAGGTCCTGCGGTTGATACGCGTACGAACACACCTGCTTATAAACAGGCGAAAGTGCGTATGGAAGTGCTAGAAGTTGATGGCGAAAATCCGATGCCAAAAGCGAACCCGCGTAATAAAAAACGTCATCCTCAATCTGGTATTGAGGTACATCGTAAGTGGGCACGTCCAGGGTATGTGCATTTAACGGATAAGTAGGAGGAGAAAAATATGGCTGCACCTATAAAAATGATTCAAAAACAAGAATTAACTGAGGAAGAAATAAAACAGAAAAAATTAAATGATTTAAAAGAGCTTCTAGCTAATAATGAAGACGCTCTTAATCAAATGTTTAATATAGTAGGGGAATTGAATGATATTGGCATGTTAGAAGCAGCTAATTCTATGCTAAAGGCGAAAGAACCAATCGCTAAAATTGTTCTTGGCCAAGTGACTCGTGAGCCTGTTACAAATTTAATTAATAATATGATGGGGGCTGCAGGTGCTTTAACAGAACTTGATCCGGAACTTACGAAAAAGCTTATAGGTAGCTTATTAGTAGGGTTAGAAGAAGGTAACGAACATCTGGAGAGTAATAAAAAAGTAGGGGTATTCGATCTTATGAAAGTATTGAAAGATCCAGACATTAACCGTGCTATCGGATTTGGGCTTCATTTCTTAAAAGGTATGGGTAAAGGGTTAAAAGACGAGTAACCTTCACGAAGTGAATCTTTTCGCCCAAATGTTTGTACGAAATAGTTTGGGCGGAAGGCTCATTTTGGTAAAATATATAATAAAGTAAAATGAGGCTTTTTGGGAGGTATAATTGTATGTCAAAAAAAGTACATGAATTTAATGATATGATACGAAAACTTCGAAAGGAACTTTTCGGAAAAGGGCCAGAACGAATTCATACTGTTTTTGCTGAAAATATGGCGATTGCGACTCTTTACGGAAACTTAACACCTACTGAAAAATTCATTTCAAGTACAATGGACGGTGCGGAAATGGTTCATATGGCTAGAACGAAAATGATTCAAGAAGTGTATGCTGCGAATTCTCGTGAACATTTGGAGGAACTTGTTGGGGCGAAATTGGTGAATTTGTTTTCGGATATGAAAGTAGAAGAAGATATTGCAGTTTCGGTATTTGTTTTTGATAAAAATATAACGTGAGAGAAGGATACTGATCGTGAAACCGATACAGGTAGAAAGAGAAATCTTTCGTTATGAACAAGGGGCGTTTAAGCATATAGAGGACAGCATTGTAACAGAGTTTCCAGTCACGATTAAAATGAATGGACAGGAGTTTGTTACAATGGTTAGTACTCCAGAATATATAGAAGATATGGTAATAGGCTTCTTAGCATCTGAAGGAATTATTCGGAAGTATGAAGATATTGATGACATATGGGTACAAGAGAAAGATGGATTTGTACATGTCAAGACGACCAAAGTGAATCCTTATTACGAACAAATGCAAAATAAACGGTACATTACTTCATGCTGTGGTATGAGTAGACAAGGATTTGTTTTTGCGAATGATGCATTAAGTGCAAAGACAATGAATGGCGTCCATGTACAGGTTACTGCAGAAGACTGTTTTCGATTAATGAAAGAAATGCAGCAATCTGCGGAGACATTTCGTCATACAGGTGGCGTTCATAATGCGTCTTTGTGCGATGTGAATGGTATTATTTTAAGTCGAATGGATATCGGAAGGCATAATGCGTTAGATAAAATTTACGGTTATTGCTTAAAAAATAATATTTCTATAAGAGATAAAATCATTGTTTTTAGTGGTCGTATTTCTTCGGAAATACTATTGAAGGTTGCAAAAATTGGTTGTGAAATTATACTGTCAAAATCAGCTCCAACTGAGTTGGCTTTGCAAATGGCAGAAGAATTAGGTATTACTACGATAGGATTTATTCGGAATCAATCCTTAAATGTATATACACATCCAGAGCGTGTTTTAAATATAAAATAAGTAAAAGCGAGGCAATAAATATGAAATCTGTCACATTAGACAAACTACAACGTCCTTTAAAGGATTTACGTATTTCAGTTACTGATCGCTGTAATTTTCGCTGTCGATATTGTATGCCAGAAGAAATATTTGGTCCTGATTACTCGTTTTTGTCTAATGATAAAATTTTATCTTTTGATGAAATTGAAAGGATAACACGTATTTTCGTTTCTTTAGGTGTTAGAAAATTACGGATTACAGGCGGAGAACCGTTACTTCGAAGAGGTCTTCCGCAGCTTATCGAGCGCCTTAATAAAATAGATGGTGTGGAGGATATCGGTTTAACAACCAATGGATCGTTACTTAAAAAGTTTGCTCCTGATTTATATAAGGCGGGTTTATCACGTGTGACAGTTAGTTTAGATTCCTTAGAAGAAGAGCGGTTTTTCTATTTGAATGGTAATAGAAGCAAAGTACAAAGGGTTCTGGAAGGAATCCAAGCTGCAGCTGAAGTCGGTATGAAAATTAAAATAAACATGGTCGTTCAAAAGGGAAAAAACGAACAGGACATTTTGCAGATGGCACAATACTTTAAGGAAAACAAGCATATTCTTCGTTTTATTGAGTATATGGATGTTGGAAATTATAACGGTTGGGATTTAAAAGAGGTTGTCTCTAAACAAGAAATAGTAGATATGATTCATCAAGTTATGCCATTAGAACGGATAGAAGCGAATTATGCAGGAGAGGTTGCGACTCGCTATCGTTATATTGGAAGTGATGAAGAAATAGGTATTATTTCATCAGTAACAGATTCCTTCTGCTCCTCATGTACGAGAGCCCGTATTTCTGCAGAAGGAAAGTTATACACTTGTTTGTTCGCTTCTAAAGGAAATGATTTGAGAGAACTGCTTCGATCTGGATACAATGATGAGGAAATAACAGATATCGTAAGCGATATATGGAACAACCGAGAAGATCGTTATTCAGATGAACGCTTAAATCATACAAGTAAAAAAAGAGCACCTAAAATTGAAATGTCACATATTGGCGGTTGATATATAAGAGTGACACTATGATGAAGCATATACAAAATGGAAAATGTGCAACGGTTGTAGATTTTCTATTTTATAGTAAAAGTGATGATTGATATCTCTGTAAAAGATGTGCAGAGAAATTAAGCAGCATTCAAAAACCTTTATTTTGAGGAGGTTTTTTGAAGCTGCTTTTTTATTTGGAGAAAATGGAGGAATTAGTAATGGCATTTCATAAACCGGAACAAATTGCTGAGCTTGTAATTGAGGCCGGTGTTCAAAAAGTAAGTCAGACCTTGCCAGCAATGCTTATTCTCGGTTTTTTAGGAGGAGCGTTTATTTCGCTAGGTTTTTTACTTAACATTCGCGTTTTAGGTAATTTGCCTGAGCGTTGGGGGAGTTTAGTAAATGTTTTAGGAGGAGCGGTTTTTCCTGTTGGACTCATGCTCGTCGTATTAGCAGGAGGAGAATTAATTACCGGAAATATGATGTCACTATCTATGGCGCTATATGCAAAGAAAATTACATTGGTTAGTGTGCTAAATAACTGGATTTGGATTACTTTCATGAATTTTGTAGGAGCTATTTTCGTAGCGTATTGTTTCGGTCATCTTGGCGGATTAACAGAGGGAGATTATTTAAATAAAACGGTAGCGATAGCAGAAGGAAAGTTACATGAATCATTTGGGCGAACTTTAATTTTAGCAATTGGGTGTAATTGGCTCGTTTGTTTGGCGCTTTGGCTCGCTTATGGGACGAGTGATTTCGTCGGAAAAATAATCGGAATTTGGATTCCCATTATGGCATTTGTAGTGATTGGATTTCAGCAAGTGGTAGCAAATATGTTTGTCATCTCAGCAGTTATTTTTGCAGGTCATCTGACATGGATGGACCTTGCTAGAAACTTTGTTCCTGTCTTTATCGGAAATGTAATTGGTGGAGCTGGTTTTGTTGGATTTGCGTACTTTGCTTGTTATCAAAAACAACATTCTAATATGAAATAGAATTCGTGAGAGGAAGGGTATGTAATGGGTGAGCGGTATTCACGACAACATTTGTTCAAACCAATTGGGAGTAGAGGGCAAGAAAAAATTCGAAATAAACATGTGTTAATTGTAGGAGTAGGCGCATTAGGAAGTGCAAGTGCCGAAAGTTTCGTACGTGCAGGTATTGGCAAGTTGACGATTATAGATCGTGATTACGTTGAATGGAGTAATTTACAAAGGCAACAATTGTACTCTGAACAAGATGCAAGAGAGAAATTGCCAAAAGCAATCGCTGCTAAAAATCGGCTAGAAAAACTTAATTCGGAAGTACAAATACATGCTTTCGTAATGGATGCGTGTGTAGAAAACTTGGAAGGGCTATTAGAAAATGTCGATGTAATCATTGATGCAACAGATAATTTCGATATCCGATTTATAATAAATGACTTATCACAAAAACATAATATCCCGTGGGTATATGGTTCTTGCATTGGCTCATACGGTATGAGTTATACAATTATTCCGCAAGAGACACCGTGTTTACATTGTGTGTTGAAGAACGTTCCAGTTACAGGTGTGACGTGTGATACAGCGGGAATTATTAGCCCGACTGTTCAAATCGTCGCAGCATATCAAGTGGCGGAAGCACTCAAAATTTTAGTAGAAGATTTTGCAGCAATTAGAAAAACATTTTTCATGTTTGATATATGGAGTAATCAAAACCATTTTATAAAACTAGGAAAAATCAAGACAGACGATTGCCCTTCGTGCGGTTTGAATCGCATGTATCCTTATTTATCATACGAAAACCAAACGAAAGTAGCTGCTTTATGCGGAAGAAATACAGTTCAAATTAGATCGGTAGAAAATAGACAGTACAATTTTGATGATGTAGAAAAAGTATTGAAAAAACTGGGGAAAGTAGATCGGAATCCGTATTTACTATCGTGCCAAGTAGATGAGTACCGCATCGTTATTTTTCGAGAGGGTCGTGTTTTCATTCATGGTACAAATGATATTTCGAAAGCGAAACAATTATATTATCGCGTATTCGGTTAATAGAAAGGGTTGTTAATAATGGAAAGAAGAGTGCCAATTACGGTTGAAGAAGCTGTTCGTAAAGTAATGAGATTTGCTCATAACGGCTTAAAGGAGCTACTACCTATTGAATTAGCTTACGGACGTATATTAGCAGAGGATTTAGTAGCTGACCATGATGTACCTTCATTTAATCGTTCACCGTATGACGGATTTGCTATTCGAGCAAAGGATACGGATTTAGCAAGTTATGAAACGCCAATTGTATTTGAAGTAGTGGGTGAAATCGGTGCAGGATCGCTATTCGATGAGAAAGTAGGTCCGTTTCAAGCAATTCGAATTATGACAGGTGCGCAAATTCCGAATGGGTGTGATGCGGTTGTTATGTTAGAGCTAACTCGTCAATATGAGGAGGATGGCAACAAATATATGGAAGTGAAGCGATCATTCAAAACGGGCGACAATATTTCTTTTCAAGGTGAAGATGCTCGTAAAGGAACGGTTCTTGCAAAGAAAGGTTCATACATTCATCCAGGCATTTCAGCTCTTCTTGCTACGTTTGGGTATAGCGAGGTACCGGTGGCTAGAAAGCCTGTAATTGGACTATTAGCGACTGGAAGTGAATTACTGGATGTAAACGATTCATTACAGCCAGGGAAAATCCGAAACAGTAATACGTATATGATATTGTCTCAAATTCGAAGAGCGGGCGGAAGAGTAAAATATTTTGGGAAGTTTAACGATGATTTTCATACATGTTTCACAGCTGTAAAAGAAGCGTTAAGCCAAGTCGATATGCTCATTACAACAGGCGGTGTATCAGTAGGGGATTACGATTATTTACCAGCTATATATGAAAAATTAGGTGCATCTGTTCTTTTCAATAAAGTTGCAATGAGGCCAGGAAGTGTAACGACTGTAGCGCAATTCAATGGCAAGTTATTATTTGGATTATCAGGAAATCCATCTGCTTGTTACGTAGGGTTTGAATTATTTGTAAGACCTTGTATTCGGACGTATATGTTTAGTGAAAAAGCACATTTAAAAAAAGACAAAGCGTTATTAGGAGAAGACTTTTTAAAGCCAAATCCATTTACAAGATTTGTACGAGCAAAACTGACATATAACGAAGGGCAGTTAATTGCTTATCCGTCAGGGTTTGATAAATCTAGCTCGGTTTCTTCATTAGCAGAATCGAATGCTTTTATCGTATTACCAGGCGGGACAAGAGGATATAAAAAAGATATGTCTGTGGATGTTCTTTTATTGGAAGATAACGAAGGTAGTGAATGGCCTTGGACATTTCGCAAAGTGAGAGGTGGTTCCAATGGGACAAGTGCTATTTGAGATTGTTGATATACCGATTGTAGTTGAAGAAGTAACGAATAAAGTTGCAAGAAGAGAAGCAGGGGCGATTACAACTTTTATTGGTACAGTGAGAGAATTAACAAAAGGAAAACGAACGCTATATTTAGAGTATGAAGCATATAAACCGATGGCAGTAAAACAACTTATGAGAATTGGTGAAGAAATTAGTGAAAGATGGCCGGATGCAAAAGTAGCAATTACGCACCGAGTAGGACGACTAGAAATAATGGATATTGCGGTAGTCATTGCAGTTTCATCACCGCATCGCAAAGTAGCTTATGAAGCGAATGAATACGCAATTGAACGTATAAAGCGAATCGTCCCAATATGGAAAAAAGAATTTTGGGAAGATGGGACGATGTGGATTGGAGATCAACTTGAAAATACACCTTATCCAGAAGGAAAACCGAAGAAGGAAGAATGAGAAAATGATTACAATTTTACTATTTGCAAATTTACGTGAGGAAGTTGGATTGGATCGATTCGTAATTTCAGAAAAAGAAGAAATGACAGTGCAGCAATTAAAAGAATGGCTCAAAGCAAGCTATGGTTTACAATCGCTTGATAAAGTGATGGTGGCTGTTAATGAAGAGTTTGTAACGAATGAAGAGATGATAAAAACCGGAGATATCGTCGCATTTATCCCGCCCGTTAGTGGTGGATAATAAGTGTTTCTCGCAACGACAAGAAGATGTTGTATATAAAGTGAAACTTTAATCAGTGGGGGTTTTGTTCATCCCCCACTGATTATTAGTTGAACCAATCGGACTTTTATGGGCAGTTGATCCCCCACCTAACTTCTCTGCTTTCGCTGAATTTTGAGGTGGCGGTCTTACTGCCCATTAAAGTCGAATAAATTAGAATACGAGAAGGGATGAGTTCTATGATTACTCAAAAACAAATAATGGATGCGCTAAAACATGTAGAGGATCCAGAATTACACAAAAGTATTGTAGAGTTAAACATGGCTAGAAATATACAAATGAATGGAACAGAGGTTAAACTTGAAGTAGTGCTAACGATTCAAGGTTGTCCGTTAAAAGCAAAAATTCAACAAGATATTGAAGATTCACTTCACGCAATTGGTGCCTCTAAAGTGGATGTAACATTCGGTTCTATGACAAAAGAAGAACGTGCAGTCTTAACAGAGAAGTTAAAGAAAAATACTAGAACAGAAACTGGTATGCCAAGCATGCTTCGTCCTGATTCAGGGGTACGATTTATTACTGTAACGAGCGGAAAAGGTGGAGTCGGAAAATCAACTGTGACAATTAATCTTGCAACTGCTTTAGCTCGTATGGGCAAAAAAGTGGGGATATTAGATGCAGATATATATGGTTTTAGCATTCCTGCTATGATGGATACGAATCAAAAACCAACGATGATTGATCAAACAGCAATTCCAGTTATTAGTCATGGTGTTAAAATCATGTCTATGGGATTTTTTACAGAAGGAAATAATCCGGTTATGTGGCGCGGACCGATGTTAAATAAATGGATTCAAAATTTCCTTGCGAATACGCACTGGGGAGAATTAGATTATTTACTGCTTGATTTACCACCTGGTACAGGAGATGTCGCCATTGATGTTGCAGCAATGATTCCGCAGGCGAAAGAAATTATCGTTACAACACCACATAATGTAGCTTCATTCGTAGCATCTAGAGTAGGCGTAATGGCAAAACATACGAAACACGAGATTTTAGGTATTGTGGAAAACATGGCTTATTATGAAGAACAAGATGGATCGAAAAATTATCTGTTCGGAAAAGGCGGCGGCGAAATGTTAGCAGAACAATTGCAAACAGAAGTAATCGCACAAGTACCTTTTGCAAAACGTGAAGAAAATAGCGGTTCATCTGTATATGATGAAGATTCTCTTGTTGGAGAAGTGTTTACATCGTTAGCAGAAGATATTATTTATAAAGGATAGAGGAGGGAATTTTATGGCGTGTAATATCGATCATTCTATTGAAGATGTAATGAATAAACTTGGAAGTCAAAAGAGTTTTTTATCTGAAGAGATTTTTAAAGGGTTAAAAAATTTTTTGCAAGGTAATCACTCACAAGAAATATTAAATGATGTATTTCATCTTTTAAAAAAGTATGACTTAGTAAGTGAAGAAGAAAGAGAGACGAGAAATACTCAATTATTGCTGATTATAAAATAAATACACTTTGGCTTTTGGTTTGTAACAGGAGGGGTAAATGTAATGGATATGAAAAAGATGATTGAAATGATAGAAGCAACAAAAGTGACGGAAGAAGAATTATCGATTTCTAATTTACATCAAAAACTTGTGAAGTTATATAGTCAAAAAAATATGGCTGATTATACGGAGCTATTAAAATATATTTTATCATTATCTGTGCAGTTAAAATTACATCTCGTATTGAAATATTTTGGTGTGCGACCAGTTGTTGCCGCCGATGAGCGTATGCAATTTCAAGAGATATTTAAATGCCTGGCTAAGAAAGATGATAATGGCGAATGGTTTCTAAATTTCGTTTCTTTATATGTAGGGCTAATTGTAGTTCTTCATTTTGATGAAAAAGAGATTGAGAGAAGTTTTTTCAATGAAATGGTAGTGGGTGAAGGGAATGAAATATAAGATTCTGCTTATAACATCCTTCTTTTTAATAGCTATAATTGGTCTTTTGATTGGCTATGTAAATATGAAGGTAACGAATTAATAAAAAGTGTTCTTCAGTTGTTTCCATCGTTTTTTCATGTTACCATTAAGCGAATTTTTCATAGGGAGAGAAAGCGATGAAATGGATTTATTTTATTATGATTAACGTTATAGCTTTTAGCCTTATGGGGCTTGATAAACGAAAAGCGAAGAAGAAACAGTGGAGAACGCCAGAAAGTACGTTGTTTTTATCAGCGGCAGCTGGGGGAGCAGTTGGGGCTTGGATCGGTATGTATATGTTTCATCATAAAACTCATAAAAAGAAATTTGTTTTCGGCATACCGTTACTTGTTGGAATAACGGTATGTTTATTATTCGTTGTATGAGAAATGTCGAAAGAAATACAGATTGATTATTGGTAAAGTGAGCATGTGAGACCGTATAATGGAGAAAAAATGAGAAGAGGAGAAAAAGGAAGATGGGGAGTCAATCAGCACAGCAAAAAAAAGGGATTATATATGCGGCTGGTGCGTATACGATGTGGGGAATACTACCAATCTATTGGAAATGGGTTGAGGAAGTCCCAGCAGATGAAATATTAGCACACCGCATCGTTTGGGCGTTCGTGTTTATGTTAATCGTATTAGGTGTTACGAAGAGATTTCGTCAGTTTATTGGAGAGTTCGTGAATCTTTTTAAACGACCTAAATTATTAATGTCATTAACAATAGCTTCGGTCTTGATTAGCGGAAACTGGTTTGTCTACATATGGGCCGTTAATCATAATCATGTCATTGAAGCAAGTCTTGGCTATTATATTAATCCGCTTATTAGTATTTTACTTGGTACAGTCGTTTTAAAGGAAAAGTTAAACTTTTGGCAATACGTTGCAGTTGGTTTAGCTGGAGTAGGGGTTATCATTTTAACAGTACGTTTCGGGGCTATTCCGTGGGTTTCTTTATCACTTGCCCTTTCATTTGGATTATATGGATTAACGAAAAAATTGTTAAACTATGATGCGACAATTGGACTTACGATGGAAACGATGTTAGTGACGCCGTTTGCAATCATTTACCTTGTTATGACAGGCGCGCATGGTTTCGGCTCATTTGGATCTATTTCAATGTTATCAACGCTACTTTTAATAGGAGCAGGTATTGTAACAGCATTACCACTATTTTATTTTGCAAAAGGAGCCCAACTTATTCCGCTTTATATGGTAGGATTTTTACAATATATTGCACCAACAATTAGTTTGATTTTAGGTGTATTCGTATTTGGTGAACATTTTACATCTACTCATATGATTGCATTTTTCTGTATATGGGTTGCATTATTTGTATTCTCGATAGCGAAAACAAAGTTCTTAGTGCAAAAACAACCGAAATTTATAAAAAATAAATCAGCAAAAGTATCATAATGCGTAGTATTTTCTACGCATTTTTCTTTATACTGATACTATATAGGATTTCCATTATAGCTAGTAGGGAGCTGAGAACGTGGAAACAATTTTACATAATGATCCGCTTATGGCCGCTGTAATTTCATGGTTTTTAGCACAATTAACGAAAGTAGTCTTTAAATTAGTCAAAACGGGTGAATTTGATTTTGCAAAGTTTTTCGCTTCAGGTGGGATGCCAAGTTCTCATGCTTCAACTGTTACAGCATTGGCGACAGGTGTTGGCGTTGTGGAAGGTGTGGAAAGTGCTTTATTTGCAATTGCTGCTATTTTTGCCATTATAGTTATGTATGACGCTTCAGGAGTAAGGCTTGCTGTAAGTAAACAGGCGAAAATATTGAATGAGTTTTTTCACGGTAGACAAACAGAATATAAGAAGTTAAATGAACTTGTTGGGCATACACCGTATGAAGTAGTAGTTGGTGCTTTATTAGGGATTATTGTCGGAGTAGGATATTGTTTATGAGCAGAACATTTTATATGTTCTGCTTTTCTTTGTTTTCATACATATTCAACTGCTTTTTTGAATATCGTTATACGGATTTCGAAAGGGTGGGTGAATAACTTGTTATTATATGAAAAAGTGCATGAAGAAATAGCGAGAAGAGCAACTGCACTTCAATCGATGCAACGGCAAGATGGTACGTGGCGATTTTGTTTTGAAGGAGCTCCATTAACAGATTGCCATATGATTTTTTTATTAAAATTATTAGGTAGAGATAAAGAGATAGAACCGTTTGTAAAAAGATTAGAATCACTTCAAACAAATGAAGGAACATGGAAATTGTATGAAGATGAAGTGGGAGGTAATTTATCAGCTACCATTCAATCTTATGCCGCCTTACTTGCATCGAAAAAATATACAAAAGAAGATGCGAATATGAAGCGAGCGGAAAATTTTATTAAGGAACGCGGAGGTGTGGCGCGTGCTCATTTTATGACGAAGTTTTTATTAGCAATTCATGGAGAATATGAATATCCTTCACTCTTCCATTTACCAACACCAATCATGTTTCTCCAAAATGATTCCCCTCTCAGTATATTTGAATTGAGTAGCTCAGCACGTATCCATTTAATTCCGATGATGCTTTGTTTAAATAAAAGATTTCAAGTAGGGAAAAAGTTATTGCCAAATTTAAATCACATTGCAGGCGGAGGCGGAGAATGGTTTCGAGAGGAGCGGTCTCCAGTTTTTCAAACGTTAGTAAGTGACGTGAAGAAAATTATAACGTATCCACTTTCTTTGCATCATAAAGGATATGAGGAAGTAGAACGTTTTATGAAAGAGCGTATTGATGAAAATGGAACATTATATAGTTACGCAACTGCTTCGTTTTATATGATTTATGCTTTACTTGCATTAGGACATTCTATTCAATCACCAATTATTGAGAAGGCTATAATGGGAATTACATCTTATATATGGAAGATGGAAAGAGGGAGCCATTTGCAAAACTCTCCGTCAACTGTATGGGATACGGCTTTACTCAGCTATGCGTTACAAGAGGCACATGTTCCGAAAGATCACAAGATGATTCAACAGACAATAACATATTTATTAAAAAAACAGCATACAAAAAAAGCTGATTGGAGCGTACATGCTCCCGCGCTGACTCCTGGCGGTTGGGGCTTTTCGGATGTGAATACGACGATTCCAGATATTGATGATACAACTGCTGTGTTAAGAGCATTGGCACGAAGTAGAGGGAACGAAAATGTAGATAATGCTTGGAAGCGAGCGGTTAATTGGGTTAAAGGATTGCAAAATAATGATGGTGGTTGGGGAGCTTTTGAAAAAGGGGTAACGAGCCGTATATTAGCAAATTTACCAATCGAAAATGCGAGTGATATGATTACAGATCCTTCTACACCAGATATTACAGGGAGAGTGTTAGAGTTTTTCGGGACATATGTACAAAATGAATTGCCTGAGAAACAAAAACAAAGTGCGGTAAATTGGTTAATGAATGTACAAGAGGAAAATGGATCATGGTATGGGAAATGGGGGATTTGTTATATATATGGTACGTGGGCTGTTATGACAGGTTTACGGTCATTCGGAATTCCATCTAGCAACCCATCATTAAAACGAGCAGCTTTATGGCTTGAACATATACAGCATGAAGATGGTGGGTGGGGAGAATCTTGCCACAGTAGTGTGGAGAAAAGGTTCGTTACTTTACCATTCAGTACACCATCCCAAACAGCATGGGCGTTAGATGCTCTTATTTCTTACTATGATAAAGAAACGCCAGTCATTCGAAAAGGTATTTCATATTTGCTCTCCAACCCTTATATAAAAGAAAAATATCCTACTGGAACAGGTTTACCAGGTGGGTTTTATATTCGTTATCATAGTTATGCTCATATATATCCGTTGCTTACTTTGGCTCATTATGCAAAAAAATATAGAAAATAAACCGAGAGATGTCTCTCGGTTTATTTTGTTGGGTAGTAGGTCCCTTTTGAAAAGAATAAGGTTGTGATGTACCTTATTTTTCGGTTGATTGGCGTTTTTGACGTGCATCAGCGGCATTTGCACGTGCGTTTGCTTCTAAGTCATTGTGGTCAGCGAGTTCACGAGAGAACTCTACATCAATGCCATCAGTAGCTTTGTTTTGTTTGAAATTTTTTTTGTTCATTCGACACAATCTCCTTGCACTTTATCCCGCTTTAATGGGCAGTAAGACCCCACCTCAAAATTCAGCGAAAGCAAAGAAGTTAGGTGGGGAATCAACTGCCCATAAAAGTCCGATTGGTTCAACTAATAATCAGTGGGGGATAAAGCCCCCCGCTGGTTAAAGTTTCACTTTATGCGACGTTGCAAAGTTAGTTTGACACAAATAGACTTTTTTATACAAAGAGGAATTGGAAAGTAAAAAGCCGAAATATACAGTATAAGTAATAGAAATGGGGGATAGGAATGGAGTTTTTAAATGGGAAAACAGCTGTTGTAACAGGAGCTGCACAGGGAATTGGAAAAGAGATTGCAAGGGTTTATGCAAAGCTGGGGGCGAAAGTATTAATTAGCGATGTAAATGAAGAGAAGCTACAAAAAACGACACGTGAATTATCGGACGAAGGATATGAAGTGTGCTCATATCGATGTGATGTGAGTAATCAAAATGAAGCGAAGTCGTTAATTGAATATGCGGTTCAAAAATTCGGTACATTACATATTTTGGTGAATAATGCTGGAATTACAAGAGACGCAATGTTACATAAAATGGAGAAGTCTGCGTGGGAACAAGTATTACAAGTGAATTTAACTGGAGTTTTTTATTGTATGCAACCAGCGCTTCTTTACATGAGACAACAAGGGTATGGACGCATTATTAATATATCTTCAATTAGTAGAGAAGGAAACATAGGTCAAGCAAATTATGCGGCTACGAAGGCAGGCGTTGTAGGTTTAACGAAAACGGCAGCGAAAGAAGTTGGAAGTTTCGGTATTACGTGTAATGCGATTTGTCCAGGGTTTATGGATACAGATATGACTAAAACGATACCAGATAAAGTGAAAGAAAAGATGGTTGGCGCGATTCCAGTTGGTAGAATTGGAACGCCAGAAGATATTGCAAACGCAGCAGCCTTTTTAGCATCAGAATACGCATCCTATATTACAGGAGAAGTATTAAATGTGAGCGGAGGACTGCAAGTTTAAAGGAATACATAATGAAAAGAACCTGACCGGATAGGTCAGGTTCTTTCTCATTAATTTAAGTTAAGCCAAACGCTCTTCACTTCTGTATAGTTATTTAATGCATAAGATCCCATTTCACGACCAAGACCGGATTGTTTAAATCCTCCAAATGGAGATGCTGCATCAAAGACGTTATAACAGTTCACCCATACTGTACCAGCACGTACTTTACTTGCAACATAGTGTGCTGTTTTAACATTTTCTGTCCACACACCAGCCGCTAAGCCGAATTGTGATTTATTTGCACGTTCAATTACTTCATCAATATCGTTAAACGGTATAGCAGAAATAACTGGACCGAAAATTTCTTCTTTTGCGATCGTCATTTCATCATTTACGTCAGCGAATACTGTAGGAGAAACGAAGTAGCCTTGATCGAATGGATTACTTCCTCCGCAAAGTACTTCAGCGCCTTCTTCAATCCCTTTTTCAATGTAGCCCATTACACGTTTTTGTTGTTCTTCCGAAACGAGAGGACCGATTGTTGTTTCAGGGTTAAGACCGACACCTTGATTTAGTTTTTTAGAATAGAGGACGAGATCAGCCATGACGTTATCATACATTTTCTTCGGAACAAATAGGCGTGATCCAGCAGAGCATACTTGTCCTTGATTAAACATAACACCAGAAAGTGCACCAGGAATTGCACGAGATAAGTCGGCGTCTGGTAAAATAATGTTTGGTGATTTACCACCAAGCTCTAAAGTAACACGCTTTAATGTTTCAGATGCTTGTCGCATAATTTGTTTACCGACTGGAGTAGAACCGGTAAATGCAATTTTATCAACGAGTGGGTGATTAACGAGAGCTTGTCCAGCTGATTCACCGAATCCAGGTACGATATTAATAACACCTTTCGGGAATCCAGCTTCTTCAATTAATTCAGCTAAGTATAAGGCAGATAGTGGAGTTTGTTCTGCAGGTTTTAAAACGATTGTACATCCTGTAGCAAGCGCTGCTCCCATTTTCCACATTGCCATAAGAAGTGGGAAGTTCCAAGGGATAATTTGACCAACGACACCAACAGCTTCATGGCGTGTATAGTTAAAGTAATCACCGGAAACAGGGATTGTTTGACCAACGATTTTCGTCGCCCAGCCGGCATAATAGCGCATATGTTCAATTGCGAGTGGTATGTCTGCTGCCATTGTTTCACGGATTGGCTTTCCGTTATCTAATGTTTCGAGCTGTGCAAGCTCTTCTTTATGTTCTTCCATTAAATCAGCTAACTTGTACATAAGACGGCTTCGCTCAGCAGTGCTCATACGAGACCAAGGACCTTCGTCAAAAGCCATACGAGCTGCGACTACAGCTTTATGAATATCTTCGCGACCAGCTTCAGAAACAACGGCAAGTGTTTCGCCAGTTGCTGGGTTAGGTGTGTTAAATGTTTTACCGGAAGCGCTTTCGATGAAGGATCCATTCACATATAACTTTTTTGTACCTTGAAGAAACTTTTCTACCTTTTCATGAAGATTTACAGCTAGTTGACTCATTGTATAACCCCCTTGAAAATATAATGTAAACGCAGTACGAGACGGCGTTTATTCCGAAATCAAGGATGTGGGAACTAGATGGAAAGCCTCTAATTTAAATCATAATTAAGAAATACTGAAAATTCAAATTTCATTTGTGTTACAATTGTAAAAAATATGTAATGTAAGAGAATCTTCTATATGATTATAAAAAATCCTGCTTGTTTTTGCTTTCTAGTAGGAAAAACTAGAAGAACAATGGTACAATAATACATCGTGAGAGGAGGGAGAAAAATGAAGAATTATCATGATGATCCACGCTTTCGAATCGCCCATAGAGAAGCGTTAATTGGTCTTGGACTTGCTATTATCAATTTTATAATATGGTACGGATTTGCTTATGGGCTTGGTAGTAAAAATCCAAGTGAATATACATATGTATTTGGTTTTCCGGCATGGTTTTTTTATAGCTGTATCGTTGGGTTTATCGTTATGGTTATTTTACTTAGTTTAGTTGTTCGTTTTGTATTTCAAGATATTTCACTCGATGAGGAAGAAAAAAGTGAGGAATAATAGATGAATTGGTATGTAATCATTCCAATGATAATTTCGTTTATCGTTGTATTTTTAATTGGTGTATATGCTTCAAGACGTGTACAAGCGACTGCCCATAATAAATTTTTGCAAGAATATTTTTTAGGTGGGCGTGAGCTCGGTGGTTTATTATTAGCAATGACAATGATTGCTACGTACGGTAGTGCTAGTAGCTTCATTGGTGGCCCTGGTATAGCATACAATATGGGGCTTGGATGGGTATTGTTATCTGCGATTCAAGTTGTAACAGGGTATATCGTTTTAACGGTTATCGGTAAAAAGTTTGCAATTATCGCTAGGAAGATGGAAGCCATTACTCTTATCGATTATTTAAAGGGAAGGTACAATAATAAAGCAGTTGTCATACTTTCTGCGTTATGTATTATTATCTTTTTATTTTCAGCAACAGTAGCTCAGTGGGTCGGCGGTGGCCGATTAATTGAGTCGCTAACAGGTCTCTCTTATACAACAGCACTATTTTTATTTACTTTTTCTGTACTTGTGTACGTATTAATTGGTGGATTTCGTGCAGTTGCTCTATCAGATACATTATTAGGTATCATTATGTTAGTTGGAACGACAATCATTTTAATTGCTACTGTTATTGCCGGTGGTGGAATTGAAAAGATTATGCAGGAACTTGTTCAAATCAATCCGAATTTAATTACACCATTCGGAGCGGATGGTAGTTTAACGAAAACATATGTGACATCATTTTGGATTTTAATTGGAATTGGCGTTGTCGGTTTACCGCAAATTAGTGTGCGTGCCATGTCTTATAAAAATTCAAAAGCGATGCATCAAGCGTTAATAATTGGGACGATTGTTGTGGGTACAATTATGATTGGTATGCATTTAACGGGTGTGTTCGCACGAGTTGTACTTCCAGGTATAACGGTACCAGATAAAGTAATGCCGCTACTCGCGATGGAAGTGTTGCCACCTTGGTTAGCTGGAGTTTTCTTAGCTGCACCAATGGCAGCAATTATGTCTACAGTAAACTCGTTATTGTTACTTGTAAGTTCATCAATTATTAAAGATATATATGTAAATTACATAAATAAAGATGCGGCAGACAGTACGATTAGAAAAGGAAGTTTATGGATTACTGCTATCGTAGGACTGCTCGTTTATGCAGCAGCAATTAAACCACCTGATTTTTTAATATGGTTAAATTTATTTTCTTTCGGTGGATTAGAAGCAGCATTCATTTGGCCGATTGTATTAGGGTTATATTGGAGGAAAGGAAATGCAACAGGAGCGCTTGCGTCTATTTTAGTTGGGGTAGGTTCATATATGTGTATCCATCTTTTCTATCCAAATCCGTTCGGTATACATACAGTTGTTTTCCCAATTTGTTTTGCGTTTATCGCTTATATTGTTGGAAGCATGAGTGTTGTGAAGAAAAATAGTATAGGATAGATGAAGAACGTAGTCCTTATAGGACTACGTTTTTTCGTATAATTTTGTTCTTTTTTATTCTGTATGTCTATGGCTATTCATAAATTAATAACAATTGAGGGGATGGAGTTGAGGTCGATGAAAAAAGTGTTATTTTTGGGAGACCCGGGAATTGATGACTCTTTAGCCATCATGTATGGAATTATGCATCCTGATATTGATATTGTTGGTGTTGTAACGGGATATGGAAATGTAACGCAGGAAAAGGCAACGAGTAATGCAGCATATTTATTGCAAATGGCAGGGCGAGAAGATATACCTGTTATTAATGGTGCAAAAATCCCTTTATCCGGAGATGTTACAACGTATTATCCAGAAATTCATGGGGCAGACGGTTTAGGACCAATTAAACCTCCAAAAACTTTTTCGCCAAATATAAAACCTTTTTGTGCTTTTTTTGATATTCTTGAAAAGTATAAAGGAGAATTAATTATAGTTGATGCAGGTAGGTCAACGACACTAGCGACAGCATTTATTTTAGAAAAGCCGATGATGAAGTATGTGAAAGAATATTATATAATGGGCGGTGCTTTTTTAATGCCTGGAAATGTGACACCAGTCGCAGAGGCGAATTTTCATGGTGACCCTATTGCGTCACAATTAGTTATGCAAAATGCTAAGAATGTGACATTAGTGCCACTTAACGTTACATCTGAAGCTATTATTACGCCAGAAATGGTAAAATATATTACAAAACACTCTAAAACGAGTTTCAATAAGTTGATCGAGCCGATATTTACGTATTATTATAAAGCCTATAAAAAGTTAAACCCGAAAATAACAGGTAGTCCAGTACATGACGTCGTTACAATGATGGTTGCGGCAAATCCGTCCCTTTTAGATTATGTATATCGCCGAGTCGATGTAGATACAGTTGGAATTGCAAAAGGAGAGAGTATTGCTGATTTCCGGCCTCAACCTGACTCAAAAGCATTAAAGAATTGGGTGCGAATTGGTTGGTCGTTACATTATAAAAAATTTCTCGAAGATTTCGTTAAAATTATGACGTAGACATAATAGGAGAATACAAGTTAAAATAATGGAGATGATTACTAAAAGAATCATCTCCATTATTTTGTTTGTAAGAGATAGATAGAGAAGAGCTACACAATAGGAGAGGAATTTTACTTGAAAAAAACTATAGTATGCGCAGTGATTGTGGGTATTTTCGTTTTGCTAATATCGGGTAACTTTTTAGTGGAAAAAGTGTGGAGTTCAAATAATGATGATGCACAGTATATCGCATCCTTTATTGAAGAACATAAAGATGAAAAAAATAGTGCACTTCTAGTAAAGAGAAATGATAAAATTGTTTATTCTGTCAATCCCAACGTTGTATTGCCAGTTGCTAGTACAATGAAATTAATTGTGGCGCTTGAATATACGAAACAAGTTACGGAAGGGAAAATTGATTCGTCTAGTTTTGTTTCCATAAATGATGTGAATCGGTATTATGTACCGAATACAGATGGTGGTGCGCAAGATAGATGGCAAAGGTATTTGGAGAAGGCAGGCAAGATAACTGAAGGAGCGGTTTCTTTAGAAGAAGTGGCGAAAGGAATGGTTAAATTTAGTTCGAATGCGAATGCTGAATATTTAATGGAATTGTTAGGGTTAGATAATATTAATCGGAATTTACAAAGTTTATCACTTCCAGCACATCAGCCGCTATTTCCAATCGTTTCATCTTTATACATTCCAGGATATTTGCATAAAGAATTACACGTTCCGAAATATAAAATAGAGAAAAAGTTAAAAGAAATGTCTCAAGAGCAATATCGTCAATATGCGATGATTATTCATGAACGCTTAAAAAAGAAGGGACCATTATTACAGAAGGAAATTCCTCTTTATTTAGAGGAACGTTACGATAAAATTTGGTCAGATCGATTGCCAGCTGCTTCTGCAAATGATTATATGGTACTGCTTCAAAAGGCAAATCATAAAGGTGGCCTGACAGAAGCAGAAGAAAAAGTATGGGCTAACATCGTTGAAACAGATATGAGCGCTAAGAAATACCGTAAAACATTTAGACATGCAGGTCAAAAAAATGGCTATACGCCATGGACAGTTACAAAAGCAGTTTACGCGATGGATAAACGCGGGAACTGTACAGAAATAGTGTTTTTAGCAAATAATTTAAATGAGGACGACAGTGCAGAAATACGGAAACATTTAGCAAACTTGCATTTCCAAGTGTTGCAAAGTGATAAGTATGATGCGACTTTTATTAAGTAAACTCGGTGCAGAGAGCACCGAGTTTATTTTTATGTACAAGCACTTTTTCGCCATCTATGGGTATGATGGGTAGTAATACTTAGATGAAAGGGGAAAAGGTGATGAAACAAAGTAAAGAAGAGTTTATAAAGAGTGAAGGCGCTGATTTCCCTGGAAAAACATATGTGAATTGTGTATTACAACATGTATTTCATTTTCAAAGAAATTACTTATTGAAAGATATGTTTCAAGTGCATAAAGCGCACATTGTGATGCTGATGGAAGAAAATTTAATGAAAAAGGAAGAAGCTAAAGTTATACTACAAGCATTAAAAAAGGTAGAGGGAATTCCAAAAGAGCAATTGCTCTATACAGAGCAGCATGAAGATCTCTTTTTTTTAGTGGAACATTTAATTTCTCAAGAAGCAAAAAGCGATTTTGTAAGTAATATGCATATTGGTAGAAGTAGAAATGATATGGGTGTAACGATGTATCGCATGAGTTTAAGACGGTATGTATTACGATTAATGGAGCATCATTTGCTATTGCAAGAGAGTATATTGCAACTTGCTGCTGATCATAAGGAAACGATTATGCCAGCTTATACACATACACAACCAGCACAGCCAACAACATTTGGTCATTATACGTTAGCAATTTATGATACGATGCAGAGAGACTTAGAACGTATGAAAAAAACGTACAAACTTTTAAATCAGTCCCCAATGGGAGCCGCTGCGCTTTCTACAACAAGTTTCCCAATTAAACGGGAGCGAGTTGCTGATTTACTTGGGTTTACTAATGTAATTGAGAACTCATATGATGCTGTCGCTGGAGCAGATTATTTATTAGAGGTTAGCTCGTTACTTATGGTAATGATGACGAATACGAGCAGATGGATTCATGACTTCTTGCTATTAGCGACGAAAGAATATGATGGTATTACTGTTGCAAAGCCGTATGTACAGATTAGTAGTATTATGCCGCAAAAGCGAAATCCAGTTTCAATTGAGCATGCGCGTGCGATTACGAGTAGCGCTTTAGGAGAAGCATTTACAGTATTTCAAATGATTCATAATACACCATTTGGTGATATTGTTGATACAGAGGATGACTTGCAGCCGTATTTATATAAAGGGATTGAAAAGACTATTCGTGTTTTTTCTATTATGAATGCAGTTATTCGAACGATGAAAGTAGAAGAAGAAACGTTGAAAAGTCGTTCCTATAAACATGCAATTACGATAACTGATTTCGCAGATGTTTTAACAAAAAACTATGACATTCCATTTCGGCATGCGCATCATGCAGCAAGTGCTATTGCAAATATGTTATTGGAGCAGAAAAAGGAGCTTCATGAATTACATTTGAAAGATGTGAATATGTACTTACAAGAAGAATTTAATATAATTTTATTAGAAAAAGAGTGGAAAGAAATTATATCGCCAGAATCTTTTGTTCAAAAAAGAACGGTATACGGTGGGCCGAGTAAAAAAGAAATGGAGCGCATGATTAACAATCGAAAAGAGTTATTTCGAAAAGAAGAAGGG
Organism: Bacillus sp. LSHTCR4; assembly: GCF_057197025.1. Lineage (NCBI taxonomy): Bacteria > Bacillati > Bacillota > Bacilli > Caryophanales > Bacillaceae > Bacillus > Bacillus sp. LSHTCR4. Next base: position 2,476,472 of record NZ_JBXUNO010000001.1, on the reverse strand, counting down.
GTATTTGAAAAGGAAAAACAGAGAATTTTACAAGCTGAAAATAATTTGAATACGTTAGCTTCAAATATTATTGAATCGTAAAAGAGGAATTTAGTGAATTAATCGCCAATACCTTAATAAAATTATAAATAGAGAGAAGAGATTGTCGATGATTCAATTGCATGTATATGAAGAGATTGTTAATTTTAAAGAAGAGGTTACACCATTTCTAGAAAAGAATGAACAGGAAAACAATCTTATATTAGGCGTATTACAAATGGTCCAGCAACCGATATTTATGGGGATAGCGAAACAAGGAGAAGAAATTGCGGTTGTATTTCTGCAAACAGAAGAGAAGAAACAAATCATTGTTGCAACTTCTGAAATTGCGGGAGTAACTATTGAGGAACTTGCAAAAGAGTTAACGAAAGTATATCCGGATATTCCTGGATTGATCGGTAATAAGAAAATTGTACAGAAATTAGCGGAAGAGATTGCGGTGCTAGAAAATAAGAAAACGAATGTTGTAATGGAGCAAGGAGTATATGAGTTGAAAGAAGTGAAGAAGAAACCGAGCGAGGATATTTTTTTTCGAGAAGTAAGTAGTGATGAACTAACATTAATAGAAGAGTGGATATATCAATTTTGCAAAGATGTGAATCTTCCTACTACAAAAGAAGAAGCAGAACAAACTGCACATGCATTACTTACTAATCATCGTTTATTTGGTCTAGAAGTAGACGGGAAACTTGTTTCTGTAGCTGCAAAAACACGTCCAACTAAAAATAATATAACAGTTAATTTCGTATATACGCCGAAAGAAGCAAGGAAAAAGGGATACGCATCTAATTGTGTAGCGGCACTTAGTCAACGTATGTTAGATGAAGGGTACAAGACGACTACATTATATACTGATTTAGCGAATCTGACATCGAATAAAATTTATCAAGAAATTGGTTATAAGCAAATTGCGGAGTCTGTGCTTATATTTTTAGAGAAGTAGAACAAAAAGGCGTGCTAAAATAGCACGCCTTTTTGTTATTCATCAATTCTAATAACCTCGCCTTGAGGAAAGTCCTCAGTTTCTAGTAAGTTACGAATAGCTTTCGCAACATATTCAGGTGATAATAGTTTTCCTTCTTCTTTTAATGCAATGAAGCGGTCCAAATTTATGAAATCTTCTTTATTTGTTTCCCGAATTTGTGCTTGCATATTTGTATCAACAACGCCAGGTGCAAAAGCGACGATTTTTACTGGAAATTCTTTTGCTGCTTCTTCGGTTGCTACACACTGTGTAAACATATTTACACCAGCTTTTGTTGTACAATAAGCGCCCCAGCCAAAGTAAGGGTTTTTTCCTGCACCAGATGAAATGTTAATAACGCGTTTATCTACTTTCCAGTCTTTCGTATGTTTCATAAATGTAGATGTAAGAATCATAGGTGCAAGTAAATTAATGTGAACGTTCGTAATGAATTGTTCGCTTTCTGCTTTTTCAATTGGTTTCATAGGTGCAACTGTACCCGCATTATTAATTAAATGAATAGAAGATACACTGTCTTCTTGAATAGATGAAATGATTTTGTTAAAGTTCGTTTCTAAATTATGTACATCTTGAAGATCTAAGGAGTGGAAAATACAATTGCTATTATATTGTTTTGCAAGTTTCGTAAGCTCTTTATTTTCTCTTCTAGAAATAGAGATGACAGTTGTATTTTCTTCTAACAATTGCGTAGCAATTGCCTCACCTAAACCTTGTGAAGTTCCTGTTATGATAACGTAGCGCATAGTTTAGTAAACTCCTCTCCATATATGTGGAATTTTGTTGGACAACGTACATTACATAGTTTGTCTACATTTTATAGTATAGAGCACTTTTTACTATAAATGAAATGAGATGATTGTGTGCCTTTTATGAATCGCTTTACGACAACAGTAACTGGTGCCGTCACGTTCACTGGGAACACGTTAGGACTAAGTCCGACATCACCTGCACCAGGTAATAATTTTGGTACGATTGATGTATTCACAACGGTGAATACATCACTTCAAGTACCTGGATTCCCAGCAGGAACGACGAATGATTGGCCATTAAATTCTTCGAGTGCAATTTTAAACCTTCCAGCAGGGAGTAGCGTCTTATACGCAGAACTTGTGTGGGCTGGCACATACCGGACTGATACTGAGGATGTTACTGCGTTTTTAAATGATGATATCACCTTTACAACACCAGTGGGAACATTTTCTGTTGCACCAGACCCAGCAACTGCGCAGCAAGGTTCAGTAGGGAAGCAGTTTTATTATAGTCGCTCTGCTAATGTAACGAACCTTGTTAGTGCGGCTGGGGCCGGGACATATACAACAGGTGCTGTGCCAGCTGCAAGAACATCAGCTGATTCAACAATTAGTCGTTCAGTTGGTTGGACGCTTGAGGTTGTGTATCAAAATGCGAGTTTACCACTAAGGAATTTATCAGTGTATGCAGGACAAGAAATTATTGATGCTTCATCCCCGCCAGTTGATGCTATTATTTCAGGTTTTGCAACACCGTCTACGGGAATTGTTACAGGAAGGGTACTCGTAACTGCCCAAGAAGGTGATTCTAACATTGTTGGAGATCAACTTCGCTTTGGACCGAATGCAAATGCTACAGTTGCATTATTCGGACCGAGAAACCCTGCAAATAATTTCTTTCAGTCACAAATTTGTAATGACAATGGAAATTTAGATACGAGCGGCACATTTGGAAATCTGAATCAGCCGTTAGGAATCGCTTTAGCGATCCGAAGACAAGGGTGGGATATTACGAATGTAGATGCCTCCTCATCTTTAGTAAACAATCAAACGTCAGCAACTGTTCGCTTCGTTACAAATGGAGATGGATACGCTGCAGCTGGTTTTGGTGTTCAAATTGATGCAACAGGTCCAATTATTAATCCTGTTAAATCGGTTAATAGAACAGTCGCAGGGGTAGGGGATACTCTCACTTATACGATTACGGTCCCGAATACAGGAACAGGGAGTGCAGAAAACGTTGTATTACGTGATAGTATTCCGAACGGAACGACGTTTATAGCAGGTAGTGTAACAGTAGGTGGAGTAACACAGCCGAATGCAAACCCTGCTAATGGAATTAATTTAGGCACAATCCCAAATAACACGCAAAGAGTTGTTACATTTCAAGTACGAATAACATCGTTTCCGAATCCAAATCCTATTCCAAATCGTGCAATGGTGTCTTATCAATTCCGTCCTTTCGTCGGTAGTCCACTTATTACTAGTATGTCTTCTTCAAATACAGTACAAACGACAGTGAATCAAGCAACTATAAGTATGCAAAAATCTGTAGATTTACAGACTGCGACACTTAATGATGTATTAACGTACACAGTTAATGTCATAAATAATGGGAATGTTGCTGCAAACAATGTAATTTTTGTTGATAGTATTCCTGCAGGAACAACATTTGTCGCAAACAGCGTTACGGTAAATGGGGTAGCACGTCCAGGAGCGAATCCAGCAAGTAGTATTAATTTAGGAAGTATTAATGCATCGCAAACGACTGTAGTGCGCTTTCAAGTACGAGTGACATCTAATCCTTTTGTCAACCCAATTCCGAACCGTGCGAGTGCAACATTTACCTTTACTCCAGTGCCTGGTCAACAACCAGTTTCAGGGCAAGCGACAAGTAATACTGTAGTTACGACAATTAATATAGCTGATATAACAACGAGAAAAACAGTGGATAAAGCTTTTGCAACGGTTAACGACGTTCTTACGTACACGGTAACAATTCAAAATACAGGAAATGTACTTGCGACGAATGTTATTTTTCAAGATCCAATCCCAACTGGAACGACTTTTATCACAAATAGTGTAACTGTAGATGGAATTTCGCAACCTGGGGCAAATCCGGCAACTGGGTTTACAGTTGCTAACATATCTCCAGGTGGGACTAGGACAGTTACATTTCAAGTACGAGTAACATCTACGCCGTCAGGAGGTACGATTCCGAATCGCGGAAATGTATCTGCTAATTTCGTCGTTATTCCGAATCAGCCACCGATAACGATTAATAGACAAACGAATACAGTTGTGACACAAGTTAATACAGGCGGTTTAAATGTAATAAAAGAAGTGAATACAATGCAAGCAGCAGTAGGAGATACTTTAACATATACGATTGCCGTTCAAAATACAGGAAACGTTCCGCTAACAAATGTGTTATTTCAAGACAGTATTTCTTCCGCTGTTTCCTTCGTTGCAAATTCTGTAACAATTAATGGAGTATCGCAAAGTGGATTGAATCCGAATACAGGATTTTCTCTTCCGAATATTCCTGCGGCTCAAACGGTTGTAGTCACATTCGAAGTAGTAATTGTACAGAATCCAGAAAATGAAGATATTTTAAATCAGGCAAATGTAACAGCAAGTTTTCAAGTGAATCCGAGTGAACCACCAGTGACAATCAATGTTCCGAGTAACATTGTGAATACAACAGTACAATCAGGGAACTTTGAAGTTGTGAAAGCAGTGAATACGGATGTTGCGACGGTAGGAGATGTTTTAGTATATACAATCGAAGTTATAAATGCAGGTAGTGTACCAGCTACAAATGTATTTTTCCAAGATTCAATTCCACAAGGGACATTATTTATTGAAAATAGTGTATTGGTTAATGGTGTTTTACAAGAGGGGGCAGATCCAGGACTAGGATTCCCATTAAATGATTTACCTACTGGCGCGAGTGTAATTATTTCATTTGAAGTATTAATTGATGAAATTCCGCCAGGGAATAATGTTGTAAATAACGCGAATGTAACTGGAGATTTTCTTGTAAATCCAACAGAGCCACCAATTACTGTGACGGTTCCAAGTAATACTGTTATGACAGTTGTGAATTCCTCAGGACTAAATGTAACGAAGAGTGTAAGCGCTACTGAAGCAGGTGTAGGAGATACACTAACATATACAGTTGCTATACAAAATAGTGGAACGGTAGTAGCAACAAATGTATCATTCCTTGATCCAATTCCAGTTGGAACCACTTTTGTAGCGAATAGTGTAACAATAAACGGGATACCTCAACCAGGTTTAAACCCGACAACTGCATTTCCACTTGCTAATATTCCAGTAGGAGGTATGGTGACGGTTACTTTTCAAGTGATAATCACGAGCGTACCACCAAATAGGGTGCTTCCGAATAATGCAAATGTTACTGCCGATTTTCAAGTAAGCCCGTTGCAGCCACCAATTACAATTGTAACAATTAGTAATACCGTTGTGACACGAGTGAATGTAGGATCAATTAATGTAATAAAAAGTGTAAATACACCACAAGCAGGTGTAGGAGATACGTTAACGTATACGATTCTTATTCAAAATACAGGAACTGTTCCTGCAACAAATATTATTTTTCAAGATCCAATCCCATCTGGAGCTACATTTGTAGCGAATAGTGTAACGATAAATGGAGTCGTTCAGCAAGGCGCGGATCCTATAGCAGGTTTTCCTGTTACCAATATTCCAGTTGGGCAAACTGCTACAATTACGTTTCAAGTTACAGTGACGAGTGTTCCGAGTGGTGGGAATATAAGAAATCAATCGAATGTTACTGCCAGTTTCCTTATAAATCCAGCTGGTCCTCCTATAACGACTACTACAAATAGTAATTTTGTAGTGACACAAGTAAATACAGCTCGATTAAATATACAAAAATCTTCATCTGTACAACAAGCAACACTTGGAGAAACTTACACGTATTCTGTTGTTATTCGAAACAACGGAACAGTGACAGCAACGAATGTCTCTTTTATTGATCCGATTGCTCCAGAAACAACATTTGTAGCAAATAGTGTAACGATAAATGGAACGCCTCAACCTGGATTTGATCCAAATGTAGGTTTCCCGCTTCCTAATATTGCAGCGGGCACATCATTGACAGTAACGTTCCAAGTGATAGTTGTTGCACCATCAACGCTTGGGGCAGTTCTAAACACAGCGACTGCTACAGCTACTTTCTTATTGAACCCTTTACAACCACCTGTAACAACAACGAACTCAAGTAATACAACGGTAGTTACAATACCGTTACCTCCTCCTGGTGAAGTGACAGCAACAAAAACAGTAAATGTTGCAACTGGGGCTGTTGGGGATGTATTAACGTATACAGTGCTAATAACGAATGTAGGAATTATCCCTGTTACAGATGTACTCTTCCAAGATGTCATTCCAGAAGGGACGACGTTTGTTGACAACAGTGTAACCATAGGTGGAATACAGCAACCTGGATTAAATCCAGAAATAGGCTTTACAGTTAGTCCGTTATTAAATGCTGGTGCGAGTATTTCTGTAACGTTCCAAGTGACCATTACGGAAATTCCTGATAATGAAGTCATATTAAATGATGCTGACGTTACATTTACTTCACAACCGAATCCGCAGGAGCCACCGATTACGGAAACGATATTAACGAATTTAGTCGTTACGACAATTAATATAGCTTCAATTTTTCCAGTAAAAATAGTAGATAAAGAGGCAGCGACGGTTGGTGAAATATTAACCTATGATGTACTAATTTTTAACTTTGGAACGGTACCGGCAACGAATGTCCAATTTCTTGATTCTAGTACGAGTGGTGTAGCATTTGTTCCAGGAAGTGTGAGTATAAACGGAGTGCCAGAACCAGGATTAGATCCGTTCATAGGCTTTACAGTTCCAGATATACCTGTAGGTGATTTTGTACTTGTCACATACCAAGAGATGGTAACGAGCATACCTCAAGGTGGAACAGTTGTTAACTTTGTGGACGTTACGGCTACGTTTGCTGTAAGTGAAACAGAGCCGCCTATTACTGAAACGACGACAAGTAACACGACATTAACAGAAATAAATGAATCTGGTTTGAATGTTTTAAAATCAGTAAGTCAGCCGGTTGTTGCAGTAGGCGATACAATCACTTATACAACAGTAGTTCAAAATACGGGAACAGTGATAGCGACGAATGTTCAATATAGTGATGTATTACCATCCTCTATAACATTCGTACCGAATAGTGTAACGATAAACGGTGTGTTACAGCCTGGATTAGACCCTAATACTGGCTTCTCACTTCCGGATATAACTTCAGGTGAAAGTGTAGAAGTCACATTCCAAGTAACAGTTGTTAGCGTTCCGTCAAACGGAACAATTGCCAATACGGCAAATGTTACTGGAAGCTTTATTTTAGTACCAGGAGAGCCACCAGTAATAGTAAATCAGCCAAGTAATACAACACTCACAACTGTAAATAGAGGACGCTTTAATGTTATTAAACAAGTAAATAGAGCCGCTACTCTAGTGGGAGATATATTGGCGTATACAGTACAAATAACGAATACAGGAACAGTAACAGCTAACAATGTTCAGTTTACTGATACGATTTCAACAGGTGCGTCATTTGTAGCAAATAGTGTAACGATAAATGGAGCTCCGCAACCAAACTTAAATCCGATTACTGGATTTGGAGTTGGAGATATCCCAGTTGGTGAAACAGTTATAGTGACGTTTCAAGCGACAGTTACAAGTATCCCGTCATCAGGAACAATTACGAACGTTGCAAATATAATAGGAAGCTTTACTTTAGTGCCAGGAGAGCCACCAGTAATAGTAAATCAGCCAAGTAATACGACAATAACGAGGGTGAATAGAGGGCGCTTCAATATAATAAAAACAGTAAATAAACAAGCAACGCGATTAGGAGATACGTTAACGTATAGTGTGCAAGTTACAAATACGGGAACGGTAACAGCGACGAATGTTCAGTTTATTGACGTTCCATCATCTAGTTTAGAATTCGTTCCTGGAAGTGTAGAAATAAATGGAATTCCGCAAGTAGGCTTAGATCCATTTGTAGGCTTTTCATTACCGGATCTTGCTGTAGGGGATAGCGTATTAATTACATTTGAAGTAAATGTAATCTCGGTTCCGTCTTCTAGTAGCATTATGAATACAGCGAGAGTAACGGGTGATTTCGAATTGATTCCAGGAGAACCTCCGTCTACAATTACGAATTCAAGTAATACGACAGTCACACCAGTAAATAGAGGCAGTTTAGATATGCTGAAAGAAGTAGATCATTCAATTGTTGGAGTAGGGGAAACGGTAACGTATACTGTTCGTATATTAAATACTGGAACTGCTGATGCAATGAATGTTCAATTTATCGATGTACTATCTCCAGAGGCTGTTTTTGTACCAAATAGTGTAACAATTAATGGAGTTCCGCAGCCAGGGGTAAATCCACAGGCCGGATTTACGATACCAGATATTCCAGTTGGTGAGACCGCACTTGTAACATATAAAGCTACGATTACAAGCTTTCCAGATGGTGGTACAGTAGTGAACGTTGCAGGGGCGTTAGCAGAATATAATTTAGTACCAGGAGAGCCGCCAGTTACAGTGATGGACACGAGCAATACAATTATTGTAACGGTAAATACTGCAATCTTATTTGTTGCAAAAGGAGCAAACTTTGAAGTAGCAATGGTAGGAGATGTTGTCACTTACGGAATTGCCGTTATAAATGACAGTACAGTTCCTGTGACGAATATTGTTTTAACAGATATCATTGATCCGAATACGTTATTTATAAATGGCACGGTAACGGTAAATGATGTATCTCTTCCATTTGCCAATCCGAATACTGGTATCCCGTTAGGTGATTTTCAGCCAAATGATGCAGCCATTATTAATTTCCAAGTTGTAATAACAGGAGGACAAATAAATAATTTAGTTACAAATACTGCTATAGCAAATGGGCTTGCAATTGTAAACCCGAATGAGCCGCCAGTAGTAGTTGAAGGTGATAGCAATACAGTTGTTATCCCGTTTATTCCTCAAAATGTCTCAACGACAGTCGTAAAAACGGCAAATTTACAGGCAGCAACAATTGGAGATATTATTACGTTTACGACAGTTATTACAAATACGGGGGATACAGCAATACAAAATATTCGTTTCCAAGATATATTAGATAGTAGTGTACGATTTGTCCTTGGAAGTGTAACGGTTGATAATACGCCAGTGCCAAATGTAAATCCAGTATCAGGATTTCTTATAGGAAGTTTAAATCCAGGTGAAGCGCGAACAGTTGCGTTCCAAGTAGTAGTTCAGAGCGCACCAAATGGTGCAGGAAATTATATTAATCAAGCGAGTATTCGTTTCGAACATCAAGTAGGCACAGTATTGCCACCTGTTACACAAATAGTAGAAAGTAATATGGTCGTCATTCCGTTCGTTCCGACGATTGAACAAATTTGTGAAACAAACTTTAATTGCTTAGATAAAATTCCATTTGAGTGTTCTCCGTGTCATCACTTGCACGGACATAAAAAATAAAAACAAAAAGAGCATCTAGAATAGGATGCTCTTTTTGTTTTTATCAAATAGATTCATTTTCGGAAGAGGTAAAAAACTCGTTGATTTTGTCGGAGAGTAGTAATGGAATAGCTCCTTTTATAACAGAAATGTCCCAGTCCCACCATGCAAGATTCTCTAGTTTGTCAATTGTTTCTTGCGGGAAACGATATCGAATAAATTTTGCTGGATTACCAGCCACAATTGCATATGGCGGTACGTCTTTTGTAACAACACTTTTTGCACCAATAATGGCACCGTTACCAATTGTAACACCAGATAAAATGCAGGATTGATAACCGATCCATACATCATTACCAATTACGATATCACCTTTTGAAGAAGGGTGACCAGTAATATGTGCTCCTTCATCAAAAAGTGCATTAAATGGGTAAGTTGTTATCCAGTCTGCGCGATGTTCACCGCCAAGTATGAAAACGACTTCTTCTCCTAATGAACAAAACTTACCTATTTTTAATTTCGTTTCATCGTTCCAAGAAAAAATGGTTGGCCCTACTTTACTATAAGTATAATCACCAATATCATATTTATTATATTCAGGTTTTTGATTTAAATATAACATGATTCTTCAGCCTCCTTTCTCAATTAAGCGATACGTATGGAATATTATATGCAAGGTGTAGCAAGGTGAGCTGTGTTAATAGGAGAAATGAACAAAAAGGAGTGGGCTGTATGAGATACGAAATGGGTTTATATAATAAACCATTTCAATCAATTCAATCTGGAAAAAAAGTATATGAAGTACGTTGATACGATAAAAAACGTCAACTTATAAAACAAGGCGATCATATTGTATTTACAAACCTTACGACAGCAGCAACGATGACTGTAAAAGTAACAGAAATAAAACGATACGAAAGCTTTATAGCAATGTACGAACAAATTGATAAAAAATTGTTGGATTGTGAAAATGATAGTTTAGAGGAAATGTTAGAAAGTACATACAAAATATATACGAAAGAACAAGAAAAACAGTGAGGAACGGTTGCGATTGGTATTGAGGTAATAAAATGATAAGAAATCGCAGCGTGGCTATCATTGTGCAGGAAGGGAAAATTGCTCTTATAAAACGTATTAGAGAAGGGAAAACAAATTATGTTTTTCCAGGCGGAGGAATTGAAGAAGGAGAAACACCTGAAGAAGCAACGAAGCGAGAAGTTTATGAAGAATTAGGGGTACATATAAAAGTAGGGAACCTTTTTGCGAAGGTGGAGTATAAAGGGACGGAGTATTATTTTAACGCCCGTATTATAGGTGGAGTTTTTGGAAGTGGTAAAGCTGAGGAATTCGAGCTGAAAGATAGAGGGAGTTATATTCCATTGTGGCTGCCGATACATGAGTTGGAAAAAGTGAATATAAAACCGTTTGAAGTGGTTGAAAGTATATTAGAACATTATAAAATATAAGGTCTGACAACATACAAAAAAAACCATTGACATAGTCTTCCGATTTAAGTATTGTATTCGAGTATGTTTATAATCAGGAGGTTTATATGAGCAATCAAACTACTACACATCATGTGAAAATGACAACAGCAGATCCATCTGGAATTGGTCTATTTGGATTAGCGATGGTAACACTTGTAGCATCATCTCAAAAGTTAGGCTTAACAGATGGCGTTTCACTAGTATTACCATGGGCAATCTTTTTAGGAGGATTTGCACAAATCTTTGCTTGCATTCACGATGCAAAGCATAACAATACATTCGGTACAACAGCATTCGGTGCGTACGGTCTATTTTGGCTAGGTGTTGGAATGACTTGGTTAATTCAACTTGGAGTATTTGGCGAAAAATTAGCACAAGCTGCAGATTCAAAACAGCTTGGTGTAGCCTTTATCGGATATTTGATTTTCACAATCTTTATGACAATTGGTGCAATGGAAACACATAAAGTATTATTTATGATTTTCGTCCTTATTGATTTCTTATTTATTGGTCTTTCATTAAGTACTTTAGGTGTTATGCCGCATGCAATGCATAATTTAGCAGCATATTCTGAACTTCTTATTTCATTATTATCTTTCTATGGTTCAGCAGCAGCAGTGTTAAACACACACTTCGGAAAAGTTGTTTTACCAGTTGGAAAGCCGTTTGGTATTTTTAAAAAGTAATAAAAAAGCACAGATGATTGTATAGTCATCTGTGCTTTTTTGTATGGAATAAATAAAAATGAAAAAATATAATTGAAATTGATTCTCATTATTAATATAATGAGAATGAGAATCATTTATTGTTAGAGGGGGATGCCAAGGTGGCGAAAATTTTAATAGCTTATGCGAGTATGTCAGGAAATACAGAGAGTATTGCTGATTTAATTAAAGTTAGTTTAGATGCCTTTGATCATGAAGTAGTATTGAAAGAAATGGAAGGCATGGATGCTGAAGAATTACTAGCCTATGATGGAATCATTTTAGGATCTTATACGTGGGGAGATGGGGAATTACCATTTGAAGCGGAAGATTTCCATGATGACTTAGAAAATATAGATTTATCAGGGAAGAAAGTAGCGGTATTCGGATCAGGTGATACGGCGTATGAACTATTTTGTGAAGCGGTAACGATATTTGAAGAAAGACTTGTAGAGCGCGGTGCAGAGCTTGTACAAGAAGGTTTGAAAATCGAACTAGCTCCAGAAGATGAAGAGGATGTTGAAAAATGCAGTAATTTTGCAATTGCATTTGCTGAGAAGTTCTAAGAATGGGAGTGTCAACGTGGAGACAATGTTAAGTGCGACCGCTATTACAAAGTTAAGAGATGGAAAGCTTATGTTAGCTACTACATATAATGGTTTATTTAATGAACAAGACGGAGAATGGAAACAAATTTTAAATGGTTTTCAAAAACGAATTAGGGATTTACATAGCGAAGATAATGTAGTGTATGGTGTAGGTGACGAAGGAATTTTTATTCGTAGTATGAATGGTGGAGAGAATTGGATGGTTCAACGTTTTCCAACAAAGGCAACGAGTTGGAATGTGTGTAGTAATGTACAAGGAACTGTAATTGCTCATGGAGATAAAACGTTGTATCTTTCTAATGATTTTGGTTCGACATGGGAAACCATTCATCCATTTCTTGAGTATGGTGGCGGAGCACCATCTATTCGATCGTTGTTTTTATATAAACATTACTTATTTATCGGTACGAAAATACATGCTAAATATGGTGGTGTTTGGCTCTTTAATTTGGAGACACGTAAATTAAAGAGGATTAAAATCGTGATGAATCAAATGATCTCAGCGTTGACTTTACACAATTCGTATTTAGTAGCAGCCAGTGGATCGTGCAAGGGGATTAGCGGTAATATTTCTTTTTGTAAAATAGATGAAAGTATTGAGAGTGAAAAAACATATTGGCACACATGTCAAAGTGAGCAGAAAGCAAGTAGCTATTTAGACTTAAGTGTAGATCAACATGTGCTATATACAACGTCAACGCAAAATAAGGCGGGGATTAGTACGGTTTGTCGTGTACTTCTAGAAGAAGGAATTGTTACAGTATGTGACTCAGTTAAAGGGCATGGCTGGCGCATTGTGAACGAAAAAGAAGGCTATGTTGTAGCTGGATCAGGTGAATCAAAAGCGATGCAGTGGAAGAAAAAAGTCATATAGCGAAAAAAACTTTGCTTTTATTATATTGATATGATATATTATATTTAAACCATTTTACTTTTAATAATATAGAGATTTAAATGAGCTGTAACTTCCGAGGAGGATAGCAATGTTAAATCTCCTCAGAGTTGCAGTTTTTTTAATGTCTGACTTATTTTTGTAAAGTGGTTGAAAATGAATATGTACATATAGGTACATTGTAGGAGGATTTTTTACATGCAAAACGGTAAAGTAAAATGGTTTAACTCAGAAAAAGGTTTCGGATTCATCGAAGTTGAAGGCGGAGAAGACGTATTCGTTCATTTCTCAGCTATCCAAGGCGAAGGTTTCAAAACTTTAGAAGAAGGTCAAGAAGTTACTTTCGAAGTAGAACAAGGTAACCGTGGACCTCAAGCTACAAACGTTAACAAGAAGTAATTGTGGAAAAAAGAAGGGCTTGCCCTTCTTTTTTTTTGTATTTTTATTGAATAGCCTCCTATGTACATAGCATAATGAGATTGAATTTTCGTTTTTTAGACGAAGTATCACATGCATAAAGTGTATGAATAAATAAATACTGAAAATAAAGTATGTGTGTGAAAAGGAATGTAGAAAGAGGTAAAAAAATTGGAAAACGCTACACATTTTATTGTGTTTGATATAGAGAGAAATTTTAGGCCGTATAAATCAGAAGATCCGTCAGAGATAGTTGATATCGGAGCTGTAAAAATAGAAGCAAGTACAATGAACGTAATTGGAGAATTTTCGGAGTTAGTAAAACCGGGTGCACGACTTACTCGTCATACGACAAAATTAACGGGAATTACAAAGAAAGATTTAATTGGTGTAGAGAAATTTCCGCAAATTATAGAGGAATTTGTTCAGTTTATCGGAGAAGATTCTATATTTGTTACATGGGGAAAAGAAGATTATCGGTTTCTATCTCATGATTGTACGTTACATAGTGTAGAATGCCCACGTATGGACAAAGAAAGAAGAATTGATTTGCAAAAATTTGTTTTTCAAGCGTATGAAGACTTATTTGAGCATACACCAAGTTTACAATCTGCAGTAGAACAACTCGGTTTAACATGGGAAGGAAAGCAGCACCGTGCTTTAGCGGATGCTGAGAATACAGCGAACATACTTCTTAAAGCATATAACGAGAGAGATATTACTAAAAGGTATAAAAGACATGGTGAACTTGAACTTGTAGAGAACGGAAAACTAACAGAAAAAGCGAAAAAAAAGATGCGGAAATGGGTATTTAAAGAAATGAGAAAAAATACAGAGCGTCCTTTCGTTTGGAGTACATTTGAAAGTAGTGATACGTGGGAAAGTATAACGGAAAGATATTATATAAGTGAACCTACAATAGAACTACTGAAAAAGCATTTTCGTACGGCGGTTAGAAAGGCGGAAAGGCAGATTAGGTATTTGGCTGAGATGGAGGAGAATGCAGAGGTTAAATGACATTCTCCTCTATTTCTAGCTACATAAATTAAAATTTATTGTATTAAATAGCAATTAATTTGTTGCTGTAATTGAGCAGTCATTATTGCTTTGAAATTTAGGGCATTAGTTAGAATGTTAATCTGTTGAGGAGTAGTTAATTTTTCAAATCCTTTTGCATGTGTAAAGAAATGTTGTAGGAATTTTTTCTTCTCTTCAGTTAATCTTTTATGATTTCCTATTGGAAGACCTGCGCATTTATATAAAAATTGTTTAGTATTACTTTTTAACTTTAAATCACTAATCCAATTCATAGTTTTTTCAGTGGTATGGCTGTTTATATAGTTTTTTGGAACGGTTACTTTATAATTGTAATCCCGTAAATCGCTTTTAGTAAAACCTGTCTGTTTTAAAATTTGTAATAGAGGGAAATGTTTTTCCTCAAGTTTATTTAAAATAAATTGCCTATTAATTTTATTAGAATCGCCTTTAGCATGAAGTCTACGAAGTATTTTGAGGTATTGTGAAGGTTGGTCTGTGAAATCTTCGATCATACAGGGCACTTGTCTCATATATAGATTATTAGCTATATATGTGTAATAATCATATTTTCCGACTAAAATGTATTCATCTTTTTTAGGATGTTTTTCAACTGGTAAAAGTAAATCAAATGTATTGAGATATTTAATAGTGCTGTTCATTTTTTGAAAATGGGATTTTGTAATGTGTGGATTATATAGTGGAATTATTTTTTCAATGGGGATCATACTGATGTCAGTTAAAGAGTGCGGGTAATAGTCTATAATCATGTGTATATACCTCCTTAAATCAAGTATATAAAATTAGAAAGTTGTCTTATGATAGTAATAGAAAAGTACGTGAATAATGGGGAAAATCCTATCTCTTACATAGAGATAGGATTTTTTGTAGTTAATCTATTCAATTTCCCCTGAACTATAGCTATACTGCTGCTTATTCTCAATCCGCTCAATTACGTCTTGCAATTCGTCTGGCTTCAGAAACTCAATTGGAGAGAAGCCTTTCTCAAATGTAAGTGTATCAGCCTCAATCATTAATACGTATCGGTCATTTACCTTTGCGATATGTATTTGATCCCCGAAATCAGCAAGCAGGGCCTTCACAGAGATATGATCTGCTTTTAACTTTAATTCTACTTCAGGAGCGTGCTCGACGATTTGAGCGGTAGCTTCCATTACTTCTTCGGTTGAAAATTGTTCCATAATTTCTCGTTTCGGACTGGCAGCCCATACTTCCATCGCTTGGTCGAATTGTTCGCGTTCTTCCGTACCTTCTTCAAATACATCTTCAATTTGGTCATATACCATGTCCATTACTTGTGTTTTCATAATTTCAGGCATAGAGCGTTCGTATTCGACGAATTTTAAGAAGTCTTCAAAGTAACGGGCGTGTGATGCTTGGTGAATCTTTAGCTCGCCCACTTCGACCATACCTTCTTCGGGCATGTACGGATATTGGATAGATTTCATATTTTTTGTTGTGATGGCCATTTCAACGTTACGAATCAGTGTGGATTCATCGGAAATGGAAGCGACTTTCGGCTCGAAGTCACATTTCATAACGAAAACGAATGGATCATCAAAGTATTTGCGTAGTTTTGCTTGCGCGATTAAAAATACACCACCGCGTACAGCACTTGTGTCAAGATATGTATAAACGAGAGGTTCGCTCATATCTTTGAAGTTTTCCTTCGTTTCTGCAAAGCGAATGCGATTAAATAGGTTGTAATGAGGGTTTGAATCAAGTTCGTGCCCTTCTTCTACAATGAAGCGACCGATTTTTGTCGGAGCTTGTTCTGTTTTCGCATGACGTTCTACTTTTCGCTTTGAAATTTTTAATAATTCTCCATTCAAAAATTCTTTTAAGGAGCTATCTTCATACTCTTCAGCGTCTAATGTTTGAAAATGTTTGTAGCGTTTATCAACAGCTTCACCTTTTCCTTCTACTTGCACAACATAAAAGGAAAGATAATTTATTTCAAAATCCATATTTATCACCTTGTTTCATTTCATTAACTCTTATCAGTATAGAGATGGAAAAAACTTTCGTCAATTTATATAAGGAAGGGGGAGCCCCTTCCTTCATATATTTTTTATTTTCAAAATTAAAATCCGTCTTCTAATGCTGAAAATGGAATATTTAGTCTGTTTTCTATTGTACGTAAACGTTGGTTTAAGCGGTTTAATCTACGTGTATGACGCTCAACTGTGTTTTCTAATTGACGAACTCTTTGTTCAAGCTCATTTACTCGTCTTTCTAGTTGACGGTTTCCAGCACCAGGAAAAGAGATTGGAAGTTGGAATTGTCGATTTTGATCATATGGATTAACTTGTTCTGCTGGATCTATATATTGTTGGTATTGTGCTTGTAAATCATATTGAGGCTGATAACCATTTTGGTTATATGGATCGTATGGATTGTAGGGGTACATAAAAACATCCTCCATTTCTTTAAAATAGGTTAATTCACCATAATGTATGTGTAAAAGCGGAGTGTGGCACGGCAAATACCTATTTACGTTCACGAGTTGTTTCTTTATAAATACAAATGTGTAGTTTTTGCATTTGTATTTCGTTTGTCGTATGGTATATACTGGATAATGGGGTGGGGTTACATAAAGGTTACAATTCTATCAAGCTCAAACTTTTATGTAAATAAGTGTAGACATTTAGAAAAGAAAAGAGTAATTTATATAGAGTAAAAAATAACTTGTAACAATTTATAAATATATTGTAAAATGATTGTAACAAAACATACATAAAAATGAAATAATACATAAAAGTAGTATTGGGGAAAAGGGGAGAGTATATTGTTCCGTAAAGTAAAGGGTATATTAGTTGGGGTTTTATGTGTAGCTGTAGTAAGTGGTTGTGGTACAAAAGTAAGTGATGTTGCATTAGTAAGTGATATTGGTGGCCACGCAGTAGAGGCTAAAGCAGAAGTGCAGGATTCTATTAGTTTAGTAGATGGTCGTACAGGTACTGAAGTGAAAAAGCTAGATTTATCGAGTCTAGGCTACTTTGAAGACGAAGCAAAATTTAAAAAATCGGTAACGAAGGTTGCTAGCGAGGTCGGGAAAAGCGTTGATAAAAAGATGGTTCCATCACGTGTAGCACCTGATGGAAGTTGGCAAGAAGGAAAACCTTCTTATGAATTAATGGAAAAAGAATTAGTAGATAAATTATTAAACGTTGGTATGTGGGATTCTTCCTATCAATTACCTATTGTTGAGAAAAAGCCTACTGCAACATTAAGTGATGCGCAAGGAAGTGGTACGGTAATTGGTAGATATGAAACGAATTTAGGTGGCTCAACAGGTGGCCGTATTGAGAATATTCGTTTGTCAGCAGCGAGCATAAATGGAGTTGTATTAGCAAAAGGAGACCGTTTCTCTTTCAATGCATTAATTGGTGATACAACGCCAGATAAAGGATATCAATTAGGAAAAGAAATTGTAGATGGTAAATTAGTAGATGGATATGGTGGTGGTGTTTGTCAAACATCATCAACATTATACAATGCAGCAGATCAAGCTGGTTTGAAAATGGTAGAGAGAACAACACATTCTAAAACGGTAGGTTACGTTCCACAAGGAAGAGATGCTACAATTGCATATCCATACTTAGACTTAGTGTTTGAAAACACGAATGATGCACCTGTGAAACTGTCTATGGGCATTCAGGGCGGAAAGTTAGTTGCTGAAGTACATAAAATGCGATAAGAATAATAATCTATAAAAAAGCCATGCTTTCTATTAACAATAGAAGCATGGCTTTTTCTGTACGGTTTATCCAGTATTAGTGATACATTTCAAGACTAGGTGAATGTGAGGGACAAGCTATTTGGAAAAGTATTGAATTTAATTCTTAGTTTTCGTATTGACATTATGTGTAATTAACTGTATTCTTCATAATAACAACGAAATAAATGGAAAAATTTATTAGTTTTCTTATCAAGAGAGATGGAGGGACTGGCCCGATGAAATCTCAGCAGCAGGCTACAAAAGTACTGTGCTAATTCCAGCAAACGTATGAAGCGTTTGGAAGATGAGGGGAAATGGATTAACATTCAACTCTTCTTATATGTGTAAGAAGAGTTTTTTATTTAGAGAGGGGGGATAGAGTGAAGTTTGATGTAACGTATTTTTTAGAAAGTTTTCCGCAATTATTTAAGTATGTATACATAACTTTAGGAATTACTGTAGTTTCAATGATTATTTCTTTTGTTATAGGGATAGGCTTGGCGATCATAACGAAAAACAAAACGAAATTTCTATATTCTATTGCAAGAGTATATATATCTTTCTTTAGAGGAACACCTTTATTAGTTCAATTGTTCGTATTGTATTTCGGATTGCCGCAAATATTCCCAACCTTTACAGTACTTACAGCGATGCAAGCGACTTTAATTGGTCTCAGTTTAAATAATGCAGCGTATTTGTCAGAAATTATTCGGGGTTCATTAAATGCTGTGGAATCAGGACAAATGGATGCTTGTTTATCAGTTGGAATGACAAAGGCGCAAGCTATGCGACAGATTATCTTTCCACAAGCTATTCGTGTTGCAGTACCGTCACTTGGAAATAATTTTGTTGGATTGTTAAAAGAATCTTCGTTATCCTTTGCGCTTGGGGTGGCTGAAATTTTAGCGCAAGCGAAAATGTTAGCGGCACAATCGTATCGTTATATGGAAAGTTACTTAGCGGTAGCGATTGTATATTGGATTATTACAATTGTAATTAGCTGGGGACAGAAAAAGTTAGAAAAGAAACTGGATGCACCATACTTGTAACAGAAATGAGGTGATATGTGTGATTGAGGCAAGAGATATGTATAAGTCTTACAAACAAAATGAAGTACTAAAAGGAATCTCACTTACTGTCGGTAAAGGGGAGGTAGTAGTCATTATTGGACCTTCTGGTTCAGGTAAATCGACACTATTAAGATGTTTAAATTTATTAGAACAACCAGAGGATGGAAGTATTAGAATTGAAGATTTAGAGATTCATGCGAAGAAGCTTTATAAAAAGGAAATAATAAAATTACGCCAAAAAACAGCAATGGTTTTTCAAAACTATAATTTATTTAAAAATAAAACAGCATTGCAAAATATTACAACGCCATTAACAGTTGTACAGAAAAAAAGTGAAGAAGAAGCAAAAAGAATAGGAAGAGAAATATTAAAACAAGTAGGTTTAGCTGAAAAAGAAAATTTCTACCCAACGATGTTATCAGGTGGGCAACAACAAAGAATAGGTATTGCTAGGGCAATGGCTTTAAATCCCGCTGTATTATTGTTTGATGAACCGACTTCTGCACTTGATCCAGAATTAGTGAACGAGGTATTGCAAGTCATTAAGGATTTGGCAAGGCAGCATATAACGATGGTTATTGTCACACATGAAATGAATTTTGCAAAAGAAGTAGCGGACCGTATTATATTTATGGCTGATGGCATTATTGTAGAGCAGGGAACGACAGAAGAAATTTTTCGGAATCCACAAAATGAGCGTACGAAAAAGTTTTTGCGACAATTGAATGCTTCAGAAGAAGGCAATCATTTCGTTATTTAGGAGGGAAAATTATGAGGAAATCATCATTATTACTAACATTGGCATTAACAGTATCGATTGGGCTTTTATCTGCTTGTGGTTCAGATACAGCGAGCAAAAAAACAGATGAAAAAGTAGTGAAAGTTGGGACGTCTGCAGGTCGTAGTCCATTTATTTTTAAAGAGGGTGAGAAAGTAAAAGGTTTTGATGCTGAAATTATTGAAGCGGCTGCTAAAAAAGCTGGATATAAAGTTGAATGGAACGTTTCTGATTTTGAAGGGTTATTCGGTTTATTAGATTCAGGTCGTATTGACACGATTGCAAATGAATTATCGGTTTCTCCGGAAAGAAAAAAGAAATATGACTTTTCAATTCCATATGTATATTCAGGATCTGTTTTCGCGGTGAAGAAAGATAATAATACAATTAAATCACTAGAAGATCTAAAAGGAAAGACTGTAGGTGTTGGGCTTGGTACGGCTGGGGAACAAGAATTAAAAGCTTTAAATAAAAATAATGCTTTTACAATTAAAACGTTCTCAGAGGATCCAACAGCAGAATTGAACGAAGTAGGACTTGGCCGTGTAGATGCTTACTATAATGATAAAGTGCAAGTAGAAACAACAATTAAAAAAGCGGACTTAGATAATGTGAAAGTAGGATTTGGTCCACTTAAATGGGGAGAGATTGCATTTCCATTTGCAAAAAAGAGCGAAAAGTTAGAAGATATAAATAAAGCGTTAAAAGAATTAGAACAAGATGGCACATTAAGCGAAATATCAAAAAAATGGCTGAAAGTTGATGCTACGAAAAAACAAAATTAAGTTATGTTCGTTGAATGTGGCTATTGTCCATCAACTGATATAAAAATAAAAGAGAACTGGAGAGGAAGTTATTCATGGTACAAATTCATCCAAAAACACGTATTGGTCATGTTGAATTTAAGGTGATAGATTTAGAACGTCAAATTGCCTTTTATG
Organism: Bacillus sp. LSHTCR4; assembly: GCF_057197025.1. Taxonomy (NCBI): domain Bacteria; kingdom Bacillati; phylum Bacillota; class Bacilli; order Caryophanales; family Bacillaceae; genus Bacillus; species Bacillus sp. LSHTCR4. The sequence goes on along the minus strand of NZ_JBXUNO010000001.1, from coordinate 2,455,462 downwards.
AGAATGTTGTAGGCTTAGAAGTAATTAAGCAAGAGGGGAATAAAGCATATTTATCTGGAAAAGGTGGAAAGAACACATTACTTGTTCTTGAAAAGTTAGAGGACGGGGTGCTGCAAGAGCCGCGTACGACTGGTATATATCATGTAGCCTTTTTAGTTCCGACTCGTGAGGCGTTTGCTTCGGCATTATTTGGTGTGATTCGTAATAAGAATGTAATTGATAGTCCAGCTGAGCAAGAGGGACGTTATACATATTCAAATGAAATTTTACCAATTTCAAGGTTTAATAGTGCAAGTGATCATACGTATAGCGAAGCGTTTTATTTACAGGACTTAGAGGGAAATGGTATTGAAATTTATGCGGATCGTCCGCGCGATCAATGGGGAGACGGGCCAGGAGGAAGTACCCCGCTGGATTTAAAAGACCTAGCAACGCTTGTTGATTATGAGTTTGATGGATTACCTGCTAATACGGTCGTTGGACACGTGCATTTACGAATAGCTGATGTAGAGGAGTCAAATGGATTTTATGTAGATACAATAGGGTTTGAAGTGCAACAACGCGAAGATGATTGCTTATTCATTTCTGCAGGAGGATATCATCACCATATAGGTGCAAATACGTGGAACGGAGTAAATAATCCGCACCCACCAGCGCATGCAACTGGATTAAAAGTGTATACGATAGTACTGCCGCATAAAGAAGCGTTAGATGAAGTGAAAGAAAGATTAATAGAAAAACAGCATGAAATAAATGAAACTATAAATGGGTTTACAGTAGTAGACCCGAGTGGTATTACAGTCCAATTTGAAATAGAAGCAGTATAAAAGAAGCTAGAAAGTGTTTCATCACTTTCTAGCTTCTTTTTGATACGTAATCCAAGTAGGACAATGGTTAAAAGGAAAGGATTTTAATATTTCCAGTGCATATATACTCGTTGAATCGAATTCACCTTGAATGAAAGAGTAGCCGTGTTTATTTGCATACATAGCTTGTTTGAAAACGAGCAGTTTCAGTAAGGATAAATCGTCTATCGTGTGAGTCCCGCACCATCCTAGTTCTATCGTATTATCCTTTTCTGATGTATGGAGGAAAGAGTATGCGATAATTTGATGCGCTTCATCTATAATGAGAAAGCTCCCATCTAGTAGTACGTCATCAGCTAAAATCATCTCTTGCCAAGTTTGTAGCGGGAATGAGGCAACGGGATTTGCTAAGTGTGTTTGCTCATAATTTTCTTTTACTAAGTAGGCTAGTTTTTCTAGTGAATTATTATTGGATACGATGTTCGATAAAGTTTGTAAATGATAATTTGAATTAGGGACTATATCGGTAGAAACTATTTTTCGTACGTCTAATATCGGCATATATGTTCTTCGGATTTCCATAAAATTATTTTGCTTATAATAATTTTTTAAATGAGCTGACGTTTCCCATATAGAGGTTTGCAATGGTAGTTTGAAGTTTTCTCGTTTTTGAATCTCGCTAAATAAGTATTCTTCAATGTGTAGCTCTGAATAGAAAGGATGCGTATATATTCGAAAGTATGTGCAGAATGGATGGAAGTTACTGCCCCAGGTAAAAAAGATGCCTACTACATCTTTTTTATAGTAGGCAACATACGCACATTTTGTTTTATTATTTCGTAATAAGTGAAATAGGTACGATTCTTCATTGTATAAATCAATAAGTTGTTTTACTTTTAATTCATTACTTCTATTATAACTCTCTATAACAAGATTATTTTCATTGGATGAATTCTTCATAGCTCAATCCAAAATCTTCTTACCACATTTCCATCTTCCTCAGTGAAATCATCATCACGAAGCCCGCCGTTATGTAAAATTGTTTTTTCAGAAGCAGTATTTACTTCATCGCACACGACAAGTGCTCTCGTGATGTTTAATTCCTTCGTTTTTTCTAAGGATAATGCTAATAACTTCGTAGCATAACCTTTTCTTCTTTCAGAAGGGCGAATGCCATAACCGATATGACCGCCAGCGTTAAATAAATGTTCGGTTAAACTATGACGTATATTAACAGCTCCTACAATTCTATTATTATCTGTAACGAGCCAATACGTAGAATCTGGTACCCAAGATTCAGGAAGATTTATTCCATTATGTGCATCGAGTAGTTCTTGCACCATAGCTGGGAAGTTAGAAGGGTCCTTTGTAATAACCCAAGGAATCATCGTTTCACCGCTATCTTTCCATTCGTTATAAAAATCTAAGTATTCGTCTTGTAAATCGGTAGTAGGTGTAAGCAAAGAGACGTTCATTGTTAGTAAGCTCCTTTATTTATGTAGTATGTATAAAAAAATTACGACATAGAATGAAAGCGTTTTCTAAACTTTCTCAACCTCATTTCATGTAATCCACCTTTGTTTTTTAAGAAAATGAGTGGAGGTTTAAAATTAGAAGTTATTCATTTTATGTTAATATTTAAAATATTAACATAAAATGGCTGAGGTATTAAATGTATTTTAGTAGGATTCCTTCATATCGATAAATGGATGTATGTGATAATTTTTGTTTTATCCATCTATAATGAATGAAAGGGGGAAGGCCTCGTGAGTGTAAATCTTGATTTCATTATACGAATTGGTGTTGCGGGTTTGTTGGGAGCAATAATTGGTATTGAAAGGGAAATTCGATCAAAAGAAGCGGGATTAAAGACGCATTTCCTAGTAGCGGTAGGGAGTGCATTAATAATGGTTGTTTCGAAATATGCTTTTTCAGATATTATGAATGAAGAACATATGGCACTTGATCCAAGCCGTATTGCAGCACAAGTTGTTAGTGGTGTAGGCTTTTTAGGTGCAGGGACAATTATTATTCAAAAGCAGGCGGTGAAAGGATTAACGACAGCAGCTGGTTTATGGGCCACAGCAGGAATTGGATTAGCAATTGGTGCTGGTATGTATGTAGTAGGAATTGGAGCGACGATTCTCGTTTTAATTGGTTTAGAGATTGTAAGTCGTATTTTTAAGGTGCAATTTTTATTTCCACAAAATATAACGGTGCAAATGTCTATAAATAAACATGAAGCAGTACAACAAATATTAGAAACACTACAAGTGAAAGGCATTCCAATACTTTCATATGAAGTGGAAGCTTCACAGCAAGGTATAGAAACTGTTTATAAGGTAAGGATGCAACTGAAAAATATATCGCCAGAAGAAAAGAATGAGTTTATTCAGCATATACAAACTTTACCGGAAGTTACATTCATAAAGTTAAAATCATAGTGTTGAAACCGGGGATAGATGTAGCGGGATTTTCGCTATTATCTATCTTTTTTTGATATAAAACGCACATAAAGTCAAGTGTTAATTTTGCATGGCATGGATACATATGTGAACGTTACCTTATTTTTTCTCAATACAGTATAAAAAGTAAAAATAGTAAAATAATGGTGTGTTACACTAAAAATGTAAGGTAGGGGAGAGTATGAAAGGCTATTCAAAAAAAGTGTTAGTAGGGGTAAGTTTTGTTAGTTTCATGTTAGGGAGTTTTCAAGGGAGCGCATTGGCAGAAGATACAAAGGGAGAGCAAGTTTCATATCGGAATGTGCTCAAAATGGAGCCGGTTGGTGTACAATTACCAGTGCAAGAATTAGCTCATTCCTCAAAAGTGCTGGAAAATAAGTCTTTTGAGAAAAGGCTACAATTTGCTGATTTGTCACAAAGACCGCCTGAAGTGAAAAAGGAAAGTAAGCAATTAGCTGTAGCGAAAACGTATACAATTGCTGAATTAAATCAATTGAGCAATCAGCAGTTAGTGGATTTACTTGTAACAATCAATTGGGAGCAAATTACTGGGCTATTTCAGTTTAACAAGGATAGTCTTGCATTCTATCAAAATGATAGTAGGATACAGGCAATTATTGATAAATTGAACCAGCAAGGACAAGCGTATACGAAAGATGATTCAAAAGGGATTGAGACTCTAGTAGAGGTATTACGATCTGGTTTTTATTTAGGATTTTATCATACAGAATTAAGTAAACTAAATGAGCGAAGCTATCATGATAAATGCTTACCTGCATTAAAAACGATTGCGAATAACTCGAATTTCAAGCTCGGTACATTAGAACAAAATAGAGTTGTCTCGTCATACGGAAAATTAATAGGAAATGCTTCGAGTGATGTGGAAACGATCACATCAGCTGCAAAGATTTTTAAACAATATAATGATAATTTTTCTACATTGGTAGATAATCTTTCAGCTGGAAATGCGATTTACGATATTATGCAAGGTGTTGATTACGATATTCAATCCTATTTGTACGATACGAGAAAAGCGCCAAAAGATACAGTATGGTATCAAAAAATTGATAGCTATATTAATGAATTAAGTCGTTTTGCTTTAATTGGAACGGTAACAGCGAAGAATGGATGGTTAATTAATAATGGTATTTATTATACAGGTAGACTTGGTACGTTCCATAGTACAGGAACGAAAGGGTTGCAAGTTGTAACAGATGCCATGAAAATCTATCCGTATTTAGGGGAGCAATATTTCGTAGCGGCTGAACAAATTGCGACGAATTATGGCGGGAAAGATGCAAATGGGAACGTTGTGAATTTAGATCAAATACGAGAAGATGGTAAGAAAAAATATTTACCAAAAACGTATACATTTGACGATGGGGCAATTGTTTTAAAAGCTGGAGATAAAGTGACAGAAGAAAAAGTAAAACGTCTATATTGGGCGGCAAAAGAAGTGAAGGCTCAATTCCATCGTACGGTGGAAAGTGATCAACCTTTAGAAAAAGGAAACCCTGATGATGTATTAACGATGGTTATTTATAATAGCCCAGCTGAATATCAATTTAACCGTCAATTGTACGGATATGAAACGAATAACGGCGGTCTTTATATAGAAGGAACAGGTACGTTCTTTACTTATGAACGTACGACAGAAGAAAGTATTTATAGTTTGGAAGAATTGTTCCGACATGAGTTCACGCATTACTTACAAGGTAGATATGAAGTGCCGGGACTTTGGGGACAAGGTAAGATGTATGAGAATGAGAGATTATCTTGGTTTGAAGAAGGGAATGCAGAGTTTTTTGCAGGTGCAACGAGAACAGATAATGTTGTACCGAGAAAGAGCATTATAGGAGGAATATCTTCAAATCCAGCAGACCGTTATACGGCAGAGAGAACGTTAAATGCAAAGTATGGGACGTGGGATTTCTATAATTATTCCTTCGCTTTACAATCGTACATGTACAATAAGAGATATGATATGTTTGACAAAATTCATGATCTTATTAGAAAAAATGATGTAACAGCATATGATGCATACCGCTCTGCTTTAAGTAAAGATGCGAATTTAAATAAAGAGTATCAAGATTATATGCAAATGTTAGTCGACAACCGTGAGAAATATAATGTTCCATTAGTATCAGATGATTATTTAGCAACTCACGCGCCAAAACCAGTTTCAGATATTGCGGCAGAAATTACAGCAGAAGCAAAATTAAATAATGTATCAGTTAAGAAAAATAAATCACAGTTCTTTCATACATTTACACTACAAGGGACGTACACAGGTACTACTGCAAAAGGAGAATATGAAGACTGGAAAGCAATTACACAAAACGTGAATGATACGTTAAAACGTTTAAGTGCAAAAGAATGGACAGGCTATAAAACAGTAACAGCTTACTTCGTAAATTACCGTGTGAATGCATCAGGACAATTTGAATATGATGTTGTATTCCATGGTATTAATACTGAAGAAGGCGCTGTGAATAAAGCGCCAGTTGCAGTTATAAATGGTCCCTATAGTGGAAATGTAAATGAAGCAATTTCGTTTAAAAGCGATGGCTCAAAAGATGAAGATGGGAAAATTGTTTCTTATAAATGGGAGTTTGGCGATGGTACGGTAAGTAATGAACAAAATCCGACTCACGTGTATACAAAAGAAGGAACGTATACGGCGAAATTAACAGTAACAGATGACAAAGGGTTAACGAATACTGTTACAACGAATGTAAGGGTTCAAAAGAAAGAAGATAACGGTGTAGAAAAAGAGCCGAATAACTCATTCCAAACAGCAAATAAACTGCAGTTAAATCAAGTTTTACGTGCTAGTTTAGGAAATGGTGATACGAGTGATTTCTTTGAAATAAATGTGGAAACAGCGAAAAACCTGCAAATTAATGTAACGAAGGAAAATAATATCGGAGTAAACTGGGTTCTTTATTCGGAAGCAGATTTAAATAATTATGTTACGTATGCACAGCAAGAGGGGAATAAGTTAGTAGGAAGTTATTACACGTATCCAGGAAAGTATTATTTACATGTGTATCAGTATGGCGGGGGAACAGGGAATTATACAGTAGAAGTGAAATAGTAAAAGAGAAATAGTCTTTCAATGAATGGAAATCAATTTAAGCTTATATTTAGTAATGCAGGTAACGATATCAGTTACAAAAATAAATACTGGAGTATCGTTATGCATATTAAAAAAATTTATACTTTAAATGAAAAAATAACTGTAGGGAAGTATCTAATGATATGAAGAAATCAAGTACTAAGAGAGCTTATCTTGAAGTTAAGCAGATCTAATCAGTAAATGAGGTACAATCTATAAATTATTATTTCATAGAGATGTGAGCAAAGTAATAAAATTCAAGTATGTTTGATTTAATTAAAGGACCAAAGTTTATCCGTAAAAATAGATAAACTTTGGTCCTTATTACTTTTAATTCATTCGCGAAATCAAGATGACTAATGAGTCGAGTAGCGGGATTTTTTAAATTTATTTAATAAGTTAAGTAGTGAAAATTTTATCATTTAAATAATTCCGTCATATTAGCAGGGGATACTAATAGAAAAACGTGTTCCTTTACCTAATTCACTCTCTATCTCTATATCTCCGTTTAATTCTTTAATAATGCTATAAGCAATCATAGTGCCAAGTCCAGTCCCTTTTTCTGTTGTTGAATAGAATGGCAAAGCAATTCGTTTTATTTGTTGAGAGGACATTCCAATCCCTGAATCAATAATATCGATTATAATATTCCCTTTTATTTTCTGTATATTTATTTGTAATACGCCACCATTTATCATGGCTTCAATTCCGTTTTGTATGATGTTGTTTAGACAGATTCTGAATTTTTCGGGGTCTCCATTTATATAAAAGGAATCTGTACTATTTTGTTTTATTTCAACTTTATATGATAGAGCGAGTGGTGAAATAGTGTCTTTCACTTGATTTAAAATATGATTAATATCTATTTTCTCATTTAGGGTGTTCTGTGGTTTTGTTAAGGATAAATAGTTATTAATAGTGGATTGTATTTGCTGCATTTCAATTAACATGATTTCTAAGTACTGATTCTGAGGTAGCTTAGAGGCATGTTTTTCATTTAACAATTGAGTGAATCCATGTACTGTGGTTAGTGGATTATGAATTTCGTGTGCAATGGACGCGGCTAGTTCGCTAGCTATATAAAATTTTTCAGCCCGTTGCAGCTTTTCTTTCATTTTATATTTCTCAATCATTCCCTCTATTAAATAAACTGATAATAATACTGTGAAAATATTAATGATTATATAATTTAATAAAAATTCTATGAGAGTAGAGTCTATTTTACCACCTGTATTTATTTGAGTTACAAAACCGCAGATAGAAAGTGAAGTTGTACATACTAAAATAAGAAGCAAGCTTAATAATAGTTTTTTTTCTTTAACATACTTAGGTAATACGTTACGAAAGAACATTGTTATAACAGAAATAATAGTAAAGATAATAAATGATGGAAGAACGCCATTTCCGCCTAAGTAAAATCGATAAGAAAGATATAAAATTCCTATAAAAACAATGTTTTTTGTATTTCCGTATAGAAAAACTAATATGATAGGAATAAAACGTAAATCATAAATAAATCCAGCATGTAAATGAAAAGGAAACGTCATGCAAAAAATAATAGCAACGGAGGAAAGGATAGAAATCAATATATGATTACATATTATTTTTTCTTTAAATTCTAACCAAAATACATGGTAGCTAAGGATACAAATTATTATTATAAAGGTATTTAATAAAAGAGTAGAAATTCCCATAGTTTTGCATCTCCGATAGTTTGTATATAGGATTATGTATGAGTTAAACCTAGATGTTTAGTATCAGTAGACTTTCTATCTAAAATAGGAAAAGCACTTGAAAAAGCACTATTATATTATTCGTATTAAAATTGATAAGGAAGTTAGAAGAAATAATAGATAAAAAATCTACTTAGATATTTATATATAAAACTAGAATTTGATTTTTGTATAGGTGAAATTTGGATTGGGTTACTGATAAAAATGATTTTTTTGATTGTGAATATTCTGTGAAGATGATATATGTGGTGACTTCTGTTTTGTAGCCTTCGTTATATTAACATGGAATATATCAAATTACAAAGTGAAAATTTCAAAATTTTTTATTAGTATATTTTATCTGAAATGGAAACACTATTTATTTGAGTGTCTTGGTATTTAATTGTATGAATTCTTGTGGGAAAAAGACTTTGAAATTTACATGTTCTTTTTTGTGAAGCATAATACTGTAGCCTTATCTATGTCAGTTTCTTAATAACCATTAAGGTGTAAATTTAAGATATATAGGTTTAAAGATATGAATTATTACATAAAAACGCACTTACAAAAGAATGTATGATGGTAATAGAATACAAACATCAAGGGGGAACTTAAAATGAAGTTTAATAAACTAGTGCTTAGTTGTGGAGTCATTTCAGCATTAACACTTGGTGTGTTAGGAAATAATACTTATGCTGAAGAAGTAAACAAAATGAATGATACAATTCATTTTGTTGAACATATTCCTACAGACATATTATTAACTCAAACAATGGATTATAGTGGAGAGGCTATAACTTCTTTTGTATATAGTGGGAGTGAAAATTTAAGCTTCTTTATGAAAAATAATGGTCAAAATACAATGGGATATAGTATAAAAGGTCCAAATATGGAGCTAATTGTTGGTGGTTATATAAAACCTGGAGAACAACAAATTAATGTTACAAATGTACGGAATGCTCTATCTCCATTACCAATTGGAACGTATAGTATTTACGTTTCAAATGATGATGGTTCTAAGGGACAATTCCAAGTTGCAGTAAGATCTATGAATTAAATTTAAAACGCCTTTTTTATAAGTTAATTTAGTCTTTACTTACTCGAAAGAAACTATATTGAAATGAGAATTACACATAAAAGTAAAAACGAGGATGTCGATTTTTAGAAATCTTAAAATGAAGGTGACTTGAAATTCAGTTAAATTACATAAGAAACTAGAAAAACCACTTGTATAAGTGGTTTTTCTAGTTTTAGGCTATACATTTAAAATTAGGCTAAGTTAAAGTAATAAGCATTTTATTTGTTTAGATTATTTTGGTTCTGGATAATGATTGTAGTACGAAATTCTAATAAATTCTTGGTATACATTTGTTAATTTGGCATCTCTAAGAGCATCATTGAATTTTTGCATACGAACACTACCTTGAGCGTAGCCTCCACCAGGAACATAAGGATTTCTAGCTTCAAAGTCATCCATAAAGGCTTTTAATTTTTTATAGTCCTGAGATTGATAAAAAGTAGCCGCTTCTTCAGGAGTGACATCAAAGTAAGAAGATGATGTTGAGTTATAAGAAGCCGCTTGAGCGGTAGGTGTTTCTAGCATAGTTGCAGCCCAACCAAACATAGTAAGCGCCATAGAAGATACAATGATTTTTTTAAACATAATAAAACCTCCACATAGAATATTTGGATTAAAAGTGACCCTGTAATCATTATAGTTACATTGAAAATGATTATCAAATGTAATATTGCATAATTTATTATTTGAACGAGAAGTCTCCTTTATCTCTACATGGGGAAGTTTAGTAGGAGATTAATAGATTAAAAGAGGTTTACATATCATTGAGGTTAAACAGAAAATGAAATAAAAAGCATATTTTAATTGAGGAAAGTTAAAAGGATCTGTTATTAAAGACAGTGATATTTTAAAAAGGTATGACAGTTACCAGCTAGAGATACTATTATAGGGGATTTAGCTACGTTTATTGCTGTTGAGGAATACATAATATATCTGTCTGTATAAGATAAAATGAAGAAACATTTCTTTTGGATTTTACAATATGTGTAAGGGGAATCAAGATTTTAATTTGTACTTTAAGTAAGGGAGAAAAGTATTACTTTTTATGCAACGAAGAATGTTAAGTCTCATTCAAAGTTATAAAATAATCCTTTTAAAACAAAATATAGTTTGGCTAAAAATTAGAGGGCATCAATTCATTGGAACAGTAAAAACTGTTTATAGGATTGATGTCTTTTTTTGTTTAAGAACGAGAATATATTTTCTCAACAGGACAAATGATAAATAGCTATAAGTACTACTTATAAGGATAATTGGAAAATAGAAATTAATAATAAAGGGGAATGCGAAATGACAACATTAATATCTAATAGAGATCTAGCTAAAATCCGAGAGGAAGATGTAGATGTATTAAAGGTAATGGCACATCCCGTTCGATTAAAAATTGTAAATGAATTAATGCATCATAAACTGTGTAATGTTACACAGTTGACAGAAATATTAAGGCTCCCGCAATCCACTGTTTCACAGCATCTATCAAAATTAAGGGGAACCGTGCTCCGTGCAGAAAGACGTGGATTAGAGATGCATTATTATATTGATAATGCTAAGGCTCGTCAGATTGTAGGAATTCTAGGTTTGTAGGTTCATAATTCGTAAAAAGTTTTCTAATAGAATCAGTGGCGTGCAAAGTAAAAAGAGTACTTTTCAAAAGTGCTCTTTTTAAGATGTGCATTAAGGCTGGAAATAGGCATCAATAATAATTTAGAAGGAGTGTGCTTAAAATAAAAGATAATTATTTACATTGTTTAATAATTACTTAATAAATTATTAAGTTTGTTACCTTACAAAACTGTAAGGTTATTTCAATTGACACTCATATATATAAGTAACTATACTAGTTACACAATGTTGGTGAATATATTGAATAGTTTCAATCTATAAGTGTATGTCTGAAGATTCTTTTCGGAATAATAGTTCGATTTTAAATTATTCATTTGTAATATAGTGTTAATACCAACTTAATCTATGCTTTATTCTAAGGAGTATTATGTAAAGATTAACTATCAATGATATATTTACTAACTTGTAATAAATTTTTAGAGGTGCTAAATTTTGAAGAACAAATTAATTGCTACAGGAATTCTTGCTGGAAGTCTACTATCTTATTCTTCTAGTATTTTTGCAGATACTCATAAATTCCCAGATGTTCCTGCATGGGCTGACAAATCAGTTACTTATTTAGTTGATAAGCAAGTATTGAATGGTTATCCAGATGGAACTTTTGGTTCAAATGACACATTAGATAGAGCTTCTGCGGCAACCATTATGACAAAGGCTCTTGGTATACACATTGATTTAAATGCAAAACCATCTTTTAAAGATTCACAAAACCACTGGGGAACTCCCTATATTGCCGCAGCTGAAAAGGCAGGAATAATTAAAGGTGAAGGAAATGGAATATTTAACCCTTCTGGAAAAGTTACTCGTGCTGCTATGGCTACTATGCTAGTGAATGCATATAAACTACAAAATAAAAGCACTAACAATGGACAAAGTAAATTTGAAGATTTAAAGGGACATTGGGGTGAAAAGTTCGCAAATATCTTAATTGATTTAAAAATTTCAGTTGGTACAGATAATGGTTGGCAACCAAATAGATTTATAACACGTGCTGAAGCTGCACAACTAACCGCAAAAACAGATATGCTTCAATATAGTCAAAGTAATCCTTTAGAAAATAAAGCAATTATTATTGACCCCGGACATGGCGGCGAAGATCCTGGAAAAAACACAAAGGGATTACCTGAAAGTAAGATTGTACTAGATACTTCTTTACGTCTTCAACAATTGCTTGAAAAACATACTCCATTTACAGTTTTACTAACTCGTGAATCTGATACTAGACCTGGACATGATCAAAAAAGCTCTTTACAGGAACGTGTTAAGTTTGCTAAGCAAAATCAGGGTGATATCTTTATAAGCATTCATGCAAATGCTTTTAACGGTAATGCAAAAGGGACAGAAACATATTACTATAAATCTTCTAAATCTGAAAAAACAAATTCTCATGTGGAAGAAAGTCGTGTTTTAGCTGAAAAAATTCAAGAACGATTAGTAGACGCACTTCAAACACGTGATAGAGGTGTTAAACATGGAGATCTTCATGTTATAAGAGAAAATGACATGCCAGCTGTGTTAACGGAACTTGCTTTTATAGATAATGGTATTGATTACAGTAAGTTATCTACAGAAAATGGAAGACAGATTGCAGCAGAAGCCATTTACGAGGGGATTTTAGATTATTATGAATGGAAGGGGAATAATGTATCTGAATATAGGTTGCAATAGGCAAATGAATATATAGTAATTCTCGAAATAAAGAATTCTATAATTTTTTTGCACTTTTTTAAACAATAATTTTAAATGTATATTTAAAATTATTGTTTAAATCGTTATTCTGTGTTTTGATAATATTGATAATAGTTATCAGTAAAAAGAGATAGAAATTAGCAAAACAAGTGTTGATAGTTATTGTCATAAAGATTAATAAATTTCTACATTGTAACGTTATGAATCTATCTTTAGTATTGAGAGCTAAAAATAATACGTTTATATCTTTTAAATGTTTAAAAAGGAGTGGCTGTCTGTATGAAAAAAGCAAATGGAATAGCTAAAAGTGTTGCGGTAGCGTCGGTTATTATGTCTGGATCACTTGGTTTACAAGCAACATCTGCATTTGCAGATTCTAAAGGAACTGTAGAAAATCTTCAAAATGGTGGAAAAGTCTATAATAGTTTTAAAACTACTTATGACATGAAGCAGAATATTAAAAATTCAATAAAGGTTTCTTTTATTGAGGATCCTTACGCAGATAAAAAGATTGCAATTGTTACCACTGATGGTAGTAATATAGATGCGAAATATACAATTAATGGCGGATACTATAACGCAGGTTTAAAATGGCCATCGGCGTATCATACGGAAGCAGAAATAACAAGTGGTGATAGCGCTCAATTTCATAAAGCTGCCCCAGTGAATACAATGACTTCAGCAAAGGTTACTTCTGAAGTAGGATATACACTTGGCGGAAGTGTGAAAGTTGGGGTAAATGATAAAGGGCCAAATGCCGATGCGAGTATTACAGGTAGCTTTGCTTGGAAAGAAAGTGTATCTTACGATCAAGTAGACTATAAAACGGTATTAGAGACTCATACAGATAAAAAATTGAATTGGAAAGTAGGATTCCAATCGTTTAATTATCCGGAGTGGGGAATTTATAATCGTGATTCATTTAATACTTTCTATGGTAATCAACTATTTATGAAATCACGTAGTTATAATGAAGGAACGAATAATTTTGTTTCAAAAGATACAGTACCTGCTTTAACAGGATATGGTTTTTCTCCTAATGTAGTAGCAGTTATTACTGCTGATAAAACAGAATCTACATCTGATTTAAAAATAACAAATCGTAGAATTTCAGACCAGTACAATATCGAATGGGTAAGTTCAAAATGGTGGGGAACAAATAATAAAGATACATATAATGAGTTCTTTACAAACAACTATAAATTAGACTGGAAAAACCATCAAGTTACTCTTGATAACCAAAAAGCCCTTGTAGAACAAATGAGTAGTATCAACAATGTGAATAACCAACTTAACAAAGGAAAAGGGAAATTATCTTTTTCAATGAATGGAAACCAACTCAAAGCGACATCTAGCAATGCTGGTTATGGTATCAGTTACGAAGATAAAAATTGGGGTATCTTTGTAAATGGTGAAAAGGTCTACACGTTTAATGAAAAAACAACTGTAGGTAATATCTCAAATGACATTAACAAATTAAACATCAAAGGACCTTATATTGAGATTAAACAAATCTAATCAGCAAACGAAGTACAATTGATGGATAATTATTTCATCAAGATATGAGTATAAAGGTTTATGTTAAATCTGCATAACGTAATGAAAGGACCAGAGTTTATCTGTAAAAACAGATAAACTCTGGTCCTTATTATTGTTTGTTCATTCTTATACTCAATTAGAAAAGAGTGTGAAGTATTGGAAAGCTATTCATGCTACACAGCGGGATATTGTTTTAAGTATGGTGTTTATTTTTATTTCATTTTTAAATGAATTCTTTGTATGATGACATAGGACAGAAGAGATTTAGGAGATGTACGTTGTGTGGCCAATAGTTTAAAGTAATCAAGACTTCATCGGTTGTTAAGTTATTACTTTAAATATATAATTAAATTTCATTAAAAAGATACTCTATTCAAAGTCCGTATTGGATTTTTGAAGTGAAATATATATTATTTGAGGTGTGTAAAATGGGGAAGTCTCGAGAGCAGACGATGGAAAATATTTTGAAGGCTGCTAAGAAAAAATTTGGAGAGCGTGGCTACGAAGGTACGAGCATACAAGAAATTGCAAAAGAAGCGAAAGTCAATGTTGCTATGGCTTCTTACTATTTTAATGGGAAAGAAAACCTATATTATGAGGTGTTTAAGAAATATGGGCTTGCAAATGAGTTACCTAATTTTCTTGAGAAGAATCAATTTAATCCTATTAATGCTCTAAGAGAATATTTAACAGTTTTTACTACACATATAAAAGAAAATCCTGAAATTGGCACATTGGCCTATGAGGAGATTATTAAGGAAAGTGCAAGATTAGAAAAGATTAAACCGTATTTTATAGGTAGTTTTGAACAGTTAAAAGCAATATTACAGGAGGGTGAAAAACAAGGAGTTTTTCATTTTTTCTCTATAAATCATACGATCCATTGGATCACTTCTATTGTTTTATTTCCAAAGTTTAAAAAGTTCATTGATTCTTTAGGACCAACTGAAACGAATGATACAAATCATGAATGGATGCCAGAAGACTTAGTGAACAGGATTATTTCTGCTTTAACAGATAAGCCTAACATGTAAATTATTCATTGTTTATGAATTTTCATTTTCCTATTAAAAAGCCTAATTTCTCAATGTATTGTAGAAAGATTAGGCTTTTTTGGACATTTCATTTTAAAATTATTTTATTATTTATTGTTTATTACATTTGAAATAACTTTTAATGTGTATAAGCACGTGATAAGTAAATTAAATAAACAAAGGCCCTGCAAAAAATACAGGGCCGAATACAGGGTTAAGGGAACGCATAGTTTCTTAGTAACATATTAGCATAAACTTTTCATGTAACTACATAAGAGTTTTGACAAATTTAAGAACAAGATAGAGAGTTTTTAAGAATAAATACAGTACTGAAAATTAGGGTTGTGATTTAAATGTTAGCGTTGTTATATCGTTAAAAAACAGATGAGTATTTTAATCATATATTGAAGAAATATTTTTTGATTAGGTTAAAAGAGAACGCTGTCAATTTAATATGCGTTATACCCAAATAATTTTAAATCTTCCCCTGAGTCTGAAATGATCTCTTCGAACTTCAATCCTACTTTTTCTAAAAGCTTTCCTGAATGGATGTTATCAATAGTAGTAATTGCTACTATTCGTTTCAGCCCTAGTTTTTGTACACCGTATTCGATTACAGCAGAGGCTGACTCGTAGCCATATCCTTTTGAACGGAATTCTTCTAAAAAGGCAAAGCCGATATCAACATCTTCTAATGAATCCCTTTTAATAAGACCGCACATACCAAGTGAAGTGAAATCTTCTTTTCGTTCTACTAAGTAAAGGCCAAAGCCCATTTTATTATACATATCGATGGGTCCGTTTAAGATGTATTTTTTTGCATCTTCTAAGTTTTTAATCCTTTTATCACCGATATACTGAATCCATGCAGGGTCGTTTACTAATTTAAGAATAAATGGAGCATCTTTTATATCAAACCAGCGAAGAACGAGGCGTTCAGTTTCAAGAACTATCAAGCTATTGCACCACCTTTAACATTTATAATAATTAGTATGGATTGTGTAATACAAAATCGCAACATATTTTAAAATAGTCCGGATTGTTCACATAAAGTTCGTTTGTTTTGTATAAAGGGATATTTTATAATTAGAATTGATTGTAAAGAGTGAGATGCTTATACAATGACTCCTAGGTGACTAGGAGTTTTTACTATATAACTATCATTATTACTAAATATGACACACTACACATTCTACTCAAGGAGGTACATAATGAAGAAATTATATAATGCATCGTTTACGTATTTGATTATTGGTTTATTATCAGGGATTTTCGCTAGGGAATATGGAAAGTATAAGGGGATTGTAGGATCTACTTTGTTAAATCTTTTGCATACCCATACACTTGTACTTGGCTTTTTCTTCTTTTTAATTGCTTTAGGATTAGCAAAAGTATTCGCGTTTCATGAAGCGAAAAGTTTTAATAAGTGGTTTGTTGTACATAATATCGCATTAATATTAATGTTAGGTTCATTGGCAGCAAGAGGGCTTCTTCAGTTAAATGGAGCGGATTTTAAAGGGTTAACTTATATTGTTGGTTTTTCTCATTCGTTGATGGCAGTTACTTTAATTTGGTTTATGTTGTTAATAAAGAAGTCGTTTAAAATATAGTTTTATCCCGCATTAACGGGCAGTAAGACCCCCATCTCAAATTTCAACGAAAGCAAAGAAGTTAGGTAGGGGGCGGACTGCCCGTAAAAGCCCGATTGGTTCAACTAATAATCAGTGGGGGATGAAACCCCTACTGATTAAAGTTTCACTTTATAGAAAAGAACTTGCCATAATTGATATCTAGGGTAAAATATTTATAATCAAACTACTAAAAAGGTATTACATTTTAATGATGTAGTGCCTTTTTTTATTATATTACATTTAAATATCTACGGTATTATATGTAATATAATAATCAAAATGTAGGTAAATGAAAAATAAAAAAATACATCCATTATCTCAAAAAAGATTGATTTAATGGATGTATTTTTACATACAGGGGTCACGCCACATTGCCATCAACCTAAGCTTTTGAGATACCCCGATACCGAAATTTTCACCTTTTTACAGTTATTTATGAGAATTCAGCCCATTTTTTCGTTTTGGGGAACAATCAATTTCTTAAGTTGATGGGTATGTGATAATGCTTCCATTTGAACAAATTTTCCTTTTCCATACCGATCACACACCTTTTGTAGAGTAATAGTATCAGCATATCCCAGTTTAAGAGGTTACTTACAAAACATTTAGAATTTTTTTGTGGGAATGCTCCGAAATGTAATATGGACTTTAAATATTTTCATTTATAATTCTCTATTTGTCTATACTTTTCATACCGCTGTTGTATAAGCTCTTCCGAGGATAATAGTATCAATTTTTTCAGAGATGATTCGATTACAGATTCAATCATTTTTGCCTGTGATTTTATATCATTTTGTGCTCCACCTTTAATTTCAGGAATGATTTCATCAATAATTCCTAAATGTTTTAAATCTTTTGCTGAAATTTTCATATGTTCAGCAGCTTCTGGAGCATACTTAGCGTCCTTCCATAGGATAGATGCTGCTCCTTCTGGCGAAATTACCGAGTACCATGAATACTCTAACATATGGATATGGTTACCGACACTAATGCCAAGAGCTCCACCACTTGATGCCTCTCCAATTACAATACAAACAATTGGCACTTTAAGTGTAGCCATTTCAAATAGATTTCGAGCTATCGCTTCAGAAATTCCACGCTCTTCAGACCCTTTCCCTGGATAGGCGCCTATTGTATCAATAAATGTAATAATAGGGCGATTAAATTTATCAGCTTGTTTCATAAGTCTTAGCGCTTTTCTATAACCTTCTGGATGTGCCATTCCAAAATTTCTTTCTATATTTTCCTTTGTATTTCTACCTCTTTGATGACCAATAACCGTAACGGGCATCCCTTTAAATTTTGCAATACCACCTATCATTGCTTTATCATCACCATATAATCGATCACCATGAAGTTCGAGAAAGTCTGTAAACAATAAAGGTATATAGTCCAATGTCGTGGGCCGGTTACGTAGCCTTGCAATTTGAACTCGTTGAAAAGGTGTAATATTAGAATAAATTTTATCTTGCATTTTATTTAAACGTTTTTCTAATACATGAATTTCTGGCGATAAATCTACATTATTTTCTTTCATAATTTTCTTTAATTCATCAAATTTCTCTTTTAATTCAATAATAGGAAGTTCAAAATCCAAACTCATTTTACCCTCCAAATGTTATGATTTACCTCACTCTAATCAAAAGGCTTAGAAATAGAATTAATAAATAATTCAAAACCATCCACAACTATTTTTTGTTCTGATTCTGATAAATTATTGAGAATACTTTGATAAAATGTAATGGACTGCTCTCTTAAGCAATTAACAGTTATGTGACCTTTTTCTGTGAGGTGCAGAAAAAGTTCTCTTCTATTTTTTTCATTTACTTCACGATAAATAAGCCCCTTTTTTACTAACTTATCTACCAATCTACTTACAGTTGAAGTCTCTAATCTAAGTTTATTGGATAGTTGCCAAACAGTTAATTTTTCCACCTCTAGTTCCTCTAACGCCATCATTTGAGAAGTTGGTAAAGGTTTTTCAAATGGTCCATTGGGCAAATTTTGAGATTCAAAAACCCCAGTTATTATAATCATTTTCTTAATATCTGTTCTTAGTTTTAAGGCATCTTCTCTTTTCAAATAGGTCACCCTCCTATAACTAATGTATCATACATCAATTGTATTATACATGAATATGTTTTTTTCATAAGCTTAACGTAAGTCAATATTACAACATGGACGAGATATTTCTTCTTGTTAAAATGGTATAAGTGGATTGTTTTCTACAAATGGCAGAACATCAATTATGTATCAGGGGCCTTTATGGGGTAACGCTCATCGCAATCAAGCTAAGAAAATAAAACTACCAAAAAAACGAAAATTTTGTGATAACTTGTAACAAAAAAACTCATAATTTTTTGGGGGAGTTCTAAATTCTTAAGTTGATGGGCATGGGGTAGCACAAAATTTCGGTCTGGGGGGTACTATAAAATTTTAGCTTGATGGGTATGTGGTGCTACCCCATACAAACAAAAAGTTTGATTGTATATAATCAAACTCAAAAACTCTAAATATAAGGTCTGGTTTTGTTTTATTATACTATTTACCCTATATTGAATTAATTGCAAGTTCTTTTTGTTTATTCGATAGTAGGAAACGAATTTCATATATGTAAAACTTGAATTATTTAATTTTTCGGATTATTATGTATAAAACACTTAACATATTTTGTAATTCTAATTTATAGAAAGTAGGAGAATATACGATGGAGATAACAGTAGAGCGTTTAGTAAATGAATTAAAGGGTGTACTTCCCGGCGATCGAGTAGTTGTGAATACGACAGTAAGAGAGTTACATAGTAAAGATGAATCTTATCATGCTAGTAGTTTACCTGATGTAGTAGTTTTTCCGAAAACGACCGAAGAAGTTAGCGCGATAATGAAAGTAGCGAGTCAGCATGGAACAGCTGTCGTTCCGTTTGGAGTAGGGTCCAGTTTAGAGGGGCACGTAATTCCTTATGCAAAAGGGATTACAGTTGATTTTTCGTTAATGAACAAAATTCTTGAAATAAGAGAGAAAGATTTTCTAGTGAGAGTACAACCAGGAGTGACTCGCTCTCAGCTTAATAAAGAATTGAAAAAGTATGGATTGTTTTTTAGTGTGGATCCAGGAGCAGATGCAACGTTAGGTGGAATGGCTGCTACAAATGCAAGTGGAACGACAGCGGTTAAGTATGGGGTAATGCGTGATCAAGTTCGTGATTTAGAAGTCGTTCTTGCGGATGGAGAAGTAATACATACCGGGAATTTAGCAGCGAAGTCATCATCAGGTTATCATTTAAATGGTATTTTCGTAGGTTCAGAAGGGACGCTTGGTTGTTTTACGGAATTAACATTAAAAGTATACGGTATACCAGAACATGTTATGGCCGCAAGAGCATCGTTTCCGGCTATAAATGATGCAGTAGAAGCTGTTATTAACATATTACAAGCGGGTATTCCGATTGCGAGAATTGAACTCGTTGATGAACTATCTATGAAACAAGTCAATCATTACAGTGAAACAAGTTACAGAGAAGAACCTACATTGTTTTTAGAGTTTCACGGTAATGAAGCAGGGCTAAAGCAAGATATTGAGTTTACGAAAGAAATTGTTTTTGATCATAAATGTAAAGAAGTTGCTTTTGAAACGGAAACTGCAGCGAGAAATAAATTATGGGATGCACGGCATAACCTAGCATACGCTTACGTTCATAGCTATCCTGGTAAAAAGCTTATGAGTACAGACGTATGTGTACCAATTTCAGAATTGGCTGGGGCAATTCAACATGCGAAAGATACATTAGATAAGGTTGGTTTTGTTGGTGGTATTCTTGGTCATGTAGGAGATGGGAATTTCCACGTGCTCTTAATGGTTGATCCAAACGATAAAGAAGAAGTGGAAAAGGCAGACGAAATAAATGAAAATATCGTTTTGTATGCTCTTAAACGAGGGGGAACGTGTACAGGAGAACATGGCGTCGGAGTCGGAAAAAGGAAGTATCAAGAAGAAGAACATGGGGCGGCATTATTCGTAATGGAAAAAATAAAGAGAGCTCTTGACCCGCAAAATATTTTGAATCCGAATAAGGTGTTTCAATTAAAGGATAGGGGCTGATTGGGTGAAAGTACTAGAGGCGATAAGTAATATAGCTGGAAAGTATTTTGCATTTTGGGTTATTTGTATTGCAGCTATTGCATATTTTATTCCTGCTCCATTTCTGGGGTTAACTAGTTACATAACGATTTTACTTGGGGTTGTCATGTTTGGGATGGGATTAACATTGAAGGCTGTTGATTTCAAAATCATAGCTACAAAACCATTACCAGTTATTATCGGTGTATGTGCTCAGTTTATTATTATGCCACTTGTCGCATACGTACTAGCCTACGTTATGAATCTGCCAGCCGAATTAGCAGCTGGATTAGTGTTGCTCGGTTCAGTACCGGGTGGCACCGCATCAAATGTTATGGTTTATTTAGCAAAAGGGAACTTAGCGTTGTCTATTGCAATGACGTCATTATCAACGTTACTAGCACCAATTGCTACACCTCTTATTTTATTATTACTTGCAGGGCAATGGATGCCAGTGAATGCTATGTCCATGTTTCTTTCTATCGTACAAGTCATTATCATACCGATTATTTTAGGATTAGTAGTGAAGAAGTTATTCCCTAAAACTGTTACGAAAGGAATGACCGTTATCCCTTTAATATCGGTTGTAGCAATTATCATTATCGTTTCTGCAGTTGTTTCAGCGAATGTAAGTAGCATTACTTCTTCAGGCCTTCTTATCTTTATTGCCGTTATGCTTCATAATGCTTTCGGTTTTTTACTCGGATATATAACAGCATTCATACTTAGACTAGACGAAGGGACAAGAAGGGCTATTTCAATAGAAGTAGGAATGCAAAATTCAGGTTTAGGTGTTGCGCTAGCAACTGCACATTTTGGACCAGCTGCCGCACTCCCAAGTGTATTAGCTGCAGTATGGCATAACATTGCAGGACCAATATTAGCAACCATCTGGTCAAAAAATGCAAAGGATACTTTCAGTGATGAAAATTTATCAATAAGTATAGAAAAATAGGAATGATAAAGAATGCAAAAACGCATTATACATTTTGAAGGCTTAGTTGTATTCTTGGCCGCGATTTATACGTATTCATTATATGAATTTAGTTGGATCATATTTTGGGTATTCCTATTAGCGCCAGATCTATCTATGTTAGCGTATGGGATCAATAATCATGTGGGGGCTAGCATTTATAATTTATTTCACACATATATCATATCGATATTAATTGTTATCATTGGTGTTTATTTTAAGATAGATACCGTTATTATGATAGGCCTAATATGGACAGCACATATTGGAATGGATCGAATGTTTGGATATGGGTTGAAATATGAGACGGATTTTAAGGATACTCATATTCAAAGGTTATAATTGCTTTTGAGGAGTGGGATACGTTGAAACAGAGAATTACTATCGAAGAATATAACATCAAATGGGAAAGTGAATTTAATAAGCTACAAACTTTCATTAACGATGTGATGGAAGACAGCATTTTATCCATTGAACATGTTGGGAGTACATCTATTAAAGGACTTGCAGCAAAACCAATATTAGATATTGATATTGTAATAGAAGATTATGAAATTTTTCCTGAAGTAGTAACAAAGCTTGAAGCGATAGGATACTATCATCAGGCAGAATGGAGTTGTAAAGGGAGAGAGGCGTTTGGCAGAAAGGACGATTTCGTTCCGTGGGACGGAGAAAATACAGATTGGATGGAACATCATTTGTATGTTTGTGATAAAGAAAGTGAAGAGTTAAGAAGACATATAGCGTTTCGTGATTACCTTCGTGAACATGACGGTGTTGCTGTTGAATATGGACATTTAAAGGAAGAGTTAGCAAGAGAGTCAAAAAGTAGAACGAGCTATAGTGAAGGTAAGACGAAATTTATTACAAATATATTAGAAGAAATAAACTAAGGCGGCATGGAATACATGCTGCTTATTTTTTTGAAGTAGAACGCTGCCATTATAAAACAAATACAAACTGGCCCTGTTGAATGCTACGAGATTTAAATATAATGAGAAATAAAAGGTTGGAAAAGAGGGAGAATATGTACATACCAAAATACTTTGCAATACAAGATGAAGAGGTAAAGTATGAAATAATTGAACAAAATAGCTTTGCAACGTTATTTTCTCAACATAACGGGGAACCATATGCGACGCATTTACCGTTGTTATTAAATAGGGAGACCCTTATTTTACATGGTCACTTCGCACGTCCGAATGACCAGTGGAAAGATAGTGGGAATCAACAAGTACTCGCTATATTTCAAGGGCCACATAGTTACATTTCACCGTCATGGTATGAAACAAACAATGCGGTGCCAACATGGAATTACGTTGCGGTGCATGTATATGGTGAATTAGAAATTGTTGAAGATGAACAGGAATTAATAGACTCTCTTCAAAAATTAGTACATACATATGAAGATTCAAAGAGCATGTACTCATTAAACGATGTAGATCCGAATTATATGGCAGGATTAAGTAAGGGAATAGTTGGGTTCAAAATAAAGATAAATAAAATAGAAGGAAAAGCGAAGTTAAGTCAAAATCATTCTGTGGAAAGAAGAAAATTAGTTGTGGAGAAGCTTGAGAAGGTTGGTAGTGAGGGGAGTAAGGGGATTGCGGAATTGATGAAAGAAACAAAATGAGTTTGGTAAAATAAAGGTGATTTACTAATTTTGTAGAAATATATTTTACTTGCAAGAAAAATGCCTCGGTAGCTCTAGAAGGGAAGAGCGCCGGAAAACATGTCGCACCGGGTCGCAAGGCGAAGGTTTCAGAAGCACCGAAAAGCAAATAAGCTGAGACAGGTGGAATTCCTGTCGGTGAAATTCCGTAGGGAAGCGTGTTCGAATCCCGTCGGAGGCATATGGAAATCTCTGTATGAAGAAATATTCGATTACATCTAAATAAGCGCATTAAAAAAAAGACCCTCTTAAATGAAGGTCTTTCGTTCTTTAAAGTGTTTTTTCAGCTGTGGTTGAGTTGTAGTCTTTACTTACGTCAACAGATTGAACAAAATCAGGTCTTTGTGGTGCAGGGAGATCGGCGTGACTTGCTTGATATGTAAAAGAACTATTTATCCCAATAGAAATAATACCGATAACAGACAGTCCTAGAACGACAGAACTAATTTTTTTAATCATTTTAGAGCTCCTTTCTCAAACGTTTTTTCTTTTGCTTGTAACGCTTTATGAAAATACTCACTCGCTTTCACATGATTATTTTCATTATAAAATTTAGTTGCTAATTTCTCTGAATATTCTTGAGTGTAGTTATATAAAGATTCTTTGTCGAAATACGTAATTCCTTCAAGAATAATCTTTTCTAGATCTTCAGTTGTCTCATTATTGTTAAGGGAATTTAAAATTTTAAAATGAAATATATATTCAATATTGTTTAGTTCTGTACAAACTCCCAATCCTTTTTTAATAAATTCTTCAGCAATGTTTATTTCACCAAGTTTATAATGCTCTCTGGCTTGTAAAAAGAGTGCTTTAAAGTGTGTAGGCACTTTGGTTGTTACCTCTGATAAATGTCGAATCGCTAGAGAAGACAGGTTTTGACTTGCATAGAGCCAACCTAGATTATTGCGAACGCTTAATACTAAATCCTTTTCGTTTAGTTTTTGTAAAATTGAAAGAGCAGAATTGAACTTTTCCTCTGCTTGTTCATATTGTTTTAGGAATACACATGAGGAACCTATTATATTGTCGCAAAGTGCTAACTTTATCTCAAATCCATTTTCAGTCATGAAGATGTTTCTGGCTTTTGTTGCTTGCTGAATTGCATCAATCGGTTTATAAAAATGTTGATTAAAGATGGCGAATCGGTAATTATACTCAGCTTCCTCTAGTTTATCTGAAACATTAACTAATAGCTTTTCAGCATTTTCGTAATGTTCACTTGCTAAATTATAATTTGTTGTTAAAGTAGCATGAATCGCTTTAAATAAATGATAGTAGTAAGAAAGTTGGTGATTAGGTGAAATCGCGTAAGAATCTATTTTATTGAAACTGTCTTTTGTGATGCTTAAACCATCAGTTAAAACTTTGAAACGAAAATCCAGTAGAGAATAGTATAATGCTAAGTTTTCATCTTCTTCAAAGTTTAGTTCTTTTTCCTCAATTTCATGCTTTAAGTTTGTTGCCTGGGACACATCTTGTTTTAGCATAGCTAAATACCAATCATTAAATAATTTTGTGATTTGTTCATTACCTTGTAGTTGAACGTTCATGAAATCCCCTCGCTTTTTTGAATATTCTTATAAAATATAGTATCAAAAATAACAATATTTAGAAATACGATTTTTATTTCTCAATATTTGTTTAACAAACTTTTCAGTAAGCCGATTGGAATAGTATTAATTTGTTTTGGAGTAAAGAAAAGGTGTCGGGGGAGGGGGCATTTTAAATTTCTAGTTGAGAGATGAAAATATAAAAAAGGGTGCGTTCACACAATTTGTATAAACACACCTTTTTACAGATTAAACAATCAAGTCCCACAAAAAGTACGATAAGGACGATTCGTAGGCGCAGGTGGAACGCAGTATTCTTCTTGATCTGTAGAATACGCATAAGGATTTGCTAGAGCTTCAAGGAGTTTCTCCATTACGCTATAATCTCCACTTGTAACAGCTGCTTCTAATGCTTCTTCTACACGGTGGTTCCTAGGGATGATGGATGGGTTATTATTTTTCATCATTTCGTAGGCATTTTCTTTCAATTCTTCCTGCCTTTCTAATCGAGATTGCCACAGTTTGTACCATTCTTTAAATTCAGGGCTATCGAATAGAGGGGTATTTTCTAACGTATCAAGAGTTAATGAACGGAATGTATTTGTGTAATCCGCTTTATATTTCTCCATCATTTTTAAAAGTTGCTCAATAAGTGATTGATCTTGTTCTTCATTGCTAAATAGTCCTAATTTCTTTTTCATTCCAAGGAACCACTGGTTTTCATACTGTACACTAAATTTTGAAATTTCATCTTGAGCAATCTTTAATGATTCTTCTTCATCTTCGTGCAGGATTGGTATTAAAGATTCAGCTAGTCGCGCGAGATCCCATGCGGCCATATATGGCTGATTTCCATATGCGTAGCGACCTTGTGTATCAATAGAGCTAAATACAGTTCCTTGGTCGTAATTGTCCATAAATGCACAAGGTCCGTAATCAATCGTTTCTCCGCTAATTGTTATATTGTCAGTGTTCATTACACCGTGAATAAATCCAACAAGTTGCCATTTAGCGATGAGGCTCGCTTGTTTTTTGATGACTTCTTGTAGCAATGCAGTATATCGGTTTTCATGATCTTCAATTTCTGGATAATGTCTTTTTATTGTATAGTCAGCTAGCGATTGAAGATCTTCGATTGAGCCGCGAGCTGCAGCATATTGAAATGTGCCGACGCGTATATGGCTGCTTGCTACTCTAGTTAAAATAGCTCCAGGTAACTTTGTTTCACGATAGGTTGGTTCACCAGTTGTGACAACTGCTAAACTGCGGGTAGTTGGGATATCAAGTGCATACATTGCTTCGCTAATAATATATTCACGTAGCATCGGACCGAGTGCAGCACGACCATCACCGCGGCGTGAATACGGAGTAGGGCCAGAACCTTTTAGCTGAATGTCAAAACGTTTTCCTGAAGGAGTAATTTGTTCGCCAATTAAAAGAGCACGACCGTCGCCTAACATATTAAAATGTCCGAATTGATGACCAGCATATGCTTGAGCTAATGGATGAGCGTCTTCTGGGAGAGCATTACCGGCGAAAATAGCGATTTCGGCTTCTTTCTTCAGTTCTTCAGGATTAAAGCCAAGAGATATTGCTAGCGAATGGTTTAGTTTAACTAACTCCGGTGAACTTACGGGAGTAGGGGGGATGTCTGTATAAAATGATTTTGGCAAAGTAGCATAACTATTATCTAAATTCCAACCTGCTTCATTATTTTTAGTCATTTTATCTCCTCCTTGTTTATTTTTTTATTATGTATTTGTACGTATGTATTCTTTGTAAAATTAGCTAAAAGTATAATATGATATTTCCCCTTGCAATCTATTGTAAGGACTTCACTACACTATGTCTATTTAACAGCAAATTTAAAACCTCCATTAAAAAAATGGAGGTTTTATTATTATTTGATTTTTACAATTATTTTCCCTTTTGCTCTTCCAGCTTCTGAATATTCCATTGCTTTTTGAGCATCTTCAAAAGGGAAAACGCGATCGATTACCGGTTTGATTTTGCCAGCTTCAATATAGTTTGCAATAGTGCGTAATTGATCGCCGCTTGGCTTCATAAATAAAAATGAATATCGAGCATTATGCTTTTTTTCAAGTGCA
The DNA here is from genome assembly GCF_057197025.1 of Bacillus sp. LSHTCR4. Lineage (NCBI taxonomy): Bacteria > Bacillati > Bacillota > Bacilli > Caryophanales > Bacillaceae > Bacillus > Bacillus sp. LSHTCR4. The sequence continues at coordinate 2,428,347 of NZ_JBXUNO010000001.1, read as the reverse complement.
GTAAGTTTTTTGCTTGCTAATGAAAATAAGAGTGTTTTGAAAAATCCCGAACCGAATTCTTTACCGAATCGAGCATTCGGCATACCTGAAACGGAAACAATGTTGCCACCGCTTTTTATAATGTTGAATGATTTTTCAAGTGTTGTACCGCCGATTGTATCAAATACTGCATCATAATCTTTTAGTATATCTTCAAATTTTTCTGTTTTGTAATTAATAATTTCATCTGCGCCAAGAGATTTTACTAAATTCGCACCAGCTTCACTTGCAGTCGTTGTAACAGTAGCACCTATTATTTTTGCTAACTGAATTGCGAAAGTACCAACACCACCAGATCCAGCGTGAATTAAAATCTTCTGTCCTTTTTGTAATTGCATGATGTCATGTAAAGCTTGATAAGATGTTAAGCCAACGAGTGGAATCGACGCCGCTTCCTCAAAACTTAAATTTTTTGGTTTTAAAGCTACATCATTTTCATGAATGGCTATATACTCCGCGAAAGTACCAATCTTATTTTTTCTTGGACGAGCATATATTTCATCACCGACTTTAAAACGAGTTACTTTTGATCCAACCTTCGTGATGACACCAGAAAAGTCATTCCCAAGGATTAGAGGCATTTCATATTTCAGTAACATTTTAACTTTTCCATCACGTATTTTAAAATCAATTGGGTTAATACTAGCTGCATGAATTTCTGCGAGCACTTCATACTCATTTATTTTAGGAGTAGGTAGCTCGGCCATACGCATTGGGACTTTTCCGTACTTATCAATTATCATCGCTTTCATTTTTTATACCTCCAGATTTCAATAAAAGTTGTGCAATAGTTTTTCAATATCTAATACAAGATTTTTTAATAAACTTAATTTTGTACGTATATCAATATAATAAAAGTTTTTTGTACCTTCTTTTCGCATTAAAATAATACCGGCTTCTCGTAAAATTCTAAGGTGATGTGATACTGCTGGTCGAGAAAGATGTGTTTGTTTCGTAATTTCGCCTACACGTAATCCGGTTTGACATTCTGTTTCCATTAGAACTAACAAAATAGCTTGCCGTGTTTCATCACCAATTGCCAATAACACTTTTTGTGAATCAATAAAATCTCTTTTTATAATATTTAATTGTTCTTGTTTATTCATTTCAATCGCTTTACCTCCTGCTAATTAGTCGAAAGGTTTAAGATGATGGACCATTACTTCGATACGATAATGCTACATGATTGTTGTATGAGCTGCAATATTGGGAAAGAAAATCGAGACGAATGAATTTTTTATGTTGAAAATGATAAGGGGGTAGAAAAGAATTACATATAAGAATGGATAAAGTTTTAAAAATAGAAAATGATTTAATAATACGTTGTTTCCAGATGAGGATGGTTAAGCCATTGAACAAAAAATTAAGCGGTCGTAACCCTGGATAATTTTTAGGGTTATGACCGCTTATAATGTTTTCATTATTTTGGCGTCTACTAAAGTGAGTTCTTTCATTTTACTTTTTCATACACGCATAATACAAGCGGATTATAGTTGTATGAAAAAGTAAAAGTAATTTGGGGCGTAATCTATCTATATGATAATTCAAAATGAAATATAAGTCTATATCTTTGTTGTTTTTTTGATTATATTTATATCACTGAGCTCAGAACAATGATGTGGAGGATAAATATATGAAATCGAATGATGTACCAGTTTTAATTGTTGGAGGGGGATTATCAGGGTTAGCATCTGCGTTATTTCTTGCAAAACATAACATTGAGTACTTACTTATTGAAAGGCATCCGTCTACTGCCATTCATCCGAAAGCAGGCGGTCTTACTTTACGTACAATGGAGTTATTTCGAGAATTAGGTTTGGAACAAAGAATTAAATTGGCAGGTAAAGCATTAGAGAACTGCCGAGGAAGAATAGTAGTTCATACAATAGCTGAGGCGAATAAAGAAGAATTGGAACAAATGAGAGCGACGCAATACGGAAACGATGAAGAGTTACTTCAAAAAATAGAAAAGATTAGTCCATCAAAACAAACTGCGTGTTATCAAATAATTTTAGAAGAGATGATGTTACAAGAAGTGAAAACGCTAGGCGGGCAACTATCTTTTTATCATGAATTAGTTTCATTTGAACAAAATGAAAACGGGGTAAAAGCAACGATTCGAAATCGTGAAACAGAAAAAGAAAGTGTCATACATTGTGACTATGTAATTGCAGCAGATGGAGCGAAAAGTAAAATACGTGAGCAGCTAGGGATAAGTACGGAGGGACGAGGTACAATCGGTGGCTATTATATGAATATTTATTTTGAAGCGGATTTAAGCGAGTTTATACAAGGAGATGCATTTGGTTTCTCTATGGTACTTCATCCGGAAGTTCTCGGTGCACTCATTCCAGTCGATAATGCAAGAAGATGGATTTATCATGTATCCTACGATCCATTAAAAGGAGAGCGACTAGAGGATTTTACTATAGAACGTTGTAAACAAATTATTCAAACCGCAATAGGAAGTACAAATGTTGAGTCAGAAATAGTAAGTGTTTTACCGTGGGAAGCGACTGAAAGTACTGCTACAAAATTTCAAGATAATCGCGTTTTTTTAGTTGGCGATTCTGCACATATTATGCCGCCAACTGGAGGGTTTGGTTCAAATACAGGAATACAAGATGCGCACAATCTAGCTTGGAAATTAGCGGCTGTTATAAAAGGCAAGGCAAAACCAAAATTGTTAGAAACATATCATGAAGAGAGATACCCTGTTGCAAAATTAACGACAGCTTATGCAAGTAGTTTACTGTTTCGTGCTGCGAATAGAGAGGAAGGCAGTTTGAATAATATGGATGGTTTAGCTGTTACAGTTGGATATCAGTATTGTTCAGAGACGATTATAGATGACTCAGTCACTCCACATAGAATGGATAGCGTAGAGTTGAACGGGAGACCTGGAACGCGAGCGCCGCACTTTTGGGGGATGTATAAAGGGAAAGAAGCTTCTATATTAGACTTATTTGGTAACAATTTTGTATTACTTACTGGAGTAGACAATAGCCCTTGGGCTGAAGCTGTATTTGATGTTTCATCTAAATTAGGAATAAATATAAAAGTTTACAGCGTTGGTTTAAGGGGAGACTTTATTACTCAAGAAAATGTTTTTTGTGAATTATATGGAATAGAGAATGAAGGAGTTGTACTAATTAGACCAGATGGCTTTATTGGATGGCGTTCGGAACAAGAAGTGGTAAATCCAGCGGTAATGCTGGAAGAGGTAATGAGAAATGTATTATGTGATTTTTAAGTAACTACGGAAATACTTTCTTATATGTCTCACTTTACTGAAAAAATAATATTCACAAATTTTAATAGGTTTGGTATGATTAATTTCGACAAGTTAATCGAGGCCGGAGATATGTGAGATAAGCCATAAATTTATTTAGGGATACAGAAGTGTCCTCTAAATAAATTATGGTTTTTTTTATTGGAAGAACCGCACACAATAGGGAAGTTACATGTGGAAAGGAGAGATATAGAAAATAAATAGTTTTCTATATTAATAACATAGGGAAAGTATATTTGTAAGACTGAAATTTTAATATAAGCTTATAAAAATAATGAAAATATATCTTCTATTTCGTGTGAATCTCATTAACTTGTTGAAATTTACAACGTAGGAAGGGTTAGAAGGATGAGAAAGATTATTAGCGTTTTAGTTATTTTCTTTATGATGGGAAGTATCTTTGCTGGGGGAGCTGTTCATGCGAAAGCAGAAGGAAAGCATGAAGGGAATACGAATAAGTTTTTAAATATTGCACATCGCGGAGCAAGTGGACATGCACCTGAGCATACTTTTGCTTCTTATGATCTTGTGAAAAAAATGAAAGCGGATTATTTGGAGTTAGATATTCAGTTAACTAAGGACGGCCAGTTGATTGCAATGCATGATACAGCCGTTGATCGAACTACAAATGGTACAGGGGAAGTACGGGATAAAACATTAAGTGAAATAAAGAGTTTAGATGCAGGATCGTGGTTCAATAAAGCTTATCCAGAAAAGGCTAAGCAAGAGTATGTTGGTCAAAAAGTTCCGACTCTTGAAGAAATCTTCCAAAAGTACGGAAGAAGCATGAAGTATTACATTGAAACAAAATCACCAGATGTGTATCCAGGAATGGAAGAGAAATTATTAGCTTTATTAGAAAAATATAATTTAATAGGTCAAAACATGTCTTCTAGCCGTGTTATGATTCAGTCATTTAGTAAAGATAGTTTAACAAAGATTCATAGTATGAATAAAAATATTCCGTTAGTTCAACTGCTTTGGTATTATCCAAATGAAAACAATGAGATTGTTGAATGGTCTGGCATTACACATGAACCGAAAAGTGTAACAAATGAAGATTTTCAAGAAATTAAAAAGTATGCAGTTGGTATTGGACCAAACTTACGTAATGATAACGGAGAACTAATTATTGATGAGTCATATATGAAAATGGCTAGAAATAATGGACTGCTAATTCATCCTTATACAATTAATGAGAAACCAGATATGAGATTGTTAATGAAATGGGGTGCTACAGGAATGTTTACAAATTATCCTGATCGATTACATAGTGTGTTAAAAGAAAAATAAATAGGAGAAAAGGTATACCGACATTTTGGTATACCTTTTTCTATTATGCTAGATTATAGTAATAGGATACATATTCTTCTAAACCTTCAACCTCATTTTCAGGTGGCTCAATGCCGCCCTTTCTACCGTAGCAAATATTTCTCAAGTATTCTCCAAAAATCATAGAGCGACTTTTTTCATTTTCCATCCAATTATATCTATTAATTATAAACTCACCATCGAAACTTGTATTAAATGTATATGGGATACAAGTAATAGTTTTAGGTAAATGTTTTTTTAATACTCTGTATTGCCGACCAGCGCCTAAGCTTTTGCAAACAAATAGTAGCCGATTAATCTTTGTAAAATCAAAAATCTTTTTCGCTTCTATTACATTAGCGATAGAATGGAGGGAGTTTTTCTCGAACATGATAGCATCTTTTGGTACGCCATGTTCAAGTAATTTATTTACAATTACTTCTGCATCTGACAAATCCCCGTAATTCCAGCTCGGATGTTTCATGCCATGCAAACTAGTACCACCTGTAACGATAATTTTATTTCCTAAACCTTGTCGATAAGCTTCTAGAGGAGCTTGCCAATTGCCAGGGTGTGAACCGCCGAAAACGAATATTGCATCACATTTTTGTGGTGTTATTTCTTTTAGAAAAGCGATTTCTGTAATTTGATCGATTTGTTTTTTCGTAAGAGTAGGGACATCAGGATATTTAGGTATTACCATTTGAAAACCTCCTATATAGTAAAATGATAAATTCATTATATAGCGATTTTGTCAGGTGAAAAAAGGGAAGCTTTTCATTTGAAAGTACCCCTTTTAAGATAACTCTCCAATAAACCAAATCTCTTTTTTATCGATTGCATCTTCATCATAAATGACTTCTTGAAAGTGCAACAGTTGGGCAGTAGGGCAAATTGAAATTCCCCATGTTTCCCAAAAATTAATTTCATTTGAAAGAGGAATCCATGTTTGAAATTCATTATTTCTATTAAAAAAATTTTGAAAGTAGTCATCGTTTTTAAATACGATAATTTGCGATCTCCATAAATTTTCTATAGAAATTATAGTAACAACTCGATATGTATGTGTATCACTCGGTTTTATTTTTATTAAATGATTTACTCGATCTATTAAGGTTTGTATACATAATCGTTTTACTTTTCTAGGTGTTTTATGAGACTCGATAAAAGCTTGAGAAACTGGTAAAGGCATATACCAATATTCATCGTTATAGAAAGTAGAAGGGAACGTTTTTGTATGTTCCTCAATGTGTTTAATCATAGTGTTTGTTTTTCGTTTCATACCACGTATTTTCTTTTCATGCATTGTGAGTCATCTCCATAAATTTTTGTAATGCAGCTGAGCGAAATATGTCTTTTCTAGTAATGAAAGTAGTAGGAACTTTTTTGAAGCTATTTGGTAAAGGGTTGAATGATACGTCATGTTCATGCCCCTTCAAAATTGATTTCATCATAATCGCTACGCCCATACTTGATTTTACACATGCAAGTATAGCTTCGATTGTCCCGAATTCTAAAACTCGTTTAGGCGAGATGTCTTCTTCTTGAAGCCAGTCTTCTAATAAACTTCTATAATAGCACCCGTGACTAAAAGCGAGTAAATTCATATCTTCTATGTCTTTAAGAGAGGACAAAGGTGTTTTACTAATGAGAACTAATTCTTCTTTATGAAATACATTTGTATGGAGTTCAGCATACTGAGTAGAGCCAGCTATAAACGCTCCGTCTAGTTTTCGCTCTAATACAAGCTTAATTAGTTGTTCAGTCGTATTTGTTTCCAAAATCAATTCGACTTCTGGGTACTTCTCATAATAGGCCGTTAATATAGATGGCAGCCTTACCGCGGTTGTAGATTCTGTACACCCGATTTTTAAAGTACCTTTAGGATCAGTTCCATTACTTTGAACCGCTTTTATAGATTGATCCATTAAGTGGATAATTTGTTTGGCGTATGTTAATAAAATCTCGCCGTTAGAAGTTAAAGTTACACCTTTTCCGTTACGGTAAAATAAAGGCACGCCTAATTCATTTTCTAGTTGTTTCATACGCATTGTTACGCCTGATTGCACGTAGTTCAAATTTTTCGCTGCGTGAGAAATATTATTTTCCTTCGCGACCTCGTAAAATACAGTTAAATCTTTTATGTCCACGTATCATCCCTCCGAAAAGGTATCATTTTTTTTGATGGATTATATGATGAATCTTTATTTTATATGATATCAGAACTTTCATACAATGGAAGGGGGGAGGGATTATTATGTTGATTGAAGAAAGGGTGAATAGTACTAATAAATGGGTTATGTTAATTGTTGCGACGATTGCTCAAACAACAGCGACACTTATAACGTATGGTGTCGGGGTTTTCGCTTTATTTTGGAAAGAAGAATATGCACTTACGAATACGGAGAGTGGATTATTAGTAAGTGTTGTAAATATTGGACCGTTATTTTGTATGCTTTTTGTCGGTCGGCTACTTGATCAATATAATGAAAAAAGATTAATTTCTATCAGTTCATTTTTGCTAGGGAGTTCGCTTTTACTGACTAATATAGTAAATGGATTTAATGGATTATTATTTGTACTTTTATTAATGGGCATGTTTTATAGTGTTTCCCAGCCAGGAGGAAGTAAAGTGATTTTAAAATGGTTCCCAAAAGAAAATCGTGGGTTAGCGATGGGAATAAGGCAAGCTGGTATACCGATTGGTGGCGCGTTAGCGGGAGTGCTAATCCCGTTTCTAACAATACAATATAATATGACTTACGCGATAAATAGTATTGCATGCATTTGTATTATTGGAGGGCTATTATTTTTTGTGTTTTATAAAGAGCCATATGTTCAGGCGGAAGTAAGGAAAGAACATACTAAAGTTTCTTTTTGGACACAGCTAAAAGTAGCGATATGCAAAAAAGAGTTGTATCCAATTTATATGGCGGGTATTTGCATGATTTCATTACAAATGGTGTTAGTTGGACACTTCATGAAATTTTTAGTAAGGGAACAATCAATTACATCTATTGTAGCCGGAACAGTATTTTCAGTTATGTTCTTTTCTGGAATGATTGGTCGTGTTGTATTAGCAGCTATTAGTGATGTGTTTTATAAGGGGAATCGGCGCATACCTTTATTTATAACTGTCTGTGCTTCTATCGGTTTGGTTCTATTGTTAGTAATAAGTATACATACAATAACGAGTGGAGTATTGTATGGTGTAAGTGCATTGTTAGGATTCTTTTCAATTGGATGGTTTAGTCTTTTTATAGCCGAAGTTGCTGAATTGGCAAGTGAAGAATCTGTAGGAATAACAGTGGGTTTGGCGCTTACATTAAATCAAATTGCGATTATTATTGCACCTGTTTTATTTGGTTATATTGTGGACGCGAAAGGATATACGTATGCATGGTTTTGTATAGTGGTATTACTAAGTATTTCGGCAGTGAGTTTATCCCGCAATTTGCCAGGCAGCCAGTAAAAGCCGGATTGGGGTGGGCTAATAATCAGTGGGGACGGACAAAACACCACTGATTAAAGTTTCACTTTATATAGCAAAAATAAAAGAAAGTTAGCAATGTAAATTTTTTATGAAGAAAGTCTAAAGAAATGCCGAATGAGCGACATTTCTTTTTTATATGTTGTATAATTAAAATTTAAATGAGATTCGTTTTCAGTTGCGTTCATTTCCTCTTTTGAAATTGCCTGTTACTTTAGCCATAATGAGTTGTTTTTCTGTATCGTTATGTGCATGATTTATTTTGTATAAAAATTTTTCAGCGTCATTTCCTTTTAATATCATAATCCGTTTTACGTAATATTCAATTAAAACTATGTTGTTTTTTGTTACCCTGTAATGAAACGCCCTATCATTTAAGCGATTGTGTTTGTCAGTATTTTTCATCGTAACAACTCCGTTTCTTATCGTGTGTAACAAATGTTACATAAGATGTTGAAATTATAGTAGGGTGCATCCGATTGTAAGGTGGAAATTTTGCAAGAAAGAAATACAATAGAGAGTAGCCAAAAACTGAATATGAGAAAAAGGAATCTAGTTCATTTAGGTGAATAATAGGTAGTATTATAAAATATTTGAAAATTAAAAGATATAGAACAGAATGGATGTACGTTAAGTGAAACTATATAAAAGAGGGTTCCTATTATGCTAAAGAAATGGTTAATCGTTTTCTTTATTTTTGCTATTTTTTGTGGGAGTGTCGTTGCACTCATACATGCAAATAAAGGTAAGAAATATGATATAAAGGCATTTTCTAATGTAAATAGTAAGCAAAAGGACGATATGCAAGAAGTTAATGCAACTGAGAAAAAACGCTATGAAGCTGTAGCTGGAAAACTAGATCAATATTTAAAAGATAAAGGATTTAATGGGAGCGTTCTTGTAGCTAGTAAAGATCATGTGATTTTACAAAAAGGTTATGGATATGCGAATGTGAAAGATAAAGTAGTAACAACACCAAGAACGAAATATCGTATTGGTTCTATTACGAAAACGGTCGTTGCAATATCTATTATGCAGCTAAAAGAAAAAGGAAAATTAAACATTGAAGACAATGTAAATAAGTATATTCCATCGTTTCCAGCAGATAAAAACATTACGTTACGAAATCTATTAACACACACATCTGGCTTGCCAGATCAAGGACAAGGTAGGGTGGATGCAGGGTCACGTTTAAAGTTAGTAACATGGATTGGAGCGCAAAAATTGCAATTTCCTGCAGGGACAGGCTGGAAATATACAGACTATAATTATATGGTGCTTGCATATATTGTAGAAAAAATTACGAATAAACCGCTCGCTGAATACGTCAAAGAAAATATTTTTACTTCTGCTGGCATGCGTGAATCTGGAATGGGGGCGACTCTCCCAGAAGATATTTTTTTAGCAGAAGGTTATACGAGAAAAGATAATGAATTAATAGCTGCACCCCGCTTAAAAATGAACTGGTTGTATGGGTGTGGTGAAATGTATACGACTGTTGAAGATATGAAAAGATTAGATGAGGCAATAATGGATGGAAAACTGTTATCTAAACAAAGTGTATTAGATATGTTTACGGCATCACCTGCAAGAAAATATGGATTTAGTTTCTATACGTATCCAGATTATTATCATAACCACGGCGTATTGGCAGGTTGGAATACTTTTAATAATTTTAACTGGGATAAGAAAACGTTTGTCATATTATTCTCTAATGTCCAAAATGGTATGAATGATACATTTAATCAAGATTTTAGGAAAATGGCGAATGATTTAATAGAAGGAAAATAATAATTTAAAAATCGGTATTGATATGTAATTATCAATACCGATTTTTTTGTTTGGGGATGTTCAGCTTACTGAAGAAGTAATGATGAAAGGGTGATATTAGAATAATTTTGTATAGGAAGTTAAATGATATGGATGTTAAATATAGGAAAGTTACTGTGTGAATTTTATCTATTCGTAATGAATTTATGCGGAAGATTAATTGGTAAATTTTACATCGATAAAAAAGCTTGAGCTTAACACTATGTGAAGCTTTACATTATTGGAGACAAGAACAGGAGGTTTACAAAATGAAAAAAATAGTAAAGTTTTGCTTAATGGCTACATTATCTACAACGATTATTAGTGGATGCTCTTTTGAGGGGAACAATGAAAATGCTAAAGGGAAAGGGAATGAAAAAGTAGAGGTACAGAAAACCGTCGGGAAATATACGATGCCAGATGAAAAAGATAAACATGAAGGTACATGGCTACAATGGCCTCATGAATACACATATGGTGAAGAGTATAAGCAGGAAGTTGAACCGATTTGGGTTAAGATGGCAAGTGCTTTAACTGAGGGAGAAAAAGTCCATATTGTTGCATACGATGAGGAGGAGAAAGAGCGAATCAATAAACTTTTAATAGATAAAGGACTGAATATGGATAAAATTGATTTCTTTATCGCTCCTACTGATGATGTATGGGCACGAGATAGTGGACCGATTTTTGTTTATGACAATAATAAAAATTTAAAAATATTAGATCCAGCATTTAATGGGTGGGGAAAGAAAACGCCGTACAAAAATGATGCTCGTATACGTGAAAATGTGAGTAAACAAGCAGGGATTGAAAGAATTGATTGGGGGAAATTTGTCCTTGAAGGAGGCGCAATTGAATTAGATAGCAATGGGACTGCTTTATTAACTCGAAGTGCGGTAACGAATAAAAATAGAAATCCTGATTTATCAGAAAAGGAAATTGAAAAATATATAAGTGATCTTGGGGTATCAAACTTTATTTGGTTAGATGGAGTGCCGAATTTAGATATTACGGACTTTCATATTGATGGATTTGCTAAATTCCATAATAAATCTACCATTGTAACGATGAAAGAAGATGACCTAGCCGAATGGGGTTTATCAAATAAAGATATGGCTACATTATTAGATGCAAAAAATGCTGCAGGAAAGAAATATAAGTATGAATACTTACCGCTTAGTAAAGAAAAAGTTGTATTAGAAAATGGAAAAACTCTCGATTATAAAGGGTCATATATCAATTATTATATTGGGAATACAGTGGTATTGGTGCCAAATTATAATGATCCAAATGATAAAATTGCAAACGATACGATTCAAAAATTATACCCAGATCGTAAAGTAGTTGGTATTGATGTGAGAGAGCTTTATAAAAATGGCGGTATGATTCATTGTGTTACACAGCAACAGCCAATTGCATTGAAGTAATGGATTGAAATTACGTTGTGCTGCTATATAGACAAAATAGGTGAAAGATTATCTTTGCCTATTTTGTCATTCCTTATTATTTATAACAATAAAAAATATAAATGCAATGATAAATGAATTATAGTATGTATTCAATTTTCGATTTATATGGAAAAGGAGAAAGGTTTCTGTGTTAAAGAATTTTAAAATAGTATTTTTATTTTTCCCTATCGTTCTACAGTACATTTTAAATGTAGCTTTGATTTGTTTAGGGATTGTATTAAGTGTGTTTCTAATGAAAGAAGTCATTCAATTTATACAAGAGCTGAAAATAAATGGTGAAGAATCTAGTTATCATTTGATTGATAGTATCGTCGTATTCTTTTTATATTTTGAATTTATTGTAATGATTATAAAGTATTTTCAAATGAATTTTCATTTCCCATTACGATATTTTATTTATATAGGTATAACAGCTATCGTTCGTCTTATTATTATTGATCACGATAGTCCGATAGATTCATTGTTATACGCCTGTGCGATTCTTGTACTAATTAGTGCCTTATTCATTGCAAATTCTAAAATAATGCGTCGTGATTTAGAAGAGTGAATGTTTGTTATTTGAATTTAAAAAGAGTTATATCTTTTGACGAAAAAAGGAGTAACGGTATTGAAAGAAATAATTTTAACGAGTTTCGTCATGATAGGATTTATGATTCTACTATGTAATTGTATACTCTCATGATTTTAAAGAATAAAAAGTTAATAAGAGAAGAGGTTTTTGTAAATATGGTGCATTACAATAATCAAAATAGTTTACATCAAATATTTACATTAAAGGGAACAGTAATAAGAGATATTTTCCCGCAAATTTTATTATATATATGTGTATCAACGGTAGTAACTGTAATTCATTATTATTATGCAACAATAAAAATGAATCAAACCCCTTGGATAATTGTTGGAGGCTCCTTAGGTTTACTATTAGTTTTTCGTACTAACACTGCCTATGATAGATATTGGGAAGGTAGAAAGTTGTTTGGCACAATTGGTGCTTGTAGTAGAAATTTAGCAGTTAGTTTTTTATGTTATTGGGATTCCGAGGGGAAAAAGATGGATCAGGAACAACTGAAATTTTTACATTTATTAATTGCTTTTCCGAAGATAGCGAAAGGACATTTGAGAGACGAAAAAGATTTATCTGAAATAAAAGAATTATTAAATGTTTGTTCTGAGAAGGAGAAGGAAATGTTGGAGCAGTCTATGCATTTACCGATTAGTATCGTTCTTATGTTAAAAACTATATTATCAAAAGGTTTGAAAATGGGTCAAATTCATCCCAATGCAATAATTAATATGGAAACGGATTTGAATAATATGCTTACGGCTGTGGGGGGATGTGATCGTATCAAAACGACACCTATTCCTTTTGCCTATTTTGCGCATATAAAAATCTTATTGCTCATATTTTGCGGGACTTTACCGATTGGTCTTGTTGATAGTCTTGGCTGGGTTACAGTGCTTGCAACTATGTTTATCAGTTTTGCGTTTATTGGTATTGAAGCGATAGGAGTTGAAATTGAAGATCCTTTTGGTCAAGATCCAAATGACCTTCCGTTAGAAGGGATTTGTATAGGCGTAGAAACGAATTTATTGAATTTATACAATCAAAACGGTCTGTTAGAAGTCATGGATATGAATCAGGTTGAAAAATCATGTAATCGTTAATTGTGTACAACTATTAATTTTAGAATGTTGTTATAAAAAATTATTTGAAATCGTGTCACGAGTCAAATTACAGCTCAACGACGGTTTTATATTTTTTATATAAATATATAATATTATCATCCATTCAAGAAATGTTGAGGAAGAGCTGGCTACTTCATTATTATAAAAAAGCGAGGGAAAGGAAATGGAACAAAAACAAAAAGGAATTATTTTTACTGCGATACCAGATGAATCAAATGAATATTATGAACCGTTTTATGAAGAACTTATTTATTTTAATGAAAATTTAAATGAAAAAAAGGGAGCTACAGATCAATTTATTTCTTTATCTGTTGAAGAACAAGACTTTCATACAAGCTTTTTTGAGTATGATGATATTTGGCTAAGAGATGTAGCGCCAGTTGTAACGAATCATCTTGTTAAATTTAAATATCGACCAAATTATTTGCCAGATGATCAAGGGCGGTATTTAGATCAACAGTTTAATAAATGGTTGAAAAAGAATGACTTTGAATATGTGAAATCCCCATTAATATTAGATGGTGGTAATCTGATTTGGAATAAAAAAGATACCGTTATATTAACAGAACGCATATTTGATGATAATGATGATTGGACAGAAGAGGAAATTATTGAGCAATTAGAGTGGGATTTAGATGTGAGCCGAGTTATAATTATTCCTGCTGAAGAGGGAGATGTCCTGGCACACGCGGACGGAATGGTTAAATTTATTGGTGAACATACGATGTTTATTAGTGATTTTTTAGGGGATGATGAATTTAGATATCATGTTCAAGAGATAATTCAAGAGCAAATGCCAGAAGCTGAATTTATCGTTGTTCCTTCCTCATATACAGAGAAAGGGCAATATGATCAAGAAATAGCATCGGCAAAAGGATTATATATAAATATGTTAGAAACATGTGATGCTCTTTACGTCCCTAAGTTTGGGCTAGCTAAAGATAGAGAAGTTTTACGATATATTCAACAACATACAGAGAAACAAGTTATTCAAATTCATGTAGGAGAAATCTCGACTATGGGAGGCGCAATGAATTGTTTAACGTGGTATTGTCCGAGTCATTTGTTACCTTCAAAAATGAAAAGATTAAACAATCAGAATGAAGGTTCTTCAATTAGAAAGTTTTTAGATTGGTTTTAATAATAAAGTTTACAAAAGAAAATGTATTCAAGGGGTATGTATATGTATACGATTACTGAATTTTCTCGGATTTGTAAAATGAGTACACGGATGCTAAGGCATTATGATAAAGAGGAAATATTGAAACCGGCATATGTGAATCCAGTAAATGGTTATAGATTTTATGAGCAAGGGCAGTTAGAGATAGCCTTGAAAATTAAAAAGCTGAGGGAGTACAAGTTTCCTTTGCCGAAAATTAAAGTAATACTGCAGTCATCAGATCAAGATTCATTTATTCACCATATGCAAGCGCAAATTATCGAGTTGTCTCATGAGGTGAAACAAAATTTACAGGTTATTTCTGAAATGAATGAAATGGTCAATATGAATTATGCTTTAAATACTGCTCGCCATAGAAATTACGATATATTAAATGGAACGAGAAATGAAATAACCGTAATTGCTCAAAGGTTACAAATAGATATAGATTATATGGATGATTATTTTTATGATTTATATGAAGAAGTACAAAAAAATAGTTTGCAAATAGTAGGCTCTCCTGCTACCGTTTTTTATGATGAAGAGTTTATGCCGGGGCACAGTGATATTGAATTAAGAATTCCGGTTATGGATAGTGAAGATAAAGATGGATTACAAGGATGCGAAATAAAAAAGATACATCAACATCAAATTGTTACTACTATGCATTATGGTAGCTATGACTATATAGGTTATGCTTATATGGCATTAGAAGAGTGGGTGGGAAAAAACGGTTATATAATAGATGGTCATCCATATGAAGTGTATATAAAGGGACCTGAATGTGATTGTTTAGTAGAAGAGTATGTGACACAAATTTGTTTTTTAGTTACGAAAATAGAATGAGAATAAGGATTAATATTATGTCCATGTATGGATGAAGTTCCAAATACGAAAATTTTTAATGCTAATTTTACAAATAGAAACCGTTTATCATAAGGATAATAGAGATGGAAGGAACGACGTTGATGAAATTAATGCAAGCGAATCTAGAGATTTTTGAGGATAAAATTATTAAACCGTCCAACTATTTAATTGAGCGTGTGGGGAATCAATATATATTGCACAGAGAGGTTGCGCAATATGAAATAGAAGCGTTTAGAGAAGAAAAGTTATTTCAATATAAAGGGAGAAGTTTTTTGTCAAATATTGAACGATTTCCTTCAGAGAAGCAAGCTAGAGAAGCTGTATGTTCTTATTGGACAGCGATTAGTGAATTAGATTAAAAGTGGATATAATCATTTATTGATACTCATATAAAATAGCAATACATATAGCGAGTTAAAAAAGAGAGCAGACTTTGAATGCTCTCTTTTTTATTTGGAAAATTCCGGAAAATAATTATAGTGTCTGTGTAATGATATATTCGCTTGGGCTTTACCGTAATGATTAGCCTTCGAATAGGTATTCTTTTTTATCTCGCATTAGCAAGTAGTAACGATACCTACCTCAAGATTCAGAGAACACGAGCAGGTTTGATGAGAAATTAACTGCACATAAAACCTGATGACCTCACTTAATAATCGGTAAGGAATGACCAAAGTTTTATTTTATTCTTTTGTTAATCACAAGTATTTTGTTGACCTTAACACGATGTCAAAGTATAGACTGTACTTACATTCAAAGAAGGGGTGAACACGTATGACAAAAAGTTTATTTTATATGCCTGCAGAATGGGAGAAGCATGAGGGGACATGGCTCCAATGGCCTCATGATAGAACTCATAGAGGTGAAGGATACAGAGTTAAGTTAGATGATATTTGGGTAACGATGGTAAAGGAGCTTCATTACGGAGAAACTGTGCATATTGTTGTATATGATGAGAAAGAAAAAGTACATGTCCAATCGAAGTTAACGGAAGCGAAAGTGGATATGGATAAAATTGATTTTTTAATTGAAGAAATGGATGATGTTTGGATACGAGATAATGGACCGATCTTTGTAAAGGATAAGAAAGGCAATCTCTGCTTAACACACTGGATATTTAATGGCTGGGGGGAGAAATATCCGTATAAAAAGGATGCTGTTATTCCGGTGAAAATAAGTGAAATGTATAGCATTCCAAAAGTTAAATCTAGTGTTTGTCTAGAGGGCGGGGGAATAGAGATAAACGGAAATGGAACTTTAATGGCGGCAAAAACTTCTATTATAAATGAAAACCGAAATCCTACACTAAGTCAGGAAGAGATTGAAATAGAGTTAACGAAGTATTTGGGGGTAACGAATTTTATATGGATAACTGGCATTCGCGGTGAGGATAATTATGATGAAGATACGGATTACCATATTGATGGCGCAGCACGTTTTGTAAATGAAAATACAATTCTTTATGAATATGATCCTTTCGGGGAAGGGGAGCCCTACCTTTTAGATGCGTACGAAAAGCATTATCAAGAATTACGACAGGCAAGAAATTTAGATGGAAAGCCATTTCAGCTCATACCAGTACCAGTGACAAGAAAAGTGGTAAAAGAAGCAGAATGTAAGGGTTCATATTTGAATTTTTATATAGGAAATGAAGTCGTAGTAGTTCCTATATACGGTGATGAACATGACAAGTTAGGGCTCCAAATCATTGAAGGACAGTTTCCTGGAAGAAGAATTATCGGCATTTATATAAATGAGCTATTTGCGTATGGTGGCATGATTCATTGCGTAACGCAGCAACATTCAGTATAAAGTAACCGAAATGAAAAAGCATGCAGAGTATATACTCTGCATGCTTTTTATAATGCTGAAAATTCTTCAACAAGTTCACTAAAACGATTTAATGCACTTTCAATCGGTTCTGGCGTAGTTAAATCAACACCAGCTTTTTTCAATAAGTTTAATGGGTAGTCTGAACTTCCGCCTTTAAGGAATTCAATATAATGTTTTTGAGCATTTGGATCGCCGCTCAATAACTTGTCGGCAATTTGGATTGCAGAAGCGAATCCAGTTGCGTATTTGTATACGTAAAATGGACGATAGAAATGCGGTATTCTAGCCCAGCCGTATTTTACTTCTTCGTCAAATACGAGGGAGTCGCCATTATATTCTCTAAACAAGTTTTCGTAAACCGTGCTAAAAGTTTGGGCATTTAATGGTTTACCTTGCTGTGCCATTTCATGTGTGATTTTTTCAAACTCAGCGAACATGATTTGTGTAAAGAAAGTGCCTTTAAATTTCTCGATGAAATGGTTTACTAAATGATTACGTACATCAGCATCTTTTGCTTCTTTTAATAAATGATGAATTAAGAGCACTTCATTTACTGTAGAAGCGACTTCTGCGACAAAAATAGTATAGTGTGCAGAAATTCTTGGTTGGTATCCGTGTGAGTAGTGCGTATGCATACCGTGCCCACATTCGTGAGTAAGAGTGAAAAGGCTATTTAAATCATCGTGATGATTTAAAAGAATGAATGGATGAACACCATATACACCAAAGTTATAAGCACCGGAACGTTTTCCAGGTGTTTCTCTTACGTCAATATAACGTTTATCTTTAAAGCTTTTTAATGTTTCAATATATTCTTCACCTAAAGGAGCTAGTGATTCAATCATTATGTCAAACGCTTTATCGTATGGAATGTCTTGTTTTACACCAGATACTAAATCAACGCTTAAATCGTACTGGCGTAGTTCATCTACATTTAATTTTTCTTTTCGAAGTTTATTATAAGTATGTAAAGATTGAATGTTTTTTTTCGTTGTATCAATTAGGTTTTCGTATACTTCTTTCGGAACCATGTCGCCAAATAATGATTTTTCTAGGGCTGATGGATATTTTCTTAGCTTTGAAACAGTAACATTATTTTTAATAGCAGCAGATAAAGTAGAAGCGATAGAATTCTTTAATTGAACGTATGGTTTGTAATAAGCTTTATAGGCTTCTTTACGTTTCTCGCGATTCTCATCTTCTATTAACTTTGCATACATACCGCGCGTTAAAGTTACTTTTTCTCCATCATCAGTAGTCACTTCACCAAATAGTATATCTGCATTATTTAACATGCCATATGTATGTTGAGGGGAGGAGAGTGCTTCGCCCATTTGTGATAAAATCTCTTCTTGGTCCTTATTTAATACGTGTTTTTTATAACGGTATAATTCAAATAAGTCTTCTTTATAATATTGTAAACCGTCTGCTTCTTCTATGTAAGATTGTAATGTGTTTTCATCTACGCTAAGTAAGAAGGGGGAAAAGAAAGATTTAGCCGCACTTACTTTCACATGTAATTGTGATACTTTATCGACAAGAGATTGAGCTTCAGTATCGCGCGTATCAAGATCAGATTGTAATCGTGCATAAGCGAACATTAAAGATATGATGCTAGAAATCTCTTCACTCTTTGTTAAATAAGCTAATAAGCTATTACCATCGTAAATATTGCCATTAAACTCGTGTAATTCTTTCGTTAACACTTCGATTTTTTGGAAATCACTTTCCCAATCTTCAATTGTATGATAAATATCCGTTAAATCCCATTTCTCTTTCTCATCTACTTGTAGTCGATCTTTAAGTTCAGTCATAATCATTTCCTTTCTAAATATGTAGTTATATTCCTATATAACTATGAAATACAACAAATTGCAAAAAATCCCTGCTGAAAATTGAAAAGCCTTGCTAAAATGGCAAGGCTTCAAAAATTATAATGTAATTCCGAATTTTGAATGTAAAAGATTTTTATATTGTACATCTATAACGGTTTCTTTTGTTTTTGCACCGTTTTTCGCTATTGTCAGACTATCCTTCGTTAAAGATGCATGCCCATCTTCAGTTAGTTTTACAATGAGAGGTACTTTGTTAAATGGTGAGCCCTCATGTTCAACAATAATTTTTTGTGCTGCATTTGCTTTTTCTTCATCCACTTCTTCTATATAAAATGCATAGCCTAACGTCCAATCATCAGTAGAAGATTGATCCAAAAACTCATTGTTTTTACGCATCTCTAACACGTAGTTTCCTTTTTCGGTCATTTCCTTACGAATACGATAATCTCCTGTAACGGATTGAACGACTTCACCTGAGAAAGGGACTGGTGCAAGCGGTAAGTATGATCCGAATCCTACTTCAATTAAGTAAAGTTCATTATGATGTGTTAAAACGGTTGCAATATGGCCAGAATCAACAGCCCATATAGAATTTGCAGCATTGTACACTGTTCCTGAAACGAGATGAACATCAAATCCAGTGTCTTTAAGGAAGTAATACATAGTAGGATTGAGTTCATAACAAAGACCGCCACGGTTGTTTACTAAAATTTTTTCTTTTAAATTTTCTTTTGATATTTCCTTAAAATTCTTTTCGAGAACATTTAAGTTTTCAAATGGGACAGTTTGTGCCATTGCGTACATAATGTTGGGTAAATCTTTAAATGAAACTTTGTGTTTTTCTTCTATATTTAATCTTGTGAAAAATTGTTTTTGAAAGTCGGTCATAGAAATCCCTCCGTTATGCTTTTATAGATAAATTGTAAACAATCTTGAATGGGATGTGAAATGAAAACTACGTTGAATATTTGAAGTTTGATTAAAAATAATGTGGAAGAGTGAGAGATTGATACTTTACTAACAGAGGGGTGAATATTATAATAATTCTGATAAACTATGCAAACGTTTTCTTAGGAGGGGATGGAGTACAGATGTTTAAAAGAATAACAATAGTCGGATTGTCGGTTGTTATGTTTTTACCTAGTATATATGGGGGGAGTAAAGCGTATGCAGATACGGTTAACAATGGAACGTTAATGCAATATTTTGAGTGGTATGCTCCAAATGATGGGAATCATTGGAATCGCTTGCATTCGGATGCTGAAAATTTAGCTCAAAAGGGAATTACATCTGTTTGGATACCACCTGCATATAAAGGAACTACGCAAAATGACGTAGGATATGGAGCATATGATTTATATGATTTGGGGGAATTCAATCAAAAGGGAACAGTGCGGACGAAATATGGGACGAAAGCACAATTGAAGTCTGCAATTGACGCTTTACATAAGAAAAACATCGATGTATACGGTGATGTAGTTATGAATCATAAAGGTGGGGCTGATTATACAGAAACTGTCACAGCAGTTGAGGTAGACCCAAGCAATCGAAATATTGAGGTATCAGGTGATTATGAAATTAGTGCTTGGACAGGATTTAACTTTCCAGGGCGTGGAGATTCTTATTCTAATTTCAAATGGAAATGGTATCATTTTGACGGAACGGATTGGGATGAAGGAAGGAAATTAAATCGAATTTATAAATTTAGGGGGATAGGTAAAGCATGGGACTGGGAAGTGTCTAGCGAGAATGGAAATTATGATTATTTGATGTATGCAGACCTTGATTTTGATCATCCAGATGTTGCGAATGAGATGAAAAATTGGGGGACGTGGTATGCGAATGAATTAAATTTAGATGGTTTTCGTTTAGATGCTGTTAAACATATTGATCATGAATATTTACGCGATTGGGTAAATCATGTCAGACAGCAAACAGGGAAAGAAATGTTTACAGTAGCTGAATATTGGCAAAATGATATCCAGACTTTAAATAATTATTTAGCGAAAGTCAATTATAATCAATCTGTATTTGATGCACCACTTCATTATAATTTTCATTATGCTTCAACAGGAAATGGAAATTATGATATGAGAAATATTTTAAAAGGAACAGTAGTTGCGAATCACCCTACACTTGCAGTTACGCTAGTTGAAAATCATGATTCACAGCCTGGTCAGTCATTGGAATCTGTAGTGAGCCCTTGGTTCAAACCTTTGGCATATGCATTTATTTTAACTCGTGCAGAGGGATATCCTTCTGTTTTCTATGGTGATTACTATGGTACAAAAGGAAATAGTAACTATGAAATTCCAGCGTTAAAGGACAAAATTGATCCGATTTTGACGGCACGAAAAAACTTTGCATATGGTACGCAGCGTGATTATTTTGATCATCCAGATGTGATTGGCTGGACAAGAGAAGGTGATAGTGTACATGCTAATTCTGGTTTAGCAACATTAATCTCTGATGGACCAGGAGGGTCAAAGTGGATGGATGTTGGAAAGAATAACGCAGGGGAAGTATGGTACGATATTACGGGTAATCAAGCAAATACTGTAACAATTAATAAGGATGGTTGGGGAAAGTTCCAAGTGAGTGGAGGATCAGTTTCCATATATGTTCAGCAGTGAATTGTTGATAGAAAAGAAGAGGTAGACTGAAATATAAGTTTTCCTCTTCTTTTTATATTGTTATCATTCCTAAATCTTTATTTTAATAAAAGAACTAGTCGAATTTTGAAACAACAAGAAATGCATTGGAATAAATGATGTCACCCGTGTTTCTCTTATTCGTACTTGAAGAACATCTCCTTACTGTGATTACTATAGAACTAAATATTAGTATGTTTTTAATGTGATTTAAATAGATATTATATTTGCTTTACGATAAAATGCTTATAGTGTAAAATTACACTATAAGTGTAAAATGATAATTAATGTTTTTGTACTTATGATTATTAGGGCTTTCTAAGGCAAAGTGATGAATTTTTATTATTTAAGTCAGCGAAGGTGATTTGATGTAGTGGTTATTAGAAGAAGTTTTTTATATAAATCGTAAATTAAAATCCTTAAGGACATTTCTGTATAGGTGGTAGTAGCAAAAGGAGAGGCAATATGAAAAGAACAATAATGAAATGTAGCATAATGCTTAGTTTATTACTATTAACATCATGTGATATATCGGATGAAGAAATTGAACAAAAAGCACAAAGTTATACAAAAGCGGAGTATGGTATGGCGGTTAAATTAAACGGCGTTGAAACATTGGGCAATGGAAAGGACTTCCTTGGTCCCAAGGGGCGGATAGCTACTGTACAGCAAGCCGATGAACCGCATTTGCAATTTCAACTTTATTTCGAGGGACAAATCTCTCCAGAAGTAAATAATGATAATTATAAAATAAAAAAGAAAACCAATGATTTACAAGGAAAGTTTAATACATATTATGAAGAGAAAAAGAATAACACTATATTTACTTTTAATCAATTGCAGACTGGGGACGATGTTTTCAATAAGAATGCTGAGGAAAAAATAGCGAAGAAAAACTTGCAACAGTATTATACGGCAGTTTTTAAAAGTAATATTGTTTTAGATGTAAACAATTCTGTGCATATGGAAACATTAGCGGAAGTTGCAAGAAGTATTCAGGAATTTAATAAAACGATTGAAAATAGTAATAGTAGTGTGGATGATATAACGATTCAGCTGCCAAATGCTAATAAGGATGTATTACTACATATTGCGGTAGATTATATAGTAACGGCTGAAGATGCGAAAAAGACCCTTGAGAAAAAGGCTGATTATATGAAAGCTTTACAATCTGCAAGGAAATAGTCTGACACCTTTACTTCTTATAAAACATATAGTATGATGATTTCAGTAAATTAGATTTCAATGACTATAATATAAATTAATGAGAGGTGCTTTTTGTGAGTGCGGTAGGTACTAAATAGGAAAAATTTAATGAAATAAATCGGATAAGACCAGGGGATTTTTATGTATACCATACCCCTAATTTTGTCATGGATTTATTTCGATACCTATGAAGATACCTACAATACTTTATAAAGCGTGTAATAAGGGGATTTCCATCCGTTTTTATGGTTTATTTCCTCATATGTTATTACTCATGCCTTGTAAATGTAAAAGCTGCGGTATCCCCGCAGCTTTTTTGTATATATTTTTAATGTATAAAAATGGTAATTGGATAATGTAGAACTCATTGGAATCTAATGAGTAGGTATCTTCATTTATGATAGAAATCAATCATAGTGAGGAGAAACAAAATGAATACGATGACTTTTGAAAAGTTACAATATAGCGAATTAAAGGATATAGTGAAATCTTATTGCGTAAGTGGATTAGGTAAGGAATTATTAAATAAATTAGAACCAAGTACGAGTATTAAAGTAGTGAGAAATCGTTTGAATGAAACAACTGAAGCGCGAGCTATATTAGATGCAGAAGGGCATGTTCCTTTCTTCGGTATTTCAAATATCGCAAGTACAATTCAAAAATTAGAAAAAGGGATGATTTTAGATCCAGAAGAATTAGTAAGTGTTTCAGATTTTTTACGTGGATGTAGAAAGATTAAAAAGTTTATGTTAGATAAAGAATTTTTTGCGCCAGTATTAGCTTCTTATGCAAATTCAATGACTGAATATAAAAGTATTGAAGAGGAAATTAACTTTTCAATTAAAGGAAATAGTATTGATTCTGTCGCTAGTAAAGAGTTAAAACGAATTCGAAATAACATTGATTCAGTAGATGGGAAAATAAAAGAACGTTTAACGAAGTTTTTAAATAATAGTGCAAATAAGAAGTATATTCAGGAGTTCTTCATTAGTAAGAAGGATGATAGGTATACAATTCCAATTAAATCTTCTTATAAAAATCAAGTTGAGGGAAGTGTAGTTGAAGCCTCGGCAAAAGGCTCTACTGTATTTATAGAACCGCATACGGTTACAAAGTTAAATGTGGAACTCGCAAGTTTGAAAGCAGAAGAAGCGATGGAAGAGTATCAAATTTTAGCAACTTTATCAGGAATGGTAGTAGAAAACATTTATCATATAAAAATTAATATGGAATTAATTAGTCAATACGATATGGTATTTGCGAAAGCGAAGTTTAGTAAATCAATCGATGGAATAGAGCCGAAGTTAAATGATCATGGCTACATTCATTTAGTAAATTGTAAGCATCCGCTTTTAAGTGGGAACGTAGTACCGTTACACTTTGAAATCGGTCAAAACTACCGAAGTTTAATTATTACAGGACCGAATGCGGGCGGGAAGACAATTGTATTAAAAACAATTGGACTACTAACATTAGCGACAATGTCAGGCCTTCATATTGCTGGAGATAAAGAAACGGAAATTGCTATTTTTGACAATGTATTTGTAGATATTGGTGATAATCAAAGTATCGAAAATGCACTCAGTACATTTTCATCACATATGAAAAATTTATCTGAGATTATGAGGATGTCAAATAATAATACGCTTCTATTGTTTGATGAAATAGGAAGCGGAACCGAGCCGAATGAAGGGGCAGCACTTGCAATTTCTATTTTAGAGGAGTTTTATCTTGCGGGATGTATTACAGTTGCGAGTACACATTACGGTGAAATTAAGCGATTCTCAGAAATGCACGATGATTTTATGAA
This sequence comes from Bacillus sp. LSHTCR4, assembly GCF_057197025.1. NCBI lineage: Bacteria > Bacillati > Bacillota > Bacilli > Caryophanales > Bacillaceae > Bacillus > Bacillus sp. LSHTCR4. The sequence goes on along the minus strand of NZ_JBXUNO010000001.1, from coordinate 2,403,890 downwards.
CGCAGCAATGCAATTTAATAGTGAAACGTTAGAACCACTTTATAAATTAGTAATCGGTAAATCAGGTGAAAGTAATGCACTTTGGATTGCAAATAAAATGAACGTAAGAGAACATGTACTGAAAAGAGCGAAAGAGTACATGGGAAATAAAGAATACGCTTTAGAAAAAGTGAATGAAAGTAAAATTAGAAAACCGAAATTTGTGCAAGAAAAAAGAGAAAATAATTATGAGTACAAAATTGGGGATCGCGTAAATTTATTGGATTATGATGATTTTGGTATTATCTATAAGGAAATAGATAATTTCTATAACGTCGTTGTCTATTATAACGGTGAATTTGTTGAAGTAAATGTAAAACGTATTACATTAGAAGTAGCAGCAAAGGAATTATACCCAGAGGGATACGATTTAAATACACTATTTGTCGATTATAAAGAAAGAAAAATGCAGCATGATATTGAGCGTGGGTCGAAAAAAGCGCTTCGTAAAATCCAAAAAGAAATAAGAAAGAATAGAGGATAAGTTAAAATGGTAAAGATTAGACAAGAGCAACAAAATGAGTATAGAAAAACAGAAGAAGTTGTACAGCAAGCATTTTTACATGAAGAATTTAGCGATAAAACAGAACATGAACTTGTAAAGCGTATTAGAGAATGTGACGCGTTTGTTCCTGAGTTATCTATCGTTGCGGTAGACGAGGAAATAGTCGGGCATATTATGTTATCGAAAATTAAGATAGAAAAGGATGGAGCTTCTGTAGATTCATTAGCGCTTGCCCCAGTTTCAGTTGCTACGGGCCATCAGAAAAAAGGTATTGGCGGGAAACTTATTGTAGCTGCGCTAGAAAAAGCGAAAGAACTCGGATACGGATCAGTTGTAGTATTAGGACATCCAGAGTACTATCCGAAATTTGGTTTTAAGAAAGCAAGTGAGTGGAATATAAAAGCACCATTTGAAGTGCCAGATGAAGTGTTTATGGCGATGGAATTAAGAGAAAATGCTCTTGAAGGTGTAAAAGGAATTGTGCAATATTCGAGTGCTTTTGCTGAGTAGGAGTATCGGTTAAGAAATGTAATCATAAAAGATGCTATCTTTTTGTATGGATATACAGAAAGGTAGCGTTTTTTATTAAGCGAAGCTACTTACATATATTTTGCTCAATGAATAATTAAGGTGGTAAAATTGATATAGAAATGTAAAGGGAGAGAATTGAATGAAGAATCGAGAAACAAATAGCAATGAGAATGTAGTTACGTTATATGTTACAAGACACGGTAAAACAATATTAAATACGAACCATCGCGCGCAAGGTTGGGCAGACTCTCCGTTAGTAGAAAAAGGTGTGGAAGTTGCCTCTAATTTAGGAACGGGATTAAAAGATATTCATTTTACAAGTGCGTATAGTAGTGATAGCGGCCGCGCGATTGAAACTGCTAATTTAGTATTAAAATATAGTGAGCAATCAAAATTGAAACTTGAGCAAAGGAAAAATTTAAGAGAATTAAATTTCGGTATTTTTGAAGGTGAAAAGCTTGAAAATATGTGGGATGTGGTTGGAAAAGCTGCGGGTGTTGCATCACCAGAAGAACTTATGAAGTTTTCTATTCAAGAAGTGATTGATCTTATTAGAGCAGCAGATCCTACGAAACAGGCAGAAAATTGGGAGTTATTTTCTACTCGTATAAAAGCAGAGATTGATAAAATTAGTGAAGAATCTGCTGTAAATGGTGGCGGTAATGTTTTAGTTGTTGTTCATGGGTTGTTGATTACTACCTTAATAGAAATGTTAGACAGTAGTAAAACAAAACTTGGAGTGGAAAATGCTAGTGTGACGAAGATTGTATATCAAGGTGGAACATACACAGTTGAGTCGGTTGGAGATATGAGCTATGTTGCAAAAGGGAAAGAAAGTGTGGAAATATAAAAAATTCATATAGAAATAAGAAAAGGAAGGTAGAGAAATCTAGCTTCCTTTTCATTTTTTTAGTACATCATTTATAAGGTTATATTGGGATGTTATGGTAAGTTTTTCTATTGTGTAGAGTGTTTCTTTGTTCAACAATTGGGTCATTTAATTAAAAAAGGGCGTATTTTTTTGAATAGGACCACTTTGTTAAAAAGGATACATCCAATTTTTAGCGAATACAGGTTTATAAATAAGAAAAAGTGGTGAGGTAAATAGGAAAAGAATGTAATTCCTTTTTGGACAATAAAACGGAAAAATGTATAATTAACAGGCTTCAGAGCGCGGGTTGTGTTTTCGCAGAAGAAGAGACCCGGTTACTTATTTCTGCAGCCCGAACTCCAGAGGACCTCAAGAGAATGGTGGAAATGCGAGCCGATGGTTTACCACTTGAATATGTTGTTGGATACACAGAATTTTGTGGGTTGCGGATAGAAGTGGACCGAGGTGTTTTCGTACCTCGTCAACGTACCGAGTTTCTTGTTCACCAAGCAGAAGCTCTGTTATGCTTTGGTGATATCGTCGTTGATCTATGTTGCGGTTCAGGTGCTGTCGGTGTAGCTCTGGCGGCAGCTTTAGGACGAGTTGAATTGTATTCTGTTGACATTGATCCTGTCGCAGTACGATGTGCTAGCCGCAACGTAACAAATTTCGGTGGCCATGTTTTTGAAGGTGATTTGTATAAAGCTTTGCCTCACGCACTTAAAGGACATGTGAACACCTTAGTTGCCAACGTACCTTATGTTCCTACCGAGGCAATAAAGCTGCTTCCACAGGAGGCCCGCCTACATGAACCGAATGTGGCGCTAGACGGAGGAGAGGATGGACTCGACATTCAGCGAAGAGTAGCAAAAGAAGCATTTCTCTGGCTCGCACCGGGAGGGCATCTTTTAATAGAGACGAGTAAAATGCAGGCAACTCAGACCTTTGAAATCTTTGCTGGTGCTGGGCTTACCACAAGAGTGGCTAGAGACGAGGAACTAGACGCTACAGTCGTTATAGGATCGAATTCTAGTTTTTAGCATAAATCCGTACGTAATCTTACTCAAAAATGAAATGATAATTTCCTAGCAATATACAAATAAAAAAATCCATATTCAATTAAAGAGCGTTTTAATTGAGCAAGGAGCACAAAAATTATCAGAATTTATTCGAAAGCTATACTGGCCCGTTATTTGAAGAAGAAAGGAGATAACATATTAGTCATATAAAATATGTTATCTCCTTTCATTTATCAATTTTTTCAATTTAGGTCTTGATAAAGCTTCTTTTTTTATTGGAACAATTATGGAATTAATAAAATCTTCCCTGTACTTTTTCTGCTCTCTAATAATTCATGGGCGCGAGCACCGTCTTGTAAAGAGAATGTAGTAGGGCTCGCGATGTTTAATTTTCCACTTGCGATCCAATCAAATAATTGAGTAGAGCGTTTTTTTCGTTCTTCAAAAGTAGTAAGCACGTTCCAAAGGTCTCCGCCAGTTAAAGTTTTTGAAGTATCCATAAGCATACGCGGATCAACTGGCGCAGGATTACCACCGGCCATTCCGTAAAATACGACAGTACCACCAGTTTTAGTAGCGTTAAAACTTTTCTCTAATGTAGAACCTACTGATTCATACACAACATTTACTCCATCACTATTTGTTATTTCAACTACTTTTGTATGCCATGCTTCCGTATATAAAAATACGTGATCAGCACCAGCTAACGTGGCTATCTTTGCTTTTTCGTTTGATGACGTGAGGCCGATTGCTTTTCCGCCCAGTAGTTTTATCATTTGAATAAGAAGTTGACCAACGCCGCCAGCCGCAGCATGGACTAAAGCTGTATCACCTTGTTTTATTTGGTAGCTATCTTTCGTTAAATAATGTGCTGTTAAACCTTGCAATAAGACAGAAGCGGCTGTTTCAAAAGAAATAGAATCCGGAAGTGGGATTGCTTTTTCTGATGGAACGGCAACTAATCCTGCATTTGCAAATGGAACGTCAGCAAATGCGATACGATCTCCAGGATGGATATTCGTAACGTTAGCTCCTACTTCTTCAACAATACCAGCCCCTTCATAACCTAATATATAAGGCGGATTGCCAGCGAGATGATAATCACCGCGGCGTCTATAAATATCAGCAAAGTTTAAACCGATTGCTTTCGTGCGGACAAGAATTTCATTTGCATTTATGATTGGATCATGTATTTCTTTATATTGTAGTACATCCGGATTTCCGAACTGTTCGAAACAAAGTGCTTTCATATGGAATACCTCCATTTATATTGTTTGTCGATGCTCTTTATCATACAATACAAATATCAATAGACAAAGAGGATTATTTCGATGAAATCAATCGGAAATACCGATTGAAAAAGAGGGATGATAAATGGAGATAAAACAGTTAATTACATTTAAAATAGCCGCGGATACTTTGAACTTTACACAAACTGCGAAGAAATTAAACTTTGCTCAATCGAGCGTGACAGCGCAAATTAAAACGTTAGAAGCTGAGCTAGATACGCCGTTATTTGAAAGATTAGGGAAACGTCTTTTCTTAACTGAAGCAGGAAGGAAGTTTCAACTATATGCTGATAAGATGATTGCACTTAGTAACGAAGCGAAAATGGCTGTGAAAGATGATGAAGAAATAGCTGGTACGTTAACGATTGGTGCACAAGAAAGTCAGTGTACATATAGGCTTCCATCTATATTAAAGAGGTTTAAAGCACAATTTCCTGAAATAAAGCTTATATTTAAACCAGCGCATTCCAATAAAGATGCGAAGGAGCAATTGATGGAGGGAAAAGTCGATTTTGCATTTATTTTGGACGAATGTAAAACAGAAGATGCTTTACATGTGGAGCCGCTTATGAAAGAAGAATTAAAAGTAGTAGCTGCTTCAGGGCATCATTTACTCCAGCAAACTTCCGTCTCTATAAAAGATTTAGAGAAGGAAACACTTTTATTAACAGAAATAGGGTGCTCATATCGGACTTTATTTGAGGAGTTATTTCGTGCGAAAGACATATATCCAGCAAATAAGATTGAATTTGTTAGTGTAGAGGCAATTAAACAATGTGTGATTGCAGATTTGGGTATAGCCGTTTTACCGGCGATAGTAGTAGAAAAAGATATACGAGAGGGGACGATAAAAGAGTTACATCTAGAACATACTATCAATCCAATTTTCACACAAATTGCTTGGCATAAAGATAAATGGATGACAGTGCCACTGCAGCAGTTTATTGATGTAACGAGGGAGTTTTTTATAACGGATTAAGTGGAGAAATATTTATTTTATATAAAAGAAAAAATGGCAATTTTGTATAAAGAACCGATGCTTGCATGAAACGAGTATCGGTTCTTTATGTTTTAAATAAAGGATGTTTTCAAATGTGTATTTCTCAACTTTTTTTCTTAAAAGGATAAGTAAATTTCTTCGTATATTCCAATAATCGTAAGGGAATTTACAACTTTTATTCGTTTCTGTAAGATGCCTCTAGGCAGCACGAAAGGAGGGGCGTACATAGGGAGGAGATTGTCTTTAGTATACGTACTTATTTTGAGGGAGGAGATTTACAATGTTTAAAAAGTTAATGAAAGTATGTGTGTTAAGTGTAGCGAGTGTAGGGGTATTATTTAGTTTTCAAGGAAGTACATTTGCAGCTACTGATCTGAGTAGTTATTATGACGGGAAAAATCCAGCAACAACGAAAGTATACGGAGGCAGTACAACATGTGATGCAGATGGATTTAATGCAAAGTCTACAGCGGTGTATGAAGGTAGTAAAAAAGTAGGAACAGTGTATTTACGTTACAGTAATAACTGTCACACGGCATGGTCTAAGTTTGTTTTAGATCAACCAGCACCTTCTGTTTCTGGAGGAGTATATGCTTACGCTGTTATTAATAAATATAAAAATGGTGTATTCCAAAAATCAGTAGATTCTAATAGTGGTAATGGAGCAATTAAAACAGGACAAACGAGTACGTATACAGGAATGGTGTTTGATTTAACTGCGGATTTTGGTTATACAGCTGATGCCGAAGCGGTGACGATTAATAATGGCTACGGGAAAACTGGACGTTATTAATAAAGGAGTGGAATGCTATGAAGCTATTTAAAAAGGTAAGCGCATGTCTTTGTCTGGCATTGCTCGTCATAACTAGTGTTTTTAGTACGATGAATAATGATAAAGCATTTGCAGAAGACCATTCATATGATGGGAAAAGTCCTTACTACAATAGCTGTGATCAATCAGCAGTAACGAAAGAAAAGAAGTGGATTGATTCTAATTCATATGTGGAATTAAAATTTAGCACGACATGTAAAACAGCGTGGGCAAAGGTTACTGTAACACATGCAGCGGTTTATAATAATGAAGCTGATGCAAGGATAGTCAGAAAAACCGATGGAAAGGCATATACTTGCGGAAGTGCTGGAGGAAATGGTGTTGTGAATAAAGGGCAAACATCATGCTATACGCCAATGGTATATGATTTAGATCCAAGAAAGGCACAAGCACAAGGGAAACATGCTATACCAAATAGTGATGCATATAATTATGCTGAGACAATTTGGTATTAATACGATTATAAATGCGTTAAGAGCTGTTATTTGATATAAAAAAGAAAGAGCCTTACTACATTTTATTGTGGTAAGGTTCTTTAAAATTGTTTCATAGATTAAGTACAGTCATTTACAAAGGTCTCTCTATAATCGCTTTTAAGTATGGCCATAATAATTTCATCTGAGTATGTATCGTTATAAAATAAAGATTGACGTAAGGTTCCTTCTTTTACAAAACCAACTTTTTCATAAGCTTTAATTCCGCGTAAATTATGGCTAAATACTTCTAACTGTAAACGATTTAATGATAGTTGTTCAAAAACAAATCTTAAAACGATTGTAATAGCTTCAGTTCCATAACCTTGTCCTGTTAATGCTATGGAAAGCATTGATATTCTGAATCCTGCTCTTTTGTTCTCCTCATCGATATCTAAAATCGACAACTCTCCAATCATCTCGTCAGTGCTTTGTAAACAAATAGCGAAATCATAGCGACTTGAATTATTATTTATATGATCTATATGTTTCGTGATTTGCTCCAATGAAAAAGTGGACTTAGTTCCAGTCATATATCTTATTTCATCATTCATTGTACTTTCTAATATAATAGGAGCATCTAGCTGACAAAGAGGCCTTAAATAAATTCTTTCGCTCTCTAATCTCATTATAATTTTCTCCTTTAGTTAGTAATTGAATGTATAAATACTTAAACTTTCTTCAATGAGTTACATAAAAAATATGAACCTTAATTCGATGTTACATGAATTTTATAATGGTATGGTATACCTAAAACAAATAATAAAAGTTTTATACACAACAAAATGTAGCAACGAGTTTTTTGATAATACTATTATTATTGCTGCTCATTCCGCTTTTAAATGAACACGAATGTATTAACTAAGGTCTGTGTCTGGAGGATTGTATCCAAGGTGACGAGCCATAGATACAATTTGTCCTTTATGGTGAAACTCATGCGTCTCCGTATGAGTTAAAAGCCATAACGGTGTTGTACTCCAAGGTTCTTTTTGCCATTTCACTTCATTTGCTATATTTTCGAGCCAACGGTCATTGTATTCGTCTAAAAAACGTTGTACAGTCTCATCTACTAACTTAAATCTAGCACGGATTTTCGTGATATCTGCATGCTCAACTTCATAATCACTAGCGAATAAAAAATCTGCTCGTTTTTGCTTGAATGCGAATGATCCAAGCCAGTATCGATAGCAATCGGCTACATGAATATGTGTTTTTATAATGCTACCATTTCCGAAATTCGGAACTGTGCTGTGCAATTTTTCTAATGGGATTTCTTCCAAAAATGAAAATAAGGTTTCTCTTGTAGAGCTAATAAGACTATATTGTTGTTTTAAAATATGTAACATGTAATTGACACTCCTCTATTATTTACTAAACTAACTGTGTAGTAAGTAATTCTATATTTATTAGGGGTGAACCTTTTAAATATTTTTACTAAGCATATTAGATGTTTTTCTTAATCGTTTCTGATAGATTAAACAAGGTGAAACTTTAATAAGTTGAACATTCTTAGTTCATAATAAATGGTACATGAAGAAGGGGAACGATTAAATGAATAGACTAGTTGGTTTAAAACAATTTGAAATAACGCGCGGGGCATTACTTAAATTTATGGAGACGTTAGATGATAAAACTGCGGATACGCAGCCGGATGGCTTTAACAATACAATTCGCTGGCATATCGGTCATGTATTAACGGCAGCAGAAGTTTTCATGTTTGGAAAAGAATTCAAACAATTACCAACTGAATATCCAGGCATGTTTGGGTATGGATCAAGACCATCTAAATGGAAAACAGAAGGACCGTCATTAGAAGTATTAATGGCCCAATTAAAAGAACAAGCAAAGCGTATTAACGAAATTCCAGCAGAAGCATTTGAGAATAAACTGCCAGAGCCGTTCCTAGGACTAGAAACAGTTGGTGAGCTTTACGGTATGATGCTTTATCATGAAGCAGATCATATTGGTCAGATGAAGACGATGGAACGTATTATTAAAGCAGGAAAATAAATATGTAAAAAGGTCCTACAGTTTTAAAATTATTAAGAGCTAAATTAAAAATACTAAAAATAGAAAGGCCCTAACATATTATACATGGCTAATATGTTAGGGCCTTTTGTTTTTGGTCATGAGTTTTCTTGAGTAGAAATAACTAGAGTTCCATTAACGGTCGTTTATGGTTAGATGAACTACTCGTAGCTTTGTATGTAATGCACATTTTTTGAGATGTAATAAAAGATGGAATAGTTGTATCAGGAGCTTGTAAAATTTCTGGTATCTGCTGTCCCGTATGGAAGAATCTCGTATATTTTTGCAGCAAGTGCTTGGGGAGATTCCTTTGTCCCTCTTTTAAGCCAATCGTTAACAATATTATAGATACCTCCTGCTAAAAATAGGATCTGCATTCTACTTATTTCATGATTGCGCGTAATATCTGCTTGAAAGACCTTTTCCATTGTGTAATTCAAATAATCAAGCATCATATTAGATATATTTGAATCCAGCAATTTTCCTGATGGTTTCTGTGCAGACACAAATCCCTCTATGATATATTCAATAATTAGCTGCATACTTTCATACGGATCCAAACTATCAACCTCATTCAAGAATTGTTGAACAATTTCATCCACAGATACTTGCACGACGTCGTAAACGTTGCGGTAGTATTTGTAGAATGTGACTCTGGCAACTCCAGCCTTTTTACAAATAGCTGTTACAGTTATATCTTGCAGTTTATGTTCGTGCAACAGGGCGCTTAATGCCTCCATAATGTATGTCTGAGAGTGTATACTGTCTTCCCTTGACTTTCTCAAAGCTAACACATCCCTTCATTCTGTTCGTTTTAAGTGAAAATCATCACATAGTGCTTGAAAGATGAAAATCCACTGTTATACTTACACATGTAAGTACAATTGTTAGCATGGTGATAACAATTGTATAAAAGGACATTATTGCTGTCAATGTGTACCATCTTCTTTGTTTCCTATTGGCAATTTGGCGCCATTCTGCAAGCTATAAATAGGGAGATATATTCGGATATAATTTATAATTAAAATTTTATAATCTTTATATATTGATTATCAAAATAAATGTAAGTGTATTTCTAGATTGCAACGTAATAACAAGAAAAATTTTTGACAAGAATAGGGTGAGTTTTAATTGGCAAAATATTTGTATAATTTAGGGTGTTGGGCAGTAAAACATAGGATAAAGATTGTATTCGGTACACTTGCAATTCTTATTGCATTAGTGCTTTTTGCAATCAACATGGGTTCCGCTTTCAGGGATGAGCTGAGCATTCCAAACACACCGGCAGATAAAGCAGGAAAAGTAATTGAAAAAGAGTTTAAAGAGATGCAACCAGCAGGTGTCCAAGTAAAAGTAGTGTTTAAAGCACAAAAAAACGAAACTTTGGAGTCAGTGGGAGTACAACAGAAAATTGCAGAAGTTCTTGATGAGATAAAAAAAGATTCAGCGGTTGATTCTGTGGTAGCACCGATGCAACTGCAGAATCTTAGTAAAGATAAGAAAATTGGATATGCAGTTGTTACGTACAAAATGAGAGCGGAAAAGGTCACAGGAATTTCTAAGGATAAGCTTTTAAATAGCATTGAAACAACAAGGGATGCTGGCATTCAAACGGAGTTATCAGGAAGTGATATTAAGTTTTCTGACTCAGATACTTCAGGTATGACTGAAATTGTCGGAGTACTTGTTGCCTTTGTAGTCTTGGCATTTACCTTTGTGTCTTTTCTGGTAGCTGGATTGCCAATTCTCACTGCGATAATTGGATTAGCGATTGGGATGCTAGGAATCATGATTGGGACCAATTATATGGAAATCCAATCAGTTTCTTTATCCTTGGCTGCTATGCTAGGACTCGCAGTAGGCATTGACTATGCGCTCTTCATTATCAATCGTTTTAGACAGCAACTTGCAAAAGGAGATTCTGTTTCGGAATCTGTTGCCATCGCAACGGGAACAGCAGGAAGTGCTGTGATTTTTGCAGGGTTAACAGTTATTATAGGTCTTTTGGGACTGTCTGTTACAAAAATCCCATTCTTGATAGCGATGGGCGTATCCGCAGCCTTTACTGTGCTTATAGCTGTGTTGCTTTCTGTCATCATATTACCAGCAATCTTAGGTCTTGTCGGCCATAAGATTGCACCATCTAAACAAAATCGATTCTTGCAAAAGATGACTGGGGCAGGTAAGAAACATGCTGGTTCAAATAAATGGGGAGAGTTTGTCATAAGACGTCCTCTGATTGTTACAGTTTTTGCAATCGGACTACTTGTAGTAATTACGATTCCATTTTTCCATATGAACCTTGGCCTTCCTTCTGATGGAACAACAAAGTCTACAGAAACAACAGAAAGAAGAGCATATGATTTATTGACGGAAGCATATGGAGAAGGAGTTCATGCCTCTTTAGTGGTAGTGGCAAAATCAGAGGAAGCAACAACTGAAATGCAAAATGCTATGAACACTATTGCAAAAGAATTGGGTAACCTATCTGACGTGAAAAGTGTGACACCAGCCATTCCTGGGCCTTCTGGAAAGATTTATATGATTTCCGTCGCACCAAAAACAGGGCCTGACGATACAAAGACAAAGGATTTGGTAAAAGCGATCCGGGACAGATCGAACCAGACCGAGAAAGAAAATGGAATTGAACTAATGGTAACGGGGACAGCAGCGATGAATATTGATATTGTGCAAAAGCTAAGTGATGCCTTGCCAGTTTTTGCTGCCCTTATTGTGGGACTTGCATATGTACTCTTAGTTCTAGTGTTTAGATCTCTGCTCATTCCATTAAAAGCAGTATTAGGGTTTTTGCTTTCTCTTGGTGCTACGTTGGGAGCTGTGGTATTTTTCGTGCAGGATGGGCATTTCCAAAATATATTTGGTTTCCCGGCAGCCGGTCCAATCTTAGCCTTCTTGCCTGTCATTCTGATTGGCATTCTGTTCGGACTCGCCATGGACTATGAGGTGTTCCTAGTGAGCAAGATGCGGGAAGTATATACGCATACAGGCGACCCGAAGAGAGCTATTTTAGAAGGAATGCAAGAGAGCGGTAGAGTCGTAGTCGCAGCAGGGTTAATTATGATGTCTGTATTTATTGGATTCATGTTGGCACCTGATACTATCATTAAATCCATAGGCATGGCACTTACATTCGGTGTTTTCTTTGACGCATTTATTGTGAGAATGACAATCGTGCCCGCGGTCATGACTCTAATGGGTAAGTCAGCATGGTACTTGCCAAAATGGCTGGATAAAATGTTGCCTAACATTGATGTTGAAGGAGAAAGCATTATACATCACAAGGAGGACAAAAGTGAAAAGATATATAAACAGAACAATTAAAGTTAATTCATAGTTGTATTCAGTTAAAAAACCGCTTCTCTATAAAAGAGAAGCGGTTTTTTTAGAAAAAGTATGTAGCATCATGTCATTCTGTATTTCCGAGCTTGAGCAAGGAATATATATCTTTTTTTATTACCATCAACACTTTCTGTATTTTTATAATATCCTTCTTCTTAAAGCATAAGATTATATATTAAAATAGAATTTTTTATAGAGTTTATAATTTTAGAATGTATAAAAAAGAGGACATTATCATCAATATCTTTTCGACTCCTTCAAATATTTGAGTTGCGTAACAATCATAATGCTAATAACAACGAGTAAAAACCATGAGCTAATTTTGCTTAAGTGAACGAGATTCCACGCTTCTCTTTGATTTGGATATTGCCATGCTCCGAAAAATGTTGCGATGTTTTCCGCAATCCAAATGAAGAACCCGATAAGGAAGAAGGAAAGAACGAGTGGCATTTTATATGTAACGCCTCGTAATGAAAATTCCACAAATGTTCGAAAGAAAACGATGAATAATAGTAAAGTTAATACCCATCTAAAGTCATATAGAAAATGATGTGTGAAAAAATTAAAGTAAATCATTGCGCCTAGCGGTACGGCAAAAATAGCCCTCGGCCAATGGTGCATTTGTAAATGCAATCTTCTCCACGCTTGGCATATGTAACTGGCAACACTTGCATACATAAAACCACTGTAAAGCGGAACTCCAAAAACTTTTGAATAAGCTTCTTCTGGATAACTCCATGAACCGAAATGTACTTTATATATTTCTAGTAGAAGGCCGATGAAATGGAAGACAGTAATTACTTTTAATTCGTCTTTCGTTTCAAGTCCAGTTTTGTACATAATCCACTGCATGAGAAGACATACGATGAGTATGAAATCGTAGCGGTATAACCCTGGGATAGAAATGATTTTTGATAGGGCTAGTGTTAAGAAAATAACAACTGGGAATAAGCAAGAGAATGCTTGCTCGTAAGTGAAGTGTAGTAGTTGTTTTATATAGAACATTGTGTCACCTTCGATATTTTTGTTAGAAAACTCAAAATAATGACTAAGTATACTACAATTTAAAAAATAAGCCAGTAGTTTATTTTTCATGTATTTGTAAGTTTTAGAAAGGAATTGTAATAAGTATTTTAATATTTAACGAAGTAAAAAAATAGTTTGCTATTTCAAAAAAGTGGGGATATAATATCTAAATGAAAATGATAATTATTATCAGTAATGATTATAAATTAAAAATAATTATAAAAAACAACTGAATATAAAGGATGAAATGAAACATGTTACATAAGTTTGCTGTACATGCTGGCAATAATCGCTGGATACATATTAAGTTCATATGTTTCATGAGCTTAACAATTTTATGTTTAATCGGATCTATATTTTTAGCTATTGCATTCGGTGCAAAGGATATCCATTTGCAAACTGTATGGGCAGCGGTTTTTGATTATAATCCGAAAGTAACGCAGCACCAAATTATTTATGAATTAAGGCTTCCAAGGGTAATTGGTGCAGCAGTGGTAGGAGCAGCTTTTGCGGTCGCAGGGGCAGTTATGCAAGGAGTAACACGAAACCCATTAGCTGATGCAGGTGTGCTTGGAATAAATGCAGGTGCGATGTTTGTAGTTGCACTTAGTTTTGCCTTTTTCCCGCATATGCCATATTCCTATTTAATGATTGTTTCCTTTATTGGAGCGGTTTTAAGTACAGTACTCATTTTTATTATCGGGTCAGCAACATCAGGCGGATTAACACCGATGAGGTTAACGATTGCAGGGGCAGTTATGGCCGCACTTTTGCATTCGTTAAGTTCAGGTGTCGCGATTTATTATGACTTAAGTCAAGATTTAGCGTTTTGGTACGCTGGTGGTGTTGCAGGGGTTAAGTGGGAGCACTTGAAATTTTTAGTTCCTATTATTCTTATAACCATTCTTTTTGCGACAGTGATAGGGCGGTCTATTTCACTCATATCAATGGGAGATGACGTCGCTACCAATTTAGGAGTAAAAACGAACCGAACGAGAATACTAGGGATGATTATAGTAGTCATTCTGGCAGGTGTATCTGTTTCAGCTGTTGGTTCTATCGGATTTGTAGGACTTGTTATTCCGCATATTGCTAGAAAATTAGTTGGTGTGAATTATCGACTCATTATTCCTATGTCAGCGTTATTAGGAGCTATGTTATTAGTTTTAGCTGATTTAGGGGCAAGAACAGTAAACCCTCCTAAAGAACTTGCGATAGGAATTATGGTAGCTCTTGTTGGAGTTCCGTTCTTCCTCTATATAGCACGTAAAGTTGGGAGGGAGCTATAAGTGAAGGATCTTTTGAACACAGATAAAAAGAGAGCTATTATTGTAACTACAATTTTTGGTTGTATTAGTATCGCTGTCATTTTAATTAGTTTAAATACAGGGACACTAAGCATAGCGCCACTTAAAGTAATTCAAACACTTTTCGGTTATGGTGATTTTGAGAGTGCAACAGTGCTATACGATTATCGTATGCCAAGAATTATAATTACAATGTTAGCTGGTATTGGCCTTGGGATTTCCGGTGCGATTTTACAAGGATTATCACGCAATGCACTTGCAGACCCTGGTATTTTAGGATTACATTCAGGTGCATCTTTTGGGTTAATTATATTCGTTACTTTCTTTCATTCTATTAATGAGAATGTATCGATTTTAATACCGTTATTTACATTTGGTGGGGGAGTACTAGCTGCGTTTTTAATTATTATGCTTGCGAGTGATCGATCAAAAGGCTTACTTCCTATTAGACTCATTCTCGTTGGTATTGCTGTTTCAGCTGGCTTTAGTGCGATTTCGTTATTTTTCTCCCTCAAGTTAAATGATGAGACATATACATTCGCTTCTAGATGGTTAGTTGGTAACGTGTGGGGAAGGGATTGGATTCATGTCCTAGCATTATTACCTTGGATTTTCATACTAACCCCGTATGCATGGCTAAAATCTAAAACGTTAAATGCATTGTCACTAGGTGATAGTGTGGCAGCAGGACTTGGTGTTTCTGTTCAAAAAGAACGGTTACTTCTTTTAGCTACAGCGGTTGGATTATCTTGCGCGAGTGTATCGATGGCAGGGGGGATTGGGTTTATCGGTTTAGTTGCTCCGCATATTGCAAGAAAGTTAGTAGGTACTACCTATCAACATTTCCTTCCACTAGCTGGCATTATTGGAATGATTATTTTAGTGCTAGCAGATACGATAGGTCGTTCTATATTCGAGCCAAATTCTATTCCAGCTGGTGTAGTAGTGGCAGCTTTAGGAGCACCGTATTTTCTTTATTTACTTACAAAAACAAAATAAATACTTCAAAGAGGAGAACATATGAAAAAGAAACTTACTATTTTATTTAGCATCATGTGTATTTTAGTATTAGCAGCATGTGGCCAAACGAAATCTAATGAAGAGGCAACGAAAAAAACTGAAAAAAGTAATGATCCGAAAATCGCTTCTATGTCCATTCACTTAACGAATAATTTACTGGCATTAGGAATTACACCTGTAGGCTCTGTTATTGGTGGAGATTTAAAAGATTTCTTACCGCATGCAAAAGAGCAGTTGAAAGATACGAAGAAACTTGGTGTTGTAACGGATCCGAATATGGAAGCATTACTTCAATTGAAGCCAACTGACATTTATGTGGATGAAAAATACGCTGGCAAAGATTTAGCGAAATACGAAAAAATTGCAAAAACACATTCTTTCAATTTAGATGAAGGTACGTGGAGAGATCAGTTAATACAAGTTGGTAAACTTGTAAACCGTGAGAAAGAAGCGGATCAATATATTCAAGATTACGAAGAGCAATCAAAACGAGTAAGAAGTTTAATAGATAAAGAATTAGGTAATAACGAAAAAGTAATGGCAATTCGTGTTACTGCAAAAGAATTACGTGTATTTAGTACGAAAAGACCGATGGGACCAATTTTGTTCCAAGACTTAGGATTACAACCTGCAAACGGTGTAGAGAAAATTGATGGAAACCGTCCTTTCGAAGTCATTTCACAAGAAGTATTACCTGACTTTGATGCAGATGCTATTTTCGTTGTTGTAAACAGAGATGATAAGGCAAAAGCTGCATTTAAACAACTTCAAGAAACATCAATTTGGAAAGACTTAAAAGCAGTTAAAGGTAAGCACGTATACATTATTAATGACCAACCATGGCTTGACTATTCTGCTTTAGGAAACAAAATGGCATTGGATGAAGCTGAGAAAATGTTTACGAAATAATATCGATTCGTTGTTAGGAAGATCCTCTAAATTTTGAGGGTCTTTTTTATTGTTAGAATAAATAAAAAATTTTACAATGAACGTAATTTAATGCAGAGGAGATGTGCCAATGTCAGCGCTTATTGTAAGTATCCCGTTTATAAAGCAGTTTATGGAACAAGGGGATAAATAGGCTAAAATAAGTATCCCCGTTATTAAAAAGGGGGAGTTTGAAATGACGATGAATCTTTTTCAAAATAAAACGATTAAATTATCAGCTATTAGAGAAGCAGATGCTGAAGTAATGGCAATATGGCAAGAAGATAGTGAGTATTTAAGAAATGTCGATACAGATGTAGCGTTTCCGCAATCGTTACAAGAAATAGCAAGTGATAGGCTATTAAAGGGACGGAGATCGAATAGTGTATCTTTCATGTTGAGGACAGTTCAAGATGATCGTTTAATTGGTTTTGTTGCAATTCATAGTATAGAGTGGAATAACAGAACAGGGTTATTAGCAATTGGTATAGGAGATGCAAATGATAGAGGTAGGGGATATGGAAGAGAAGCAATCCATCTTATTTTAAAGTATGCTTTTTATGAATTGAATTTGCACCGCGTCGGTCTGGATGTTATTTCTTATAACAAAGCTGCTATTGAGTTGTATAAAAAGATGGGTTTTCAAATGGAAGGCTGTATGAGAGAAGCAGTGCAAAGAGAGGGGAAGTGTTTTGATCGCATGATTATGGGGATATTGCGGGATGAATGGATAGAGCTGCAAGGTTAGAAAGTACATTCGAAATTATATATGTAGTATGCAGGAGAAATAATGATAATTGGCGAAAATTTACAGTGTACTGATTGAATTTATAAGGGGCTATGCAAAATGAATTTAGAAAAAGCAAAACCAGTAAATGAAGAGGTCGCTGAATTAAAGGAGTTAATTAAAGAATTGCACGGAAGTGTACATCAACTGCAAAGCGAAGTGCAGCAACTAAGGCACGAAAGACCGGTTGTAGAAGTGAGGAAAGGTGTTCAACTATCGCCAACAATCGTTGGACAAATTGGTGGTATGATTTTAGGTGGATTAGCAATTATCGGTATATTTTGGTGATGAAAAAAGGTTTGCAGCACGGATGCTGCAAACCTTTTGTATGTGACGATATAATTTCATGCAATACAACTTTTACATTAAATAACGTAAATATATATAAGCATGTGATAATAGTAATGCAATGATTGTTAACGGCAAACCAATTTTTAAGAAGTCCATATAAGAGAAAGCATGTCCTTCACGTTTTGCAATACCAGCAACGACTACGTTTGCAGATGCTCCGATTAACGTTCCGTTTCCTCCTAAGCAAGCTCCAAGTGATAATGCCCACCATAGTACTTCGATTTGCGGAGAATCAACAGATAGTCCGAGTCCTGTAGCTAAGTCTTGAATAAGTGGTATCATCGTTGCGACAAATGGGATATTGTCAATTGTTGCAGATGCGATACCCGATACCCATAAAATAAGTATAGCGGCGAAACCGATATCGCCATTTGTGACGTCGATTACTTCTTTTGCGAGTGAAGAAATAAGTCCGATATCAATTAAACCACCAACGAGAACGAATAGTCCGGCAAAGAAGAAAATGGTTACCCATTCGACGTGGGCAAATACATCTTCAATATCATGTTCTTTCACACCGATTAACATAAGAAGTGTAGCACCTGTCATCGCGATAACTGCAGCATCTACATGAATAATGGAATGAAGTACAAAGCCTAAAATAGTTAGTCCTAAAATCGAAATGGATTTCAAAAGGAGGCTTTGATCTTTAATATAATCTTTTTCATTTAATGCCATTAATTTTTCGATTTGCTCAGGTGTTGTTTTTAGTTTGTTACGATACATGAAGTAAATAATGCCAAGTGTCACGATAGAAATAATAATTACAATAGGAGCTAAGTTAAGTAAAAAGGCATTGAAGTCTAAATGCTTATTTGCTGATCCGATCATAATATTAGGTGGATCACCGATTAATGTTGCTGTTCCGCCTATATTTGAAAATAATACTTCTGAAATCAAATAAGGAACAGGATTAACTTTTAAAATACGTGTAATGGATAGCGTAACAGGTACGATTAATAATACGGTTGTTACGTTGTCCAAAAATGCTGATCCGACAGCGGTTAATAGGGATAGCAATAATAAAATACGGATTGGTTTTCCTCCAGCTGCTTTTGCCGCTTTAATGGCCACAAATTCAAAGACGCCCGATTGACTCGTAATATGTACGAGAATCATCATCCCAATTAAAAGGGTAATCGTTTCCCATTGAATATGTGATGTGAAAGCAGTATGTAATTCTACAACTCCAAAAATAATCATAATAGCAGCACCGAATAGTGCGATTACAGCACGATTCAATTTCTCAGAAATAATAAATCCGTACGTGACTAAAAATACGGCAATTGCAAAATAATATTGCCAATTTGCTACTTCATGTGCTGATTGTTCCAATCATGTCACCTTCTTTAAAGTATGTATTCAATTGTAAACATGCATCCTTCTGCGTAATTTATATTGTAGCAAATTCAAAAAAGAAAGAAAACTATTTAACAAAGTGAAGGAAAAAATGTGTTTTTTACATATGATATAAAAAAATAAAGAAACACAGTGCAAAATATTAGGAAAAGTGGGCGTTGTCCTCTAATATAGAGATAGCAATTTACATTATTTTTGCGTAAAATGGTTTAAAGAGGTGAATTCCGATGGAAATAGTAAAAGATAGTTCTCTTATTCAAAATGAAATTGAACGTTTTGTAAATAAAGATGTATATATTCATTTAGAAACGACGAACGGAGCGTACGCGTCACACTTTAATGAAAAGATGATGACAGTTGGAGCATTTATTCGAAATGCAATTATTCGCTTTGAGCGCGGGAAGATTACTGGAACAAACCCATACCGAGTTGGTTTAAAGATGGATCATGGCTGGGTATATGCAGAAGGTATTACGCACTGGGAAGTAGACGATAAAGAGCGTTTATTACTTGCAGGGCACGATAATCAAGGTCGCTTAGCAGTAGCGCTTGAGTTAAGCTTAACGCCATTTAAGTAAGAAGGAGGGAAACTTATGGAGAGACATGTACTTGTTGTATTTCCGCATCCAGATGATGAAGCATTTGCGGCGGGAGGAACAATTCGCTTATTAACAGATCAAGGAGTACCTGTAACGTATGCGTGCGGTACGCTAGGACAAATGGGACGTAACATGGGTAAGAACGTATTTGCTAACCGTGAAACGATTCCGAATATCCGTGAAAAAGAATTAAAAGATGCATGTGAAGCGATGGGAATCAAAGATTTAAGAATGCTTGGTTTCCATGATAAAACGTTAGAATTTGAAGATGTTGATTTCGTTGCAGACAAAATTGAAGCAATTATTCAAGAAGTAAATCCATCTCGAATTATTACATTTTATCCAGAGCACGGCGTACATCCAGATCATGATGCATTTGGCCGCGCTGTAGTTCGCGCCGTATCACGTATGTCAAAAGAAGAACGTCCAGTTATTCATGCGGTTGCGATTACGAAAAATCGTGAAGCAGTACTTGGTGAGCCGGATGTTGTAAATAATATTAGTGAAGTATTTGAGCATAAATTAGCTGCACTAGGTGCGCACCGTTCGCAAACAGAAGCGATGCTTGAAGAAACACACGCGAAAATCAAAAACAAAGATGCGGCAACATTAAAATGGTTGCAACTTGAACAATTTTGGACTTATAAATGGGAGTAGGCTAGAAGGGAACCTTCTAGTAGCTCTTACATAGAAAAAGCACCGTCACTTGTGACGGTGCTTTTTTGTGCTATTAACAACATTAGCATCATCCCTTGTTAAAGATAGGAGAGCTTTAGCTACTTCCTTACTAGAATGAGGATGTTATAAGAAAGTTATTTACCTTAATTATTATTTGGGATGAAAACAGTAAATAAGTAATGCAATATAATAATTATTTATTGAAAAACGATAAATATCATGTTAATATCAAATTGAAAATTAGTAAGAGAGGTGCTTTGCATGAAATATAAAACAAATGTTATGTACTAAAAAGAAATCGATGGAAATTAGGAAAGTTATATATTTTAATAGCAAAAAAAGAAAAGGGAGTTAGAGCATGATTCATAAAACAGTAAAGAAAGTTATCTTAATTGCAGGTGGTTTGTATATTACATATTTAGTAGGTGTAGTCATATTAGCGGAATCTATACCATATCCTACATCTCAACAACTTACAGAAGCTGAAACAGTAGTTGAACGCTATGTAGGTGAAAATAATGGAGTGAAAATGATAAATACATCTAGCAGCTTCACGGCTGAGATGTTCGATCGTACAATTCATATTGAAGGGAATTCAAAAGAGAATCCGGAACAAGTATTTCGAATGGATTTAGATCAAGTTTCTAGTGAAAGTGAAAAGATAACCGAAAAATCGATAAATAAAATTTGTAAATCAAATGATGCAGGAAAGAAATTTACGTGTGCTGATGCTGAATAACTAAAGGTAAGAATGTGTAGCAGCATAGTAACGGTTGATAACTACTACTCTAGTTAAATAGGAAAAAGCCTCGCAGGGGGGCGAGGCTTTAAACAGGGTATTAAAAATTATCGATTCGTTAAGAATAACTTCTTTTGAATAAACTAATTTTAGCATAATAACTTATATATATGTGTTACGAATTTATGAACAAAAAATCCATGATAAGAATATAGAAAAGATAATAATTTATTTAGAATCTATGTCATTACATAAAGTTCAAGTGGAGAAGAGAGTATACTTTTTGTATGGTGTAATAAAGATATAGCCCGCCTACAGAAATAGGTAGGCTATTTTTTATAAAGAAAAGACAACTTAAGGTTAGAGCCCTTGTTAAGAAATAGGGTGAAAACAAGATGTTTTAAGGAGAGATAAGGTCGTTCAATAGATAAAGATATCGTATTTGAAACACGTGATTATTCGTGGGTTAAGTTATATTTTTGATAAAAAATCTTTAAAAAGCATTACAATTCCTAGAAGAGATAAGACTTCAATCGAAAACCAAAATACACTTTTTTGAGGTTTTTTAAACTCCATTATTATGGAGAAAAATAAAAAGATAGCAATGAGAAAAAAAATTAAGAGACGAAGTATATCAAACATCAATAGCACTCCTAATAGTTAATTTGTTTCACTATATAGTTATTTCCAATATTGCAGAATTTAAGAAGCGACTTATTAATATTAAAGCAAAAAGTTCTCAGAATCTATGAATGAAAAATAAAAAAATTGAGCCACTGAGAACAGGGGGACTATATATTAATTAGTTTAGCGATTGAAAGAGTAATTTTTTAATCTCGTAAATGTCCGGTTAGTTCAACTAAATAATTAGTAGGGGATAGATACCCCTCTTAATGATTAGAATTTCACTTTATTTGTTTTCTTTTTTATATAAAGCCTTAGAACTGGAATTTAGTAATGGTTTATAAGAAACGTATGTTTTGAATTGTTTAATATAATAATGTATATTTATATCGATTTAATGATTTTAGTTTGTTAAAAATGGGGAAATCGATATGAAGGTTAAATTTGCCGTAATAAAAGATGAAAACTTTGATTGTAGTTTATTAGAAACAAAATTACTGAAAACTTTTAAAGAAGTAGATTGTGAAGCAGGTATTGTAAAGATTGAGGATGAAATTTTTGAAAACAATGATATACAAATGCATTTATCAGAAATAACCATTCATGTTACTGGAAAAAATATCGGTTATAGGTCTGTTTCAGCCAGTATATTTATTGTTCTAGAGAGCTTATCAATACAGCTATTTCGTATTAATATTAGTATACATTGAGCAGCTAACAAGTGGACTCTTCATAAAATCATACTGACTATATTGAGTTGGTAAACATGAAAATGGTGATGAAAACAATAGAAATTATCTTAGGTGCTCTCGTATACTGGAGAGCACCTTGTTTGCTGTTAAATAAACAAAGGGTTCCTTTTCTAATTTTAATTTATCTTAACGTTGATTTATATAGAAGAAAGGAAACATGTAAGTAATTCAATTAGATTGTACAAATAATTTGGTGCGCACATATACGGAATGTATTCACCGGTAAGAGGGTTGTCTCATAATATATATAGATTTTTCTATTAAGATGAACAGAGGGTGTGAATATATGGAAGATGTTTACGCTAAAATTGACAGTTTAAAAGCGGAACAAAAAGAAATTATGAGAGACATTCGTGCTTTAGAAACGCGTACTACTATTAATGAGAAAGACATAGCAACAATTAATAAGCAATTAGAAAAAATAAGTACAAACACAACGTGGATTTTGCGAATTATTATTAGTGCGATAATAATGTCAGTTTTAGGATTGATATTAAAAGGGATGATTTAAAAGAAAGAGGGGAGCTCCCTCTTTCTTTTATGTAAATGAGAAACTATACATTTTCCGTTTCCTTTTCCTTTTCATCTGCATATTTTTCCTCTAAAGAAATTAGTAGAGCAATTAACCCGAGTACTATAATAATTAAAGTGGTTATAAAAGATTTAGAAAGAGAGAAAGGACCATCAATTAAAAGTGGTAAAAACTTGAATGAAAGTATACTAGCTAGTAAGGAAATTACTAAAATAGTAAAAAGAGATATATTTTTATTTTTTATAGATGTTTGTAGAAAATCTTTAATAAAGCCTGTAGCAACAAATATAGTTAGTATGATAAGAGAAATAAAATAATGTGTTACATTTGTCATACTAATAGTAGGATCGTCTATTATGTAGGCAAGTAACTTAGATAATAATATACCGCCAAACAATAGAATGATGAAAGCAAGTAATTCAGTTGATATATAAGTGCTGAAATTATCTTTCTTTTTAAAGAGCTTATAGCTTAGAGTAGCCTGGATCATTTGCATGATAAATAAAGCGATAATCCACACGTAATAGACAATTGGTAATTCCCCTGAGAATAGAGAGATTAGGAAGTTTATTACGGTCCTTAAAATTTCAATCATTACGAAAGTCCTCCTGTTTGTAAGCTTTGCGACATTAAAATGTGCTAGTTTATCGTTAAATAATCAGATCTATAAATTCAAACTATTTCTAATTATTCCATAAAAAGGTGGTGGTATCAAGTTATACTTTTAACCAATCCCCCAAGGCTCAATACTAGAAAAAGCAATGTAATATGTAATATAATTGAAAAAGTATATTTAAAAAATCAATGTTAATATTACCCTCCTATAAGTATTAACATACGTAATTGAGGTGTTTTCTTTGTTGTTTTATGATCGAATTTCTATAATGGCCCCTCCTGTTCCGTAGCTAAGGAAAGTCTTTTTATTTCTGAGATTTTCAAAGTTATAGGAGGGTATGAAAAATGAAAAAAGTCTCAGTACCATCACTTTTGTTAATGATTATTCTTGTCGCATTTCCGCAAATTAGTGAAACGATTTACACACCGTCTTTACCGGATATTTCAAAGGCGTTACATGTAAGTAATAATGAGGTGCAGTTAACACTTAGTGTGTATTTTGCTGGATTTGCTTTAGGTGTATTTTTTATTGGATGGCTATCAGATATAATTGGCCGTCGCCCGGCAATGTTATTTGGAATTGTTGTATATGGCGTGGGGAGTTTCTTATGCTTTATTGCAAATTCCATTGAAGTTTTATTGGTAAGTCGTTTTATTCAAGCGTTTGGAGCAAGTGCAGGATCCGTGGTTACACAAACGATTCTTCGGGAAAGTGTAGATGGCCATAAGAGGCATGTTATGTTTGCTCAAATTTCGGCAGTCATTGCTTTTACACCAGCGATAGGACCATTAATTGGTGGCTTTCTTGATCAAATGTTTGGATTTAAAATTGTATTTTTGAGTTTAGTAGTTATGAGTATCGGGATTTTTCTGTATACGTTTATTTCTCTTCCAGAAACAAAGACGGACTCAGTAACGAATAAAATAAATGTGTTTTCAGTCTTGAAGAGGTTAATTACAAATCCGAAAGTAGTAACATATGGGTTATTAATTGGAGGAGCGAATGGTGTTTTATTTAGCTATTATGCAGAAGCGCCGTTTATCTTTATTGAATACTTTCAGTTATCGCCTAGTATGTATGGATTTTTAGGAATTGTTGTTGCGTCTGCTTCTATTGTTGGAGCGAAAGTTTCAAAACGTTTACTTGCCACTTATAAACCAGAGAAAATTATATATATCGGTTGTTTCGTAATGACAGGAGGAGCTATCCTTTTATCTGTTATTACGTTTGTTGGATCAAATCCGAATGTAATATATATGGTTGTATTTTTAATAGCGATGTTTATATTGCTATTAGGAATTGGCATAGCGTTACCTAACTGTTTAAGTTTAGCGTTAGTAGATTTTCAAGATGTCATTGGTACAGCAGGTGCATTGTTTAGCTTAGGCTACTATGTAATTGTAACGATGACAATTTTGGGAATGAGTCAGCTTCATACAGGTTCATTAATGGTTATGCCTCTTTATTTTCTAGCTATAGTCGTTATCATGATGGTGTTTACTAGGGTGTTTATTTTAGGTAAACAAACTTCAAAAACGATTTAAATATGAAATGGTAAAAGAGTCTCATTAAAAAATGAGACTCTTTTATATTTTATCCCGCAATTTTATGGTAATAAGATTCCTACCTCAAAATTAGGCTGGAGTAAAGCGATTAGTAGTTTATTAATATATTAAATTTCTGATTGGTATATGAATCGGACGAGTGAGGATTTACGTTATCAACTATAAAGATTGAAGTACATGCGGTATGAAACAGAGGTAGAAATACTCTCCTCGGTTATTTATATTGTAATAATGTTCATACTATAATCAAATTGAATAGATGTATTTTATTGTTAATTTAGTTAAAAATTAATCAGACTTATGTATAATAATTTATCCCGCTTTAACGGGCAGTAAGACTTCCACCTTAAAATTCGGATAGTCAAAGAAGCTAGGTGGCAGATCAACTGCCCATAAAAGCCCGATTGGTTCAACTAATAATCAGTGGGATACCCCTCCACTGATTAAAGTTTCACTTTATCAAAAAAATAATTGAATTTTTCAGATTAATGAATTAATATAAGGTAAGTAATTTTAAGATTTATAGAATATTGGAAGATGAAAGGTTTTGAGAATTTTATTAGGAGCACAAAACGATTTTAGGATAGCTTTAAAGCTAGTGTAAAATGACGTTTGCTTCATCATTTTCAGGGCCGAAAGGAATTAGGGGAAAGCATCTTACTTAAAAATGCGGCTATGAATCATCTAAGAGGGGGAAGTGAAGTGGCAAACAAAGAATTGAAAAGAGGTTTAGAAGCACGTCATATTCAAATGATTGCTTTAGGCGGAACAATTGGTGTTGGTTTGTTTATGGGATCAGCCAGCACGATTAAATGGACAGGTCCGTCAGTAATGCTTGCTTATGCAATTGCGGGTATTTTTATCTTCTTCATCATGCGTGCCATGGGAGAAATGTTGTATATGGAGCCAAGTACAGGATCATTTGCAACGTTCGGTCATAAGTATATTCACCCGTTAGCTGGTTATATGACAGCGTGGAGTAACTGGTTCCAGTGGGTTATCGTTGGGATGTCAGAGATTATCGCGGTTGGAGCGTATATGCAATATTGGTTCCCAGATTTACCAGCATGGATACCAGGTGTAATCGCAATGGTTATTCTTGGCGCAGCTAACTTAATTTCTGTTAAGTCATTTGGTGAATTTGAATTTTGGTTTGCGATGATTAAAATCGTTACGATTCTATTAATGATTATTGCGGGATTTGGACTTATTTTCTTTGGAATTGGTAACGGCGGAGAAGCGATTGGCATATCAAATCTTTGGTCAAATGGCGGTTTCTTTACAGGTGGTTTTTCTGGATTCTTCTTTGCATTATCACTTGTAGTTGGAGCCTATCAAGGTGTGGAATTAATCGGTATTACTGCTGGTGAAGCGAAAGATCCGAAGAAGACACTTACAAGAGCGATTCAAAGTACAATTTGGCGTATTTTAATTTTCTACATCGGTGCGATTTTCGTTATTGTAACTGTATATCCGTGGGATCAATTAAGTACAATTGGTAGCCCGTTTGTAGCAACTTTTGCGAAGGTTGGTATTACGGCAGCGGCTGGACTTATTAACTTCGTTGTTATTACAGCAGCAATGTCTGGTTGTAATAGTGGTATTTATAGTGCTGGTCGTATGTTATATACATTAGGTGTAAATGGACAAGCACCGAAATATTTCACGAAACTTTCTGGAAATGGTGTACCTTTATTTGGTACAGTTGGTGTGATTATCGGTTTAGCGGTTGGTGTTGTATTAAGTTATATCGCACCGAAAAACTTATTCGTCTATGTATATAGTGCGAGTGTACTTCCTGGTATGGTACCATGGTTCGTTATTTTAATTAGTCAAATTAATTTTAGAAAAGAAAAGGGAGCAGAGATGAAAGATCATCCGTTCAAAATGCCGTTTGCTCCTGTTACAAACTATTTAACAATTGCCTTTTTAATTATGGTATTAATCGGAATGTGGTTTAACGATGATACGCGCATTTCATTAGTTGTAGGTATTATTTTCTTAGCTATCGTTACAATTAGTTTCTATGCTTTCGGAATAGGAAAGCGAACTCCGTTAGAGGTTCAAAATGATCAAGAGATTTCAAGTAAATAAAGATAGTAAAAAGTCCGATTTCTCATTTGGAAATCGGACTTTTTGTTATTAAAACTTTTCTAAAACGATCTTCCCAATTGTACTTCCGCTTTCAAGTAGTGCATGTGCTTTCTTTACGTTTTCAGCGTTAATTGGTGTGAATGTTTCATTTAAAGTAGTCTTTAAAATGCCTTCATCTAGTAGTTCGCTTACTTTATTTAATAGTTCGTGCTGCGTAATCATATCTCCAGTTTCATACATCGATTTTGTGAACATAAACTCCCAAACGAATGTAGCACTTTTACTTTTCAAAATACCCATCTCAAGAGGGTGTTCATTTTCTACGATAGAGCAAATTTTTCCTTGTGGTTTAATGAGGTCACACATTGCTTGCCAATGTTGATCTGTATTGTTTAAGCAGAAAATATAATCTACATCTTTTAGCCCGAACTCTACTATTTGATCTTGTAAAGGTTGGTGATGGTTAATGATATAATCAGCACCGAATTTTTCAACCCAGTGTATCGTTTCATTGCGGGATGCAGTTGTGATAACATTCAGTCCAGCCCATTTTGCAAGTTGAATGGCAATTGAACCTACACCACCAGCACCGCCTATAATTAAAATGTTTTTAAAGGAGTTTGTATCTTTCTTATTATAATCAATACCTAAACGTTCGAATAAACCTTCCCAAGCTGTAATAGCTGTTAACGGAAGTGCTGCAGATTCAGCATCACTTAACGTTTGTGGTTTTTTACCAACGATTCTTTCATCAACTAGGTGGTATTCACTATATGTACCTTGTCTCGTAATGCTTCCAGCGTAAAACACTTCGTCGCCTTCTTTAAATAACGTACAATTTTCGCCGGTTTGTACAACAACACCACTCGCATCCCATCCAAGTATTTTCGCTACATTTTCTTTTTTCTCTTTTGGAGATCGAACTTTTGTATCAACTGGATTAACGGAAATAGCGTTAATTTTAACGAGTATATCTCTCCCTGTAGCAACAGGTCTTTCAACTTCCATATCAATTAAACTGTTTTCTTCTTCAATAGGTAAGTATTCATGTAAACCAATTGCTTTCATTTGTAATCCCTCCATTAAAGTAAGAATCCTTTACTTCTATATTATAGATGGTGAAATACTGCTATGTAAAAAAATACCCTCTTTTTTATGTAAGCTGTACTGATAGTCTAGAAGGAGTTTATTTCTAAAAAGAAGAATTTTTTACTGTATTACTTTATCCCAAACTAAATGTAAAGGTGGATACATAATGACAGTAAAGAAGCTTTATTTCATCCCAGCAGGTCGTTGTATGTTAGATCATTCTTCTGTTAATAGTACGCTCACACCGGGGAATTTATTGAACTTACCTGTATGGTGTTATCTGTTGGAGACAGAGGAGGGGCTTATTTTAGTAGATACAGGTATGCCAGAAAGTGCGGTTAATAATGAAGGACTTTTTAACGGTACATTTGTTGAAGGGCAGATTTTACCGAAAATGACTGAAGAAGATAGAATCGTAACTATTTTAAAACGTGTAGGGTATAAGCCGGAAGACCTTCTATATATTATTAGTTCTCACTTACATTTTGATCATGCAGGAGGAAACGGTGCTTTTACAAATACACCGATCATTATACAGCGTGCTGAATATGAGGCGGCACAGTATAGAGAGGAATATTTGAAAGAGTGCATACTGCCGAATTTAAACTATAAAATTATTGAAGGTGATTATGAAGTCGTACCAGGTGTTCAGTTATTGTATACACCAGGACATTCACCAGGGCATCAGTCATTATTAATTAAAACGGAAAAATCTGGTCTTGTGTTATTAACAATTGATGCATCTTATACGAAAGAAAATTTTGAAGATGAAGTGCCGTTCGCAGGGTTTGATCCGGAATTAGCTTTATCTTCAATCAAACGCTTAAAAGAAGTTGTGACAAAAGAGAAACCGATTGTTTTCTTTGGTCATGATATAGAGCAGGAAAAGGGTTGTAAAGTGTTCCCGGAATATATATAGTGCAAAAAGTCATGAGTTCGCGTGCTCATGACTTTTTCGTTTAAATAATTTTTTTGAATAAGTTATAAACCTTTTTTGAGCTATCTTCATTTAATTGATAGTACGTAAGGTTTACATCATCAGGAGTATCTTGCTGAGCAATCATCACTTCGTTACTGTGATGATCAACTACCCATATGAAATATTTTTTATAAGTTCCATCCTCAAAGGTAATCCACATATCACAATCTATTAAATCTGATCCTTCTTCATCTAATGTTAATTTTCCTTTTTTTGCGGTATCCATACTATTAATAAACGTTTTTAATTCATCTGTTTTTGTGAGGAAGATATCCTTTTTTGTTTTAATGGATTCGACATGTATATCTTTTATTTCCTGTTTTCCTAAGAAGACAGGGGGCTCATTTGAATCCCTTTGCGTTGAAATAATAGTAGCTTTTTTCTTTGGTTTATTTGCTGTATACAAATCTTGAATAGATTTTCCAGAGTTTACAAACCATATGATCCCACAAATAATCAATGTGCTACAAAGCAGTAAAATAATTTTCTTAATAGAATATTCTCCTCTCTATTACTTCGTATGAAGAGCTTTTCTATTAATATATGATAGGTAAGCATAAAGTATTATAGTTGAACGTGGTTATGTTTCACTGTTTTTATTGGGCGATCAACGAGTAAATTGTAAGTAAGCCCAATTAATACGAAAACACCTCCGATAATCTTTCCAGTTGAGAGTTCATTTGTTAGGAAGAAATCAATGATAGTTCCTGCAAATAATTGTCCGATAAAGATGAGTAACGTTAAATAAAATGCTGATATTTTAGGAGTAATATAGTTCGATAATGAAATAACGATAACGCCTACTAATCCGCCTAAATATACAGCGATAGGAATGGACTGTAACGTATGCATTGGAATATACAATGAATCTGAACTGAACATTAAAAATAACATAGAGAAAAATAAGCCAGTAATATAATTAAAAAACGTGCCTTCCCAATTGCCAATTTTCTTTGCTAAATTCGCGTTAATAATTCTAGCAACGACGATAGAAACACCAGCTAAAATAGCGATCGTAATATATAACATTTTCTTGCCCCCATTAATAAATTGTCATGATTATAATTCCAGAAGAGATGAAACATAATCCAATTAGTTTTTTCTTTTCAAACTTTGCAACTTTCATTCCTAATAAGCCGAAATGATCAATAACGATGGAAGCAATGGATTGACCGAGTAAACTTAATGCAATCGTAATAGAGGCACCAAGGACGGAGAAACTTATATTGTTAAAAAGAACAGTGAATACTCCAATCGCTCCAGCGCTATATAAAAAAAGTGGAATACTTTTATCAAAATGGATTTTATGTTTGTTTATGATTAAAACGAAAATAACTGCAATTAAACCGACAAGGTGAATGACGATACTTGCTGTATACTTGCCGATTAACTCAGATAAAATCCCATTCAATGGGAGCATAACGGCGATGAGCACACCAATAAAGACAGAAAGAAAGTTATACAATGTAATATCCCCTTTGTATTTCATATTTGTAATGACTGTATCATGCTGAAATTGTGTATTACTATGACATATGTCATAGTGGAAGGAGAAAATTTTGATTACAATGGGGAGTAGTTGTAAAGGCGGGGGAACTATGAAGAAAATATGTAATTCTATTAAATTAGCAGAGTATATGAAACAAAATAATATTGACTCATTTTTTAGTAATGATATGAAACCATATATGGAACTTATATTTTTTAAGAAGAATGAGTTTATTTGTAGAGAAAATGAAGAGATAGATTATTTATTTTTCTTCGTTGAAGGAAAAGCGAAAGCGTTTAATACATTAAGTAACGGGAAATCTGTATTATTATGCTTTTATGATAGCTTGCAGCTGTTAGGAGATGTGGAGTTAATTCATTCTCAAAAGACAACTTCAAACGTACAAGTGATGGCAGATTCATATTGTGTTGGTTTGCCTTTAGGGAAAGTGAGAAATCAACTATTTCATGATGCGAAATTTTTACGATGTATTTGCGGATCGTTAGCGCATAAGTTAAATCGGCTTTCAAAAAATAGTACAATTAATTTACTATATCCTCTTGAAAATAGACTTGCGAGTTACATGTTAGCAGCAGGAGAACGGGCAGTACAGCACGGAAATAGAATTGTATTTAGTGGGAATTTAACGGAAACAGCGGAATTGTTAGGAACGAGCTATCGGCATTTGTTGCGCACATTAAATGTTTTTTGTGATAAAGAGATAATAAAGAAGAATGATGGTTGTTTTGAAGTAGTAAACGTGGAAGTTTTGAGAGAATTGGCGGCAGATGTTTATAAATAATATAGTAAAGTGGGGATTTAGATGAAAATAGCAATCATTTCAGATGTTCACGGAAATAGTCACGCTTTACAAGCAGTATTAAAAGATATTGCACGTCGTAAGGCCGAAATGATAATAAATTTAGGGGATAGCGTGTATGGGCCATTAGATCCTTTAGGAACCATTGAAATATTAATGAAGAACGAGATGGTACATATTAAGGGAAACTGTGATCGCATGCTTTGGGAACCTATACAAGAGCAGTCGGCTACACTAACTTTTGTCCAAAATCAATTAACAAAAAATCATATAGATTGGTTACAACAACATCCGTCACAATTTATTATAGAAGATATGTTATGTTGTCATGGTACGCCAATTTCAGATGAAGTGTATTTGTTAGAAGAGATGAATGAAAATGGTGCGATATTAAAGAATGAAAAAAATATAATGGATCAACTTCAAAATATTGAACAAAAAATAATAGTATGCGGTCATACGCACATTCCTAGAGTTGTGTATTTAGCAAACGGAAAAATCGTTATAAATCCAGGGAGTGTAGGACTTCCAGCATACAAAGATGAGTTACCTGTTATACATAAAATGGAATCAGGAACTCCGCATGCAAAATATGTAGTGATAGAAGAGGTTTTAGGAGAATGGATAATTGAACAAATTTCAGTTCCTTATAATTGGGAAGAAGCTGCTGAATTGGCTATTCAACAGGGAAGGTATGACTGGGCACAGGCGATAAAGACTGGGAAGATAGAATGAAGGGGAGCTTACTTTATGGTAAACTGCTCTTTTTTATTTTGAGTACATATTGAATTATATAAAAATAAAATGTTATGATTATGGAAACGTATGAATATATGAACAAGTATTCATATATTTGAGAAGAGGAGGGATTAGAATGAAAGACCTAATTATTATTGGATCGGGTCAAGCTGGATTAACAATGGGATATTACTTGAAACAAGAAGGGTATAATTTTTTATTACTTGAGGCAGGAAACCGAGTTGGTGATTCATGGAGAAATCGATATGATTCTTTACAGCTTTTTACTCCGCGGTCTTACAGTAGTTTGCCGGGTATGGAGTTAATAGATGAAAAAAATGAATTTCCATATAAAGATGAAATTGCAACGTATTTAGAAGAATATGCAAGACATTTTCAATTACCGATCCAATTGCAAACCAAAGTTTTTAAAATAAAGAAAGAAAGAGATATATTCGAAGTACATACCCCTACAGAAATTTTACAAACGAAAAAAGTTATTATCGCAACAGGTGGTTTTCAGCAACCGTTTATTCCCTCAGTTTCAGCAAATCTATCATCACATGTTTTTCAAATACATTCATCACAATATAAATCACCACCACAAATTCCTAAGGGGAAAGTACTCGTAGTAGGTGGCGGGAATTCAGGAATGCAAATTGCAGTAGAACTGGCAAAAACTCATGAAGTTACACTGTCTATTAGTCATCCTTTAACGTATTTACCGTTACATCTTTTTAGAAAAAGTATTTTCAATTGGTTAGAAAAATTGGGTTTATTGTACGCCGAAGTAAATACAAAGAGGGGGAAATGGTTTCAAAAGAGAAAGGATCCCATTTTTGGATTTGAAGGTAAGGAACTCATTCGTAATGGATCAATACAACTACAAGAAAAAGTAGTAAGTGCATCAGAAAATAAAATTATGTTTCAGAACGGTGAAACATATAGTGCAGAAAGCATTATATGGTCAACAGGCTTTATTCAGAACTATAACTGGATTGAAATAGAAAAGGCAGTGGATGAGAATGGATTGCCTAATCATGTAAAAGGAATAAGTCCAGTAAGAGGATTATATTATATCGGCTTGCCATGGCAATCTCAAAGGGGTTCTGCACTTATTTGTGGTGTAGGAAAGGATGCAGCATATTTGCTTTCTGAAATCAAAAAAATAGATCAGTAGCAACAGCAGCTACTGATCATCCATATGTACATGAATTAGGAGAGGTCAAACATTTATTAACTTTATTATAATAGATTTTCAAAAGAATAAAAACTGAAAATTCTAATTTTATGTTGAGAAAGTTTTTTGTATCGAAATATATAAAAGAATAAGGGTTTTTAGTAAAAGGAAATATGATATTTATATTTTACTAAAGTGTGATATAGTCTATATAGAATTTATTTCCTTAAATTGGGTTTTTGTGGTCTTTATATTTTTAAAGTAGAAAGGGGAAGTGATTGTGAAGTTTGATGATCAACGCCTACTAGGAGTACGATTAGGATCGGTACTTGTAACAGAGGAAAATCAATATTTAGTAATTAAGAAAAAAGATCATTATGCATTATTAAATATACATACTTTAGAATGCACACATGTTGAAGTACAGTTAGAACATATTGAAGAAATGTTGCAGGAAGATTTCCAAGAAAGTATAACGGAGATTATCGCACCAGAACATATAAAAATTGTTGCGAAAAATGTTATATAAGAAAGAAGCTGAAAGGAACAGCTTCTTTCTTTTCATTATAAGGACAACGTTTTTAAAACTTCACCAATAATCCCTTCCATTTGATGAACACCTAAATCAGTGTTCGTCATTATAACAGCACCATTATCCCGGTATGGATAACAAACCATCATACATTGAAATCCAATGCCCCATCCAAGTGAATATATTTGTAAGTCTTCATTTGAATCATCTAGAAAAACACCTAGTCCAGTCCATTTTGAGCAACCTTGCGGAGAAGTCATATCTTGAACTGTTTTTTGAGAAAGTTTTAGTTTACCCTTTCCTTGTAAGGAATGAATAATTTCAATTAATAAAGTTGATAAGTCAGTTGGTGTTGTCCAAATGCCTGAAGCAGCTGCGAATGGATAAAATGGATACTTCTCATTTGTAACGGTGCCATCTTTATTATGTCCGCAAGCAAAAGCATCGGTTTTATCTATGTCTTTAGGAGAGAAGATTGTACTATTCTTCATTTGCATTGGCTGAAAAATATATTCTTCAAGTAAGAGGTTGAATGGTTTTCCAGTTATATCTTCAAGTAGTAGTTCGATAATACAAAAGTTTGCATCAGAGTAATGAAATTCGCTTTCTGGTTTATAAGTTACTTCAATAGGTACGGAGCAATATGATGTTTTACCAGCAAGGAGTTCAGCCATGTTTGGTCGTCCTTGTGCAAGTGTATAATGCTCAAAACTATTAGGAGGATCAATAATTCCAGATTGGTGACTTAATAAGTTTCGTAAAGTAGTTTTTTTCTGTGAAGTAAAGAGATTGGTAGGAATATTCCAAGATATGAGTCTATCATTTACGTCTTCATCTAAATGCACGATTTCTTGATCTGACAACGTCATTACGAGCATTGTAGTGATGAATTTACTAATTGAGCAAGAGTTGAATATAGAATTCGTAGTTACCGTTCTAGTTGTTCCAGATTCAAGTGTTCCGAAAGCAAATGCTTCGTCTAGTTTACGGTCACGTATAACGGCAAGACTTAAACCAGCAACGGAATGTTGGTTCATTTTCTCGTATATATTGTTACTTTTTAAGTTCATAGTGACTCCTTTCTTGTAAGAGACAGAATATTAGTTCTATTATATAGTATTTAATAGAGAGAATGAGAGAAAAGAAAAAACTTCATCTTTTATCGATGAAGTTTTTTAGTTAATTCGAATTGAATGCTTTAAAAAATTTATCTCGGTACATGTACATTAGCCATGAGGCTGTTAGTAAGGAAATAATGCTTACTTTATTTTTAATTGGTGCACTGAAAACAAGCCAGCCAACAATATCAAATAATACATGTAGTGCAATTGAAAGGACTACAAATTGTAGTAGCGTATTTAAAAATCTTTTCATAAAGTGTCCCCCTAAAATAAAAGGTTTATCAACAATGTTGTATAATACTATTATACATTAAATGTTTATTGTGGTAAAAATTACATAAGTTAGTGAAATAAAACAAATGAAAGCTAATGAGGAGGGATAGTCATGGAATTTTGGATGATCATACCGATAGCGATCTTTGGGTTTATTTATATCGTTGAAAAATTAAATAAAATCGAAAAGAAAACGGATACGCGTTTAAAGAGGATGGAAGATAGACTACAGTTAATTACGAAAGAAATGGGAATTATAGATAGAGAACCTGAAATTAATAAAGAATTACGTCAGCTTATGGAAGAAGGAAAAACAGTTACAGCAGTTAAGAGAGTAAGAGAAGCTTTTGGGTTTTCCTTACTAGAAGCGAAGCAATATGTTGATAAATTATAAAAAAGATCATCCGATTGGTGGTTTTTTTCATTGAACCATGCGTGTATTTACATAAGCAGCAATTATAACGTGTCCAATTATAATGATAGGAAATAAGATTTTTACATTAGGAGTAAGAAAAACACTACCAATTGTGGCAATAACACCAGCAGTTAAATTATAAAGACCAACTATTTTTGATAATTTCACTTTATCTAGTACACGGCGTTCATTGAATCCTGATAAGAGCCAAGTGTATTGCTTAACTCCGATGAAATAAGCTAATGCAAATGAAATAATTGCAAGTATGAATAATGATGGAGAAGCGAGGAGAGTCATTGAAAACACCTCCGTTAAAGAGTTATAAATAAATTATAGTATAAATGTTATAATTTAACAGAAAAGATTTAAGTGTAATAGAAAAACGGAGTATGTATCATGAAGGGGGATTAAGTATGAATATTGTGGAATTCCAGAGATATGTATCAAATTTCAGTAAAGAAAAAGGATTTCAAGATACTACAATTGAAGAACGTGCAATGTATGCAATGGCGGAATTAGGTGAATTAGCGGAAGTTATATTAAAGCGTGATAAAATAAAAGATTCGAAAAGAGAGATTGGTTTAGAAATGTTTGATGTCATTTGGAATGTATGTGATTTAGCAAATAAGTTAGAAATTGATTTGGAAAAGGCATTTGAAGAAAAAATGAGGATAAATAAAAAACGTGAATGGTAAGTGGAATATTAATGTGTAAAGATGGGGGATACGAGTGAAAAAGAAGCTTTTTATAGGAGGAATCTTTACCTTAATTAGTGTAATGAGTGTTTTCGCTTACTTAGTTTTTCAAGGTATATTCATTCCGAATCAAATAAGTGCGGATAAGTATGAAATAAAAGGTGTAGATGTTGCGTCATATCAAGGGGATATAGATTGGAGAGAGTTGGAAAAGCAAAAAATGAAGTTTGCGTTTATAAAGGCTACTGAAGGAAGCGCGTTTGTAGATAAGTACTTTTCGAAAAATTGGACGAATGCAAATAAGACAGGTATGCGCGTCGGAGCGTATCATTTTTTTAGTTTTGATAGTAAGGGTGAAACACAAGCAGAGCAATATATACGAACTGTTCCAAAATATAAACAAGCATTGCCACCTGTAATTGATGTTGAGTTTTACGCTAATAAAAAAGATAATCCGCCTAAGCGTGAAGATGTTGTGCAAGAGTTGTCGGTCATGGTTGAAATGTTAGAAAAACATTACAGTCAGAAAGTAATATTGTATGCAACCCAAGAGGCATATGATTTGTATATAAAGGATGCATATCCCCGATGTGATATATGGATTCGTAGTGTTTTTACAAAACCGAGTTTATCTGATGAGAGGAAATGGACGTTTTGGCAATACACGAACCGGGAGAGATTAAATGGTTATAATGGAAAAGAAAAGTATATTGATTTGAATGTATTTTATGGGAATGAAGAAGAGTTTGAAAATTATGGAATGAAAGGTTAAGTTTTAAAGCGCACAAAATTTTGTGCGCTTTAATTAATGGTATGAAAAATAGTAAGAAAAGATGGAACAAACACTGAAGATGAATTGTCTATTATAGGTAATAACTATTTCGTTTGAAAGAAAGGGTGGAGAAAATGAAAAAGAATATATTATTAAAATTAGGGGTATGTGTTAGTTTACTAGGAACAACTCAATTTGTTAGCACAATTTCTTCTGTACAAGCATCACAAAAGGTAGAGCAAAAAGTAATGAAAAATGAGGCAGGAACTATTTCGATTTCTCAGTTAAACAAAAATGTATGGGTTCATACGGAGTTAGGTTATTTTAACGGAGAAGCAGTTCCTTCGAACGGTTTGGTTCTTACTACTTCAAAGGGGTTAGTACTTGTCGATTCTTCTTGGGATGATAAGTTAACGAAGGAATTAATAGAGATGGTAGAAAAGAAATTTCAGAAGCGCGTAACGGATGTCATTATTACACATGCGCACGCCGATCGAATTGGCGGAATGAAAACGTTGAAAGAAAGAGGCATTAAAGCGCATAGTACAGCACTAACTGCAGCACTAGCAAAGGAAAATGGATATGAAGAACCACTTGGAGACTTACAAACCGTTACAAATTTGAAGTTTGGAAATATGAAAATAGAAACATTCTATCCAGGGAAGGGACATACAGAAGATAATATTGTTGTTTGGTTGCCGCAATATCAAATTTTAGCTGGAGGTTGTTTAGTAAAATCTGCGGAAGCTAAAGATTTAGGGAACGTTGCGGATGCTTATGTAAATGAATGGTCCACATCGATTGAGAATGTGCTGAAGCGATATAGAAATATAACTTCGGTAGTACCTGGTCATGGAGAAGTAGGAGACAGGGGATTACTTTTACATACATTAGATTTATTAAAATAAGAAATTGTAGAAATACAAAAGAGAGGAGAAATAATTTTCTCCTCTCTTTCTTCTAACTATATTTAAATGCTGAATCTGTCCATTACTTCAGCATATATTACTGAGATTTTAATTCCAAGTATACAAATACCAGTACCGTCATAATTGCGATAACAACGTAAGTAGCATCAAGCATTATAAGTGTTTTTAAAGTTTCAGTCATCCTCATTCACCCCTGGTATAAAAATATAAACATAATCTCTTATTAATTAGATAAGAGATTATAAAGATTACAATGTACATGAAATTTCTTAAGTAGATTCTATATAAATATATCATATAAATAATGTAAACAATGTTAAGATAGTGTAAATGTATTGTAAAGAAAGGGGTGACTCATCAGTCTATAAATCTATTTATCCCGCTTTAATGGGCAGTAAGACCACCCCTCAAAATTCAGCGAAAGCAAAGAAGTTAGGTGGGGGATCAACTGCCCATAAAAGTCCGATTGGTTCAACTAATAATTAGTGGGGGATGCCCCCCACTGATTAAAGTTTCACTTTATTTGTAAATACTATGTATCTCTCGTGTGCCGGATAGAACGCAGTTATAATATGTGAAAAATAGATTCATTTTAATAAATCAATCACGATGCTAGATGTTACTACATTTTCCTCTATTACTTCTACCTGTACTTGTTCATCGTTTCTCCAATTGATATTGAAGTTGTCTGTCGTATACATTTCCTTAAGAGTGACCTCTTTATATTTTTCTAAAATGCTACCTCTTTTCCCATAATAGATTCTTACAGTTGAGCTGGGACTTGGTCCTTTTGATTTTATTGTTTCTCTAAGCTCGATAATATTTATGAGATTTGGAGATTCACTTTTTTGAAAGGTAAAGGAACTGACCACTTTTTGTACCTTCTTAAAAACAGGACCATTGGATTTATTTGATATGTTAAATTCCACAACTTCAGGTACGGATTCTTTTCCTCGTAGTGTTATCGTTGCTTCATAATCGTTTTTCCAATCTACGAAAACGTTTGAGGAATCGAGGCGTTCTCCCTCATTTGCAATACTTATGTCAAAATGTTCCCATAAGCCGTATTTAATTCTGACAGGAGAGGAACCATGAGAAGAGTCTGAATCTATTTTCACTACTTTAATCGTATTTTTATTATTTGGAGAATGACTTTTTTCTAGTGTAATGTCCTGTAAATACAAAATGTAAGACAAACAGCCTACTACTAAAATAATCGAAATTACAATACGTAAGGCAGTAATTGGACGGATTCTTTTCCTTTTTTTCTTAGTGCTTTTACTATCTTGTTCAAGTTCTTTTTCAATACTCGTTTGAACTGTTACTTTTGGCGGGCAAATAAACCACCAAACGAAAGCTATAAGTAGTAAGAAAAGAGGTATTCCTTGAATAAAGAAAAATCCTTTCCAAAAATCAAGTGCAGTACTATATGGAGAATCTGTTGCCATCCCCCCTATAAAAAGTGCCACTGGACTTGCAAGTATATTTATCCCTAAACCGATCAATACGAATGAAAGATTTTTATTCCTAATTTTTCGTGACCCAGCCATAATAAACAGAAATACTGCAATACCAAGTATAAGAAACAGTATTCCGTAATAAAACATCATATATACCATCATATTGTCCCTCCATAACTTTAATTGTACCATTAGTAAGGAAAAATTTGTGAAATGTTAGGTGGATATGATATTTGTATTCCTTAAAAGTGCACCGATATATGATGAAAATAAATCAAGTGCAAGTATGAATATCAGGATACAGTAAAAATATTATGTCGACAATGTGAACTGTCACAAATTCTTATATATTATTGTGATTGATATCACATCCTTTTTTCTCAATGGGTATTATCCTTAGTTTGTAAGCAATCATTGGGAGAGGGTGGGATGATATGTTTTGTTATCAATGTGAACAAACGCCAACAGGCGGATGTAAAGTAATAGGTGTTTGCGGTAAAAATGAAACAATTGCAAGTTTACAAGATACGATTGTGTTTGGGTTAAAAGGAATTGCGGCCTATCGTACGCATGCTGCTCAGCTAGGATATACGGATGCTTTTGTAGATGCTACGACGCAAGAAGCACTGTACATGACATTAACAAATTCTAATTTTAA
Source organism: Bacillus sp. LSHTCR4 (assembly GCF_057197025.1). Lineage (NCBI taxonomy): Bacteria > Bacillati > Bacillota > Bacilli > Caryophanales > Bacillaceae > Bacillus > Bacillus sp. LSHTCR4. The sequence continues at coordinate 2,363,817 of NZ_JBXUNO010000001.1, read as the reverse complement.
TGAACAAGAACATATTGATATGGCTATGAAAGTTGGGAAATCAGCTTTACGAGTAATGGAGTTGTTAGATGAGGCACATACGAATCACTTTGGTGTGCCAGAGCCTGTTCAAATTACACAAAACCATGTAGAGGGTAAAGCTATTGTAGTTACAGGCCATAATTTATTTGCATTAGAAGAACTATTAAAGCAAACGGAAGGAAAAGGAATTAATATTTATACGCATTCTGAAATGCTACCAGCGCACGGTTATCCGCAGCTGAAAAAATATAAGCATTTAAAAGGGAACATTGGTAAGGCATGGTATGATCAAAGACGTCTTTTCGAAAAATTTACAGGCGCCATATTAGCGACAACGAATTGTGTTATGCCAATTAAAGGATCATACTCTGATCGATTCTTTTCGTATGATATTGCAGGTTTAGAGGGTGTACAAAAAATTTTCAGTAGACAATAGGTAATAGCGGATTTTTGAAAAATTTTGAAAATCAGTTGACATCTACATCTACTTAGTCATACAATGTAGATGTAATAAGTGATACGGAATAGTTCGGATTAACAAAAACTATTCGGTAAAAAATTCGCCTTAGTACTCTGTAATACTGAATATAAGTCAGACAGAATAGGGGGTAAAGGAGGATCAGAACATGGAAAATTTAACTGAAATGCTGAAAGGTTCACTGGAAGGGTGTGTGCTGGAAATCATTAGCCGCCGTGAAACGTATGGCTATGAGATTACACGTCACCTGAATGATCTTGGGTTTACTGAAGTCGTGGAAGGTACGGTGTATACCATCCTCGTACGATTAGAGAAGAAAAAGCTTGTGAATATTGAAAAGAAACCATCAGATATGGGACCGCCTCGTAAGTTTTATTCATTAAATGAAGCTGGACGTCAGGAACTTGAATTGTTTTGGAAAAAATGGGATTTTGTATCGTCAAAAATTAACGTCTTGAAGTCAAACTAGCTTCATAATATAAAATGTTCCGGCTCATATTTGGAGAGTTTCTTGTTCTGCTTTATAAAAAAGGAGGAAAATAAGATGTTAGAAATGTTCAAAAAGTTAATTGGTGATAAAAAAGAGTACAAAATGATGATGGCACGAGTTGAGGATCTGCCAGAGGACTACCAATTTGTGTTTAAGAAAATTCAAAACTACATGTGGAATTTCTCAGCGGGTAATGGGATGGATATGTTACACATACAGTATGAATTAATCGATTTGTTCGAAGCTGGTGCAGCGGAAGGTAGACAAGTGCTAGACATTACTGGGGAGGACGTAGCATCCTTTGCTGACGAACTAGTGGCAAACGCGAAAACGTATGTCTCAAAATATCGTGAAGATTTGAATGAAAGTATTATGAAGAAATTGAGAAAAAAATAAATGCAATACGTAATACCGACTGATTAGCTGGTTACAAATGTGAATTGCCGCCATCGCTATTCAGTTATATTTTTAAACCACTACTAAGTAATACAGATTATCAGTATTACTAAATAGTGGGTGTAGGTAATCTATTTTTATAAGGGGGAAAAAGTATGAGCAATACAGCGATTTCTATAAAAGGTTTAAAAAAATCTTTTAAAGATAAAGAAGTCTTAAAGGGAGTAGATTTTGAGGTGCAGCGTGGAGAAATTTTCGCGCTGCTAGGCTCAAATGGAGCTGGAAAGACGACAACGGTTAACATCCTTTCGACGCTACTGAAGCAAGATGGTGGTGAAGTAAGTATTTGCGGATTTGATATCAAGCGCCAACCAGATTATGTTCGCCAAAGCATCAGTTTGACAGGACAGTTCGCAGCTTTAGACGGCATGCTAACTGGGAGGGAAAACTTGATCATGATCGCCAAGTTACGTGGTGTTTCTAGTCCCGCTCAAGTCGCTGACAATCTACTTGCAAGATTTAGTCTGACAGATGTGGCCAACCAAAGGGCAGATCAGTATTCAGGTGGAATGAAGCGCCGGCTTGATATCGCGATGAGTTTGATTGGGGCGCCAGCAGTTATTTTTCTTGACGAACCGACGACAGGGCTTGATCCTGAAGCGCGGATTGAAGTTTGGGATACAGTGAAGGAACTTGCTGGTAGCGGCACAACGATTTTGCTTACGACTCAGTACTTGGAAGAAGCAGAACAACTGGCAGACCGTATCGCTATTTTACATGGCGGAAAAATTATTACGACAGGTACTCTTACTGAACTGAAAGAGATGTTCCCACCAGCTAAAGTGGAGTATATCGAGAAGCAGCCGACACTGGAAGAGATTTTTCTTGCTATTATCGGTAAAAAGGAGGGGATGTAAATGAAAAGTAAAACAGGAGTATTACTAGGTCGTTTAATGCGTAACATTATGCGTAGTCCGGATACAATTATTACGGTAGCGATTACACCAATTATGATGATGCTATTATTTGTCTACGTGTTTGGCGGCGCAATACAAACAGGAACGGAAAACTACGTAAATTATTTATTGCCGGGAATTTTGCTAATGGCTATCGCATCCGGTGTAGCTTACACTTCCGTTCGACTATTTACGGATGTAAAGAGTGGGCTGATGGCACGTTTCATTACGATGCCTATTAAGCGCTCATCGATATTGTGGGCTCACGTATTAACCTCTCTTGTTGCTAATGTACTTACTATCGTGGTGGTTATTCTTGTTGCACTCTTAATGGGCTTTCGTTCCAGTGCTAATATGCTAGATTGGCTTGCAGTAGCTGGGATACTAGGAATGTTTACGTTATCGCTAACATGGCTAGCTATCATTCCAGGGCTGAAAGCGAAGTCTATGGAAGGGCCGACAGCATACTCGTACCCACTCGTTTTTCTTCCATTTATTAGTTCAGCCTTCGTACCTACTGAAACGATGCCAAAAATTGTTCGTGCATTTGCTGAGAATCAGCCTGTAACTTCAATCGTGAATGCGATTCGTGCTTTATTATATGAAGGAACTGTTGGCAACGATATTTGGATTGCACTTGCTTGGTGCGTAGGTATCATGATTATCTCTTATCTTTTCGCTAGTAAAGCATTTAAACGTCAGTTAGGGTAAGTTTCGAGGTAACTGAATTTATCGGAATAATATATATAAAAAGAAAAGCACGGAAGATTTTCCGTGCTTTAATCATACATTCATACTTCGCTTAATTGTAGTAGTTTTAAAGTGAATAGGAGAATAATAAATCGAATACACATGACTTGAAGTATGGTATGTAACACTTCGTAAAAAAATAAACAGAATATTCTATATAAAAATAGAGCTTAAAGATGTTATATTTATACTTATAAGGTATATAATGTATAACATCGTTGTTTAGGGGATAGAAAAGGGAGAGGTTCAAATGAGATGGTATTTCTATACTCTCAAAAACTATGCGAAATTTAGTGGGAGAGCTACGAGAAAAGAATACTGGATTTTTACTTTATTTAATAAGATTACGTTTTGGTCATTAATATATTTGGCCTCTTATTCTTCGTCTGCCTTTTACTTAAGAGCCAACATTACCTTGTTATATATAGCAATTTTTATCGTTCCTACTCTGGCAGTGGAAGCTCGTCGATTACATGATAGTGGAAAAACAGGATGGTGGCAGCTATTAAATTTGGTGCCATTTGGAGGAGCGGTTCTACTTGTGTTTTGTATCATTGAAAGTGATGAAGGTGAGAATCAGTATGGACCAAATCCACATTCAAATCTTAAACAAGCAATTTAATGTATGTATAGTAAACTCTAATATAAAAAGGTGTGGACTAAAAGTTAGTTCACACCTTTTTTGTTGTATTATTCCTAGAAAATTCGTTCAGCATTGATAGCAAATACACGGTTTTCCCTAGGTATTTAAAAATATGGTCACCTGGTAACGAATGAAACTCAATATTTTGAGGTTTAACCGATTACTGCTTATGGAGAGTATAAACATAACCGCTTTTGTAAATCGCTTAATACTTCTTCAGGCATTTCCTTTATTGTAATATCTTTTCCTAGGAAAAGCAGCCAATTTGTTATCTCTGTCACTTCATCGGAATTGTTAACATTGATAAATGTTTTTAAAATGGCTGTGGATTGGTAAGGGTTTGTGTAAGATATTGAAACTTTGAAAGGGTGGTATTTTTTGAACTGGGCAATTGCTTTCGGGCCAAGTTCAAGCACAAGATTGATAATTTTGTCTTTCTTACTTAGTTTTTCTAAAATCTTTTTCTTATTTAACCTTTTTTTCGTCGTGTCCGGTTCGATATTGATAAGGTCATCGACAGGAAACAGCAGCTTCTTTTCTTCTTTTAAATCAAACCCTTCAATGATCCAATGGCTTTTTTCTTTATAAAGGTGTAATAGATAAATTGGATAAGACTGGATTTCCTCTTCTTCTTTGACAGTAATCAATAAATGTCTATCCAAAAGAAGGATTTGGATGAGTTTTTCTAACATCGGATGGGGGAGGTCAGAAAGCTCAAGTAGATCAGGGTTATGTGGGTTAGTCCCTTCAAAAAGCAAGAGTTGATTTAAAAGAACAAGGTCATCCTGCTGGGTTTCTGAAATGAGTCCTAGTAGTTTTTCGGCTAAAGATTGACGGCTCTTGAGATAGGGAAGTTGTTGATTGCTTGTAGCCATAAAGGCAATAAAAAGAGCTTTCACTTCGTTATCAGTAAAGCGAACAACGGGTAAGATAGAGTTATGCATAACGTAATATCCACCAGCTCTTCCGACTTCTGCTACAAGTGGCATCCCCATTGCTTCAATTTCTCTAATGTCTCTAACAGCTGTCGATCGTGATATGTTAAATTCTCGTATGATTTCAGAAATGGTAAAGTGGGAGCGGTTGTTGATATACCGCATAATTGTATTAATCCGTTCAACTTTTTTCATTTGAGTCTCCTAAACAGTATCATTTTTTGACATGATTTAAAGATATTATAAACTCATCAGATGAAAAGATAAATCGTTTGATTAATAAAAAAGAGGCAGGTTTTGCATATGAAAAATTATACGATAGAAGAAAAAGATAGCTTTATTGTGTTAGGTATTGGAACTGAAATTAAGAGCGAATACACAGACTTTGCTGGAATAAATAAAGAAAAGGAAGACTTTTGGTCGGCTGTTAAAGAAGATGGAAGGCTGGACACATTAAAAGCTCTAGCTACAAATGAATACATTTTTTCTGTGAGCGAAGCGGTGAATAACAAGATGATGTATTATGCTGGTGTCATGACAGAAGCACAAATAGAAGAAGAGTCTAGAGTGATCCAGTTTCCGAAGGGAGAATACTTAGTAGTGAAAGGAGAAGACAAAAATGCTGAAGAGCTAAGCAATAAGCTTACTGGCATCGCCTTCGGTCAAGCTTTACCAGATGCAAAAGATTTTGCCTATGTTGGTGGGCCGAATACAACGGTTGCGATGGGACAAAGAAACGGCTTAGTTTTTGGTGAAATGTGGATTCCGGTTGTTAGGAAGTAAAGTGATAAAAGGTACGAATATGGGAAGTAGAGGCTAACAATCTTGCATTGTTGGCCTTTTGGGCATAAATAAATTATTCATATGCTACTGCACTTTATGTTCTGATAAAATGGAATAAAAGGGAATTAATGTAAGGCGGTGACGGGTTGAATAAAAAAAGGATATTTGAGCTATTTATAGTAATGTTTGTTTTTCTATTCCTTCATGTAAGCACATATACCAATGAAAAATTTAACGATAAATTAGGTTCCTTTACTTTCGTTGTTCTATTTCTTATGGTTTATATTTACGCTGTATTTATAGAACGTTATTTTGATGATATTCAGAAGTGGGTTCGAAATATAACAATTTGTTTTGCTTTGTTAGTAGTTGCTGTAGTGTCACTATGGATAGGTTATTTTTAGTCCTTACTTAAGAGAATGAGAAATATGTGATTACACTACATTCGATCCGATAATACTACTTAGCTGCATCGGTTTATATTAATCTTTTTTCTCTTCAATCATGATAAAATGTACAATAGGAAATTTTATGTAACATAAAGGGGGAAGGTTTATGGTCAGCTTGAGTACTTTGGTAGCTTTTGCAATTGTTTCGCTTAGCATGGTTTGTTCACCTGGGCCTAATATGATTTACCTCATTTCCCGTTCCATTACGCAGGGGCGTATGGCGGGATTTATTTCTTTATTGGGCATCATGCTCGGATTTGTAATCTATATAATCGCAACTATGTTTGGACTTACAGTTCTATTCGTTGCTGTTCCCGCTGTATATGAAGCAGTAAAGTGGGCAGGTGCTGCTTACTTACTCTGGCTAGCTTGGAATTCGATTAAACCGGGTGCTACATCTATTATGGAAGCTCGTACAATTTCTAATGAACCACCACGGAAATTATTTTTAATGGGACTCATGACTAATCTTCTCAATCCAAAGATTGCTATTTTGTATGTATCACTTTTACCTCAATTTGAAGATCCAGAGAAGGGGTCGTTACTTTTTCAAGGTGCAGTTTTGGGCCTTACGCAAATCACTGTTAGCTTTATAGTTAACCTTCTAATTGTATGTACAGCAAGTAAAATTGCGAAATGGTTTGGCACACGCCCAACGTGGTTACGAGTGCAGCGTTGGCTTATGGCAAGTGTTTTAACGGGGCTTGCTGTACGTCTTGCTTTTGAACGTCGACAGTAAGAGCCTCTTTACCTTCAGTTTCTATAATATAACCTAATAAATATTAATATAATTTATGTATAGTAGGTAGTTACCTTATAAAATAAGGGGGATATTATGACTGATACAAACGAATCTTCAGGAGTCAATTTGAAAAAAGATGTGAAGTTTTCTATTATAATCCCTGCACATAATGAAGAAAAGTACATTGGAAAATGTTTAGATTCAATTGCAAAGGCATCAGAGGCATATAAAGAGCAAACGGAAGTTATAGTTGTTTTAAATCGTTGCACAGATAAAACAGAGGAAATAGCAAAATCTTATCATTGTATTACATTAAAAAATAACGATAAAAACTTATCTAAAATTCGAAATGCAGGGGCTAAAATAGCTAGTGGAGAAATAATCGTTACTATAGACGCTGATACGATAATGACAGAGTCTATGTTGTCTAATGTAGATAAATATTTAGCTTCAGGTAAATACATTGGTGGTGGGGTAAATGGGAAGTTTGAAAGAATATCTTTAGGAATTTTCTTTTCCGCAATTTTAATAATCATCCCCTTACTCTTTAAGTACGGAGCTATATCTGTAGGGATTTTTTGGTGCTATAAAAAAGACTTTATGGCAATCAACGGATTTAATGAAAACATGCTTATGGCAGAAGATGCAGATTTCGCGAAACGGTTAAAAGTATGGGGAAAGCAAAATAATAAGAAATTCGGTACTATTAAAAATGGAATGATCACTTCATGCAGGAGATTTGATACATATGGAGACTGGGCTTTACTCAAAAACCCAAAAGTAATATTAGCTTATCTAAAAGGAAATGATAGAAAATATGCAGATAAGACATATTATGATAATCAAGAAAGGTAACGCTTGAGAAAATCGATAGGAAATAGTGAGAACAGCTGATTTTTTAATATATATTGAGAGCCCAACTTAATTTAATAGATATGATAAGAAAACCATTGATTCGTTCTTTTTCAAATCAATGGTTTTTATTTTTGAAATAAATATCTATTTTTTTATAAAAATATTTTTTGACCCCCATAAAATTTTGTACTCCTCCGAATATGTATAGTGAAGAAAATAAATAGAAGAAAAATGACTATGAAAGAATATAGAAGTATTAATAAAATTACTAGATTAAGTGGGCATCCGAAATAAAAGGATTAAATTACTAATTATATAAAGAAGAGTTATGCAAGGATTGCAGATAAAATAGAAAAAGAGTAAGCAAAACAAGCGGAAGAAAATAAGAACGTATATTAAAATATAAGCTTAACTTTAGTGCCGAGGGAAAAGGAAAATCATTAGGAAAACGGTGGGAAAAGTTAGACTCGAAAAATATAACTAACAGAAAGCAGACAAGACCAAAGAAAAGTGCTAACAAAATGTGGTTAAATGGTCACTTGTTTAGTGACCATTTTTCTATTTCAAGCAGAAGGAGGCTGAGAGATTACCAGTGTTAAGTTTAGTAATGAAAATCTTAAAAAAAACGAAAATAGAAGATATCGTATGTAACATACAAAATAACGAAGAAGATAAAGAAGCATTTATCGTACAGTATCAGCCGTTTATTAGAAAATCAATCTCGTCTGTCTGCCGCCGATATATTACAGAACAGGATGATGAATATAGTATTGGATTGTTTGCGTTTAACGAAGCAATTGAACAGTATTCATATAAAAAGGGAAAATCTTTTCTAGCGTTTGCTGATCTTCTTATAAAAAGAGATGTAATTGACTATATACGCAAGGAGTCTAAGCATAATCGTGTCTTTTTAAAAGAAGATGAGCAAGAGGAAATGTTAGAAATGCAAGTGTCGCTTACGGAGTATATGAAAGAGATGGATAATAGTAACCGTAAGGAGGAAATTCTTCATTTTCAAAGTGTGTTAGCTGAGTTTAAAATCACATTTTCAGAGCTTGCAAAAGAATCTCCTAAGCATCGTGACACCCGTGAGCACTTAATAGAAATTGTAAAGATGATTATAAAAGAAGAGAAAATGATGGAGGAGCTGTTCCGAAAGAAAAAGTTACCGCTTAAACATATTGAACCGCGTGTTAGGGTAAGTCGTAAAACATTGGAGCGGCATAGAAAATATATCATTGCAATGTGTATTATCTTTGCAAACAACTATACATACATTCTTGATTATATAAGGGGAGGGAAGCATGATGAATAAAGGAATTGTGATGGATATAAAAAAACATAGTGTAATTGTTTTAACACCGAATGGAGAGTTTATTACGTGTAAAAGAAAAGGGGATTCTTGCATGATCGGGGAGGAAATTTCATTTGATGAGCAAGAACAAAAAGCATCGCGTTTTTCAATCCCTTATTTCTTAAAGCCGGCATCATTACTTGTTGCTTGTTTTCTATGTGCGCTGTTATTTTTCTACAACCAACCGGAAGAAAAAGTATTTGCTTACGTCTCAGTTGATATAAATCCAAGTTTAGAGGTGAGCGTAACGAAGGATCTTCGCGTTATAGATTTGCGGGCTTGTAATGATGACGGAAGGCGTATTTTAAGAGAAATGAAACGGTGGGAAAATAAGCATTTGCAAGATGTGATACGCACTATTATAAAACAAAGTCAAGAGGATAAGTATTTAACGAATGATAAGCAAGTTATGCTAACAGCTGTTGCAAAGGACAAGTCGTTAGAACCACAGTTGGAACGGGCTATGCAGGAATTAAAGAAAGAATATGAAATCAAACATATTACAGTCGAATATCAAAGTAGTACGATGCAAGTACGAGAGAATGCTAGGAAAGCCGGAATAGGCACAGGTGTCTATATAAAGCAAGAGAATGAGAAGAATAAATCGCTTACGCCACCTGCCACTCCGTCTAATCCGGTGGAAAAGGAAGAAGAGGTGCAATCGCAGCCGGAGTCATCTTCTGGTGCAGCACCAGATTTGTCTTCTGTAAAAGAAAAAAAATATGAGAAGCCAGAGAATGAAGAACAAAAGAAAACAGAGGAACAACCATCGAAGCAAATAAAAGAAAATAATGGTAGAGGATCTCAGCAAGAAAATAGAGGGAATCAGCAAGGGAGCAACGGTAGGGGATCTCAGCAAGAAAATAGAGGGAATCAGCAAGGGAGCAACGGTAGGGGATCTCAACAAGGAAATAATGAAAATCAGCAAGGGAATAACGGTAGAGGATCTCAACAAGGGAATAATGGGAACCAGCAAGGGAATAACGGTAGAGGATCTCAACAAGGGAATAATGGGAATCAGCAAGGGAACAACGTTAGAGGATCTCAACAAGGGAATAATGGAAATCAGCAAGGGAACAACGGTAGAGGATCTCAACAAGGGAATAATGGAAATCAGCAAGGGGACAATGGAAGAGGATCTCAACAAGGGAACAACGATAGAGGATCTCAACAAGGGAATAATGGGAACCAGCAAGGGAACAACGTTAGAGGATCTCAACAAGGGAATAGTGGAAATCAGCAAGGGGACAATGGAAGAGGATCCCAGAAAGAAAATGATGGAAACGAGCAAGGGAACAATGGCAGGGGGTCTCAACAAGAAAATAGAGGTAACCAGCAAGGGAATGAAAAGAAGAATCAATAGAATATTGAGAGATTCATTTCAAAGCGAAAAGGATTAATCTCGCTATTGCGGGCAGTAAAACTCCCATCTCAAAATTTGGCTGGGGTAAAGAAGTTAGGTGGGAGTTGGGCTGCTTAAAGTTGCACTTTATTATTCTATAGTTCTATTAAGAAGGAGTATGTGAAAAATATAATGGAGAAAAACATTCAACAAGAGAAAGGTAAAGCAAAACCTGTTTTTTATGATCCGAAGGGAAGGAGAAACATAGCTTTTATTTCGTTTCTATGTATCTCAATAGTTAGCGTAAGTATTGTATTTTATTTTTTCTTTCAAAGTATTTTTTCAACACCAGAAATTCCAAATATGAATACCGCTGTACAACAAGATAATAAACTTGTACCTATTAATCAAAAACTTAGTGATCAGCAGTTAAAAAAGGAAGAATTTAAACCAAATACCGAAAGGAAGGATAACAAAAATTTGGTGAATTCGACGAACGATAGTAAACAACCTAAAGAAGTGTATGGTTTTTATGTAAACTGGGATGAAAATAGTACCGCTTCTTTAAAAGAAAATATCGATTCATTAACCACGCTAGTACCAGAGTGGTATCATTTAAAAGCAGATTTAACGATTAGAAGTGAGATAAAACCTGAGATAGTAAAATTAGCAGAAAAAAACCAAGTGAAAATTATGCCTTTACTTACGAACTATACAGAGGAAGCTTCTGGTCCTGATAGTGGGCTGATTCATAAGTTACTAAATTCCCCAAATGATGTAAAGACAAAGTTTATAAATGATTTAGTAAAGCAAGTTGAAAAGAATCGATTTGCGGGTATTAATATTGACTTTGAGGCGATACCTGAAAGTGATAGAGAAAACGTAACAAATTTTATGAAAGAACTTACTATGGTCTTTCATAAACATGGTTTGCTTGTTACACAAGATGTTCCAGCTAACGATAAGGCTTTTGATTATAGTGCGTTAGCAAAGGTAATAGATCGAATGATTGTAATGATGTACGATGAGCACTATGGAGCGGGGGAACCAGGGCCAATTGCTTCGAATAAGTGGTTCCAACATACATTAAAAGAACTGAATATTCCGTCTAATAAACTTATAGTTGCTTTCGGTAACTATGGATATGATTGGAAAGTGAAGAGTAAAGAACCTGCGAAGTCTTTAACTTTTTCAGAAGTTATGGCAATGGCTCATAATTCAAATATGAAAATTCAATGGGATAAGATTAGTGGAAATCCTTATTTTAGATATAAAACAGGAGAGAAAGAACATACTGCTTGGTTTTTAGACGGTGTTACTCTCTACAATCAAGTGAAAATCGCAATGGACAACAATGCAAAGGGGTTTGCATTATGGAGATTAGGAGCAGAAGACCCTACAATATGGAAAGTTTTAAAAAATCCGATTGAGGCACAAGAAAATCCTGATGTATTACATAAAATCACTAGTTTAGATGAAGTGAATCATTCTGGACAAGGTGAAATTTTACAGATTGAGAATGAAAAGCAAAATGGATTGAGAGATTTTAAAGTAGGCAAAAATGGTTATCTTACAGATGAAGTATATCAATCCTTACCAACTGCATACGAAGTACAACGATATGGAAAACCAAAGGGGAAACAAGTAGTATTAACATTTGATGATGGACCAGACCCGAAATATACGCCGGAAATTTTAGATATATTAAAAGAGAATAAAATAAAAGCTGCTTTTTTTGTACTTGGTGAAAACGCGCAACTAAATACTAGTATTGTAAAAAGAATATACGATGAGGGGCATGAAATTGGCAATCATACTTTCAAGCATCCTAACGTAGCTGATACGTCTTTACTACGAACAAAAGTAGAACTTAATACGACCCAACGTTTAATTCAGGAAGTAACTGGACATTCTACGGTTTTATTTAGACCGCCATATGAAGCCGATGCTAACCCAGATTCGTCAAATGAAATATTGCCTATTTTACGTGCGCAAAATATGAACTATACAATGGTAGCGGAAAAAGTGGATCCTGAAGACTGGGCAACACCATCAACAAATGAATTAGTAAAGCGTGCTCTTAATCCCGTTTATAAGGGAGAGGGAAATATTATTCTTCTCCATGATGCAGGAGGGAATCGTACCCATACAATAGAGGCGCTGCCAATTATTATTAAAGAACTTAAAAAGCATGGATATAGTTTTGTAACAATTTCAAATTTAATGAATAAAGAACGAGATGAAATTATGCCTCCTGTTTCTTCAGAGGGTGAGCAATATTTACTTTACAATAAAGCTGTCTTTTCAGGGGCGGGATATTTTAAACATATATTAACAATTATTTTTTATGTTGCTATTGGATTAGGTATTTTTCGATTCTTATTCTTAATTTATTTTGCATGGAAGCAGAAAAGAAAAACGCTATCTCACTCTATTCATTCGTCCTATCAACCTTTTGTTAGTGTTGTCATAGCAGCATATAATGAAGAAAAGGTGATAGCCAAGACAATTCGCTCAATTTTGGATAGCGATTATAGAGAGTTTGAAGTTATTGTTGTGGATGACGGATCGACAGATGGTACGTCAAAAGTAATGCAAGAAACATTTTATAAACACCCTAAAGTTCGTTTCATTCAGAAAGAAAATGGCGGGAAATCATCGGCAATGAACTTAGGGTTTCAACAATCGCGAGGAGAGATCATTGTCACTTTAGATGCGGATACTATTATTGCGCAAGACGCCATTTCTCTCATGGTTAGACACTTTGAAGATCAAAATGTAGCAGCAGTTTCAGGTAATGTCAAAGTGGGGAATAGACGAAACTTGTTAACTACTTGGCAACATGTTGAATATATAACAGGGTTTAATTTAGAACGCAGAGCTTTTGATGAGTTAAATTGTATTACAGTCGTTCCAGGAGCTATCGGGGCATGGCGTAAGAAGAATGTTGTTGAATCTGGATATTTAAGCGAAGATACATTAGCAGAAGATACCGATCTTACTATTACATTTTTACGTCAAGGACATAGAATTGTATATGAAGAAAAGGCTTATGCTTTTACGGAGTCACCTGAAGATGTAAAAAGTCTCATTAAACAGCGATATCGTTGGTCATATGGTACACTTCAATGTCTTTGGAAACATCGAAAAGCGTTATGTAATTCAAAGCATAAAACATTAGGATTTATCGCATTGCCAAATATGTGGTTATTCCAATATGTTCTCCAATTCATTGCTCCTTTTGCAGATATATTAATGATTGTGGGACTATTTAGTAGTGATCCGCTAAAAGTTTTAGGATTTTATTTTGTATTCTTTTTAATGGATCTTCTCGCTTCTCTGTTTGCATTTAAATTAGAAAATGAGAATCCGAAACCATTAGTATGGTTAATTTTACAACGCTTTATTTATCGCCAATTTATGACTTATGTTGTCATTAAATCTATATTCTCATCGATTCGAGGAGTGGCGGTGGGGTGGAATAAGCTAAAGAGAATGGGAAGTGTAAAACATTCCACGGAACATAAAGAGGCATCTTAAGAGAGCGGGTTATCTGCTCTCTTTTTTACTGATTTTAGTGAGTTGAGTATAGAGTAGATACGTCTGTATCTATAAGAGTTCTGATAGTGAGACATTATGTTAAGATACTCCTTTAGTTTCGGAAAAAAGTTTTTTATATTTTTTTTAAAATGACGGACATAAAATCGTACATACCTTCGAATTATATATATGGATAACATAAATATGTATATAAAAGGGGAAAATAAGATGAAAGAACAAAAAGAAATGTTTGAAGAAATCTCTGAAGTACTAAAGGTATTGGCACATCCTGTTCGTTTATCCTTAGTAAAAATAATGCTTGCAAAAGGTCCTACTAATGTAACAACAATGTATGGGGATTTACAAATGCCTCAAAGTACAATTAGTCAACATTTATCTAAATTAAAAGCTGCTAAAATGGTTACAGGTACTCGAAAAGGATTAGAAATTTATTATGAGGTAACTGACAATCGCACAAAATCAATATTAGCATGTTTAGTTTAAATGCTGACTTCTATTTCAAAATAAAAAACGCTATTCTTTCCTATGTTTTTACAGAGAGAATAGCGTTTTAACTTTTTAAGGAGTATTTTTTTATATCTTGATCAATCGTTGGTACGCCTCATGTTGATTAACTTCCCCTAATTCCATTTGGGGGACTTTACAATCTTAGGTCAATGACATGTGACAGTACGCTATTATAAAGTTTTAGGAGGATTTTTGACATAAAAGACTTAACGAAGTTCATCGTGTTGTTTTAGTCATGTAATCTTTTGATTTGATGATCTTTTCCCCACTCAAATAGTTCATTCATAATTTGCATTAAAGATTTCCCGTATTCGCTTATTGTGTACTCAACCTTTGGTGGTACTTCTTGATATACAGTACGATGGATAATCCCATCAGCCTCAAGTTGCCGAAGTTGTTGTGTAAGAACTTTTTGTGTAATGTTTGGGATTTCCCGTCGGATTTCATTTGTACGCATTTTTCCATCCATCAAAACACATAAAATATGAACTTTCCATTTTCCACCGATTACATCGAGAGTCGTTGCAATTGGGCAGTCATCATTTTGATTCATATAACACCTCCAAAGGTACCTCAAGGTTCCTATAGCACCTGAAAGTACGTACTTTTCAATTATATGTAACGCATTCATACTAATACGTAAAGGATTGATAATTTATAAAGGGGATGGAAATGATGAGAACACTTGTAATTGTAGCACACCCTGAAATTGAAAAATCAAAAATTAATAAAAGATGGATAGAAGAACTTGAGAAACATTCGGATGAGATTACGGTGCATGAATTATATAAAGTGGCACCGAATTGGGAGTTTAATATTGAAGAAGAGCAAAAGTTATTAGTAGAACATGACAGATATATATTCCAATTTCCGCTTTACTGGTACAGTTCCCCACCATTATTGAAAAAATGGTTTGACGATGTATTAACATATGGATTTGCGTACGGATCAAAAGGGGATAAAGTGAAAGGAAAAGAATTTGGTGTAGCTATTTCGATAGGTGGATTAGAAAAAGATTATGAAAATAGTGGAATCACGATGGATGAATTAACGAAACCATTCCAAGCTACTTGCTTATATACAGACATGAAATTTATACCTTCATTTTATTTATATGGTGCTGAATATAAATTAAGTGATGAAGAGATTGATAAAAGTGCACCTGAGTATGTGCAATATGTAATGAACAAAAAGTATTCTAATATATAAGGAGAAACAGTCATTTACTTGTGAAGTAAATGACTGTTTTTTATATATTTTATATTCACTAAGTGTAATCTTTAGTAAATTAATAATTAATCTGGTAAAATAAAAAACCTAACATATATAAAGGGGAGTTTTACTTGAGAACGATGCAAAAATTATTACAAAAAAGAGCAATACAATCACCAAATTTGGAAGCGCTTGTAGGCGGAGAGAAAAGGTATTCGTTTCAACAGTATAATGAACGAGTAAACCAGCTTGCACACTGTTTGTTACATAACGGTGTACAAAGAGGGGATCGTATAGGAATACTTAGTAAAAATAATCACCCGTTTCCAAGTGTTATGATGGCAAGTTTAAAAATTGGAGCGGTATTTATTCCGCTAAACCATCAACTTACTACTTATGAATTAGAAACGATAGTAAAAGAAGCAAAATTAAAAGTGTTAGTTATTGATGAAGAATTTAGTGAAGTGTTATTAAAGGTTGATGCTGTGAAAGAAATTCCTTATGTAATTCAAACGACAAAAGAAGGCTTTGGTTCATTTGAATTAGAGTTGCAAAAACAGCCAACGACAGAACCGGACATAGAAGTTTATGAAGATGATGATGCAATTTACTTATTTACTTCAGGAACGACTGGACAGGCGAAAGCATGTGTAATTGGACATGAAAACTTACATCATTATTTTGAGGAGATTGCAGGACAAAGAGAAATTCCAGCAGGTGAACGCTTTTTATCCGTCCATCCATTGTTTCATATGAGTGGCGTGCTTTCTATTTTAAATTGCATTTATCATGGTGTTACGATGATCTTCTTAGCTGATTCGAATCCTACTCTTATTTGGGATAAGATTGAAGAAGAGAAAATTACTACGATGCTTGCATTTCCAGCTGTTTATAGCTATATGCTTGATGAACTAAATAAAAAAGAACGTAACATTGCTACTTTTAAAGTAGCACAAAGCGGTGGAACAAAAGTGCCAGAAACACTCATTCAAAAATATATGGAAAAAGGAATATATATGGTGCAAGGCTATGGTAGTACAGAAGGTTGGGTTGTAACATCGTGGCATCCAATGATGGGAAAAGAAAAGATGTCGTCTGTAGGAAAAACCTTGAAAAATGTAGAGGTGAAAATTGTTCATCCAGAAACAGGTGATGAACTAACAACAAATGAAGTTGGAGAGATCCATGTAAGAAGTCCATACATGTTTAAAGGGTATTGGAATAATGAAAAGGCGACAAAGAAGGTAGTAAAAGATAATTGGTTTAACATGGGCGATGCTGGCATGATAGATGACGACGGATTCCTGCATATTATGGGAAGATATAAAGACGTTATTATACGTGGTGGTGACAATGTATATCCAGACCAAGTAGAAGATGTCATTCATGAAATATATGGTGTTTTAGAAGTTGCAGTAGTTGGAGTTCCAGATGACTTTTGGGG
The DNA here is from genome assembly GCF_057197025.1 of Bacillus sp. LSHTCR4. Classification (NCBI taxonomy): domain Bacteria; kingdom Bacillati; phylum Bacillota; class Bacilli; order Caryophanales; family Bacillaceae; genus Bacillus; species Bacillus sp. LSHTCR4. Next base: position 2,346,899 of record NZ_JBXUNO010000001.1, on the reverse strand, counting down.
AGAGGTTCCGACTGCGTACATTGTAAAAGATATGCAAACGTCTTTAACAGAAGAAGAAATTATACAGCATTGTAAAGAAAAACTGGCAAGTTATAAAATACCCAAAGTTGTATTTATGAACAAATTACCGAAAAATGCTTTAGGAAAAGTATTGAAAAGGGAATTAAGAGAAAATGTACTTGTAAAATAAAAACGATTAAATGATGAGGAATCCAGTTATGTATAAAGCATAACTGGATTTTTTGTTTATGATTCTGTTGGTGGATATTGTAAATATTTAAAACCTTTTATGTTTTTTTAGTGCAATATTGAAAATAAAGGGAGCTAACTAATTTCAGTACTAGGGGGAGAAACTATGGCTATAAAATTAGAAACTGAGCATTTATGTATAGAACCTTTTACTAATGATGACGTGTTTAGAATTAAAGAGTTAGCTAATGATAAGGAATTAGCTAATATTCTTGGGCTTCCACACCCATATAAATTAGAGTTCGCGCAAGATTGGGTTGATATGCAACCAGAACTTATAAGGAAAGGAATCGAATATCCTTTAGGAATTGTCTCTAAAGAATCAAGAGAAATTGTAGGTACAATTACACTAAGAATTGACAAGGGTAACAATAGAGGTGAACTTGGTTATTGGATTGGTAAGAATTATTGGGGAAAGGGTTTTGCAACTGAGGCTGTAAACAGAATGATTCAATTTGGCTTTATCGAATTAGGGTTAAATAAAATTTGGGCATCTGCCATTTCTAGAAACCGATCATCAATTAAAGTGTTAGAGAAGTCGGGCTTACGTAAAGAAGGCACATTAAGACAGAATAGACTTTTATTAAATACATATGAAGATGTTGATGTGTATGGAATATTAAAGACAGAATACAAGGTTTTAAATAGAGTATGATGACAAAAGGAAAACCTTTAGAACAGGGTTTCCTTTTGCATTTTAATAGAACCTTGTTTATCAAAAACATAATAATTTACTAGATTTTGTATTTTGTGTAAGATAATAAAGAATATTTAAATATTAATAAAGGGAAGAGATGTAAATGAAGCTGCCGCTATTAGAGGTAGAGACAGAGAGACTCATGATCCGTCCGTTCCAAAATGATGATTATGAAAGTTGGTTAGATGGATTTAATAAGAGGTTACCATCCCAGTATAAATATGACGATGGTTATCAAGTTATGGCATCATCAACAAAAGAATGGTTCACGGAATGGATAAGAGGCTTTGATGAAGCAGCACATCGAGATGAGATGTATGTATTAGGCATTTTTCGTAAAGAAGACGGAGCTAATATTGGAAAGCTAGAACTTATAAAGATTTTACGTATGGATTATCAGTGGGCAATGATGGGCTACTCAATTCATAATCAATATTGGAAAAATGGATATGGGGAAGAAAGTGTAAAAGCTGCGTTACCGTTATTTTTTAATCGTCTTTATTTTCATAGAATTGAATTACATATACGTGTTGATAATGAGCCATCCGTTCGTCTTGCGGAAAGAGCAGGTTTTTCTTTTGAATGCAAGAGAGAGGCGTTTTCTTTAGAGAATGGTAAGTGGATAGATTTTCTTATTTATTTTAAAAATAAGGAGATGGATATATGAGGGTTCTAATTACAGGTGGAAATCGCGGGTTAGGGTTACAGTTAGTAAAAGTATTTCATGAAAATGGGCATATTGTTTATCCGTTAGTTAGAACTAAGATTGCGGTAACGCAATTGAAGCAAATGTTTAGTTGTAGATGTTTTCCTATATTGGCAGACTTATCGGCTGATGAGAGTACGGAGCAAATGAAAAATCAGATTGAGGAATATACAGAGTATATTGATCTAGTTATCAATAACGCAGGAATTACTGGAAAGGAGACTGAGGTTTTACATACAAATTCAGAAGAGTTAACGGACTTATTTAATATTCATTGCTTAGGTGTAATTCGAGCTGTAAAAGGTACATATATGGCTTTAGCTAAATCGGATCATCCGAGAATCATAAATGTGTCCTCTCGGTTAGGTTCATTGCATAAAATGGCGAACAAAGAGTTTCCACAAGGTCAGTTTTCATATTCATATCGAATTGCTAAAGCTGCACAAAATATGTTAACGCTCTGTTTACAACAAGAGTTTGAGGATAAAGGAATTCGTGTAACTGCTATTCACCCTGGAAAATTAAAGACTGACATTGGTGCTTTAGATGCGAATATGACTCCGGCTAAAGGAGCAAAAAATATATATGATTGGGTAATAGATTCAAACGAGGATGTTTCAGGCAAGTTTATTGAGCCAGGTGTAGGTGAATTAAAATGGTGATATATGATCTTGCAATCATTCAGAATCTGTTTGGCCCTTCTAAAAAAGTATTAAATGGCTTACCAAATGCAGTAACGATTGAAGAAATCGAAGAAGACGTTTTGTATAACGTACAAACATATAAAGAAAAGATAAGTAGATTTGAAGAGGTTTGTTTTAATTGGGAGTTAAAAAGAGCGAGTATTGTATTAAACAAAAGGTTTAGTAGTCATAACTCAAGCGCAAAAGTGTTACTTGATGCCGGTTTTTCTTTGTATGCCGCAAAGATAGAAGTATGTAGAGAATTGAACAATGTAGAAGAGCTTGAAAGACAATATACATATCGATCAATAGCAGAAGGAACGTTATCGGAAAAAGATTTTAAATATATTTGGGAACAATGTATGTCGGGTTCAGGGAATCAAACTTCAATTTTAACTATCGATGAACATTTTTATTCTGTACAAACAGAGTTAGGTAAGGGCTGGGAAAAGTCATGTATTGTTTTTTATGATAAAAATGAGCCGATTGGTATGTCCATACCGCATATAGAAACTGGAACAGAAAGTGAAGGACGATTATTTTACTTTGGAGTAATGCCTTATTATCGTGGGAAAGGAATTGCTTCCCGGCTGCATCTTCAATCTTTACATATGTTAAAGGAAATAGGGGCTACTTATTACATCGGAAGCACACATACTTCAAATGAAAAGATGCAGAGAATATTTTGGAGAAATAATTGTTCGTTGAAAACGGAGATAGAGCTTTATTATAAAATTTTTAAAGAAGGTTAGGAGAAAAGAAAATGAAGACTATAAACGTATTTCATTATGACACATTTACGAATAAACCAAATATGGGGAATCCAGCAGGTATTGTATTAGAGGCAGATGGATTAACGGAAGAGGAAATGCAAATTATTGCTGAAAAAGTTGGATATAACGAAACAACTTTTGTTCTTTCCTCAGAAGTAGGAGATATAAGAATGCGCTACTTTACACCTGGTTTTGAAATGGATTTATGTGGTCATGGGACAGTTGCAACAATATTTGCTTTGCGTGAAAGAGGGTTATTAGAAGAGAAAAATAACCTTACGATTGAAACGAAGGCTGGGATTTTACCGATACAAATAGGTGTAAAAGAAAATGGAGAAGCCTTTATTAAAATGAGGCAGGCAGCACTTCAGTTTAAAGAATTTACAGGTTCAACAGAAGAATTAGCTCATAGTATCGGTTTAGAAGTAAATGATTTAGATGTAAGTTTACCGATTGTATATGGAAGTACGGGGAACTGGACTGTAATTGTACCGATTAAAAATCTAGATGCGTGTGAGAGAATGAAGCCTAACAATGAGATGTTTCCATCAGTATTAAAAGAAATACCTAACGCTTCTATTCATCCAGTTTGTCTAGAAACTTATGATGAACTAGCACAAATGCATGGACGTCATTTCTCATCGGCTTATGCTGGAACAATAGAAGATCCAGTGACAGGAACAGCTTCAGGTGTAATGGGGGCGTATTATGCGATGTATTTGGAAAAAGATTTTGACCATGAAATGGAGTTAATTGTTGAACAAGGACAGGAAATACATAAAGATGGTCGTGTAACGGTGTATGTAACGAAAGTTGAAGGGAATGCGAATTTACAAATTGATATTGCTGGAACAGCGGTGTATGTAAAAGAATTTGAAGTTTCAATATAAAGTGAAACTTTAATCAGTGGGTGGGGCATCCCCACTGATTATTAGTTGAACCAATCGGGCTTTTACGGGCAGTTGATCCCCCACCTAACTTCTTTGCTTCCGTTGAATTTTGAGGTGAGGGTCTTACTGCCCGTTAATGCGGGATAAAAAAGAAAGCCCGGCATACATCCGGACTTTCATTATCTGTTCAATACTTCAATATACGAAGCATCTCCAGTTGTTCTTAAAGCAGAGCGAAAATTGTTATTTTCTAGCGTTTTAGCGACTTGTTGTAACTGCTGTGCATCATCATGATGGATAAGTAAGCTGTCAGCACCGCTTTCCTCTATATGAATGTGTTCGACATTTCCGATGGCATCATGTACAGCTTTTAAAAATTCAGGTTTCATATTGTCCTCCTATATGTATGTAACGTTGTTGTTAGTATTTCCTTATTTTTGAAATATAAAAGTAAGTGATTTTTTGTTATATTAAGATTTTTGAAGGGATTTCCTATTTGTTTGTCAAATAATAGTAAAGTTGTCTTTTGAATTGCGGGAATCTTCGAGATTAAAGGGTGAGGGAATGGACATTTCAATAATTGCGGCACAACTAGTTAAGGAGAACGTGATTTCACATTATCCAAATAGCATAAAAGTGCTGAACGGAGGAACGACAAGTACTGTATATTTATTGGACGGAAAATACGTTGTAAAGCTGAATGAAGAGGAAGTAATACGTGAAGAAGCCTATTTTCTTTCTTTTTATGAGGGGAATACTTTGTTTTCAAAGCTTTTGTATAAGGAGCCTTTATATACATATATTGTGTATTCTTTCCTTGAAGGTAGTACTTCGTGCGAACGAGGACATAAACGAAGTACGCTTAGCACTCTTGTAAAAGAGGCTATTAATAAGTATGAAATAGTTCAAAAGGCGAGTGGCTGGGGATGGAAAGAAAGCCCGGTTCAATCTTGGAATGAATTTTTAACGACAAATGTGATGGAAGCTTATGAAAATGTAAAACGTTACATAAGTGAAGAAGAGTATAGAACGGTTCTTAAATTAGCAAATAGTTCAAGTAGGGGGACTGGAATAAATCAGCCATTTTTATTACATGGTGATCTTGGATTTCATAATTTTATATTTCAAAGGAATAAGCTGCATGGTGTAATTGATCCTTTACCAGTGTTAGGAGATCCTATATACGATTTAATTTATGCATTCTGTTCAACCCCGGAAGATGTAACAAAAGAAACAATTCATTATGCGATGAAACAGTGTGTATTTCATAAAAAAGAAAGTGATTTATATGAAGAAATAGTCATAGGATTATATTTGCGTATAGATACATGTTTAAGGCACCACCCGAAAGATTTAGAAAATTATTTAGCAGCTTGGCGTTATTGGATGGGCGAGGTTGAGGTGACTTTATAGTACAAATATTTTTGGGGAGATAGTGAGATGAATGTTTCAGAAGCGAAAAAGGATTCACTGTAATTCCCTTATCGGTTACAGCTGTTTATTTCCTTACTTTTATAAGTTTATTAATTGAAAACAAAAAAGCAGATCAGTATCAACGAAAATCAGCTTAATAAAAATTTAGGGACAGGGGAAATTATGATGAAAAATTTTGTTTGTACAACGTGTGGCGTGCAGTATGCAGCGAGTGTAGAAGAACCGGTGAGTTGTCATATTTGTGATGAAGAGAGACAATATGTGAATCCGAAAGGGCAATCTTGGACGACACTAGAAAGCTTACAAACAAGTGATACATATAAAAATGAAATAATCGAAGAGGAAAATGGGCTTTATAGTATTACAACAAAACCAGGATTTGCGATCGGTCAAACGACATATGTAGTGAAAACAGAGTCATATCGTTTACTGTGGGACTGTATTACTTATTTAGATGAAACGACAATTACGAAAATAAAAGAGCTTGGTGGATTAGATGCAATTGCATTATCTCACCCGCATTATTATTCAACGCAAGTAGAATGGGCAGAAACATTTGATGTACCAATTTATATACACGAAGATGATAAAGAGTGGGTAATGCGCCCAAGTAGTCGTATTATTTATTGGTCTGGTGAGTCTTTACAATTAGCTGATGGCTTGGTCATTTATCGTTTAGGAGGTCATTTTAAAGGTGGATCTGTCTTACATTGGGAAGAAGGTAATGATGGAAAAGGGATTTTGTTAACGGGTGATATTATTCAAGTTGTAGCGGATGAGCGATGGGTAAGCTTCATGTACAGCTATCCAAACTTAATTCCATTACCAGCGAGAAAAGTGGAAGAAATGGTGAATCGAGTGAAGCCGTTACAGTTTAATCGGTTATACAACGCTTTTCATCGAGTAGTAAAAGAACATGCAAATGAGGCAGTGGAACGTTCTGCTGAAAGATATATTAAGGCGGTAGAAGGAAAGTTGTTTCATACGTAAAAGGAGAGTTAGTTTTATGAAAACGTTAGTATGCTTTGGGGATAGTATTACAGCTGATGAAATGTTCTTCAATGGAACGCCGAGGTTAACACCACGTTTGGGAGAGATGTTTCCGAATTGGAAAGTAGTGAATGCAGGTGTTCCAGGTGATAATACGTTTGATGCGTTAAAAAGGATTAAAGAAGATGTATTATCATATAAACCAGATTTTGTAACAGTTTTTCTTGGCACGAATGATGCGGTATCTTTTTCACAAACGTCACTACAGGAATATAAAGAAAACTTAGAGCAGATTGTGAAACAGATTTCATCAAATAAAGTATTACTGATTAGTCCTGCACCAGTTGATGAAGAACGACAGCATAATAGAACAAATGAAGTGCTCGGTCAGTATGCAGACGTCGCAGAGGAAGTGACGAAAGAAACAGAAAGTTATTTTCTAAATTTGTATGCTGAAATGATTCAAGAACGGAATTATAAAAGGTTTCTAGAAAATGATGAAAAAGATGGATTACACTTTGGACCAGAAGGCTATAAGTATGTAGCGAAGTTAATTGGTGAAAAGTTAAAAGGGATTTTATAAAAAAGCAAAGCGATATCGCTTTGCTTTTTATTGTTTTTAGTAGTTAGTCTAGAAATGCTTGCTGCAATGCTTTCAGTCCATCACTGTAAATACCATGAAACAGATTAATTGCCTCTTCATCACTAACCTCTACAGGAGTGAAAGTACCAGACCACTCTACTAACGATGTGTTACTTTCAGTACCTTCTTTCACCTGGATTGTAGATAGATAATTAGTGACTGGGAATGGTGAATTCATGATTGAATACGTGTAGTAGCGTTCTTTCTCATTGAATACTTCTAAGCGTTCTATAATTGTATCACCATCTGGATTAGCTAGATGACGTACACGACCGCCTTCCGTTAATTTACTGCTCGGTATATAAGGTAACCAGTCTGGAAGGGAGTTGAATCCTCCGATTAATTGCCATACTTGTTCAGGTGAACCGAAAATTTCCATAGATGTAGTAATATGTGCCATGTTCATTATGCTCCTTTTTATCTCGATATTTGCGAGCAAATAATCAGTGGGGGATTGCCCTACTAATTAAGGTTTCAAATTATTTTACGTTGATTGGTAGTGGTGCGTTGGGTGCTACTAGTTTTTGTTCGCGCATTTCTTCCCAGAATGCTGCTGGAATTATTGTGTTTAAGGCGTTTTGATCTTCTACAATTCGTTCTGGTTTACTTGCACCAGGAACAACAGCAGCAACTGCTGGATTCGCTAATGAAAATTGTAATGCAGCAGCCTTGATGCTAATTTCGTGACGATCTGCAAGAGCTTTGATTTTCTCAACTTTTGCAATAATTTCTGGCGATGCTTTTTGATATTCGAAGTGAGCGCCTCCAGCAAGAATACCTGAGCTATATGGGCCACCAACAACAATATCCATATTATGCTTAACAGCTGCAGGCATTACTCGTTGTAAGGCACGCTCGTGGTCTAATAATGAATAACGACCAGCTAGTAAGGATATATTTGGCTTCGCTTCTTCTAAATCAAGCATAAGTTCAATTGATTCTACTTTGTTTACTCCTAGCCCCCAGCCTTTAATGACTCCTTCTTCACGTAAACGTGTTAGTGCACGGAATGCTCCTGTTCGAGCGATTTCAAATTGTGAAATCCACTCATCACCATAAAAGTCTTGTGCTAAATCATGAATGAAAACAAAGTCTAGACGATCTGTTTTTAAACGTTTCAAACTTTGCTCGATAGAACGAAGTGTTGCGTCTGCGCTATAGTCATTGATCATTTTATTTTTACGGCCAAATTCGAACAGTCCGCCTTTTTCACCTAAATCACGTGCAGATGGATCTTCTAGTTCATCTGAAATCGTTCGACCTACTTTCGTACTTAAAAAGTAATCATCACGATTTCTTTTTGATAGTGCTTCACCAAGACGAATCTCCGCTAAGCCAGATCCATAAAGTGGAGCTGTATCAAAGTAACGAACGCCATTATCCCAAGCAGCATCCACTGTAGCGATTGCTTCTTCTTCTGGAATATTACGGTACATATTTCCTAGTGGTGCTGTACCAAAACCAATTTTTTCTTTTAGTAATTTACTCATTATAAATATCCCCCTAAAATGTATTTAAAAATTAATTCATCATTGTGAATGGATGTGAAAATGAAAACATGTCATTTCATCGTCTGACAAAAGGCATGATAAAAGTATATAAACAGTTAAAAAAGTACGTTAGCACTAAAAGATAACATGGGTAATTTCTAACACTGCATGACTCACTCAACTCTTACAAATGCTATTATGAAATGTATTTTACATAATGAAAAGTACGTACTTTAAAGTAATATAGATACTAAAAAGTAATACAGGTACTTTTTAGTGCCGTACTACTCATCTGCTGTTTACGTATGCTATTATGAAACATGTTTAACAGGGTAAAAAGTACGTACTTTAAGGTGCTATAGATACTTAAAAGTAATATTTAAATCTTTAGCTTAATTGCCTTATAACATTATTAAAGGAGATTTTTATATGAAAACATACAATATTCCTGTAGAGGCGACTTTAGAGGTTATCGGTGGAAAGTGGAAAGTAGTAATCCTTTGTCATTTAAAGAAAGACAAAAAGAGAACTTGCGAATTAAAACAATTAATGTCTGGTATTACACAAAAGATGTTAACGCAACAATTACGTGAATTAGAAGAAGACGGTGTAATCGAGAGAAAAGTGTATAACCAAGTGCCGCCAAAAGTAGAGTATTCGTTAACGGAATACGGTCATTCTTTAGATGCTATACTCGATTCTCTTTGTAACTGGGGAGAACATCATCTTGAAAAGAATGGCAACACGTCTATGCTCATTACAGCAGAATAAACAAGAAAAAAACGAACGAGAATACGTTCGTTTTTTCTTTTTGTATATAGGGAGATTTTTAAACGGCATAATTACTTTTTGGTAATATAGGTACTTTTTTGTGCTGTAGGAACTAAAATGTGCCGTATAGAAAATTATTTATTTTTACGTAACAATAGAGAAGGAATTTAGAAAAAAGGAGGGGAGACCCGAGTGAAACAATATAATATACCGATAGAAGCAACTTTAGAAATTATCGGGGGAAAATGGAAGGTCGTCATTTTATGTCACTTAACGAAAGGAACGAAGCGAACGAGTGAGTTGCAACGTTTGATTCCTGAAATTTCTGTTAGAATGTTAACGCAACAATTACGTGAGTTAGAAGAAGATGGTGTGATTACACGTAAAATCTATAAAGAAATTCCACCTCGAGTAGAATACTCCTTAACTGATTATGGTTGGTCTTTACAAAATGTATTAAACCAATTAACAGTATGGGGAGAACGATGCATAGATAGAAAAAATAGTGAAGTTAAGTGAAATCTATATATGTAATATTGAAATACCACCCAATGAAGAGGTGGTGTTTTTTCAGTATAAAACTTTAGAAAGTTACTACGGTGAAAAGTAAGAATCTATACCAAAATAGCAGCTGTTTTAGCCGTGATGAATAATTGATTAAAGTTTTTATAGGTACTTAAAAGTGCCTTCATCACTTTAAAGTACGTACTATGCTTCATCATATAACCGTTTTATAATGACACTCGTAGTAAGAAGTCGTAACGGTTTTAAGCTATGTTCGAAAAGACTTATTAACTAGAATAGTTTTTTGTTCAATTTTTTAGTAGGAGATGTTTATATGGTTGAAGAACTTTTTTATAAAAAAATACTCAAAAATCTTTTTTCAGATCCAGTTCAAATTACACTTTGGAATGGAGAAACAATCCAATATGGAGAAGGGGAACCTCCATTTCATGTAACATTCCATAAGCCACTTTCAAAAAAAGAGATTGCTAAGGATCCTTCTATTGCATTTGGTGAAGCATATATGAATGGGGACCTTGAAATAGAGGGGGATCTTGAAAAAGCAATTCAATCTATTTATAGAAGGCAGGATAGCTTTTTAGGTGATAGTAAGTTGCAATATTTCAAAAGTAAATGGAATTTCTCAAAACAAAAAAATAAAGATGATATTGCTCATCATTATGATATTGGGAACGATTTCTATAAATTGTGGCTTGATGAAACAATGACATATTCTTGTGCATATTTTCAAAATGAGCAAGATTCTTTAACGACAGCTCAGCATAATAAAGTGAATCATATTTTGAAAAAGTTGAACCTTCAAAAAGGTGATACACTATTAGACATTGGTTGCGGGTGGGGTGAGCTTATTACAGCTGCCGCTAAGCAGTACGGTGTGAAAGCGATGGGAGTAACGTTAAGTGAGGAACAATATGCTAAGACTTCCGAGCGAATTAAACAAGAGGGACTTACAGATTTAGTTGAAGTATCTTTACTGGATTACCGCGATATTAAGAATCGTAAATTTGATAAAATTGTTAGTGTAGGTATGATTGAACATGTAGGAAAAGACAACATTACGCAATACTTTGAGACAGTGAATGAACTGCTAAACGATGGTGGAATTTCTCTTCTTCATTGTATTACTTCTCCGGCCAATGGTGGTGCTACGAATGGTTGGATTGAAAAATATATATTCCCTGGCGGATATGTTCCTGCTGTTAACGAATTAATCACGAACATGACGAACGAACAATTTTTCATTGTTGATGTGGAAAGCTTACGCAGACATTACGGGAAAACATTACAACATTGGGCCCGAAATTTTGAAAACGTACTGGAGGAAGTTCGCAAAACGAAAGATGAGCGATTCATTCGTATGTGGCGCTTATATTTAAATGCATGTGCAGCTTCGTTCTTCACAGGTAATATTGATTTACATCAATTTGTATTTACAAAAGGTATTAACGATACAATTCCGATGACACGTTCTTATATGTATGAATAAGAGTGTAATCTAATAGCACTTAAACAATGTTTAAATTTATAAATCCATAATTTGAAGTAAAAATTCGGGATGAAAATCGAAATGATTTGTATCCCGACTTTTTTATTTATTATATATATTTAAAATCAAAACTATATACTTTTAATAATAAAAATATATAATAAATGTAGAATCAAAAATTTATGAGCAAGGAAGTTGAAGAATATGACATTAACAATGGGCTTTATTGGATTTGGAAAATCAGCTAACCGCTATCACTTACCGTATGTAAATACACGTGAAAATATAAAAGTAAAAACGATTTTTGCTCGCCAAATTAATGAAGAATTAGCGGCTCCATATAAGGAAAAAGGTGTTAGTTTCACTACTGATTTGGATGAATTGTTGAATGATAAAGAAATTCAAGTGGTGACGGTCTGTACGCCAGCACATACACATTACGAATTAGCGAAAAAAGTTATACTTGCTGGAAAATCAGTTATCGTTGAAAAACCATTTTGCGATACAGTAGAACATGCGAAAGAATTGTTAGCTTTAGGGCGAGAAAAAGGTGTAGTAGTTATGCCTTATCAAAACCGCCGTTTTGATGGTGATTTTTTAGCGGTGAAACAAGTTGTAGAACAAGGATTCCTTGGTGATATCGTTGAGGTTGAATCACATATTGATTATTTCCGTCCGGGTTCAATCACTCACGAAGGTCCAAAAGAAGAAGGTTCATTTTATAGTTTAGGTATTCATACGATGGACCGTATGATTTCACTATTTGGCCGTCCAGATACGGTGACATACGATATTCGTAATAATGAAGTGGAAGATGCAGTTGATAATTATTTCGATGTTGGTCTACATTACGGAAATAAGCTGAAAATTAAACTGAAAACGAACCATGTTGTAGCGAAAGATTATCCACGCTTTATCGTCCATGGAACAAATGGATCGTTTATTAAATATGGTGAAGATCAGCAGGAAAATGATCTGAAAGCGGGTATTATGCCTGAGAGTGCAGGATTTGGTGAAGATTCGCCGATGTACTATGGGGTTGCTAAATATAAAAATGCAAACGGTGATTGGATTGAAAAACAAATTAAAACGCCACTTGGCGATTACGGTCGTTTCTATGATGCGGCGTATGAAACAATCGTAAATGGTGCACCAAAGCTTGTGAAAGACGAAGAAGCGGTAACGAATATTGAAATCTTAGAAAATGGATTTGCTGCCCCATCACCTTCAGTTTACAAACTTGAGGCTTTAAACTTGAATGAATAGAAGAGGGAATACAGCATAAAGGAGGTATAGAAATGGCAAGCGGATCAACACAAGTAAAATACCTCGGCATTTATCAAAAAATGAAACAGCAAATTTTAGACGGCGAATATAAAATTAACGAAAAAATTCCAAGTAGCCCCGTCCTTGCTGAAGAATTTTGCGTTTCAGTCCTTACTATTAAAAAAGCGCTGGATTTGTTAGTTAGAGACGGATATATCATCCGCCGGCGCGGAAGTGGAACAGTCGTTCAAGATTGGCGTCAGCAGGAAAAGGCACGAATGATTCAAACTTTAACAGGTACGAAAGCTGTTTACGGCAGTGAGGTAGAAAGTAAAATTATCGAATTTACGATTGTCGGAGCCGAGGAAATCATTGCTGAAAAATTGGGCATTTCAGTAGGGGATTTTGTATATAAAATCATTCGCCTCCGCATCATTCACAGTATCCCAACGATTATGGAGCATACATGGATGCCTATTTCGGTTATCCCAGGTGTTGATGCTTCTGTTTTAGAGGAATCGATTTACGCACACATTCAAAATAAACTAGGTCTTGAAGTGGGAACATCCGTTGTAAGGGTCAAAGGAATTCGCCCGGATAATAAAGAAAAGCAGTTTATGAACTTAACAAATCAAGATTTCTTAATGAGGGTTGAACAAGTGGCCTACTTAACGGATGGACGCACTTTTGAGTACTCTTACGCCGACCATTTACCGGAAACCTTTGAATTCGAAACAGTCATTACCGCAAAAAGTTATAAAGAGGCATAAAAAATAGGTTGGGGGCACGTATTGCCTCAACCTATTTTTGTTTCTTCAATATAGTAGGAACAATGATTATTCAGCTGTAATAAGCATAGACGTATTTCCGTTTTTTTCAAGATGAACTTCTCCCCAAGTGCAGAGGGAATCGAGTATGGCTCCTAGGGATGAACCATAATCCGTTAAAGAATACTCTACTTTCGGTGGCACTTGGTCATATACTTTTCTTTGGATGACATCGTCTTCTTCTAGTTCACGTAATTGTTGTGTTAACATTTTTTGTGTAATACCAGGCATTAAACGTTTTAATTCGCTCGTTCTTTTTGTTCCTTTCTTTAAATGGCAAAGGATAACAACCTTCCACTTTCCACCAATAACTTCTAAAGTCGCTTCTACAGGAATATTATATGTCTTCATAAAAAAACTCCTTTGATGAATTTAGATTACAGTTGTGAGCCTACATCCGTTGTAATACTAAAATTATTTCTTTTTAGTGCCTATAACACTTTAAAGTGCGTACTATTTATTGTGCGAAATATCGGTCATAATAACCGATGTAAGAGAGAAATAAGCAGAATGGCACTTGAAAATGCATATGTTACTTTTTAGTGCCTATAACACTTTAAAGTGCGTACTTTTTATTAGGATGAATATAATCCATAATAGCACTTGTAAGCAAGAAATGCGTGAAATGTGCTTTGAAGGAGCCATCATGCTATGGGGAATTTTACATGAGAACAATTTGTTCTGTTATTAAAATGAATCCAAGACTTAACAGTTGATTAATCGAACTGTTAAGTTTAAAATTACAGTAAGATTTTTAAAAGTGAGTTGTTATCGTCTGTAAAATGTAGCATGAACAATAGAGATAAATGAAACATTGCCGAATAAATAACATTACGTGAATTTGATTCTGAACTGTAATTTTTTTTAATACATTTAAATGACTGATATTTAAAATTGAAGTTTCATAAAGAATATTAAAGGAGTGAGTGAAATATGGTGGTTTTATATACAACAGCAAGCTGCGGTTCATGCCGAAAAGCGAAAGCATGGCTGGAGGAGAATCAAATTGATTATATTGAAAAAAATATCGTATCCAATTCTATGACAGTCGATGAACTTAAATCCATTCTTCGTTTAACTGAAGAGGGTGCTACTGAAATAATTTCAACTAGATCCAAAACTTTTCAAGACTTAAATATAAATATAGATGAGCTTTCGCTGAATGAATTTTATAAATTAATAATTGAGCATCCGCTAATGTTGCGTCGCCCAATTATGCTGGACGAGAAAAGATTACAGATTGGTTTTAATGACGAAGAAATTCGCAAGTTTTTACCACGTAGCGTTCGAACATTTTTGAACATTGAACTGCAAAAGCTGGCTAATTAATAAGTAATATTTTTAGGAAAAGTTGTATGAAAGGAGGAAGCAGAAAATGATAGAAGTATGTGTTACAGTCAATTATAACGATAGAAACTATCAAACAAATGTTATTGTAAGTAAAGATACGATATGGACAAAAATTAAACAATTGGCAGAAGAACAAGTCAAAAAACAGTGGGGCTTTTAAATTGGCTGATTTAAAAAGTGAAGTTACAAGTCAGAGGTTTTAACTAAACCCAAGACTTTTCAGGACTTAAATATAGATAAGAAATTTATTTGAAAGGAGAGGAAGCAGGAAATGATAGAAGTATGCGTTACAGTTAATTATAACGATAGAAATTATCAAACAAATGTTATTGTAAATAAAGATACGATATGGACAAAAATTAAACAGTTGGCAGAAGAACAAGTGAAGAAACAATGGAGTCTGTAAATGTATGTTTAACTTAAAAAGCTAAATGAAGTTATGGAATCTATTGCTTTATGCTAAGAGTGGTTCTTATATATTTTAACGTTCAACTAACCTATCTGTAATGTTTATGGCTACAGTATGTTAATATAGGAGAAACAATATTTTTGATCGTAGGAGGAAAACAATGAACAGCGACTTTACCTTGGCCATACACAGTTTAACTTATTTAGCTTTACAGCCAGACCGGATGTCAACAAGTAATGCTATTTCAGAAAGTGCAGGTGTTCATCCAGTACGCATTCGCAAAGTGCTAAGTTTGTTAAAAAAACATAAGTTTATACAATCGAAAGAAGGGACTGGTGGCGGTTTTATTTTCGCTCGAGATTTAAGTGAAGTTAACCTCTGGCATATATATCAGATAACCTCTGAAGGTGCGTTGCAGCCTAAGTGTCCTGAATCAAATGATCAGTGTATTGTAGGTTTGAATATGCAAAAAGTCCTGTTCACTATTTTCTTAGGTGCGGAAGAACATCTAGGTGAATACTTAAAGAACTATACAATGAAAGAAGTTGTTGATCTTATCAATCAAGAACGTTAAGCGGCTTACCTGTTATATAGAGCAGTAAGTTCTTACCATTTAAATGTAATGGAAAATATTACAGTTTGATTTCGTTTTTATTTCTTTTTTATCGCTACAAAAAATATTTATAAGAAGGTGAAAAAGTATGATGTCAAATAATAATCAAGTTTTAAAAGTAGGAGATTGGGTTCGTGGAATATCAAATGAGGGGGAATTCATAGTTGGTTACATTGTATCACTTGATGAAGTGGAAAATGTAGTTACAGTTAGTATTGTGAAACGTGACGACAAATACACAATAAACGAAGCGATTTTACTCTTTAGTAAACATGTTAACAAACTTCCTGAATCAAAGGTAATAAATAAGGAGCAAATCCTTTATCTGATAGACCTAGCATTATTAACAGGGGACGAAGAATGGTTTATTGAGCTTTCT
Source organism: Bacillus sp. LSHTCR4 (assembly GCF_057197025.1). Classification (NCBI taxonomy): domain Bacteria; kingdom Bacillati; phylum Bacillota; class Bacilli; order Caryophanales; family Bacillaceae; genus Bacillus; species Bacillus sp. LSHTCR4. The sequence goes on along the minus strand of NZ_JBXUNO010000001.1, from coordinate 2,330,718 downwards.
TCAAAATTAAACTCGATAAAAGAGCTAGTTAACGAGAGGTTTTAAAGATTACATGATTTGCTTTTAATAGGTTGAAACGTGCAATAAGCTAAGCAATAATATTACCTCTTTTGTTGCATTTTAATAAAAGAGGTGATTGATGGTATGAAAATAAAAATAATTAGCATCATATGTTTTCTGAGTTTTTTATTACCCTGTATTTCCGCTCAAGCAATTGTGAAAATGGAAAATAATAGAAATGAAAGCTTTGACATAGATTTAACCGGTTATGAACTTTATTCGTTTGGTGATTTTAATCAATTAGGTTATAAGATAACACCACTTACTCAACTGTTTCTAGGGATATTCCAAACAGAAGGTGAGTGGATTGATGAACCACGATTATATATTAAGGGAAATAAAGGTTATTTTCATCTTTGGAAAGCAGATGGTACAAATGTTCTGTATACCGTTGAAAAGAGCGGTGATTTTTGGAAAATTATAGATGTGAAAAGAAAGAAAATCAACAGAATACCTGTACCAAAACAGTTTTTAAAAGAAGTAGTCATGAATCTCTTATTAGAGCGGATAAGTCAAGAAGTTGAAAACTATTATAAGGAACCAAAACTATGGGATCGAGGCTCTGAAAAAATACTTGAAATAAAAAAAGACGAAATAAACTCTATTTTCTATGTAACTGTTCAAATTCAAACCTTTGAGGGTGCACACAATCCGCCTTATGGAGAGGATACAATTACTTTTCGCATAAAGGGAAACGATGTAAAAACGATTCATTATAAACATAGAGATATTCCTGAAGAAGAGTTAAAAAAACTGGAATTAAGATGACATTGTATTGAGTTGTTTGCACACCTCTGATAACAATTGTTATGTAAATAAGCTGCCCGATATGGGTAGCTTATTTTGTTTTTTGCGTTTAGCGTAGTTTTTTGTAAAATGGTAGCAGTCCTCTTATTGCTATCAAGAAAAAAAGTATCTTCCTAAAAATGTATATGAATGCAATGTTGATAATATATATCCTGAAAATTGGTTGGTATATTCAAAAAAATATTTCTTTTTAACCACGTTAATTATTTATTAGAATATCTTTTTTTATTAAAATGAATTTTTTTGACAAAGGAGAATATAAGTATCTTTATAATGAGTAACTTGAATAAATAATATATGACTGTGTTTTATGCTAATTCATTCAGTTTTAAGCGATAGGAACAAGGGTTACATACGAACTGTAAAAAGTTATCCATATAAAATTATATCCAATTAATATTTCTGAAAATATAAAAATATTAATTTTATAAATATACACGTTATAATGAGGGCGTCCAGAGAAATTTTATTATCTCTGGAGAAAATATAAAAAATGCGATTCTTAGTAAGAAAGGTGTGTGATTAGAGGCGAAATGTATGTAATGTGCTTCAGTGGCTTGTGTAAGCAATATCATCAGTGCTACCGAAGTTATGAAAGTTAATGTATAGAATTGAGAAAGAAATGCCTCGCAAATGAAGAGGGGCCGGTTTAGCTAAAATTACTGTTAAAAGTAAAAAAGAGAAACCATTAAAGTAATACACTGTTATTAGAAATGTTGCAACGTATTTATGAAGTCTATTCCATATTGTTCTCTTAAGGGGTCTTTATATAAAGAGTGGATATTACGAGTAAACTTTTTTGTGAACGCTAACAATTATATTAGGACGCTAACTAGCGAATGTTTCAATTTGGTTTCATTATGATGAAGGACATACAATGTGGGGCAACTTGTAAGGAATTCATTTTCCCAAAAAGGAAAATATTCGGTAGCTATTAAGAGAGAGGCAGGAATAGATACAAGGGGGAGTTATTATATGAACGGGAATACTGCAAAGAAAATAGAAGTTCAAGCTGAAAATACCGCACTAAAAAATGAGCAATATGCAGATCCGAAAAAGTGGCATAAGCAGGATACTACATGGGCACTCAGTCTATTTGGAACTGCAATTGGAGCAGGGGTGCTCTTTTTACCGATTAATGCAGGTTCAGGTGGTTTATTATCTTTACTACTAATTACATTGCTTGCATATCCAGTTATGTACTACTCACATAGGGCACTTGCTAAAATGATATATGCTTCTAATTCTGCTGATGAGGGGATCACAGGTACAATTAGAGAGTATTTCGGAAATAAAGCGAGTATCATTTTTAACATCGTATATTTCGGTTCAATTTATACAATCGTACTAATGTATTCGGTTGCGCTTACAAATACTGCAAGTAGTTTTATCGTGCATCAATTGCACATGCCAGAACCTCCAAGAGCTATTTTATCACTTGTATTAGTTCTTGGTCTTATCGCTATACTAAATTTTGGTCAAGATATTACTGTAAAGGTAATGAGTATGTTAGTGTATCCTTTCATAGTTTCTCTACTTTTTATCGCAATATCTTTAATTCCACAGTGGAATACGTCAATGCTTAGTTTTTCAGCTGTTTCAACTGCTTCAACAGGAACAGGCTATTTTGGGACGATATTGATGATTCTACCAATCATCGTATTCTCATTTAATCATTCACCTATGATTTCATCATTTGTTGTGAAACAGAGAGCTACGTATGGAATCGAAGCCACTGATGCGAAATGTGCGCAAATACAAAAGGTTTGTTATATCATGACATTCGCTGTTGTTATGTTCTTCGTTTGGAGTAGCGCATTGAGCTTGACTCCAGATGATATAAAAATGGCAAAAGAACAAAACTTATCAATTCTTTCATATCTTGCTAATGAGCTTAATTCGCCTGTAATCACGATTGCAGCTCCAATTATTGCTTTTGTGGCTATTACAAAGTCTTTCCTTGGCCATTATATCGGAGCATTTGAAGTAATGCGTGACATGATTATTAAGTTCGGTAAATCGCGTGGAAAAGATATTGAAGAAAAAACAATTAAGACAATAATCCTTACTTTTGTTGTATTATCATGCTGGTTTGTTGCTTATACAAATCCAAGTATTCTTGGACTTATTGATTCTCTAAGCGGTCCTTTAGTTGCTGCTATCTTATGTCTATTACCGATGTATGCAATTCAAAAAGTACCAGTACTAGCTAAATACAAAGGGAAAATGAGTAACGTATTTGTTATTATTGTAGGTGTACTTACTGTTTTAGCAAGTATTAAGTCATTATTCTAATTCACTATTGTAATGAATTAAATTTATATAAATAATTTTACTCATCCAATAGTATCAAGATCTAAAACTAAAAAAATTAAATTACTAAGCGCCTACCATATTAGTCACACATAATATGGTAGGCGCTTTTATCTTTAGTAATTGAATAGTATATGTCTCTACCTGGGTCTTATTTAATATTTCAAAATGTGTATTGAAAATTTGAAGTTTTAAAAGTATCATATACATATTCAAACATTTGAAGATGTATATGATACTTTTACAAAATTGAGGATAGGTAATGGAGGGGTTTGAATGGGAAACGAAATGCAACAATTTAAAGCAGATTTCTTTAAAGCATTAGCACATCCTTTGCGAATAGGTATTTTAGAATTATTGTCAGAAGGTGAAAAAAGCGTAAATGAAATCCAAGCTATTTTAAATAAGGAAGGATCAGCTGTTTCTCAGCAGTTAAGTGTACTACGCTCAAAAAATATTGTTGTTGGTACGAAAGATGGGAAAAGAGTTTTATATTCTTTACGAGATCCTATCATTGTGGATTTATTGGTTGTTGCACGGAAGATTTTTAACAACCATTTAATCGATACGATTTCAATGTTAGAGGAGCTAGATGAAGTAGAAGGTGAACTGATAAGCAAGGAGGGATAGGTTGAGTATTGAAGTAAAGAAAGAGGACATCATCCAACATGGGATTGAAATATTTCGCTTATCAGGAGCTTATCACGTTTGTAAAGTTTGTATTAACAGTGGGAATTCTTGTTGTTTTTCATGCCAGCATTTACAAGATGGAGTTGGATGTCAACAAAGGAATACAGCTTGTACAGCTTGGTTGTGTGGGGTGCAAGGTTTTTTATTTGACCAAATAGGATTACTAGATGAATGGGATCGTTTTTGGAGTGAAATTCCAGGACAAATGTTTCGTAGAGATAGTACTCCAGATACGGTAAGGATTACATCGTTTATTGATACGAAGAAGCTAGATAGCCGTGATGGAGAACAGCTAGCGGAAAGATTGAAATCCTATGTACAAGAAGGTGGCGATATAGGTAAATTAGAGCGCCATTTAAGCAAAACGTATAGTGAATATTAATCTTTTGTAAAAATGAAGATTTCATGTATAAGGAATGAGAAATGTATTTGTAATCCGGATTGATTAAAATAGAAAAGAAGGGTTTGTAATGAGAGGTTTATTTACGGGAAGGTTTGAAGGCTATTCATTAGGGCATTTTCAAAAGGATCTTCTTTCGGGAATGATTGTTGGAGTTGTTGCGATTCCACTTGCTATGTCTTTTGCTATAGCTTCTGGCGTTAAGCCGGAGTATGGGATTTATACAACTTGTATTGCCGGGATACTTATTTCACTGTTTGGTGGTTCGAAGTATCAAATTGGAGGACCTACAGGTGCTTTTGTTCCGATTCTTTTAGGAGTTGTAATTACCTATGGATACGAAAATTTACTACTCGCGGGTTTAATGGCTGGAATTATTTTATGTCTTATGGGAATCTTCAAGCTAGGCTCTTTAATTAAGTTTATTCCACGTCCTGTAACAATTGGTTTTACGTCAGGTATTGCTGTTATTATCTTTACGGGACAAATTGCTAGTTTTTTAGGTTTAACAGGTATAAAAAAGCATGAGGGATTTTTAGCGAATCTGAAGGAACTCTTCACTCATATTAATACTACCGATTTTTATAGTGTTATAACTGCTTTGATTTGCTTTTTTGTTATAATCACAACACCAAAGATTTTGCCGAAAGTGCCAGGTTCATTAGTAGGCGTTGTTATTTCAACTATAATTGCAACTGTATTTTTCTCAGGCCATGTACCTACTATTGGTACAGCATACGGTACGATTCCAAATACACTTCCGCAGTTTGATATACCAGAAATTACATTAGCACGTATAGAACAGTTAATTGGTCCTGCATTTGTTATTGCGATGCTTGGCGGGATTGAATCTCTTTTATCCGCTGTCGTAGCAGATGGTATGACAAATAGTAAACATAACAGTAATAAAGAGCTTATCGGTCAGGGGATTGCCAATATTGTTACCCCGTTATTTGGCGGAATTCCGGCGACTGGAGCAATTGCTCGTACAGCGACTAATATTAAAAGTGGGGCTGTATCTCCGATGTCGGGTATTATTCATGGGGGATTTGTGTTATTGACACTTTTACTGTTAGCTCCATATGCTTCACATATTCCTCTTGCTAGTATGGCTCCTATTTTAATGGTGGTAGCTTGGAATATGAGCGAGCAAAAACATTTTTATCACATCCTTAAAATGAAGACAGGAGATTCTCTTGTATTACTAGTAACATTTTTACTTACTGTATTCACTAGTTTAACAACAGCTGTGGAAATCGGTCTTATTTTAGCTGTTATTTTGTTTACAAAACGTATGAGTAATATGCTTGTTATATCTAAAGTGCTTCCTGATCATACAAAAAAGAATGAAAAATTGTTACCACATGTTGTAAATAAAGCTCATGATTGCCCACAAATTAGTATTTATACAATAGAAGGGCCATTATTCTTTGGGGCTGCTCAAACATTTGAACAAAACATTTTAGCAACTATTCATTATAAACCTAAAGTTTTAATTTTACGTATGGGAAAAGTTCCTTTTATTGATACGACAGGAGAGTCGTATTTTAGGAATATTGTTCAGCATTTCCAAAAGCAAGGTGGCGTACTTCTTATTTCAGGAATTCAATCCGAGCTAAAAATAGCTCTAGATAAGAACGGATTGTATGCTGAGATTGGGGAAGAAAACTTCTTTGATCACACAGGAGAAGCCATTGATTGTGCTTTAAGACATTTGAATACAAAAAAATGTATAGGGTGTAAGCATTTCGCTTTTCATGAATGCACCGGGCTTTCTCAGGAGATGAATACAAGAAAGAGTAAAGCAAATGCATTAGAATATTAAAAAGTTTACTTTGGAGAATGTGGGGAAGTTTTTTATATATTCAACAAATGATTATCAAGTGGCAAGAAGAGAGTGTCTTTCTTGCATTTAAGTGAAAATAATATTTATCTTTTAGAATGTACGATAACGAGTGGAGGAAATAAAATATGTCAAATTTACCAAACTGTCCAAAATGTAATTCAGAATACACTTACGAAGATGGAAATCTTTTTGTTTGTCCAGAATGTGCTCATGAGTGGGCTTTAGAATCAGAAATTGAAAATAGTGAAGATACAAAGGTAATTAAAGATGCAAATGGAAATACTTTAAACGATGGTGATTCTGTAACAGTAATTAAAGATCTTAAAGTAAAGGGGACTTCATCAGTCATAAAAATTGGTACAAAAGTAAAAAGCATCCGATTAGTTGATGGAGACCACGATATTGACTGTAAAATTGATGGTTTTGGAGCTATGAAATTAAAATCTGAGTTTGTTAAAAAGGTATAAATATTATTTCATTAAATAAATGAATATATATAGTTTTTTCTGTTGTACCTTATGTTCAGCGGAATTACCCTCATATTAATACTAAAAACCACCTTATTATAAAAGGTGGTTTTTAGTATTAATATGAAAAAATGTAGTATCTATTCACAAGGCTATTATAGGACTGTAACCATCTTGATTTATATGAATTAGTCACGTCTAAATGGACCTTTTGGAGCAATTAGCTCTAAATTAGTACCATCTGGATCACGGAAGTAGGCAACGCCTGTACCAAATCCAGATTTCAAGCCGTCTTCTTCTTGAAAGACAATTGGTTCTCCATCTGGTTCTACCCCAATTGCTTTTAGACGTTCTACAGCAGCATCGATATCTTCTACTTCAAAACAGAGATGCATCGCACTAATTTGGTCATTTGAGTAAGATGCTTTATCTGATTTAGGGACAACGTATTCTAGAATATCGATATTCAAATTATCTAAGTGAAGGTTGGCATATTTAATACGAGTATCATCAAGTCCTTGAGTTTGCGCCATTCGTTTCCCACCAATTTCATCGATGTTTGATACTTTCTTACCTGTTAATGCTTCATAAAAAACGATAGATTTTTCTAAATTACTTACTGTAATTCCAACATGATTTACTTGTGAAAAGCCTGCTGTTTTTTCACTCATTTTTGTTTCCTCCTATTTTTAGGTGGTGTAATGTATTTGTTTCACCAATCTTTTACTGTAATTAAAATGAGCTTTTAGTAGAAGTTCTATTCTATGTCTTTTGTAACAAGACAAGAGAAATATGAGAATGTTTTTTGATCAAAAAAGAATCTAGTATCGACTAGGTATTTTTCATTTGTCTTAATGAAAAATTGATGGACTTGAATTACAACCATTGATCAAAAAGAGTTTGTTATTAAAAATATTAGTCATTAGTACATACATTTTTAAGATGTTAAATATATTTCATAATAGTCTCTGTAAGATAGGGATAAGTAAAATAGTACTTTAAAGTACCTATAGCACTTTAAAGTGCGTACTTTTTATAACTTTGAATATCATTCATAATAGCACCAGTAAGAAGAAAACAAGCTTTACGGTACTAGTTACCACCGATGTTACAGCATTTTATTTAGAATCAGATTGATTGAAAGGTTGTACTATGTGGCCTAATAATTTCAAAAAATGCCGCAGTGGCATAAAACGATTATGGAGGTTAAAGATATGAGTACTTCAAATTTGAATGAAATAAGTAAACAAATTTTAAAAGAGGAGGAAACACTTCAATTTTCCTCTTTTACAAATGAAGATGCCTTGCAACTAGGTTTATTTATCGTTGAAACAGCAAAGCGAGAGGGTAAATTAATTGCTGTTGATATAACAAAAAACGGTGTGCAATTATTTCATTTCAAGATGACAGGGACAAATGAGGAAAATACGAAATGGATTGAGCGTAAAAAACGAGTCGTTTCCCTGCATGATCGTAGCTCGTATTATATGCAGATACAAAGTGAAATAACTGGAATTTCATATAATGAAAAATATCTTTTAGATACTTCGGAATACGCTGCGTTTGGTGGATGCTTTCCTATCAGAATAAAAAACGTAGGGGTTATTGGAATGATAACCGTTTCAGGATTACCACCAGAAGAAGATCACGAATTGGTAATAAGGGCAGTTAAAAATCATTTGAACCAATAGTTGTAGCTAGTGAATAAATAATTAATTAACTTTAGGGGGCAATACTATGCCATTAATTGAACTAAATACTTGGCCAACCATGTCAACAGAAGAAAAGAAGGAATTCATTTATCATGTAACGGAACTTACAATAAAACGATTAAGAATTGTCCCTGACAAAATTCAAGTGTTGATAACGGAACTTGAGAAAGAAAATTGGGGGAAAGCTGGGGCTGTAGCAAGTGATGCTACCTTTGCTGAAAAAAGTAGGGTGTCCAATTGGGAGACAAAAGAGTCTTACGATACACCGTCTGGTAACGTTGATGGAATGGCTATTATCAAGATCGATATATGGAATACATTTGATCAAGATACAAAGGATAAGTGGGTAAACGAACTTACACAAGTAACATCTAAGTATACGCATGCACCTTTGGATAAAGTGCTAATTCTTATTTGCGAAATGATTCCAGGAAACTGGGGACAAAGTGGTGTAACGGGAGCTAATGCAGATTTCCTTTCCAAAAGTCGTACATTTTAATTGTTAAATAAAAAAGGCAAAAATGAACATATTTCTGTTCGTTTTTGCCTTTTTATTATTTGTCTGCAGTAATGAACATGATCCTTTACATGTTTAAGCAATGTTCTCTAAAGTTGCCTCTACGAGAAAAGTGTATTTCTTCATTTGAAAGCCTTCTTCATGGAATGTAGATTTCAATTTTTGAGCAAAATAAGCTAGGTTATATAAATGTTACTTTTTAGTACCTATAGTACTTTAAAGTACGTACTTTTTATTAGGATCAATATCATGCATAATAGCACATGTAAGAGAGAAACAAGCTTTACGGTACTAGTAACTAACTATGTTACTTTTTAGTACCTACAGCACTTTAAAGTACGTACTATTTAATATGTTAAATATATTTCATAATAGTACATGTAAGAGAGAGACAAGCTTTATGGTACTAAAAAGTACCTATAGTACTTTAAAGTGCGTTCTTTAAAAAAAGAATGAAACCATTCATAATAGCGTTTGTAGAGATTAAATATATTTTTTGAAAGATAAAAGGGCCTTTTTATCGCACTATTATGATAGGAATTATAGGGAAGAGGGGAAACTCAATTGAATTCATATACAGCATCGTCTTCAGAAGTTAAGACAAGTCGAAGAAGTATATTTGCGTTATTAGCGCTAGCAATTAGTGCGTTCGGGATTGGGACAACTGAATTTGTTAGTGTCGGTTTATTGCCATCTATTTCGGAAGATTTACATGTGTCGGTTACAACAGCTGGTTTAACAGTTTCTTTATATGCGTTAGGTGTAGCGTTTGGTGCTCCAGTATTAACGTCATTAACAGCTAATATGTCACGAAAAACGTTATTAATGTGGATTATGATTATTTTCATTATCGGTAACGGAATTGCAGCTGTCGCAACAAGCTTCACTGTATTACTTATTGCGAGAATTGTGTCTGCACTTTCGCATGGTGTGTTTATGTCAATTGGTTCAACGATTGCTGCGGCACTTGTACCAGAAAATAAACGTGCTAGCGCGATTGCTATTATGTTTACTGGTGTAACAGTTGCAACTATTACAGGTGCACCCATTGGAACATTTATTGGTCAACAATTTGGCTGGAGAACATCATTTTTAGCAATTGTCGTAATTGGAATGATTGCCTTAATCGCAAATAGTATTCTCATTCCATCTAATATGAAAAAAGGTACGTCTGTATCATTCCGCGATCAGTTTAAATTGATTACGAACGGAAGACTGTTACTAGTTTTCATCATTACTGCATTAGGATACGGCGGAACATTCGTAACATTTACGTATTTATCTCCGTTATTACAAGAAGTAACAGGATTTAAAGCTAATACGGTTACTATCATTTTATTAGTGTATGGAATCGCCATTGCGATAGGGAATGTGATTGGCGGAAAATTATCGAATCATAATCCAATTCGAGCGCTATTTTACATGTTCTTTATTCAAGCGATTATATTATTTGTTTTAACATTTACGGCACCATTTAAGATAGCTGGGTTAATCACAATTATTTTTATGGGACTATTCGCATTTATGAATGTTCCAGGGTTACAAGTATATGTCGTAATGTTAGCTGAACGATTTGTGCCGAGTGCTGTGGATGTTGCATCGGCAATTAATATTGCGGCGTTTAATGCTGGGATTGCTCTTGGTGCTTATTTAGGCGGTATTGTCACGAACTCATTAGGGTTAATTCATACAGCGTGGGTAGGCGGCATTATGGTAGTAGGTGCTGTTATTTTAACAGCATGGAGTATGTCATTAGAAAAACGAGATCAAGTAAAATAAAAGGAGAGAAAATAAAATGAAAAACTTACAAAGTACAACAACATTGCATAACGGTGTAGAAATGCCTTGGTTCGGTTTAGGTGTATTTAAAGTAGAAGAAGGACCAGAACTTGTAGAAGCAATTAAAGCAGCAATTAAAGCAGGGTACCGTAGCATCGATACAGCGGCGATTTATGGAAATGAAGCAGCTGTAGGTGAAGGGATTCGCGCAGGGATTGAAGCAACAGGGATTTCAAGAGAAGAAGTATTTGTCACTTCAAAAGTGTGGAACGCAGATCAAGGATATGAAACAACAATCGCTGCATATGAAGAGAGTTTAAAAAAATTACAACTAGATTATTTAGATTTATATCTTGTTCACTGGCCTGTAGAAGGGAAATATAAAGATACGTGGAGAGCGTTAGAAACACTTTATAAAGAAAAGCGCGTATGTGCAATTGGCGTAAGTAACTTCCAAATTCATCACCTGCAAGATGTAATAAAAGATGCAGAAATTAAGCCAATGATCAACCAAGTAGAATACCATCCTCGTTTAACACAAAAAGAATTACAAGCTTTCTGTAAAGAACAAGGTATTCAAATGGAAGCATGGTCACCACTAATGCAAGGTCAATTATTAGATAATGAAACATTACAAGCAATTGCTGAGAAACACGGTAAAACAACAGCGCAAGTTATTTTACGTTGGGATCTTCAAAATGGAGTAATCACAATTCCGAAATCAACGAAAGAACACCGCATTATTGCAAATGCTGACGTGTTTAACTTTGAATTAACGAAAGAAGATATGGAAAAAATCGATGCGTTAAATGAAAATCACCGCGTTGGTCCAGATCCTGATAATTTTGATTTCTAAGATTAAAGAATGGGTAAAAAGAGTGCAAAGTTGCACTCTTTTTTTATTCAATAAAATGCTTCTGTGTATATTATGACTTTTCAATTACTTTAGGCGATTTAAAGAACTGATTCTAAAACAGTATTAAAGTTTGACATGTAATCATGCATTCTATAACATGTATGCTATAGCATGTATTTTGTAAGTTATTTGGAGGTGGCATATGGACTTATATGGGTTAACAGGATACCTTGTTCATCATACTGATGTGAAGTTAACAAATGATATAATGTAAGTTATTAATCACATATTTCTTATAAAATTTATCTTTTATATGCTATAGCATATAAATGGTGCCTCTTAACTTGTCATGCTCAAAATTTAAATAAGATAGTAGAAAATTCATGAATCGAGGAGATTTTAGTTATGGAAAAATTCATATTAGCGTTTGATAGAAAACTTGTAATCGCAGAAAAAAAAGACTCAACATGGAGCGTCCAATCGCAGTTTGTAGGTGCGAATCCAGTTGCTTTAGCTGTAGATCCATACGACCCAGAAAGAATGTATTGTGGTACTTTTGATAGGGGATTATGGAGAAGTAAAGATGGGGGAAGTTCATGGGAAGCAATTGGTACGTTACCCTCCTTTGGTGAAGTGTTCCCAGCTAATGCTATTCATATGAGAGCTATTACAGCAGTTGCTGTATCTCCAGCGAAGGGGGATGATGGTAACGGGATTGTATATGTAGGAACTGAACCGAGCGCAATGTTTGTATCGAAAAATGGGGGAGACAGTTTTGAATTGCTAACGGATTATCGACAAATGCCATCGTATTCATCATGGTTCTTTCCTCAACGAACATATACACACCACGTAAAACATATTGAAATTGATGCTAATAATCCAGAAACTATTTATACAACGATTGAGGTAGGAGGATTAATTAAAAGCGTAGATGGCGGTATGACATGGACTGAGGAAAAAGAGGGGAACTATCCTCAAGATATTCACATTCTTACATCACATCGCAATGCGCCAAATCGCTTATACGGGGTGTTAGGTGATTCATTCTTGAAAGAACCAGGTCACGAGTATGCGGAGAGTAATGATGGAGGTAAGACGTGGAACTATATGTGTAGTGGGCTAAAGCATCATTACGCATATCAAATGGCAGTTAATCCGAATGATCCAGAAAATATTATTATCGCGACATCTTCAAATCCACACGTAGCACATGATTACAATAATGGAAATTGTGAATCATTCATTTATAAGAAAGAAAAAGATCAGCCTTGGGCAGAAATGAATGCAGGTTTACCAACTCCTAAAGGAACAATTATACCAGTATTAAAGGCAACAAGTGATGGAACGTTCTATCTGTTTAGCAATAAAGGAGTGTATCAGTCAGTAGATGGTGGTTCAAATTGGACATCATTAGAGATTCCTTGGGAGAATAGATTTATGGAACAACATCCTTATGAGATGTTAATCATTAAATAAGTGATGGATATAGTTATTACTACTATTCATTAAAAATGGTTAGTTGAATTTACAATGTAAAAAGCCAGGTAATGCATTACTCATGCTACCTGGCTTTTTTGATCATCAATTTAAGGTTATTTTCATATTTGTGTAAATATGAAACAAGCAGGATACATGAATAGAGAATGGGTAAAATAATACCGAATGATCACTAGATTGTATCAATGATGCTATAAGAGTTTTTTAGGTAAACTGAAGCAATAAGCAGTGGTTTAGATTCAGAATGACTGGCAATTGGTGTTATAGAGTTCAATGGTTCAAAAATGAACTCATTTCAACTCATATTATCTTCGCAATGTAACATTTTGAAGAATATTAAAACTTAGGAGGAATTGAATTATGACAAAAGATTTCTATACTGCACTGAAAGAAAGACGTACTTACTATGGGATTAATAAAGAGGTACAAGTATCAGATGAAAAAATTAAAGAAATCGTGGAGTTTGCTGTGAAATATACTCCATCCGCTTTCAATTCTCAAACTGCGCGATTAGTTGTATTATTTGGTGAAGCTCATGATAAATTATGGGATATTACAACGGAAACATTAAGAAAAGTAGTTGGAGATGGAGATTTTTCAGGAACGCAACAAAAAATGGATTCTTTTAAAGCTGGTTATGGAACAGTACTATTCTTTGAAGATGAGGCTATCGTTAAATCGCTTCAAGAAAAATTTGCTGCATATGCTGAAAACTTCCCAATTTGGTCACACCAAGCATCCGGTATGCACCAATTAGTCGTGTGGACAGGTTTAGAAGCAGAGGGATTAGGGGCATCTTTACAACATTATAATCCATTAATCGACAATGAGGTAAAACAAGAATGGAATGTTCCTGCTAATTGGAAACTAATTGCACAAATGCCATTTGGTAATCCAACAGCTGCACCAGGTGAAAAAGAATTCCAACCGCTTGAAGAGCGTGTGAAATTTCATAAGTAATAAACGTTAGTCATAAGGAATGAGTAAAAAAATCCTAGTTATGAATTCAATCACAAATGTAGCAATATGTATATTAAAAAACACGAAGACTTTAAAGTCTTCGTGTTTTTTCTGTTCATGTTTGAAAGTGATAAAGGAGTATAATGGTTTTTAGTTAATTAGGATAAAAATAATCTTATAACTGTATGTAAGAATATATAATTTTACAATCTTTTTTATGATAGAAAAGGATACTACGTTAGTAAATATAAAGGGTTAGAAATTATAGTATATAGGGCACTTTTTTGTTCCTATGGAACTTTAAAGTGCGTAATTTTCTTTATCGTTAATATATATCATAATGGTATTTATTAGTTGGTTTTAGCTTTACTCTGCTGTTGGTGTGATTTTTTAACATGACAATGATTAGAATCAGGATTATCGAGTAGATCACAATGATGATAATTTCGATTTTTAATTCCGTACAGAGTCCAATAGCTACATAATTTTCGTTTATACTCTTTTGAGAAAAGAGTGGATTTGCTTATTTTATGTTAAAGATAAGAGAAGTGAACGACAATATAAACGTAATTATTTATTCCAACGTAAGTCAATCATCTAGCACATGAATTTGGAGGGATCTATATGCATATGCAATTAAAAGGAAAAATAGCACTGGTTACTGGATCTACGGCAGGGATTGGAAAAGCAATTGCCACTTCATTAGTAGCGGAAGGAGCTACTGTACTTATTAATGGACGCCGTGAAGAAAATGTTAATCAAACGATAAAAGAAATTCGAGCGCAATATCCGGATGCAATCCTTCAACCTGTAGTAGCTGATTTAGGAACAGAACAAGGGTGCCAAAATGTGATTGAAAAGTACCCTGAAGTAGATATTCTTATTAACAACTTAGGGATTTTTGAACCTGTAGAATATTTTGATATTCCTGATGAAGATTGGTTTAAATTGTTTGAAGTCAATATTATGAGTGGTGTTCGACTTACTCGCTCGTATTTAAAACAAATGATTGAAAGAAAAGAAGGAAGAGTCATCTTTATTGCTAGCGAAGCAGCTATTATGCCATCTCAAGAAATGGCTCACTATAGTGCGACTAAAACGATGCAACTCTCACTTTCTCGCAGTTTAGCTGAGCTGACGACAGGAACGAATGTGACTGTTAATACTATAATGCCTGGTTCGACTTTAACGGAAGGAGTGGAGACTATGTTAAATAATCTGTATCCTAATGAGCAATTGACAATAGAAGAAGCTGAGAAGCGATTTATGAAAGAGAATCGACCAACCTCTATTATTCAAAGACTTATTCGACCAGAAGAAATTGCCAATCTTGTCACTTTCTTAAGTAGCCCACTTTCCTCAGCGATTAATGGTTCCGCGTTGCGAATAGACGGGGGATTAGTACGTAGTGTATTTTAAAAAATTTAAAACAACATAATATTCTGTTGCAGGTAAAGATGGTAAGGCGAATGAGTTGTATTTTATCTATTAAAGGAACTAGACGAAAAGCAAATTGCAGCATGCAAACAGCCGAATTTTTCTACTATAAGAAAAATTCGGCTGTTATTCTTTTATTTGTTGTAAAAGATGGAAAGCTGTTAGCGTTGTGGCATCTCTTAAGAAAAAGATATGACCGGTTAAAGCGAATCCTCAATTATTTTCTAACAATAAACAATTGTTATTTGTATTATGAAGTGAAAGTTACCAAACGTTTTTCAACACTATTTTACCAATTGCTTTATTCGACTCCAAATATTCATGTGCTTGTGCGACTTCATCAAACGTAAATGATTTAGAATCTAGCAGTGGGCGAAGTTTTCCTTCTTCTACAATTTGCGTTAGTGTAGTTAAAATTTCCCCGCAAGCGTCACGTTTATCTGTATGTAATATTTTTAACGCCATAAAAGTAACGTGCAGAGAGAGTCCTTTTGCGTGTAAAGAAGAGAGGTCATGAGTTGAACGAGCTGCAATTGTTACGACAGTTCCATTGACTGCAGCAGCTTCAAAAGAATGATCAAGATTCTTGCCGCCTACCGTATCGAATATAACTTCAAATCCGTCGCCATTCGTATGTTTTTGCACATATTCTTGAACAGATTCTTCTTTATAATTAATAGCTATGTCGGCTCCTAGACGATGGGCTATTTCCATTTTGTTCTGCTGAGAAGCTGTTGTGAAAACTTTAGCACCAGCCCATTTAGCTAATTGAATGGCTACGTGTCCTACGCCACCAGTAGCTCCATGAATGAGTACATTTTGACCAGATGTAATATTTGCACGATCAAATAAAGATTCCCAAGCTGTAATTGCAACTAATGGTAGAGCTGCTGCTTCTTCCATTGTTATATTGTTAGGTTTGTGAGCAATTAATCGCGTATCAGCAAGCATAAACTCTGCAAGTGCACCACCAGTTTCTTTAAAACCTCCGGCACACCCGTATACTTCATCGCCAGCTTTGAATTTCGAAACACCTTCGCCGACTTCTATAACAATACCAGCGACATCCCCGTGTAATATAGCTGGAAATTCAGGAGCAACTGATGAAACAGCGCCACTGCGCATTTTCGTATCGATTGGATTTACACTTGTTGCTTTTACATCGATTAGAACATGACCTGGTAAAAGTTTTGGTTTTGAAACTTCTTCTAATTGAAATACAGATGAATCCCCAAAAGAATGGATAATTTGTGCTTTCATAGTTTATACCTCCTGTTTGTGGTTATAGCATAGCAAAGTACGAAAAATAAGTATAATATTTTGAATTTGGTTAGTGAGAATTTTATATAAAGAAGAGGAAAGTACATGGGATCATGTAACGTACTTGCAAAAGCAACTGTAAAGTTTTTTGAAGAAAGGATAGATGTTATTTTTGCAGCACGATTTATTCATTATGTTTATTACTACTTACTTAGTACAGGTACTTTTAAGTGCCTACATCACTTTAAAGTACGTACTGTTATTCATGTTATGGCCGATTTATAATAACACTCGTAGCACAAAGAAAGTTATAACGATGACAATCGGCAACAATGTGGTGTTACAGTATTGCCTATCAATTTTGAGAAGAAATATGAAAAATATAGATTTATATGAATGAAGGAAAGTGAGTGAAACACATGGAAAAGTTTGCGAATCATTTTGGATATAATCGTATGTTTGCGAAAGATCAACTTACATTAGGAATTCACATTCCGATTGAAAATTATCAGTTTCATGCGCCAACGATGGAAAAACAAGTAGAGTTGGTACAAAAAGCGGAACAATATGGTTTTACAGGCGTATGGCTTCGCGATGTTTTACTGCAAGACCCTGACTTTGGTGATCCTGCAACAGGTCAAATTTACGATATGATGATTTATTTAACGTATTTAGCAAGCAAAACAGAGAAAATCGCATTCGGAACATCGGCAACTGTATTGTCACTTCGCCATCCATTGCGTGTAGCGAAAGAAATTGCGACATTGGATGAACTGTTTCCAGAAAGAATTATGCTCGGCGTTTCATCAGGTGACAGACGTGCCGATTTCAAGGCGTTAGGTGTTAGTCATGAAACACGAGGTGAAAAGTTTAGAGAAGCGTTTGCTTACTTGGAAGAGATTTTGTATAAAAACTTCCCGTCTATCCAGTCGACGCTAGGAGAAGTGAATGGAGCGAATTTAGTTCCAAAACCTTCTAAACGTGTTCCAACCTTTATTACAGGTTTTAGTCAGCAAAATATGGACTGGTTCGCTGAACATGGTGATGGATGGATGTACTACCCACGTAGTCCGGTGCATCAGGCAGCAGCAATTGGACAATGGAGAGAACGAGTAGAGGATTATCATCCAAATGTATTCAAACCATTTATACAACCGATGCATTTAGACTTATCTGAAGATCCAAATGAACGTCCTACACCGATACGTTTAGGTTACCGTACAGGACGTAAGGCGCTAATTGAATTACTTGATATATATAAAAGTATTGGTGTGAATCATTTATTCCTTGCTCTATTTGATGGTCAACGTCCAGCTGACGAAGTATTGGATGAGTTAGGAGAAGAAGTGCTACCTCATTTCCCAGCATTGTAAAGGAGTGAAAAGAATGAAAGCAATAGGACTTATGCAATATGGAGATAAAAGTGTACTACAAGAAATTGAAATGCAGACACCGCTATTGGGAGACAACGATGTACTGATTGAAGTATATGCAGCTGGTGTAAATCCCGTGGATTGGAAAATACGTGAAGGTTTACTTCAAGATGTAATTTCTTATGATTTCCCGCTCGTTTTAGGATGGGATGTTGCAGGGGTAGTTGCTGCCATAGGGCCAAACGTTACAGCATGTAAAGTGGGGGATGAAGTATATAGTCGTCCAGAGATTGAACGAAATGGTGCTTATGCAGAGTACGTGGCTGTAGATGAGAAATATGTGGCGAAAAAACCGAGAAATTTATCTTTTGAGGAAGCGGCATCAATCCCTCTAGTAGGTTTGACAAGTTGGCAAAGTTTAGTGAAGTTCGCTAATGTCCAAAAAGGTAATAAGGTTTTAATTCATGCTGGATCTGGCGGGATTGGTACGTTTGCTATTCAGCTAGCCAAAAGCTTCGGTGCGCATGTTGCAACTACGACTAGTACGAAAAACATGCAATTTGTAAAGGATCTAGGCGCTGATACTATTGTCGATTACAAAACGGAAGACTTTTCTTCGCTTTTGCATAATTACAATATTGTATTTGATGTGTTAGGCGGAGATGTACTAAAGGATAGTTATAAAGTGCTTGCACCAAATGGAAAGTTAGCGTCTATTTATGGTCCGAAAGGTATGGAAATTCCGCAAACCGAGATATCAAGAGAGAAAAATATTGAGAGTGACCATATATTTACTGAACCTAACGGATATGAACTTTCTCTTATTACAGAATTAATTGAGGGCGGGAAGATTAAACCCGTTGTAACGCATGTGTTGCCTTTACATGTAGAAGGCGTAAAAAAAGCACACCACATAAGTGAGTCAGAACGTGCTCTTGGCAAAATTGTATTAAAGAAACATTGGTAAAGTATGAGGATTTAGAGAGAGCGTTGTGCTAAGTAGCGAGAATGAGCTAATACATTCTTTTCTAGCAATTGTTTTAAAAAGGGAGATAGCAAATGGATTCAATGACATTTCTTTTACCCCGCATTAACAGGCAGTAAGACCCTCACCTCAAAATTCAGCGATATCATAGAAGTTAGGTGGGGGCAACTGCCTGTAAAAGCCCGATTGGTTCAACTAATAATCAGTGGGGGATGAACAACCCCCCCACTGATTAAAGTTTCACTTTATCCGGAGCGACAGGGGATTTAGCGAAACGAAAAATTTACCCTGCTTTATACAAACTATTTAGTAATCAACATATACCGCAATCTATTTCGATTATCGGTATTGGCAGAAGGGTAATGTCAGATGTGGAATTTCAAACAAAGGTAGAACAATCCCTTGCTACATTTTCTAGAAGATCTACTGATGACGAATCAGGAGTAGAAGAATTTATTAGCACATTTCGTTATTGTCAATTAAATATAGCGAATATAGAGGACTATCAAGATTTGTTGCGTCTTGTAAAGAGACGTGAAACAGAATTAAACATTCCTGAAAACCGCATGTTTTACTTATCTGTTATACCAGAAGTATTTGATGTCATTGCTTTAAATATTAAGGAAAGTGGATTGTGGGCTACAAAAGGATTGAACCGTTTTATTATAGAGAAGCCTTTTGGTTATCATGTAACGTCTGTTCACGAGTGTAACGAAAAATTAATTGAAGATTTTGATGAAACTGATATTTATTATATCGATCATTATCTTTGAAAATGAATGGTAATTAGGAATACACTTAGAAAAGCATTACGAAATAAATCGTATGTAATTCAAGACATTTTTATTGACGATAATAATTTATGTGGTTAATATACTAGACATAAGATTATTTAATTACTAAAAGTAATCAAATATAAATTGTTTTGTTGAGTTATATAAGTAAGTGAGTTGTGGTAGAAATGCTTTGAATTGCCACTATTAATATTGGGGACAATTAGAAAGCGAAAGGTATAAAAAGAATTGGAATTTGATAACTCTTTGTTTTTATAAAACATGAGCTTCTGTACAATTCATTTTTAATATATTGACCAGGATTATACAACAAGAGGGGGACTGAAATTGGAATCAATGACCTTTGTTTTATTTGGAGCGACAGGGGACTTAGCGAAACGCAAAATTTACCCCGCACTATATAACTTATATAGAGATCAAAAGCTTCCAAAGCAAATATCTGTTATCGGGCTTGGGAGACGTGAAGTATCTCATGTAGATTTTCAAAAAAGAATAAAAGAATCAATAGAGACGTTTTCTCGTCATAGAGAAGAAGGGACTTCAGAGCTCGAAGGTTTTTTAGATAATTTTCGCTATTGTCCATTAGATGTGAGTAAGCCGGAAGACTATGAGAGATTATTACAAGTCGTTCGCGAAAGGGAAGAAGAACTACATATAAAAGGTAATAGAATGTTTTATCTTTCCGTTGCTCCTGAATTTTTTGAGACAATTGCTTTAAATATTAAGGAAAGCGGACTTGATAAAACGGATGGATGGAAACGCCTAATGATTGAGAAACCGTTTGGGCACGACCTTACATCTGCTCGTGAGCTGAATGATAAGCTTAGTCGCACATTTGAAGAAGACGAGATATACCGTATTGATCATTATTTAGGTAAGCCGATGATTCAAAACCTTGAAGCACTAGAATTTGCAAATCCTGTTCTCCAATCGATTTGGAATAAAGAACATATAGCGAATGTACAAATCACAGCGAGTGAAACAGTTGGGGTTGAAGAAAGGGCAGGATATTATGATCAGGCAGGAGCCATTCGAGATATGGTTCAAAATCATATGTTACAAATATTAATGATGACTGCTATGAATTTGCCGGAAAAGGTTAATGCATGTGAAATTCGAGAGGAAAAGCGAAAGGTAATGGAGACGCTTCGTAAAGTGAAAAAAGAAGACGTTCAAAACCATATCATTCGCGGACAATATGGTGCAGGTGAGATAAATGGCGGGCAAGTTGTAGCATATAAAGAGGAGCCAGGAGTAAATCCTTCTTCTCACATAGACACATTTGTTGCTGCTCGCTTATGGATCGATAATCCATTTTGGACTGGCGTTCCCTTTTATATACGAACAGGCAAACGAATGAAAGAAAAGTCTACTCGTATTGTAATCGAATTTAAAAATACGTTAAAACAGCAATATCAAGATAGTAATCCAAATGCAGCACCTAACTTGTTAATAATTGAAATTAGCCCAGGTGAGAACGTTTCATTACAGTTAAATAGTAAAAATCCATTGAAAAATGGAGAAATTGAACCGATGCGTATTAACTTTACTTGTGAGCAAGCAGATGTGGGAGTACCTGAAGCGTATGAAAGACTCATTCATGATGCTGTGAGTGGAGACGCTACATTCTTTGCACATTGGAGAGAAGTTGAATTGTCATGGGAATGGGTACAACCAATTCTTGAAGCATTCGAGGAAAACTTATTACCACTTCATGAATATGAGTCTGGTTCATATGGTCCAGATGCGTCTAATGAACTATTGCAAGAAAGTGAATTTAAATGGTGGTTAGATCAAGAAACGAAAAAATAAGTACTTTCTTTCATGAAAGCATGTAGGGGGACGATTACTATGACACAAAACATAAATCAATTAGCAGTGAATACAATTCGTACGTTATCAATTGATGCTATTAATGCGGCAAATTCAGGTCATCCAGGTCTTCCGATGGGAGCAGCGCCAATGGCTTATGCATTATGGGCGAATCATTTAAATCACAATCCTAATCATCCAAAATGGTTTAATCGTGATCGATTCGTTTTATCGGCGGGACATGGATCTAGCTTATTATATAGCCTACTACATTTAGCTGGATATGACGTTTCAATTGATGACTTGAAAAACTTCAGAAAGTTAAATAGTAAAACACCAGGACATCCTGAGTTTGGTCATACTTCTGGAGTTGAAGCGACGACAGGCCCGTTAGGACAAGGGATTGCCAATGCTGTCGGAATGGCAATGGCAGAAGCGCATTTAGCAGCGAAGTTTAATAAGGATGGTCACTCTATTATAGATCACAATACGTACGCTTTAGTTGGAGACGGTGATTTAATGGAAGGTGTCGCTTATGAAGCGATGTCAATGGCAGGACATATGAAACTTGGCAAGTTAATTGTGCTGTATGATTCAAATGAAATTTCACTTGATGGTGAATTAAACATTGCTTTCTCTGAAGATATGCAGAAAAGGGTAGAATCTGCACATTGGCAATATGTAAGAGTTGAAGATGGAAACGATGTTGATGCAATTACAAAAGCGATTCAATTAGCGAAAGACAATACGGACCAACCTACTCTTATAGAAATTAGAACCATTATAGGTTACGGAAGTCCAAAAGTTGCTGGAACGAACAAAGCACATGGTAACCCTCTTGGATTAGAAGAAGCGACAGCGACAAAACAAGTGTATGGTTGGCATTATGAGGAAGACTTCTTTGTGCCTGAAGAAGTAACAGCTCATTTTAATGAACTGAAACAAAAAGGTATTGAAAAAGAGAATGGCTGGAATGAGCAGTTCAACTCATACAGAGAGTCGAACCCTGCACTAGCAGATGAATTAGAAAAAGCGATTACAGGTGAGGTTTTAATTGAAGCGAAAGACATTCTATCCTTTGATACTGAAAAAACGATTTCCACTCGTGTTGCAAGTGGGGAAGCTATTAACCATTATGTGAAATCGATTCCTTCTATTTTCGGTGGAAGTGCGGATCTTTCTCATTCTACGATGACAGATATAAAAGGTGAAGCAGTGTATGCAGTAGAATCGTATGCTGGCCGAAATATATACTTCGGTGTACGTGAACATGCAATGGGCGCGGCAGCGAATGGACTGGCTCTTCATGGAGGAGTAAAACCGTTCGTGAGTACATTCTTTGTATTTAATGACTATCTTCGTCCATCTATTCGACTGGCTGCATTGCAAAAGTTACCTGTTACGTACGTATTTACACATGATTCGATTGCTGTAGGAGAAGATGGTCCAACGCATGAACCTATTGAACATTTAGCAGCTCTTCGGGCAATTCCTGGTTTAACAGTTATCCGTCCGTCAGATGCCAATGAAACAGCAAGTGCGTGGGCATATGCTTTACAGCAAACGGATGGTCCAGTTGTTTTAGTACTGAGCCGTCAAAATTTACCGGTATTTAATGAAACGAAAGCGAATATAGAGAATCTTTCTAAAGGAGCTTACGTATTAACGCAAACAAATGAAAATCCGGATGTGATTTTCATTGCGACAGGCTCTGAAGTTTCTTTAGCTGCTAGTGCGAAAGCGAAATTAGAAGAAGATCAAGTTTCTGTTCGTATCGTTGCAATGCCAAGCTGGGAGTTATTCGATCGTCAATCGAATGAATATAAAGAATCCGTTCTTCCGTCTTCTGTAACGAAACGAGTATCTCTTGAGATGGGTGTATCTCTCGGGTGGGAGCGTTATGTAGGACAAGAAGGGAAAGTACTATCAATTGAAACATTTGGAGCTTCAGGCACTGGAGCTGAAGTCATGAATCTATTTGGATTTACGACAGAAAATGTTGTTCAAATTACAAAAAATGTGTTGAATTCTTAAGCTATGACTGTGAATACCTTTCTGGACAGATCAACTTATCAGTGCTGAAAGGTATTCAAAATCGTAGTGATATGAATTTTTAATAAAAGATGATTTGAGGAGGAAGTATATCATGCAAGTAGGATTAATTGGTTTAGGTAAAATGGGATTAAATTTAGGGAAAAATTTAATGGATCATAAACATGAAGTAGCAGCATTTGATTTAAATGCAAGTGCAGTGGAAGAAATGAAAGAGTACGGGGCTACAGGTACATCTAGTTTAAGTGAACTTGTTCAGTCATTACAATCACCAAGAATTCTTTGGGTTATGGTACCACACGCTGTTGTTGATTCTGTTATTGATGAGATTACACCCCTTTTATCAAAAGGAGATATTTTAATTGAAGCGGGTAATTCACATTATAAAGAGTCTATCCGCCGATATGAGCAATTAAAGAAAGATGGTATTCACTTTATGGATGCAGGAACTTCTGGCGGAATGGAAGGCGCTCGTAATGGTGCTTGTTACATGATCGGAGGAGATCAAGAAGCTTGGGATATCGTTGAACCTATCTTCCGAGATACTGCTGTAGAAAATGGATTCTTATATGCTGGAAAAGCTGGTAGTGGTCACTTCTTAAAAATGGTTCACAACGGAATTGAATACGGTATGATGGCTGCTATTGGTGAAGGATTTGAGATCCTAGAGAAAAGTGAATTTGACTACGATTATGAAAAAGTATCAAGAGTATGGAATAACGGTTCAGTAATCCGCTCTTGGTTAATGGAATTAACAGAAAATGCATTTTCTAAAGATGCAAAATTAGATGAAATTAAGGGTGTTATGCATTCTTCTGGTGAAGGGAAATGGACAGTAGAAACAGCATTAGACCTTCAAACAGCAACTCCTGTTATCGCAATGTCGCTATTAATGCGCTACCGCTCATTAGATAATGATACATTTACAGGAAAAGTAGTAGCAGCTCTGCGCAATGAATTTGGCGGACATGCAGTAGAAAAGAAATAAATATCTTAAAAATTTAACTCATTGACGTTTAAAAAATGGAGGGAATAGATCATGAAGTTTTTTATTGATACTGCAAATCTTGAGGACATAAAAAAAGCATATAAACTTGGAGTTTTAGCTGGTGTTACAACGAATCCTTCTTTAGTAGCAAAAGAGGGCATTAAATTTGAAGACCGTATTGCAGAAATTTGTCAGGCAGTTCCTAAAGTTGAATCTGTTTCGGCAGAAGTAACGCCAGATGCTGTTACAGCTGAAGAGATGATCGCCCAAGCAGAAGAACTGATTAAAATTAACGGTGGCGATGAAAAAATTACAATCAAACTTCCGATGACGTTAGCAGGATTAGAAGCTTGTCGCTACCTTACTGAAAAAGGTGTGAAAACGAACGTTACCCTTATTTTCACTGTGAACCAAGCTCTTTTAGCTGCTCGAGCAGGTGCAACGTACGTTTCTCCATTTTTAGGACGTTTAGATGATATTTCTGAAGATGGTGTATTATTAGTTGCTAAAATTGCTGAATTATTTGATGTTCATCAATTAGATACACAAATTATTGCGGCTTCTGTTAGACATCCAGATCATGTAACTCGTGTAGCGATGGCAGGTGCTCACATTGCAACAATCCCTTATAAAGTAATTGAACAACTTGCTATGCACCCATTAACAGACCAAGGTATTGAGAAGTTTGCTGCGGATTGGGCGAAAGCTCCTAAATTATAAGGCATAAAAGTGAGGGGGCTTTCCGAAAAATGCTTTTCATGAGAGGACAAATCCTAAGTAACTTCATCGTTTAAATTGGATTCCGAGTTTGGAGTCTTCCTACGTGAAAATAGTAAGAGAAGAAAGCCTCATTCACTTTTAAAAAAGAAAATTTGCTTACGCGTAGCATTTATCACAATAACATTATAATTATGAAAGAGAAATCCCCTTATCAGAGAAATGCGTTAAAGTGTATCTCTGATAAGGGAGATTCTTTTTATATCAATATGTAAAGGTATCTTTTACCCAAGTAAGAACTATATAGATTCTTTTAATTATATAGAGATTTGAAAGGGTTTACATAAAGAGGTGGAATTGCGTATGAATATGTACCTTTTAATGATTACATTATTATCAATTGTAATTGTTATTTTAGGCGTATCTTGGTGGAGATGGCATGCATTTATTAGTTTAACGATTGCAAGTTTGTTTTTAGCAATTATGTCTGGAATGCCAATGGATAAAATAGTGAGTGCTTATGAAACGGGAGTCGGAAGTGTTCTCGGGCATTTAGTAGGTATTTTAGTATTAGGTACAATTTTAGGGAAAATGATGGCAGAGTCAGGTGCTGGAATGCAAGTGGCAGAGTTCTTTATTAAATCCTTCGGAATAAAAAACTTACCGTGGGCGATGTTAATTGCAGGTTTTATTATTGGAATTCCGGTGTTTTTTGAAGTAGGTATTTTAATATTGTTGCCGTTAGTAATTTCAATTCATAAAACTACGAAACAAAATATTTTATTGATAGCGTTACCAGCAATTGCTGGGCTATCTGTCGTACACGGCCTTGTTCCTCCGCATCCAGGGGCAATCGTTGCAATTGGTATTTATAAAGCGAATCTTGGGAAGGTACTATTGTATTCACTCATTATTACATTTTTTGCAGCGATTATTGCAGGTCCTATATTCGCTAAATGGATTCACAAACGTGTAATTCCTGAAAATGAGCCAGAATTGATTCGTGTAAATACAAAATCAACGAAATTACCAGGAATAGGAGTTTCATTTTTAGTTATATTGTTACCTGTTCTGTTAATGGTGTTAGCAGCAGCGGCTCCTTATGTTCCACTTTCTACTACTTTGATGAAGATTGTCACATTAATCGGTAGTCCTATCATTGCGTTATTGATTGCATGTTTTGCAGCGTTTTATTTTCTTGGATTTCGTCAAGGTATCGATAAAAAGGCTATTAAGAAGGTAACAGAAGATAGCTTATTACCAATCGGTTCAATTGTTGCGATTATTGGTGCTGGTGGCGGATTTAAGCAAATTCTTATCGATAGTGGCGTAGGGAATGCTATTGCTCAAATGTCTGAGCATTTAGCGCTATCTCCAATTGTATTAGCATTTATGGTAGCTGGATTAATCCGAATTGCGACAGGGTCAGCGACAGTCGCCTTAACAACAGCAGCGGGTATCGTTTCACCGATCGTTGAAAATACGTCAGGTGTGAACTTAGAGTTGCTCGTCATTGCAACGGGTGCAGGAGCATTAATGTTTTCACACGTAAACGATGCTGGGTTCTGGATGGTAAAAGAATACCTAGGGTTAACAGTGAAAGAAACATTTAAAACATGGACGGTATTAGAAACATTACTTTCATTTATTGCTTTTGGAGGAGTTTTACTACTCGATATGTTTGTTTAAAATAAGGATATTTTTATATGAATTGGGAGAGACAACTTTAGCACATAACGTTATGAATAGATAAAATAAATATATTTTTATGGTTCTTATATGATTAGGATACTGTAGGGATTTTTGTTAGGAGGAAGAAATGGTGAGCTCAAAATATATGATTGGTGTAGATATTGGGACAACTAGTACAAAATCGGTTCTATTTTCTACTGATGGATCTGTTATTGCAAGTCATGGAATTGAATATCCTTTATATTCTCCTACGCCTGAAACAGCAGAACAAGACCCAGAAGAAATTTTTCATGCAGTAATAAATACGATTACAGAAACTGTACGAGTAAGTCATGTACAGCCGAATGATATTCTTTGTGTCTCTTTTAGTTCGGCAATGCATAGTATCATTGCTGTAGATGAAAAGGGAAAGCCGTTAACGAGATGCATCACTTGGGCAGATAATAGAAGTGCAAGCTGGGCAGAGAAAATAAAGAATGATATGAATGGTCATGAAATTTATTTGCGTACTGGGACACCAATTCATCCGATGTCACCACTTTCGAAATTAGTTTGGTTACAGAATGAACAGGCAGAATTGTTCGCAAAAACTTATAAATTTATTTCTATTAAAGAGTATGTTTTTTATAAGTTATATAAGGAGTATGTAATTGATTATTCTATAGCATCAGCAACAGGAATGTTTAATTTGAAATCTTTAAAATGGGATGAAGAGGCTTTACATGTTGCGGGAATTACAGATGAAAAGCTTTCTAAACTTGTTCCAACGACGCACAGCTTAACAGGATTAGATGAAGAACTCGCAAATGAGATTAATGTACTTGTTTCCACTCCTTTTATAGTAGGAGCGAGTGATGGAGTCCTATCCAATTTAGGTGTAAATGCAATTGATCCTGGTGTTGTGGCTGTTACAATTGGTACAAGTGGTGCGATACGTGCTGTAACAAATCGTCCTGTAACAGATCCGAAAGGTAGAATTTTTTGTTACGCCTTAACTGAAGACCATTGGGTAATTGGTGGACCAGTTAATAACGGTGGTATGATTTTCAGGTGGGCTCGTGATCAATTAGGCACTTCAGA
The DNA here is from genome assembly GCF_057197025.1 of Bacillus sp. LSHTCR4. NCBI lineage: Bacteria > Bacillati > Bacillota > Bacilli > Caryophanales > Bacillaceae > Bacillus > Bacillus sp. LSHTCR4. Next base: position 2,302,621 of record NZ_JBXUNO010000001.1, on the reverse strand, counting down.
GATTGAGCTTGCGAAGCGTTTAGGAAAAGATCCATATGAAGTGCTTACTGAAATAGCAGCAAAAGTGAATCCGGGGTCCGACGGTTTATTATTTCACCCGTATTTAGCGGGGGAAAGAGCTCCTTTATGGAATGCAAATGCACGAGGATCTTTCTTTGGACTTGGATTGCATCATAAGAAAGAACATCTTATCCGTGCTGTGTTAGAAGGGGTAATTTATAATTTATATACAGTTCTTCTCGCTTTAAAAGAACTAATTGGCGAACCGAACAAAATTCAAGCGACAGGCGGTTTTGCAAGATCAGAACTTTGGAGACAGATGATGGCGGATATTTTTCATCAAGACGTATATGTTCCCGAAAGTTTCGAAAGCTCTTGCTTAGGAGCTGCAATCCTCGGTTTATATAGTTTAGGTGAAATAGATACGTTGCATGTAGTTTCTGAAATGGTAGGTGCGAATTTCCACCATGAACCAAACATGGAAAGTGTGGAAAAGTATAAAGATTTAACACCAATCTATATTCGTCTGTCACGTCAATTGGAAGAAGAATATGAAAGTATAGCAGTGTACCAAAAAAAGTGGGTTTAAAAGCTATTTAACAAGAAAATATGGTAACGTATAAAGAGGTACTCCGATTTTTTAGGATACTCTTTCAACATAAAACATTGTGAGAAGTAAGATGAATGAAAAATATAGGGAGAGAGGGTTATGAAAATGAAGGATAACAAAGAGTTTATTGGATATGTTGGAACATACACGAAAGAAAACAGTGAAGGAATATATAAGTTTACTTTAGATACGGAAGCAAAGAAAATTAGTAATGTAGCACTTGCGGCAAAGCTGGATAACCCTACATATGTAACGATTAATCGAAATAATAAATATCTCTATTCCGTTGTTAAGGAAGGTGAATCTGGCGGTGTAGCTGCTTATTCAATTGATAGTAAAACAGGGGAGCTAAAGGAAGAAAATAGACAAGTAGTAGAAGGGGCTTCTCCTTGTCATATTAGTGTTGATAGTGGAAATCATGCAGTAGTTACAGCGAATTATCATAAAGGAACGATTGAGTCTTTTGAAGTAAATGAAGAAGATGGAACTGTAAATCCTGCCGCATCTATTATGGCACATGAAGGCTCAGGTCCGAATAAAGAAAGACAAGAAAAACCACATGCACATTATGCGGGATATACTCCTGATGAAAAGTATGTAGTTGGCGTTGATTTAGGGATAGATAAATTAATTACGTATGAAATAAAAGATAGTGTATTAAAAGAAGTGAATAGTTTGTCTGTAAATCCAGGAAGTGGTCCAAGACATATTACTTTTCATCCAAATGGAAAGTATGCGTATGTGATGACGGAGCTTAGTTCAGAGGTTATTGTGTTAACATATAACCCGTCAGAAGGATCCTTTACAGAATTACAGTATATTTCTACCGTTCCTGAAGCATTTGATGAAAATAATCAAGGAAGTGCGATTCATATTTCTTCTGACGGCCGCTTTGTATATGCAGGTAATCGTGGTCATAATAGTATTGCTGTTTTCAGTGTGGATCAAAACTCAGGTGAGCTTACATTTGTGGAACACACATCTACAGAAGGAAATTGGCCAAGAGACTTTGTATTAGATCCTACTGAAAAATTCCTTGTTGCTACAAATGAAAAGTCACATAATCTTGTGCTATTTTCAAGAAGTGAATCTACAGGTAAGTTAACACTTTTACAATCTGATGTTGCTGTGCCGGAGCCTGTTTGTGTGAAGTTTTTAAATATATAATTTCAGATGCCTAAATAAAAGCAAAGCGATATCGCTTTGCTTTTATTGTTTCTTTTTCGGTCTACGTACTAACTCGCCGCCACAGTTTGGGCAAACGTTGTGTCTTTCTTCTGTACATGGTGCACAAAATGTACATTCATATACGCAAATGTATGCTTCAGAATCTTGTTCCAGCGATTGATCGCAAATTTGACAGTTTGTTTTCATTTGTAGTGCCATAGTAAGTCTCCTTTTAGTTAGAAAATTTGTAATTTAATTATAATTCATTAAATAGAAATAGTCTTTTTCAATTGAAAGGAAATCAAATGATAAAGTTATGAATTGAAACGAAAGATGCCGGTTTATTTTAAAATTGATTATTTATTACAGTTGGAATATTATGAAATAGTCAAAAGACAACAGGGGGTATAGATTTTGACTAATCATAATGATCATTTAAAAGCAAACTGTGAAAAATGCTTCGGTCTATGTTGCGTGGCGTTACCGTTCGCAGCATCGGTAGATTTTGCAGTGAATAAAGATGGTGGTAAACCATGTTCCAATTTACAATCAGATTTTAAATGCAGTATACATAAAAATCTTAGAGGAAAAGGTTATAAAGGCTGTACAGTATTTGAATGTTTTGGCGCTGGACAGAAAATTTCTCAAGTTACGTTTAACGGGATTGATTGGCGGAAAGATGCTAAGCACGCGAGAAAAATGTATGATGCTTTTCCAGTTATGCATCAGCTCCATGAAATGCTTTGGTATTTAAATGAGGCTATTTTATTGAAGGCGACACAATCCATTCATAAAGAATTAAGTAAAGCGATTGAAGAGACGGAGCGTCTGTCCAATTTAAGTCCAGATGAGTTAACGAAAATAAATGTTCCATTACACAGAGCGGAAGTGAACATTCTTCTTTTAGAAACGAGCGAATTAGTATGGAAGGAAATGAATGCGAAGCGTAAGAAACGAATCATTCACCGTGGAGCAGATCTTATGGGAGCGAATTTGAAAAAGAAAGATTTACAAGGAGCGAATTTAAGAGGAGCGTATTTAATTGCGGCTAACTTACATGAAGCAGATTTAAGAGGAGCAGATCTCATCGGAGCAGATTTGCGAGATGCAGATATTCGCGGGGCTGATTTTACAAATAGTATTTTCCTGACGCAAGTTCAAGTTAATGCGGCTAGAGGGGACAAACATACGAAATTACCAAAATTATTGTCTCGTCCATCGCATTGGGGTGCGTAAAAAGTGTAAAAAGACAGGCAGAGATATTTAATCTCTGCCTGTTTTTCATTTCTTTTCAAAAGTAGTAATGAAAACACTACATATAATAAGGATACCACCAATAAAAAAGTTACTATTTAATGTCTCATTTAATAAGAGCCAACCAAGCAACGACCCGACGATAGGTTGGAAGAAGAAAAATAACGAACCGATGCTTGCGTCCATTAATTCTAATCCTTTATTCCAAAGGAAAAAGGCACCTGCTGTTGAGACGATTCCTAAATAAAGTACGCCTAATAGTACGTACATATTCATATGTTCAATAGGGTTTGATTGAAATTCCCATATCATAAAAGGTGTAATAAAAAAGAGTGAAAAGAATATGGCGTACGTTGTAATCACTAAAGATGAAAATCGAGCTGAAGCAATTTTTACATAAATAGATAGTAAAGCCCACGTAATAGCGGCTCCAACTAAAATGATTGTTCCGATAAAATAGGAGCCAATTTCAATATCCCATCCGATTACGATAATGACACCGATTGTCGCTATTATAGTAGATAACAGTCTACGAGCGGTTAGTTTTTCTTTCAAAATGATCGCTGCAAATATAACGATAAATGCAGGTGTAGCTGATGTTACTAACGAGCCTGTATGAGCGTCGGATAATTTTGTTCCGATAAATTGACAGGTGATTGAAATGAAATATCCGATAAATCCAATCCAAGCGAATAATAGCCAATCTTTTTTGCGAATGGTTACTGTTTTCTTTTGTTTTTTCTTAGCTACTTTCAAAATGCCATATAAAACAACAAAAGCAATGATAAAGCGTAGCCAAACGAGTGTTAGTGGTGGGATAAAGTCGAGTACATATTTGCTAACAACATACATACCGCCCCATATACTAGCTGCTAGTGATAAACATATAGCTCCTAAAATTGTTTGTTTCATGTAAAGTACCTCCGTCTATTTTTAGGGTAATATGAGTTCCCTAAGACGAGGCATAGTGTATGTGTTATAAGCCCGTCTTAGTTTATAGACGGCCTACAGGTTGATCGTTTTCGAATGAAGTGTTGTAATACATGCGTGCATTCCTCCTTCATAATTTTATAATGATATTATAACTTAATTTTCAGTTTATTAGGGGGTTTCTTTAGAAAATGAAAATGGTGGTTGTGTAAGAAAGCATAGTATATGGTAGAAAAACATATTTTTTAAATAAAAGAAACCAATTACATAATTGATAAGTATATTAAGAGTAGGATGAAAAAGTAGATTAATAGAGAAAGTGGAGGAGATTGTTATAACTACAACCGTTATTTCTCATTTTTATAATGAAGAGTATTTATTACCGTGGTGGCTTATACATCATACGAAACTGTTTGATCATGGCATTTTAATTAATAAAGGCTCAACAGATCGTTCGGTTGAAATTTGTAAAAAATTCGCGCCACACTGGGAGGTGCGAGATTCTGTACATCCAGAGTTTGATGCATATGCGACAGATCATGAAGTGATGAGGATAGAACAAGAAATACAAGGATGGAAAATGATTTTAAATACGACCGAGTTTCTTTGTGTGCAAGATAAAAATCAGTTTTGGAAATCACTAAATGAATTGGGAGGGAGGATGTATTGGCTAGAAGGGCTTGTTATGGTGGATGATCCTAACTATAATTATCCGGAACTTAACTTTGGACTACCTTTAATGAAACAGCGATTTCATGGTTATTTACCAGAGGAGTGGAGACTATGGAGAAGGGGCAGATTTATTCATAATCATGAACATGGAAGTTATACGGTTGGAAGACATTTATCTGCGCATGAATCGATGATTTATCCACCTCTTGCTTGTATATTATGGTTTGGGTTTAGTCCTTGGAACGATGCAATGAGAAAGAGAAAGTTACAAATTGGTCCGACTCTTTCTGAAGCTAGTAAGCATGGAGGAATGGGTACGCATCATATTATTACGCCGGAAAGATTAGAAGAATGGTATAAGGAATTAGCGAGAGGAACGAAGGATTTACGTTTTAGTGATGCATATCGTTATGTTTTTGTATAAATGATTCCCACCATAAAATTGTTTCTTCAATTCCTGTATTCAGATCGTATGTTGGTTTCCAGTTTACTTCAGTTTTTAAACGTTCTACATTAACCCCGACGAATAAAGGTTCATCTTTAGAGAAAGGGATTGCACCTAGTTTAATTAAATGTTCTTTTCCTATCTTTTTAGCGATGATAGAAGCTAACTCTTTAATTTGTACAGATTGACCAGAAGCGATATTGATTGTGCCTGTAACGCCATGTTCTAATACTGTTACGAGAGCGTCAGCGACGTCGCTCACATGGAGGAAATCTCTTGATTGTTTTCCATGTGTACATAGTGCTTCCTCATTTTTTAATAAAGAAGTGATAATGTTAGAAACGAGTCGATTCCCTTGTTCGTGAGGGCCATATAGATGAAAAATGCGGCCCCAACACATGCTGAGACCGGTTTGCTCGGCGTACGTTTGTAGCCAGGAGTGTAGTGCGTTTTTACATAATGAATACGGGGTTTTATAGGAAAGAAGCGGTGAATCTTCAAATAGTACGCCGTTAAACCATTCATATTCTGCGCCAGTACCTGCAACGACGACTCGCTTTCCACCGCATGTTGTGAAGTGCTGGATCAATGAGATGCTGGATGTAAGCCAATAGTAATTGTTAATGGATACGTAGCATGCTGGCGGCACTGCTTCCCAAGCTAAATGAATGAGATGACTAGGCTTTATGTCGTAAATGAGTTTTTTTATTTCTTCATCGCAAAGTAAGTTTACTTTATGCCAATGGCAAGAAAGGTGAGAAGGCTTATTTGTATTGTAAGTGGCGTGCACTTCATAGCCCTTTTGGATAAGAGAATGTACAACATATTTACCAATCCATCCACTACCGCCTGTTAAGAGAATTTTTTTCATGGCTCCATTACCTCAACTTCTGGTATTGTTACTAAAAATTTGCCGCCCCATTCACGAATGAAAGAGCATTCTTTCATAATTTCCTCTTTCAAATTCCAAGGAAGTATGAGAATGTAATCAGGTTTTGTACGTTTTATTTCTTCTGGAGATTTTATGGGAATGCGGGTACCTGGTAGAAGAAGATTTTGTTTATGAGGGTTTTTATCTACTGTATAAGCTAGAAATTCTTTTCCTATCCCGCAATAATTTAAAAGAGTGTTCCCTTTAGCTGGCGCACCGTAACCGATAATTTGTTTGTTTAAAGCTTTCGCTTCGATAAAAAACTGTAAAATATTTATTTTCAATTGTTCGATGCGTTTAGAAAAAAGTAGATAGCAATCTAAAGTATCTAGTCCGTAATCTATTTCTTTTTGAATTATTTTTGCAACATTGGAATGGATAGAGGATTGGTCATTTAGATGGTTTACAAAAATCCGTAAGGAACCACCGTGTGTTGAAAGTTCTTCTACATCGACAATTTGTAAATGATGATGAGCTAAAATTTTTTGAAGGCTTATAAGTGAGAAATAGGAGAAGTGTTCATGGTAGATTGTATCAAACTGTTTAAAGGATATGAGGTTTAGTAAGTGCGGGAATTCAATTGTTATCGTGCCATCTTGTTTTAATAACGTTTTTAAACCGGCGACAAAATCATGCAAGTTCGGAACATGTGCTAATACGTTATTAGCGATGATTAAATCGGCTTGCGGTAATTTTTTTGCTAAGTCATTGCTGAAAAAATTCACTTCGGTAGGAATTCCTTTTTGAATCGCAATTTCTGCTACATTTTTTGCTGGTTCAATTCCTAACGTTTCGATATGTTCTTTTTGAAAGTATTGTAATAAGTACCCGTCGTTACTCGCAATTTCAACCACCTTTGAATGTTTCTTTAAGTGGAAGCGCTTAATCGCCATTTCTACATATTGTTTAGCGTGCAGTAGCCAGCTTGACGAGTAAGAGCTAAAGTATAAATAGTCATGAAAAATATTGTGCGGAGATTCAAATTCATCTAATTGTACAAGTAAACAAGAGTGACAAACAAATGTGTGCAATGGATAAAATGGTTCCATTTTATATGAGTTTTCTGGAGCGACAAATGAGTTTGCGAGAGGGGAAACACCTAAATCTAAAAAAGCATTTGTTAGTAATGAGTGGCAAAAACGGCATTTTTTCTGTTCCATTTTATAGCCTCCTTATAAATTTTTGAATGCATCGATTTGTTGCCGCGTGAAAGATTCTATATTTTCACCGGATGCATATTTTTTGTACCAATCAACAGTCCAAGCGATAGCGTTATCTGTTGATAACTTAGGAGTCCAGCTGAGTTTATTTACTGCTTTTGTACTATTGAGTGTTAAAACAGGCGATTCATAAGGAGTATTTGCAGAGGGGGGAAGGATTGTTAGTGGTTTATTCCATAACTTTATTATAGATTGAATGACGTCATGGACTGTTCGGTTAGGTTCGTTCAGCGGACCGAAATTCCACGCTTCTGCATATGCAGCGTCTGTCCAAAGTTTTTCAGCTAAAAGGATATAGCCATGTAAAGGATCTAATACGTGTTGCCACGGGCGAATAGCGTTTTTGTTTCTAATAGTTAATGTATCATCTTGTAAATATGCACGAATGACATCTGGGAATAATCGGTCTTCTGCCCAATCACCACCGCCGATGACGTTACCTGCTCTTACTGAGGCGAGTTTCTGTGTATTAGTGCGGAAGAATGATTTTTGATAGGATGTTGCCACTAGTTCAGCGCAAGCCTTACTAGCACTATAAGGGTCGAAACCTCCTAGCCGGTCACTTTCCACGAATGCCTGGTTACCGCTCCCGTCATTTTCATAACATTTATCACTTGTAACATTAATGATGCCACGTATACTGTCTATATGTTTTGCCGCCTCTAATACGTGGACAGTTCCTAAAACATTCGTTTTAAATGTTTCGATAGGATTTTTATATGAAGTGGTGACGATTGGCTGGGCTGCTAAATGAAATAGTATGTCAGGATTATGTTGCTTTAGGGCGTGGAATAAAGAATTGTAATCTGTAATGTCGCCATGAATTGTTATGCATTCTTTTGCTACGTTACCTTGTTCAAAAAGGTTAGGAATGGATGGGGGATGAGAAGAAAAGCCAACTACTTCTGCACCTAAAGAAGTTAAGAAAAGGGTGAGCCATGAGCCTTTAAAGCCAGTATGTCCCGTAATAAATACTTTTTTCTTATTCCAAAAAGATGATGAAGCCATATTACCAAACCTTCCACGGAGCGTTATTACTTTCCCATAGCTCGACTAATTTATTTTTATCACGCAATGTATCCATTGGATGCCAAAAACCAGTATGTTGATATGCGGCCAATTCGTTTTTGTTTACTAACTGAACTAAAGTGTCTGTTTCAAAAACAGACTTATCGCCACTAATGTAATTGAAAACTTCAGGATTTAAAACGAAAAATCCACCGTTAACCCATCCGCCATCCCCGAGTGGCTTCTCTTGAAAAGATGTGACAGACTGTTTATCTAATATGAGAGAACCGAATCTACCAGGAGGTTGTACGGCGGTAACAGTTGCCATTTTTCCATGTTTTTTATGAAATGCAATAAGTTCTTTTATATTTACGTTACTTAATCCATCGCCATAAGTGAGGCAGAAAGGTTCGTCTCCAACAAAATTTTGAATCTTTTTCACTCGTCCTCCCGTTTCTGTATTTACACCAGTATCGATTAGTGTAACTTTCCATGGTTCTACACGATGAGAATGGCTAGTAATTGTATTATCGTTTAACTGTATTGTGAAATCAGACATGTGTAGGTTGTAATTTAAAAAGAATTCTTTAATTGCATATCCTTTATAGCCTAAACAAATAATAAATTCAGTAATACCGTAATGGCTATACAAACTCATAATGTGCCATAAAATAGGCTTTGTTCCAATTTCAATCATAGGTTTCGGTTTTAAATGTGTTTCTTCCCCAATCCTTGTCCCATATCCACCAGCAAGAATAACAGCTTTCATTTTTTCCTCCTAAAATAAAAATTTATAATATATACAGTATTCATATTGTATGCAAATGGTTTTGTTTTTGACTAAGTGCGTAAAAATGTGTGGAAAATGATGGTGTGAGAAATATTAAGGTTTAAATTTAGGGAATAATTGTTGATATTCAGGGTGGTTACGAAGATCTTGGGTTAGGCTACTAAACTCTAAAAATCGAGTTTCGAGTTGCTCAAGGGACTGACCATAATGTGCTTGAAGTCCCATTCGAATGCCCTTTTTTGAAAGGGTAGGTGTTATTTGTAATTTTCTTGCCTTTGCATGTTCGTTCCAAGGGCTAAAATAAAACTTGAAAATGAATGAAGGGGAGTTATAAACGATAGGTTGGTGCCGCGTAAAATGTCTGCCTGGTAAATATGCGCCATCAAGATGATTGTGTATAAATCTCCAGGCACAGCCGATTTCTGGTTTATAAGGAAAAAGACCATGGTATCGTTGCTCTACTAATGAAATAGAATATCTTAGTTTTGGATAATTGTAATCATGCTTATCAATCATGACAATCATTCTAATCGCATACATATTTTGACCTAGTGTATGAAGTGAAGAGAAAAATTCTTCTACATTATTGCAACAAAGAAATTCCGTAGTATTTAATACCATCTTCCAACCTGAAACTTCTCTTTCAATTTCCATTACTTCAATGTCAGTATTAGTGGGATCGAATTCAAGAAATCTTGAATCTCGTACTTCCCAGTGGGGAGCAAATAATTTGCAAATTTCAACTGAACGATCTGTAGAACCTCTATTAATTAAAATACCGTGATCGAATATTTTCGTGTGATGCATAAGCCACCATGGAAGTAGGTATTCTTCATTATAAAAATGTGAAATGAGTGTCTTTCTCATATTAATCATCTCCTATACAAGTAATCATTATTAGTAGGATATGTTTTTAAATAAGAAAGGTTAAAAGGTGCAGACAATGTAGTGATGAAGTAATAGTTTAGTAATTTTCTTGTATAAGTATAGATTACTTGTATGGAATAATAATAGGGTGGATCTTGGAATTTTGTATAAATTATGAACAATAAACCGTCACGTTTGACTGTACAGTTTATGTATTGTATGATGTAAGTAATATAAACAAGGGGGGAAGATCGTTGGGAAGGTGTATCGAATCGGACAGTTGGCTCTCATGGCTCACGTGTCGAAACGAACGATTGATTATTATACGAATCTAGGTATCTTAAAAGCGGAGCGATCTCAATCTAATTATCGCTATTACGACGAAACAGCATTTGAAACATTACATTTTATTGAGAAGTGCAAAGAAATGCATATGCCGCTTTGTGAGATTAAAGAGAAAATCGAGGAGAAGAAGAAGCTGCTCGGTATCAATGAACACGTTTCGAAACAAGTGAATGAAGTGACAGACCATATTCATCGATTAGAAGTGGAGCTTACTGAGTTAAAACCGCTTTTAGATGAATTGACTGATTCACAACGTGAAAAAATATCGAAATCTTTATCAGGTCAAACGACAGCTTTAATACAGACACTTGCTCTATTATTATAGAATAAGTGAAATCCGACCTCTTTAATTTTTGTATCGGGCTATGTTTTCTAACGAACAAATAAGAAAACATTATAGTATACAGGAGGTGGACACCTTAGTTTTTTTAACTAAGGGGATTCATTGGAAATATTTAATTTAGTCATGGTTGCGATTTTAATCGCATTTACTGGATTTTTCGTAGCAGCTGAGTTTGCGATTGTAAAAGTACGTTCAAGTCGTATTGATCAGCTTGTTGCAGAAGGAAAACGCGGTGCTTTAGCAGCAAAAAAAGTAACAACAAATTTAGATGAATATTTATCTGCTTGTCAATTAGGTATTACGGTTACAGCTATGGGATTAGGTTGGTTAGGTGAACCGACAATTGAAAAGTTATTACACCCGTTATTTGAGAAATGGAACTTAAATCCTTCTATTTCATCAGTATTAACATTTGGTCTTGCTTTTATGATTATGACGTATTTACACGTTGTAGTAGGGGAATTAGCTCCGAAAACGATGGCAATCCAAAAGGCTGAAAGGGTAACGTTATTATTGGCAGGTCCATTAATGATGTTCTATAAAGTAATGTATCCATTTATTTGGGTATTGAACGGTTCAGCGCGTGTTGTAACTGGCTTATTCGGTTTAAAACCAGCTTCAGAACATGAAGTAGCTCATACAGAGGAAGAATTACGCCTTATCCTTTCAGATAGCTATGAAAGTGGCGAAATTAATCAAGCTGAATACAAGTATGTAAATAACATTTTTGAATTTGATAATCGTATTGCAAAAGAGATTATGGTACCGCGAACAGAAATCGTTGGTTTCTACCTGGAAGATTCAGTAGAAGAACACATGAAAGTAATCCAAAATGAGCGATACACACGTTATCCGATTTTTGGAGAAGATAAAGATGATATTATCGGTATGGTCAACGTAAAAGATTTCTTTATTCGATATATGACCGAGGATCAAAAAGATTTATCATCTATTCGCTCGTATATGCGTCCGATTATTGAAGTGATGGAAACGACTCCAATTCACGATTTATTACTTCAAATGCAGAAGAAGCGAATTCCGATGGCTGTTTTATATGATGAGTACGGAGGAACAGCCGGAATTGTAACGCTTGAGGACATCTTGGAGGAAATCGTCGGCGAAATTCGTGACGAATATGATGAAGATGAAGCGCCGCCAATTCAACATGTGAACGAGCAACATATCATTGTTGATGGAAAAGTGCTTATCTCAGAAGTGAAAGATTTATTTGGATTACACATCGAAGAAGATGATGTGGATACAATCGGTGGATGGATTATGATGCAAAATCATGAAATCGAAGAAGGACAACACGTTGAGGCGGAAGGTTATGAATTTAAAGTGTTAGAAAAAGACGCTTACCAAATTAAACGTGTTGAAATTCGTAAGATGGAACAAGAACAAGAAGAAGAGAAAGCAGCAACTGTGTAAGTTGCTGCTTTTCTTCTAAAGTACAAAAAATGAGAACTTAGGAGCGGATATTTTGATTCAAGAAGCCTTACGTGTATATCGATTACAATTGTATGTGATCTTTAGTGGTTTACTACTTATGTGGACGATTACTCCGTTTGGAAAACAGGTAACAGGGTTTGGTATCGGATTAGCTGTAAGTGCATATTGCCTTTGGTTATTAGCTCGCAGAGTGGAGAAACTCGGGAAAAGTATCGTAATGAAGGAAAAGGCTCCGGGATTAGGAGTTCTAAACAGATTTGCAGCTGCCATTTTAGGAGCTATCATCATGTATGAAATTGAACATGAAATGGAAATGTGGGCATTTGGTACAGGCATTTTAGGTGGTCACTTTTTAATGATTGCGAATTTAGCTTATGCAAATATGCAGTTAGTGAAAGAAGAAGAGAAGAAAAGAGAACATACTTCGAAAAACATAGAGCTATGATGAGAGGGACCTAATGGGGTTCCTTTTTTATTTTAGTGGAATGATACAAGTAACCAAATTAACGACAAATATAATACGCTTCTTTTTTGCGTTTTTCAATAGTATGAAAAATAATAAAAAAAATTTTAAAAACCCATCGATTTCTAAAGGTTATGTATGTTATCATGACAAAAGACTTTTTGAAAGAGGTGGATACCAATGTTACAAGCGCTACTTATTTTTGTGCTTCAAATTATTTACGTTCCTATTTTAACAATTCGTACGATTTTGCTTGTAAAGAATCAAACAAGATCCGCTGCTGGTGTAGGATTGTTAGAAGGAGCTATTTACATTGTCAGTTTAGGTATTGTGTTTCAAGATTTATCAAATTGGATGAACATCGTTGCCTATGTCATTGGCTTTAGTGCAGGACTGTTATTAGGCGGTTATATAGAGAATAAATTAGCAATTGGTTATATTACGTATCAAGTTAGTTTACTAGACCGTTGTAATGAATTAGTAGATGAGTTACGTCACTCTGGATTTGGCGTTACTGTATTTGAAGGCGAAGGTATTAATTCGATACGTTATCGCTTAGATATCGTCGCAAAGCGTTCTAGAGAAAAAGAACTATTAGAAATTATTAATGAAATCGCTCCGAAAGCGTTTATGTCTTCGTATGAAATTCGCTCGTTTAAAGGTGGATACTTAACGAAAGCGATGAAGAAAAGAGCGTTAATGAAGAAGAAAGATGAACATGTATCATAAAAAGGGGAATCGTGCTGTATTAAAAGTGCAGTATAAACCCATATGTAAAAGAGAGGAATCTATTTGATGTAGATTCCTCTCTTTTTTATGAAAAAAATGTATCTGTTCATTGAAAAACTAAATCGTATAATTATTTTTTTTACTCATCCTCAAATTAATGATTAGCCATATAACTTGAAAAAATACAGGTATGATAAACGCGATTAATATAACGATAAGTGATATGGATTTAATTTCAGGTGTTTGAATAACACCAGCACCATCAACATCTCGTAGCCAAATAATAGCGGCCCATATTCCAAAAACGATAATCCAAAATAGGTTACCGATCCACCAAGAAATCCATCGTTTTTTCATGTTAGCACCCCTTACATGTATCCACTGTTAAAAGTATATTTTCGTTCATTATATTTATAATGAAATGACTATTAAATTAATTTTTTTTAACGGTATATCTAACTTGTTTAAAGGTTACCATTTCTCCATCTTTATCATCATCCTCATTCTGTAAAAGTTGAACTCGTGGCTTGTAGTCTGTCCTATGGGCATCCTTGATACCTGTAATATCAAGTTTGTAGGATTCACCATTCTTTATTTTTTGTTCGAATACTTTTGTATTGGCAACATAAATAAAAGTTACTTTATTTTCATCAATGCCTTCAGTCTTAATTTCTAATTCGTTATCTTTTGTTGTAATCGTTGGTGTTAATAATGCCATACTGCCGCTTCCAGTTTCTAAAGAATTTTCTGCTATAGTTGAACATCCTGATAGTATGATTCCGGTGAATAGAAGAACAAGTAATTTCTTTTTCATAACATCCCTCGATTCTATGTAATTTTTGATTTTGGCATTGTTAGACTGCTAGTGTGGAGCGTAAATGTTTAGCTAGTACTCTTTTGATTGTACCATAATATGTAAATTAAAAAAGGCTGTATATCCAATTTAAGGGAGACTGAAAAATTTACTTATTGTTGTAAATTCGTGTGTTTTAGCTTCTAGTTCAATCGAAATGTAGACAGGAGAAAGAAATTTTTGTGGAAATTACAATTTTTACATTTTACTATAATGATAAGGAATAGATGAATTCATTCAATTCGGAGGTAGTTATTTGAACATTAACGAGAAGGCAATTGAAATGTTTGAACAAAATAAATATGAGGAAGCAATGGAACTGTTTCAACAAGCAGTACATAAATCTAGAGGTGTACAATCTCTCAATAATCTTGCTTGGATGTACTTTTATGAGGAAGAGAATGATGATAAAGCTCTTGAATTAATAAGAGAAGTTGTTAATTTGAATCCTTCTTCATACTTTCCTTATAACATCTTAGGGGACATTTACATGAAACAAGAAAAGTGGATAGAAGCGAAAGAAGTATTACAAAAGTCTATTTCGATTCAACCATCCGATGAAGCATATCACAATGTAGCTGTAGCTCATTATAATCTTGGAGAGCTGGAAGAAGCTTCGGAATTTTTCTTGCGAGTTGCAGGGGATTCGGACTATATCATGTATAGCTATGTAAAATGTTTAATTGATCTAGAACGAACGACAGAAGCGAAAGAGAAGTTAGATGCTTTTAACAGGAAATCTGATGATTTTATAGGAGAAATTCGTGTAGCAGATTTGTATGTTGAGTTGAATTGCTATAAAGAAGCAATTGAATGGTTCGAAAAGGGATACAAAGAATGCTGGAAAAGTCCTAATTGGATTAGTAGATTTGTTTATGCTCTATATAAAGTGAATCATTTCTCGCGTATAAATGAAATTATACGGGAATCTATCGAAGCGAAAACGGCAGAAATAAAAGATGTCGAGAATGAAGAAGTAGAAGACAACTGGACAGAGAAAGATAAGAAAGAGTTAATTGAGGAATATACAGAAGCGAATAATGATTATAAAACAATGATAGAGCGTATTAAATCTGGATATGTTCCAGGGTTAGAATTTGAAACGGATTTTATAGGTGGGTGCTATTTGTTTGGTTGTAAAAGGCATAATCATCTTGAATATGAAGAATAAAAAATTCGACTGTCACATATGATGGTCGAATTTTTTTATTATAGGACGCCTGTATTACATAGGTATATATCTATCCTCTTTAGAGGCCACTTTTTTTATATTCAAAATATGTAGTGAAATAAAACCAGTAAGCCCTATTCCGCCAAAAATAAGCCATGGTGTATACATTCCGTTTAAATTTGATGTAAACCATGTACCGGTATAGTTACCGATGATAAAACCAAATGCGAGTGATAGTTGATAAAAACCGAAGTAAGTAGCTGTATATGATTCGTTACTGTAATTTGCAATAGTGATATCAGCGTTTGGTAATACAAGTGTTTCACCGATTGTAAATAAAATTATACAAATAAATATCCAATATGGGTGTTGAAATAAAGGAATGAGTAAAAAGGAAATACTCATTAGTAAAACACCGTATTTAATAAAGGAAAGGGTGTTGTATTTGAGAAAGAGTTTTCGAAATAACACCATAAATAGGACGCCTGTTATTGCATTTATCGTAATGACTAATGTAGCAAGCTGATTGCTATTACTAATGTTTTTCATATGAAGTGGAAGTGCGACAGTAAGCTGAGTAAACATAATATAGAAGAAAATCATGATAAGTGAAAACAGAAGGAAAGACTTGTTTTGTAAGATAGTCTGTATTCCTAATGTAATAGACGTATTTTCAGTAGTGACTTGGAAGTGGTTTTTAAGTAAGTAAAAGATTAAAGCAAATATCAGCATAAGAAATCCTGTTAGAGAGAAAGCATAGATTGGATCGAGTAAGAGTAAGAATCCTCCTGCAATTGGTCCGATTATTGCACCGCAATTAAAGCTAAGGTTTAAATATGTAAATAAATTTTTTCTCAAATGAGCTGGCTGTGAGCCAAATATAGCGCGAGCGGCAGGTTCGTAAAATGCAGTTCCGAAGCCAATAAGTGCAGAAGAAATAGAAATTGTATAGAAATCAGAGCATATTCCTAAAGCGATAAATCCGATTCCTCTCAAAAATAAACCGGCTATCATCATAATGATATAGCCTATTTTGTCAGCAATTAATCCTGAGAATAATGGGATAATTCGTGATGTAATTGTCATAACCGTCAACACTGTCCCTACTTGGACAGCAGAAAAATGAAGAAAGGTTAATAGATAAATAGCTAAAAATGCGTATACTGCAAAATACCCAAAAGACATAAAAAATGAAGAAATAAGCATGAAACGTATCGGTGTTGAGAAACTTTTCATAGAAATCCTCCTAATTATGTAACCAGTAAAATCATTTGATGGTTAACTATTTTATATTATAATTATACATAAAGTCAGAAAAAAGTAAATTTTAAGAAGAAGGTGGATCGAATTGAATCAAAAAGCTCCAAATGAACTAGAATATATTCAGGAATTTTTAAATACATGGAGAATACCAAACGATACGAGAGAGCCCATTGATTTGCTGCAAACAAAAGAAGATATAAAGCTCTTTATGAAAGAATATTTTGATGAAGAGCTTCCGTTTCATACGATAGAAGAATTAAAAAATTTTCGAGAAGATATTCGGATGGTAATTGAAGGTGAAGAATCATTACATAAATGGTTAGAGAAATATCCATTTCAAGTAAACGTAAGGGAAGATATGAAAGGTATTACATATGAACCAGTGCTGGAAGAAAATATGTATACAAAAGTATTAAGCATTGTGTTAACGGCAATTCAAGAAAATTTGTGGGGAAGGTTAAAAGCATGTCCAGATTGTCGCTGGGTATTTTATGATCATTCGCGTAATGGAAGTAAAAGATGGTGTGGTATGTATGCTGGAGAAGAAGGAGGAAGAGCGTGCGGAACAATCGCGAAAGTAAAAAACTACCGAGCAAAGAGAAAAGGGAGATCGGGTTATAATGTGTAATTTATATTAGGGGAAGAAAATTGGATGGGGGAATGTAGAATATGGAAGGTACACAAATGTTAGCATTAAATAAAAAGTGTTGGGATACAGTTGCACCATATTTCTTTCAAGTGGATTGTTTACCGAAATACGGACCGTATACGGCGTCTGAAGATGAAATTCATTTGTTCGATTCAATTAGAAATAAAAAGGTACTTGATATTGGATGTGGAAGTGGGCATTCGTTGCAATATATGGCGGAACATGGTGCAGAAGAATTGTGGGGACTTGATCTTTCGAGTGAACAAATTAAAACAGCGAATGAAACGTTAAAGAGTTGGAATTCAAAGTTAATATGTGGAGCAATGGAAGAGGAAGGGGATATTCCGAAAGAGTATTTTGATATTGTATACTCCATTTATGCATTAGGCTGGACTTCGGATTTAAGAAAAACGTTGGAATTGATTTATTCGTATGTAAAGCCAGGAGGAAGCTTTGTTTTTAGCTGGGAGCATCCCGTATATTCAAACTTAATGTATGGAACAGAGGAGATTGCTTTAAGCTCGTCTTATCATGAAGAAACTCCTATTACGTTTGAAACATTTAAAGGGGAGGATGTACAAGCGACTTTATATAAACGAAAAATAAGTACATACATAAATGAGTTAAATAGAGTTGGTTTTACAATTGAGAGAATAGAAGAGCCTGAACCATCGAGCTCGTTTGATGAAGAACTAGCTGAGCCGTCTCCGAAATATTATTCTTTACATAAAGCTAGAATGGTGCCAACTACTTTTATTATTAAGGCGAGAAAGTAAAGTGTTTTATAAAAAGAAGCCTATCATTTCAAATGAATGAAATGATAGGCCTCTTTATTTTTTAAAAAATGAGGTCAGATGTGTACTTTTCTTATAAAAATGCATTTCATATAAAAGGTGTAATTATTTTGGGGAAGGGGGATTGTTGTGCGTCATCATAGAAAGTGCAAAAAATTTGGAGTGGCACTGCCTCTTCCGCTTATAGGAGCAACTGGCCCAACTGGTAATAGTGGCCCTATTGGTCCAACTGGAGGGCATGAAGGTCCTGTTGGTCCTACAGGGGTGACTGGCCCGACGGGAGCAACTGGGTCCCAAGGTCCTCAAGGTATCAGGGGAATACAAGGTCCACGGGGGACAACAGGAGCACAAGGAATACAAGGAGCTATTGGTAATACAGGAGAGCAAGGTGTAACAGGTCCAACTGGCCTCCAAGGTCCTCAAGGATTAATTGGAAACCAAGGTCCAACCGGTGATATTGGAGTACAAGGATTAGAAGGGATACAAGGAGCGATTGGTCCTGCCGGTAGTCAAGGTATACAAGGTCCCCAAGGAATACAAGGAGAGATAGGTGAGCGAGGACAAACGGGAGCACAAGGAATGCAAGGTGTGATAGGTGAAGCTGGTATGACAGGTGTAACAGGTCCTCAAGGTTCCCAAGGAGCGCAAGGAATACAAGGGGAGGATGGAACTACAGGTATACAAGGAGAAGAAGGTCCACAAGGAATACAAGGAATTACTGGAGAGCAAGGACACCAAGGTGATCAAGGGATACAAGGTGTAGTAGGCCCAACCGGTTCTACTGGTCCACAAGGCCCTCAAGGTATAAGCGGAATAAAGGGAATAACAGGTGTAATAGGGCCTCAAGGTCCATCAGGTATTCAAGGAATACAAGGGATAAACGGATCCACAGGTTTTCAAGGGGCAAAAGGAATACGAGGGATAACAGGAGCGATCGGACCTACTGGTACACAAGGTCCAGTAGGTCCGCCTGGTGGGCCAACAGGAACAACCGGTCCCATTGGTCCGTCTAGTGGAGTGACTGGTCCATCTGGTCCACCCGGTCCACCTGGTGGGCCAACAGGTCCAACGGGCGCAACTGGTGCGCGGGGTGTAACAGGGGGAACTGGTGCGATAGGAGCACAAGGATTACAAGGAATAATTGGTCCAACTGGTCCTCAAGGTGTAAGAGGAGTGCAAGGAGCTCAAGGTGTAGTTGGAGCAGTTGGATTTCAAGGAGCACAGGGACCCCAAGGTTTTCAAGGGATAACAGGAGCAACCGGTGTAGAAGGTCCACAAGGAATTCAAGGCATACAAGGTGAACAAGGTGTAAGAGGAGCAACGGGTCCAACAGGTCCAACAGGTTTACAGGGGCTACAAGGGATTCAAGGAATACAGGGACCAACTGGGCCCCAAGGAATCCAAGGAGTACAAGGACCGAGCGGCATAACAGGCCCAACCGGTCCACAAGGAATTCAAGGAATACAGGGACCTCAAGGAAATATAGGTCCAACCGGAGCGACTGGAATCCAAGGAGTGCAAGGTCCAGAGGGGCAAACAGGTCCAACAGGGGCAACAGGACCACAAGGAATTCAAGGGATACAAGGTCTACAAGGCCCAGCCGGTCCACAGGGCATTCAAGGAATCCAAGGAATCCAAGGGCCTATTGGTCCAACCGGCCCAACTGGACCGCAAGGAATTCAAGGGATAACCGGAGCGACGGGCCCAACAGGTGCAACTGGAGCAACCGGAGCGACGGGAGTAACGGGCCCTCAAGGTCCACAAGGAATTCAAGGACCACAAGGCGTAACTGGGCAGGCGGGAGCAACAGGACCGACGGGAGCAACCGGTCCACAAGGCGTGCAAGGAATCCAAGGTCCACAAGGGGTAACGGGGCAGGCGGGAGCGACCGGAGCAACCGGAGCGACTGGAGCGACTGGTGCAACAGGACCGACAGGAACACAAGGGATACAAGGCATAACAGGAGCGACAGGGGGAACAGGGGTAACCGGCCCAACAGGTGCAACGGGTCCAACAGGCTTAACTGGAGCAACAGGATCATCTGCTATATCGACAGGTGGCGGATATTTCTTTTCTACATCAACAAGCACAATAGCAGCAAATGCCAACATTCCAATTAATTCAGGATCCACTGTATATGGAACTGGTGTATCGTTAACTAGTGCTACGACAGTCACAGTAACGACGCCAGGAATATATTTAGTAAGCTACTATTTTCAAGGGGATGCCAATGGTGGGAATGAGACAGTATCTGTTAGATTGCTATTAAATGGAACACAACTAGCAGGGAGCTTTATACAAAACGTAACGACATCAACTGTAGTAATTGAACCAGCCATTTCAAATACGCTTCTTGTGAATGTAACGAGTGCCAATTCAACATTAATATTACAAAATGGTCCGTTAGGGGTAGGGCATGTAACGACCATAGCGGGTGCGATTACAGCAAGTTTAAATGTAGTGAGAATTTTATAAGAAAAATAAAAAACACAAGGGATGCCTTTTTAGACACACCTTGTGTTTTTGATGTTAAATGAACCATTTCTTTATCTTTTTGGTTGAAAAATATGTTGAAAGAAGTATTTGTGATGTAAGTTATCTACAACTTTATTTGCTTGGTATGTGCGATGTTGTTCGAGCCGAAGTCTTTGCTCCATCATTTTTATTGCGTGATCAGATAAACGTAACATAGTGCATGTCTCCTTTTCTATAAATATAGGTGTCTATTTGGTATCGATCCCATATTTATAATTAAGGAGGCAAAATGTGTAACATAGGCAAAAAGCACCTTCCTCTCCCATTACGCTTACGAGGTTAGCTGTCGGACTCGGGAAGTGAGAGTTTCCCTACTTAAATAAGATTCGCCCCAAGTAGCATAGCTACAAAAATGGTTCCCCCGCTCCAAATTTTGGACTCAGCAAAAGGTTTTATAGAGTAAAAGATAACATAAATAATCAGTTTAGTCAAACTATTTGTTGTTTTCTGTCTTTTTTAGCGAGGTTAAAATCACACCATCAGGCAATACGATATTTTGTACTTCGATAAAACCATGTTTTTTATATAAAGACAAAGCAGGTGTATTTCCTTTCCCTGTTTGTACAATATATGTTTTGGAAGAGGAGAACATGTCAAATAAATATAGTAATAGCTTCGTCGCAATTCCTTTATGAAAATGATCGGGGGATACTACTAAACGATGAATATCAATTTCCTCTTCATCTATTTTAAAAGAAATAAACCCGGCAAGTGTATTTTCATAAAAGTATCCGTAGAAAATTTCATCACATGATTGAATATCGGTTACAGTATCATAAAGGCGAGGGATAGCTGTACTATTTATATATTTTGCCTCGATTTCATAAGCCGGTATTTGAATATTTAAAATAGAAGCAGCAGTGTTGTGAGAAGTTGTTATTAATTTTTGAATCATAGCGTAAAAACCTCCTTGTAGACTTTATTTTCATAGATTTGACAACATTTTTCTTTTTTGGATATAATAATTATAGTAGTTACATAATCATTTAGTATGAAAAAGAAATACACCATAATAGAAATGGAGGACTAAAAATGGGATGGATTATCACATTAATAGTTGGTGCTATTATAGGTGCAATTGCAGGTTCTATAACGGGTAAAAATTTCCCAGGTGGTATGTTCGGCAATATAATCGCCGGTTTATTAGGTGCTTCATTAGGTGGTAGATTATTTGGATCTTTTGGGCCATCATTTGGTGGGATTCATGTCGTGCCAGCATTATTAGGAGCAATCGTGTTAATTTTTATTGTATCATTTGTAGTGAAAGCTGCAAAGAAATAGATATATAGATTATGATGAAAAGCCCTGGATAAGGGCTTTTCATCATTCGAAGAGGTGGTTTCGTTGGAGAAAATAAATATAAGAAAAAGGGATAAGCTGAAAAAGTTTTTTAGAGAACACAATTATTTAGCAGTGTTACTTGGGTTTGCACTATTGTTCATTAATATTTTATTACTAACAAAAATATCATTTGTTTTTACACCGTTTATCGTCTTTTTAAAGACAATTTTCTTCCCGGTCTTATTAGCAGGCGTACTATTTTATATTTTGCATCCATTCGTTTCGCTTTTAGAAAAGAAGGGTGTTTCAAGAATTGTATCGATAGCCTCGATATACTTAATAGTAATTGGATTATTTGTGTTTTTAGTTTTAACGGTTATTCCTATTATTAAAGATCAAATCGATGCATTAATAGATAACTTACCGTATTTCGGTCATGAAATTGAACGTGCGGCACGTAGATTTGGAGAAAGTAATTTACTAGGGAAAATTCAGGAGAATTTAAATATTGATGTAGCGAGTATGGTAAAAGATTACACTGTTGATTTTACGAAGTCGTTATCATCAGTAACAGGAAATGTAACTGGATTTTTAAGTACCCTTACCGAGGTCGTTTTAACGTTTGTAATGGTTCCGTTTATATTGTTCTATCTTTTAAAAGATGGTGAGCAATTGCCGAATCATTTCTTAAAGTTCATTTCAGAACAAAGACGACCAGCAGCGATGAGAATACTAGATGATATGCATTATGCAATTAGCTCGTATATTAGAGGTCAAATTATCGTTAGCTTGTTTATCGGTATTATGCTATTAATTGGTTACCTTATTATCGGTATTAAATATGCGGTACTACTCGCTATTTTAGCGATGATTGTAAATATCGTTCCGTACGTAGGCCCGATCATTGCAATTACACCAGCTTTAATTATCGCATTTATTGACTCGCCAGCAATGGTTTTAAAGGTAATTATCGTAATGATGGTCGTACAATTAGCAGAAGGAAAATTTATTTCTCCGCAAGTCATGGGGAAAAAGCTAGATATTCACCCGATTACTATCATTTTTATTATTTTAACTGCCGGAAATTTATTTGGAATTATGGGGATTATTTTAGCAATTCCAGGGTATGCAATATTAAAAGTGTTAGTTACGCACGGTTATCGATTTGTTAAGTTGAATACGTGAAAAAAGCTAGAACAGATATTACTGTTCTAGCTTTTTTTGCTCTTTCTATAGTAGACAAATTGATCTTATGCGTAGGCTTTTAATTCAACAATAGGTAGATTGCTTTCCTTCAGTTTGTAATCAAATATTAAATCGTCCATGCGAAAATTAGCATCCACTTCAAAAGAAATAAAAGTACCCCCAATTTCTATTTGATTTCCGTTCTCATTTTCAAAAGTGAGCGCACCTTCAAATGATTCTATATACTCATCGCAGGTGTATAAATATATAGCGATAGGTGTGAAATGTATAATTACTCCTAAAGTATCATCCTTTTTAAACTCATCAATCTTTTCATCGTTCTTTTTAGTAAACCAACTCATGACATCACCTCTTTTTTGTATTACAAATCGCTTCTGTATATATTGATTATATATTGTACGGAATAAATTGGTAATATTTATTGTTAAAATGACAATAAGTTTGAATATTTAGTTTTTCATGGAGAGAAAATGTGATAAACTGTAAAAAATAACAAAAAGCGACGAAAGAGAAGAGTACATATTCGAAACTTTTCAGAGAGCTGATGTATGGTGGGAATCAGTAAGGGATGAATGTGGAATGGGCTCTGGAGCTTCTAACTGAAATGAGTAAGTAAAGACGGTTGCTTCACGTTAAGAAGTTGAAGTGAGCTATAATGATAGCTAATTAAGGTGGTACCGCGGGAGTCTCTCGTCCTTTTTTAAGGATGAGGGACTCTTTTTATCCCGCTTTAATGGGCAGTAAGCCCCCCACCTCAAAATTCAGCGAAAGCAAAGAAGTTAGGTGGGGGGATCAACTGCCCATAAAAGTCCGATTGGTGTGGGCTAATAATCAGTGGGGGATGAAGAAAACCCCACTGATTAAAGTTTCACTTTATTTTGAGAAAGGAGGAGTTAGGATGGATGGAAAAATAATGTTAACAGGGATTAAGCCGACAGGTTATCCGCATTTAGGAAATTATATTGGTGCGATTAAACCTGCGTTGCAAATGTCAAAGAAGAATGAAGGAAAAGCATTGTATTTTATAGCGGATTACCATGCGTTAAATGCTGTGCATAATCCGAGCCAGTTTAGTAGCTATACGAAAGAGGTAGCAGCTACTTGGTTATCACTTGGGCTTAGTGAAGACGTTATTTTTTACAGGCAAACAGAAGTGCCAGAGATTCTAGAATTAGCTTGGATATTAGCTTGCCTAACTCCGAAAGGGCTTATGAACCGTGCCCATGCATATAAAGCGAAGGTAGAGCAAAATAAAGAGGCGGGTTTAGAAGTAGATGCTGGAGTGAATATGGGGTTATATACGTATCCGATTTTAATGGCAGCGGACATATTACTATTTCAGGCTACGCATGTACCTGTCGGAAAAGATCAAATTCAGCATATTGAAATCGCGCGTGATATTGCGACGTATTTTAATCATACTTTCGGCACGACATTTACACTTCCGGAGTATGTCATACAAGAAGAGGGCGCAATATTACCAGGGCTTGATGGAAGAAAGATGAGTAAAAGTTATGGGAATGTGATCCCATTATTTGCAGAGCAAGAAAAACTACGAAAGTTAATATTTAAAATAAAAACAGATTCTTCACTTCCAAACGAACCGAAAGAACTAGAAGCGTTATTTACAATTTATAAAGAATTTGCGACGGACGATGAAATACAGTCTATGCGTGAAAAATATGAAACTGGCATTGGATGGGGCGATGTGAAAAAAGAGTTGTTTCGCGTTGTAGACCGTGAATTAGCTGGGCCTCGTGAGAAATATACTATGTATATGAATGAACCGAATTTATTATATGAAGCGTTGGAAAAAGGTGCTAATCAGGCAAGAGAAATCGCGAAGGTAAATTTAGCGAAGATTAAAAAATGGATTGGATTTGAGAGGGGGCGCTGAGCGTTCCCTTATTTTTTTATAAAAAATCGAACGAAATTTCAATTTGTTACCAATATAGAGTGAGGAGGGATAGAAATGATTACAACTTTCGAGTTAAAAGTGTTGTTATTCCAAATAGGAATAGAAATTGTACCACCTAGTAATCTAAAAGAAAAAATTTTAATTCAGGTTAATTTGGTGGAGGGAATAAAACTTAATAATGTTGAGGTGAATAATGGTGAGTGAAGTTGTGTTAGCAGTTCAAGGTTTAAGTAAGACATATGAGAGTGTAGATACAAATGTTAGAGCCTTACAAAATGTATCTTTGGAGTTAAATAAAGGAGAACTCATTGCCATAATGGGAACGAGTGGATCTGGAAAGAGTACATTACTAAACATTCTTGGTGCTCTAGATAAGCCTGATGAGGGGGTTATCTATGTAAATGGTGAAGTACCTGAAAATATGTTCATTGAACCGTATGCGACAGAGTACAGAAGGGATAACATAGGATTTATATTCCAGTCATTTCATTTATTAAAGGATTTATCTGTAGAAGAAAATATTGCGTTACCCCTCATATTATCAGCTGATTCAGAAGAGGAGATACGAGAAAAAACAAATGAAATATTAGATGTTCTAGGTTTAGTAAATTGGAAAAATCATCGACCAGTGCAGCTTTCTGGGGGACAACAACAACGTGTTGCAATTGGTAGGGCGTTAATAACATCTCCTCCAATCGTCCTTGCAGATGAACCAACTGGAAATTTAGATTTCAATACGTCTAATGATATTTTACGGGTACTAGTCGATATGAAACAAAGATTCAATCAAAGTATGATTCTTGTTACTCATGATCCACACATTGCTACGTATGCAGATCGGGTTCTCTTCTTTCATGACGGAGAAATTGTTGATGATTATACATGTTCTCATGGAGTAAATGATATGAATATCATTTTAGATAAATTCAAAAAAATAATGGAAAAATCAAAATGATAAAATCAGTACGAGGATTAAGTTTACGTTTTTTTAAGACGAATAAATTTACTGCTATTTCTTCTATTGTTAGCGTTATGTTGGCCGTTTCTCTAATTGTTACGATGATTGTATTTTCGAGTCATGCGAAACAGTCTGTTATAAATGAAGTGAAAAATGTATACGGAGATATGGATTTATCTGTCGGATATAATCCTGATCAAAATAAGTTGATGGATAAATCTTTACTGCAAAATATTAAGAAACAAGAAAATGTTGAATACATGTCAAAAGTATTCGTAAATCATTTGCAAGTGAATAAATTGAATGCAAGTATTTATACGGTAGGTGTTCAAAATGATATGTTATCTAAAAGTCGATATCACTTTTCTAAAAATTTATCAAATAAGGAAGTAACATTAAATGATGGATTAGCGGAAACTTTACAAGTAAAAGTTGGAGAAAAGGTTGAAATAGAAAATAAATCATATGTAGTAAAAGAAGTGTTACCTGATATAGAAGCTGGAGGTTCAGCTCCAGATATACTTATTTTATCTGAAGGTGCGGTGAAACAGCACGTATATGAAAAAACGGGTAAACACAATGAAGCTACTTATTTGTTAATAAAAGCAAAAGAGAATGCAGATGTACTAGCATTGTCTAGTGAAATTCATAAAATAGACAAAGAATTAAGAATCGATATTGCGGAGGAAGACGAGTTTTTAAAAAGTAATTTAGCATCATTACATATTTTTATAATCGTTTTATCTACATTAATACTTATTATTACTGCGTTATTGTTGGTGTCTAATTTTGAAGTGTTTTTATATAAATATAAAAGTCAATTTGCTATTATGCGATCAATGGGAGCAACAACGAAACAAATGTTTAAAGTTATATTTATTCAATGTAGTGTAATCAATTTCTTTGGTGGAATATTTGGTTTGTTACTAGCTGTAATAAGTAACCGTTTTTTACAAAGTTGGCTAGAGCATGTATTTGCTTTTCAAATTAATTCAATAAGTTTTGACTATGAAATAGCAATTGTAACAGTGATTTGTAGTATCTTTTTCATTGAATTGTTTATGATATATCCTTCATACAGAAGTTCGAAAATATTGCCAGTAAAGCTTATGCGGGAGAATGAAGAATCCGATTTTTCTAATAAAAAAACACGCAGTATTATGGGGAAATTCCTTTTAATGAGTAGCGTATTTTTAACTGTTTTAGGTGGGTTTGTAGCAAATACGGGAGATACGCAGGCAATAGTGATAGTAATAGGAGCTATATTTCTCGTTTTAGGAGTATATATTTTATTTCCGACTTATCTCTCTTCGATATTAATAGCATGTCTACCTATAATGAAAAAAATATTTGGAAGGAATACATTTGTTGCTATTAAAAATGTAATTCCGCAAGTAAGAAAAAATACATTTGTTATCTTAATGATAAGTACAATGATGATGATAGTTGTCTTCGGGTCCACTATATTTAAAACGATGCAAAAAAATAATGAAAGATATTTACAACGAGAATTTCCAACACATATTGTTGTGGAAAATCGTTTGAATAATGATTCAACAATTTCCTCACCTCATATACAAAATATATGTAAAGAAATAAGTAGTGTAAAAGGAGCTAGTACGATTAGTACGAACTCACTGGCAGAATTAAAGCAAGGTGAAAAATATATTACTTTTGACTATAATTTAGGTGATGTAAAGGAAATGGAAAAGCAAGGGTTATTGCCAGAAGTACCTGCAAATTTAGAGAATAGTATAATTGTTACAGAAGAGTTAGCGGGGCGATATAAACTTCATGTAGGGGATATCGTTCAATTGGGTCTATTTTCAGAACAGGAACAAAAGGTTAGTCCGACTGGTAAGGTAGAAGTTGGATTAATTGTTAACGAGCTACCGAATTCTCCTTCGGTACTCATGGATTGGAGTAATGTAACATATAAACAAGGTTATACAGTTTTTGAGCGTGCATTTATTAGTTCAAATAATGAGAGAGAGACGTTGGAGCAATTAAAGAAAGTGAAAGATCAATATCCACAATTAAAAATAAGTAGTTATACTCAATCATTAAAGCAATCTAATTTAATGTTTCAGCAAAGGTGGTCCATTTTCATCGTTGTTATTGTAGTAATTTTGTTTAGTGTAACATTAGGGGTATGTAATACACTTATAAATAATATTCAATCTAAAAGAAAAGAGTTTGCTATTTTACGAGCAATAACAGTTAAGAAAAAAGGGATTGTACAAATTATTTTGACGCAAGTTAATTTATATGTACTTATTGGAATCGTACTAGGGGCTGTTATAGGAGCATTATTAACCTATATGGTAAGTATAATAGATCGTACACCTTTATTTTTTGATTTCAAACTTATCGTAACGGTAATAGCGGCGATGTTTGGAATAGTCCTTATTATTTTTATCCCTTTTGCTAATAGAATAGGAAAAAGGGATATTGTACAAGAGTTAAATAGGGATAATAAATAAAAGAGGTTAACCCAAGTAGCTATTCAGCTACTTTTGGGTCAATCTCTTTTTTATTAACAATTGATTTGCATATTGGTGTGCTCATTCATAAATGTATAGTGCATTATATTAGTTAAATGCCACCGAGTAATATCATTAGGTGAAGTAAGGAGTTCGCATTTCTTTTTGAAACTTATTAGTTGCATATGTTAAAAAGTATGCTACTATAGGGTTACTTATTAAACTTGTTTAATAAGTATAATTAAAGTCGCTTATTAAAGAGGTTTAATAAGTGGGGTTCATTTGATTACGAAGGAGAGGATTGTATGAAAACAGAAAAAGAAAAGATGTTAGCGGGAGAAATGTATATTGCGGATGACGAAGAATTAGTGGCTGATAGGGTGGAGGCAAAACGTTTAACACGCCTTTATAACGAGGCGATGGAGACAGGAGATGAGAGGCGTTTTACGTTATTAAA
Organism: Bacillus sp. LSHTCR4; assembly: GCF_057197025.1. Classification (NCBI taxonomy): domain Bacteria; kingdom Bacillati; phylum Bacillota; class Bacilli; order Caryophanales; family Bacillaceae; genus Bacillus; species Bacillus sp. LSHTCR4. Next base: position 2,273,827 of record NZ_JBXUNO010000001.1, on the reverse strand, counting down.
TCAGCTTTTAGGTTCTTCAGCTGATGGGAAAGCGCAAATTAATCCTGATTTTCGTTGTGATTACGGCTACAATATCCATGTTGGAAAGAGCTTTTTCGCAAATTTCAATTGTGTAATTTTAGACGTTTGTGAAGTTCGAATCGGTGATCATTGTATGTTTGCACCTGGTGTTCACATTTATACTGCTACTCATCCTTTACACCCGGTAGAGCGGAATTCTGGCAAAGAATATGGGAAGCCTGTAAAGATTGGTAACAATGTTTGGGTTGGCGGGGGCGCTATTATTAACCCTGGTGTTTCAATTGGAGATAACGCTGTAATTGCTTCAGGAGCAGTTGTGACAAAAGATGTACCTAATAATGTAGTTGTTGGTGGTAACCCAGCCAAGGTTATTAAAACGATAGACTTATAGAAAGTATTTTTTATGAGTACATGAATAAACTGATGTCGTATCGTATAGAAAATGTAAAAGGTGTTTCATATGAAGAAAAAGAGTGCGGAAAATCGTACGAAGACATTACTTGCTTCTTGAAACGCTCTTTTTCTTATTTGCTTTGCCGGTTTTCTCGTTTGCTGTAAGTTTCTATCATAGGTTATACACAATTTTTAAGTATACTAGGGGAAGCATTCGGAATACTACTAGTAGAAATATAGCATCTTTATTGCTTTAGAAAATGATGTATGATATATTGTCAACGCAACTTATTAAAAGTGTTTAATAAGTATGTTGATTAAGGTGGTGAGCGGTTTGAGTGAACAATTTGTTACTCAAAAATCGATTAAAGAGACAATCCTTCGCGGCATTCGTACAGCTCTTCTAGAGCGAGGTAGTGCAACGAAAGTTGAGCTTAGTAATACATTAGAAATCAGTTTTCCAACGATAAGTAAATTTATAGAAAAAATGAAACAAGATGGTGAAGTCACTTTAGCTGGTTTAGATGATTCAAGTGGTGGAAGAAGAGCGAAACGATATGAATATAATCCAGAATATATGTTAGGTTTAGCGATATTTTTAGAAAAAAATGAGACGAACTATACAATTTTTAACTGTTTAGGGGAAGTAAAAGAACAGGGGAGTACTTCAAGTATGTTAATTGATACGGGCGTAAATCTATTATCTAAACATATTGAAGGTCTTATCGCTACATTCCCGAAAATAAGCTCTATATCAATTGGTGTGCCTGGTTCGGTTGATAATGGTCGTATTTTTTATATTCCTGGATATGAAAAATTCCAAAATTTTAATTTGAAAAGTCATTTGGAGGAACAGTTTTCTATACCAGTAGTAATAGAAAACGATATGAATGCCGCAGTGCTTGGTTATTATAAAAACACTGGAAACTATGATAATTCCTCTCTTGTATATTTGTATTCCGGTCAAAATGGTCCAGGTGCAGGTATTATGATTAATGGAGATGTCGTAAGAGGAAGTACTTTTTTCTCAGGAGAGATATCTTTCGTTCCGCAGTATAATAATAAAAATTTCTTGCAAGCTTTGAGAAGTGAAGATTCGAATAATCCAGAGGAATATAATATAGATGCTATTACTCGTTTAATAGCTACATGTATAGCTATTATTAACCCTCATGGATTCATCTTCTGTGATGATGAAGTGAACCAATTCGTTATAGATCAAATTGTAAAAAGTTGTCCGCAGTACATTCCGGTAGAACATATCCCGAAAATAACAGTGAGCAATTGGAAAGAAGATTATTTATATGGATTAAAAAGTCTAGGACTTGATCTTATGATTACGAGAACCAATAAAGAAAATTAAATGTGCTGGCAATGAAGCATCCAATTGTCAGTTGAATAACATAAAAGAAAAGGTGTCGATTATGAAAATTGAACATGTAGCAATTTGGGTGAATGATTTAGAAGGAATGCGTGATTTTTATAAACAGTACTTCGGTGGTGAAGAAAATAGCTTATATCACAATCCGAAAAAGCAATTTAGATCTTATTTTATAACTTTTGAAGGTGGTGCGCGTCTAGAACTTATGAAGCAGGTAGGGATAGATGATGCATTACAAACACAAACAATAGGATATGCGCATATTGCTTTTTCTGTAGGTAGTGAAGAAAAAGTGAACGAATTAACGAATACATTAAGAGGAGCAGGATATCCTGTGTTAAACGGCCCGCGTACTACAGGGGATGGTTACTACGAAAGTGTAGTAAGTGACCCTGAAGGAAATCAGATTGAGATAACGATCTAACATTTTATTCACTCAGCTCCTGTTTTTTCTTTTTAAGCAGAAACTGAAGCATTTGAATCATCGTAGAAGAACAGAGGAGAATGCCGATGAGTTGTCCATATAAATGGCACTCTAGGCGTTCTCTTTTTATATTTTGACATTCATCAATTTCAAAGAGTGACTTCCACGTTTTAAACAAAATTTCAATCTGTCAACGAAGTGAATATAATGGATGCACGTAGTTCGTCGGTACTTCTTCTAGCGACGTGTTCGTGATATATACATTTATGTCATTCACTTTAATAGCTATTGTCTCAATAAAAATCTTGAATAATTTTAGACAAGAGCAAAAATCCGAGTTAAAACAAGGTTAGTTATAAATTAAATATTTATCATAGCTTCTGCCAATAGTTCCTTAGCATAGGAAAAATCGAATAAAAACAACATATAATTTGCAAATTATTTTAGCAAGAGTAATGAGGACAAATAAACCAATTCCTTGTACCTTAAGGAATTGGTTTATTTGTGGGGCATACAATTTTTACTACATTGTTGGTCTGAAATTCAACGAAATTCTGTTATGAATTCACTGGAAAATGCAATCTATTCATTAAAGGATCCTAAGGATATTGATGCATTTAAAGAAGAAGCAAAAAAATTGGGGTTACCAGCGTTCTATGAATTAGATGCAAAAGATAACGTTTATAAACAGATGATTGGTCCAATCGAGAATATTGCATCTTTTTCGAAAACGATTGTAATTATGGTGTCTATTGCAGGTGCAACGATTTTAAGATTAATAATTATGCTCTCTATTAAGGAACGTAGAAAAGAATGAAGATAAACTGGAAGATCCTATTAGGGGTACCGCCACATCACCATCAAGCTAAGAAAATACAACTACCCCCAAAACGAAATTTTGTGCTAACTTGTATTAAAAAAGTCCATTTTTTCATTTTTGGGTGTTATAAAACCTTTAAGTTGATGGGCATATGGTGCCACCCCATATAGTATAAGAATGGTCTCATTTTGAGCAAAAGCAATAATAGTTTAAAATTAAGATATGAAACAAAGTTAATAAATAAATCGGAGGATGAAATGTATAAATTATTGATTGTTGAAGATGAAATGAATATTGCATATACACTAAAAAACCATCTTGAAAAATATGGCTATCATTGCCTCATTGTAGAAGATTTTCAAAAGGTATTAGAAATTTTTCGGGATTTTCAACCCCACCTTGTCATTATGGATATTACCCTTCCTGCCTTTGATGGTTATTATTGGTCACGTAAAATAAGACAAATATCGAATTGTCCTATTGTGATTCTCTCTGCTCGTATGAGTGAGGCGGACCAAGTGTATGGCATTGAAAATGGGGCTGATGATTTCATTACTAAACCCTTTTTATTAGGAGTGGTACTTGCAAAAATTAATGGACAAATTCGTCGTATATATGGCGAATATGCAAGAAATGTACAGGAGAAAATTATAAAAATAGGAAATACAGCTTTAAACCTGGACACTGTACGATTATGCACACCTAATCAGGAGGAGCTATTAACGATAAAAGAACTCCAGCTATGTACAATGTTCTTTGAAGCGTTTCCTAATGTTGTAACACGACAGCAACTACTTACCGCAATTTGGGATGAGGAAGAATTTGTTGAGGAAAATACCTTAACAGTAAATATTGCAAGAGTACGAAAGAAATTAGAAGCCATTCATTCTACTTTAGAAATTACAACTATTCGAGGAATTGGCTATCAATTAACGGAGAAACTCACATGAAGTTATTTTTAAAAGACCATATGAGCTTTATTATTTTGTATATCATTACATTTATTAGCTTACCAATTGTGATTCATAGATTAGATGGTTTTGAAAATCATTATACTTATTTTATATTTCTAGCCTTCTCTCTATTGATCGTACTACTTTTTTGTCGTTATTTACGTCGTAAAAAAATGTATACACATATTGGGAACAAGAACATCCATACGGAAAGTTTTATGATTCATCAGCCGATTGCTCCATACGAGAAAGCATACGCAACTCAGTTGCAATATATTCAATCCTTATTTTTATCAAAAGAAGAGGAATATAAGAGTTCTTTACATAATCAGCAATTAATGATTTCTCATGCAGTTCATCAAATGAAGACGCCACTTTCTGTCATTCAATTGCTTATACAGTCTAATCAGTTTAAGGAACCCAATTCCCTTGCAGAGTGGCAAAAAGTAAAAGTTGAATGTGATAAACTGAACTTCTCTTTAAATCAGTTACTAATGTATAGTCGCTCTACTAAATTATTAGCAGATTTAAAAATAGAACCAATCCAGTTAAAACTTATTGTACAGGAAGTTATTAATGATTTAAGGGATTATTTTATTGAGGAAGAAATCTTTCCTAAAAGCACTATACCGGAGCATATATTGCTTTATTCAGATCGTAAATGGCTAAAGGTTGTGGTTTACCAGTTATTAAGTAACGCAGTTAAATATGGCGAAAAACACTCTGCTATTATGATTCATTATGAAAATGGACAGTTGTTCATTAAAAATAAAGGAGAAACGATACCTGAAAGTGAAATAAAACGTGTTTTTGAATTATTTTACACAGGAACGAAAGGACGTATAAAAGGGGAAGCAACTGGTATCGGTCTTTATTTAGTAAAAAGTATCCTTACTACATTAAATCATCCATACCACCTACATTCTAAAGATAATGAAACAACATTTACAATAGATCTCTCCAGAAGTATAGAAACGGCTACCGAATAAGGTAGCCGTTTTGAATGTGACAATTTTGTCATCTTGCTGTCACATTGAGAGATGTTAAGAAGTAACAAGCATATTTATACTAAAATACTGAAAGATACAAAGGAGTGAAGTACTGATGTCAAACCCCATTTTAAATGTAAAAGGGCTTCAAAAGGAATATACAGGAGAAATTACCTACAAAGCGTTAAAGGGCATTGATTTTCATTTAGACAAAAATGAGTTCGTTGCAGTAATGGGTCCTTCCGGTAGTGGAAAAACAACGCTCCTTAACTGCATCTCAACAATCGATCGCCCAACTAATGGATCCGTTACAATTAATTCAAAAAATCCGTATGAATTAAATGATGAGGAACTAGCGAAGTTTCGTCGCACAGAATTAGGATTTGTATTCCAAGATTTTAATCTCGTTCATACTTTAACAGTCGAGGAAAATATTTTATTACCTTTAACACTCGACTCTGTAAAGGCTACAGAAATGAATAAACGTCTAGAGAAAGTTGCGATCTTTTTAGGGATTCAAGGGATTTTAAAAAAGCGCACATTTGAAATTTCAGGAGGACAGAAACAACGTGTGGCAATTGCACGAGCTGTTATTCATGAACCCGGGTTATTATTAGCCGATGAACCAACTGGAAACCTAGATTCTAAAGCGGTAAATGATGTTATGACATTGTTTGAGTCAATTAACAAGACCTTTAACACTGCTATTTTAATGGTGACACATGATGCTTATGTTGCTAGTTTTGCACATCGTGTAATTTTTATAAAAGACGGCATTCTTTTTAATGAAGTGTATCAAGGTAATAATAAAAAGGAGTTTTATCAGGAAATCATGGATACACTTACATTTTTAGGTGGTGGTCAGCGTGAGTTTTAATCATATAGTCCTTCAAAACATTTTGCGCGATAAATGGACCTATATTTCCTATTTTTTAAGCAGTGTATTTTCCATTTTAATATTTTTCTTATTTTCGATTATAGCATTCCATCCAATGGTGACGACCATTCAAATAGGAAGTACACTTAGCCTTGTAATGATGCTTACGAGCTTTATTGTGTATATTTTTTCATTCGTTTTCATCATTTATTCGATGTTTTCATTCTTGAAAAAGAAAACAAAAAATCTTGGCATTTTTATGATTACTGGGGCATCTATGCAGCAAGTGCGTAAGATGTTGTTCAGAGAAAATATGTTTATTGCTGGTATAGCAATCCTAACAGCGATTGTGCTTGGGCTTGTAATCGCCCCTTTGTTTTTAATGATCACCAAAAGGGTGTTACAAGCGAGTAGCTTTGGTATGTATATACCAGTACAAGCTATCGCATTAACGACTATTTTATTTACAATTTTATTCTGTATCGTTTCTAAATTTATAACACGTTTTATTAACAAGGAAGAAGCTGTTCTTCTGTTAAAAACAGATGTAACACAGGAAAAGTTAATAACACCTGCACCATGGAAGTTGTTACTATCTGTAATAACGAGTGGATTTTTAGCACTATCACTTATTTTAGAACTGAATTGGATTGAATCACCTGGAATGGTCTATTACCTTTTACTATTTGTCAGTTCCCTATTAGCCATTTATTTTATAATCACGCAGGGAATGTTGCTATCGATTCGTGTATTACAAAAGCATCCATCATACTACAAAAAAACAAATATGCTTTATGTTTCGAACCTTAAAGCCAAAGGGCGCTCACATGCCCATCTTATCTACTTATTAACTATCTTATTGTTAGGTGTATTTTTATGTACAAACGTACTGTACAGTTCTTATTACAATATAGATAAGAGAGTGGAATCATTAGAACCGTACAGTTTTCAGTATATCTCACTTCCAGGAAATAAGCCGGAAAGTGAGCAGGAAGACGTTTCATTCATTGAACATACATTAGCAAAACAAGGTAAATACGAGGCATATTATTCTGCATTTAAAACAGATAAAAATCAGAATATCGGTTTTATGTCGGTTTCAAATTATAATGCATTTAGCATTCATAAAACTCTTTTCTTAAAAGATGATGAGTACTATGTTGTAGCAGGATATCAAAATATTCTTCCAAGTACGGAATTAATTCATGACTATCCATTTGGAGAACTTCAATATGCAGGAATTGAGAAACGAAATATTTTAATGTCAGGTGTACAAAGGGTATACTACATCGTCCCAGATGCGGTTTATGAAACCATTGATTATCCTATATTCAAAGTATTTTCTTATGAGGTTGAGCATTGGACTGAAAAAAACGAATTAGCTGAAACCATTTTCTCTAAAATTACCCCAATACAGTATGAGCGCCAAATTCATTCGAAAATTAATTTATACAATACAGAGAAGTTCACGGTAAGTCTCTTATTCTTTATCGGTTTTATGATGAGTCTTATCTTTTTGAGCGCAGCAATGAGTATACTTTATTTTTACCTGCAAATGGCACTTGAAGGAGAAAAAGAAAAATATGCAGGAATACGAAAACTTGGCTTTTCTATAAAAGAATTAGCTTCTGTTGTGACCAAGGAGTTAGCGACATTAATTTTTATCCCGTTTGTACTTGCATCTATTCTTCTATGTGGAATTATGTTTGCAATGCGTAACCAGTTTTCATCCGCGCTTTATGGGGTCACAGCAATAGGTGTAGGAATATTTTTATTGCTATTTGTTATAAGTTTTTTCATCATTCGACGAAGTTATTTGAAAAAACTTATAAATTAACAAGACATGGGGTTAAGGTTCTAGTTACTTAACCTCAATATATTATAGTAAGTTTCACTATTTAGGAGGTTCTATTTTTACAAAAGAACCTCCTAGACAAAAAATTAATACTTTTTATGAAAATAAAAGAGTGTTTCCAGAAGATTAATAGTATCTAAGTATCATGTAAGGTGGAGGTTTAGGTTTTATGAGGTTAAATGCTTTTCAATTAAAAGTTTTTGCAATGATCCTTATGATCATTGACCACGTGTATACTTACATTCCAGGTATGCCAATGTGGATGCATCATCCAGGACGTATTGTGGCACCAATCTTCTTCTATTTTGTAGTGGAAGGGTTTTTCTATACACGAAATCGTAAAAAGTATGCTACGCGTGTGTTTATATGGGCAGCAATTATGTTTGCAGGTTCAGCGCTAATTCAGTACATATTCCCAAGGGGAAGTGGACTTCACAACAATATTTTCTTGTCGCTTGGGTTTGGAATCGTGTTATTATGTGCGATTGATTATACAAAGCGTACAAAAAACTATCTACTAGGAATTCCAACTACCATTATTGTCGCTATATTAGGAATGTTTACAGAGGCAAGTATTTTTGGAGTGACAATGACCTTAATTTTCTACTTCTTTAGGGAGAAGAAAATATGGTTAATTGTAACATATGTATTACTTTCATTATCAGATGTTCCAACGTTACTTATGGTCGGAGAACTCTTTACAGATACAGGTCTATTTGGTTTCAATAATCAATGGATGATGATATTTGCGTTGCCATTCTTCTTCATATATAACGGGGAACGTGGTTTAAATAATGCATTTACAAAATATATGTTTTATATTTTCTATCCGGCCCACTTATGGATTATCTATACAATTGGATATTTTTTTGAGTAAATAAGGCCAAACACTTTGCATAATATGCATAGCGTTTGGCTTTTATTCTAGTATCATTATAAAATTATCATTATGGGGGTAATTAAGAATCTTTGCTTGATGGATATGGGGACATACCACTGAGTGAGTCAATTTTGATTTTCTGTATATATCCATTGCTTATTTGTATTTTTTCAATAGCTGTGACATATAAAATAGGTATATTTTACGTGATGCCAATGGTAACATTTCTTATTTTTCTTATGTTACATGTTACAGTGCACGATCCAGCATTTTTCTTTTGGGTTGGCATGTATACGATTCTTTCATTTATTGTTTCTTATATAACTATCCTTTTTGTAAAGGGATATAAAGTTGTAGAAAGAGAACGTTAATATCATTTTGGGGAAATAGGGATTTACGGTGAACGATAATAACCTCATTTCACGTTGTCATGACGGGAAATGAGGTTATTTGATTTCTATTTTTAATTGGAGTGATGAAAATCACGAAGAATCCCCTCAATGATTGGATGAAGAGTAATAGGCAATTCATCAAATGGGAAGAAGCGCAATTCTTTTGACTCAGTTTGATCACATTTAAGCTCACCGTGGAATTCGCGGCAAATATAAACAACGAGTACACCGTGTACTTGATCGCCGTTTGGATAGATTTGAAAGTAATCTGGTCCTGAGTATGTACGAAATAGTTTTGGATTTTTAATAATAAGTCCAGTTTCCTCATATACTTCTCGTTTTAAAGCGTCTTCTAACGTTTCGTTATATTCTAAGGCGCCGCCAATAATACCCCAGCGGTTGAAGTCTGTACGGAGCTGCAATAATATTTCATTTTTCTCATTTACTATAATAGCGTGTGAACCTATTAAAATCAGTGGATGATTTCCTACTAAATTTCTCATGTCTTCGATATACCCCATAGTTGTTCTCCTTATAGCTAATAATAATTAGGAAGTTCTTTTAACATTCTTTCTGTTTTACGTGCTGTAAAGGCTAAGTTATGGTCATCTTTCGTTCTGAAAAATAATGTGCGTAAAAAGGTTTTAATGTTGGCGCATAAAATACAATATTCATTTAACGAAAGGCGTTTTCTAATTTGAGGAAGCCTTTTTATTTTTTTATGAATAATAGAAATTAACTCGTCTTGCGGAAAGTCATGATACAACATCGCTAGTAAAGGAGTAACGATGCGTTCATCTTCGTTATTATGAAAAAGGTCAGATGGAATGAAGATTTTATTTAATAAACAATGAATTAACTCTTCGTACCATTCAAAAGTTGTATACGTATTATGAACAATTTCCGTAAAGGCATCAGATACGTGAGCAAGACAATGAGCCCATCCTTTATTTTCAATATAGCCTCGGAAATCTGTTTCTAAGTTTGTGTATGTAATGAGTTTGTTTTTTATTTCTTCAATATCCTCCTCTGTACAAAAGTAGTGCGAATTAGCGAATTGGAGTATTAACGCAATTAACGAAACAGTGTAAGAACGTGTGAAAACCCCATCTGAATGCGGGGAGTAAATGTCATAATATAAATATTCATCACTTAAACAAGTTTGCAACAGTAATTTCAGTTGATCATCCATAAGGAATTCATGATGAATAAAATGCACAAAACATTTATATATAAGCTGGTAACGAACGTAACTATCAGTTGTTCCGATATACTGAAGCATATGGAGCGTTAATTCATTTATATCTATATGTCGCAGTTGCGTATAGTCATTTTGTTGTATAAGCTCTAACTGTTGTTGCAGCGCTGTAATGTCCAATGGAGAACCTCCTCCGCACTTTAAAGATGCGATGTTTTCTAGTATTCTATATATTCAAGGACAATCCTGCTCATGCAAGGAGAACAAGTAGAAATTCAAGTATGACATAGATGAGGGAAGAATATGATGACCATAGAACAGTTAGAAAAACATTTTAAAATAAGAAGAAATGCTTCTTCTATCATGATAAAAGAAAATAATGCAGAGATTTTTACAGAAGAGCAATTAAAGGGAATCATGCAATATTGCGTTGCTGAGGCTGAAAAAGAGGGAATTGAAAACTTACATTTTGAAGTTTCTTCAAAAAGCCCAAATTATGATGTGTATAAGAAATGTTTCGAAGCGTATTCTTTTGAATATGTTACTGAAAACATGATTGTATGTAAGGATATATATGAAGTGGAAGATGTAGAAAGTGAAATTGATTTTAAGTTGATTGAAGAAGTAGGAGAAGATACATTTTATTCTCTTTGGAACGAAATGACAGAAGAACAAGTCACTTATGATCAATTTGTAAATATGATGCTACAAGAAATTGGTGAGCAATGGAAAGAACATTGTTTAACAGCGAGTGTAGGTGAAGAGCCGATAGGAATTGTAATCCCGCATATTGAAAGGGGTACGTTAGAAGAAGGGAAACTCATGTATTTCGCAGTCGCTCCAAATATGCGAAAGAAAGGGTATGAAGCAGCATTCTTTACAGGAGCAATGTTTGTCTTAAAAGAAATAGGAGCATCTTATTATATCGGTGAGACAAATGTGAAAAATGAGTGGATGAAGGATGTTTTTGAAAAGAGCGGATGTCAGCTGCTTAGTCCAACTGAGCGGTATGTGAGGAAGTTTTAGGAGGGGGAATGATGTACTTTCCCGAACTTATTTAGCGGGAGGGGTGAAAATGTTAAAACAATTCATGCATTCATTCGTTTTACTGTATCCAAATGTATTGTTAGAAGGATGGAGAATTGAAAAAGTTTCAGAACGTTATGAAGGTGAAAAGTGGGAAAGTTTTTGGTTTCAGGTTGTTACTCCAACTGGAATGTTTCGGATAAAAGAGTTTTTTCTCGATATAATGGAGCCAGTATTTCCAGATAGTTGTATTTCTCAAGCAAAAGGAGAATGCTTTCAATATAAATGGCTTGTGTATTGGAAAGGTATAAATTATAAGGGGAAAGAAAGTTACGTTACATCTAGATGGAAAACACAAATTGAAGTTTCTGTTGATCGTGGATATGTAAACCAAGATGAAATGGAACAATTTCTATTTGATTTACAACCGGTAAATATGGAGCTTGCAAGAACGATATTACATACACCATTTCACTTATTAAGCTTTCAAGCGAAGAGAGGTGAAATGGGCGAGATAGGAAGATGTCGTGAGTGGAATGATCCCGAAGACGTATCCTATGTTAAATTATCAATTCATGAAAAGGTAAGTTGGAAACTTGAATCAGTTGGTTTTGGAAATGATGAAATACAATATGTATACTGGGATGAAGATAATGAACTATATGCACTTTGGGTTTGTAGACATAAAAACAAAGCGTATTATCCTGTTTCTTCATGGGCAATGAATTATGGCCCAAAACAAATTATAAACGGGTTAGAGTTTTATTCGCACCCTGATCGCGGAACAGTTGTATATGAAAACTTTGGTAATGAACAAATCGCATACGTATTTCGAGGGAATCCATGTACAAATTTTGAACAAGTAAAAGAACTTTTTGCGTGTTTGTAAGATAAAAAGAAAAATGAGAACGACAAAGTAGATATTCCTATAATACAATAGAGTAAGATTCGATTATAAGAGAAAGCGTTGGTGAAAGAATGGAGCAGCAAAGACATTGGTTACAAGCAACTGTAGAAAGAAATGAAGATAATACGTTACAAATAAAGTGGGAAAATAATATAGAGGAAGTTCGCATTTACTGGAGTACTTCGCCAGATCATATTGAAGAAAATGGAGAATTACTTGCAACGGTAAATGGAGAATCATCATATACAATTGAAAACCCGAGCGGAAATGAGCGTCCATATTTTAGACTAGTAGGTAGTAATGGACAAGCAGTAACAGTAGCTGAGCGTAGACTGCCATTACAAGGCGCGTTTAACTTCCGTGATATGGGAGGATATGAAACGACTGAAGGCCGTAAAGTAAAATGGGGCAAGTTGTACCGTTCTGAAGAATTAGCAGGACTAACAGAGTGGGATATTGCGTATTTACAAAAGTCTGGTTTAAAGTTAATTTGCGATTACCGTACAGACTTTGAAGTGAAGCATAAGCCAAACCCTGAGATTACAGGCGCTCGTCAAGTGTGCTTACCAGTTATGCAGGACTTGGCGAAAGATTTAAATATAAATGAATTTTTCCAAGTTGGTGACCTTTCTATGTTAGGAAAACCAGGTGAGTATCTTGTGAAAATGAATCAAGACTTCGTAAGTGGTAACGAAGCATTCGTGAGCTTCTTAAACTTAGCGCAAGACCCGGAAAACTTACCGTTAGTAAACCACTGTACAGCTGGGAAAGACCGTACTGGATTTGGATCAGCATTATTATTACTTTTACTAGGTGTACCAGAGAAAACAGTAATGGAAGATTACTTATTAAGTAACGGATTCCGTGAAAAGTTAAACGAGAAAATGATGGCCTTTTTAGGTGCAAAACTACAAAACGATGAGAGTAGAGCGATATTAGGTGCGATGTTCGAAGCACGTGCTGAGTATTTACAAGCAGCGATTGATGAAGTGAAAAAGCAATATGGTTCAGTTGAAGCGTATGCTGAAAAAGCTTTAGGCTTTACGAACGAGTCGTTAGAGGAAATGAAAGAGTTATTGTTAGAGGGAAAATAATGGGGAGGGAGGCTGATGTGGATTAGCCTCCTTTTCTTATTGTTCATATAATTTTGTTCCATAAAGTGATTGATAACCGAATATCGTTGTTTGCATTATGAAATTTTTCGTTGCCTTATGATGCCTATAATAATTGGAATAGCTGTCCCAATTATTAATATTGGTAAAAATAATTTACCAAAACCGCCACTCCAATTTAAAGCTATTGAAATTGTTTCAAATTGGATGAAAGAAAAAATAAGTAAACAGACATTTTTTAATTGATTAAGCATTTTTCTGCTGTTTAAATAAAACTGCTTCGCATTCAATTCATTAAATCTTTTTGGGTAGTTATGAACTTCTGGAAACTTTTCTAAAGTCTGCATTAAAAGGAGTATGAATGCTCCTATTCCTGGTAGAAGTAAAAGCTCCCACTTTGATCCCCAACGATCTACAGTACCATATGCGTTATAATGTGCGGGTACTTCCTCAGGTAATCTTCCCCAAATGATAATCAAAAAAATGATGGATCCAAAGAACAATGAATATCCAATACTATCTCCAACCCATTCACTTTTTGTTTTTGGGATGTTTATTTTAGGTCTTTCCCATGAATTTACTATATTTTTCCGCTCCCTTCCTATAAGAACTAGAGTAATACAGTTTCTGGATTGCCAGTTTATAATTTGAATCTATTATCCAAATTATCTCAAATTTATAGTATTTTCACAATTAATTATTTTTGAATAACATGACTCATGTGTTTTAAACAACTGTAAGATCTCTGGACAGCTGCTTTTCGTAAAAGAAAAAAATTCGACTTAAGAGACAATTAATGAGAAAATACAAGTTGTAAATAACGTACTAGTTGAGGAGAGCATAATGAAATATAAAGTTATATTATTCGACGTAGACGATACATTATTAGATTTCCCTGAAACGGAAAAACACGCATTACATAATGCGTTTGTACAGTTTGGTATGCCTACAGGGTATAGTGATTATCTTGCAAGTTATAAAGAGATTAGTAATGGATTATGGAGAGATTTAGAAAATAAAATGATTACGTTAAGTGAATTAGCGGTAGATCGATTTAGACAATTATTTGCACTTCATAATATAGAAGTAGATGCACAGCAATTTAGTGACGTATATCTTGAAAACTTAGGGAAAGAAGTACATCTTATTGAAGGTGCAGTGCAATTATGTGAGAAGCTACAAGATTGCAAGCTAGGCATCATTACGAATGGATATACGAAGGTGCAACAATCTAGAATCGGAAATTCACCTTTAAGTAACTTCTTTGAACATATTATTATTTCTGAAGAGGTTGGCCATCAAAAACCAGCGGGTGAGATTTTTGATTATGCGTTTGAAAAGTTTGGGGTTACGGATAAATCAAGTGTACTAATGGTTGGAGATTCGTTAACTTCTGATATGAAAGGCGGAGAAGATTACGGCATTGATACGTGTTGGTATAATCCGAGTTTGAAAGAGAATAAGGCGAGTGTTAAGCCGACTTATGAAGTGGAGAGTCTGCTTCGCATTATGGAGATTGTGGAAGAAACACGAGAAAAGGTGACCGTATAGTAGTATTGTCGAGATTTGTTGATAAGTCGATATTCTTTGTCCAATCGTCGATATATCGAAAAAATCGTTGATATATTTTGAATTGCTGCGGTCAATTTAGGAAAGAGCTGTGTAACAACTAGAGGTGAATAAAGAATGTTAAAGTTTTCATTTGAGTTAGACAAGAATATCCCGCAGAAGGATGAGCCGCGGTATGATGCTTTTTCAAAGGGCTTTATCGAAGGGGATGTAACGATTTGCGCGAGTGACAGCGTACTTTTTCAAAAGTCACATGTGAAGGTCGCAGAGCTAGGCATTTATTTAGGACAGTGGATGGAGCAAGTGCAACACGGGCAGAACGTACAGATGAATTATGAAACGGTTGACCGTGATGAGATCATTCTTAATTTTTCCTATGAAGAGGACGATCAGTGGAGAATTTATTCCAGTTGGCAACAATTTGAACTTCAGGAATGTATCTCTACTGCAACATTAGTGGAGAGCGTTCAATGCTATTTATATGAGCTAAATAAGGAACTGCACGCGATACAATATCCTGTGACGTTTGATCAGTACTTAAGAGGAGAGCGAAAGATGCAGCTTTCTTACAAACGACCGTGTGATAGTAAAGCGGATACGGTTCCTATCGACGTTTACAATGGAAGCGAAGGTGTAGGCGTAGTACGGGGCTATTATAAAAATACGTTAATGAAAGTGCTAGACTTCATTCCGAAAGTCGGTAGTAATATCATTTATGAAATAAAGGATAGTAAGAACAACATTCGCGTCATTGCAAAGGATGTAAGTAGGCAGCGCCAAAGAAGAATTTTAGTAACATATAAAGATAATCATGATGCAGAGCATGAAATACTTGTATGTGACGGAAAGTTATTAGATGCAAATTTCTTATTTACCTTTACATATAAGGCAGAAGAATTTGTTGTTCATAAAACTACTTTTGGGATGGGAAAGTTATTGCGAAAAGGTTATATAATCGCAGATTGGAATATTCGTCTTGAGGAAGATATGTATGATATTGAGATGAATGTGTATGATGAGGGTTATATAGAGGATCAATATTTACTGTTGGGCGTATTTCATGCGGTTTTGTATGGGTGATAAACGAAAAATACCGGTATTCTTTGTGAAAAGAATACCGGTATTTTTTATTCATCCTCAAAAATAAAAACTTCATCAATCGTACTATGAAGTGCCTTCGCTATATCGTGAGCAAGCTGTAAGGAAGGATTATATTTTCCCTTTTCAAGATGGCTAATTGTTTCACGACGTACACCAACACTTTTTGCTAAATCTTCTTGTGTCATATTCAATTTGGCGCGGTATTCTTTTATCCTTGTTATGAACGCCATGGTGCATCTTCCATTTCGTCAATTGGTTTATCGTAAAAGAACATAGAAAAACCAAACGTAAGAATGAGTGTACCGAAAATAAGAGCGATATCAATTTCTTGTAGAGCCGGGTTTGGAAATAACATTTCAAGAAACAGAATGATAGCAGTAGTTAGTAATGTAACGATAAAGGCATTGCGGCACGATTTATTAACGATTTGTTCAAACAGTTCATCGTGTTGAACGGTTCTATATGAGGTGAAAAAGGAGAAGAAACAAAACATAGTAAACAATCCTTTTTCATAAAAAAAGCCAAGAAAACCGAAGAAACCAAGAAATCCTAAATATTTTATCCAAGTTGTTTTCATGATAGCTCCTCCTTATCATGTTAGAAATAAATCACGTTATGTTATAAATATATCACGTATGGATAGGAATGGTAATAATAGTTTTCCAGTTTGTTTCATAATAATAGTAAAAAGAGGAAATATGCTGCGAAATAAAGAGGATAATATTGTAAAATGGTTGTAAGGAGGGGGAGGAAGGTATGCTAACTTGGATCATGGTCGTTGTATTACTTGTAGTGATTACTGTAGTTGCGACAGTGTTAATTGGGCGAAATGGTGATGCAAATTATAGTAAAGCAACAAAAGGAAATATTAGAAGGCTTACAATGATTTATATTATACTAGCTGTCGTTTTAATCGTTGGATTAGGCTTGTATATTTATTTCAAAGGTTAAAAAACTGAAAAATACAAAAATCTAAAAATATAAGTATGCTATAATGTTGATATAGTTATTTGGTAATTAAGGAAAGGATTGGATGGAATGATTGAAATTACGAATGTGTCAAAAAGTTATAATGGTTCTACCTATGCAGTAAAAGATTTAAGTTTATCTGTGCCTAGCGGAGAAATCTTTGGATTTTTAGGACCGAATGGTGCGGGTAAATCAACGACAATTAAGATGATTACTGGTATTCATGGGGTGGACAAAGGGACGATCACGATTAACGGTAAAGATATTATGAAAAATCCGATGGAAGCGAAAAGGACGTTTGGTTATGTTCCAGATAGCCCAGATATGTTTTTACGTTTAAAGGGAATTGAATATTTAAACTTTATGGCAGATATGTATGAAGTGCCGAAAGAAGTACGCCAAGAACGAATCGAGTCTTTAGCGAAGAAATTTGATCTTTACAATGCGTTATCGGATCAAATTCAAAGTTACTCACACGGTATGAGACAAAAAATCGTAATTATTGGTGTGCTCGTGCATGAGCCAGATGTATGGATTTTAGATGAACCGTTAACTGGGCTTGATCCGAAATCTGCATATATTTTAAAAGAAATGATGAGAGAACATGCGGATAAAGGAAAGATTGTGTTTTTCTCTACACACGTATTAGAAGTGGCAGAAAAATTATGTGACCGCGTTGCGATTATTAATAAGGGGAATTTGCAGTTTAAAGGGAATTTAAATGAAATGAGAGATCATTTTAAATCCAATGAATCACTTGAAAAAATGTTCTTGGAGATGACGGGCAATGAGTAAAATTTGGACGTTAACGAAAGTATTATTGAAATTAAATTATGCAGATTTTATAACAGATAAGAAGAAGAGATGGGCATATTTATTTTCGTTTGCAGCAATACTATTTGTGGGCTTTTTAATATTCGGCTCGATGACGCACGGAATGTATGAAGGTATGAAACATTTAGGGCAAGACCCAGGAATGATTATTGCAATGGGACTTGCGATTGCGAGTATATGGGTATTTTTAATGAGTATAACGAACATTTTAACTGTATTTTACTACAGCAATGACATTGAAATGTTACTACCATTACCATTGAAACCAGCGCAAATTATCTCGGCAAAATTTTTAACGGTATTAATTACACAATACGTAATGAGTTCATTTATTTTACTACCAATCTTTATTACGTACGGTTTAAAAAGTGGCGCATTTATTACATATTACATATACATGATTTTTATTTACTTACTTTTCCCGATTGTGCCGTTAGTATTAGCTTCGTTACTGATGACAGTTATTATGAGGTATACAAATATAGCGAAAAATAAAGATCGAGGAAATATATTTATTGGAATCGTAAGTATACTATTTATTGTAGGGATTAATGTATTTTTGCAGTGGAAAAATAAAAGTTCGTTTTCTGAAGATGCAATTACAAATTATCTTGCAAACAACGAATCTTCTCTTTTAGTACAAATGACAAATTATTTTCCAACTACATATTTTGGAGCAGTGGCGTTAGTAGAAAATGCAAATTGGAAGGGTCCTTTATATGTAATAATCTTTGCACTTATTTCATTTGTATTTTTTGTGTTGTTTTATTACATTGCAGAGCGTACATATTTAAAAGGGGTTATTGGACTTTCAACGAGTACAGCAAAAAAAGAAGTCATTTCAGCAGAAGGCTTACAGAAATCAACGGTACAAAGCTCACATTTGAAAGCGTATGTGAAAAAAGAGTTTAAAACGTTATTCCGTACACCACAATTTTTCTTAAATTGTATCGTACAAACTTTCGTTATGCCGATTATGTTGTTCTTCGTTTTATTTGTACAAGATGGAAATTTAAAATGGATTACGAGTTATATTAATAATCCAAAATCAGCAGGTCTTGCAATTGGGGTAGGCCTTTGTGCCTCTCTATTCTTAATGGGAAGTAACGTTATTGCAACAACGTCATTCTCACGTGATGGAAGCTCTTGGTTTGTGAATCGATATTTACCTGTAAAAGCTTCGGATATCTTTTTTGCGAAAGCAATTACTGCTTGGTTAATTAATGTAATTATTTTAGCAGTGTTCGGTATTACGATGGCAGTTGTAGCAGGGATTTCTCCTGTTTTCATGTTACTGTGGTTTTTACTAAGTGCGAACGGTTTACTGTTAATTAATTTAATCGGTACACGCTGGGACGCACAAACTGCAGATATACACTGGGATACAGAGCAGAAGTTATTTAAGAGCCGCTATACAACTTTGTGGAATTTTTTAGCTAATATTTTTATAGCTTTAGTTCTTGTAGCGGGAGTAAGCCTATTATATTTCTTCCTTCAAGTAGGACTGTGGGTTATGTTTATCGTTTTATTTATAATGTTTACGATAGTAAATTATATCTTTATTAAAATGTTAAAATTAGGTGCAGAACGTATATTGTCAAATATTGAATAAAAAGATAGATCCTCTGTATTCGTGCAGAGGATTTATCCATAGATGGAGGAGAAAAGGTGAAGAAAATAGCAATTGTAACAGGGGCAACTCGTCTGAATGGAATTGGTGCAGCTGTATGCAAGGTGCTTGCTCAAAAAGGGATAGACATTTTTTTCACGTACTGGTCTCAGTATGATAAAGCGATGCCGTGGGGAATGCATGACGAAGAGCCCTTTTTGTTGAAAGAGGAGATTGAAAGTTACGGTGTTCGATGTGAAATGGCAGAAATCAACTTATCGCAGTCGTATTCGCCAAATCGTTTGTTTTATATGGTATCAGAACGGTTAGGTAATCCATCTATATTAATTAATAATGCAGCGTATGCTACTCATACGAGAATTGAAGAATTAAATGTAGAACAGTTAGATAAACATTATACGGTAAATGTTCGGGCTACTATGTTATTAAGTTCATTATTTATAAAACATTATGCAAGCAAGGCGAGTGGAAGTATTATTAACCTGACTTCAGGACAGTCACTCGGGCCAATGCCTGATGAACTGGCATACGCAGCAACGAAAGGGGCAATTGAAGCATTTACAAAATCAGTAGCACCAGTCGCGATGGAGAAGGGGATTACAGTGAATGCTGTTGATCCAGGACCAACGAATACAGGATGGATGACAGAGGAGCTGAAGCATCACTTAGTATGGAAGTTCCCGCAAGGTAAAGTAGGAGAACCGGTAGATGCAGCACACGTAATTTCTTTTTTAGTCAGTGAAGAAGCAAAATGGATTACTGGGCAAATTATTCATTCGAATGGTGGTTACTCATAATAATGTTATGTTAACAATTGTTGAGAAACAAAAAAACAGAAGAAAATTTTATTTTTTTGTATAAATAAAATGTCAAGAAAGATAAAAAATTGATAGAAGAGTATATCGTCATATGAGGATCGCAATGCTTCATGTGACAATATACTCTTTTTCTTTTACTTGCGAGCAGAAAAATGAAGTAGAAGAAACTCGAATATTAAAATGAGTTTATCAGTTTTTGTACGTATTATTATGAAGATTACTGTCGGAAAAATGATAATTCGTATGAAAAGGGATTTTTTACGGGGAAATCGAATCGTAAAGGGGAGGATAAATTACGTAAACATAGGGGGATTTATATGAAAATGAAAAAGGTCGCTATCGCATCGATAACAATTGGTACAATGCTTACTATGGCAGCTTGTAGTCCTTCAGCAGATAAAGATACGGAAAAGAAAGAGCAAGTAACAGCGCAAAATGAAGGAGAATCAAAAACGACAAGTGCAGATGAAGCGTCAAAAACAACGAAAGATACTGAAAAAGAAACAAATACTTCTTCAAATGAAAAAACAGATAAAGATGCAAAAAATACGAAAGAATCATCAGGAACAGAAAGTAACGGTAAAACGTCAACTCAAAATGAGAATGTAAAAACAAAAGAAAAAGAGACGACAGAAAAGACGAATGATCAAACGACTAGCGGGAAAACAACAGATCAAAGTACAAGTACAAACTCAGACGGAAAAACAACGAAAGATCCGAAGAAAAGTGTAGCTGTGAAAACGAGTGTGAAAGAAGTTGCTGCATTAATTGATAGCTTAGACAAGCAATTAGCTGCTAATCCGAAATTAGAAACAGTAAATAAACTTGGAAAACAAATTAATGCAAAGTGGGATGTAATTGAGAAAGAGTTAGAAACATCACACCCAGCTGAATATAAAACAATTGGACAAAGTATGTATCCGTTAATTGTAGGAGCGGAGAAAGAAAAGATAGATATTACTAAAATGAAGTCATTAACGACGAAAACGAAAAAAGATTTAAATCAGTTATTGACGAAACTTTCGTAGTTTCAAAAGCCTACTTGTGGGAGTAGGCTTTTTTTATGTAGAGAGTGTAATTAAAGTTTATGGGAAACCTAACGAAAAAGGATGGTGGAAATATGACAATCGATCGAGTTTGTACAATTGGGCCAGCAAGTAATAATAAAGAAACGTTAGCGCAGTTAATAAATAATGGTATGAAAATTGTTCGGCTAAATTTATCACATGGTACGCATGAAAGTCATAAAAATATCATTCGTTTAGTCAAATCGTTAGACGATTCTATTAAAATTTTAGGTGATGTACAAGGTCCTAAAATAAGGCTAGGTGAAGTAAAAGGAGAACAAATTACACTTCAGGCAGGAGATTCTTTTATTTTGCATACGCAACCAGTTACAGGGAGTAGTACTGGAGCAAGTGTTGATTATGAAGGAATCGCGAATGATGTGAAAGTTGGAAGTAGAATTTTAATGAATGATGGTGAAGTTGAGTTAATCGTTGAGAAGGTAAGTACGGATAAAATAGAAACAAAGGTCAAGACAAGTGGTAATATCTCATCTCATAAAGGCGTGAACTTACCAGGAGCAATCGTTAGTTTACCAGCTATTACAGAGAAAGATAAAAAAGACATTCAGTTTCTTTTAGAAGAGGATGTTGAATTTATCGCATGTTCTTTCGTAAGAAAACCTAGTCATATAAAAGAAATAAGGGACTTTATAAAAGAGCATAAAGAAACTGCTCCTAATTTAATTGCAAAAATAGAAACGATGGAAGCGATTGAGAATTTTCAAGATATATGTAAAGAAGTAGACGGAATTATGATTGCAAGGGGCGATTTAGGAGTAGAGTTGCCGTACCAATTTATTCCGCTCTTGCAGAAAATGATGATTCAGGAATGTAATCGAACGAATACATATGTTATTACAGCAACACAAATGCTTCAATCCATGGTAGAGCATTCTATTCCAACAAGGGCTGAGGTGACTGATGTGTTTCAAGCCGTAATGGACGGAACGAATGCTGTTATGCTTTCTGCTGAAAGTGCGTCAGGCGAGCATCCGATTGAAAGTGTAAAAACATTACGCCTTGTTTCTGAATTTGCTGAGCATGTAAAAAAAGACGGTCCTGTTGTGATGAAAGATGTACTAGAATTGCTGCATAAGTCTTTGGATGAGTGATGAATAAAAAAGAGGGCGGATATGCATCCGTCCTCGTGTGTTTCCTGCATTCTATTCTTGCTCTTGCTCATCCAAAATCTTTTCAAATGCAGCAGATACTTTTTCAAATTCTTCGTCATTCTCAATGTATGAGAACTCACTATCTGCTTCTACTTTTAAAAAGAAAATATCAATGTCTTCCTCAGTTTCTGTTTGAATGTCTTCTACGAAAGCAACTGCAATATATTCAGCACCTTCGACATCCATTGCTCCAAGTACTTCTACTTCTTGCTCTTCGTTATTCTCATCACTAAGAGTAAACACTTCGCCAACTTCAATATCAGACATATTTATTCTCCTCCTGTCCAACTCTAATAAATAGAGTGTTTAAACTGCATACATACTAATATATCTTTCCATGAAAAACTAATTTCATACATAAGAAAAATGAACTTCTACTTCTTTCGTATGGGTATGCAGCTATAAGGAGCGCGTGTTATCTTATTGAATCCATTCAACAATTGCATCCATAGTCTGTCTTGTTTTATCACGTTTTGGCTCTTCTTTACGGTAACCAAAGGCAACCATAACAGATACTTCAAAGTTATCATCTTTTATAATGCCTTCTTGACGAAGTAAAGAATCTACTTTCTCTTTATCAAATCCTTCTATTGGACAAGAGTCAATACCGATTTGAGCTGCGCTCGTCATCATATTACCTAAAGCAATATAAGTTTGTTTAGATGACCAATCAAATACAGCACGATCGGATTGTAATAAGTTAAAATCTGATTCCTGAAACTTTTTGAAGAATTCATATCTAATTTTTTGAGTGTCTTCAGGCAATCCAATAATATCGTTCATCATATATTTAATATACTTTGCATCATAGTGCATATCTTTAATGTTTCTTGAAAGAACAATGACAAAGTGGCTAGCTGTTGCAAGTTGCCCACCAGCACCCCATGAATACGGTTGTAGTTTTTCTCTTACTTCTTTATTTTGTACGATAACAAATTTCCAAGGTTCATATCCAAAAGAAGAAGGAGATAATCTTCCTGTTTCTAAAATGAAATGAAAATCCTCTTCTGAAATTTTTTGCATAGGATCGAACTCTTTACAAGCATGTCTGAAATGAAAAGCCTCCATAATTTTTTCTTTTGTAATTTGATTTGTATTTGTCATAAAAGTTCCTCTTTTCATTTATTTATTTTGTAAGTAAATTATATTTTTAAAGTAACATAGACACAAGTACGCACATTTATGTGGTATAGTATCAAAAAAGATACTAATGTTAAGGGAAGGGATTTATTATGGATTGTTCAAATGAAAATAATATAAATTACCCATTTTTAAATAAATATTCTTGTCCAGTGGAAGCGATGGTTGAGGTCATTGGAGGGAAATGGAAAGGGGTTATTTTGTATCATTTATTAGATGGTACAAAGAGGTTTAATGAATTAAAAAGATTAAAACCAAATATCACACAAAGAATGTTAACATTGCAGCTGAGGGAACTCGAAGCAGATGGTATCATACATCGTGAAGTGTACCGTGAAGTACCCCCGAAAGTAGAATATTCGTTAACGGAGCTTGGTGAATCACTTCGTCCAATGATTCTATTAATGATGGAGTGGGCGACTCATAATATGGAGAAAGTTTTGGAGAGTAGGAATACGAAAAATAACAGTTAAGAGTTTTAGAAATAAAAGGTGTTTTCCATATGTGAAGACACCTTTTATTTCTATGTTTTTTACTTTTTAACTTCAACTGCTGAAATTGCGAAGTCATTCAAGTTTACAGTTTTGCCATACCAATCAGCGTGTTTAAAAACAACACCTTTTCCATATCCTTCAGTTGAAGTACGTTCCCATAGCGTTGTTGAATAGCTAGCAGTAGGGGATGCTGTACTTACGGAAGAAATTCTATTTTGCCAACTAGGGGGCAAATTTTTAAAACCGTTACTAAGAGAAAAATACTCGCCACCTTTATTTGTGTGTTCATAGAAGTCTGTACTATTAGGTCCGCTCCCACCAACACCAAGAGGAGTGATTGTATGATTCAACCTTTGTTTATCTTTTTTAATAAAAGACTCTAAACTTTCTTTGCTCGAAAATCCATAAGATAACCAGTCTCCATTTTGATTTTGTTTCGGTAGAACTAACGTTATTTTTACGTCTTCCTTTGATGGAGCACCAAACTTGTTAAACGCATCTACTGTCTTTTCATCTACAGTTTCATATTCAAAAGAGGTAATCGAATAATCCTTTTCGGTACTAGCTGATACTGATCCCAATCCCACAGTTAATGATGAAATGGCGACAACTGCACCTACTATCAATTTTTTTAGCATGAATTCATCTCCTTTACACTTAGTTTTTTTACATAACTAAAATGTATGGTAATTAATTTATATTGTAAATATTTAGAAATTTATAAAAATAAAACGGAATATTCTTTTATTGGTCTGGAGTAAGGAGGATAATTTAAAAAAGGATTTACTTTTTGAGTAAATCCTTTTTGGGTGTTAGCAATAAGCTTAATGTGCGTGCTGATTTTGCAATTTGCTAACTAACTTCAAAACTCTACTGATTAAAGTTTCATTTTATCCTGTTATGAATCATACACTTCTTTTGTATTCATAGAAGCAGCATCTATGAAAAGGAAAAAGGCTGCTATCATATGTAGAACGATGTCTATATAAGGAAAAAATGCAACTAGAGTAACGATAATGCCTATAAAATGAGGGTATGTATTCATGTCTTCCTTTTTAGCTAAAAGTATTGTAATGATATGTAAAGTAATCACTGTAAGCGGTGGTATCCCATACAAGTCAACTAATCTTGGAGTTAAATAATAACAAGGAATTAGTATAAGGTGGGAGATACCTGTAGTCCACTTTAGTGCTTGTATGTAAGTTTTCAAAGTAAATCCTCCTAAAATCATTCGTATCTATATATTACCAAAGATGATAGGTAATTGGATATTAAATACTTGTGGTTATTAGTTAATTGTAATTATTTTATGTAAACTAATGTTTCGTTATCTATAAAATAGAAAAACCACCCAAACGAGGGTGGTTCATATTATAAATAACTATTTAAAGAAGAAAGCGGAACTTTCACCTCACTACCTTCCTTCATATTCCGTAGCACAACAGTGTTTGTACTAAGTTCTTCTTCCCCAATAATAAGCACATAAGGGATATTCTCTTTATTGGCATAATTAAGGGCACGTTTCAATTTGCGTCCCGCTAGTTCTAGTTCGACTTTTAAGGAAGTAGTAGAACGTAATTGCTGGGCAATTTGTAAGCATTGTAATTCTGTCCCAAGTGGGATGATAAATACATCCACTGTAGATGATATTGTTTCTTTCTGTGATAGTGCTGTATAAATAACATCTAATCCGAATGAAATACCGACTGTTGGATAGTTTATGTTATCACCACGGAATGCTCCGATAATGTTATCGTAACGACCGCCGCTACCGATGCTAGATGTAATCGATCCATCTTTTAAAAAGATTTCATATACGGTACCTGTATACATTGTGAGTCCGCGTGCTAAAAACGGATTGAATATAGCATTTTCATTTATTCCAAGAGCGATTAAATATTGCTGTAATTGTTGTAATTCGTCTACTCCACTGGCAACGAGTGGAGTATTGAAAGCATCTTTAAAGTCAGCAATCGTAAGCTGTAGACAAGATAATACGGTATTACAGATTGTATCGGCCATTTCTACAGTAACTCCGCGTTCTAATACATCTTTTCGTACACCATCAATCCCAATTTTTTCGATTTTGTCTAATGATAAAATGACGTCACTCGTTATTTCAGTAGGGATGTTAATAGCTTGAAGAATACCGTTTAATAATTTACGGTTATTATATTGGATCGTTACCTCTAAGTTTAACGTTCGGAACAGTTCAAACGCCATGCTCATAAGTTCCGCTTCTGCCATGACCGACTCAACGCCGACTATATCAACGTCGCATTGTATGAATTCACGGAATCTCCCTTGTTTAATCGGCCCATCTCGAAATACTTTCCCAATTTCATACCGTTTAAAAGGAAGGCGGATATTCGGATTCATTGCCACGACTTTTGCGAATGGAATAGTTAAATCGTAGCGTAAGGCGAGTTCGCGTTTTCCTTGATCTTGAAGTGTATATATTTCTTTTAATATTTCATCGCCACCGCCGTACTTATATGACATAAGCTCATACATATTTAATGTTGGTGTCTCTAACGGTTTGCATCCGTATCGTTCAAACGTATCTTCACAAGCTCTTTTAATTTTATTTCGCAGCACTTGTTCTTCTGGTAAATAGTCTTTCGTTCCTTTTACATTTCTCATTTCCATCATAATCACTCCTTTTTTAAATTAAAAAAAGCTATGCAGGTATAAAAATACCCACATAGCTTTATGAACGCTTCGTGGGTCAACAGGAAAAGCCCTGTACCCACGAAGAAAAATTTTTCTTCGGATACACGGCGTTACGTATGATGATGAAGTTGGAAAGAAGTATTAACATTTCGCATTACAAATCTCTCCTTAACATAAGTTTTTCCAAATTATATCAGATGATTTTTGAATTATCAATATTTTTAGTTTTGAAATATACGTGAAGTTATGTAGGAGAAATGGAAAAGGGTGTATAATAAAACTTAATAATATGAAATAACCTTTTAAGGAGAACGTTATGAAAAAAGATAAAACAAATGCGATGCGAATATTAGATAAAGAAAAAATTGAATATTCGATGATGTCATATGATCCAGACGATGGGAAAATTGATGGCGTATCAGTAGCCGAGAAAATTGGACGAGAAGTGAGAGAAGTATATAAAACATTAATCGCTCAAGGGAATAGTAAAAATTATCATGTGTTTATTATTCCGGTAGATGAGGAACTAAATTTAAAAGCTGCCGCAAAAGCGGTTAGTGAAAAGAAGATTGAAATGATTCCTGTAAAAGATATTACGAAAGTGTCAGGATATATTCGCGGTGGTTGTTCACCAGTCGGAATGAAAAAGTTGTTTTCTACATGTATCGATGAAAGCGCCCAATCGCTTGAAACGATCATTGTAAGCGGCGGGAAAATCGGTATCCAAATTGAGCTTAAAGTGGATGACTTAGCGAAAGTGACGAGAGCGCAGTTTGGTGAGATAAAGAAGTAAATATACATAGGAAAAGAAATTCGAGTTTTATTGAATTTAGATAAAGATTTATAGGATAGTTAGTCTATTATTGGACTGATTATCCTTTTTTATTTACAGACTAGATAAAGATTGGATATTCAGTTTAATATAGGCGTGTAATTTGAATCATTTGTTTGGCTTTAGGAGGAGTGCAATGCCTCGTTACAAGGACTTTAAATAAACAAGCAGAGTTACCCTTAAAGATAGACAAAGGACTGGAGAGTGTTTTAATGAGGGTTCAAGAAATATCCATAAGAAAGCACGTGTTGGGGGCCAGTATTTTTGAAAACCCCCACGCTAAGAGTATGAAAGATTTTATACAGTTTTTTGGCTAATCCAGTAACAAACAAGAGCACTAAAACCGCGTTAGGATAGGAATATATAGGTTCATAGAACTAAAAAAGCAGATGCCCTTGTGAGAGCAGGGTTATACTTTTTCATTGCTACTGATAATAGGACATTATGTAAACATAAAATGAATACTTTATGCAATCAAAATACCTTTCATTATCTATATTCTTAATGTGGTACAATCTGGATAAAAGATAGAAGGAGATAGTCAATGAAAGAAATCATTAAAGAGATTGTTTCTCAAAGCAAAAGATACAAGGTTCAAGTCCTTAAACGAAATGATGGCTTTTTCAATACAGAAGTTTTTGCATGGTTTGAGGATTCCGGATATAAGTATTGGGCCCCTATTAAACAAGGAATATCGTTAATTGATACAGAAAAACATGCTATAGCCATAGCAATAGAAGATTTAAAAGTGTATTCAGGTTAGAATGATTAGTGGATGTGGATTACTATGAAAGTCATTAATAGGAGCTAAAATATGAATTTTACAAAGAAAGAAATTAAAAAAACTAAACGAAAATCTTTATTTATATTATTTTGTATAGTTGGTTTGTTCGTATACGGAGTGTATTGGGCATTTTTCAGTTTGGATCGACTACCGACAGGTGAAAAGATTGCTGAAAAACAATCTCCTGACGGAACATATACATTTAAAGCTTACGTAACAAACGGCGGAGCAACAACGAGTTTTGCTGTTAGAGGGGAGTTAGTATTTAATCACCGCAAATATTTTAAGACAAAGAATGTGTATTGGAATTACCGAGAGGATACGGCAAAAATTGTTTGGCAAGACAATAATACAGTGATCATTAACGGACATACATTAAATGTTCCTGAAGATACATACGATTTCAGAAGAGAATAAATAGCATAACAAAAATTGCTTCTGATAACGATAATTATGTAAATAAGCTGTTCACTGGAATGTCATAGAAAACTGTGATGAGATGAAATATTTGATTTTGAAGCACTTCAAAATCTTAGCTAGATGGCTATGTATCGGTAACCTACAATAAAAAGGCAGGAACATATCAAATATGTTCCTGCCTTTGATTTTAGAGAAATGTTTCCTAGCAGTTGATTTTGTTAACGAAAGTCGACTTCAAATCCATATTTTGTTTGAAATAAAAGCATATAATAAAAGTATGAGGTGATGATGTGAAGGAGATAAACATTCATAAAGTAATTGCGGATAAGAGAAAAGAAAAGGGAATTACGCAGGAAGAGTTAGCGGCGTATATCGGTATTACGAAGGCGTCTGTTTCCAAATGGGAGACGGGGCAGAGTTATCCGGATATTACATTTTTACCACTATTAGCATCGTACTTTAACATAAGTATTGATGAACTAATTAGTTATACACCACAAATGGAGCAGGAAGATATTAAAAATTTATATCATCGACTAGCCGAAGCTTTTAGTGAAGAACCGTTTGATGAAGTAATGATGGAGTGCAGAGAAATAATTAAAAAATATTATTCTTGTTTTCCGTTATTACTTCAAATGGGACTACTTTTTATTAATCACCATATGTTAACTGAGGATACGGATAAAAGAATTGAAATTTTAGAAGAGGCAATGTATCTCTTTAGCAGAGTGCAAGAAGAAAGTAACGATGTTTCTCTTGTGAAAGAGGCGGTATCGTTTCAAGCAACTTGCTATCTTATACTCAATAAACCGAATGAAGTATTGCAATTGCTTGGCGAAACGATACGTCCTAACGTCCCAGCGGAAGATTTAATCGCACAGGCGTATCAAATGCTTGGAAATGCTGAAAAGGCAAATGAAATAATGCAAATTAGTATGTATCAACATTTAATACAACTCGTTGCGACAATACCGAATTATGTAGTAGTAAATGCCTCAAGCGTTGAAAAAGTAGAGGTAATTTTAAATAGAGCTTTCATGTTAATAGATATATATGAAATAGAAACATTACATCCTAATATGACTTTAAAAGTATACTATGCTGCTGCACAAGTATATTGTATGCAAGGCAATTTTGAAAGAGCATTAGAAATGTTACGGAAATATGTAGCAGTTTGTGCGGCAAGCTTCACAGTAAATAGTCTGCATTTACACGGTGATTCCTATTTTGATGCGATTGATGGGTGGTTTGCAGAATTTCCGCTCGGCGCTAAAACAGTTAGAAATGAAGAGATTATAAAGCGAAGTATGCTACAAAGTATTGCAGAGAACCCGGTTTTCGTTCCGATGAAAGATGTAAGAGAGTACAAAAATATAATAGCGAGTTTGAAATTCAAATTGGATATAAAAGAATAGGGGGACAAAATGATGACTTTTGATGAATATGAAGTAGCGATAAAGAGTGAGTTTACTTTACAAGGTACGATTACAAAGCCAAAAGCTGATGGGAAGTATGCGGCTGTTGTCATTATCGCGGGATCTGGAGAGATTGATCGTGATGGAACGATTGTACCGCTAAAGCTTGAGGCGAACATATATAAAGATTTAGCGCATGTAATAGCGGGGCTGGGTGTAGTGACGCTCCGCTTTGATAAGCGCGGAGTAGGAAAGAGTGACGGAGAAATTCTGAAGACTGGAATGTGGGATTTAGTTAGTGATATAGAGGCCATGATAACGTATTTAAAAGAACAGCCATTTGTTGATTCGGAAAATATCATTTTAGCTGGTCATAGTGAAGGTTGTATGTTAGCGACGGTAGTCAACGCAAAAACACCAGTTAATGGACTTATACTTCTTACAGGAGCTGCGGAATCGTTAGAAGAAGCTACTAAAAGACAAAGAGAATTTGCATATAAAGAACTAAAAGAGCAGAAAGGAATAAAAGGAAAACTAATGCGCCTTCTCAATGTAGAGAAACGTGGAGAGAAGCAAATGGAAAAAATAAAAGAGAAAATGATGAACACAGAAAAAGATACGATTAAAGTTGGTTTTAAACCGATGAACGCAAAATGGTTTAGAGAGCATTTTCAGCATGACATCTATAAAGACTTACAACAAGTAACATGTCCAGTGCTAGCTATTGCTGGTGATAAAGACTTTCAGGCGAATCCTGAAAAAGCGAAGCGAATTGGTGATTATGTGAAGGGTGATTCTGAAGTATATGTAATAAAAAATATGGATCATACCTTGAAATATTTTGAGGGTGATTTTAAGGCGTTGGAATTTAAGAAGATTTATGCGGAAGGTGCAGATAAGCCACTTCACCCGCAGCTGGAAGAAATCATTGTGAATTGGATGGATACGCATTTTGTCTCGCCGCATGCGGGTAGTAAGACGCCTTTATCTAAATTAGGTGGAGAGTAACTGCCTGTAAAAGTCCGATTGATGAGGGTTAATTAAAGTTTCACTTTATATAGACATTTAAGGTACCGTCTAACGGAAGACTTAATTTCAGTATATTTTTCTGGACTTATCGTTCCGGAAAAAATATACTGAATTATATGATAGGAGGTGTTATTAAATGGGGAGAAAGATTAGTTTTAACAAAGAACAAGCTTTAAATAAAGCGATGCATTTATTCTGGGAGAAAGGTTATGATGCTACATATATATCAGATCTTATTGAAACGATGGGCATAAGTCGCTCTACTCTCTACGATAGTTTTGGAGATAAGGATGCATTATTTAAACTGGTTTTAGAACAGTATAAAAACTATGGCTCTCAAAAGAGAAGTTTACTTTTTAGTGGGATAGACACGAAAGCATCACTTACATCCTTTTTTTATCAACATATTGAAAAATGTTATTCAGATGATATTCCAAAGGGGTGTATTATAACAAATTCTTCACTGCTTATTGGAAAAATTGATCCTGCCATAGAAGAAATACTCATAAATGATTTTAATGAACTTGAAAAAGTATTTAAGCAAGTTATCGAAGAAGGAAAAAAGAAAGACGAAATTTCACAAGAGGCTGATACTGAATTAGTTGCATATTCTTTATTAAGTTTAAATCATAGCCTTAATATAATGGCTAAATATAAAAAAGAGAAATATCTAGCCTATAATTTAGTGGATAAGACTATTGAAGAACTATAGTCTTTCTTTTTTAATAATTTCGGAATGAGCGTTCCGAAAAAAAGGGATGATAACGTTGACTAAAAAGACAAATTTTCTAATATTCATTTTGGCAATTAGTTGTGGATCACTTGTTGCAAATATTTATTATGCACAACCAATTGTGCAATTCATTGCAAAGGACTTGAATATCTCCTCTGATTTATCTGGATTGCTCACTACTTTGACGCAAATTGGGTATGGATTGGGATTATTTTTTATCGTACCAATGGCAGATTTATTCAAAAGTAAGAAAATAATAGGGATTCTTATTGGGCTAACTATTCTTTCGTTAATGGGTACGCTAATTTCGACAAATGGAATTGTTTTTTTACTATTAACAACTGTAATTGGCATTGGAGCCTGTGCCGCTCAAATGTTAGTTCCACTAACAATGAGGATTGTGCCTATTGAAGAGACAGGTAAATATGTGGGGAAAGTAATGAGTGGTTTATTGATTGGGATTATGATTGCTCGTCCATTATCTATCGGAATAGCTGAATGGTTCGGTTGGAGAATGGTATTTCTTT
Source organism: Bacillus sp. LSHTCR4 (assembly GCF_057197025.1). NCBI lineage: Bacteria > Bacillati > Bacillota > Bacilli > Caryophanales > Bacillaceae > Bacillus > Bacillus sp. LSHTCR4. The sequence goes on along the minus strand of NZ_JBXUNO010000001.1, from coordinate 2,241,392 downwards.
TTTCATTAATAATCCTAGTTGTTGTATTACTCATAATTATAAAATTTTTGCCCAATTATGAAGTAGTATCGGCTAGTAACATGTTATATTCAAATTTAATAGCTTCTATGGTAAAACTACTCATACATACTTCGCCGTTACAACAACGAGCTTTTTATCATGCATGTTTATTCGCAACATTTAGTCTGTATTGGACAGTTATTCCAATCTTATTAAGGTCAGAGCCGCTACATTTCTCAAATAATGAAATTGCATTGTTTGGCTTTGTTGCAATAGCTGGAGCTTTATTAACTCCTACTATTGGTAAAATCGCAGATAAAGGCTATATATTTACAATGACTAATGTATCAATGGCACTCGTATTATTATCTGTCGTACTATTGTTTTTTGTTCAAGATCATTCACTATTTAGTGTAATTTTAATACTTATCTCAGGGATTTGCATCGATATTGGTGTAGCAGGAAATTTATTATTAGGCCAAAAAGTTATCTTTAGTTTGAGTCCGGAGATAAGAAACAGGTTGAATGGATTATATATGACTATTTTCTTTTTGGGAGGAGCTTTTGGTTCGTGGATTGGAAGTTATACGTATTATAAAATTAATAGTGAAGTAGCTTTACTCATTGGAGCAGCTTTTCCTTTAATCGCCTTATTCGTTCATTTCATAAAGAATAATACAAAAAAATTATGGAAAACCAAAAGTAAATACATATCTTGACTATTCATTTTTCTAAAAAGTCAGGGTTAAAATTCAATTTTGGGATATCTTTGATGGGCATGGGGATCGTCACATGTCCATCAAGCCAATTAAAGTTACTCTTTCACAGATAGAAAGGAAATGAAATCATGGAAAAATCAATAAAAAGTGAATTGATTGGAATGTTTATCTTTAATGAAACTTTTCATACATATGAACAAAACGAAGGAAAAGTACGTTGGGGATTGGATGTTAGAAATGAGCGTGTGCACGTACATGAAATGATGAAAAGAGCAGAAAAGCTTTATGTATGTTTAGAGGAATTTGATAAAAAAGCCAAGGTCGCTATAGCGGAAGAATTAGTTGAGTATAAAAATGATTTTTGGCCTGAATATGATGAGCATGATGAACAACTAAATTGGGATGCCGTAGACGCAGGAGAATATGATATGACGAAAGAAACATTTGAAAAGTCTATTACTCTTATGGACATTGTAATGAGAGAAAATGATATATATTGCGAATATAATGATGGAGATTTATTTGGAGGACATAGAATCCATGCTTCTTTTGACTACGAGCACAATTTATTAGATGCAGAAATTTAGTTTTGAGAGATGAAAATGAAAAGGATTGATTATTATGATCAATCCTTTTTTCATTCTTATAAGATAATGGTGAAATAATAGGTAGAGAGGTAGAGAGGTACATAGTTTTAACGTATTATCCGAAAGAAATCTCCTTCCTAGGGCGTGTGAAAGGCGATAGTCTAGCGGTAGGTGGATTTAGTTTAGTATTTAGAATATAAGTTTTTTTGCGGTATTTTTCACTTTGAAATGGATAAAAAAGTAATTAAGCTTTTAAAAACGAACATTAAATATAATTTTAATAAAAATGTTCATGTTTAGATTGCGTGTACACTAAAAGTTTGATATATTACCAATATAATAATTTTACACATCATCACTCGTATATACTCGGTAATATGGTCCGAGCGTTTCTACCTAGTTCCCAATGAAAGAACTGGACTACGGGTTAAAGTATTCGGTCGCTCTATGTAATGTGCGCTACCGATCTATAATTTTGCATGTGCTTAATTAACTTTGACTACCGTAGTTCTAGAAAGTAGAGATTCTTCTACAATTTCTAGAACTTTTTTGTTTGGACCAAAAGCATCGAGTATAGAAAACAACAAGAGAAAGAGGAGATTATCTATGGAGAAGAATACGTTGAAAAAATGTGCTGCCCTAGTAACTACTGTTGCATTGTCATTCTCGATACTTGCGGGATGTAATGCGAGTCCGAAACAAGTTGAGGCAAAAAGCAATCAAAAACCAATCTTAATTCAAGGTCCAATGCCGATAGAAGCTGAAAAGTTTGCAAAAAGGTTAAAAAATGTGAAAGAAGAAAAGTCTGGAACTTTCGTATTTTATAAAGGAACTGTCGACAATTATCCTGTAATCGTAGCGAAAACAGGTAAAGGAATGGAAAATACAGCAGCCGCTACAGCAGTAGCTATTGAAAAATATAAGCCTCAGGCGATTATTAACCAAGGAACATCAGGTGGACACGATCCAAATTTAAATGTATTTGATATTGTTTTAGGAAAACAAGTTGCAAATATAGGTTCATTAAAAACAACAAATATGGATGATAATCAAGGAATTGAGCCGACAAAATGGATATCTATGGATTTAATGGCTTCTGAAGGAAGTGCAGGAGAAGATCCAAATGCTGAGAAAATCCGATACTACGAAGGAGATAAGGATTTACTTGCAGCAGCTCATGCAGTAAAAGATAAATATACAAAGGGTAAAGTAGTTGAAGGTACGATTGGTTCAGCAGATGTTTGGAATAATGAAGTGGATAGAATTAAGTGGTTCCATACAAAATACGGTACATCTGTAGAAGAAATGGAAGGAGCTGCTGCAGCTCAAATCGCGAAAGCTTATGATGTCCCATTTTTAGGGATTCGAGTATTATCTAATAATAAAACAAACGGCGGGAAATATAATCCAAATACAGCAGCGGCAAATCAAGAATATGTATATGAAGTAGTTAAAAAATATATAGATTCAATGCAAAGGAAATAGTAGTAGTTCTGTCCCAGCATAAACGTCAAGTAACTGTAAATGTTTTCGAGACGGATAAACTTGTCTTAGGCATGGTAGTTGAAAAAGAAAAGCTTGTTTCTTATAAAAAATATAAGAAACAAGCTTTTTTATTTAAAATAAATTAGGCAATTAAACTATAACGTCAATACGTATCGTTGAATATAATAATAACATAATGGGGGTGATGTTATTTGGCTCTTACTACAGGACCAATTGAAAACGTAGGAAATCAACCTGCTAATGCAAATAGAGTTAGGGTGAAAATCCTTAACCGTACTGCGGGTCCGCTTACTGGAGTAGCTAGAGTTTTTAGACTTGACGGTTCATTAGTGTTAATTGAACAGGTAAACTTCAATGTGAATTCTAATGCTTCTACTTTTGCAACTCTAAGTTTAGTTCATCCTGCTTTTGGACAAGCATTTGAATATGAAGTTCAAATTGTTCCTAATCAACCTGGTGGACTATATAGTGTTTATGGGCTAACAGCTGAAAGTGTTATCATTACTGCACAACGTGTTGTGAACTCAGAATTGACACAATTTCTTTAATGAAAATAGATTGGTGCCTACATGGTATCCAATCTATTTTTGTACGTATTATTCAGAGAAAGAAAGATTTTACACAAAAAATAAAGACAGTTATGGAAAAAGGAAAAGTCGAGCTATCATCTTGGTTTTTATTATTTCTGTCTTAGACTGTATCTGTTTTACACGGTTTTCTTTGAATGCTTTTTATTCAAACTGTTTTTTAAGTATTTATCAAATATGCATTATTGCATAAATAAATTTAAATTTATAAGTTAATATTAAACTACTTTTAAATTGCAAAGAATATTTTAACAATCTTTACTAGAGAGGAATATTCCTTGTGAAAAGTAGATAAGCCAAAAGTGTGGAAATGATACAGACTCATTAGAGTTTTGTAGTAAATAAAAAGAAAAGGGGTATGGGGTTTTAAAAGCTTTCGGGGGTTAAAAAGCACGTTTTAGTTAATAGCTTCAAATTATATTTTAAAGGGGAAATGGGTATATGAAGTTTCGAAATACAAAGATTGCTATGGTTACACTATCTTCATTTTTTATTTTAGGTTCTGCATCTCTATCATTCACAGATACTATACACAGTGAAGTAGCTTCTGTATCACCACAAGAGATTACTGTAAAAAGCTATGACGATACATATTATAATAATGCAATAGGAAAGACTGGTTTAGAATTAAAGAAGGAACTTCATAATATTATTGATAATCATACAAAGTTATCATACAGTGCGGTTTGGGAAGCGCTTAGAGATACTGATGAAGATCCGAATAATAAAAATAATGTGATACTCTTATATACGGGGCGTTCGCAAGGGAAACTTACGAATGGTTCAGGAGTTGATAACTGGAATCGAGAGCATGTTTGGGCAAAGTCACACGGTGATTTTGGCACGACTGCAGGACCTGGAACAGATTTGCATCATTTAAGAGCGACGGATGTATCTGTAAATAGTTCACGTGGAAATTTGGATTTTGATAATGGTGGCGTGAATCATTCAGAAGCGACAGAATGTAAATATGATAGTGATTCTTGGGAACCTCGTGATAGTGTAAAAGGAGATATCGCTAGAATGCTATTTTACATGGCAGTTCGTTACGAGGGAGACAACGGCGAAGTAGACTTAGAACTAAATGAAAAGGTGAATAACAATAAAGACCCATACATGGGCAAACTATCCGTATTACTAAAATGGAATGAACAAGACCCGGTCGATGATTTAGAGCGAAAGCGTAATGAAGTGATTTTTACGAAATATCAACATAATCGTAATCCTTTTATTGATCATCCAGAATGGGTAAATAAAATTTGGAACTAAAATACTTAAAGGTATTTTACTTTGAGAAAAGGGATTGATCACTATGATCAATCCCTATTTATATCTATACTAGAATAAATGATTTTTATAGGATTGGAGAGGAGAATAGGATAGATATTTTATCAAATTAAGTATAATACACGTCTTTTAATACGGTCCCCATTCAATATTAACCCCAACAATAAGAAAAATAAGTCCAATGACAAACCAAATGAATGCAAGTGGAGCCATAAATCGAATCCATTTTCCGTAAGAAATGCCGCTCGCTGCGAGTACGCCCATTAAAACACCAGAAGTTGGATTGAGGCAGTTCACTACACCTTCTCCGAGCATAACAGCTTGTACTGTAACTTGGCGTGTAATGTGCATGAAATCAGCTAATGGAGCTAATATTGGAATAAAAATAACAGATTCACCTGTACCGGATGAAATAAGGAAATGTAATGCGGCACTACTTACATACATACCGATCACGCCAAATACAGGGCTTTGTCCTTCAAGAGACTGTGCGAGTTGGTTAACTATTGTATCAAGTAATTTGCCTTGTTCTAAAATGACTGAAATACAACGAGCCATTCCGACGATCAAAGCACCGTATATGAGATTTTGGCAGCCTGCTAGAAAAGTAGAAGCGATATCGTTTGCTTTCATACCACCTATTATTCCCGCTGTAATTGCAATGAAAATAAAAGTAGCGGTCATTTCTGCGTCTGTCCAATGTAGACGAAAAGCGCCTATTAAAAATGCAATTAATGATAAAGCTGCAACGAGTAAAATTAATTTATGACGTATTGTCCAAGGAACTTCTGTTTTCTGTGCCTCTTTTCCACTTGAAAGAGCATTACTTGGAAACCAGTTGTCGCCGAGTATGCTTCCTTTATTCGATTTTTTTAAGCGTTTTATATACCAATTAATATATAGAATGGTAGCCAATAAAAAAGAGATGTAAATTGCCGTACGTAAACCAATTCCCGAAAACATCGGAAGTTCTGCGATTTTTTGTGAAATCCCTAAAGGTGAGGGAGATAAAATAGTGGCATTAAAACCAGCATAAGTGCCTAAATAAATAATTGCTACGCCAACGATAGCGTCCCATTTTAATGTGCGTGCCACGATGATGCCAATGGGGATAAAGCCGATAACCGAATTAACGATAATACCAGTCGTTCCGAGAATAGAAAAGAGTGCGGCGACAATACATATGAAAAGTAATTGCTGATTACGAAATTTGTTAATAACATGATAGATTAAACCGTCAAGAGCACCTGTTTTTTCAAGAATCGCAATAGCGCCACCCGTAAATAAAATTAAGAAGATGATAGGAGCAGCAAGTGTCATTCCTTTTTCAATAGCGGTAAAAAAAGAAACAAATCCTACCGGTGATTGCGGAACAGAATGGTAACTTCCTGGTATTGTCGTTGTAACAGTACCATTTGTAACTCTTTTAAATTCGCCAGCAGGAACGAAATAAGTAGCTATGGCACATAGTAAAGCAATAAAAAATAGTAGTACGTACGCATCAGGCATTTTAAACTTTCGTTTACTAGGTTGTTTTTTTACTTCAGTTTGTAATTGCATAAAATCCCTCCTTTTTCACCTAATTAATTTTTAATATTCCGAAATTTATCTGTGAAATAGATTATAATAAAGGTGGCTTCTTAAGGCAATAGTTTTTGTGTCCTTTTCCTGCATATACAAATTATCGCAACAATAGACAGGGAAACGAAAATAATCCAAGAATATGTTAAATAGAAAGTAAAAGGAAAAGAGGGAAAAAGATGTGGAAAACTACGGATCTATGTGATGAGTTTGAAAATGAATTGCAAATATGTCGCCAATCTTTTCGGTCTTTTGGGAAGAAAGAACAATTCCACGGGAAAATTGCAACGGTAAAAGTGAAGGATGATAATGTACTAGTGAAGGAAGGATTGCAAACATTACCAGAAGGAACGGTATTAGTTGTGGATGGCGGAGCATCTACGAATTGTGCGTTACTCGGTGATAATTTGGCAGCTATTGCGGAGGAAAGAAAGCTAGCAGGAATTATTGTATATGGATATGTTCGTGATTCTAGTGAACTAAAAAATATAAACATAGGTATTTTAGCGTTAGGGACAATGCCAAATAGAAGTGTTAAAGAAGGGAAAGGAGTACGAAATATTTCATTGCAATTTGGGCAAGTAGAATGGAAGCCAAATGAATATGTGTATGTAGATGAAGATGGCGTCATTATTAGTGAAAAGAGTTTGCATCGTTAAAGGTTATTAAGTTACTATTCTTAGAAAATAAATCCGATAAAGCATGGACAAAATTCTTTGTCAATAGTAAAATAATACAGAAATTTAAAATTAACAGAATGTATAGGTTTATCGTTTTACGATAACTTAAATGGAAGTAAGTTGTGCCTAGAAAAGTGAATGTTATCACAATGATACGTTCATAAACAAAATTATTTTTCCTATACAAATATAGCCGCGAATGATGCGGGTAGGAGGTGTTGCACAATTTGTTCGACACTTACAAAAAAAGAGTGTCAATTGCACGCCCTTGAAGGGCCTTTTTTTGTGTGAATAGTAGTAAGGGAGGAAATTTTGGGATGGCAATGTTAAAAAAATGGCTGCTTACGTCGTTAATGGCAGTTACACTTGTATTTGTTTCTTTTGCGAATACAGTACATATTACGTTTGCTGAAGGAAATACAGCAAAACTTGCAATTGTTGGTGAATCACAAAAGGGCATTATGTTATGTCCGAAAGAAGAGCAAATTAAAGATGGGGAAACAGCTTTAAGCTTGCTGCAAAAAGTCATGGGGGACAAAGTAGAAGCTGAAACGATGTCGTTTGGAACGTATGTGAAAGGCATTGATGGGCTAATGGCCGGGGCTACAAGTGGCTGGCTGTATGATGTAAATGATAAATCTGCAGAAGTTGGAGCGGATAGTTATAAATTAAAATCTGGAGATGTTGTTGTTTTCCGCTTTGTTTCAGACTGGAGCAATATGAGTCAAGAAACATTACAACAAACATTAGATAAATTTGGTACTTGTAAAACGGTAGAAGAACCAAAGACAGACGATCCAAAACAAGAAAAACCAGAAGAGCCAAAAACAGATGATCCGAAACAAGAAAAGCCAGAAGAACCAAAGAAGGATGATCCAAAACAAGAAAAGCCAGAAGAACCAAAGAAGGATGATCCAAAACAAGAAAAGCAAGAAGAACCGAAGAAGGATGATCCAAAACAAGAAAAACCAGAACAACCAAAGCAAGAGAACATTCAAGTTCCAGCAGCACAAGTAAATGACGCGATCTCTAAGACATCTGAAAAGATGTTACAAGATGGAATTGAAAGTGATTGGGTAGCATTAGGCCTTTCTCGTTCTGGAAAGAATGTGCCAATTGAGGCGAAATTAAATTATGTTAAGGCAGTAACTGAAAAAGTAGAAAAGCGTATAAATCGTTTTTCAGCGACAGATTTAGCTAGAACGATTATTATGATGAATGCAATGAATGCAGACCCGAAAATGGTAGGCGAACATAATTTAGTTCAAAAATTGTACGAATCAGATAAAGTGAATTCTGTTACAGGTTATACATTTGCTTTACTTGCATTTGATACGAAGAAATATGAAGTTCCAGTAGATTCAAAATGGAATCGAGTTGCTTTAGTAGATGCAATTTTAAACGCGCAGCATGCGGATGGCGGCTGGACTTACGATAGTGCAAGCAGTAAAGACAGTGCTAGTAGCGTTGATGTAACAGGTATGGTTTTATCAGCATTAGCTCCTTATCAAGACCGAGCAGATGTGAAACCAGCTGTGCAACAGGCTGTCGCATACTTATATAATGAACAACTAGAAAATGGTGGTTTCTCTGCTGATGGACAAGAAAATTCTAATAGTGCTGCACAAGCAATTATTGGATTATCACTTGTGAAAGATGTAGATCAAAACCGTCTACATAAGGCAGTACAAAATCTATTGTCATATCAACTTCCAAATGGTGAATTTAAATGGTTACCAGGTGATCAAAATGGTAGCGGAATGGCAACAGAGCAAGCATTATTAGCTTTAATTCAGTTTAAAGAACTTGGGAAATCTATTTATGATTGGTCGAATGTAGTCATTGGTGAAGTAATTAAACCGAAACCAATTGAACAGCCAGAAAAGATTGTTGAACCGGAGAATAATGTAGTAGATAAAGAAGTTACAGAAGAACCGGAAGAACAAAAACAAGTACAACAAGAAACAAAAGATGACAATTTAAAAGTTGTTGTTGATAACGAACCGGTTAAAAATAAAAAATCCGGAAACGGTAGCACACTACCGAAAACAGGAGCATCTTCTCATAGTGCAGCTACAGAAGTAGGTATGGGTGTATTATGTATTGCTTCTGCATATGTATTATGGAGACGTAAAGCAGCTTAACAAAAATTAGGAGCAATCATTTGCTCCTAATTTTTAATATGAAAGGTGAGAGACAACATGAGTAAGATGAAGTGGTGTATTTCTTTACTGCTTTCACTTGGGTTACTTGCCGGATGTGAAGAGGCAGCTGTAAAGCCTGAGAAGAAAGTAGAACCAAAGCAAGAAGAAGTAGCAAAACAAGAAGAGAAAAAAGAAGAAGCGAAACCGGAAGAAAAGCCGGAGGAAAAACAAGCTGAACAAGAGCAAAATAAGCAAGACGAACAGAAAGAGAAACAAGAACAAAAAGTAGAAGAAAAGCCGAAAGAAGACAAGACGCAGCCACAGCCGGAAGTAAAGAAAGAAGAGAAACAACAGGAACAACCGAAAGAACAACCAGCTGTAAATAAACAACCAGAACAACAAAAAGCACAAGAAGAGAAACAACAGCAACCGAAAGCGCAAGAAGTAAAAGAAGAAGCGAAGGTTGTGAACCAGCCGAAAGAAACACCGAAGCAGGAGCAAAAACTTGATCCGAATAAAGGGCAACAAGGAACTGTACCAACTCCGCCACCACCGGTACCAGATCCAGTACCGCCAGTGCCAGATCCAGTAATACCAAAACCAAAACAAGTCACTATCTCAGTAAAAGGTAATGAAGGATATTTATTAGGTGCGAAAAAGGTGGATGTACAAGAAGGCGATACTGTGTATAAAGTATTGCAGCGTACAGGTTTAGATGTTGATGCAACGGGCTCTAAAGACGGAGTTTATGTAAAAGGTATTAATGATTTATATGAAAAAGATATTACCGCTACTAGTGGATGGAAATATCGTGTGAACGGTGCATTCCCAAACCATAGTGCAGGTGTAGTTACAGTAAAACCAGGCGATACAATCGAGTGGGTGTTTGTATTAAAATAAGAAAGGCATTCGGTAAAGGACTATGAAAATAAGTTTTTCTTCTTTACATCCTTTTGTGAATTTTTTCTATTATATCGGGGTGATGATACTATGTATGATGTGTCTTCATCCTCTTTTTTTAATTGGAGCAATAGTATTAATTATTATGTTAAATGTGATGCAAGGAAATAGCGAAAAGATAAGAAAGATGCTACCGAGCACAATTGTTTTCTTTTTTATGGTCATTTTATTTAATTCGCTATTAACGCATAGAGGTCGAACGACGTTATTTTGGTTAGGTGATAGCCGTATTAAGCTTGAGGCGATTATGTTTGGACTAGTAATGGGGTTATTACTAGTTGCGATTATGTTTACGTTTGCTTCGTATAATGATATTATTTCAAGTCATAAATTTTTATATTTGTTTTCTAGAATTTCACCGAAAGTAGCATTGTTAACGATGATTACAGTGAGATTTGTTCCATTGTTTATGAGGCGATTACAGAAAATAACACTCGTCCAAAAAACGAAGGGTGTACAAGTAGATGCAGGTTCCATTATTGAACGCGTGAAAAATGGAATGCAATTATTGCAAGTATTATTAATTTGTTCATTAGAAGATGCACTGCAAACAGCAGATTCTATGCAAGCTCGTGGATTTGGTGTAACGAAGCGTACGACATATATTCGGTATAGAATGGAAAGACGAGATTGGTACACGCTCAGTTATTTAAGTATTCTATTTATAGCTGCTATTATATGTAGTAATTATGGCGGAGGAAAATTGATTATTTATCCGAAAGTCGAATCGATTTTATTTCAGCAGTTCGATGGGATGATGTTTGTCGTATTTACGATGTTTATTAGTTTACCAATCATAATGGAAGGAAGGGAATGGATATGGTGGCGCATGCAGAAATAAACAATTTATCATTTGTATATGCTGATGAAAACGAAAAAGCGTTACAGCATATTTCTCTTTCTGTTCAAAAAGGAGAGTTTATTGCACTTGCTGGAGGATCAGGATCCGGGAAGACGACTTTATTAAAACATTTTAAAAAAGAATTACTTCCAATTGGTAAGCGTACTGGGGATATATATTATGATGGTACTTTATTAGAAAATGTACCGGATTTGTTATCTGCCCAAGAAATTGGCATGGTATTTCAAAATCCAGAAAATCAGCTCGTAATGGATACAGTAATTCAAGAATTAGCGTTTTCTTTAGAAAATATCGGATTACCATCACATATTATTCAAAAAAGAATAGCAGAGCTTATTAGCTTCTTAGGATTTCAAGATTTATTGCACCAATCTGTTCATACGTTATCTGGCGGGCAGAAGCAACTTGTCAATTTAGCTGCGGTATTAGTTATGCAGCCGAAGTTATTATTATTAGATGAACCAACGGCGCAGTTAGATCCAATTGCTGCGAAAGAATTTTTAGGATTATTAAAACGTATTAACGAAGAACTTGGCATTACGATCGTTTTAAGTGAACATCGTTTAGATGAAGTAATACCGCTTGCAACGCGCGTTATTTGTATGGATAACGGCCGAATCGTGTATGACGGTAGTCCGAAAACGGTTGTAGCGAATATGTGGGAAGTTGAAGAGTTTCGTCCATTTATTCCGCAAATTCCAAGATTGTTTTTAGAGTGGAATGCGAAAGATATTCCGTTTACAGTGCGAGAAGCACAAATGAAACTGAATGATTTTTCAGCGATATCATATGTAAATGAGCCAATAGCACAAAGTGAAAAGCAAGAAGTCATTTTAAGTGCAGAGCATATTTCGTTCCAATATGAAAAAAATAGTCCGCTCATTTTACGAGATTTAACGGTATCGATTGAAAAAGGAAAATGGGTAGCTCTCGTTGGAAAAAATGGTACAGGAAAGTCTACACTGTTGACGATTTTAGCAGGGTTACAAAAAGCGAGAAGAGGGAAAGTAAAGTGGAATGGGAAAGTGATACATAAAATTGATTCGAAAGAACGATTTAAAAGTATTGGGTATATATCACAGCATCCGTATTATCATTTTACATTTGATACAGTGTGGGACGAGGTGTATGAACGAGCGCGTGAATTATATGGAGAACAAGGAAAAGAAATAGCAGAACATCAGCTTAAAAAGTTTTGGCTATATGGACTTAAAGAACGTCATCCACATGATTGTAGCGGGGGAGAGCAACAACTACTTGCATTATGTACAACGTTATTATCAAAGCCGACTTTATTATTACTGGATGAACCGACAAAAGGATTAGATCCGTGGAAGAAAGAAAGAGTAGGAGAGCTATTTAGGAAGTTGCAAAAAGAAGGTACAACAATTGTAATGGCAACGCATGATATTGAGTTTGCAGCGAAATACGTTGATCAATGTATGATGTTATTCGACGGAGCAGTCATTATGAATGATGCACCGAAAGAATTTTTTAGTGGAAACTTTTTTTATACAACATCTATTAATCGATTCATTCGAAAAGAATTGCCATATGCATTAACGTGGGAGGATGTGTACGAAGCGTGTCCAAACGATATGTTGCATTCATAATATGTATTTTTGCAGTAATAATAGGCACATTACTCTTTACTACACTTATCATGGATGGTTATTACATGTTAAGTAGTTTGTTTTTATTAGTCGTTATTATGTTACCTTTCTATATCCGTTTTGAAAGGAAGGCGTTTGTTTCACGTGAAATTGTTCTCGTTGCTGTATTAGCTGCAATTGCAGCAGTGAGCCGCGTCCCATTTTCTATTTTACCGAGTGTACAACCAACTTCTTTTGTTATTATCGTTTCTGCAATCGTGTTTGGGAGTGAAACTGGTTTTATGATTGGTGCAACAGCGGCTATCGTATCTAACATCTTTTTAGGACAAGGTCCATGGACGCCGTGGCAAATGTTTTCATGGGGTATGATTGGTTTTATAGCAGGATTATTACGTAATACATTTTTAATGAAAAAGCTATGGGGAAGACTTCTATACGGATTGTTTGTTGGATTTTTATTTGGCTGGATTATGAACTTCTGGGGGCTTCTCGGTTTTATACGAGAGGCAACGTGGGAAGCTGTCATTTCGTATTATATCGCAAGTTTTTATTTTGATTTGAGCCATGCAATTTCGAATGTTATTTTCTTACTACTATTTAGTACGTCTTGGATTACGATTCTTACAAGATTTAAAAAGAAATACGGTATATTAGATGAGCATAACATGGCATAGAAAAGCATACTCATATAAGGTAGGGTCGCGACTTACATATTCGTTTGCCTCTTTCATGCTTCTTACATATTGTAAGGAGCATTTTTCTGTATATTTTTTAATCATAACGGCAATAATTATGAAGTATGCCATTTGAAAAAGCTTCCCACCTTATGATGGGAAGCTTTTTCAATCTTGTTCTAAAATATGAACCGTGTAATCGCAGCGTTGAATAGCTTGTTCGATCGCATAAAGGGATTGTTCAATACGAGCGCGATTAAAATCTTTTTCAACAGTCTGTAGTGCTGCTTCTAAACAATGTTTTGCTTCTTGTAATGATTGAAAAGAGTCTTGGACATATCCGCGGGCATTTTCGTGCATTTCATAATCCTCCTTGCATATTCATATATGTATAGTATGAACAGGAAGAGAGAAAATATAATTTGTTATATTTGTTTGACAATTAAAGTGAAATTACGTATAGTAAGATTTAAGTGAATATTTTCTTATCCAGAGAGGTGGAGGGACTGGCCCGATGAAACCCAGCAACCGCGATGCAGGTGCTAATTCCAGCAGAACATATTTGTTCTGGGAGATAAGACGAAGATATATACGTAACTTCTTCTTATCGAAGAGGTTTTTTTATTGCAAAAAAACCGACTACGAAAATTTATATGAGGAAGAAAGGGGTTGCGCATTACTGTGACACTCGAAAAATACGTAAAACTGCGTAGTACAGTTTATGAATATATGATAGAGCAAGATAAGCCGATATCATTGTTAGATATTCAAGAACATATCGTTTCGCATCATGAAGGAAAATTCACGAAAAAGATGTTACATCAATTTTATTTATCAAGGCTATTAGATGAACTGAAACTGGATGGGAAAATTACATTAGCTGATGAATATCTCTATACTGAAAAAGGGGTATTTTATAAGGCGAGAAAAGGGAGCTAAGCTCTCTTTTTTTGAAGTATGTAGAGTAAAAGACTGCTTAAGCAGCCTGATACAGGGAATGGTGTTGAGTGTGTAGTGTCAAAGATTGAATGTGCCTGAAAGAGGCACTTCATATCGGCTGCAAATGAAAAGAGACACCTCCGCCGAATAGGTGTCAGTCGTTTTGTCACATAGACTTGCTATTTGACAGTTATTAGAATAACATGCAGGGGTTGTGGAAGTCAAAAGGGAATTAAAGGAAGAGGTGCTATGATGTACGCTTACTTATTACATGATATAACGAAATGGATTCCTAAATACATTATGGATAAAGGTTATGAATATTATGAAGATGGACATGTAGAAGATGTTGAAATACAAGACAAGAAAATATTTGCTTTCGTTACTGGAAATGCAGGAAACTATGAAGTGATTATTGATCTTGAAGATTTTACAGAAAGTAGCTGCGAGTGTCCGTATGAGAATCTTTGCAAGCATATGGCGGCAGTTGTTTATGATATTCAAGATGCTGGTGAGAGTAAGGTGAAAGAGAAACTGAAAGGTTTAGAAAAGGAAGAGTTACTTACAGTATTAAACCGTTTATTACAAAGTTCGAAAAACGTGCAAATTGTAGAGAAGATGTTAAAGAAGGAGAAACTTTAACTATAGTATAGAGGGAGTTGTTTTGCAGTGAATGTATTAATTATATACGCTCATCCTAGCCCTTCAAGTTTTAACTCGGCCATTTTAAAGCATGTGCAAAAAGGATTACAAGAAACAAATCATTCAGTTACGGTACTTGATTTATATAAAGAACAATTTGATCCAGTCCTTGTATTTAATGAAGAGAAGAAAAGACGAGATTTAGTAAATGAAGAAGAGACAGCTCAGTACAGAAAATTAGTAGCAGAAGCGGATATGCTTTTATTCATCTATCCGATATGGTGGTGGGGGATGCCTGCTATTTTAAAAGGGTTTATTGATCGCATTTTCGTCGCTGGATTTGCTTATAAATATGAAGGTGCCCTGCCAAAGGGCTTATTGAAAGGAAAGAAAGCGTGGGTAATTCATACGCTAGATTCACCGTTATGGTACGTCGCACTATTATATCGATCAGCGGATTGGATAATGATGAAGAGAGGTGTTTTACGTTTTTGCGGCATTCGCGATATAAAACGATCAGTTTTTCAATCTGTGAAAACGAGTAAACGAGAGAAGCGGGAAAAGTGGTTATTACAAATAGAAGAAAAAGCTCGTACATTATGAATGAACTTGATCGTATTATAAATTGTTGTAGGTATGATAACGAACTTTTGCAAACATATATTACATGTTTACTTCAATTGAAAAAATGTAGCGAAACGTTTCAACAAATTCAAATGTAATTAAGAAATGATTACTTAATAAGAGGAATTTGTGAAAGAGAAGTTGATGAAGTAGTAAGGGGAAGTAAGGAGTATGAAATGCATTTTCTTCCTAAAGCGTTACAGTGGGATTTCTTGAGGGGAAATCCGCATCTAATTGAAAAAGTATGTGAACATTTTTTTGCATGTGAGGCATTACATCTTACGGATATAGAGTGGAAGAAGATTATAAATTGCATGGGAAATAAATGATTTATTATGTAAAAAAGCTAGTATAAAACTAGCTTTTCGTTTAAATAAATAGGAAACATAGACTTATGATAAATCCTGCATATAGTAAGTTAACAACGCAAAATCCCATAATATCACGAGCGCCTAAACCTGCTATCGCTAATGCCGGTAATGCCCAGAAAGGTTGAATTAAATTCGTCCAAGCATCTCCCCACGCAATGGCCATTGCTGTTTTTGCAGCAGGTACACCAAGTTCAGCGCCAGCTGGAATCATAATGGGTGCTTGCACAGCCCATTGACCGCCGCCAGATGGAACGAAAATATTAACGATGCCAGCACTTAAAAAAGTAAAGAGCGGGAAAGTCGTTTCATTTGAAATGCTAATAAAGAAATTTGAAATAGCTCCTCCAAGTGAAAGTCCTTCACTATTTACTCCAATCATCATCCCCATAATTCCTGCGTAAAACGGAAATTGAAGTAAAATACCAGAAGCACTTTTCGTAGAGTCTGAAAAAGCACGAATATATTGAATCGGAGTACGGTGGAAAATAAGTCCAGCAATTAATAGCATGAAAATAACGATATCAAGTGTAAGGTTAAAGCCTTTCGTATAAAAGTAATTGAAAATATAAATGAGACCTAACAATCCAACGCAAAGTGTAATGATGATACTATTTTCCATTTTTTCAGCGAACGTATTATTTCCTACCTCTTGAGCTGCAGCTTCTTCATGAAACACGCTAGGGTCTACTGTAATCGTATGTTTTTCATCTGGATGCATCGATTTATTAATGAGAGGCATCGTAACTAAAAAGATAATAACCGGAACGAGAGCGTATGGTGAGAATAACGTTTCTGTAATTGGAATCGCTTCTTTAATACTTCCAGCTGTCGTTTTAATTAACGTTTCTCCGCCTGTGGCTAACGTAAGAGGGATAGAAGCAGAAAGCCCCGCATGCCAAATGAGAAATCCAGAGTAAGAAGAAGCAATGGCTAGTCTATAATCTAATCCTTCCAGCTGTCTTGCCACTTCTTTGGCATATAAAACAGATACAACAATACCAAAGCCCCAGTTTATGTACGCCCCTAGTAAACTTACGATTGAAATGGCAATAATACCTTGTCCATTCGTTTTCGGTAGTCTTGCCGCTTTTGTTAATCCTTTTTTAATAAGAGGAGCGTTTGCTAAAGCAGATCCTGTCACGAGTACAAGTGCCATTTGCATAGAAAAGGCGAGAAGCCCCCAAATGCCATTACCCCAGTGATTAATCATTTCCACAGGTGTTTGGTGCGTTGCAAACATGCCGAAGAAGATAACAAAAACAGTTAATAAACATGATAAAATAAAAGGTTCTGGCAAGAAACGTTGCACTAAAGCGACGCAACCATTTGTAAAAGAACGAAACAAAATAGATCAACCTCCTTATGTATATGTATTACAATTATTCGAGGTTGTTTCGTTCATACCCTTTTAAAAATAGAAAATTCTGATATTTTTAGAGGGATTGAAATATGTTCAAGAAGAGTAGTAGCATTATCACCCTGACAGAAAAAGTTGCTTTTTCCCTAATATGAAATATTGCATATAAAAATGAATTGATGCAAATGTAAAAGCTTATTATAATGAAAGCATAAATATACAACACATCTTAATACAGCAAAGAGGAGGAAGTAATATGGAAATCGCAATGGCAGTTTTAAAATTTTTAGGTGGAGTAATTCCTTTAGTCCAAGAACTTTTAAAAGCGTTTATGTAAGTGTATTCGTTAGCTATCATGTATCAATCATTATTATTATATCTTACTAAAAAAGAACGGGGTGATTTTTCTGAATAATAAGAAAAATACCAAGAGAAGAAAGTTCCTTACATGTGTATTAGTTAGTCTATGCACTCTTAATTATTCATCTATTTCTTTCGCAGAAACACAAGCCAGTCATGTAACTGATATAACTAAAAATGCTAGTAGCATTGATACTGGTATAGGAAATCTTACATATAATAATCAAGAGGTTTTAGCTGTAAATGGTGATAAAGTAGAGAGTTTTGTTCCGAAAGAAAGTATCAATTCAAATGGTAAATTTGTAGTGGTGGAACGCGAGAAAAAATCACTTACAACGTCACCAGTCGATATTTCGATTATTGATTCTGTAGCAAATCGTACGTATCCAGGGGCTGTACAACTTGCCAATAAAGCTTTTGCAGACAATCAACCGAGTTTATTAGTGGCTAAGAGAAAGCCTTTGAATATTAGTATAGACTTACCTGGCATGAGAAAAGAAAATACAATCACTGTCCAAAATCCGACATATGGTAATGTAGCTGGAGCAGTAGACGATTTAGTATCTACTTGGAATGAAAAGTATTCTACAACACATACGTTACCTGCAAGAATGCAGTATACAGAATCTATGGTTTATAGTAAATCACAAATCGCAAGTGCCCTTAATGTTAATGCTAAATATCTTGATAACAGTCTAAATATAGATTTTAATGCGGTAGCAAATGGAGAGAAAAAAGTGATGGTGGCGGCATATAAACAAATATTCTATACCGTAAGCGCTGAATTACCTAACAATCCATCCGATCTCTTTGATAATAGTGTTACTTTTGGTGAGTTAACTCGTAAAGGAGTAAGTAATGCAGCTCCACCTGTTATGGTCTCAAATGTAGCTTATGGTAGAACGGTTTATGTAAAATTAGAAACAACATCTAAGAGTAAAGATGTACAAGCTGCTTTTAAAGCCTTACTTAAGAATAACAGCGTCGAAACGAGTGGACAGTACAAAGATATTTTTGAAGAAAGTACCTTTACTGCTGTAGTATTAGGCGGAGATGCGAAAGAGCATAACAAAGTTGTTACAAAAGATTTCAATGAAATCCGAAATATCATTAAAGATAATGCTGAATTAAGTCTTAAAAATCCAGCATACCCAATTTCATATACAAGCACTTTCTTAAAAGATAATGCAACTGCTGCTGTTCATAACAATACAGATTATATCGAAACGACAACTACAGAATATTCAAGTGCTAAAATGACACTTGATCATTACGGTGCTTACGTTGCCCAATTTGATGTATCTTGGGATGAATTCACATTTGATCAAAATGGGAAAGAAGTACTAACACATAAAACATGGGAGGGTAGTGGCAAAGATAAAACAGCTCATTACTCTACAGTAATCCCTCTTCCACCAAATTCAAAAAACATAAAAATCGTAGCAAGAGAATGTACAGGTCTTGCATGGGAATGGTGGAGAACAATTATTAATGAACAAAATGTTCCATTAACAAATGAAATAAAGGTTTCAATTGGAGGAACAACATTATATCCAACTGCTACTATTAGTCATTAAGTTGAAGCGAAGCGCCCTGTTTATAGGGCGCTTTTTTTACTTAGGTGAAAGGTAGATTGGAGTTTCTCGCCATCAAGCTAAAAAAGAACATATACTAACATATCCTTATAGAGCTGCATGTAACTTTTTTAAGGCTTCATGCATCAGTGTGATTCTATACATTCACTTGATTGTTGAATATGCAGGAATGTTCCTCATTGCTCTCATGTTTATCTGTTTTGAGTTGAAAATTAGAAATTTTAAAATATTTATTGTATACATTATGTTAAATATTGTAAAATGAAATGGTACTAAAAAAACCAAAATGGTACCAATGGTTTAGGGGGCGGATTATGAAGCAAAGAATAGTAACAGAAACAATTCATCAAATTCAAACGAAGGGGTTTACATTTACAATTAGTGATTTAGCAAAACAATTAGCTGTCAGTAAGAGGACAATCTATGAGCACTTTTCTTCAAAAGATGAAATAGTAGATGAAGTTATTCGTAGTGTAATAGAAAGTATTCAAGAAAAGGAAAAAGATATCGCTGAAGACGGTACGTTACAAACAGTTGAAAAAATAAGACTCATCTTAATTTGCATTCCACAACAATTTACATTCATGGATGCACGTTTATTAGTAGAACTAAAAAAACATCATTATAACCAATGGTTAAAATTAGATCAGTTTTTACGTGAAGGTTGGTCTACTGTAATTGGTTTAATAGAAGAGGGAATGAGAGAAGGAAGCATAAGAAAAATTCAAATTCCGTTTTTTATTGAAGTATACTTGGGGGCACTGAATCGCATATATGATCCTATGTTTATAGAAAAGAGTGATTATACATTGGGAAGTATGCTTGAATCGATTATGGATATGTTACTATACGGAATTTCTAATCCGAAATAGAAGGTGGGAGAATAATGCAGTGGATTTATTTATGCTTAGCAATTTTATTTGAGGTAGCAGGTACAACTGCAATGAAACTATCTGATGGATTAACGAAACTTGTACCAAGCATTCTTATTTTTGTATTTTATGTAGTAAGTTTTGCATTTCTGACATTTGCATTAAAAGGGATGGAGATGTCCGTTGCATATGCGGTTTGGTCAGGTATGGGAATTGTAACGATTACAACAATTGGTTTTGTTTATTTTGGAGAAAGTATCAATGTAAGTAAGATACTAGCAATTCTTTTTATTTTAGTTGGAGTCGTAATATTAAATTTTAATAGTACGACACATGAAGCGAAGAAAAAAGAAATGGTGGAGGAACGTATACATTGAATCGATTAAAGTATTTTTTCCTTATTACTGATGTTGGGTTTGTTATATATTGGCTCATAACAATTTTTCATATGATTCCACAAGAATATTTGTTTAAAGATTATGAAGATCCTATTTTAGTAGCTTGGAACTGGTCTTTTTTACCCTTAGATTTGTTAATCTCGTTAACGGGATTTTTAAGCTTGTATTTGCATTCTAAACAAAAAAAGATTTGGAGCCACTTTGTGTTCCTATCATTAATTTTAACTTTTTGTTCAGGGTTACAAGCTCTAGCATTTTGGACAATCCGTTTAGATTTTGATATGTCTTGGTGGATTCCCAATTTATATTTATTAATTTACCCATGCTTCTTTTTAAAAGGCGTTTGGAGAGAGTGTGGATCGTATGAGATTAACGCGAGAAAAGAATTCATGTAATATAGATAAAATTTTAAGCACATTCGAATTCTAGATTCTACAACATTTCAGCTTCTAGATCAGTTTTTTCGCCAGCCATACAGCAGAAGTCAAAATAATTTTCGAAATGAAGATAGCCGATGTTTCCTATGGCAAGGAAGCATCGGCTTGTATGATGTATGTTGAGTGAGTTCACGTTTCTGGAATAATTGTAATAGCGACAGTCCGAACCGGAGCCTCTATTTCATCTTTACTTTGGCTATTATAGTACTTAATCATTAATTCGTTAAGTTCGCTTTGAAATTTTCCAAAGTGTTCTTCATCTAGCTTTAATTCCACTACAGAAAAAGTAGCAGTATCTTCTTGACTGTTTTGTTCCTCTAATTTCTTAAGGTAACTTTGATATTGTGTCATAAGTGATAACTGATAATAGGAAATGTAGTTTAACTTTTCATCATCCGATAATCCTTTCCATTCACTGCCTTCAATCTTTGCATCTTCTTCATTAATTGCGTAATATTTTTCAGAAACAGATTTCACCTTTTTTTCTTTAATTACATGGACGATACCAGAATCAACCATAGTTTGTAGCTGTCTATATAGTGTGGCTTGTGGTACATTTTTAATGATTTTTACCATTTCTAATGGTGTTAACCCATTTTCCTTATTTCTCATTAACACTTGGCAAATTTTCATTCTTACTGGATGCATTAAAATTTCAACTTTATTACTCATTCGCTCACCTTATTTATTATGTATTTTTATTCTCATTATAAATAATGAGAATAATGTTTGCAATTCATTCGTTTATGTTTTATCATTATCGATAATGAGAATGAAATTAGGGAGGAATGATAATAATGCAACTACATTATGGATTGAATGATCTTAAAGACATTGATATTATGACTTTTCTACCCATTATATTGCCAGTTATTGCAGTGGGGGCACTTTTAGTCCTCATTGCATTCATTGATTTATACCGACATAGAAAAACAAGAAAAAATGTACTTGTATGGACGTTCATTATTCTTTTCGTTCATATATTGGGACCTATTTTCTACTTCGTTATAGGGAGAAAGGACAGTGAGAAATTATGAAACTAGAGATTAAAAATGTAACAAAATCATTTAAAGGAAAAATTGCTGTCAATAATTTCTCGATGGAACTGCAAGCGGGGGAATGCGTCGGATTAATTGGACCAAACGGAGCAGGAAAATCTACATTAATAAAAGTAATTTCGGATATTATTCATCCAACTGCTGGTGAAGTTTTATTGAATGGGATAAAAATATCAAAAATGAAAAGTGAAATTGGTTATTTACCGCAATATCCTAATTTTTTTCATTGGATGACAGCGAGAGAAACGCTTACGTTTATGGGCCAACTTTCCGGATTGAAAAAAGAAGAATTGTCAAAGTTGATTCCAAAGATTTTGGAGAAAGTTGGACTAAGGAACGAAGAAAACGCAAAGGTTAGTACATTTTCTGGTGGAATGAAACAACGACTAGGTATTGCACAAGCATTATTGCATAAACCGTCACTTATTGTCATGGATGAACCGGTATCCGCATTAGATCCGATTGGCCGGCGGGAAGTATTGAATTTAATTGAAGAAATAAAAAAAGATACAACCATTTTATTATCAACCCATATATTAAGCGATGCAGAAGAAATCTGTGAACGATTTGTCATTATAAAAGATGGAACAAAAATAGAAGATACAACGATTACGGAGCTTGTACACCGGAATAGTGAAAATAAATTAATAATTGAAATAACAGCTAAAGATCAAAAGTGGATTGAAGTTGTAAAAAAATTACCGTATGTGAAGGACGTTGAAGTGGTTGGGCTTAAAATCAAAGTGAAGGTTGAAAGTATTGAAATAAATAAAAATATGTTATTGCAAAATGCACTCGAACATAAAGTGGACATCGTTAAATTTGAAATGAGCAACGATACTTTAGAAGAAATTTTCTTGAATTTGGTGGTGCAAAAATGAATAACTCAATTGTATTGATAAAAAAAGAATGTGTGCAAATGTTACGTGATTTTAAGATTATTTGGCTACCAATTGTTTTTATTTTTTTAGGTGCAACACAGCCGATAGTAACTCATTATTTACCATCAATTCTAGAAGCGTTAGGTGGAGGACAGGGAATTATCATTGATCCAAATATGGCAACACAAAACGGAGGCGAAGTATTAGCGAGTACTTTGGGATCTCAGTTTGATCAGCTTGGACTTATGATTCTAGTGATATCTATGATGGGAGCTATTCAAACAGATAAAGCAAATGGTATGTTGGCTTTTATTTTAACAAGACCCGTTACTGTTACTTCATATGTAGGTGGGAAAATAGTGTCAAATTATTTAATGGCAGCTTGTAGTGTAACAATTGGATACGTTACATCTTATCTATATGTAAATTATCTTTTTACTGCTGTTCCATTCGCACACCTAATTACTGGATTACTATTTTATCTAATTTGGGTTCTTTTTATCGTATCTTTCACAACAATGATAAGTGCTATTTTTCACAGTCAAGGTATTATCGCATTAATTTCAATTGTTTTCCTGTTAGCCTGTAGAGTAATCGTCGGTTTGAATCCAATAATGGATCAGCTTAATCCAGCCAGTATGAGTACGTATGCAATGGAAACGTTAGTTACGGGGGACGTACATTCAAACGCAATAATTACAGGATTACTAACTATAGTTTGGATTTTGTTGACACTCTTCGTAATGTATTATTGGATTGCTAATAAAAAGTTTCATTATGAATAAACGTGATGAGGGTAATGGGTTTAAATAAAACCCCCCAACAATAAAAAGCTTCCACTACTGTGAAAGCTTCTCTAACTGAAAGTGTTGGAAGTACTACGAGAACAGTGGTGCCTTATGAATAAGGGACAATAAAAAAACTTCTGGATGCAAGAGGATTTTTTTATTGGGAATAGTAAGGATGAGGGGAGGTGTATTACATATGGGAAAAGGTAGAAGTAATAATGCTGGTAAAAAGCAACCAAATTTCGATGATTCATCTAATTTCGCTAAACAGAGTCAACCGACAGAAAAGAAGAAGAAATAAAAAAAGGAGCTCTCTTTATCAAGAGAGCTCCTTTTTTAGATATATTGATGTTTCAACACAACAGATTGTGTGTTCAATCAAATAGTCATACATGTAAGGTTTAAACTCCTGCTTCCACTACTGTGGAAGCTTCTCTAGATGATGTGCAATATCAATATACATATTAGAGTAAACAGAATGGATTTCATTACTTGGCGTAGCGTTAGAAGAGAAGTGGACAATTACCATATTTGCTTTCGGATCGATGTAAAGTGTTTGTCCGTAACTACCTAACACTTCAAAAGCACCTTGTTCATTGTGTGGAATCCACCATTGATTATGATAAGAAATGGAAGCTCCAGGACCAACTGCAAGTTCACCTTCTTGAACATTTTTTATATCTTCAGTAATAGAAGAAGGGAGAATTTGTTTTCCGTTATATTCCCCGTTATTTAATAATAATTGTCCAAATCTCGCCATATCTCTAGCAGTTGCATTTAAACCAGCGCTTGCTTGTTCAATTTTTGTTTCATCTGTTACGTAATACGCGTTTTCTTCCATACCAATTTGAGACCATATGCGCTCACTAACGTTTTCAGCTAATGATTTACCAGTGATCGTTCGAATAATCCAAGCGAGTGTTTCTGCTGATCCGTTATCGTAAGAAAAATCGGAACCAGGCGGTGCAGTTTCTTCTGCTTCTCGTAACATATCATAAATTTTCATCGGGCCGTCGTAATTTTTACCTCGAGGTAAAATATTGCTCGCTAAATATAGTTGTGCATCTTGATTTTCTAACGCTGGGTGTTCATAGCCGTGAGTCGGGTACTCTGCAGACACTTGCATGTCCATTAATTGCTGAAGCGAGGCATTACCGAACGGTGTATTTTTTAATTCTTTTATATATGTGTCAGCTGTTTTTTCTAAGTCAATACGTTTTTCTTCAGCGAGTGATTGTATAATTGCCCCGGTAAAGACCTTTGCTAATGATGCCATGCCATGAGGTTCACTCTCGTTATATCCATTAAAATATCGTTCATATACAAGTTTTCCATTATGTACAACAACGAAAGCATCCGTTTTGTTATCGTCTAAAAGTTTTTTTAGAGGAGTTGTATTTCCAAATCTACGCTCCACAGCAAAATCGTCTAAGTTTTGCAAAGCGGTAGAGAAGTGGGAAACTTGATCTGGGTTATGATTTACCTCGTTAATTAAAGTGAATTCTTTCATATGTGTATACGACCAACGTAAGTACGGATCGTCTAACCAATTTTTTTTCGTCACATTATTTTTCGACGGGATTGTTTTATTATGTTTGAAGTATGTAAAACCGAGCCCTGTAATTACAAATAGGAATGTGATTATGAGTAAGAGTAGGGGAGATTTTTTAAGTTTCATATCGGTCCCTCCTTTTTATTTCTATTATAAGTATACGCTTCAATTGAAAGAAATACAAAATAAGGAAAGTAAACGGATAAGTTTACTTTCCTTATTTACGTTAAGCGGATATTTGTCCGTCTGTACGCTGTTTCTTGAATTTTTGTTTTCGTCCGTGTAATCCATAGTATAAAAGTAAAGTGAACGCAACGATAATAGCTGCGATAAAATACATATTATGATAACTTGATTTCGCTGCGACGATACCTAAAATGAAAGAACCAAAGCCAATACCACTATCAAAGAATGAGAAGTACGTAGCTGTCGCAGAACCACGTCGATGGTTTGGAGCGGCAGAAATTGCAATCGTTTGGAAGCTAGGAATTAATGTTCCGTAACCTAAACCGATTAGCATCCCTGCGCCAAGGAACCAAAATGAAGTTTGTGCTTGGCTTAAAATGAACATCCCAATTGTGAAAATAATAATAGCCGGATAAACAAGTACGTTTTCACCGAAGCGATCAAAAATCTTACCTGTAAATGGACGAGAAATGACAACAACAAGTGCGTATAAAATAAAGAAGTAACTTGCAATATCAGCTAAACCAAGCTCTTTTGCATAAATAGGAATAAAGGATAAAATACCACTATAAGAAAAGGCTAAAACAAATCCTGTAAGAGCGATTGGAATAGAAGATGGTTCAAGTAAGTCTTTCCATTTCATTTTTTCTTGTTTTTGTTTCTTTACTGGTGCTTCATGCGGAATATTTACAAGTAGTCCTAATAAAAATGCAAGCAATGAAAATACGGAACAAACGATAAATAATACAGTAAACGAAAAATGAGAAATAATTGTTAAACCTAAAAAAGGACCAATTACCATCGGCAAACTCATAAATACGCCGAAATAGGCAAGTGCCTCGCCTCGTCTATGAGCTGGCGCAACATCTGTGACAATCGTACCAGTTGCAGTTGTTGCCATACCGAACCCAATACCATGTAAGAAGCGAAGGGCTAGTAATAAAAATAAACTTTGTGCACCGAAATACATAACGGTAGCGGCTAAAAATAGTGAAAGTGAAATAAATAATATTTTCTTTCTTCCTAAATCATCGAGCCATTTTCCTGTGAATGGTCGACATAAAACAGATGAAATAAGAAAAACAGTTGCAACTAAACCAATTTCCTCAGGTTTTCCTTTTAGGCCGTCTATTACATAGACAGGTAAAGTAGTCATAAGCATGTAAAATGTTAAAAAGAGAAATAGACTACTAAAACAAGTTCCGAGGAAATCCTTCGTCCAAAGTTTCTCACTTTGCATGGTCATCCCTCCAAGTTAATCTAAGTTTTTAATAATTTGTTGTAATACTTGAAATGCTTGATGTAAATCCTCTTCGTTAATACCTTCTAGTGTCTTTTCTTCGAAAGTATCCACTTCTTCTTGCCATACCGGAATCATTTTTATCGCTGTTTCTGATAACGAAATGAGCTTCTCACGGCGATCTTTTCCTTCTGTACGAATAATCCAGCCCATCGTTTCCATACGTGTTAACGTACGGGTCATCGTTGGTGATTCAACGTTTAAATACTGACATAATTCTGTTTGCGTACAAGAACCAGTTTGATTGATACGGAAAATAACAGCCCACTGCGCACTAAATAACCCAGTTGGAGATACGCGTTCATTAAATTTCTTCGTAAACTTGCGAGAAGTCTGGCTGACGATGTGAAAAAAATGTTGTTTTTCGTCCATGTATTTTGATCCTTTCAAATTAGTTACCTAGCTAACTATATACTTTTTTATTTTAATTGTCTAGTAATAGACATGTTGATTTATGTAAAAAATTCTTATAGGTTTTATGTTGCGAACATATATTCTACGTGCTATTCTTTAAGTAAGTAAAGAATTTTCTTTCTATTAAATAGAATGGGGGAACTTGTGATGATTAAGCCTGCAACAATGGAGTTTGTTTCACTCTCGAACGGAGAAACGATTGCATATCAGGAAGTTGGAAGGCGAAATACAGATATTCTTGTACTTATTCACGGGAACATGACATCGTCACAACATTGGGATTTAGTTATTGAAAAGCTGCAAGATCAATACCATATTTACGCTCTCGATTTAAGAGGATTTGGTCAATCAACATATAATCAATCAATAGATTCATTAAAAGACTTTGCAGAAGATGTAAAACTATTTATCGATCAATTAAAACTAAAGAAATTTTCATTAATGGGCTGGTCAATGGGCGGTGGTGTTGCAATGCAATTTACAGCGAATCACCCAACTTTTGTAGAAAAGTTAATTTTAGTAGAATCAGTAGGAATGAAAGGATACCCAATCTTTAAAAAAGATACGAATGGGCAGCCGATCGTATCTAGTTTAGTTAAGACGAAAGAAGAAATTGCGCAAGATCCTGTACAAATTGCACCAGTGTTAGATGCGATAAAAAATATGAATAAATTATATTACCGTACAGTATGGGATTTATTAATATATACACATAATCAACCTGAACCGGACCGTTATGAAAAGTATTTAGATGATATGTTAACGCAACGTAATTTCGTAGATGTGAATTATGCGCTCATTACATTTAATATTTCAGATGAACATAATGGGGTTGTAGAGGGAAGTAAGCAAATTCATCATATTAAAGCGCCGACACTCGTCATACAAGGTGATAGAGATTATGTCGTACCGCAAGTAGTCGGTGAGGAATTAGCAAAACATTTGCCGAATGCTGAATTACAATTGTTAGAAGATTGCGGTCATTCGCCGTTTATTGATTGTTTAGATGTATTTATAAAGCATGTAGAGGATTGGTTAGAACAGAAATAATCCCCGAAATGAAAGGTATTGCATATACTATAACATTGTAAGTAAAAGGGGAGATTATCAATGCACCATCCGTTCTTAATTGCGCATTCTCCATATAATCATCATATGTATACAAAAATGATGATAGCTCCGCTGTATATGCAAGTTTCACCAGTTGTAGTTCCTTTACAACTGCAATACTCCCACCCACCAATCGCTAGTGCACAGCAATACGTGTATGAAACTGCTTTTTATAAACATCCGTATTTTAAGCAATTCCATAACAATGTGAAAGCGCAAGTTTGGGAAGGATAAGAAGCTAAAAGATTCATTCTTTTAGCTTCTTTTTAATTGCGAATATTCGTACACGCATTTGCAGAAACAGTTTATAATGAAAGGTGGAAAGCGTGAGAAGGAGAGGGAAAGGAATGTCAATGCGTTTTACTTTTTGGATTATGGTTGGGATTGTAGCAATCTCGGGTTTATCACAAGGTATGCTTTTACCGGCCATTGCAATGATTTTTGAACAAGAAGGGGTTAGTTCAAGTATTAACGGTATTCATGCGACGGCACTATACATTGGGATATTAGTAATCTCACCGTTTCTTGAAAAACCGATGCAAAAGTTTGGAATGAAGCCAATTATCGTGATTGGTGGGTTTCTCGTTATTATTTCATTATTCTTTTTTACACAAACATTTTCGTTTTGGGTATGGTTTATCCTTAGATTTCTAGTTGGAGTCGGAGATCATATGCTTCATGTCGGAACACAAACATGGATTACGACAACATCAGACCCGAGTAAAATAGGGAGACAAGTATCAATATACGGTGTATTCTTCGGAATTGGTTTTGCCGTCGGTCCGTATTTAGCAAGCACAGTTCAGTACGGTCTTGCAACGCCGTTTATTATATCTACTATACTTTGTTTAATAGGTTGGCTCCTATTACTTCCAACGAAAAATGCATTCCCAGCGCAAGATGAAAGAGAAGTGAAGAGTGAATCATCATTTTCTCGTTATAAACAAGTTGTTGGATTAGGATGGATTGCACTGCTGGGACCACTTGCATATGGCGTACTGGAAGCAATGTTAAACAGTAACTTACCAGTATACGCACTTCGAAAAGGATGGTCCGTTTCAGAAGTTTCCTTCTTATTACCAGCATTTGCAGTTGGGGGCATTATTACACAAATTCCGCTCGGTATATTAAGTGACAAATACGGAAGGGACCGTATTTTAACGTGGACGTTCTGTATAAGTACGGGCATTTTCTTGCTTGCAGCCGTATTTGATCAATATTACTGGATCGTCTTTGCCTGCATGTTGTTAGCGGGTATGGTCATTGGATCGTGCTTCTCGTTAGGACTTGGGTTTATGACAGATTTATTACCGAGACACTTATTGCCAGCAGGTAATATATTATCTGGAATTGCCTTTAGTTTAGGAAGTATACTGGGACCTGTATTAGGAGGCGTATTTATAGAAAAAATACAGTATACAAGCTTTTTTATTGCGGTTATGATTATAATAGGAATTCTCGCAATGTTATATATGATCTACATGAAGAATCAATTCGCATCAAGAAAAATAGAAAGTAGGTTAGGGCATGACAAAACAACCTAATAAAAAGAAATTTGAAGTACTCGAAAACGAAACAATTACAGACTGCTTAGCACGTATGGAACAAGAAGGCTACGCACCATCTCGTCGCATGGAAGAGCCAATCTTTCATGAAGTGAAGAAAGACGGTAAAACAGTAGTTGAACCGTGTGGTAGGAAGATTGTTTTTGAGGGGAAATTGAAGTAATCTAATAAAAGTTCTTCTTTGTGGTATAGAGCCCTCCAAATCGTTTGAGTTGGAGGGTTTGTTTATATTGGGCGGAGAAAAGATTGCTACTTTTTCCGTATATTGCTAAAATAAGTTCTTGGGGCTTACTTGTTGTTAACGGTATAATAATTGTCGCTCAATTTAAAGAAATTAGTTACACAGATTTCGCACTAACTAAAGAGGGGGCGGCAGCAATCCCTTATTTTTGGAGCCACTCATACACGTAAAGTAAGAGAGGAGGATATATGAACTATTCGCCTCTTTTGTTTAGATTAACCAGCTATTACAATTGGAACTGGTATATCAAATTCAACATCCTATTGGATAATGTTTTTCTAGCAATCTATTCATTCTGATAGAAATAATAGATTGTTAGAAAGTGAAAAAGATTATCCGTATATTCCGAAGCAAATGTAATAGAGTGTTTTCAAAAATTAAGTGTAAAATCAAAATACGCTGTTTTAAAAGTTATTTGTTAGAATTGGTTATTAGTAATATGACAGAAAAGAGGATTACATGTTAGATAATTTACAGAGAAATAAAAAGTTTTTTTTATTATGTTTTATTTTTTTATTGATTTTAACCGCTTGTGACAATACAGATATTAAGACATCTAAAGCTTCATTACCACCGGCTCAATCAAAGGCAGATAAATCATTAAAAACACCCAATTGGGTCGATAAAAGTCCTATTCAAAAATCCCCTAATTTTATGGAAGATAAAAAAGTAAAATCGGTAGTGAATTTAATAGCAACGGGTGATAATTTATATCATGACGCAGTAATTAAAGATGGCAAACAAAAAGATGGTTCATATGATTATAACTATATTTATGAAAATATAAAAACAGCTGTTCAATCAAGTGATCTTGCTATTGTGAACCAGGAGACTCCAATTGCAGGAAATCATCTAAAAGTACAGGGATATCCTACTTTCAATACACCTGAAGAAGTAGGTCAATCTTTAGTGGACACTGGATTCAATATAGTGACTCAAGCGACAAATCACACGATGGATATGGGTATTAAAGGTGTGATGAATACAAGAGAATACTGGAAGAAATATCAGGATGTTATCCCATTAGGCATTAATGAGAGTCAAAACGAACGCAATGAAATAAAAACGATTACCAAAAATGGTATTCGTTTTGCGTTACTAAATTATACATATGGTACGAATGGAAATAAAATTCCAGGGGATAAGTCTTGGGCATTAAATTTAATTGATAAAGAAGCGATACAAAATGATGTGGAAAAGGCAAAGAATAATTCTGATATGGTGATTGTTATGGTGCATTGGGGAGTAGAATATACCTTTACGCCTTCAAAGCAACAAAAAGAAATTGCTCAATATTTAACAGATTTAGGCGTAGATGTAGTAATTGGAAATCATCCACATGTAATCCAACCAATTGAGTGGAAAGAAAATAAAGATGGACATCAGACGCTAATCTATTATTCTCTTGGAAATCTTATTTCTGCTCAAGAAAAATTAGAAACATTGATTGGAGGACTATCGTATATACAATTTGTTAAGTATGAAGATGAAACTTTTGGTATACGACAAGCTGCAGTTGTACCGACAGTAACCGACTATGCTGATGGTAAGAAGCATTTTAAAATTCAATTTTTAAAAGATTATTCAGATGAAAATTCTAAAAAACATGGGGTTAAAGAATTTGTCGGCCCTGTTTCTTTGAAGGATTTTAAGGATATTCCTAAAGAAGTGTTGGGAAATTGGTATAAAGACTAATAAACAAAAAGGGAATGAGATACAATTAAAAAAATTATAATTTTAGCATTGGTATTGGCATTGGGATGGAGTCTTGCTGCTTGTAGTGGAAAACAAACATCTCAGGAAACTACTAATCATAATGATAAAAATAAAGTTGATATAAAAGCGAATAAAAAAGATGCATTACCTATTTCTGATCTTAATGATTGGAGAATTATTCTTGTAAATAGAGAACATATGTTACCAAAGGAACTAGGGATTGAATTAACAAGTATCACCCAAAATGCTAAGCCAAATATGAAAATAGATAGCAGAATTGCAACTTCCTATCAGGATATGGTAACAGCTGCAAAAAAAGAGGGCATTAACCTTTATTTAAGGTCAGGTTATCGAGCTATAAAATTACAACAAACTTATTATGATGCTTCAGTTAAAAGCTATAAATCTCAAGGTTTGTCGGATACAGAGGCTAGTGCTAAGGCATTGGAATATCTTCAGTATCCTGGCGCAAGTGAACATCATACTGGATTAGCGTTAGACATTATTTCAGTTGAATGGCAGAATACTGTAGAAGACTTAAATGCAAAATTTGAAACTACCGATGCATTTAAATGGTTAGATAAGAATGCTGCAGAGTATGGTTTTATTCTTCGCTATCCAAAGGATAAAGAGGAAATTACTGGCATTAAGTATGAGCCATGGCACTATCGTTATGTAGGAAAAGAAGTTGCTATATATCTAAAAGAAAAGGGATTAACTTTAGAAGAATATTGCGAAAAAATTAAGTCCGACAAATAAAAGTACACTTTGATTCTATTAAAAAGTCAGTAGACATATTTCTCTTCAGTAAAGGAGATAAATTATGCATTGTCACTGGAAAAGTTGGATCTGAAGGATGTCTCCATCTTCCTCTTCGTATTGCGAAAACTGTGTATGATAATGTAAGTACGTATGAATCAATGTATGTATCAAGAACTTAAAGTTATAAAAGAAGCAGTGAAAAAGGATCTGATATTCATATCAGATCCTTTTTCATTCGTAACATGGAATACTTGTTTACATGGGGTAGGTATCCCTAGTCTTACCTTCATAGAAGGAGCTGAAAAACTAAAAGACGAGTACAGGTTTATTGTATTATATGCAGCAGGTCATGGGAAAATGGATTCACTAGATTTAACTGAAGAATATGAGATGCCAAATATAATAGATTGGTTGCATGAAATAGCAGATATTCTTGAAATCGATCAATTTTATTCTCTATCGCATTCTTGGGGGAGTTTTGGATATTTATTTTATATAAATAAATATCCGCAAAGGGTCAAAGGTACGATGCTTATTGATGGTGGGTATTAAACGAAGAGGTTAAAAGTTCAAACACTAGAAGAAGTAGTAGCGCATTATGAAAAAGACTTTGATGAATATACATTTGATGGTTGGGATGACTTTTTCAAAATAGAAAAAGCAGCATATACACGATGGTCACCGATGATTGAAGTGGCAGTTAAAGACCTTGCTGTTGAAAAGGAAGGTAAAGTTCATTGGCATGTAAGTGGTACTACTGCAGTTAATATCATTAAAGCGATGCACAAGCATGAGACAATAGACATTTATGAAAAATTACCATCTTCTATGATTTTATTAAGAGCGACTGAACCTAATAGCTGGAATGAATATAGAGATAAAACAGCTAAAATTTTTGAAGAAAAAGCGAAGGGGATAGTAAAACTTATCCCGGAATCTACTCATATACTTCATTGGGATTATCCGGAAATCGTTGTTGACGAAATAAGAAAGAATTGGTCTTTCTCTCAATAACGATTTAATATGAATGTATTCTACAGAACAATTAGATAAGAAACCGAATTTAAAAACACTGCGATTGGCAGTGTTTTTTGTTTGTGTGATTTGTGCAATGGATACTTATTATCGCTTTCAGTCCAGCAATAACGAATTCCACAATAGATGACGGAACGTACAATCTGTATAATTGAAACAGACTACTTAAAATAATGCACATAAGTTATAAAGTGAAACTTTAATCAGTGGGGTCTTACAGCTCGTTAATGCGGGATAAATAAAATCCGTACATTCACATGTGTTAATACCTTTGTAGGAAAGAATAATGATACAAAAGTAGGATGATTTCAAATATATTTATTTGTATGATAAAGACAAAATATATTTGGAAAAACCGTAATGTAGGGGGAGGGATACATAATGATACAAAGCATATATGAAACTCATTTACATGTAAGAAACTTAGAAAAGGCGATAGATTTCTATCAAAATAAATTAGGTTTAGCATTAGCAAAAAAACTATCGAAAAGGCGGGGTGCTTTCTTTTGGATAGGAGAAAATAAAAAACAAATGCTTGGATTATGGGAAGTACATAGTAATGAAGATTTTGAGACGAAACACTTCGCTTTTTGTGTAGATTTAGAGTTTTTGAAGAATTCTAAATTGTGGTTAGAGAATCGTGGAATAGAGGTGATAGGAAGTCAGGGGAAAGGGAATGAAGAGCCAATTGTTCAAAGATGGATGCCAGCTGTAAGCGTATATTTTCTAGATTGTGATGGAAATAAATTAGAGTTTATTTCTATGTTATATGATGATCCGGATGAATTAGAATATGCAACGTATTTAAGCGAATGGGAAGCGGAGCACCAAGAAAAATAAAGTTTAATCAGTAGGAGTTTTATAGCTTTGGATTTTGTTAAATAGATAAGGAAAAATAAAATCCCTCAAGAAAAGGCATGTTCTTGAAGGATTTTTTATGCTTTATATATTTTATATTGCTTGTAACTTAGTAATTAAATTTATTTTTAGATATTTCAGCGCGTTGAATATAACCATCAGAGAAGCTGAAATAAAGAGAATAGCTTCCTCGATTATATATGAAGCCTTCACTAGTCATATCTTCTCCGATTCCATCTGGTTCACCAAACCACTCTTTCAATTCGTTAATAGTGATATCCATTTTCACCGATATATATCTAGCGTCCCAAGGATACATGTCAATATTATAATCGCCGTATACCGCTATATTAGGTGCATCACAATCTGTACATGATGCTTTCTTCAAAACATCAGGTGCTCCATATTCTTTTTTTACCTCGGATAGATCTTTACCTAATGAATTTAATTTAAATGGACCAAACGTCCCATTCTGTAAAGCTGTTGTTAGCATTTGTTTTAATTCTTCTTTTGAATTGATGTTGAAATTATAATCTCTGTTTTTTGCTATTGCGTTATAGAAAAATTGTGCATACTGCTCACGCTTCACAAATGTGTTTCCGTTAAAATTACCTGCCTCGTCACCTTGTGCTATACGGTTACTACGCAGTGTATTTACAGCTTCATAGGCCCAATGACCTTTTGGTACGTCTTTAAATTTCCCTTGTTCTTTTGATTCTAAATGAAATGCTCTTTGTAATATTACTGCCATCTCATAACGAGTTAATACATCATCAGGACGAAATGTACCTGTTCCATCTCCTGTCATAATTCCAGCTTGCGCAATGGCTTTAATATCCTTTTCAAACATATGATTTGTAATATCACTAAACATATTTCCTTGTTTATCGTCTGCAATTAAACCTAAATATCGATTGACTAAAGAAGCTACCTGTCCTCTAGTAACATTGTCGCCAAAACCAAATTTCCCATTTCCATACCCCTTATAAATCCCTGCTGCCGCTAAGTAATCAATAGCATCTTTTGACCAGTGGTCCTTTGGTACATCTGTAAATACAGTATTTGCATTGCTAGCTACCTTATAGTTATTCGTAGTTGTTTCTGCATTTACTGTACCTACCAGTGTTGTAGTTGCTATTGCTGCGGTGATTACGAATCCGAAAAACTTTTTAGTTTTGCTTGTTTTCTTGCCCATTTGCGCAAGCCTCCCCAGTTTCATTTAACTTTATTAAATATACGCATTACAAATATGCATGTAATTCAACTAAATGCATGCATCGTAATTATAACATGTAAATGACAATTATTTGTTATTTATTTCCGTAATGTGGATAAATTTTCGATAATATAACTGAAAATGTAATATTTGGATGATGAATGTTCAGCTCTATTTAATAATGGTACATACAGTAAAATGTTTTGTTTTCCAATCTACGATAGAAAATAGAACGTATATTTGGTATAATCGAAATATACTATATGAAACGATGTACATGAGTTTGACATTTACGTACTTAGGTACGTACTACATAACAATAACTACGCTATACAATTCAGTTTATGTTATACAAATCAATTGTTAGAAAGGAAAAGAAGGAATGAATCAAATTTCATTTGAAGATTTATTTGAAGAAGAAAACAAACGAGAAAAGGCGGAGGTAGCTAATATACCAGTACCTTTATCGCCATTACAAAAAGATATATTGGAATTAGTAGATTCTGAAGAAATAAGTGCACTTGAGCTATGTGAACAATTAATACGATCTGGCAAAATATCAGATGAAAGATTCACAACGAATAAGCCGAAAGCATATGGACAAGTATGTTTAGTGTTGGAAGACTTTGTTAAAGAAGGAAAGCTTACTTTTGTCAAAAGCGATGAGAAAAGAGATAGAGTTTATAAATTGAATGAAGAAGTTTCTAACATGTAAGTTATCCAGAGGGAAATGAATGTTTTCTGAGAGGAGAGCTCAGTAGTCAAAGAAAAAGGTGGTTAACAATCTTTCTTGATTGATAACCGCCTTTTTCTTTTTTAACATCTTACATATTTACGTTTGAACCCAAGTCTGCCTCTATCAAGTTCTTTCTGAATACTTTCTGCAGCATTTAGCAAACTGCTTTTTTTATTAGCACGTTTTACTTCAACTATACCAACTTCTTTTGCAATCTCGACTGCCTTTTCGTGTAGTGGCACATATGAAATTGCTACCGTGTTTAGAAAATTATTCATAGCGGATTTTGTTCGTTCTGGCGAATCATGAATCGTATTTTTCACCATTTCAAGCATAGTGGAAATTTTACTTTCAGAAAACTCATTGTCTTTGCGATTTCCTAAAAGCCAGCAGTAGCAACTCCAACCTGCAGACATTTTAAGCTCGTCCCCACTTGCAATCCATTTATCAGCAACATCTTGTGCAATATTTGATTCTGATAAAGTGACTGCCACCACATAATCAGACAACATATAAAAATACGCTCCGTCTATCCAGCGATCAAAATCAGATTCACTCATAGCTTTCGGATCCGCAATAATGCCTGCAAAATACATAGCATCGTAGTTGCCTGTGGCATAAAGTTCTTCTGCTAACTCTTGATTTACTTTTATTTTTTTAGCGATTGGTTTCATAGCACCTGTAGCTACGCCGAAAACTGGCTCGTGCGCACCGTTAGATATGTATATTTTTTTCGTTCGTTCCTTGCCTAGGGCTTCAAGCTCCTGCATAACTGTTTTAAAATCCAAAGCTGTGCACTTCCTTTCTTCATGTAAAGACCATTTTAATTGCGAACAACTAGCCAATATTTTTTATCATGTTTTCCATACTTTCTAATTTTAAATCTTATGTGAGTAGGATGTCTACTTTCTATAATTTGTCGATAGTGCAGGTAGTAATTTTGAAAATCTAGCTATTTATAATTGTGAGGGTATTATATGAAAGTAAAGGGGAAGGCAATACTGAGGTTTAGTTTTTTACATAGATTTTTAGAATGAAAATAATATTTTACCTTTGACTCTTTCTCGGTATTATTATGTTATTATTTGGTAAAGGGATAAATGGAATGTAAAGTTAAACATGTGAGGTTGGTTATAAATGATAAAGAAATTTACGAGAATAGTATTAACTGTAGTTATGCCAATTAGTATGATTGTGGGTTGTGGAAATACTGAAAAAACTGAAGCAAAAGAGCCGAAAGCGGTACAATCGGAGAAAAAGGACTATACGGATTACTCATATGGAAGCAAAGGTATAGTAGTAAGTGGCAAAGCGAAAGAACGTCAACAATACGAGGTTGGATATATGGATGATAACAAGTTAATTGGGATTGACGAAAATATTGAGGACTGTATTGTGTTAGATAATAAGGATAAAGCAGGTCTTGTTTGGAAACAAATAGAGCGTGGATCGATTATTGAAGTGCAATATGGTAAGGATCGCAATGATATCGTAGGCGTACAATTAGTAGGAGATCGTGAGCCATACGAAATTAGTGATAAGTTTGATCGAAATACGATAAACGAGATTGTCGAAAATGTTAAAGGGAATTTGTAATAAAAGCGAAAAGGAAAAAATATTTAAGTTTACTATTCATAACTTCTTTTAATTTGAAATAGTTTTCCAAAGTATCTTGCACATGATATAGAGTTTCTCGTCTATAAAAACGTCTGAGTAATCACTTATATATTTTCATTCCTTATCGTAAGAATGTAAAAATGTTACTATTTTCAAAGGGAAAAGTACAAGGAAACAGGATTTATTTAATAGAGACTTGATAGTTATGAAAAATTATAAAAATCCTTATTGTTGAAGCAAAATAGTAAAAGGTATCCAAATCTATTTTTTGAGAAGTAGTGGTGTGTAAGGGAAGAAGTATTTTTGACGGCGATTACAATTGGTTATAAAGTAATGTCTGTTAAGGGATTTTTTAGAAACTATAAATTACCTACTGGGGATAAATTGAAAGTATTTATAAAAGGGTGGAATAAACGTAGTTTTATACATACATAGTAGATTCATAGTATTTCAATAATGAAAAAATAAAGGGAGGTCGAGATACTTATACGAACAGTGTAGGTATCAATGAAAGCAATGAATATT
The DNA here is from genome assembly GCF_057197025.1 of Bacillus sp. LSHTCR4. Taxonomy (NCBI): domain Bacteria; kingdom Bacillati; phylum Bacillota; class Bacilli; order Caryophanales; family Bacillaceae; genus Bacillus; species Bacillus sp. LSHTCR4. The sequence goes on along the minus strand of NZ_JBXUNO010000001.1, from coordinate 2,203,037 downwards.
AAAAAACGAGTAATCGCACTATCAACAAGTCTAGTAATGTTAGGGAGTGCACCTTTATCAATATCAGCAGAAGAGATAAATAAATCTCATACTGACCAGATTAGTATTGCACAAGGGGAGCGTGGAACGAACGGATTACGTTATTCTAATTTCAATCTAGAAACTCCAGATTACATGCAAATTAATGAAGCAGAAGTATCAGAGAATGAGAAAATTCTTCTAGAAGAATATAAGCATAAACATAATGAAACAGAAGAGTTACATAAAATGAAAGAAGCGAAAAAAGGTGAAGTAGCAGAAGATGAAGCTATTTCAAATATTGAAAAGGCATTTGAACAGGTAGACGGTCGAAATGATGGCTCTACTCGTGAAATGAAGCCGTTTGAAAAGCCAAGAGCTATTCAGTATAGTGCATCGATTACTACAAAGAAATATGGAACACTTGCAGGTGTACCGTTTGTAGAGTGGATTGTTCCAGCAGGAAATCCTGATATTCGCCCTGGTAATCCGATGAAAGCACGCTATATTACAATTCACGAGACTGCAAACACCGCTCGTGGTGCAAATGCTGAAAATCATGCGAAATATTTGTATAAACAAGCAACGGAAGGTACGTTCCGAACTGCTTCTTGGCATTTTACAGTGGACGATAAACAAATTTATCAGCACTTACCAACAAATGAAAATGGATGGCATGCAGGAGATGGCGATGGGTCAGGAAATAGAGAGTCTATCGGTATCGAAATTTCAGTTAACCAAGATGGAGATTACAATAAAGCATTAGAGAATGCAAAGAGACTTGCAGGTTATTTAATGAACAAAGAAGGAATTAGCGCGGATCATATTTATAGGCATCAACAATGGAGCGGTAAAAACTGTCCTGATATTTTAATTTCTCGTGGAAATTGGACTGGCTTCGTACAAGGTATTCAATGGTATGCAAATATTAACGCACAAATTGATTCGCCTTTACAGGAAAGAAATGAGCTATTTGATTCAAATGAATATAATCCAGCTGAACCTAATATGGAGCTTGTAGTGAATGGTGATGGTATAAACGTACGTAGCGGTTCGGGACTTGAGCATCATATCGTTCGTAAAGCTTCAAACGGAGATCGTTACAAAGTATTAGCAGTTAAAAACGGTTGGTATAAAGTAGGTAATGATGAGTGGATTTTCTATAACCCAAGTTGGATTAAGATAAACTATAATGTGCCAAATAAAGAAGTGCAAAAACCAAAAGATGATATTACAGGTGGATGGTTTGAAGGGCATATTCGTAAGCTAAACAGCCTAGGAATTATGAACGGTGAAGGAAATGGTGTATTTGCGCCTTATCGTAATGTTACGAGAGCTGAGTTTGCAACATTAATCTCAAATGCTCTCAAGCTACCAGAAGGAAATAAGTCATTTGTAGATATGAACAAAGCGCATCCATCGCTTCATAGCGGTATTAAACGTAGTGCAAGTGCAGGAATTATTAACGGTCGTGGCGGCGGGGTTTTTGATCCTAACGCATCTATCACACGTGAAGAAGCATCGATCATGATTGATAACGCATTACAGTATAAAGGTGTTACAGGAGAATTAGTCGCATTACCATTTAGGGATAAACATTTGATCACATACAAACAGCCTGTTCAACGATTATACAGTTTAAAGGTAGTTACTGGTGTTGGAAATAATGAGTTTAATCCTAAAGGGACAACAACTCGTGGTGAAGCAGCTGCCTTTTTAGTAAAGATGTTAAACTCTATGCAGAAATAAATGAATTGTATGTAGTAGTTTATACTGGTACAAGGAAAAGTAATAAGGATTTTAAAGGAGCTATTCAAATGGAACAGCTCCTTTTTATATTAGCCACTATGAAGCCCCTTCCAAGCCCCTTATAAGCACCTACCAAGTAATAAATCACTAAGAAAAAACAAAACAAAAACAACTACAAGAACAAAAAAGCACGAAAAATTAAAACCGTCGTTGTAGTAGTTAAAAAAATTTGGAATTCAACTGCAAAAACCAAGCCCTTACTCCTATATGTATATTGAAGGATTGAAATCTGCCTTTTTATGAATACGAGGAGGAGGTAAACATATGGCGGTGTACCGTAATGTGCAAGTGAACTTTTGGCAAGATGAATTCATATTAGATTTAACGCCAGAGGAGCGTTATTTTTACATATATTTGTTAACTGGTACGAAAACGAAGCAATGTGGAATTTACGTATTACCGAAGCGTGTGGCAGAACTTGAAACAGGCTACAATATGGAGACTGTTGAGAAGTTATTAAATAGGTTTGTTGAATACGGAAAGATTTTATACGATGCGGAAACGAAAGAGTTATACATACTAAATTGGTTACACTATAACCCTATTTTAAATACGAATGTAGAAAAATGTGTGTTACGTGAGTTAAAGACTGTAAAAAATAAAGAATTCATCCATATGTTTTTACGTAAATGTCTGGAAGAAGAATGGAAGATTCCATTGTTGTTGCAGCATTTTGGTATGCCGGAAGAAGAGGATAATAATAGTTCGGAAGTAGTTATTGAAGAGAAAGAAGTAGAAGAGGTAGAAAGTATAGAAGAGGCGGTTCCCAATAGTAAAGTGTACAAGTTTTATGAACAACATATTAGTAGTTTATCCCCATATGTCGTGAAGGAATTGAAGAAGTGGATACGAAAAGTTTCAGGAGAAAGAGTATTAGAGGCACTTAAAATTGCATTTGAACAGAATAAGCGAACGTTTGCTTATGTGAAGGGGATTTTGAGGAATTGGTGTAAGAAAGGACAGGGGAATTTAATTGAAGGAAAGGAAGGAGAAGTTTGTTTACATGATCCATAACATGGGAAAAGAAGGATTTTTCCTATTCAAAAAGGTTCTTTCAAAATAGAAGCGAATAGTTTGAGAAAGGAGGGGGTTAAATGGAAGTCGTCATAAAGAAGAAACAAACTAGAGGTAAGAGAATTTTTATTTGGTCGAGTAGTATTGTTCTTTTGTTAATAATTTGTACAGCGATTTTTTTGAACATATATACGCTTAAATCTGTGCCAAAGATAGATGGAACGATAAAGATAGAGGATTTACAACGTGCTGTTACGGTAAAGCGAGATAGTAAAGGGGTACCGCATATTAAAGCGGAAAATGCACATGATTTATATTTTTCGCAAGGGTATGTACAAGCGCAAGATCGGTTGTTTCAAATGGATTTAAGTAGAAGGCAAGCTTCTGGTATGTTAAGTGAAGTTGTGGGGGAAGCAGCTGTTGATCGGGATAAGTTGTTTCGAACGCTCGGTTTACGGCGAGCAGCAGAAGCTTCTGTTAGTCAATATGACGGGGAAGCGAAATATGCCCTGCAGTCATTTGCTGATGGGGTAAATGCTTTTATACGCGAGGCAAAAGAGGAAAAGAAATTGCCGGTTGAGTTTACTATACTAGGATATGAGCCTACTGAATGGTCCATTGTTGATACGTTAACGATTGGAAAGTATATGGCGTTTGATTTAGGCGGACATTGGCACGGGCAGGCGTTTCGATATTGGGCGCTGAAAAATTTACCGAAAGAGCAAGCAAATGAGTTATTTCCTACATATCCGAAAGATGCGCCTAGATTGCTAGCTGAACTCGAGAATACAAATGTGAATGTCGCACAAAGTTTTGCAAAAACGATCATTCCACCAGAGTTTAATGGTAGCAATAACTGGGTCATAAGCGGTGAGAAGAGTGCGTCTGGTAAGCCGATTTTAGCGGATGATCCTCATTTATCTCTTGCGACGCCTTCAATTTGGTATCAGTCGAAACTTGAAATGAAAGATTTACATGTGAGTGGCGTTATTTTCGCTGGCGTACCAGGCGTTATATTAGGACACAATGACAAAATAGCATGGGGCGTTACGAATACAGGTCCTGATGTGCAAGATTTATATATTGAGAAGAGAAATCCTAATAATGAAAATGAATTTCTGTATAACGATAAGTGGGAAAAAGCGACTGTTGTTGATGAATCTATTAAAGTAAAAGGCGGGAAAACAATTCCGTATAACGTTACAGTTACGAGGCATGGACCAGTCATTTCGGAGTTTGCGGATAAAGGGAAAGAGAAAACGAAAACAGTATTCGCTTTGAAATGGACTGCTTTGGAACCTTCCGCTGAATTAAAGGCTGTATTAAATATGAATAAGGCGAAAGACTGGAATGAGTTTGAAACGGCTCTTCAAGACTTCCATACCCCAACTCAAAACTTTGTATTTGCATCAAATGACGGCACAATAGCTTATAAAGCGAATGGAAATATACCAGTGCGTAAAAAAGGCGATGGGAGTTTACCGGTGCCAGGGTGGACAGATGAATATGAGTGGGAAGGGTATATCCCATATGATCAACTGCCAAAAGTAATCAATCCAAAACAAGGGTTTATTTCAACTGCGAATAATAAAATTGTGGATGATAACTATCCGTACCATATTAGTAATACGTGGGCACAGCCATATAGGCAAATGCGTATTCAAGAGTTTTTACAAGAGAAGGAAAAGTATACGGTGAAAGATTTAGAAGAGTTACAGATGGATCAAAAAAATTTATACGGGAAAGAATTTGTCCCTATATTTTTAAAAGAGTTAAATAAAGCATCTTTAAACGAAGTAGAGAAAGAAGGCGTAAAACAATTAACAAAGTGGAATTTTTATGATAATAAAGATGAAGCGGCACCATTACTATTCCATTTGTTAATGAAAGAGATTTCAAATACGCTATTTTCAAAAGAAATACCGAAAGATGTGATGGAGTTATTTGAAGGGAAGTCACAAGTTGTTGATGAATTGATTCGAAAAGAAGTAGCGGGAGAAAATACCACTTGGTTTACGAAGCACGGAGGCTTCACGAAAGTTGTGCATACATCGTATGAAAATGTAATGAAGAAATTACAGAAGGAATATGGACCGAATGTTGCGGAGTGGAAGTGGGGCGATTACCATCAACTTGCTTTTACACATCCAATCTCAAAATCATCTAGTATGTTAGCATTACTTGCATTTAATCGTGAAAAACCAGTTCCGATTGGTGGAAGTCAAGTTACCGTTCAAGCAGCGAGTTACGGAGATAACGGTATTGTCAATCACGGAGCTTCTTGGCGATTCGTTATTGATACGAAAGATATGTCAAACGGTTATCATATTGTAGGGCCGGGACAATCAGGACATTTTAGAAGTGATTGGTATCATGATCAAATAGATGATTGGGTAAATGGAACATATCATACGACTACATTGAATACGGAGGGGATAAAGGGGAAGGTGTTAAATTTAGAGCCGAAGTGATAGGATGTTTTTGTTTGTGGAGGGGACTAGTAATAATCTTTTTGATAATGAAAGCTTATCATTTAGAACATAACCCAGTTCTTAAATCATTTTAACAGCCAGCCTACTATTATTTAATTTGATAGTAGGCTATTTCCATCTTCGAAATACGCTGTAGCAACTTCTTCAGGCTTACGATTATTTCCACATGCTGCAAGTGCTGTAATTAATAAAGCTATTACAACTATTAACATGATCATTTCAGTTTTGAGGGGAATTAGTTAACAAAGACCAGATTTTATTTGTAACAGAACTGTCCCTCTGTACCCCTTTTTTCGTCATTTTTCTAGGCCATCCAACTTGACAAATGTTTTTTTATCAAACTATAATGAAAATCATTATCAATAATGTAGGGAGGATACTTTTGTCAATAAATGAAAAAAATATATTTATAGGTTAATAACCTGATCTTGTTAAGTCGTATGTACTATTTTTAGTTTAGCGTTGCCCAGAATGTACCCCAATTAATCTCGCGAATTACAAGAAAACTATTATTGAAATGAGGCGTGCATTGTGAAGTTGGACGTGAATGAGTTAGCAGAGTATCTTGCCAATAACCCTTTCCGAGTAGAAGGAGTATATCGTTATGCTAAAAATCCAGGTGTGCCTTGTGCGGAGTCTACAGATTCTTTCCCAGGATTTGTATTCCCAATTGCAGGGAAGACGCAATTTCAATTTAATGGTACGCCGTATATCCTTTCCCCAGGAAAAGTTATACATGGGGGTGCAAAAATGACATTAGCCCATAAAATGCTTGGTGAAATAAACTGGGAATATATTCTTGTTTTATATCAGATAAGCAATTCAGAACGAGAAAACTCTAGCTTTACTCATCGGCATTTTGAATTATTAACAGGACAATCTCCTCGTCTTGTTGAAGTACTTATGCGTCTTTGGGATGTGTATAATCAGCGTGGAGGCATTTCGATGCTTCAGACCGAAATGCTGTTTCGCGAAGCGTTGAATGAAGCTTTATTAAGTGTTGTCAATAGAGAAAACAACTATGAGTCGCATATTCTATTCGAACGAATATCTATTTACGTTCATGAATACTATTATAAAGATATTACAATACATACGCTTACAGAACAAAATAATGTTAATCGAAATCGTCTTTCTTACGTGTTTAGAAAGCATGCAGGTATGGGGCCAGCAGAATATTTATTGAACTATCGTATAAAGATGGCTCAAAAAATGTTATGTACAAGTAGTGTGCCTGTACAACAAATTGCACAGGCTGTTGGAATCGCAGACCCTTTTTATTTTAGTAGAGTTTTCAAGAAGCGAGTTGGCATTTCGCCTACTAACTATCGCGAGAAGTTCATCAATAATCCATACTAATATCAACAGGGGTCCATTCGTATTTGAAAATCACTGTTCTATACTTATGGAGAGTTAAAGGAAACATTGGATTGAAAGAACTTTCATTGAAATCATTCCTTTGTACTATCTGAATGAAAAGTTCTGGCCGGAGCATTTTCTTTTTAAGCGTAATGACGATTTTTTACTTAGATTACTGTAATATAGTGGAAGTTAAAAATGAGGAGGGATTATTATCCATTACCAACCTATTAAACTAAATGACGAGTTATCTAAAATTAACGATTATTGGTATCCACAAGTAATTGGTGAAATGAATGATGATCAAATTCAGCTTTTTAAAGCTAATGGAGATTTTATATGGCATGAGCATCCTAATACGGATAAGCTATTTATTGTGCTTGAAGGGGAGATGTTCATCGATTTTCGTGATGGACAGGTGAAAATTTCTAAGGGCGAGATGTTTATTGTCCCGAGAGGCGTTGAGCATAAACCTTTCACTGAAAAGGAATCCCACATCATGTTGGTAGAGCCTAAAAGGGAAATGGATTGATAATCGTAAAAAGATAAAAAAGGAGCGGAAATCCGTTCCTTTTTTATTTATCTTACTATTTTTAGGAGCTTAGTATGAATAAGATGTAAATAAAGGATGAATAGCATTTTTATCAATAAAAATTTATTGGATTTTTTGTGGAATATATATGAAACATTGTATAAAATAATCAAGAAAGCCAAAAATTATAGGGGGAAAGTTGTGAAGAAAAATAAGAGTTTAATAAGTTTTTTAGGAGTGTTTATTATGCTGTTTTCTTTTTGTTTTCAAGGAAATGTACAAGCAGATGTAAATACTGTTCAATCTGGAAAAATCAAATCAGGAAATGTAACGGTATGGGAAGTTGGAAATGTAGCGAAAGTGTTAGCTGATGTAGAGCGCTTAAATTTAAATACAGTAAATGTACCGATTCAGGTAGATATTCCGAATGTGACTTCTACGAATATGGTAATTAATCAAGCGCAAAAGCAACAGGCTATTATTTTAATTCAGGAATTATTAAAGCGTAATATTCAAGTTATCGTGGAACCGTTCCCATATATTCAGCAAGGGAATGTTGGGGAAACGGAATGGAATCCAAGTAATATTAATGATTTCTTCTGGAATTGGAAAACGATTATTTTGCAAGACATCTTTAACTCGATTACAAGTAAATACAATGTGTACGGGCTCAAGATTGCTTCTAATTTCGTGAATATGGAATATGCAGAAGGATATTGGAGCGATACGATTGATTTTGTTCGTCAGCAGTATAAAGGAAATGTTTTGTATCAAATGAATTGGTGGCTAACAGCAAGCTGGGATCCTTCATATGAAGCGAAGTTTGTTGAGAAAATAAACCGTCCGTATTTAAAGAAGGTAGACATTGTTAGTATCGATAGTTGGTTTGAAGTGTCAGGAAAAAGAAATCCATCATACGAAGAAGTGAAGCAAAGTTTGTTTGCGACGACAGTATATAATCGTGGGCAGAATGTTGTTCAGCAACTAGAACAATTACATAAAGCAACAGGAAAGCCCGTATACTTTGGTGGATTTAACGTTCCAGCGCGTGAACTAGGTTTGCAAAACCCGTGGAATCCAGATGTTTCTAATGTGCTTTCAAAAGACGTACAATTAAACGGATGGCGCGCTTACCGTAATGTATTAGAACCGAAACCATATTTTAAAGGTTTTTCAATTTGGTTTATTGGATCTAATAATAGTGCGCATGCGTATCAAATACATAGTCAAGAAACGGCGGCAGTTATTAACGGCTGGTACCGAAAATAATTTTTATAAAATAGGTCAGTTTTAAAGTTTACCACATATATTTCTAGTGAAAGGCCTTTCACCATCTTATCACCTAGGGGGCAATCATAATGAAATTTTTGTCTTACCTTACAGTAATTTTGGTGATTCTTGGCGGTTTGAATTGGTTATTTGTAGCGTTAGATTACAATGTAGTTGAGAAATGGTTTGGTTCTATGCCGGCGCTTGTGGACACTATTTATTGGCTCATTGGTCTTTCTGCAATTTATCAAATTTTTGATCGGTTCTTCACGGATAATTAGCAATTATACTTTATTACTAGAGTGTTAAGTACGATTATGTACTTAACACTTTTTTATATGTTTATAAAAAAAGTTTACACATGCAAGCGATTCCATTGCTTCTTGCGCCGTAATACTAGAAAAGAAATTGACCGTGTCTTGTATTGTGGGTTATAATTCAGAAAGTTTAAAAAATTAAAATGAGAAATAGGGAGGTCATCCGGGTGATGGAAAGAGTGTATAATTTTTCAGCAGGACCATCAATACTCCCTTTGCCAGTTTTAGAGAAAGTGCAAAAGGAGCTTGTAAATTATAAAGGGACAGGCATGTCTATTATGGAAATGAGTCATCGATCTTCTTATTTTCAAAGTATTATAGATGAAGCGAGTAGCTTGCTTCGTGAATTAATGAACATTCCTGATGAGTATGAAGTATTGTTTTTACAAGGCGGTGCGTCATTACAATTTTCTATGATACCGCTGAATGTAATGAATACGTATAAAAAAGCAGGATATATATTGACTGGCTCATGGTCTAAAAAGGCGATGCAAGAAGCTGAAAAAGTAGGAGAAGTGCAAGTGATTGCTTCTTCTGAAAATGAGAAGTTTACTACAATTCCTAAACTGGATGGTTTACTAGGCGATGAAAAACTAGATTATGTACATATTACAACGAACAATACAATTGAGGGAACGAAGTATGTGGACATTCCACATGTAGATAAAGTACCGCTCGTTGCGGATATGTCCTCAAATATTTTATCAGAACGATATGATGTTTCGAAGTTTGGTCTTATATATGCGGGAGCGCAAAAGAATTTAGGGCCAGCAGGCTTAACGATTGCAATTATAAAAAGAGATTTAATTGGGGGAGCAGATCGCTCTTGTCCTACGATGTTAAACTATGAAACTTACAGCAAAAATAACTCCTTATATAATACACCGCCGTCCTTTAGTATTTACGTAACGAAACTTGTACTAGAGTGGCTGAAAGAGCAAGGCGGGGTATCTGCGATTGAAGAACAAAATAGAATGAAATCTTCACTTCTTTATAATTTCTTAGATGAATCAAAATGGTTTACTTCACCAGTTGATCCTACGTATCGATCACTTATGAACATTCCGTTTACAACACCGTCAGAAGATCTGAACAGTGAGTTTTTACAAAAAGCGAAAGAACGCGGCCTTGTTACGCTAAAAGGACATCGCTCAGTCGGTGGTATGCGCGCAAGTATTTACAATGCGATGCCAGTACAAGGCGTACAGCAATTAGTAAATTATATGAAGGAATTTGAGATTGAGAATAGATAGGGAGATGGGGATATGTTTCGTGTTCAAACGTTAAATCAAATTGCAGAAAAAGGTTTGCAAGTGCTTAGCGGAGAGCGTTATGAAGTAGGGGAGAGAATGGACCACCCAGACGGTATTTTACTTCGCAGCTATTCTTTACATCAAGAAGAGTTTTCAAAAGATTTAAAGGCGATTGCCAGAGCTGGTGCTGGTGTAAATAATATTCCTGTCGAGCGATGTACAGAAAAAGGGATTGTAGTCTTTAATACGCCAGGGGCAAATGCTAATGCAGTAAAGGAACTTATTATCGCCAGTCTTATTATGTCTTCACGTAACATTATTAACGGAGTAAGCTGGACGAAAAATTTAGAAGGTGAAGAAGTACCGCAACTTGTTGAATCAGGGAAAAAACAATTCGTTGGATCAGAGATTGCAGGGAAACGTCTAGGTGTTATCGGACTTGGCGCAATTGGTGCTTTAGTTGCGAACGATGCGTTAGCTTTAGGCATGGACGTCGTCGGTTATGATCCTTACATTTCAGTTGAAACAGCTTGGCGCCTTTCTACACATGTACAAAGGGCATTTAGTTTAGATGAAATTTTTGCAACATGTGATTATATTACCCTTCATATTCCTCTTACGAATCAAACGAAAGGGATTATTGGTGAACATGCTGTAGAGAAGATGAAAAAAGGAATGCGTCTATTCAATTTCTCTAGAGGAGAACTTGTAGATGAAAAGGTTCTTCAAAAAGCGTTAGAAGAAGAGATTATTGCGCATTACGTAACGGACTTCCCGAATGAAAATGTGATCAAGATGAAAAATGTAACAGCGACACCACACCTTGGTGCATCTACATCTGAATCAGAAGAAAATTGTGCGGTCATGGCAGCGCGCCAATTACGTGAATATTTAGAGACAGGAAATATTCGTAATTCAGTCAACTATCCAAATGTTGAGCTGCCGTATATCGGAAAGAAACGTATTACAATCATGCATCAAAACGTTCCGAACATGGTAGGGCAAATTACAGGATGTTTAGCGGAGCATCATATTAATATTGCAGATATGATAAATCGTAGTAAACATTCTTGGGCGTACACAATGATTGATATTGATAACGGAATTGATGATATAATAAAAGAGAATATAGTGGAAAATATAAGCAAAATTACAGGTGTTGTAGCCGTTCGAATGATTGTATAAAGGAGAGAGGAACTTGGCAAAAATCCGACCGTTTCGGGCCATTCGTCCAGTTGAAGAAAAAGCAGCACAAGTTGCAGCTTTACCGTATGACGTATTAAATAGTGAAGAAGCAAGAGAAGTTGTAAAAGGAAATCCATATTCTTTCTTACACGTTGATAAAGCAGAAATTGATTTAGACCCAGCACTTTCACCGTACGATGATCGCGTATATGAAAAAGCGGGTGAAAATTTAAATCGTTTTATACGAGAAGAAGTGTTCATTCAAGATGAAGAGCCAGCACTATACATTTATGAACTGACGATGCAAGGAAGAACGCAGTCCGGTCTTGTCGTTTGTACATCTATTGATGAGTATGAAGATGATACAATTAAAAAACATGAAAGAACGCGTCATGAAAAAGAACTTGATCGTATTCGCCACGTAGATATGTGCGACGCAAATACAGGTCCTATCTTTTTAACATATCGTACAAAAGAAGAAGTGAAACGTTTCATCGCAAGCTGGAAAGAAGAACATACGCCAATCTATACATTTACAGCGGAAGACGGCGTGGAGCATGTTGCGTGGAAGATTGCAGATGAAGAGGTCATTGCAAGTTTAGTAAACGTATTTGAAGATATCCCAAATCTTTACATTGCAGATGGACATCATCGCTCCGCATCAGCTGCGAAAGTAGGGCTTATGCGTAGAGAACAATATCCGAATTACACAGGAGAAGAAGAGTTTAATTTCTTTTTATCTGTGCTATTCCCTCACGATGAATTATCTATTTGGGACTATAACCGAGTTGTAAAAGATTTAAACGGCTTATCAGAGGAACAGTTTTTAAGTCAAATTACGCAGTACTTTTATGTAGAAGAAGCATCTGTTTCTCCGTATAAACCAAATGAACCAAAAACATTTGGCATGTATGTGAACGAGAAGTGGTATAAGCTCACAGTGAAAGAGGAAACGTTTGATGCGAATGATCTTGTGAAAGGTTTAGATGTATCTATTCTGCAAGATCACTTATTAAGCCAAGTACTTGAAATACATGATCCGCGATCTGATTCACGTATCGATTTTGTCGGAGGAATTCGTGGATTAGAAGAACTAGAACGCCTTGTAAATAGCGGTGCATATAAAGCGGCGTTCTCATTATATCCGACATCAATGGAATCTTTATTAGCAATCGCAGACGCTGGAGAAGTTATGCCACCAAAATCAACGTGGTTTGAACCGAAACTGCGTAGTGGGTTGTTTGTTCATTCGTTAAAGTAAATAGAATTCTTTAGTTTGGAAAACCGAAATGATTTTTAGTTTCGGTTTTTCTTATTTTGGCTCAGTAAACGTTTAATGTTGATTTTAATGTTAAGATTGAAATATGTAACAACAGGTCGCTACAAAAAAACGGAGGAAATACGATGAAAATACAGCTGCAAAAAAGTTTTTATGTTGAATTGAAAAATGCAATTCGTTGTCATTATAACGAACTTTTAACAAGATGCGGTGTTGACACAATATATGGGTACTCCATATTAACAGACAATTGTGTCAATAGTATTGGACCAGTGGCTAATGAAGAAAGACTAATCAAAGTTAATAAAGCGGACCCTTTATACAATTATTATAGATACGGAGCTATTGAGTGGAGCGAATGGGACGATTTTGGAATGTTTGATGAAGTGAACAAAATTATTAAGAAATATCATAATATCGTCGAAGATGACTTTAACATACGAGTACATACACTGTTGAAAGAAACGTTAAATGTGTTAATGGAACTTGAATTAGAAGGATTGTTTGGAGACAGAAATGATAATCGATTTATTGTCATTTGTGTAACTGATTCATCGAACGAAATCATGATTGAATCAGCTCGATTGCTTAATACATTAAAGACATACGAAGAATATGCTTCAGAATTTGCATAAGAATGAATATAAGTAAAACTGCGCTCTATAAGAGGCGATTTTCATTTAATAGAAAGTCACCAATTAATAGTAACCATTCGTTGTGACGTGACCATCGAACAATTTGAGCCTGATGAAAAAAATCGCACAAAGGTTATTGCGATGTTTACATGTAGGAATCAACTTGAAAAAGAAGTTATGAAGGGGAGATAAGGCTAGGTAGCATAAAATATATCACTATAGGTGGAGTGATTAATGCAAACATGTGGGTTCATTGGTTTTAAATGATGAATTTGCAGTGGTAGCGGTAGTGGAGGGGAAAGAATATGTTGAGTATAAAGATAAAAAGGTATTTTTGCTTTGTTGTTTTTCAAAAATAACGGATAAAATTTTCATATTTACGAACTTAGTGCATAATGATTGTTGGATAAATTGGAATACCACGTTCCTTTAGAATTTCAGACATATTATCTTTTTCAAACTACTTTTCTTTAACGTATCTTATCTATTATGCTCCTTAGTTGGTTTTTCGGAGTTTATTATAGTTTAAAAAAGCTGCACGAGAACCTATATTTATACTGTTAAAATACACAACAATAAGGATAAAACCTACTTTGTAATTGCGAATGAAGCTTATGTATATGTGAAGTAAGGTGAAAGAGGGTCTGCACATAATCAATCACCCTTTTTTATAACATTTCTTTGCAGAGATACGTTATAAAAAAGGGTTGTTATTTGAAAGTTGAAAAATAAATTCTATTAATCATTCATATTTTATTAAATTACTTTGACCTAGTTATAAGTCAGCTGAAACTGTACTTATTCCAACTTGGATAGTGTTAATAACAGTATATAAGTTGTGGTATTAGTTTATAGGAGTAGAACCTAATTTTCATTTGATGTATTTATTGAATGATTGGTTATAGTACTATACTTCTTATTCATAACTATATAAATCCAACCAATAACTGATAAGATAACTGGATAGAAAATAGCCCAACCACTAAATGAGTATACAATAATACATATAATTAGAGATAGGAAGGCCATCCACCAACCTATATCACGCACTTTTAATAATTTAAGAGCAGCTAGCATTGTAAAAATATATGAAGTAATAAATATTACACTAGGACCTTTAAGAAGCATTTCTAAATTTGGTCGTGCCATACCATAAAAAATTAAAATACAACTAAAAATGCCTCCTAGAACTAGTAATACCCTAGTTGGAGTTTGAAATTGAGAGTGTAACTTAGCAAAGAAGGAAGGGAAATGTCCTTCTCTAGCTTGAGCGTAAATCATTCTTGAAAAACCTGCAATGTTAGCATGTACAGCACTAAACGAAATGAAAATTGCTAAAATAGTTGTTATATATGTACCTATCGGTCCTAACCCTTTTGATATTAGAATACTAAGGGAAGCTATCTGATCCTTATCGCCATATGAGTGGGTCCCTATTGTTACAAAAGATATTGCAATGTACATAATGGAGATACAAATTGCTCCTAAAAATAAACTAATCGAAATATCCTTAGCGGGCCTTTTAAATTCTTCAGCTAATGGGGTTATCATTTCCCACCCTACAAATGAGAAAAAGATAATTACAGAAGAAGCGCCAACGGAAGACCACCCGTTTGGTACAAATGGTGTAAAAGAACTTAATTTTACATATGGTATAGAAACGATAACAGCGACAACTATTAAAAGTGAAATAATACAAATTACAAACACACTAACTTTTGATGATAGCTCGATCCCTTTTATATGTAAGAGTAAAGAGGTAATTAAAATTAATGCTGCAATTCCTATAACACTAAGATTGCTTATTGGAAAAACATATCCAATATAATGGGCACCTGTTAAAGCAATAATAGGTACTCCAATAGGAATAGAACCTAACATAATCCAGCCTAGGATGGCACTTGTATTTGCATTAAATGCCATTTGAACATAAGCTGTAATTCCTCCAGCACTAGGAATCATTTTAGCAAGACGCGCTAGAGTCGCTACAATAGGAAAAGCTAATATAGACATGATAACCCAAGATAAAATTGAAGCTGGTCCAGCGCTATTTGCAGTAATTGAAGGTAAAATAAGGATTCCACAACCTAACACAGCTCCGATGGTTAATGCGGTCCCCTGTACCCAAGTAATTGAACGTTTCAATGATTGTTGTGTCAAGATTCTCAGCCTCTCTTTCGTTAATTGATATTAATTATATAAAGTTTAAAAAAAAGATAACATGCTATAATTTATGTATTAATTATAATTTTCTTAAAGAATTTAAGAATTATTAAATGTTTTCTTAATTAATCAAGGGGAGGCCAAGCAATGGATGATACAGATTTAAAGATTCTTTCTCATCTTCAGGAAAATGCACGTTTAAGTATGGTTGAAATAGGAAAACTGGTAGGTTTGAGTTCTCCTTCTGTTACAGAGCGAGTTAGAAGACTAGAAGAACAAGAGGTAATTATAAGTTATCGCACGATTGTTAATCCGAAAGAATTAAAAAAACATATTACTGCGTTTGTTTTGATGGAACCAAGGGATTGCAACAAATATAAAAAGTTTGCAATGGAACATTCAGATGTGGTTGAATGTCACCGGATTGCCGGTATGTATAGTTATCTAACAAAGGTAGTGACGGAATCTGTACATACACTCGAAGACTATATCAATTTGTGCTTAGAGTATGGAAAGCCTACAACCTTAATAGTGCTTTCTTCTCCAGTAGAACATAAATCATTTTTTTCAAAGAGTGAAAAACTTTAATTACATATGAGCGATCATTCTAAATAAAAAGCGTAAAATTAATACCTAATGGGAAATAGTCCTATTAGGTATTAATTTTCAGAAAATTATTTAGAAAATTTAGATAAAAAATAATATTTGACATATTCTTACTACTGGTGGAATAATGAACATTGTATTTTAGAAAAATTAAATTCTTAGTTAATTGGAGGTAGGGTTATTATGAAATATGCAGTGCTCACAAATGATTTACAGTACGATTTGGTTAATAAAAATGAGGATAGAATTGCAGCTGTGGAGGCGTTTACGCCTAAAATGGTGTCTTTCTTAGATACTATGAGAGAAAATGATGTTTCTATTATTCACCTGCAGTTAATTAACTTAGAAGATGATCCGAAAGCTGAACGATATGGTGATTTTTTACCAGTCACAAAGGGATCTAAAGGGGCAGAAATCTTACCTGAGTTTCTTCATGAAAAAGATATTATTATGGAGAAAAATAAGGATAGTGGCTTTTTTGAGACAAATCTTGATGAAACCTTAAAAAAATTAGGAGTAGATACAATTATTATTACGGGTATGCAAACTCAAATTTGTGTTCAAACAACTGCAGCGGATGGATTTTTCCGTGGTTATAATGTAATCGTACCAGAAGATGCAGTTGTTTCAGCGAAGGCTGAAGATAAGGAACGAGCTTTAAAATGGTTAGGTTCATATTGTGCAAAGATTATGAGTATCGAGGAAATCTGCAATTCAATTTCTAAAAATGAAGATATTTCTTTTGATGGAGTTGCAATTCCGTAAGTAAATACGTTGTAATATCACTTGTTCTATGTAGCAAGTGATATTATTTTTCAAAAATAAAAATGAAAAGGAGTTTTAATAAATGAAATTAACTAAAGATTTAGAAAATATAATTTTAGACCATGGAACAGGAGGACTATTGAGTCAGGATTTAATTAGTTCAATTATTACTGCAAAACTAGAAGATGTTCACCTTGGAAAAATGGAGGATAGTGCCATTCTTGAGGTAAGTAGTAGAAGATTGGCGATGACAACAGACTCTTTTGTTATTGATCCTATCTTTTTTGGTGAAGGGAATATAGGTAAAGTAGCAGTTTGTGGAACGGTTAATGATTTAGCGGTTAGTGGTGCAAAACCACTTTATCTATCATTGGCATTAGTACTAGAAGAGGGTTTTCCAATTAAAGATTTGGAAGAAATATTAGATTCTATAAAAGAGACCGCGAAAGAAGCTGGAGTGTATATTGTTGCTGGTGATACAAAAGTTGTTAAAAAAGGTGAAGTAGACAAAATCTTTATTAATACAACTGGAATAGGAGTTTTTGAAGGAGATGTATCACCGTTTTCGGTAAACTCTATTCAAGAAGGTGACGATATCATTATAACAGGACAACTAGGAAACCATAGTATACATATCCTTTCTATCAGAGAAGGATTAGGGTTTGAACAGAGAATAAATAGTGATTGTGCACCATTAAATCATATGATATCAGAGTTGAAAAATCATTTTGGTGATTCTATACATTGTATGCGAGATATTACAAGAGGCGGGTTAGGTACAGTTTTAAATGAAGTCTCAGAAACAATTAATACTGGAATAAAAATACAAGAAAGAGATATTCCTATGTTAGCAGAAACTATTATGGCTGCCGACATGTTAGGTGTTAATCCAATGTATCTAGCTAATGAGGGCAATGTTTGTATGTTTGTGTCTCCAGAGGTAAGTGAGGAAGTCGTGAGGGTATTAAAAAATACTAAATATGGTAAAGAAGCTGCGGTAATTGGTAAAGTTACTCAAACAAAAGAAAGACAAGTGCTCATGGAAGCAAAATCAGGTGAATTGAAACTCATTGAGTTGTTATATGGGGCAGAATTACCTCGATTATGTTAGGAGACAATCTATGAAAAAAGTAATAAATATGTTTATAAAAAAGTATCAAGTTAAAGGCATTGTGCAAGGTGTTGGTTTTAGACCTTTCGTATATAGGATAGCAAAAAAGTATCATCTAAACGGATGGGTATTAAATGATTCAAATGGAGTGCTTATAGAAGTAGAAGGGGAACAAAATAATATTACGCATTTTATTCATGATATTGAATTTAATTCCCCAGAATTGGCTTATGTGCAAGAGGTTAAATTAATAGAGGAACAAGAATCCAACAATCGTTATAGCTCTTTTGATATTTTGAGTAGCCAAAAACATAGTAGTAGGCAAACTTTAATATCTCCTGATACTTATGTATGTAATGAATGTTTAGACGAATTATTTGATCCAACGAATAGAAGGTTTCGTTATCCATTTATTAATTGTACAAATTGTGGACCTAGATATTCAATAATAAAAGATATTCCTTATGATAGACCATATACTACAATGGCCAAATTCCCTATGTGCAAAGAGTGTGATAAAGAATACAAAGACATATTGGATCGGAGATTCCATGCCCAACCAAATGCTTGCTGGAAATGTGGACCACAAGTTCAATTGAAAACAACAGATGGTACAAATGTCTCCACTGATAATCCAATAGAAAAAACAATTGATTTGTTGAAAAAGGGGAAAATCCTAGCTATTAAAGGGTTAGGTGGATATCACTTAGTTGTAGATCCAATGAATCATGAAGCTGTAAAAGAATTAAGAAAAAGAAAAAAACGGGATGAAAAACCTTTTGCTTTAATGTCATCTCAATTAGATGATGTGAAAAATTTTGCTGAAATAACAAAAAATGAAGAAACTTTATTAGTTTCTAAAGAACGACCAATTGTGTTATTGAACAAAAAGGATAATGAGTTTATTTCTTTAGATGTTGCACCAAATAATAATAATTATGGGGTAATGTTAGCCTATACACCACTTCATCATCTTATTTTAAGAGGGAATTTTATTGCATTAATAGCTACGAGCGCCAATGTTTCTGATGAACCTATTGTATATAAAGATGGAGATGCAATTGAGCAGCTAAAGGGAATTGCAGATTATTATTTAGTACACAATAGGGAGATATTCACTAGAGTAGATGACTCTATTGTTAGGGGTATTGATTTAGATGATGAAGTAATAAAACTACAAATAATTCGTCGCGCTAGAGGTTATGTACCAAACCCAATTGATTTTAAAGAAGGATCAACTAATGTACTTGCTTTAGGAGCAGAATTAAAGAATACGATTTGCCTAACTAAAGACGAAAAAGCCTTTATTAGTCATCATATTGGTGATTTAAAAAACTATAAAATTTATGAATCGTTTAAAAATACTATAGCTCACTTACAAAAAATCTTTGAAATTAGTCCTTCTGTAATTGCAAGTGATCTTCATCCTGATTTTTATAGTACAAAATATGCATTTGATCAAAAAGTTTTACCAGTTGTACAGGTTCAGCATCATCATGCCCACATGGCTTCTTGTATGGTTGATAATCAATTAGATGGTCCTGTTTTAGGAGTTATTTTAGATGGTACGGGTTATGGTGATGATGGGAATATTT
This sequence comes from Bacillus sp. LSHTCR4, assembly GCF_057197025.1. Classification (NCBI taxonomy): domain Bacteria; kingdom Bacillati; phylum Bacillota; class Bacilli; order Caryophanales; family Bacillaceae; genus Bacillus; species Bacillus sp. LSHTCR4. Next base: position 2,183,635 of record NZ_JBXUNO010000001.1, on the reverse strand, counting down.
GGGGTGGAGAGTTTTTAATCGGTGATTTTCTTAATTATCAAAGAGCGGCATATATCGATTACTTTCAGCTGCCAGGCGGTGATAAAGCTGTTAAAGAACCGTATAGAATTGCTTTAGGAATATTGACGCAAATATATGGTGAACAAGTCAAAGAATTACCAATAAAGATAATTTCAGAGCGAAATAGTTTTGAACTAGATGTACTTATAAAAATGATTCAAAAAGGAATTAATTCTCCTCTTACTTCAAGTATGGGAAGGCTTTTTGATGCTGTTTCAGCACTATTGGGTGTCCGTGAAACAGTCCAATATGAAGGACAGGCTGCTATTGAGTTGGAGCAAGCGATTGATATCAATAATTCTTCCAATCCTTTATTATCATATGAAATAGTTGCTTCGAATGGAATTAGAAAAATCGATATAAAACCTATGTTTAAAGAGTTGGTATCTTTGATACTTAAAGATAAGTATACCAAGGGTGAATTGAGCTATCGTTTTCATTATACAATGGTTCAAATGATTACAGAAACCTGTAAACAAATTCGTCAAGAAACAGGGATTAATAAACTAGTTCTTAGTGGGGGAGTATTTTTAAATAAGTTTTTACTTGTAGAAACCTATAAGTCACTTAAGGCTTGTAAATTCGAGGTTTACATGCACAAACAAGTACCTACCAATGATGGGGGAATCTCTCTTGGTCAAGCAGCAATAGCAGCTCATCGCTATAAAGATATGCATTCGGTATAAATTTACAATAGCAATTATATAACTTTTCATTATTCTTTGTGAGTATAGTAAAAACGAAAAATTAGGAGGTGCTCTTTTATGGTAGTTAGTTCAAAAATGGATATATTTAATGAACTAGAATCCCAAGTTCGAAGTTATAGCAGAAGCTTTCCAACGATCTTCACTAAGTCTAAAGGATATAAATTATGGGATGTAGATGGAAAAGAGTATATTGACTTTTTCTCAGGTGCTGGTGCTCTTAATTATGGACATAATGATGATAAAATGAAACAGGTATTAATAGATTATCTTTTAGAAGATGGTATTATTCATAGTCTTGATATGGGAACAAGTGCTAAAGTGAATTTTTTAAAGCACTTTAACAAAATTATTTTGGAACCACGTGATTTAAACTATAAAATTATGTTTCCTGGTCCAACAGGTACAAATTCTGTTGAAAGTGCACTGAAAATTGCTCGAAAAGTGACTGGACGAACAAATATCATAAGTTTTTCAAATGCTTTTCATGGAATGAGTTTAGGATCACTTTCGATAACGAGTAATCATTTTAAGAGAAAGGGTGCTGGAGTACCACTAAATAATAGTATTATCATGCCGTATGAAAATTATTTAGATTCCCTTAATTCTTTATCCTATTTAGAAAAAGTATTAGGCGATAGTGGAAGTGGAGTGGATTTACCTGCTGCAATTATTCTAGAAACAGTTCAAGGTGAGGGTGGTTTAAATACGGCTAGTTCCCAATGGTTAAAGGGAATTGACAGACTGTGTAAAAAATATAATATATTATTGATTGTCGATGATATTCAAGCAGGGTGCGGACGTACGGGGACATTTTTTAGCTTTGAACCTGCGAGCATTAAACCAGACATAATTTGTTTGTCAAAATCTATAAGTGGCATTGGCCTTCCGATGGCTATTACACTAATTAAACCGGAATATGATAAGTGGGAACCAGGAGAACATAATGGAACGTTTCGAGGGAATAATCTAGCATTTTTAGCAGCTACAGAAGCATTGAGTTATTGGAAAGATATAGAGTTTATTAATGCTTTAAAATGGAAAAGTGAAAAAATCACTAGCTTTCTTAATGAGATTTGTTTGAAATACCCCCAACTTCAAGGAGAAGTACGAGGGAGAGGCTTTATGCAGGGCATAGCGTGTAATACTTTTGGAATAGCTAAAAAGATTTGCTCAGTTGCATTTGAAAATGGTCTAATTATTGAAACATCTGGACCTAATGATGAAGTTATTAAGTTGTTACCTTCTTTAACAATAGACTTAGAAGGATTAAGTAAAGGATTGGAAATGTTAGAGGATAGTATTTCTACTATTTTAAAAGAGGTAACTCACTAAGTTTGAACGACTCGCACTTAATAACCTTGCGAACCGTTTGCAGTAGTTGCGGTAGAAGAAGGAAAAGAAGCGGCCCACAAAGTGGATCTAACATTCTCATCTATTATGAGAGATTTAGATAAAATAATAAGTCAAATTCAAGAAGTTTCTGCATTAACAGAAGAGATATCTGCCGGCACAGAAGAAGTAAGTGCATCTCTTTCGCTAGTATATCATTCTAAATAATATATGATATTTTAAAATTCAAAACACCTTTCATTCACCATTAAAGAAAGGTGTTTTGAATTTGTTTTTTTAATTGCTTTTATAAATTGCACGTTGATGATGATATTATTTATATATAATCCCCTTATTTTACCTCAAATCGATAGGTGGGGAGAGAATTAATAAATGAGTGAATAATATATAAGGTAGTTGAATTGTAATGATCTATTCAACTATTAAAACAGCAAGTGAAATTTCTATTTATGAAGATAACACTTCTAAATATCCAATTTCATTAGGGTTTTGGGATAAATAATATATAACCTATATAGAAGAGTTAACATCCTGTTTTATAGTAGTGGATAGTTATAAATTAGTACTTTAGGATTCATCAAGAAAAGTTCTTTTTTTCTGAATAATGTATATAAATTCGTGATATTTTATTATTAAACAAAATGTTTTTATATTTTATTAACTTATTACTTTCCATCTTCAATAATCATTTATTACAACAGCTTTAACGTCCAAAATAAGATGTTCCAACATAGGACAATATAAGTATCTTTATAATGATTTTTCAATATAATCAATGTGTTAATGAAAGTAATTCTGTGTTATTTTTACTTTTCTATTAACTAATACAGCTTCAAACAAAGGACATAATTGCTACATACTAAGTGAAATTTATTACCCATTCAAAATTCTGCCTATTCAATCTTTCTAAAAATAAAAAAAGATTGAACTCATAAATATACAAGTTATAATGAGGGCGTCGAGAGATAATATATGACCTCTAGCGAAAATATCAAACCTCGTTTTGGTTCGAAAATTCTAAAGAACTTGCCAGTGAGTTTCTAAAATTTGACATACTGATATGATTACTATATGGAGGGTTGTGGAACAAAAGGAAAGTCTATTCAACTCAAGAAAGAAAGCGCTATCAAAAGGGGTCTTATTTTGAATTGATTATGCTAATAACTTAGATTCAACAGCAATTAAAAATAATAAACCATGGGGGTGCTTATATGAACATAAATGTAGCATCTATTAAAGAAAAAAAGGTTGTTAAATACAAAAGTTGTTTTGATGTGATTGGGCCCATAATGATAGGTCCTTCAAGTTCACATACTGCAGGTGCTTTGTCTATTGGAACAGTTGCTAATAAATTATTTCAAGGTCTTCCAAAAAAAGTTGTGGTAACGTATTATGAATCATTTGCTGAAACCCATAAAGGTCACGGAACTGATTTTGCAATAATTGCTGGTATATTAGGCTTTGCTGCCGATGACAGCAAAGTGCCAGATGCTATTAAAATAGCAGAATCTAAAGGGATTGACATTACTTTTATTGAAAAATCAGGTGATAGTCCTGCGGGTCATCCAAATACGGCAGATGTATATGTAGAGGATGACAGTCGAAGTATTAGAACGATGGGTATTTCAGTCGGTGGTGGATTGATCGAAGTCAAACATGTTGAAATTGACGGATTTAGCTTAGAACTGCAGGGACCATTGCCAGTTGTTATTGCAATTTCAGAAAGAGCTGACTTTGAATTTGTCTTACGCAGGATCTTTAAACAATATGATGTTGAAATTAACAACTTTCATAGTTTGAAAGATAAAACAAAATATTTATATGCATTCGCTTTGGATTCGCTATTGCCTGGTAATGCTCAGAAGGAATTAGGGAATTTAAGCAATATAGCTAATCTTATTATTCTTTAGTTACATTAAGGAGAGAAAAAATATGTATATGGCCATAAAAGAAATTGTGGATGCAGCTAATAAAAGTCAAAAGACAATTTATGAATTAGCAATTGAACAGGAAATCGAACAAACTAAAACTTCTTATGAAGAAGTTTGGAGTAAAATGGAACAAAATTTAGCGACTATGCAAAATGCTATAAATAAAAGTATCGAGGGCGACGGTGTATTTTCTCCAACCGGTTTAACCGGAGGTGATGCAGTTAAAATTAAAAACTATCGAGAAAATAGGAAAACTCTTTCTGGAGATTTGATGGTGTTAGGGATTCAAAGTGCTATCGGCGTTAATGAAGTAAATGCTGCATTAGGAGCTATTTGTGCAACTCCAACAGCGGGTGCGAGTGGGACGATTCCGGGAGTCCTATTTAGTATTAAGGATACGTTGCAGTTAAGTCATGAAGATATGATACATTTTCTATTCACATCAGCGTTATTTGGAACGATAGTAGCAAACAACGCTTGTATTTCAGGAGCGTATGGAGGATGTCAAGCTGAAGTAGGCAGTGCTTCAGCAATGGCGGCTGCAGCTGCGGTAGAAGCTGCAGGTGGAACGCCACAGCAATCTTCTGAAGCTTTTTCGATTGCATTACAAAATTTACTCGGTTTAGTTTGTGATCCGGTCGCTGGTTTGGTAGAAATTCCTTGTGTAAAGAGAAACGCCATTGGAGCGACAAATGCTTTAGCAGCAGCGGACATCGCATTAGCTGGCGTAAACAATATCATCAATGCTGACGAAGTTATTGAAGCGATGTATAGAGTTGGAAGACAGATTCCTCGCGAATTAAGAGAGACAGGTTTAGGTGGAATTGCGGCTACACCTACAGGGATTGCCATTAAAAATAAAATATTTGGGGAGAAACAATCAAATCAATGAACAGTTAACGTCTATATTGTGAAAAAGTTAACAATCTATTCTCTATTGTTCGCTTAAGGATTTCTGGATATTGGGGGAATTATCAGTAAAATATCCTACTATATAATTGAAACATTTTGTAAGTGGTAACAAACTCGTCAGGTTGATGCTTCGTTAATTTTTTGAGTCTGATCAACTTAGAAGAAGGATATACGATGTGGCGCACTTTATAAACAAAAAGAACGGTCTATATTCCTATACCTTAAATAAAGACGTAAGAATAGGAAACAAGGAGGAATTAATATATGAATGGGAATACTGCAAAAAACATAGAATTTCAAGCTGATAATACGGCAGTAAAAAATGAAAAATACCTAGACCCTAAAAAATGGCATAAACAGGATACTACCTGGGCATTGAGCCTTTTTGGAACAGCAATTGGAGCAGGGGTACTCTTTTTACCGATTAATGCAGGTTCAGGTGGTTTATTATCATTGCTGTTAATTACCATACTTGCATATCCAGTTATGTACTACTCACATAGGGCGCTTGCTAAAATGATTTACGCTTCGAATTCTGCCGATGAGGGGATTACAGGTACAATAAGAGAATATTTCGGAAATAAAGCAAGTATCATTTTTAACATCGTATATTTCGTCTCCATTTATACGATCGTGCTGATGTACTCGGTCGCACTTACAAATACTGCAAGTAGTTTTATTGTACACCAATTGCACATGCCGGAGCCTCCAAGGGCTATTTTATCACTTGTATTAGTACTCGGTCTTATCACTATACTAAATTTTGGTCAGGATATTACTGTAAAGATAATGAGCATGCTAGTATATCCTTTCATTGCTTCTCTACTTTTTATTGCAATATCTTTAATTCCACAATGGAATACTTCAATGCTAAGTTTTTCAAGTGTTTCTACTGTTTCAACTGGAACAGGGTATTTCGGAACGATTTGGATGATACTACCAATTATCGTATTCTCGTTTAATCATTCTCCTATGATTTCGTCATTTGTTATGAAACAGAGAGCTACGTATGGAATAGACGCTACTGATGCCAAGTGTGCTCAAATACAAAAAGTTTGTTATATTATGACATTCGCTGTTGTTATGTTTTTTGTTTGGAGCAGTACTTTAAGTTTGACTCCAGATGATCTTAAGGTAGCAAAAGAACAGAACTTGTCAATCTTATCATATCTTGCTAATGAGCTTAATTCGCCAGTAATCACGATTGCAGCTCCTATCATTGCGTTTGTGGCTATTACAAAGTCTTTCCTTGGCCATTATATAGGAGCGTATGAGGTAATGCGTGACATGATTATCAAGTCTGGTAAAAAACGTGGGAAAGATATAGGAGAAAAAACAGTTAAGACAATGATTCTTACTTTTGTTGTACTAACATGCTGGTATGTCGCTTATACAAATCCAAGTATTCTTGGAATCATTGATGCTCTTAGCGGTCCGTTAGTCGCTGCTATCTTATGTCTATTACCGATGTATGCGATTCGTAAAGTACCAGTACTAGCAAAATACAGAGGGAAAATGAGTAATGTATTTGTAATTGTTATAGGGATACTTACTGTTCTAGCAAGTATTAAGTCATTATTCTAATTTACTGTAGTTAGTTCTGATGCAAAAATAATAGGATATGAAATGAGAATGAAAGATTCCTAGCGGAACTAAATTATATAGTGTTAAACCAAAGAGATTCTGGTTTTGGACAAACTATTCATCTGGGATAGTTTGTCCTTTTTTGATTATATGCATAACTTCTATTACAGCAATCTTTTTTTAGCTGGTTGTTATGATTTTAATCCAAGCCTATTAGGGTGCTGATCCATGTGCATCAAGCTAATATTTTGAAGTATCCCACATTTGTTTTCTTAGGTTGATGGGAATGGGCCGGTACCCCATGTATGGCGGACAACTAAAATGGCTTTATTTCATCACATGTCCGAAGTCATTGTATCTCCCACTTACTCATTTCGCGTTCCTTGAGGAAGGAGAATTCTTTCGGGGAATAGGTTAAATTAAACTCGGTTTTTAGCACATCATAAATGGTCGGAAAATAAAGGTTGCATAATATATAGTTGCAAATTTCTCATTAATTCTGATGTTAAAGACTATATGAAAATAGTACATTTACAAATAATTAAAAACTGTATATTTAAATTAAACAATATTAAACAAGGTGTAATATTCCGATTATTCATATTGATTATACAAAAAAAAGAAAGAGAATAATAGGCTTGTTATTAATTTCTATTGACCTTAGTATTTAAAGGGTCATAAGAACTTTAACTTTACTACAAAATGTATGCCCTTTCATTTTAGGAGGAAAAATATTTTGGGACATACAAGATAAAGGAGTGATGTTTATAAAAAAAGTTTGTTCCATCAGTATAATTTGTCTCTTTTTTTTATGTTCTTGTTTTAGCTCAAACAGCAAACCCGCATCTAAAAAAGAGAAGAGCGACGAAGCAAAGATTACTAAACAAAAGAATTGGGGATTTAAAGCAATATATTCTGATGAGACTAAGATTAATGACTATAAGTCATTACCTAAAGTCAAAGTAGCAATATTGGATAGTGGGATTAATAAAAATCATCAAGATTTAAAAGGAAAAATTGTAAAAGATTATAATGCTATTAATCCAGGAAACGAAAATGTTGATAATTATGGACATGGGACTGCAGTTGCTGGAATCATAGCCGCCCATGATGATGATTTAGGTCTCACTGGAATATCCCCTAATGCAGAGATTTATGACGTTAAAGTTCTCGATGACAAAGGTTTAGCAGATATTGATACATTAATTAAAGGTATACAATGGTGCATTCAAGAAAATGTGAAAATAATGAATATTAGTTTCGGTGTACAATCAGATAATCCGAAATTAAAAGAAGCTATAGATGAAGCATTAGACAAGGGAATCATAATTGTTGCAGCTTCAGGAAATACATTAGGATTATCAGTTGATTATCCAGCTAAATATGAAAATGTAATATCTGTTTCAGCAATAAAAGAAAATTTAAAACGATCTGGTGTATCTGCAAAAGGGAAAATAGATTATGCAGCTCCCGGAATAAATATCTTAACTACTGATAATAAAGGTGACTATTCATATTATAGTGGTACCTCTTTTGCTACTGCGTATGTTACGGGTACTGTAGCAGTCCTATTAGCACAAAAAGATATAATTTTCAATGGTCAGAATATTAAAACTTATTTAAATGATAAAACTAAAGATCTAGGTGAAAAAGGATATGATTCTGAATATGGTTCTGGATTAATAATGATAGATTGAAAGAGGAGATCGATTAATGAAAAACGTAATTGTTAAAATATTAGTGTTTTCTATGTTACTTACTTTACTTCCTAATATACAATATGTAAAAGCAGATACAGGAATACAAGATAAAGTAACTTCCGTTGATGTAAGTAAAGTGGAATCTGAAGTAAATAAAGAATTAGGAATTGAAGTTTCAAATGAATTAAAGATTAATATAGAAAAAGAAACAGACGAAAAGGTCGTAGTTAATACAACTTTAGACACAACAGATTTATCAGTTTCAACAGATATCGACATGAACCTTGAAACAGGGGGAATTACTGTATTCGGTAAGACGGTTGATGAAAATGGTGAAGAAACCCAACAAAACTTTGATGTTTATGTACAAGAAGTTGAAGGAAATGACTTTATAGCTACATTCGTTGATCAAGAAACAGGAAAAGAATATGAAGTTAATACCCTAAAAGCAAGTGCTTCTATTTGGCCTGTAGTAGTAGCGGCTGTGGCTAGATATGGTATACAATATGCAATAAAAAAGTATGGAAAACAAGCAGTAACTTCAGCAATGAAACAGGTTCCCAAGAGTATAAATAAGGTTGATGATAAATTCCTTAAAAGAAAAGGTATTGATGCTCACGAATTAAAAAGAGACTACTTGGGTAGAAGTGTTAGTATTTCAAAATATGATATCTATGTGGATAAGAAAACAGGAAGACTTTGGATTTACCTAAAAGGTGGAAAAGGAACTCCGATACCAACTGATTCATTTATAAAATAAAAAAATCTAAAGTCATTTGTGAAAAAATGACTTTAGATTTTTAGTTATAATGAATTATAAGTATGAAGTAAAGGATAAAATTTATTATCCTTTACTTCAAATATTAATAGGGATGTGTTAAATAATTTGAGTACATTAATAAATGTAGAACTAGCCATTTTCGGAGAAATATTTAATCCAGAAGAGCTAACTAAACAATTTAATTTAGAACCAACGATGACTTATAAAAAAGGTGACTTTATTAGAGGTAATTCGTTATTTATTCGGGAAGAAACAAACTGGAGTATTGAAACAGGGTATGAAGAATCTCTTAATGCAGAAGAGGTTGTAAAAAAGTTAATTTCCATATTGGAACATAAAAAAAATGAAATAATTAATATGCAAAGTAAACATAATCTAAAATGCAAATTATCTGTTGTTGTAAAAATAGAAAATAATGAAGTCCCTTCTTTATGTTTTGATCAACATACTATTGGTTTTATCAATAGTATTGGTGCGGAAATTGATATTTGTCTATACTTATTGTAAGTCTAGCGGTAGGATTAAAATATTTGTTAAATGATGCAATGTACCTTTGATAGTGTCTGCGATAAAATGTTTGCCCTAAGCATTAAATTGAATTCTACTTCTGATAAAAGATAGGGCCTTCCTTAAGAGGAGGGTTCTTACAAACTAATTGTATAGGTGAAGATGGACAACAGCAACCAGAAAGTAGCTTTTAATATTAATTGAAGATAGTCTCTATGAACGAAATGATTCTACTAGTATTAAAATAAAGAGTCTAACTTTATGGATAAGGAATTGAAGGCTAATACATCGTATAAATATGTAGTAACAGCGGTTGATTTAGCTGGAAATGAATCTAGTAGAAGTGATGTATTGGATGTAACAACAAAGGCAGAGGATTCCACATATGAAAAATGGGATGCGAGAAAAGCATATACTAAAGGTGATAGAGTAGTATATGAGGGGAAAGTGTATAAAGCAGTTCAAGGTTATCAAGGCAATGGTGACACAAATTGGATTTTTGCCCTATCGCTTTGGAAGCCAGTTTTGAGTAAATGATAAGCAGGAAAATGTAGTTAATATTTTTGGATTTTTCTTTGGAAATAAACGGCCGTTCAAAATATAAATTCTCAAATGGTTTAAATGATTTGCAAATAAATTTAATCTCCATCTATTGTTTACGAAATGAAATCGAAAAAGAATCCCAATGGTACTCCATTGGGATTCTTTATTTTCTAATTTGTAATAGCATAAATTTGCACAGTGAATTTGTTAGTGGCACCAATTGGACTTGCGATATAATATTTGGTATTTGTGTAAGCTTCAGTCCTAGATTCATGTGAAATATTTTTCCAACGAATAGAATCAGTACCTAGGGGAACATCAATCATTACATTGAAAGAGATAGTAGAAGGATGATCTTTTTCTGAAGGCACAATAACCCATTTCAATTCTTTGGTACCTACAGGTAAACTATCAATTTTAAAGTTTTGACTGGATCGATTTTTTTGTCCGGATAAAGGACTAGATATGGTTGCTTGTTTTATTTTATTGTAGGAATAATACATGTTTGCATAGGTAGTTTAATTCCTTCATTCATACAATATTATGGAAGAACCCCTGATCAATTAGGCGTTTTAATATTTTTTCAATTTACGGGTTTTTTATTTGGTGTTCTAAGTTCACCCATACTAGTAAGAAAGTATCATTATTTTAAAACAATAACATTAGGTGTTTTAGTAATGTCCATCGTTCTAGGAGGTTTTATATATATTAAAGAATGGGCATATTTAACTGTTATTTGCTTTGTATTAGGGGTTTGTTAGAAACTACGGTGGGTTCCTTTATTATTTCAGCAGAAAGGAATAGTGCTGCTAAATTTAGCATTCTCGAAGTATGGTTTGGGGTTGGGACGCTAGGGTTTCCGTTACTAGTTAATTATATTATAAAATTTTATGAATGGTATTTTATTCTTTATGGGATATTACTATTCTTTATTTTTACACTATTTGTTTGGTACATGTTTGGACGTACAAAATTTCTAAATTTTTCTCCTCAAAATAATGGAAAGGGAGGAGCATCCCTTTCCTCATTTACTCTAAAATTTAAAAGATTACAGTTATATTATTCATTTCACTTTTTGCATTTTTATATGCAGGCATAGAAACTAATCTTGCAAATTTTTTATCTACAATAATGACTCTTACCGAGAATGAATTAATCAGTTCAGTAAGTATATCTTGTTTTTGGCTAGCAATAGTTATAGGAAGAATACTTGTAGGTAAGCTAGCCCATAAATTTAATTATTGGACATATATTACATCTAGTTGCTTTACATTAGTGATTCTTTTATCTCTATTTCCCTTTGTTCGAGGTACAGGTATGTATTTGTTTGTCATCTTCATTATTGGTTTAGTCATAGCGGGTGTTTTTCCAATAACATTAATCATAGATTCCCGTATTATGGAAAATAATATTGATCAAGTGACTAGTCTATTTATCGCATCGGCCAGTTTAGGGGGGCACTAGTATCTTTCTTAATTAGCTGGAGTCTATCATTAAATACTATAACTGTTACTTTTGGGATATTTGCACTTTTTGCATTGAGTCTAGGTTGTATTATTTTAAAAATGAGGAAAATTGCAACTTACGGTAACGAAAGTGCCAAAAAGGTAGAAGGTATGAAAAATTTATAGAAAAAATTTAATAATATGAAAAAGTTAATTTTATTTGGAATTCCTAAAAAAGTTGATAAAGTTAAAAATTCTGTATTTGGGCTTTGTTTTATATATTGTGCTGTGTAATATATAAAACAGAGATACTTCAAAAAAAGATATGCAACAGTGACCAGTTCTCAGGTAATAAAAAGTTATTTTAATTAGCTTTTCAGATTAATCTAAGAGGGGTTTGTTATCGAATGGAGATAAAAATTAGTAAAAAGGATAAGATTGATATCTCTAAAAAATTAAAGTCTTTTTTAGCTGAACAATATTCACTGGAATTGGGTGAATACATAAGCTATGAGTTACTTGAATTCATAATAAAGGAATTAAATCCACATTTTAATCAAGTTACTAGGGATAGGTTGGAAATGCTGTTAAAGAATATAGAGAAAGATATATACAGTCAATAGACTTTATATGAGAATTGAAAAACTATAATATCATTTTTTTTAATTATAAAAGGAAATATGTTACTGAAAAGTAAGGAGACAATCCATTACTTTTCTAAAAAGCAATTAGATCCGTACAATGATGTATTAAAGTGATTCCGAAGGGATTTTGGATGCTGAAGAGAGTACAAGTGAGTTAAAAAAGAAAGGTGCGTAGGCGCCTTTCTTTTTTGAAGGAGATTTTTATATTTTGGGATAGCGCCACATCGCTATCAACTTAAGAAATTAATTGTTCCCTAAAACGAAAAAATAAACTAAATGTCCTTGGTTACCTATGAAAAGAATAAATTTTTGTTTTGGGAGTACTTCAAAATGTTAGCTTGATAGCGATGTGAATGGACCCCCCACTGATTAAAGTTACACTTCATTCCACGCCACTCTCTAAAATAGAAAAAGATACATTTTCACAATCAAGTTCTGCCAACGCGCCGTAAGGTAAAATAAACTTCGGTTCAGTATGGCCGAAATTTAAATTATAAAGAATCGGTAAATCTTCTAAATGATGTTCCTTCATAACTTGCAGTATTTCATGTTTATATTCTTCATAATATTGTTCATCTTTCGGTTTACCGAAGATAATACCTTTTGCTTTTTGCAGAATGCCTTGCGCTGCATAATTTCGTAACCAATACTTTATATAACTTGGTTCTGGATGATCTTCAGAAGTTTCAAAGAAGAGAATACTATCCTCCCAATGTTTTCTCTCAGGCCAAAGCTCCGTTCCTTTTGCAAATTCCAGTACTTCAATGCAACCACCAATTAAGTGCCCTTGTACAGTGGTAGAGCCTTGAAGTAACTCATATCCATTGTTTTGCCGCATTGTACGCTTTGTATCCTTATTTATCTCTATCCATTCTAAACGCTCACTCGTCCATTCATGAGCTGGTTGAATTTCGCCAATCATTTCATTGGAAAAGAGAGTTCGATTTACCATTTCAATTGTATATGGATCCATCTCTACATTTTCAGCAAAATCCGTTAAAATGGCTGGACCGTAAAAAGAGGAAAGACCTGCTTTATGGCAAAATAAATGTGAAATAGTAACGTCAGAGTACCCCATAAAAATTTTCGGGTTTTCACGTATCACATTAAAATCTATATAGGGAAGTAAGCGAATGCTATCTTCACCGCCAATATTCGCAATAATTGCTTTCACGCGGGAATCTTTAAATGCTGTCATTAAGTCTTCTGCACGGGCCTCTGGGTTGTTATAAAGATATTCGCTACCTTTTAAGCTATTTGGCATTGGAATAACAGTAAGACCGAAAACTTCTTCTAATCTTTTTACGCCTTGTTCATAACGCCATCGTATGTCAGAATCACCTGCGCCGCCCCACGAAGGACTTACTGTCGCCACGATATCTCCTGCTTGTAACCTCTTTGGTTTTATTAACATGTTAACTCCGCTCCTACATAATGTAATGGACTACGATTCTACAAACTGTAGCATTGAAAAAATATGATGCATGACATTAGTTTCTTCATCATCAATTCGTTTCCCTGCTGTTATGCAAGAATTTGGCAGTATTGTTGAATATAGAAACAATCGATTTTTATGTAAAAATCACATTATGCATCATTGCATGAGAAAGAGGGTTGCTATTTTTTATAACCTGTAACTATAATAGTTACAGGTTGGTCGTATCCAATCAAAAATAAAATCATCATGAATGGAGATGCTTCATAATGGGTATGAAAAAATTAATTTTAGCAGGTGCTTTAGGAATCACAGCATTATCAGGAACGAATGTACCAGGACTAGAAGTAACAAAAGCGAGTGCAGCTTCTATTGAATCGAATTTCTCGACGTTAGAAGGACGAGTAGTAGAAGTAGATAACGGTGTAATTGTTGTAAAATCTAAGCAATACGAAGAACCTGTTAGCGTATATATAGATTCACTTTCAAACGTGAAAGTAGGAGATGAAGTAAAAGCTACTGGATCTATGATGCGTAATTTTACAGAATATATGGTTGCAACTGCAATTGAAAATACAACAAACAAGTTAGGGATGCATATGAAAGAAGATGGCTCACCTGATTATGTAATTGGAGAAGTAGCAAAAGTAGGAACGATGAAAGATGAGGGAGTCGGTGCTACTAAATATGTCGTAGTGGAGTATCCATCGCTAAACGGGAAGAAAGTGATTATTGATGTTTTCCTAACAAAGGGACAAGTATTTAATACGGGTGAGAAAGTAAAAATTGATATGAAGTATGTAGGCTGGGGCGGAAGTTCTATTAATTGGAACACAGTTGATCATATCGAAAAGGTTTATGACGTAAAGAGCAACGTTGAAAATAATGATGATGTTTGGATTTGGTCTTAATTAGACTTCTGTAAATAATAAATGTATCATGTAGTACTCAGCAAATGGTCGCGTGTATGACAATTTGCTGAGTACTTTTTTCTTTATTTTATATTTGGGGCTAAGGTACATCATTGTATCTATAATAATTTTTAAAATCCGGGTATACAGTTGAATCGAATAAACCTATACAGACAAGTGTTTTCAAGTAATGCTTATGCATTGATTTTATTCAAAACTGCTACTCTATTCGTCGTAAATAATAGATAATTTTGTTTTACGGTTTTGATTAAAATTCGATCTGTTGTAGCATATGCTGTTCCAATTCGGATTACGTTTTCTTCTTCTACACCAGCATAAGTTTCATCTTCTGTAACTTCAATAATATCACTTAATGGAATTTGAACCTTAGCTAGTTGCCATGAAATAATTAATTCTTCATCTGTTTTTTTGACATCGATACCTAGCATGTTATCAAAACCTTTCTGTATTAAAATACCACTATTAATTTCATTATACAGATTTAAAGGTTTTATTTCTATTGTGAAATTTGATTTTTCACAAGGTATCGTACTACGAACAAAAAAGGGTATCCACTGGCACCTGCAATCTTTCGGCAATGAAGACAATCTTTTTTATTTTGTAAATTTTTGAGAATAAGGGAATTCCGATTAGAATATGATGTTTAAATCGGAGCGAATTTAAAAAATACAATAATGAAAGAGGTGTTTATATATGGAGCGAGATGAGAAGTATTTACGAGCTAAAAAAAGGGTGGAGAATTTAAAAGCGTTTTATATTCATTTAACGGTGTATATACTAGTTAACTTAATGCTTTTTTTCATAAATATAAGTTCTGATTCAAGTAAATTATGGTTTTTATATCCACTTGGAGGTTGGGGGATTGGTATCGTTATACACGGTTTAACAACTTTTCCATTTGGGATATTCGGAAAAGAGTGGGAGGAACGAAAGATTAAAGAGTATATGGAGAAAGATAAGTGAAAAAACCAGAGATTTATGAATATAAATCTCTGTGAGCACACGCTTGAGGCGAAGCCTATTCTATAGCTTCGCCTATTTGTTTTGTACTCGAAGTTCATGCGAGTACGTGTTCCTATTCGGTTTTTAGCATGAATGGCATGTGAAATCAAAACTATCTTTGTAGTACATAATAAATACAGTTGTAATATTTTTTTAATTACATGTGGATAGAGGATAAAGTTGATTTATCATCCTATATTAAAATAAAAATAAACCACTGTTCGATTTGAATATTCCACGATATAATGGTGAGAGTTTATATCTGAAGAAATATTTGCATAAGAAGTGAGGTACTATATGAAAAAAAGAACGACAGACATTATTTTTATTATTATTGGTGCATTCCTTTTTGCTTTAGGTGTCAATTTATTTGTTATTCCGAACGAATTTGGTGAGGGCGGGGTAACAGGTATCACGATTATTACGTACTACTTATTTGAGTGGTCACCAGGTTTAGTCAATTTAATTTTAAATGCGATTTTGTTAATAGTCGGCTATAAATTTTTAAATAAGATCACAACGATTTATACGATTATCGCTGTAGTTACGAACTCGCTATTTCTTCATTTAACAGAAGGATGGACGATTACTTCAGATGAAATGCTGGTAAATGCTATTTTCGGTGGAATATTTATCGGGTGCGGGATTGGTCTTATCATTCGCGTTGGTGGAACGACAGCAGGAACTACGATCTTAGCGAGGATGACACATAAATACTTAGGCTGGAGCATTAGTTACGGTCTACTGTTCTTTGATTTAATCGTTGCGTTTTCATCTTATTTCATCATTGGTGCAGAAAAACTGATGCTGACAATTATTATGTTATATGTAGGAACGAAAGTAATGGAATTTGTAATTGAAGGTTTAAATCCGAAAAAGGCCATTACGATTATTTCGGATAAACCGGATGAAATTGCCGGGAAGGTGACAACCTTAATGGGCAGAGGAGTTACCGTGTATTCAGGTCATGGCTATTACACGAAAACGCCGAAGGACATTCTTTACGTTGTTATTAATAAGCAAGAAGTAGTGAAACTAAAGAGGATTGTTCAAACTACAGATCCGGCTGCGTTCATCGCTATACACGACGTTCGTGATGTATTCGGAGAAGGATTTGTTGATATTTCTAAGGCTTAAAAGTTGTTTTTGATTAAAATAATCTTAATACTGAAACGTGAGAATCTATTTTGAATCATCTGTTTTCAAAATAGATTCTTTTTCTTGCAAAAAATCTAATTGTTTTTTAATGTAGTGATGTATAAGGATGAACAAGAGAGGGTTTAATGAAGATGATACATATTTTATTAGCTGATGATGATAAGCATATTAGAGAGTTGTTACATTACCATTTACAAAAAGAGGGATTTAAAGTTTTTGAAGCAGAAGATGGAAAGGTAGCGCAAGAAGTATTAGAGAAGGAAAATATTCATCTTGCGATCGTAGACATTATGATGCCGTTCGTTGATGGTTATACGTTATGTGAAGAAATTCGTAAGTATCATGATATTCCTGTTATTTTATTAACGGCGAAAGATCAGTTAGTCGATAAAGAAAGAGGATTTATTTCTGGTACAGACGATTATATCGTAAAACCATTTGAACCAGCTGAAGTCATTTTTCGTATGAAAGCATTATTGCGCCGTTATCAAATGCTGAGTGCGGACATAATTACACTTCACGGGACGACAATTGATCGTAAAGGTGTTGAAGTAAAGTGTAACGGGCAGACGATTTTGCTTCCATTAAAGGAATTTGAATTATTATCACAATTAGCTAGTTATCCTGGGAGAACATTTTCAAGAGAAGAGTTAATTGAGTTAGTATGGGGAATGGATTTTGAAGGGGATGAACGAACGGTTGACGTTCATGTGAAAAGGCTCCGAGATCGTTTCTCCAAACGAACGGATGATTTTCAAATTACAACAGTGCGCGGACTCGGTTATAAGTTGGAGTTGAAATAAAATGAAATCATTATACTCTAGATTTGTTTTTATGACGGTCGGTATTATGCTACTTAGTAGTATTATTGGCTTTTTATTAACGAACGTATATTATCAAGTGAAGTTAAAACCGTATAACAGTGAGAAGATTTTAACGTATGCGGAAGAAGTTAAGTCATTATATGAAAAGCAAAGTGAAGGAAATCAAGAGGCATATTTACATTCTATCGCAAAATTAGGATATGAAATTTATATTGTCGATGATCAAAAGAATGGAAAGCGTATCGGTAATGCGTTTCGTAAGACGACAATAAGTGATGATACCGTCCGTAAAGTGTTGAATGGCGAAACGTTTAATGGTGTTTCCACATATCCGACTCGCCTATTTATTACCGGTTTTTTCGATAATGAATTAATAAATAGTGTCGGTGTACCGGTAAAGCACGGTGATAAACAGTACGCTTTATTTATTCGTCCCGATATTCAGAACCAATTTGGCGAGATGCGAATTTTCTTAGCGGTATTACTTGGGTTTATCGTACTATTAAGCATTATCTTTATAGCAATTGCCGCAGGATATATCGTTCGTCCCATTCGTAAATTTACGAAGGCTACGCAAAAAATTGCGAGTGGGGAATATGAAATTGAATTAGACGTAAAACGAAAAGATGAAATAGGCACATTATCTACAAGTTTCCAAAAGATGACGAAAAGTATAAAAGAGTTAGATGAAATGAGACAAGAATTCGTTTCGAACGTTTCACATGAATTCCAGTCGCCGCTTTCTTCTATACAAGGTTTTTCGAAAACATTGCAAACAGAAAAGATGAGTGAAGAAGAAAGAAATCATTACTTACAAATTATTGAAGGTGAAAGTAAGCGAATGTCTAGTTTATGTAAACAATTACTTACGCTAGCTTCTTTAGATAAAGAAGAGAAAGTATTACAAATAAAAGAATTCAATTTGCAAAAACAAATTAAAGACGTCATCTTTATGCTGGAATGGAAATGGCGTGAAAAAGATATCGCTGTTGAGTTTGATGTGCCGGACATTACAATACAAGGTGATGAAAACTTACTTCATCAAGTATGGAGTAATATCTTTACGAATAGCATTAAATTTTCAAACGATGGTGGGACCATCGAGTTTTTCGTCGAAGAGTTAGAGTCTAGCGTTATAATCTCTATATCCGATAACGGAATCGGTATGGAGCAAGAAGAAATGGATCGTATTTTTGATCGTTTTTATAAGGTGGATACAGCAAGAGCAAGAAACGTAGAAGGTAGCGGTTTAGGGTTATCGATTGTGCAGAAGATTGTTGAACTGCATCATGGAAACGTTTCAGTGTATAGTACGAAAGGGGAAGGGACGACTGTTCGAGTTGAGCTTCCAAAATAGAGGGAAGAGGCTGTTTGGGAACGGCCTCTTTTTTGTTCGTTAGTCTATGTGTAAAGTGAAAAGAGTTGTTTTAAAGATGTGAGTAATCCTATTCCATAATTGGACTTGTTTGTAGAATAAGATTAGGAGGAAGTTTATTTGAAAATGTAGAATCTCTACAGAGTTATAAGGATTTTATTGAAACTTTCGCTATTTAGGGAGGAAATTATTTTGAAACGAATTGACTTGTTATTAAATAAACTAGATTCAACATTCGATAAAGAGAGTTGGTATGCACCGTTTAAACATGCTATAGAAGGACTTACAGCCGAACAGGCTATGTGGAAACCATCTAGTGAGGAAACGAATACCATTTGGGAGAACGTTAATCATCTCATTTATTACAAAGAGAGGCTTGCTGCCAACTTGGAAGGCCGTGAATGGACACATAACCTTGATGGAAATGAGACATTTTATCTTACTAAGCAATCTAATGATGATATGGAATGGAAGAAAGTCGTTGAACGTTCTGAAGATGCTCAACATAATTTAAGACAGGTATTAAGTGCAATTTCCGAAAGAGAGCTTGAGCAAAATTCACTAGAGGGGAAATTACTGGATATCATGCTTCATGATGCTTATCATACAGGACAAATTATTCAATTAAGGAAAATGCAGGGGGCTTGGCCATCAAAGCGTTAACTGCCGTTTTGGTGCTTTTGTTGAATAAAATTTAGATATTCAAACGACTTTATTATTATATTTTTAACCCCGTCCCAAATTTAGAACGGGGTTATGTTTGCTTGCTATAAAGCAGCACCTTTCCCGCGCTCCTCCTTAAACTGCACCCCAAAAGTATCCGCTGTAATCTCATCAGCTTTCGGCAATGCTCGTAATTTCGGATGAAGTAGCCATACGAGAGAAATAAATAAAATCCCGATGCTAGCGAGCGCGAAAATGAGTTGGCTACTAAATACATTTGCAGTGTATCCGCCAATTAAAGAACCGATCGGCATAGCAATTGTACTCATACTTCGCATGACTGAATTGATGCGGCCAATATATTGATTTGGAATTACAATTTGGCTAATTGTCGCAAATAATATGTTGGTTGCACCAATTGGAATCCAAGCTAGGCCGAATAAGAGAATAGATAGCCATTGAAACGGTACGATTGTAGAGAGAAACCAAAAGGTAGCGCCAGTCGCAAAGCCAATAATAGAGACACGGCCAACATTACGTTTACCAACCCATGAACTGAATAATGCACCGATGAGACTACCTGCTGATATAGCAGCTAAGAAGAAGCCATATGACTTCACGCCCCCTAAAGAATCAGCGAAAGAAGGGAGTATGGCCATCGTCATACCAATTGAAAAATTAGCGACAACGGAACCGATTAAGAATACGCCCATTAAGGAACGGAAGACGATTGAAAAACCTTCTTTTAAATCAGAGAAATATTGTTTAGTTGAAAGTGTTGTACCTGTTTCGGTTTGCTTTGGTATTTTCAATGAAAAGAACAAAAGGGCAGTAATCGCGAATGTGAAAGAGTCAATTACATATAAAGTGATCGTGCCAAATAGTGCTACTAATATTCCAGAAAGCGTCGTACAAATTAAATCAATGCCTTGATACGCAAATGAGAAGAGAGAGTTTCCTTTTAATAATTGTGTTTTATGCAGTAGAAGTGGTAAAGCTTTTGACTGTGCAGGATAGGCGAATTGTTCGATAAAGGCTACGATGGGCATGATGATGAGTAGTAGTTGGACTGTTAATAGGTCGAAGTAGTGTGTAATAGGAATGATTAATATAAGAATGCATTGCAAAACTTGTGTAATGACGAGGGTGTTTTTAATTGGCCATCTATCAACGAATGGGCCGGTAAGAAATTGTAATGCAGAAGGTAGTAACGTAAGGAAACCAGCCAATCCAGAATAAAAAGGATTACCACTTAGTTTATATACGAGCCACATCGCGGCTACATAATACAAGCTATCTCCTATGTTTGTAAAAATTCTCCCTAAAAATAATAAGAGGAAATTCCGGTTTTTCAATATGTCCATTTAATCTACTCCTTTATAATAAAGTGAAACTTTAATCAGTGGGAGGTTCATCCCCACTGATTATCAGCCCCCACCAATCGGACGTTTACGGGCAGTTAATCTCCCACTTAACTTCTTTTTTTAGTTGAATTTTGAGGTTAGAGTTTTACTGCCCGTTAATGTCGGATAAATTTATTCGGTAAAATAAATTTGACCGTCTCAGTAAAAAAAATCGTATTACGATTTTTCTTCTTCTTTAACAAATTGTTGCATTGTTCTCTCTGCGATTTGAAGTGCAGTAGTAGAAATATAATAAGGTTTACTATTCGGATCTTTATCTGCACCTTTTGTGATTTCGTTTAATTCAGCCATCAATTGATGAAATTTTTTCACCCACACTTGAAATTGTTCTGGCGTAGCATCAAACTCCCAGCAGGATGAAACGTAATTCCACTTAGCTGGGTCTTCACTTGCATTTCGTAATGTAAAAGCTTCTTCTGGTGCAGCGAGAATTTGGCTTTTTGTTCTTTCTATCATTTGTAAAAATATTTGGCGACCCGATTCGCTTACTATTTCTAAATGAGGTAATAGATCTGCGGCAGGGGTAAAGCCTTTCGCGACAGATTGATAAAACTTTTGAACGATGCCATTCTTTTCTTCTGTATAAACGATCTCTATAAGACCATTCTTTTCTAATTCTTTTAAATGATAATGAATTTTCGCCCTTGAAATGCCGAATTTCTCAGATAGTAATTGTCCGGTATAAGGACGTTCGCATAGACGTATCATCATTTCGGCACGTAGTGGATCGCTTAATGCTTTTAGTTGACTATAAGTAGTTAGTGTTAATACGGGCTTCAACATGATCAACTCCTTTAATAAAATTACTCGGTCAAGATTATTTGACTGAATTGTATCAAGGATTTCAATTATTTTCAATACTTTCTGAAAATTGAATCTTAAACTCTGTAATCTTCTGTTCATATTCCGTTCATATTTCTTTTTTATGATAAGTGCATAGAAAGAAAGAGGAAGGAGCGAGCGAAATGTTTTTAGCTCTGCGTGAATTAAAACAATCAAAATTAAGATACGGATTAATCGGATTGATTATGGTGTTATTATCATTTTTAGTCCTTGTGATTTCAGGATTAGCAAATGGATTATCATATGATAATGCTTCATCGATTCAAAATATGGAGGCAAACAAGTTCGTTTTAGCAGATGATGCGGAAAATAAATTACTTCGTTCACAAATTAAGAAAGACGATGTAGATAATGTAGTAAATCAAGTAGGAGAGAAAGAGGCAGTCCCGTTTCGTGTGAAAGTTTCAACGTATGAAAAGAAAGATAGTTCGAAAAAGGTTGATATCGCTATTTTCTCAAGTGAACGCGATACATTTTTAGAACCGAACATTGTAAAAGGTGAGAAATTAGGTACAGCAAATAACGAAATGGTTGCTGACGAATCGATTAAAGAGAAGGGAATCGATATTGGAGATACAATTATCGATCCTGTTTCAAAGAAAGAATTTACAATCGTTGGATTTACGAAAGATCAAATGTTTAGCCATACACCAGTCGTTTATGTAAATGAAGACGTTTGGGGTGCTATTACACAACCAAACCAAAAAGATTATAGCGCGATTGCACTTAATACAGATAAAGAGATTAAAAATGCTCACGTTATCGATAAAAAAGAAGTACTGCAAAGTATTCCAGGATTTAAAGAAGAGCAAGGAACATTAACGATGATCATTGCATTCTTACTTGTAATCGCTGCTTTATTAATCGGTGTATTCTTCTACGTCATTACACTGCAAAAAACACAGCAATTAGGTGTATTAAAAGCAATCGGTACAAAGAACTCGTATTTAGCAAATAGCTTAGTCGTGCAGGCGTTATTCTTATCAGTCGTTGCGATGGTAATCAGTATCGTTCTTGTACAAGGATTAGAACAAATTTTACCAGCAGGTATGCCGTTCTTATTAACAACACCGATGATTGCACAATATGCAGCAATCTTTATCGTCATTAGTATTTTAGGAACACTTATTTCGTTATACCAAGTATTAAAAGTTGATGCGCTAGAAGCAATTGGAGGCGGGATGTAATGACTTCATTATTAAAATTAGACAAAGTAAGTAAAGTGTATGGAGAAGGGAATACGGAAGTAACAGCCCTTCATCCGATATCACTTGATGTGAAAGCTGGAGAATTTATCGGAATCGTCGGTCCTTCTGGATCAGGAAAAAGTACGTTATTATCAATCGCGGGTGCACTATTATCACCGTCAAAAGGGGATATTTACATTCGTGAGCAAAATATTACACAGTTATCAGAAAAGGAAATGACAGATATTCGTTTGAAAAAAATCGGTTTCATTTTCCAGTTCGCAAACCTTGTTCCATATTTAAATGTGAAGGAACAGTTACTTTACATTGCAAAGCTGAAAAAAGAAAGTAAACAAGAATCAGAAAAGCGCGCGGATCATTTATTAGCGGCATTTGGATTAGGAGAAAGAAAAAATCATTATCCAAATCAACTATCTGGTGGGGAAAAACAAAGGGTAGCAATTGCTCGTGCGTTCATGAACAACCCAGATTTAATATTAGCGGATGAGCCAACGGCAAGCTTAGACTCAAAACGCGCACGTGAAGTTGTTGAAATGATGAAACGTGAAGTGAAAGAGAGCCAAAAAGCAGCCATTATGATTACACATGATGAAAGAATGCTTGATGTATGTGATCGTATATTGACGCTTCGAGATGGACAATTAATATAAAGAAAAAGGCCAACCGTACATGCGGTTGGCCTTTGTATAATTATTTCTAATAAGTATAATGGCTTTATTTTGAGAATAACGTTTTAATTTTATTGCGCGCAACTAATAAAACGCCGCTTAAAACAGATAACATACCTAAAGCCATATTATTTGATTGCTCACTACCAGCGTTAGGGAGTTCTCTAGCATTATTGTTTGCATTTGTAGTACCAGTTTTTGTTTCTGTTTGTTTCGATTGAGATACTTCATTGATCTTGTTATCTACATTTTGCTTCGTTGTATGTAACTCAGCTAATTTGTCATCAATTTTTTTCTCAGTATGTTTAAAGTCGTTGATTTTAATATCTAAGTCTTGTTTTTTCTTTGATAAATCGTCTGAAACAGTTTGTTTCGATTGCTTAATCTCGTTAATTTTATTGATTAAATCTTGTCTAGCTTCTTGTAATGCAGCTAGTTTGTTTTTCACATCTTGTTTAGCTAGTTCTAAGTTAGCGGAAAGGCTATCTAAATTGCCTTTAATTTTCTTAAGTTCCTCTAACGTGTTACCAGTATTCGGTTTGTTTTCTTTTAGCTCAGCAAGTTTGTCCTCAGCAGTTTGTTTCGCTTTCTTTAACTCAGCTAACTTTTCATCGACTTGTTTTTTAACTTCCTTAAGTTCATTAACCTTTTGATCGATGTTCTCTTTATGTTGTTTCATTTCATTCACTTTTTCATCGACAGTTTGTTTATGTTCTTTAATCTCATTAACCTTATTATCGATATTTTGCTTATGTTCTTTCACTTCAGCAACTTTATCTTCTACTTGTTTTTTATGCTCTTTTATTTCCGCGATTTTATCTTCGGCGATTTGTTTATCTTGCTGAAGTTTTGCATCGAACTCTTCTTTACGTTGCTTCATTTCGTTAATTTTTTCATCGGCAACTTGTTTACGCTCGTGTAGTTCATTCACCTTCGTATCAACATTTTCCTTAACTTTGTTAAGTTCATTCAATGTTTGATCCACGTTTTCTTTGTGTTGCTGCAATTTCGCATCTAACTCTTGTTTATGTTGCTTAATTTCAGCTAATCGATCTCCCGTACTTTGCTGAGGAGTAGCATCAGTTACTTCCGCATGAACAGAGTTTGCGCCAGCAATCATTGCTAAAGCTAGTGTAGACGCAGCGATTGTTTGTTTTGTTTTCATATTTTTGTACCTCTTTTCTTTCATATGCATGAGCTGTTTTGTGTAAAATTGAGCATATAGAAGTAGATTATTTTATCATTATATACTATGTTAGGCGCTTAGAGGAAGGATTTGCATAATAATCTATCATTATGTAATTCTTATAGTCTCTTATTTTGGAGTAGGAGACAAATCTTTAGCTAGATGAAC
This sequence comes from Bacillus sp. LSHTCR4, assembly GCF_057197025.1. Taxonomy (NCBI): domain Bacteria; kingdom Bacillati; phylum Bacillota; class Bacilli; order Caryophanales; family Bacillaceae; genus Bacillus; species Bacillus sp. LSHTCR4. The sequence goes on along the minus strand of NZ_JBXUNO010000001.1, from coordinate 2,158,585 downwards.
AATTTCTTCAATAGTAAAGTTTACATCTTTATTATTGCGGATAACAAACAAATAATCAGCCTCGTTTTCTATAGGATCTACAACATCTTCGTGAAGTGACTCGGCCTGTTGGCGATTCAGAACTTCTTTGAAACTAGAATAACTACCTCTAAAAATATTGGTACTTCGTGTGCTTCGAGCCACTCTTTCGTAAAGTACATCATCTGGAATGTCAAAATGAACGAGTATGCGTACATATTCATTTTGTGGAAATAATTCGTTTAGTAAATATAACCTTCCGTTTTTACTGCGATTGGAGTTACTAATAATAAGGTGTAAATTTGTATGTCCTTTCGCATAATCAACAATGAATTTCGAAAGACCGTGCTTAAATGTATTAGGGCCTTCAGCCGGCTGTAATTTTTCGTAATGCGTGTTAATAAATTCAGCTTGGTTATCTTGATCCATAACGAAAGAGTGGGGTAACTCTTTTTCTAAAGCCTTTGCGAATGTAGTTTTACCGCTGTGTGTTTTTCCTACCGTAATAATGACGAATCGTTTCATATTGGCCTCCATGTGTGTTGTTATAGTCTGGAATATTCAATGTAGATTGAATATTTTCCTGCCAGAGAATATACAAAGTGCCGAAGTGATAGTAGGCTGGAAACTTGACAAAAAAACTTATTTGTGCTATAATTTACCAATATAAAAATAAAGTGTATAATAGGGTTCTCCTGGCCGGGGGGACCCTATTTTTATTGTCAAAATGAAGGAGTGTATGTGCGTGAAAAAAGGTGAGTCAAGTGTAACGTCGTTAGTATCAGCTTTCAGCAGGGCATATCATAGTGAATTTGATCGTCCGAAAATATTTGATGATTATATAGCTAAAGAGTTCATTTCACAACAAGAACGTAACGACATTGAAACGAACATGGTTCAAGGAATACATTTTTTCAATACAGACATTGCAGAGCAGTTTCAAGATAATCCGAAAGAAATATTAAAATGGATTACGCAAGTTCAATTATCACCAACACCTTTAGCACGTGCGGCATATTGTGAAAAAGTATTATTACATGAAATTACATTAGGTGCAAAACAATACGTCATACTCGGTGCAGGTTTAGACACGTTTAGTTTTAGAAACCGAGAGTTAGAAAATAAATTAGAAATATTTGAAGTGGATCATCCTTCTACGCAGCAGTTTAAGAAGGAAAGAATAAAAGAAGCAGAAATTGAAATTCCAAACAACCTTCATTTTGTTTCAATGGATTTCACGAAAAGATTTTCCTATGAACAGTTAAGGAATGAAGGATTTGAACATAAAAAGACTTTCTTTAGTCTTTTAGGTGTTTCATATTATTTAACGAAAGAGGAACTTTCCAGTTTAATAGAATGTCTATTCGAGATGGTTCCAGAAGGGAGTTCTATCGTTTTTGATTATCCCGATGAAAACTTATTTACGGAAAAAGGGTTGTCTAACCGAGTTGAAAATATGGTAAAAATGGCAGCGGTAGGCGGAGAACCGATGAAATCATGTTTTTCTTATAATGAAATGGAAGCACTGTTAGAGAAGGCGGGCTTACTCATTTATGAGCATTTATCACCAGAGGACATAAATACATTATATTTTGAAGGACGAAATGATTATTTAGAAGCTTTTGAGACGGTGCATTATGTGCATGCGGTGAAGAGGTAGGGGATTATTAGGCATGGAGAGGAATCTCTGTGTCTTTTTTGTGGAAAACAAGGGAATAATACGTGGTGCTGGGAAGTAGTAAGTATATGGTTATTGGAAGGGGATTAAGAGTATGAAAAATAATCTTATTGTTTATATTGGGATGCTTGTATTATATAAGTATGTTTGTACTCTCGATAGTTTTTCTGTTTTTTAATCCTTATAGTAATCGAGCACCTAGTAAAGAAGTATTGAGTACTGTTTCTTTCCTGGTTTTGCTTCCTTCTTTTTTAGCAGTTATTACAGTATTTTCTAGGGAAGCTTTTCTAATGGTATTTTACGGCGTTTGGTTTTTACCAATAACCTTTTATCTTGGAATAGTAGCAATCTCAAGTGTTTGGAACCTATATATTTTGTTTTTAATTGGTTATTTTTCAGCAGTTTTCTGGATGAAAAAGGAGTGAAGAGTCTAATGAAGCAAGAACTATCTAAATTAGCAGATATACTAGTCAACCATTCTACGAAAGTACAGCCTGGTGACCAAGTGTTAATTCAAAGCGTTACGGAAGTAGATCCTATAGTAGTTCGTGAGATTATTAAGTCAGTGGAAAAAGCAGGGGGATATGCACATGTATCAATGCGCGATGTTTCTGTTACGAGGCAATTAATTTTGTCTGGATCTGAAGAGCAATTTCAGTTATTAGCAGATTGGGAATGTTACCGCTTAAGTAAGATGCAAGTGTATATTAATCTTCGTAGTCCTAGAAATGCATATGAATTAGCGGATGTACCAGCAGAAAAATGAAATTATACCAAAAGATATTCGGAAAAGCTCATAGTGAAGCGGTGTATAAAAAGAGATGGGTGACAACTCGCATTCCGAATGCGGCTTCTGCACAAGAAGCAAATATGAGCACGGAGGCTTATGAAAAATTCTATTATGATGTATGTACGCTAGATTACAACAACATGTCGAAAGCGATGGAGCCATTAAAAGAATTAATGGAAAAGACAAAACGAGTGAGGATAATTGGAGAAGGAACAGATTTGGAGTTTTCCATTGAAGGAATAGGCGTTTTAAAGGGGGATGGTACGGATAATATCCCGGATGGCGAAATATATACAGCACCTGTTAAAGATTCTGTAAATGGAGTAATAACATTTAACACAGCTTCCATTCAACAAGGTTATGCGTTTCAAAATATAAAGTTACATGTTAAACATGGGAAAATAATAGAGGCATATGCAAATGATACAGAGCGAATAAATCGCATTCTTGATACGGATGAGGGAGCAAGATATATTGGAGAATTCGCGCTAGCTTTTAACCCTTACATACTACATCCGATGAATAATACGTTATTTGATGAAAAAATAAATGGTAGTTTTCATCTAGCGATTGGAGATTCCTTGCAAGGTGCAGATAATGGGAATACATCAGCGATACATTGGGATTTAGTAAACATTCAAAGGCCAGAGTACGGCGGTGGTGAAATTTGGTTTGATGATGTACTGATTAGAAAAGATGGGGGTTTTATTTTACCAGAGCTGTTAGGATTAAATGAAAAGAATTTAAAAAGGTAAAGTACTTTTTGGAAGTTGTGTAAAGGAGATTAAAACCCTAGGACAGGGGCAATATAGGAGGAAGTTAAAATGGGAAAGAGTGAAATGTTTCAGGATTTTAACTTTAAATTAGTGGTAATTGAAGCTTTATTAGATAAAGAGCCACTATTTCAAATGGAATTGAAAGACTTAATAGATAAGTATACGAATAATTTCGAATGGTATGCAGGAGCTGGACCAATTGTTGAAATCAGAGATTTTTTAGAAGAGTTAACTTTGGAAATAAGTGATTTGGAAAAGATTGAATCCCTTTGCTTTGATGGCGGGAATGAAATTTATCATATTTTAAAGCCTGATTGGGACGGTGAAGACAGTTTATTTGATGTTATATCTGTTGAAGGATTTCAAAATCTAAAAAATTTAAAAACAGTGGAGTATATTTCAATGTGTTATCCGAAAGTATTAGAACCATTAAAACAAGCTGGAATAGAAATTGAGGATTAATGAAGAGAATTTAAAATGGTAAAGTACTTTATTGAAATTGTGTAAAGGAAATTAAAACACAACAGATTAAACGAAGTGATGTATCGTATAAATTTACATTCAGTTAATATTAGTAGGTTAATAGAAAAATTAGTGTTAATTGTTGAATGGGGCGTGTAAAAAAGACAAAATCTCTTAAAAAACACTTAAATTTTTACTCCATCTATCTTTACAATCCCTCTTTATAATGTGAATTGGACAAGCACCTAAGAGAAAGCAAAACATGTCAGTTTATACATTTTATTATTAGGGGGAGAATTTGTATGAAAAAGGCAGTTGCTTCATTAGCTGTTATGGCGGCGTTATTACCGACATTTTCAGCGCATGCGGAAGGGAAAGAGCAAGTTCGAAAATCAGCTACAACTTTTAATGTTATTAGTGACATTCAAGGTGATTTAGGAGATTTTGATCACGTATTAAAAGATATGAATAAAGTAACGCCACTTTCTAGAGCACTTATTATGAATGGGGATATAACGCCAACTGGACAACAGTTCCAATATGATGATGTGAAGCGTGTATTAAACAAAAATAAACATCCAGAGAATGTATGGTCAACTGTTGGGAATCATGAGTTTTACGCTGGTAAATGGACAGCTGATGGGAAGCTCTCTCAAAGTACATGGCCAAATGGTGTAACTGAGGAAACTTTATTTAACCGCTATCTGAAATTTAGTGGACAAGAAAAGGTATATCATAAAAAAGAATTAGACGGTTATCCGCTTTTATTTTTAGGAACTGAAAAATATATGAAATACCACGATTCAAAAATGTGGGACGAAGTATATATGAGTGATGAGCAACTAGGTTGGTTAAAACAAAATTTAGAAGAGTACAGCCAAAAAGATAAAAATAAACCAATTTTCATTTTCTCTCATCACGTTTTACCTGATACTGTGTCTGGGTCAAGACAATCACCATATTTACAAGACTATTTAAACGTTGATAAATTGTACGATATATTAAAAGACTATCCGCAGGTCGTTTTCTTTACGAGTCATACGCATTGGGATTTAAACTTACCGGACTGGGCTGGTAAAAAGAAAATTGCAGGCGGAGATAAAAAAGGATTTACTGTTGTAAATACGGGCGGGATTGAAACGGGCTGGATGTCGGCTGGACCAAATGGAGGAGAGAAGACTGCTCCTGATGGCTATTCATTTAAACAAGGGTTGCAAGTGAAAGCATATGGTAGCGATGTAATGGTGACAGCATATGATTACAAACGTGATAAGGAAATAAAAAAATTATTAATTAGTGATTCGAAAATTGCACAAATGGCACCAAATATAACGGCAGATGATAGTAAAAACGTAATCGTCGGTGCAACAGAATACATGGAGTACTCTATAGAAGGAACGGACGAGTGGCATACTTATAATCCAGGAAACCCACCCAAATTTGACGGGGACAAAATCGTATACGTACGCCATAAAGGCGAAATGAATTTAGAGCCAGGATTAACACAGTTACTCCGTTTTTCGGCAAATAAGTGATTGGAGGGAGCCCACATTTGAATGTGTGGGCTCTTTTTATTTTGTTGTTTTTTGTCGATAAGTCGATATATTTAAAAAATCGCTGATATAAATTAAGAATCGGTCGATATAATTTGAAAATCGCCGATATGAGTTAAGAATCGCTGATATAAATTTCATGTACCGTATTGAAGTTATAATTTCATTCACCAAAGCCGAATTCCAATACATTTTCCCCCAGAAAGATGACTTCATCATTTTTACATGCAATAATAGTAACGTTACATACATTGTAAAAGAAGTACAAAAGGAGCGTTATTAATGAATTTAGCTAAATTCCCGAGAAAAAAATATACAGAGTCATATACACCAATTGAGAAATTAAACAATTTTTCTGAAGCACTTGGTGGACCGACTATTTATTTTAAACGAGATGATTTACTTGGTTTAACAGCTGGTGGTAATAAGACGAGAAAGTTAGAGTTTCTAGTTGCGGATGCACAGGCAAAGGGTGCAGATACGTTAATTACAGCTGGTGGTATTCAGTCCAATCATTGCCGCCTGACACTGGCAGCTGCGGTGAAAGAGAAAATGAAATGTATTCTTGTATTAGAAGAAGGGCTTGAGCCAGAAGAGAAGCCAGACTTTAATGGAAACTATTTCTTATATCATTTACTAGGTGCTGAAAATGTCATTGTTGTACCGAACGGAGCAGATCTTATGGAAGAGATGCATAAGGTTGCGAAAGAAGTAAGTGAAAAAGGGAACACACCATATGTCATTCCAGTTGGTGGATCAAATCCTACTGGCGCAATGGGATACGTTGCTTGTGCGCAAGAAATTATGGCGCAATCATTTGACCAAGGAATTGATTTCAGTTCAGTCATTTGCGTAAGCGGTAGCGGCGGCATGCACGCTGGTTTAATTACAGGTTTTGCTGGAACACAAAGTCACATCCCAGTAATCGGAATTAACGTAAGTAGAGGAAAAGCAGAGCAAGAAGAGAAAGTAGCAAAACTTGTAGATGAAACTTCAGCTCACGTTGGTATTCCAAACTTTATCCCGCGCGAAGCTGTTACATGCTTTGATGAATATGTAGGACCAGGTTACGCGTTACCAACGCCAGAGATGGTGGATGCAGTGCAGCTGTTAGCAAAAACAGAAGGTATTTTACTAGATCCAGTGTATACGGGTAAAGCAGTAGCGGGACTAATCGATTTAATTAAAAAAGGTACATTTAAAAAAGAAGACAACATTTTATTCGTACATTCAGGTGGTTCACCAGCTTTATATGCGAATACATCTTTATTTGCGTAAGTGTGAAAAAGCATTGGGTATCCAATGCTTTTTGTTATATAATGGAATTATTTGGGGTCAGAAGGGGGAGTATATGAGTTCAAACTTAAAATGGATGATATACACGGTGCTCGGAATTTTCATTTTATTAATTTTATTTGTAGCTTATGGAGTTTATTTATATTTCACTTAAGTGAAATGGTAACCGAACCAAAGGAAGAATAAAATAATTGCTGTATTAAATAGAGTAAAACATAAACCGATAATCGCTAAAATTTTCCTTTCATTCGACTACAAAAAGATATTACCGCTAATAGGATTGCTATAACAGCGGAAGCTAATATGAAGTAGGCGAAAGGCATGACATATTCTACCCCAACTCTGTCTAAAATAGGTGTGAAAAGAAAAAGATTAATCGTACCGAATATACTTACAATGAGAAACGTATAACTTTTCCAAGTGTATGTTTTTAGCTGCATGGAAGGCACTCCTTTCTGTTACTCTTTATATTGCTAACTATAAAAATATTCCCTTTATTTTACAATGTTCGTATTTTGATTGAAATGAGGTTGATGAATATGAAGGGGAGAAATTTATCTGTAGTTTTTATTGCCATAGTTATATTCATAGTAACGGGTTGTTCGAATATAACAGGAAATGAAAATCAAACGATCAAAGTGCAAAAACATGTAGATGATACATATGAAGATTTGAAGGTAGTTACAGATAATAAGCAAGTTCAGCAAGTAAAGAAAATATTAAATGATACTCATTTTGAAAATAAAAAAGTGCAAATGTCTCGTCCAGCTGATTATCATTTTGTTTTTCAATTTAAAAATCTGAAAATAGAGGCGAAAGCTGTGTTGTATCAAATTTGGGTAATTCCTAATAAGGATAAAATAGAAATCATAGCGGGGAATAGCCAGTACGTTCAATTAGATGGGAAAAATGCAGCCACTTTGTTTCAGATTGTTACAGGGGAGAAGTTAGTTGAATAAATGTATATGGAGTCTACAGTTTTTTGTTTTGGAAGATACTTAGTTTTCAAGAAAAATAGCCATCTTTTATATGGGAATAAACTCTGAGAGCGAATTAAACAGAAATTGAACCTTGACTTGATGAACGTGAAGTTTTACCCTTATAAATGCAAAAAAAGCACCTTAAAGCGTCCATTAATCCGCTAATGAAAATAAAACTAGTAAATATATTGTTTTTACAAAGATTCGATGGTATGTTTAATTTTCTCAATATAATATTTTACTTATATAGGAGTGGCTATTTGAATAAATTTATATTATTGGTTTTATTGGTTACATGCTGCCTTATTATTGCAGGATGTTCTAATAATAGGGTTATAACAAAGAATGAGTCAAAAACTTCAACACCTGTAAAGGTTGAACGTATCAATAAAGCGTGGTACAAACATATATAATAGTTTAAAGAAACTTAAAATTATTGCTGATAAAAGGTCATAAGGTGAAATGAGTTAGGCTGATAGTAGATGTTGTGAACCTTGGTGAAAAGCGGGAAGCATAGGGGAATTCTATATTTATAAAAATCCGATATTAAAATGTTCACAAATAGAAGACATGCTAAGGTGCTATCCTCTAACTTGAACCTACTAACATTTATTTCACTAAGTTAAAGTTCATGGAGAGTACTACTCTTCAAAATTCAGGGAATACTAGGGCCCATAATAGCTCGATTGATGTGGTTCCTTTTTCACTTTATCTACCATATTTATATATCTTTCTATAAAAAATCTAACTTTTAACGATTAAATGAGATAAAACCTAGTTAAAAACAATGAAATTTCAGGAAAAATAAGGTACACTATTCAATGGTTTTGGTTTAAAATCAATTGACGTTAATGTATACGGGGGAAAGATTGATGAACAACAATACAGTAAATGAATCTGTTGAAGAAGTTGAGAAAAAACGGGTAAGATCCAAAAAACGTTTTACAAATTGGAAGCTTATCGCAGCAGGTGGCGGTGTACTTGCACTTCTCCTTGGAGGAATGAGCTATTATCAGGCAACTCACTTCAATTCTAATGTTACGATTAATGATACAAAAGTCGGTGGTTTGAGCGCTGATCAGGCAATGCAGAAATTAAAAACATCTGGATTAGCAAACAAAGTTTATATTGATCAACAACAAATTTTAGATGAAAAAGAGACAAAGACGGAACTGACGGAAAAAGATTTGCCGCAGGTTAAGAAACTATTAAAAAGCCAGTGGACATTTTTCCCTTCTGCAAAGGAAAAAGAGTATTCATTGCTACCAGAAAAGGCAGAGCAGTATCGTAGTGAAACGATGAAAAAACTTGTAGAAGAAAAGCTTGTTTCTATGAATACACAATTAAAAGAGCCTCAAGATGCTATGGCGAAGCTTGAACAAGGAAAAGTTGTAATTTCGAAGAGTGTTGATGGAAAACAATATGACGTTGCGAGTTTACTAAAAGATTACGATAAACAGAAGCATAAAAGCGAAATTCATCTAAAGTCTGCATACATACAACCTATTAAAGAAGAAGATCCAATTATTAAAAAAGAAGAGAAAGCATTACAAAATCTTCTTACGCAGTCTGTTGATTATAAAGTGCAGGATGAAGTGTATTCGTTAAAAGCGAAAGATTTAATTCAAAATGCCTCTATGTCAAAGGATATGAAAGTGACAATCGATGCGAGCGATATTAAGAATAAGGTTGCTGAAATTAATAAGGCTAAATCTACATTACATAAAGACTTCGCTTTTAAAACACATTCTGGTTCGGTTATATCAGTAAAAGGACAAGGATACGGCTGGGCACTAGATGTGGAAAAAGAGACAAAACAAGTTCAACAAGCCTTTGAAAAAGGCGAAAAATCACTTTCTGCTTCTAACATTCACGGGAATGGTTGGGAGAAAGAAGGGATCGGTTATAAAACAACATCGAATAATGGCATAGGAGACACATATGCAGAAGTATCCATTGCAGACCAACAAATTTGGATTTATAAAGATGGCAAACTAGTCGTTACAACAAATGTAGTAACGGGTAAACATAGCACGGGTGAAGATACATCACCAGGTGTGTGGTACGTTCTATACAAACGTACACCATATACGCTAAGAGGCAGCGCAGTAGGGAAAGCTGATTATGCAGTTAAAGTAGATTACTGGGTTCCATTCACAAATAGCGGTCAAGGATTCCACGATGCCGGCTGGCGAAAAGACTGGGGAAGTAATGCTTATTTAACAGGAGGATCAGGCGGTTGCGTAAACCTTCTTCCTAACGTTGCAAAAACTGTATATGATAGTTTGAACACGTATGATCCAGTTATCGTGTACTAGAAAATAGCTGCGTATTAAGAACTTAAACGAATAAATAAAGCACCTGATGGTACATGAAAAAACACCTCTTGCATTCGCATACAAAGTGTGCAAATGCAATGGAGGTGTTTTTATTTGAAGGCAAGAGTTCATTGTTTATAAGAAACAAAGTGGGAAGAGATTGAGATGGAAAACTAGGTGTACAAATAATAAATAAAATTGACACTGAATATCATTTTCATTTATTATGGAATCGTCGTATATAATTGGATAGGATTTTGTGAAAAAGTTTACTTTTTTTATTAATATAATAAATTTCTATTAAGCTCTCACATTCAAGAACTATCACTAAATTTTTTAAGAATTTAAACATAGGAAAGGGTAACTAACTGTTACGATTTATTTAACAAATTATAACGAAAGTTAATTAAATATATCAGTAAGCCCTGCTAGTCAAGTGATTGGCTAGTAGTGAGGGTTAACTGCGGGCAATCCCTAAAGCTGATTGAACTACAACGTGGCTAGAAATAGCGAGCGTGAATGTTGCGAAAGCAGAAAAAATCAGTCAGATGGTGCAAGGTTAAATCCTAAACACTAGAACAATGGGTCTTCCGCCTCGAATCATCTAAGTCAAAAGTGATAAGATGAACGTTCAACGACTATCTCGTATAACTGACGAGAGTACACCACAAGCCTATGGTGGTGGAAAAATCCTCTATCTCTAAAGAGATAAACATATAGTCTGCGCTCATGTGAAAATATGAGAAGTTCATAAGAGAACTGGCTAAGGAATTGCGACCTTAGTTGAACGAGATACATTTAATTAAATCTATCAAACCTCATCGAACGAACAGAACGTACGTACTGTGATAGGTTCAATGAGGTAAGAATAATAATGAATTTTTTACGAGTTAGTCAAGTATCAGAATTAACAGGTTTGCATACGAGTAGTCTCGGGAGAATGCTGGTGGAACACGCTACGATTCAGAAGAACAAATCTTTCATTAAAGGAGTTACATTCTGATGATATTGGCGAAGAAAGTTAGACTGATTCCAACGCCTGAACAAGAAAAAGTGCTTAGAAACCATGCTGGTGCTGCAAGATTCGCTTATAACTATTGTAAAAGAATGAGTGATAGATATTATAAGCTATTTGGAAAATCTGTTTCACAGTTAGCTTTACAGAAACGATTTACAAAGATCAAGAAGCGAAAAAGATATGAGTGGTTACAAGACATTAATGCACAAGTTCCTAAACAGGCTTCAAAAGATTTTGATACGGCGAGAAAAAATTCGTTCAAAAAGTACAAAAATGGTTCTCACACTTCTTATAAATCCAAAAAAGATTTAATCCAAGGATTTTATGCCAATTATGAAAGACTGGTTATAGGAAAGAAATTGGTTCATATTCAGTCCATTGGAGAAGTAAAAACAAGCCAACAACTACCAAGAAACAAAAAACCATCCAATCCAAGAGTTACCTTTGATGGTCGTCACTGGTGGATTAGTGTAGGATTCCAAGAAGACTTTGAATTACAAGAACTAACGAACGAGTCGATTGGTGTGGATGTTGGATTAAAAGAGCTTTTTGTAGCTTCTAATGGTATGAAAGAACGAAATATAAACAAAGATGCTAAGGTTAAAAAACTTTTGAAAAGGAAAAGGTCAGCACAAAGAGATATGTCTAGGAGATTTAAAAAAGGTGTAAAAATTCAATCTGCCGGATATGAAAAAGCGAAAGCGGAGCACCTGCGGTTATCTAGGAAAATTACGAATATCCGAAATAACCATATCCATCAAGCAACAGCTAAATTGGTGAAAACCAAACCAATGAGAATTGTTGTGGAAGACTTATCTATTTCAAACCTGTTAAAAAACAAAAAACTATCGAAAGCATTTTCATTTCAAAAATTACACTTCTTCTTTCAATGTTTGTCATACAAGTGCGAGAAACATGGCATTGCGTATGTAAAAGCTGATAAATGGTTCGCTTCAAGCAAGATTTGTTCATGTTGCGGAGTTAAATACGACCATTCAGTTCAACCAGAAGGACAGTGGAGTTTAAAAATACGTGAGTGGTGTTGTGTTTCATGCAATAGCTATCACGATAGGGATGTAAATGCTGCGACAAATTTATCAAGGTGGGTAAAATAAATGCTTGATAATAGGAGGTAACGATACTGCCTCGTGTGGAGTGTTATACCCCTCGTCCCTTCGGGGTTGCGAGAACACGATGAAGCACTAACTCGTGTAAATTTGATTGAATTGTATAGATTTAGTTAAGTTTATCGTATCGGTAATATAAAATGAACTGGAAAAAAGGCGGATTATGGGTTATTATTTTTTTCGTTGTAAAAGGCACAATTTCTACACTTTTAATCGTTACAGGTGCTAAATATTTTGATTTGTCATTTATGCAACTTATCGTATTGATCCTCACTTTATTAGTGATTTCTCTCATAAGTCGAAAATTGCTGTATAGACATAGAAAAAACAAAAAGCAAAAAGAGCTAAATATATAAGGAAGCCCCAGAGATCTTTGGATTTCTGGGGTTTTACTTATTCAATAGTGAGTTTTGGCTCCGTGATACGAATGGTATACCACATCAGTTTTATCGGTTGTAAATCAAAAGAAAGATATATTTACAAGGACTCTTAACAAGTCTTACGAACCCAAAAGTCTCTTTATTCTTTATTGCATTTCTGCCGCAGTTTATAGATACAAGGGCTTCAGGTCCTATACCTTTTATCATTTTAGGAATTACTTTTACAGTAACTGGACTATTGTGGTGTTTATTTGTTGCTTATTTCTCTTCCTATGTCACCAAAAAATTAAGAGGAAATCAAAAGGTAGGAATGATTCTAAATAAAGTAACAGGACTGATTTTTATTAGCATGGGGTTAAAGTTGCTTCAAACGAAGGCTCCTCAATAAACATGAATAATAAAAAAATGCCCCCTTTTAAGAGATGTTATTTTTAATTTAAGTTAATTTCTATATATTAAAAAGCCCCTTCAAATTTGAAGGGGCTTTTTGCTTGTTATTTTGGTTTATCTAAAAATTTATCCCATAGGGCTTGATGTATTTTAATCAATTGTCATGTATATATGTGTCCTCCAATAACAAGGTTAAATCCATTCAGTTCGTCATCGTAGCTTCGTTATCTTGCTATTACATTCCAAAATGCGTACAACAGCGTGCCTGCAAGGTTATACTGATGCTGGAGGTGATTCAAAGTGACATACAATGGGAAAATGAATTCGAAACAAACTAATTAATAAACTGATTCTTACAAGCAAATTCAATCCATATATCAATTGATTTATAAACGAATGCGGAAGTATCTTTCGGAAGGTGAGCTTTTCATTAGCCAGGTAATTTTTAAACATCAAGTTTTCATTTTGAAACTAAACTCGCTTGTATAGCAGGTTTCCAATTTTTATGTGGTACAGACATTAGTTGAAAGATAGTTTTTGCCTACTCTGACTTATACCGTAAACTTGATAATTTATAAAGATGGATTTAACGGGGGGATATTATGAAAGGTAGCAAACATTTTAATTTTCACAAGCTTTGGCTAGGACAGTCTATAAGTTTGTTAGGTACTCAGTTTACAATAGTAGCTTTGCCACTTTTTGCATTAGAGGTGTTACAAACAAGTGAAGCAAATGCTGCTATGCTTCGTGGGGTTATATTCGTCCCTTACCTAATTTTTGGGTTAGTAGCCGGTGCTTTAATAGACATTTTTCATAGGAAAAATGTTTTGCTAATTTGTAGTATATGTCAAGGTATATTGTTTTTATCAGTATTCATACTGACTGTAACAAATATAATAACGTTCCCTTTATTGGTGTTTATCATGTTTTTAAATGGAATACTCACCACGTTTTACAACATTGCCATTCCTTCTTTCTTACCGGAAATCGTAACAGATAAAGACAACTTAAAAAAAGGAAATGCTCAACTAGCACTTTCGGAGTCTCTTTCTATAGTAATTGGTCCTATGCTAGCTGGAATCGTCATTACTCTAGTCGGATTAACAGGATCGTTTACTGTTGACGCAGTAACGTATTTTGTTTGTTTTATGTTTGTATTATTTATTTCAAAGTTTAAACCGCATACAGAGGGTTCTTTAAAAGACGTAAATTTAAAATCCATATACGAAAACATATATGAGGGTTTGATATATTTCAAAAAACACCCTGTATTAGAGCCAATTGTGACATGTGGTGCTGTTTACGGTTTTTTTAAATACATACTAAATAGCATTTTAGTAATATTCCTTTATAAGGTAATGGGGCTATCTGAAATTGAAATAGGATTTGTTGTAGGTTCAGCAGCGGTAGGGTTTTTAATAGGTAATACGGTTCTCATGAAAAAGAGTCAACAAATTAATAATACAAAAATGCTTATTTATAGCGCTGCTGTATCAGTTACCGGTTTGGCTTTTATACCGATAATGGGATATATGGGAACAGTTTACGGTATAGTAGCCGCAAGTATCATACATGGTATGGGAGAAGGTGTATTTGGCCCTTACGCTGCAACTATAAGACAACTTGCCTCACCAAATCACATGCTGGGCCGAGTAAATGCTGTACAGCGCACGCTTAATTGGGGAGCTTGGGCATTGGGAAGTTTTGCTAGTGCATTTTTAATTTCTATATTCGGGCTTCAAACTACGTTATTTATAGGAGGTTTCGGAACAACATTGTGTTTAGTTGCGTTGTTAAGACGAGGCGTATCAAAAGGAACTGACATTGAATATACGAGTTCATTTTAGAGGGGATGATTATGATGCATAAGGTATTAAAAGGAACTGACATAGAAAATAAACCACACATTTTATTTATAGGGGGATGGACAAAACCTATACAAGATGCATTAGACAGTGGGTATACTGTTTCGTATATAGGCTCTTACGCTAAACACATATATTTTGATGGAGTTATCTTAGAAAAATGTTTCTATAAAAAAGAATTAGACACAACAAACATACCCTTGTCTATATACTATGCTGAAGAATTATTTAAAGAGCGACCCTTTCATGTGGTTGTGTCTTTTAACGAAACAGCATTAGATACGGCTTGCATAATTGCAAAGATTTTTAATGTTAAAGGACCTTCTTACAATGCTAATATGATAACTCGCAATAAAGACATGATGCGTGAAATTCTAGCAGGTAAGGACTTTTCGATAGATTCGACAGTTTGTAATAATACTGAAGACATTAATGAATTTTTGAATAAAAAAGATAGTGTTATAATAAAGCCGCCGATTGGGGCAGGGGGTAAAGGAGTATGTAAGCTAAACTCGGGAGATGACGTAGGGGTGTTTATTAAAGAAAATGGTATTCAACTACCTGTTTTAGTGGAAGAGTATGTGGAAGGTGATATAGTTTATACGGTTGAAACCGTTTCTTATAACAAAAAACATTCTATACTTGCTATATCAGCTGAAGTATGTAAAGAAGATACATTTATAATAAACTATACGATTATGCCAGCACCTATAGATGAATCTCAAAAACAATTCATTATGGAGAAAGTAATGTTATTTTTAGACGATATAAAAATGGAAAATGGCATTACTCATACAGAAATAAAGTTAGACAAACAAAATAAGCCAATAATTATAGAGTCTCAAGTTAGAATAGGTGGTGGCAACATCTGGAAGATGGTGGAACTAACAACTGGCATATCTCAATTTGGATACTATTATGATGCGCTAGCTACTGAGATTATAGATGAATTTAGATGTGTACCTTCAAAATATCAAGCTATGTCTTTAAGCTTGATTCCAAAACCAGGTTGCTTAAAAGAAATCAAGTATAAAGAGTTAACTAACATATCCGAGATCGTATTAATTGATCTAGTAGTAAAAGAGGGCGACACCATACCAACTATTGTAGATAGTACGCAACGCAAAGGGTCTATATTATTTACGGCTAATGATATAAAACATATGTATGAAGTTGCAGAGGAAATATGTAACAACATAACGTTTGTTTATGAGGATTTCTCAGAATGGAAACCTTCTTTTAAAAAATATATGTAAAAAGAAATGTGGCAAATGACTGGTCTATATAAAAAAGGATCATTTAAATCACATGTGTCTATTAACCAAAAACCGGATAAAAGTGTATTAGCTAGAGCTATGTTTTTTGATGAAAATGACGAGTTTATATAACGAGTCCTTCAAGGTCAATTACAATGAGCCGGTTTATCCTTAGTGGGACAAAAATCGGCTTTTTTGTATGAAAATGTGCTTAGTGTGGTTTTTGTTCGAAATACTGGAGGAATCCCATTGCTATCATGTAAACAAATACATTCTTCCCTCAAATGAAATTTTAGTTTGATAGCGACGAGCTACTGATTGTGGAAAATCTCCAGGCTTCTATTAGTTGATTAGTTGAAGAATTTGTTCCATAGCTCTTAAGGTATTGTAATATAAATAATCAAATCATCCTTCTGCCATTTATTTAAATGGCTCATTCTCTACGTCTTATGAATTCCCTGAAAGTACTAAACTTAAGCAAAATAATTAACACATCCTATGCAAGAAAGTTGAGGTAGCTAATAGCATATATTTTACTGAAGGGATGTGATTGAACTATGGAACGGCCGAATTGGGGAATTGGAGGATTAGTATTCGTTGGCTGCATGTTTCTTGGCGGAGGATTGGGGTCTATGTTAGGTAATACCCAAACAGGATGGCTCATAGGAATGGGTGTTGGATTTCTTGGGATGGCTTTAACGAGACTGATCAGAAAGTAATATAACGTGGATTCTTAATATCATAAGCACTCCATACATTACAGTTAGAACTTTTTCTTTTGTATTGATTGGCCTTTTCTAAATTTTTTTCATACATAGATATGTTTCTCAAGTCGGAGGATGGCACCTTAGGGTGTATTTTTTATGCTTTCTAAAAATGTCTTACCGTATAATAGACTTCATTAGGTTCTGATAATCTTTTTTGTAATAGAATAGATTCATTACCGTTTCAGACCTTTGTATTTATTCATAACCTAACAGTAAAAGGGGGGGATGATGAAAGGTATGGCGTGTAATGATGAATTAATTTGTCAACAGTTTGCAAGAATTATTGGTGGCCAAGAAGGATTTGCCGGTGGAAAATGCGTGGCAACGATAAACCGGGATGAAATCAAGGCAACAATTTTAGGGAAACGTTTTAGGGTAACAAGTTCCTTTTCATTCGAATCAAGAGATCAAAAAACTGGACGGGCATTATGTCTAGGACGGGTAGCGCTTTTGCAAAAGGAAGTCACCGGATTTGTTGCCGCAATTATTAAGCAAGAAATAATTGTTTCGTCTATTCATAATGAGTGGTTATGTGATGATCCAAATTTAATCTACGTTAATATTGAAGATGTGGATGATCCGCTAAGCTTCGCAAGGAAAGTTAGAATAGCGTTATGTAATTAACAAGTTTCTTTCGTTAAATGTGTGATTTTGTTAAGTAGAATAGTTCCGATTGTTGAAAGGATTTATAAAGTGAAAGAAGGCATTCCATATTTGGAATGCCTTTTCTTGATGGTTTTGTTGTTAATGTGTGTTGTTACATTGTTTTCATTGATTATGTAACTCATCTTAAAATAGCAAGAATTGGTGAAGTATCTTTAAAATTCAAATTTAACAGGTCTTAAAAAAAGTTCTTCTAATGTATCTTTTGCATCTTTATTTTCAAATAAAATCTCATATAAAGCGTTACTAATTGGAAGTTCAACATCGTATTGTTTAGATAGTTCTTTCAATGCTTTTACTGTTGAAACTCCTTCTGCCAACTTTTCGAATTTTTGGCCTGAGACAAACGCTTCTCCGAATTTTCGGTTATGACTATGTAATGAAAATAATGTTGCCTCATAATCTCCTAAATGACTCAATCCGTATATCGTTAAATCATTTCCTCCCATAGCTGTAACCAAACGTGAAAGTTCTCTTGTCCCTCTAGCCATGAGTGAACCTTTCAAACTGCTGTAATTCAATCCATCTAACATTCCTGCGGCAATGCCCATAACATTTTTTGTAGCAGCTCCTATTTCATTGCCAATCAAATCTTGTCCGTAGTAAAATCGTATTAAATCACTATTAAATTCCTGCACAATTTCCTTAGTGATACTAATATTCTCAGATCCAATCACCATACAATTCGGAATGTCATTTACAAAATCCTGTACATGTCCAGGTCCTACCCAAACAGCTATATTGACATTTTTTTCAATGGTTTCACTAAATACTTGAGAAAGTCTCTTTCCGCTTGTTGCTTCAAGTCCTTTCATACATAAGATGAAGGTTTTTCCTTGTATTTCATTAATTAAGTTTAATTGACTAGCAAACGAACGTAATTCTTGTGCACTAATCGATATAATAATAATCTCCGCAAATGAAATTGCTTTATGTAGAGAATTACTTAGCTCAATATCTTCTGAGAGCGTAAGATAATCATTTTTTCTAGTTTCACTTAATTTATTATAATTTCTTGAGTTTTCTCTGCCCCATAACATGACATTATGACCAATTTTGTTAGCATACCAAGCTATAAAAGTACCCCAACGCCCACAACCAAGAACTGAAATGTTCAATAATCTCACCTTTGTCTTTATAAATTTTTATGATGTTTCTCTTTGCATGAATGGCTCTATTTATATTGTTTAATATTTGATATACATTAACAAATATCCTTCTTCTAATTGTAATGCCTAGTATTTTACAGGGAATTAAATGCATACGACAAATTTTGACAAAAGAATACATATACTTTTGCTATACTATGAAAGTTATTAATTTGTAATGTATATATAGGAGGATTTTTAAATGTCAAAGAAATTGTTATTATTTGCACTTATGAGTTTATGTGTAATTGCTTTAAGTGCTTGTAAGGGTAATGAAGAAAAATTAAAGGGCGCACCAGATGAGCAAAAAGTGGATGAAGACAAAAAAGTAGTAGGGGAAGAAAAAGGTAAGCAAGAAGAGCAACAAAAAGTAGAAGAAGAAAAACGTAAACAAGAAGAACAACAAAGAGCAGAAGAAGAGAAGCGCAAACAAGAAGAGCAACAAAGAGCAGAAGAAGAGAAGCGTAAACAAGAAGAACAACAAAGAGCAGAAGAAGAGAAGCGTAAACAAGAAGAGCAACAAAGAGCAGAAGAAGAGAAGCGTAAACAAGAAGAACAACAAAGAGTAGCTGAAGAAAAACGTAAGCAAGAAGAGAAGAAGGCTCAGCAACAGCAGTCTACACAACAAGAGAGAACACAAAAACAAGAAAAACCAACACAAGCAACAGGTGGAAAACCAACAAGATCACAAATTTCAGTTGGTTCACATGTAGTTATTCAATTGGATAATGACTATAGTAAAACTGTAAGTGGCGTTGTGAAAGACATTTTGACACATAGTGAAACACACACGTACGGCATTAAAGTTCGATTACAAGATGGACAAATTGGCCGTGTTCAAAGTGTTAAATAATGCAAAAAAGATTTGACTACTTTTCAAATAAATTAAAATTAAAAACCCGGTTCTTTCGTAAAGGAACCGGGTTTTTGCGTACGAAATTTGCATTTTGTTGGTGCTACCACACCTCTATAAAGTTATTGGATACAAGATAATAGATGTTTTTATAATTTGAAAGATGAGGAAACGAACTTGGAGGGAGTATTGGAAGCATGTTTAAGAAGATGAAATCCATGGAGAAAAGGAACTGGTTTTTAAGTCGGGGCTATGGACCTATCCTCTCGTTCTAATCCACTAAAAGAAGAACTTCCCCATACCCATTAGACTACTAAGCATTCCAATTCCATTCATAGTGCCTTTTCCTACTGTAAGTAAGTTTCCAAGCATTCCTGGCTGACCGTAACCTCCGTTATTCCCCCATCCCATGGGACTTATCTGCCCTCCCCATCCTGGAGAGTTTCCGAAAATACCTCCGTTATTGGTATTGAATTTAAAAGCCTTAGCTGGTGGCGATAGTAAAGCGGCAAGATGTCCTTGTGCAAACATCCCTGTATGATTGAATGGTTGGGCCCAGGGGATGGGAGGTTTTTGATAATTAAAACCTGCATGGCCTGGTAATGGAGTCCAATTAGCAGGATGTCCTTGGGGCATCATCCCTGCATAATGGATTGGTTGAACCAAAGAGAAGGGAGGGGGCTCGGGATTGAAAGTCGTATAATTGGCTGGTGAATCCCAACCAACTGGATAGAAGCGACAACTCCAATTCTCAGAAATCTTCAAACCACTCATTTCGTCAGCTTTAGTTATTTGGGGCTGTGAATATAATGAAGGCATTGAATTTTGGTTATTATATTGTTCCTCGTTTCCCTTTGAATTCACATACCAATATGGGTGCATAAGCTTATTCTCCTTACTTTAAAAATGTAATGTTAGACTTAGCCTATGTAATATTCCTTTTTATGGATGGTTACATAACTAGATTTCCAAGCCTGTATTTTAAGGAATGGGTGTGTGGTCTTGTTGATTTATCCCGCTATTTTTGGGCAGTAAGACCCCCACCTCAAAATTCAGCGGAAGCAAAGAAATAAGGCGTGGGTCGGGCTTCCCGTAAAAGCCCGATTGGTGTGGGCTAATAATCAGTGGGGGATGAACAAAACCTCCACTGATTAAAGTTTCCCTTTATTTTAGAAGGGGATTTTCATTTGCTCCTTTTGTTTATTTCAGCCTAATGTAATTTCGGTTAACAAACGTGTTTACATATTCATTCAAAATCTTAAGTTGGGTAACTAGAATTGCTAAAAAGAGAATATCCATTCGAAGAGTTTGGCAAAATACTGCAAGGGTAATATCTTCTCGTGCAAATATGCAAACGAGTTAAATTAATCAATGGAATTGATAATGAAGGGGCAAATAAATATATGAGTGAAACGTTACATAAAAGAAAACCACCATATGTAATGCTTGTAATCCTTTTTATTGGGGCATTTGTTTCATTTCTAAATAATTCACTTTTAAATGTAGCCTTGCCATCAATAATGAAGGATTTAGACATTAAAGATTATTCAACGATTCAGTGGCTTTCTACAGGGTATATGCTTGTAAGTGGTATATTAATTCCGGCATCAGCATTTTTAATAACCCGCTTCTCCAATAGAAGCTTATTTATTACATCTATGTTGATTTTTATTCTTGGTACGGCCTTAGCGGCTGTAGCACCGAACTTTAGTTTATTACTGACTGGCCGGATGGTTCAAGCAGCAGGTTCTTCAGTCATGGGGCCTTTGTTAATGAACATTATGCTAGTAAGCTTTCCAAGAGAAAAAAGGGGAACAGCAATGGGGATTTTTGGATTAGTTATGATTACAGCTCCAGCCATTGGACCGACACTATCGGGGTATATTGTAGAGTATTATGACTGGCGTTTGCTTTTTGAAATGATTTTACCGCTAGCAATCATTAGCTTACTGTTAGGGATTTGGAAATCGGAGAATGTCATGAGGCAAAATAAAAATGCAAAACTTGATTATCTCTCATTATTATTATCTTCTGTCGGTTTTGGCGGTCTGTTGTATGGATTCAGTTCTGCAAGTTCCGATGGTTGGACGAATAAAGTGGTCTTAACAACCTTAATCATAGGCGCTATTGCCTTAATTGCTTTCATTATACGTCAATTAAAAATGAATGAACCGCTATTAGATTTACGTGTTTACAAGTACCCAATGTTTGCACTTGCGTCTGTAATTGCAATTGTCAACGCAGTGGCCATGTTTTCAGGTATGATTTTAACACCAGCTTATGTACAAAATGTCCGCGGTATTTCACCGCTGAGCTCTGGGTTAATGATGCTTCCAGGTGCGGTAATAATGGGGGTTATGTCACCAATTACAGGTAAACTATTCGATAAATATGGCCCGCGAATTCTTGGTATAGTAGGACTTTCCATTACAGCCGTTTCAACTTATATGCTGGCGAACCTGCAAATCGACTCTAGCCACACACATATTATTCTCATTTACACATTGCGGATGTTTGGGATGGCGATGGTGATGATGCCGCTTATGACAAATGGCCTTAATCAATTGCCAACTCGCTTAAATCCGCACGGTACAGCCGTTAATAATACAGCTCAACAAGTGTCCGGTTCGATTGGTACTGCTATTCTTGTTACGATTATGAATTCTGTAACAAAAACAAAAGCTGAAAGTCTAATGGCTCATGTAGATCCAACAACCTTCACAGAAGCTACGAAGGTAATGTTAACGCAGAAGGCTTTATTATCCGGAATTCAGCATTCATTCTATGTAGCGCTTGGCATGAATGTTGTTGCACTCCTATTAGTTTTTTTCGTGAAACGTGTAGATACAAGCCCAGAAGCTGTCGAGAAGTTAAATCGGTAGAGAAGAATAAAACTCTACATAATGATTTCTATAAGTTTTTTGCTGTTTAGTTAGACTATGAAGAAATGTAAATTTCTGCTGCTAAGGCGCTGGTACTTAAATCTGGAAAAGAACCAGTGAAATAATTATATATAGTAAAAAGGATCTGATATTCCTATCAGATCCTTTTTCATTAGCAACACAGTATACTTACTTATCGTATTCGTTTGAATTGACATGAGAAACTACTGGATTTCCCAATACTACAATTTTTAGCTCTCAACTTTCGATAAACATTATAATAATACGCTTCATTTTCATGTAGTATTTTTGCTGCAAGTTAGAAATCTAATAGCAACAAACAACTTAGATTACCAACCTTATAAGCAATATCATAATCATGAATAGTTAGGGGAAAGATAAATTAAGGTAATTAATTACATATTTTTATCCCAGGCGATTCATTGCTATCTTCTTTTTATTGAATGGGATATTTTATCCCGCTATTTGCCGGGCAGTAAGACCCCCACCTCAAAATTCAGCGAAAGCAAAGAAGTTAGGTGGAGGATCAACTGCCCGTAAAAGCCCGATTGGTGTGGGCTAATAATCAGTGGGGGATGAAGAAAACCCCCACTGATTAAAGTTTCACTTTATTTCATGCTTTTTTGAAAGGGTGTTTGTAATGGATAAAAAAGTATCTGCCATTCCTCAGCCGAAAACATATGGACCGCTGGGGAATCTCCCATTAATCGACAAAGATAAACCGACCTTATCTTTTATCAAGATAGCGGAAGAGTATGGTCCTATTTTTCAAATTCAAACTTTAAGTGATACGATCATTGTCGTTTCTGGACATGAACTGGTAGCAGAAGTCTGTGATGAAACAAGATTCGATAAAAGTATAGATGGTGCTTTAGCGAAAGTTCGCGCCTTTGCTGGAGACGGATTGTTTACAAGCGAGACTCACGAGCCAAACTGGAAAAAAGCTCATAATATTTTGATGCCTACATTCAGCCAACGAGCAATGAAAGATTATCATGCTATGATGGTCGATCTTGCCGTACAACTCGTTCAAAAATGGGCGCGGCTTAATCCGAATGAAAGCGTAGATGTACCGGAGGATATGACTCGCCTTACATTGGATACAATTGGTCTATGTGGTTTTAATTATCGATTTAATAGCTTCTATCGTGAGACCCCTCATCCTTTTATTACTAGCATGAGCCGTGCTCTAGATGAGGCGATGCACCAATTACAGCGGCTGGATATAGAAGATAAACTCATGTGGAGAACGAAACGTCAATTTCAGCATGATATTCAATCTATGTTTTCTTTAGTAGATAATATTATTGCTGAACGTAAAAGTAGTGGAAATCAGGAAGAAAATGATTTACTTTCCCGTATGTTAAATGTGCAGGATCCGGAAACTGGTGAAAAATTAGATGATGAAAATATTCGTTTCCAAATTATCACTTTTTTAATAGCTGGGCATGAAACAACGAGTGGATTATTATCTTTTGTAATCTATTTTTTATTAAAGAATCCAGATAAATTGAAAAAAGCTTATGAAGAAGTAGACCGTGTTTTGACAGATTCTACTCCAACATACCAACAAGTTATGAAACTTAAGTATATACGGATGATTTTAAATGAATCGCTACGTCTATGGCCTACTGCTCCAGCATTCAGTCTCTATGCAAAAGAAGATACAGTGATTGGTGGGAAATATCCAATTAAGAAAGGAAAAGATCGTATTTCTGTTCTTATTCCACAGCTACATAGGGATAAAGACGCGTGGGGAGACAACGTGGAAGAATTCCAACCTGAACGATTTGAAGAGCTTGATAAGGTTCCTCATCACGCTTATAAGCCATTTGGAAATGGTCAACGAGCATGTATCGGTATGCAGTTTGCACTTCATGAAGCCACACTCGTAATGGGAATGCTTCTTCAACATTTTGAATTCATCGATTATCAAGACTATCAGCTGGACGTAAAACAAACATTAACGCTAAAGCCTGGTGATTTTAAAATTAGGATTCTACCCCGAAATCAAACTATTAGCCATGCTACTGTTCTTGCGCCTACAGAGGAGAAACCGAAAAAACATGAAATTAAGCAGCAAGGTCAGAAGACTCCTTCTATTATTGGGGCCGATAATCTTTCGCTTCTTGTTCTGTATGGATCGGATACAGGGGTAGCAGAAGGTATTGCAAGAGAACTAGCAGATACAGCTAGTTTAGAAGGTGTTCAAACGGAAGTGGCAGCTCTTAACGATCGAATTGGAAGTCTACCGAAAGAAGGGGCGGTTCTTATTGTAACTTCTTCTTATAATGGAAAGCCGCCAAGTAATGCAGGACAGTTTGTGCAATGGTTGGAGGAATTAAAACCGGATGAGCTAAAAGGTGTTCAATACGCAGTTTTTGGTTGTGGAGACCATAATTGGGCTAATACCTATCAGCGAATTCCAAGATACATTGATGAGCAAATGGCTCAAAAAGGAGCAACAAGATTTTCTAAACGCGGAGAAGCGGATGCAAGTGGTGATTTCGAAGAACAGCTCGAGCAATGGAAACAAAGTATGTGGTCTGATGCGATGAAGGCATTTGGATTGGAACTTAACAAAAACATGGAGAAAGAACGCAGTACTTTGAGTCTTCAATTTGTCAGCCGTCTTGGAGGTTCTCCTCTTGCGCGAACATATGAAGCAGTTTATGCATCTATATTGGAAAATCGTGAACTTCAATCATCTAGCAGTGAAAGAAGCACGCGACATATTGAGATATCCTTGCCAGAAGGCGCTACGTATAAAGAAGGTGACCACCTTGGGGTGCTGCCAATTAATAGTGAGAAAAATGTCAACCGAATTTTAAAACGCTTTGGATTAAACGGGAAGGATCAAGTTATACTGAGTGCAAGTGGACGAAGTGTAAATCACATACCTTTAGACAGTCCTGTTCGTTTATATGACCTTCTTAGTTATAGTGTCGAAGTTCAAGAAGCAGCCACTCGAGCACAAATACGAGAAATGGTGACATTCACAGTATGCCCTCCTCATAAAAAGGAATTGGAATCATTATTGGAAGAAGGAGTTTATCAAGAACAAATATTAAAGAAACGTATTTCAATGTTAGATCTTCTTGAAAAGTATGAGGCTTGTGAAATCCGATTTGAACGCTTTTTAGAACTTCTTCCTGCGCTCAAACCGCGTTACTATTCTATCTCAAGTTCTCCACTCGTTGCCCAGGATCGTCTGAGCATTACGGTTGGTGTTGTTCATGCGCCTGCATGGAGTGGGGAAGGGACATATGAAGGAGTCGCTTCTAATTATTTAGCTCAGCGTCAAAATAAAGATGAGATTATTTGTTTCATTCGAACGCCACAATCAAACTTTCAATTACCTGAAAATCCAGAAACACCAATTATCATGGTTGGGCCAGGTACTGGAATTGCACCATTCCGTGGATTCTTACAAGCGCGTCGTGTTCAAAAGCAAAAAGGTATGAACTTAGGAGAAGCACATCTATACTTTGGTTGTCGTCATCCTGAAAAGGATTATCTCTATCGTACAGAACTAGAAAATGATGAAAGAGATGGATTAATCTCTTTACACACAGTTTTTTCTCGCCTAGAAGGACATCCTAAAACATATGTACAGCATGTAATAAAACAAGATAGAATCCATTTAATTTCGTTATTAGATAATGGAGCTCATCTTTATATATGTGGTGATGGAAGTAAAATGGCTCCGGATGTAGAAGATACCCTTTGTCAAGCCTATCAAGAAATTCATGAAGTTAGTGAACAAGAAGCAAGGAATTGGTTGGATCGTGTGCAAGACGAAGGACGATATGGAAAAGATGTTTGGGCTGGTATATGAATGTTTCTTAATTAGAGAACTATTATGTAACGAATGAATTTCTTTCGAATAAGTGAATAACTCATTTATAAAAATCCCGTATTTTTATTGAATACGGGATTTCTTTATTTTTAATAAGCTGGACGGATACTGTAGAAAAATAATAGGTAATTCATTTGACAATTAAAATGACCTACTATAATATATATGCCATAGCATATAATTAATGAAATGAATACATTCATCGTGAATAATTGACTGGTATGCTATACTCTTTTATATATTAATTTATAGAGGTGATACATGAACTTACATGATTTAATAGGCTATCTTGTTCATCGTACTGATGTGAAAATGACGAATTATTTTACGAAGAAATTAAAGCCTTTTGGAGTTACGCCAGAGCAGTGGGGGATTATTAGTGTTCTTTGTAGCCAAAGAGCCACTACTCAAAAAGAGTTAGCAGAAGCGATTGATAAAGATCAAACTACTGTCGTAAGAATGATACAGTCGATGGAGAGAAAAGGGATTGTAAAGAAGGCTTTGAATGATCAAGATAGGCGTTCACACAACCTTTTTTTAACTGAAAAAGGTGACGAATTAAAGAAAACAATCTTGCCTGTCGTGACAGACGCGCACCATTTTGTTACGAGTAATTTGAGCGAAGAAGAGATTAAAGTATTACAATCATTATTAAACAAGTTGTATGATACACGCTATTAATATTTGTTCCTTATTGATGCTATTCATAAGGAACAAACTTTGTTATATGCCATATACATGCTATAGCATATAATTTCGTTTTAAGGAATGGTGAAGATATCTTTATTTTGTATGATATTTGATTCAGGATCACGTTTTTTCCTAGTACCAGTCAAAATTCCGTATTATACATGCTATAGCATATGAATTATTAAATAAATAAGAAAGATGTGATTGCTATTTTAATATTAATCAATGTAGTAAAAGTTGTATTGTTTCTGTTCTTTTTAATGACAGGTACGAAAATTATATCTGGGAAAATGGCAGATGAGTTTAAGCGATTTGGTTTACCTTCGTTTTTTAATTTCTTAACCGGAGCTTTTGAGATTGTAGGAGCGATTGGAATGTTGATAGGAATTTGGGTTCCAACAGTAGCTTTATTAGCAGGATTGTTGTTAGGTGGTACAATGCTTGCAGCTGCATTAACTCTTATTGTACTAGCGAGAGATCCCTTTAAGAAAGCGATACCTGCGCTTGTTTTGTTTGTCCTTAGTATAGGAATAAGTTGTTATCATATTTTTTAAATATAACCGAAAACGGTTAAACTTTATGCGTTCAAGCTGATATCGTTTTGTAATTATTTTATAAAAGGGGTTGTGAAAATGTAGGTGAAATTTCAAATGAGTGCAGGAATAATAGAAGCACTCATTTAAGATATTATCTGCATTCGAATTGAAAAATATTGAAAATAGGAGTGAGCGAAGATGGCATATTTATTACAAGTTGATTTTCCGTTTGAAGGTCCTTTTGGTGAAGAAATGGAAAAAGGATTTTGGGATTTAGCAAAAAGTATTAACGAAGAAGAAGGATTCCACTGGAAAATATGGACAGAGAATGAAGAAACAAAAGAAGCTGGAGGCATTTATGTATTTGAAGAAAAACAAGATGCTGAAACATACGCTGAAATGCACAAGAACAGACTTGAAGCAGCTGGTGTTAAAGATATTAGAGTAAGAATTTTTAACATCAATGAAAAGTTAACGGAACTGAATCGTGGTTATACGAAATAATTCCGACAGTCGGAGCAAGCTTAAAAGGAGGGGATAATCCCCTTCTTTTTTTAATTCTTAAATTGATGGTGAGGGCTCGCGCAAAAAATCCCTATATAGATAGGGAGGCGTGTATCAGCATATAGTTCCTTGGAAAAGGTTGTATGAAGTCTAATATATGAGAGTTCTTACATTTGTGAAATTGACGTGGGGAAAACTGTATTGAGATAATTATTTATAAAAGGGTACGCCCCTTACTGGGAGGTAAGGGGCACAGGAAATGCAAATTTATTTGTAATTTGCTAAAGAAATTATAACATATATACCTGTCTATACATGTTACAAATTTATGAACATAACTGTTGATTAGTAACCAGAGGTAACGAAGGGTAGATGACTTAAGTAGTTTTTAAAGGGGTATAACAGAGAAAATGCAAGAAAAGACCTGATAACAGGTCCGTTTTTGTTATTGTTTTTCAGACTTCCCTTGTTCTAGAATGTATGCTTCTTCTTGTTCCGGTGTCGCTAATTCGTATGCTTTACCAGTGCTGTTATTCTCCCATTCCCATAGTAAATTATGCTCCTCAACCGATTGAGAGAAATCGCCTTCATATCAACGAACCAAAATCTTGAGATACTGTTCTTTATGTTGTAAGGTTCCACTATTACTTTCATCAATTACTTGACGTACTTGTTCAATGTTTTCTGGAGTCATTTTAATAAATCCTTGCTTTTCGTGAGATAATACTTTTTGATGAGTCATTTTGTGCATTGCATTGATTATATGACGATCAGAATTGAGGTCAAGTATTACATCTTCCCCTTTAATTCTTTCAGTCTGCTTTTCCTTAACGTCTGAACCTGCATATGTACCCACTTTGTAACCAGTAAAAATACCAACTGCTATAGCAATAACTAAGCTTGATGTGATTTTGATCCACTTTTTCAAAATTCCCCCCCTTTTTATTGAAGTGTACCATAAAAGAAGAGTTATATACTCCTATCTGTCTGTATAATCTACATAAAGCAGCATTATCAGCAAATCAATGATGCAGAAAATTTTCGTTTTGGGAGTAATTAAAATTCTTAGCTTGATGGCGCTATCCTATCGCTATCAAGCTAAGCTCATACAACGTCAATTATAGTAAAGTTTGTTTCGTTTTTCTAAAGGCTAGATGTAGGGAATTGAAAGATTTGCATACGAAATAAACCCTAATGGGTTTCATTTTTTGATTTAAGTCGCTTGATTATTAGACATGGTACAATTGTAAACGACACCCAATATATCAAAGACTGTTTTCTTCTCAGACCTATGAGATTTTCGCCTGTTTTGCTGTAGGAGGTTAAACAGACGAAGGAGAACCTTTGATAATTCTTGGGTGTCTTTCTGTATAGCTTGGAAAAGAAGAAGAAAGTAATCTTTAATCATATACATGGTCTTATATTCACTCAGTTCTCGTTTCTTTTTATAAGAAGTAATTGCCACATTTGCATGCCCATCAAGCTAAGAAAACAGATGAACCCCAAAACAAAAAAATCCTTCGCAAAATTTGTGAGAGAAAAGGAGAGATAAAGGTATTTTAACCTTATCTCTCTTTTTCTATATTCATTTATTTTCAGGTAAGGAGTTGATTAGTTATTGCTATTTATAAGAACGTGAAGAAGTGTTGATGCCAGTTGGAACTGTTGTAAAGGTTGAGGAGGGGAATCCAAGGAAATATCAGAGATGTGCATGATGATTTGGCGCAGGGTTATGAATCCATCTTCTATGAAATCGTGGGATTATATAAGCATTTATTATTCTGGAGATTTTAAAATAAAACCTATCTAATTACAGAAGTGATTTGAACGTAAGGAAATTGTAAGAAATGCATAAGAAAAAAGAAATTTTTATTGTGTAGGATACAAATATAGAGAAGCACAAAAGAGGGAGGATAAATATGATTTATTTATACGAAAACCAAACTAGTAATAAGCGCATTCTAAATAAAAAAATCATTTATGGTACTAACGTACATGTGAAAAAGAGAGGTTTTACCGTTTGTTACGACAGTATGGATAAAGCCAGAATAGTAGTTTATGTGATGTTTGTAATTGAACAAATAAAAGATGAAATTAATCATTTATCTAAGGAGGCATTTATTTATGGAAAATAAATTATCTGGAGTGTTAGCCGCTACCTTAGCTCTAACGATGAGCCTACCAACAGGAGCGCTAGCGTCTTCTAGCAGTAAGACTCCGGTTGTATCTAGCCAAGAAGTTGCTAGCCAAGATTTGGAGAAGATTGCTGCAGAGAACGCTGAACTACTCACGAAGTCCTATGAGACGACTAGCGTGCAGTATGCGCTGATTGATAATGGTAAACTTATTTTGTCGGGGCAGACAGGCAAAAACGACATAGAAGGGAAAGAACCACTAACCAAAGATACTCTATACGGAATTGGTTCAACCAGTAAAGTATATACGGCTGCGGCTGTTATGAAACTAGTAGACGAAGGAAAAGTAGATTTGGATGCTCCTGTTGCCCGCTATATTCCTGATTTCAAAATGAAAGATAAACGATATAAGCGTATTACACCGCGTATGCTGTTGAATCACTCCTCGGGTTTGCAAGGTTCGACGTTCAATAATGCATTTTTATTTAAAGATAATGATGCTTATGCCCATGATATCTTGTTGCAACAATTGTCCAACCAAAACTTGAAGGCAGACCCTGGCGCGTTCTCAGTATACTGTAATGACGGTTTTACGCTGGCTGAGATCTTGGTAGAAAGAGTCAGCGGTATGAGTTTTACTGAATTTCTACATCAAAAGTTTACAGAGCCATTAAAACTGAATCATACGATAACATCGCAAGAAAAATGGGAAGACGAAAAGCGGGCTGGACAGTATTCTCCGACATACCAGGGACAGCTTCCAAGTGAAATGGTAAATGTGATTGGTACGGGAGGAATCTCTTCTACTGCAGAAGATGTGGTGCGATTCTCACAAATATTTATGGGACAGGGAAAAGAAATTCTCTCTAATAAAGCAGTCAAGGCGATGGAACAAGAAGAATATAAAAAAGGAATGTGGCCGGGAGATAGCGAAAATGTGGTCAACTATGGTCTTGGCTGGGATAGTGTGAAACTATACCCATTCAGTGAATATGGGATAAAAGCCTTGGCTAAGGGGGGGGATACGATACTGCAACATGCTACATTGGTCGTGCTTCCGGAACAGAAGATGGCAGCAGCTGTATTGTCCTCCGGCGGCTCCAGCATGAAAAATCAATTGTTGGCAAACAAATTATTGCTAGCTAGGCTTAAAGAGAAAGGAACAATTAAGGATATAAAACCAGATAAATCCTTCGGTAAGCCCGTCAAGGCTAAAGTTCCTCAAGACGTGGTAAAAAAATCGGGTTTTTATGGAAATAACCGCAGCCATTTCAAAATAGAAATTACGAAGAAGGGAGAACTGTTTTTACCAACTAAACCGGAAGAAAAATATGTATATACGGCGGATGGAAGCTTTATAAATGAGAAGGGTACTTCCAAGCTTAACTTCGTCACTGAGAAAAATGGAAAAGTTTATTTGAGAGAGAGCACATATGAATTATCGCCGGGATTGGGGCAAAATATGCTGACTCACTATTTAGCCCAGAAATTAGAAAACAATGTGTTACCGAAGAAAACAGCTGCTGCATGGGCGAAGCGCGAGGGCGGCAAGTTCTACCTCGTTAACGAAAAATTTAACTCTATAAATTATCTAGGACAACTAATACCTCTTAACACACAAATTACAACCAAGGATGGGTATTGGGACGGCAAAAAAATTACAGGTCCAAATTCGGCGATGCATCAAATTCAGATTCCCGTGATGAATGGGCGGGATACAAAGGAAGCCCATTTTTATACAGAGAATGGTACTGAATATATGGAGATGGCCAGCTTTTTATACGTCAGTGAATCTAACGTAAAATCCCTTGATGCAGGTCAATTATCGAAAGTTGCACTGCAAGAAAATGGGCATGCGAAATGGTTTACAATTCCGCAAGAGGCAGCAGGGAAAACGATGAATGTGGAGTTGCCATCAGGGAGTTCATTCGCGGTGTATGATGAGAATGGAGTATGCGTCAATTTTAGCGTTGTTAGTAATAATAACAAAGTGAAACTACCAGAGAACGGAACGGTTGTATTTGCTGGCGCACCGAACTCCGAATTTACAGTCGCATTGAACTAGCTACAACTCGGGGTAGACTTTAATAAAACAGTATCACTTGGAAAAGATATTTTATTTGTATCTTAAGTATTCCCTTAAATGCTATTACATTTAAACGCTTAGCTTGATAGCAATGTGGCGCTACCCATTAAAAAAGAAATAGGAGTGGATATCCTATTTCTTTTTATTAATATAATAAAATGTAATAACTAAATCCAAAGTAATGATAATAATTAGAAGTAACAAGTGTATAAGCGCATCAGTTTTCCAGTTTAGTAAAGATTTGATAAAGAAATCCCACTCTGTTTCATGATCTACCCAATTTCGTTGCAGTCCTAACACCATTCCATTTATGAAATAGACAATGCTTAATAGAATCCTTCCAACAAATAAAGCAGCTACTTTTATATTCCACTTCTTTATCAGTATTATATAAAGAAGTGGAAATAGTATAAGTACCCAAAAAACGATAATAAAAACTGTATTCATCAGTTTCTACTCCTTATGTGGATCATAAAGTTATGATCCCGTTAATTGTGGGCTGACTAAAGCTTCGTTTTATCTCTCCGTCTCAAAAAACTCAATCCACTCTCCATCAGGACCCGCGAAGAATATGTAACGTGTTCCATCTGGTAATGTTTCGATTTCTTCTCCTAGTAAAAAGGTTACTTTATGTTTCTTTAGTCTTTCGATTTCATCCTCTAATGGATCTACTTTAAAGCAAATGTGATGTACTTTTCCTTCTGCCGGAAGAGAGGAGTTGTAACCTTCAATGAGTTCCAGTATCGTTTCCTTCGATTCTTCCACACCTAAAAAAGCGAGTTTTAAGTCTGGGTTTGGATGTCCCATTCGCTTAATAAGTTGTAAGCCGACTACTTTTTCATAAAAGGTAATAGATGTTTCTAAGTTTGCAACCATAAGTCCGACGTGTTCGATTCTTCTAACTGGCATGTAGATTCCTTCTTTCTGAAAATTATATACAATATGTTATTGAAAATTAAGAAAATAAGCAAGATAAAAACCTTACAAATTTTAGCGTGTTATATGGTATAGTGAGAAAGTATGTTTGGGGAGAAGGAAGGAGATTATACGATGAATACACCTACTCAAACTCCTTCATTATCGGAAACGATGAAAGAGTGGCATTATGCATTAGCATATGAAATTAAACATTGGAAAACGATAGGTGGTAGTAAAATTTCTATCATGAACGGTCGTTTTTTATATACAGATTATGAAAGCACAGTATACGTATTTCAGCTTATTTCCGAAGTAAGCTTACCTGAAGGTTCACCAATTCGAATTGAGTTCGATGGTGAGGAAGCGACAGGAGAAG
Organism: Bacillus sp. LSHTCR4; assembly: GCF_057197025.1. Classification (NCBI taxonomy): domain Bacteria; kingdom Bacillati; phylum Bacillota; class Bacilli; order Caryophanales; family Bacillaceae; genus Bacillus; species Bacillus sp. LSHTCR4. Next base: position 2,125,240 of record NZ_JBXUNO010000001.1, on the reverse strand, counting down.
TATTATCTGTACATGGATTAGAAATAGAACTGAAATTAAATGATTATATACAAGGTGAAATACGAGAAGCTGTTTTATATAGTGAACCGTGGCAATTGTTAGAGCAACTACAAGAGAGGTTAAAGGAAGCACGTAAAGATAAGCTAAAACGTAATCGTATAAAGCGTCTTGTTGATGGGACGAGCAGTCCGAAACATATTGAAAAGATGAAAAATCCGAAAAATGAATTGGCGTATCGCGCGTTTTACAATCCAACAACTTACGTATGGGGACCACCTGGAACAGGGAAGTCTTACAATTTATCACGTATTATTTCGGCGCATTATCAAAAAGGAAAGTCGGTACTTGTGTTAGCTCATAGTAATGCAGCAGTAGACGTATTAATGAGTGAAGTAACGAAGCAAATTGAAAAGAAAAAGAAATGGACGCCTGGTGAAATTGTTCGTTACGGTTATAGTCAACATGAACATATACGAAATCATGAAACGTTACTTGCATCTAAGTTAGTTGAAACGACGAACGGATCATGGGGAGAAGAAAGACTCTATTTAGAGGAAACACGACAAGAGCTTCGTGAAAAGATTTTATCATATAAAGCGACTTCTGCTGATAAGAAGCGTATACAAGAGATTGAAAGTGATCTTCGAAAGCAAAAGGCTAAGATTAAAGAAGTAGAAAAAGAATATATTGAAAATGCGAAAGTAATCGGTGCAACTTTATCGAAATGCGCCATTGATTCACTTATTTATGAGCGTACATTTGATTTAGTTGTTGTAGATGAAGTAAGTATGGCATATGTTCCGCAAATTGCATTAGCTGCTTCACTTGGAAAACGCATCGTCGTTTGTGGTGACTTTTTACAGTTACCTCCAATTGCGATGGCAAACCATGAACTCGTTCGCAAATGGCTCGGCGAAGATATGTTTTACCATGCTGGGATTGTGGAGTCTGTTAATAAATCAGAAGCACATCCGAACCTGTTTATGTTGCAGGAACAAAGACGTATGCATGCGGATATATCGAAGTTTACAAATTCATTTATTTATAAAAATAGAGTATATGATCATCCGTCTGTTTCAGAGCGTAAGGAACTTGCGCAATTGCAGCCGTTCGCAAATGAAGCGAGTGTTTTATTTGATACGAGCCAAATGGGGGCTTTTTCGTTAAAAGATGCTGCTTCTGGTTCACGTTTTAACATTATGTCTGGTTTAGTAGCAATGCAAATGATGTTAATCGGATTGTTAGATGGTGTGCAATCCATTGGTGTTGTGACACCTTACAGGGCGCAGTCACGCTTTTTATCGACGTGTATGAGAGAAATGTTGCAGAGAACGAAATATCAAAACATACCAGTTTTAGCGGCGACAGTTCATAAGTTCCAAGGTTCTGAAAGAGATATGATGATCTTTGATACGGTTGACAGTTATCCGCAAGAACGACCTGGCGTATTATTCTTTGACCATAAAAACCATCGCCTCGTCAATGTAGCAGTGACAAGGGCGAGAGGGAAGTTCATTCAATTATCAGATTGCCATTATATGCGTAAAAACCTTTCGAGAAAACAAGCGTTATCACAATTAACAGCTCATATAGAACGTCACGGAGATGTGTATGATCGCACGACATCAAGACAATTGTGGGAACGGAAAATTTCGAAACGTTTACGCTGGTTTATGGAAATGAATCTTGAAGAGCCGAAAGGGTTATTGAAAGATATTTTAGCCGCAAAACGAAAAATTATTATTTCACTTCCAAGTACGAAGCAAGTGGATAAGCGAGTATGGCAAGCGTTAATGCGTACAAATGCGCAAATAACAGTGTATAGTGATGGACCAGTTCCACTGAAAAATGTAAAGTTACAAAGACAAAATAAAGCATTCCCATTTATCGTAATTGATGATGAAATCTTTTGGGCAGGGGCACCGCTCACATCTCAAATGATATTTGAAGGTAGTACGGAATTCCCGTACGTATGTGCAAGACTGCAAGCACCTGAGACAATTGGTGTATTAAAAGGATTTTTAGATATTCGGTAAATTCGGATAGGAATTCCTTGACTTTTATTTGGAATAAATTTAGAATGAATGTAATTTAATATAATTTTATGAAAATTCTTATCACGAGAGGTGGAGGGACTGGCCCTATGATACCTCGGCAGCGGATTCGTTATGAATACTGTGCCAATTCCAGCAAGGTAACTTGAAAGATAAGAAAGAAGCTCATTTTGACTGTATATACAGAAGCCTCTTTCTATCTTTTAGAAAGAGGCTTTTTTACGTGAAAATAAAAGGAGGAAGAAAAATGGAAGCGACAGGAGTAGCGTCACAAAGAAAAACAATTGAAGAGAGTATCGAAAGAAATAAGGAAAAGTACATAGAAACAAGCCATGATATTCATGCGAATCCCGAGATTGGTAACCAAGAGTTTTATGCATCTAGAACGTTAAGTTTATTGCTAGGTAGTGCAGGATTTCAGTTGCAGCACAATATAGCTGGACATGAAACGGGATTTATCGCACGAAAAAGCTCTGGAAAGCAAGGACCAGCAATCGCATTTTTAGCGGAGTATGACGCTTTACCAGGACTTGGCCATGCGTGTGGTCACAATTTAATCGGCACAATTAGTGTTGCAGCAGCAATTGCATTATCAGAAACGCTTGAAGAAATTGGCGGGGAAGTTGTCGTATTCGGAACACCAGCTGAAGAAGGAGGACCGAACGGTAGCGCAAAATCGAGTTATGTAAAAGCTGGCTTATTTAAAAATATTGATGCGGCGCTTATGATTCATCCGAGCGGAAAGACAGCAACAACGAGTCCTTCACTAGCTGTCGATCCACTTGATTTTCATTTTTATGGAAAAACAGCTCATGCTGCAGCTTCACCTGAAGAAGGAATTAATGCATTAGATGCGGTGATTCAGCTGTACAACAGTATTAACGCACTTCGCCAACAACTTCCGTCAGATGTGAAGATTCATGGCGTTATTACAGAAGGCGGAAAAGCACCTAACATTATTCCAGACTACGCCGCAGCAAGGTTCTTCATCCGTGCAGCAACGCGAAAAAGATGTGCGGAAGTAACAGAAAAAGTAAAAAATATCGCACAAGGGGCAGCGCTAGCAACAGGTGCGAAAGTAAAAATCCATCAATTCCAAAATGAAATCGATGAACTACTCGTAACAAAAACATATAACGACATCGTAGCTGAAGAACTAGAATTACTAGGTGAAGATGTAAACCGTAAAGAAAGACTCGGCATCGGCTCAACCGACGCAGGAAACGTAAGTCAAGTCGTACCAACCATTCACCCGTACATTAAAATCGGCCCAGATGACTTAATTGCACATACGAATGAATTTAGAGAAGCGGCGCGTTCAGAATTAGGAGATAAAGCGTTAATTACATCCGCAAAAGCGTTAGCAAATACGGCGTATCGATTAATTACGGAAGAAGGGTTGTTAGAGAAGGTGAAGGAGGAGTTTAGAGAGGCCCAGAGAAATCAGGGATAAGGGGATTAAGGTGCTCTTTTCGCAGAGCAATTTAATTAATAAGTAGAGATATAAAAAAAGAACATTGAAAATCAATGTTCTTTTTTTGTTTAATAATCATTAATTTTGTTGGTTTTTCTCATAAAGGAAAAACTTTTACTGTTAGCGGAGGATAATATGTATCTCTTTATTAGAACGACAATTTCTCCTCAAACTCACTCTTTAATACAATTAAAGGAGACGATAAACCAAATTGCATTAAAGAGTCTAAAAATGCAGCGAGGGAATCCATCGAATCGCTCATGACCTTCATCATATAATTAAATTCACCGCTAATTCGATATAAATCTGTTACTTCAGGAGCGGCATTACAATATTGGATAAAATCAGAGCATTGGCTCGTTTTAAACATGATGAATGCTTGAATATTTTTATTAATTTTGGAAGGCTCAAATTTTGTTCGGTAAGCAGCTATAACTCCTTGATCTTCAAGTTTGTTAATTCGTTCTTTTACAGCAGGTTGCGTCATGGATATAATTCGTCCTATTTCTGAAACAGAAATTCTCGCATTTTCATACAACAAGTTCATTATTTTATGGTCGATTTCATCTAGTTTTACTGCATTTTGCATTGAGTTATCCCCCTTGTTTTATTTTCTAAAGTAAATTGTATTTTATAACTATAATATCATAAGTAAACGAACTGAATTACCTATAAATCTATATTTAAAATGATTGGAGTTTACATGAAAATATAAGTGTAGGTTTTTATCAAACGGAAATTTAGGAAGGATGGAAAAAATGAAGAATCTTGATGGGAAAGTAGCGTTAGTAACAGGGGCGAGTCGCGGTATTGGTCGTGCGATTGCGATGAGATTGGCAAACGACGGTGCATTAGTTGCAATTCACTACGGCCGAAATAAAGTAGCTGCAGATGAAACAATTCGTGAGATTGAATCCAATGGAGGAAAAGCGTTCTTAATTGAAGCAGATCTCAATTCAATGGATGGTGTTAAAAAGCTAGTAGAACAATTAAAGAATGAATTACAAATAAGAGTTGGTACATCAGAGATTGATATTTTAGTAAACAATGCAGGGATAGGTACACAAGGGACGATTGAAAATACGACAGAAGAAATTTTTGATGAAATTATGTCTGTAAATATGAAAGCACCATTCTTCTTAATTCAGCAAACATTACCGTTACTACGAGTAGAAGGGCGCATTATTAACATTTCATCAGCTGAAGTACGACTTGGTTTTACAGGGTCCATTGCATACGGCTTAAGTAAAGGTGCATTAAATACGATGACACTGCCTCTAGCTAAACATCTTGGAGAAAGAGGGATAACAGTGAATACAATTATGCCTGGATATACGAAGACAGATATCAATGCAAAATTGCTAGATGATCCGGAAATACGAAATTTTGCTACGAATTCATCTGTGTTCGGACGAATCGGGCAAGTTGAAGATATTGCAGATGCAGTAGCATTCCTTGCTTCTTCTGATAGCCGCTGGGTAACGGGGCAGATTATAGATGTTTCTGGAGGTTTTTGTTTATAGGGGCACTACTCCATACCCATTAAGTTAACCAAGTAAATTACTAGATATGAAACGATCCTCGTTTCATATCTGGTGATGTATAGAAAGGTAGGGATGCTAAAGAAGCCTATTCAAACGTGATTTTTTCGCTAGGCAACTTGAATAAGGGGCTATTTTTCATTATTCGTAATCTAAAATGATCAAATTTTATTTTACAGTAACAATAAAAACAAAATTATTGACCGCGTGGTACAAAAAAGGGTATTCTATTCATGTTATCTTTAAAATGAGAGGAGGATACGATTGAATAAACGCGGCAGACCTCGAGAGTTTGATTATTCTTCAATTGTAGATGTTGCAATGAAAACATTTTGGTTAAGAGGATATGAAGGGTGTTCTACACAAGATTTATGCAGTGATACAGGACTTGGAAAAGGGAGTTTATACAATACTTTCGGTAGTAAACATGAGCTGTATAAACAAGTATTAGAACGCTACCATGAAATTGGGATTAAGGAACAAAGGAAATTGTTACATACTCCAATTCCAGTTAAAGAACGATTAAGTAATTTTTTTGAATGGGCATTGATAGAAGACTTTGAGAATATTGATCAAAAAGGATGTTTATTGATTAATGCCAGTATAGAACGTGCTAAAAACGATTTAATGGTACAAGAAATTTTCTCTAAGCATGTTGAACTTCTTAAACAAGCTATTGTAACAGTGATGGAGGAAGGATTGCAAACAGGTGAAATTTCAAAGAAGCAATCAGCTGAGGAATTAGCTAGTCTGCTTTTAAGCAGTTATTACGGATTCCGTGTTCTTAATGTATCGATGCAAAATCGGATGTTGTCTGAACAAGTTATCAAAGGAACAATAGAGTCTATTTGTGGCGCTTAGTGCGCTCTTTTTTCGTACTATTTTTGTACCGATCATTACAATAATGAATAAGGAGTGTTTTTATGCCATCGATTATTTATTTATTAGCTTTAGCAATCTTTTGTATGACTACATCAGAATTTATGGTTGCAGGTATGATGAATGAACTTGCTCTTGCATTCCAGGTTCCTGTATCATCTATTGGGTATTTAATTTCAGCTTATGCAGGAGCAATGGTAATAGGAGGCCCCATTTTAACTGCAATCCTCTTACGAATGCGCAGCAAACAAGCATTATTGTTTTTAATGTTCGTATTTTTAATTGGTCAATCGCTCGGAGCTATTGCTTGGAACTATGATATTATGATGATTTCACGAATTATAACTGGTATTGCTTCAGCTTCAGCTTTTGGAGTTGCGATTTCCTTTTCAGCAACATTGGTTCACTCTGATTCAAGGGGAAAAGCTGCATCAATTGTACTTGCAGGTTTAATGTTCGCAACTGTATTAGGCTTACCTATAACAACCGTTATTTCCCAATCTTTTGGCTGGCGTATTAGTTTTGGGGCTGTTTCTGTTCTTGTGCTAGTATCAGGGCTTATGATTCAATGGTTGTTACCATCATCTTCAAATAAAGAGCAATTAAATTGGAAAGACGAACTTCTGCGATTTAAGAATATTCATCTTTGGGCAGCGTACGTAACAAGTATGTTCATTATTGGTGGTACGTTTGCAGCATTTAGTTATTTCACTCCGATCTTTACAAATGTCACAGGCTTTTCAAGTGCAAGTATTCCATATTTACTTGCTCTCTATGGTAGTGCGACGGTAATTGGGAATATAATAATTGGCAAGTTCGCTGATAAATATACAATGAAAATACTTATGGGTGGATTAATTATATTAATTATAGCGTTGTCTTTATTTGCTTTAAGTGCAGAGAATAAATACATTGCAGTGATTTCTACGATTTTTGTTGGTTTAACTGGTGTAGCTTTGAATCCAGCTATGGTTGCGAGGGTGATGAAAACAGCTAGTAATGGAATAATGATAAATACCGTTCATAGTTCTTTTATTACGCTAGGTATTGTTATTGGTTCGTCACTAGGTGGTCTGGGGATCAGTAAAGGATATGGTTTTGTATCTCCGCTATGGATTGGAGCTTGTTTAGCTATCCTTGGGGTAATTTCGTTATTCCCATATTTACATAAAGGAAAGGCAGATTAAGAGGTTTAAAATTTCTTTATATGGGGTACCGCCACATCACCATCAAGCTAATACTTTCATATCCCTCTAAATTAAAATTTTCTTTCTCTACAGATAGTTATTCTGAGAAGTCGCTCATTTATTTGTTTTGGGGCATTTCTTTTTCTTAAGTTGATGGGTATGTATGGTGACCTCTATTAGACGATAGTGAATGAACAATTTCGGGGGGGCAGTTAAACTTTATTTAAAATAAGATTTTTTTGCAGTAAAATCAATGTTAGTGGAATTTTTTAATCAAACTTTTTTAAAAATTAATATAAATACTTGCAATATTTAAATTAGTACTATATAGTTCTAGTTATGACAAAGGTAAAATTAATGAATCAAAAACGTGTGATTGAAGTAGCTGCAACATTATTTTTAGAAAAAGGGTTTGCTTATACAAGTATGGATGAATTAGTACGTGTAAGCAAAGTTTCAAAGTCTAATGTGTATTATCACTTTTCTAATAAGGAACAATTATTAGAAGGAGTCGTTGATTATTGGATTGAAATGTATCAATCTGCAATTGATGACGTACTTTCTCAGAACCAATTTTTAGTTGAAGATCGTATCCAACTGTTTTTAAAGCAATTATCACAAGGAGTTCAGTCGAGAGAGTATAAGGGGAGCTGTCCATTTATTACTCTTTATATTCAAAGTCCTACACAGGCCACGCAAATAAAAGAAAAAATAGGTCTTTTTTTTACAGGATTACAAAAGAAAATGTCTCTATTACTTAAACAAGGGGTAGAGAATGGAGAATTCAGAAATACGATTCATATTGATGAGGTTGCATCCCTTTTTATTACAAATCTTGAAGGTGCGTTATTTATTTCAGAAACATTGAAGGATGCAACTGTAATCACGAAAACAGCAGATCATTTTTTAAAATTGCTTCGATAAAAGAAGCATTTTTTTTACATCAAATTAGTACTAAGTAGTACTAAAAAGGGGATCTTATATGAGAACAGTATTTTTAACTGGTGGAACAGGCTTTATTGGAAAGCAATTAGTAAAAGAATTAGCCAAAGAGGATGTTAAAATTCTTCTTTTAGTAAGATCGAAAAGTAAAGCAATACGCATTTTTCAAGAAAGAGGCATCTTAAAAAAAGCAGTTATGCACTTTATTGAAGGTGATTTGACGAAAATAGATTTAGGTCTAAGTGCTGAAGATAAGGAGAGGGTATTGAAAACGGATGTGATTATTCACGCAGGAGGCCCCATGGATATTCAAGCGACAAGTAAAGAGGCAGCTTCCGTATTTTTAAATGGCGCCAAACACATTAGTGAATTAGCTAAAAGTATTCATCAATTGAAGGGCTTGCAACAATTTATTCATGTTGTAGGTTATATGAGTCCCTTTGATGATAAAAATAGCAAGATTGCAATTGATGTGTTTAAAGAAGGAAACAATTATTTGAAAATAAAAAATCCATATGAGAGAACAAAATTTTTAGCAGATCTTTATATCCGTCACCAGGCATCAGCAGTAGGTTATCCGCTTTCTGTAATTAATCCGCCAACTGTAGTCGGTAGTAGTAAAACAGGGAGTACAGAACAGATAGCGGGATTAGGTTTGCTTGTGATGAGTATGCGAAGAGGGCTCATGCCAGTGATTCCTGGAGGTAAGGGATATAGGTTACCACTTATTTCAAACGATGAGCTTGCGAAGTTTATTGTGCAGGTTTTCAGATTGGAGCAACCGACTATTCAAACATATACACTTGTTGAAGACAAACAGCACGATCAGAACATTGCTGAGTTATTAAGTATTATGTCGGAAAGTATGAATATGAGGGCACCAAAAATCTCTGTTCCAATGCCACTTATGAAAGCAATTATGAATAGTGGAGTAAGTAAAATAACAAAAATTCCTTCTGATGGACTGAATTTTATTACAAACCGAAAATTTTCAGATGTTTCAGCGAAAAAAATTATGGGAGGAGATTGGTTTAAGAAGACGAGTGTAATGAAATTTTTCCCTGCCGTAGTAGCTGATCTGGATTATCGAATGATGTATCAAAATGGCCAGCATAATCATTTATTTAAACGAACATTATGCGATAACACTACCCTTTACCAATTACAAGGAGAGGGTCAACCGTTTATTTTATTACATGGTTTATTGAGTGATGGAGAGGATTTATTTCCTTTAGCACAAGAGCTTCATGAAAAAACTGGTCAACCTGTATGGATCTTGGATCTTCCAGGTTTGGGACGTTCTCCTTTTAAACAAGAGAAGAATCTTCTAGATATCTATTTGAATGTAGTGAAAAAATTATTGGAGAAAGCTACGAATGGTGCACATCTAATTGGCCATTCATTCGGTGCGTTTATTCTTCTGGAAGCATTGGTACAAGAGTACATAGATAAGAAGTATGCAATCACTTTACTTCAGCCACCTGTTGCTAAAAAAAATGCTAAATCGCTAAATATTCCTCAATTTATGAACAAATGGACATTAAAACTGGCAACTACTAATTTGATAGGGCGATATTTATTAAGTAATGGTTTGTTTGAAAGTATGGAGAGCATCCCTGAGAATTATATTGAAAAAATAAGTAACAGTTTTACTTCTCCTAGAATTTTAAATACTACGGTTCAACTTAACAGTTTACTACTGAAAAATGATCAAGGTGATTTCAATGAAGTAACAAAGTATAATCTTCACATTATTTGGGGGGATTATGACAGAGCCTATTCTGCTCCATCGCATCTTGGTAAGGTTGATTTTGTTCCATATGGCCATCATTTTCCTCTTAGCCATCCGAGTGAAACGGCAACATTAGTAATAAAAAATAGTAATACGAGCAGATGAGAGTGTGGGATAAATAAAAAGTGTGTAGTAAGATCGTTGTGTTTTTGAAATAAAATCGTACTGTTCGGGGTCCCGCCCCATCGCTATCAAGCTAATATTTTATAGCACCCCCAAAACGAAAAAAACGACTTTGTATTAAAGTTGCAAATAATTTTTGCTCTGAAGTATTTTTCTTTTTAGTTGTTAGATAAGAATCATATATCTTAATAGTTTTTTATTGTAAAAAAATTCAGATATTTACACGGATACCAATAGGTGATATTATATAAAAAATAAATGCGATGAAGAGAAGAGTAAATATAGTGAATTCTATACAGAGAACCTTGGTAGCTGAAAAAAGGTTAGAATTTCTTTATTGAAGCAAGCCTCAGAGCAGCACGTCGGAACCTTTTAGGAGGGGGTGATGTGACGGGAGCTCCCGTTATAGAGCTAAGGTATAAGCATTTTTAAATGCCGTACCTGATAAGGTTAATATGGCGACATATTAATAAACTAGGGTGGCACCGCGATGATAAATCTCGTCCCTAAGACTTCAAGTCTTGGGGGTGGGATTTTTTTATTTTGTTTTAAGTATTGCATTCTATCTGATTATATTTTAGGAGGAATTCAATTGAGTTTAAAAAAAACATTGGAAACTTGGCGGTATCCATCTATCTTATTGTTTAGTATTGGTGTTTCAAGTGTTGGAAGTTGGGTTTACTTTATTGCTCTAAACCTAATCGTTCTTAACATAACAGAATCGGCAATTGCTGTCTCTGGTTTATATATTATTAGGGCTTTATCAACATTGTTTACTAATATTTGGTCAGGAAGTCTTGTAGATCGTTCAAATAAAAAATATCTCATGATAGCACTAGGTGTCTTTCAGACTGTGCTAATTGCATTATTACCTTTCTTCTCTTCTTTAGGGCTTATATATGCTATGGTCTTTCTTATTACAATAGCGAGCTCTATGTATCACTCCACATCGGTAACTTATATTACAAAGTTAATACCAATAGGACAAAGAAAACGTTTCAACTCTTTACGTAGCCTACTTGATTCCGGAGCATTTTTGACTGGACCAGCAATAGCGGGAATGATGTTTACAATTGGTACACCTAATATGGCTATTTATATCAATGCTGGAGCTTTATTTTTATCTGCATTAATTACAGTAGGAATGCCTAATGTTGAATCCTCTGCACAGTTAGAAAAAACATCAGATACAACAAAATTATCTCTTAGGTTATTAATAGATGATTGGAAGCTTGTTATTGGATTTAGCCGTAAGTTTCTATATATCATGATAATATATCTTTTATTTAGTGCGATGGTAGTCATGATGACAGCTACAGATTCGTTGGAAGCTGCTTTTGCAACTAGGATACTTTCTTTATCTGAAGGTGAATATGGAATTTTAGTCAGCATTGCTGGAGCAGGAGTATTGGTAGGTTCTTTATCTAATGCAATAATTAATGAAAAAATACCTACCTCATGGCTTATGGGTATGGGTTCCTTAATAACTGCAGTAGGTTATATGATTTTTACATCTTCTAATACCTTTTTTATAGCATCTGTAGGGGCTTTTGTTTTATCATTTGCTACTGCCTTTTCTAATACCGGTTTTTACACATTTTATCAAAATAATATACCTGTTGATGTGATGGGCAGAGTTGTCAGTATTTACGGGTTTATTGAGGCTTTTTTAATTATTACAGTTACTGTAATCTTTGGTGTTTGTTCAGAGCTTATATCTATACGATTTGTTGTAGTTTCAGGAGCATTTGTAATGTTTTTGATATCTATCATACTATTTATTTGCAGTGTTCAACCATCAAAAGCAAAATTCTATTCTAATTCAACTGAGCTTAAAGATTCGTTTCAATAAATTCTTTTTTAAATAAATAAAATTAAATAATGGTAATGAAATAAAAAGGATCTTTACTGAATGATTCTTTTTATTTCCGATAACGAAGGTCATGTAAACATAGGTAAATAACAGAATTAATTGTTAAACGGCTATATAAAGTACTGCTATAAAGCTAAAGTTTTGCACTATCCATAAAACTAAAAAGACGTTATCCTTTCTGTAGAATCATAGGAAAGGATGGCGTTTTTGTATGTCTATTTCTGTATCCGATGAATTGATATAACACCCTAATTTTTATAAATTAATATGTGTATTATCTTATAAAAAAACTCAGCAGGATTTATTCTGATGAGTTTTTTTGATTATATAATTTATCAATAATTATTCTTTTTTCTCCGGCTGATAGGAAAGAATAACGACACCTGAACTGGTCGTTCTTGTTTCGATCAGTTTTAAAGCCTTTGTATCGTTTCCGGTTTTAAAGAGACGCTTTCCGCTTCCTACGATAACGGGATTGACCATAAAATGATATTCATCAATGAGGTCGTGTTGCATCAATGTTTGTATAAGCTCACCACTACCATAAATTAAAAGGTTCTGACCGGGCTGTTCCTTCAGTTTCGATATTTCTTCTATAACATTATCCTTGATAAGATTTGCATTCCATTCGGTTTTTTCCAAAGTTGTTGAAGCAACAAATTTAGGAATGCTGTTCATCTTATCAGCAAAACCTTCTTCATCAGTCATAGAAGGCCAGGCAGCTGCAAAACCTTGATAGGTTACTCGCCCTAGTAGAAGAGCTTCACTTTCAAACAGTAAATTGGATTGAAACTTTGCTACTTCTTCATTGAAGTATGGAGCAGTCCAAGCTGGTTCCTCCATGACACCATCTAGTGAGAGGTACATCGATACAATTATTTTTCCCATTTTGTTCTCCTTTAGTTTTAAATTGAGATTTTTACATATTGGTAAAACAATTATTAATTCTCCAGCTAGAGAAAATTTCCCTTTTTAATAGTTTCGACAAAATGTATTTATGTGTGTTTCGGAATAACCTAATATATATTAATAACTTCGAAATATTGTATAACAGATAATTTGTATGCATTATTGATTAGCATTGCTTATTGTGCTAACGAATTAGGATAGTGTGGCGGCCGACTAAATAGTTGCTTATCCTCAATTATTAGAAGGGAAGTTCTATCATTTCACGAATTTATTAGACATAGACGAGTGCTATAATTTTCTATATCTACATAAAGAGGTGACTACGCATGAATCAAAGACCGCTAGAAGAAGAATACGCTGGGAGCTCCGGCGAATATATCCGTTTGGTGCCAGACGGTAATATCATTGACATTTTGCTCGCCCAGGAAAAGCAAATGACCGAGCTCCTAGCATCGTTGACCGAAAGCCAGGCCGCATATCGGTATGCGGAAGGAAAATGGACACTGAAAGAAGTCGTGGGCCACATTACAGACGCGGAACGCGTTATGACCTACCGCCTGCTCCGGTTCGCAAGAGGGGACCAGACGCCTCTGACCGGTTTCGATCAGGAATTGTTCCTGCCTCCTTTCGGAAGCTGGACAACCGCGCAATTGGCCGAAGACTACCGGGCCGTAAGGCAATCAACGATCACATTGCTGCGCGGGCTACCGGCGGAGGCGTGGACCCGCAAGGGCACAGCCAACAACCTAAGCATTACGGCGCGCGCCCTTGCGTACGGCATCGCAGGACACGAACTTCATCACATGGGGGTCATCCGAAACCGGTACTTGAGTAAATCGTCGGCTGAGGCTTTTTGAATGGAACAAACACCTCTCATACAACCTTAGATACCGTTCTTATTGGGGTCCCGCCCCACAACTAGCAGCTTAAGGATTTAGACTATTTTTGAAATGAAAAGCACGTTACTATTCTCTTATGTTAATGAGAAAGGGTGACGTGCTTTTTATAAATATGCACCAAAAACAAGAGTTATATCGATTATTCTCATTTTGGGGTATTTGTTTTTCTTAGATTGATGGTGATGGGGCACTACTCTATAATGATCAAATTAAAATTTAAATAGTTATAGAGATTCCATTACTCGGAAATATTGTAACTATTAAGTTGTAAAAAGAACCGTAGTTTTTCATTTTTGAAAAGGCGATGGTCTTTTTTAGTTGGAGCAAAGTTATGATACGAGGAAGTTTTTTTAATTAATCAAAAAAACTTGATTAATTATTTGCATAAAGAACTCACCAGCGTATATACTATAAATATCAAAAAAAGTTGATGAAAGGAAGTGAACTACAGTGGCACAAGATTTTCAGTTATATGAGAAAAAGTTTAAAGCGTTGGCGGATCAGAAACGTCTAGAAATCATGTATGAGCTTTGTCAGCGGGGACAGACGTGTGTATGTGATTTAACAGAGGTTTTTGAAATGACGCAATCTAAGTTGTCCTATCATTTAAAGATTTTATTAGACGCAGGTTTAATTGTAAAAGAAACAAAAGGTACGTGGAGTTATTATGATTTAAATGATGCGGAAGTGAATAATTTATTATCAGAAGAATTGTGCTGTATCTTTAGAAAAACAGGAAAAGGTAGCTGCTGTTAAAATTTTGAGATATTAATCAAAAAAACTTGATTAATTATATATAAAGAGGAGGAATAAGGTATGAGATATGTTCACGTTGGTATAAACGTTACGAATTTAGAGAAGTCTATTGAATTTTATGAAAAAGTATTTGGTGTATCACCAGTTAAAGTGAAAACGGATTATGCAAAATTTCTATTAGAGACGCCAGGACTTAATTTCACGCTGAATGTGCGAGATGAAGTGAATGGAAATCAGGTAAATCACTTTGGTTTCCAAGTGGATACAGCTGAAGAAATTACATTACATAAAGAACGATTAGAAAAAGAAGGTTTCTTCGCGCGTGATGAGATGGATACGACTTGTTGCTATGCAGTGCAAGATAAGTTTTGGGTAACAGACCCTGATGGGAATGAGTGGGAATTCTTTTATACGAAAGCACATAGTGATGTTCACAAAATAGAAGAGTCATCTTGTTGTACGACTTCTAATGAAGTAGCTAAAAATTCTTGTTGTTAATAGGAGATGGAAAATAAAATGAAACGTTTATCTTTTCTAGACCGCTATTTAACGCTATGGATTTTTCTAGCGATGGCTGTTGGGATTGGTTTAGGGTTTGTGTCCCCTAGTGTAGTAGACGGACTGAATACATTACAAGTTGGCACGACGTCTATTCCGCTTGCAGTTGGTTTAATTGTAATGATGTATCCACCATTAGCGAAAGTTCGCTATGAGGAAATGGGCCGAGTATTTAAAGATGTTAAAGTGTTAGTTTTATCATTAGTACAAAACTGGATTATTGGTCCGGTACTTATGTTTGTTTTAGCAATTATTTTTCTTCCTGATAAACCAGAATATATGGTCGGACTCATTATGATTGGGTTAGCACGCTGCATTGCAATGGTCATTGTTTGGAACGATCTAGCTGATGGGGATAAAGAATATGCGGCAGGTTTAGTTGCTTTTAATTCGGTATTCCAAATGCTCTTTTTCTCAGTTTATGCATACGTATTTGTAACTATAATTCCAGAATGGTTAGGGATTGAAGGTGCTATTGTCGATATTACAATGGTAGAAGTAGCAAAATCAGTATGTATCTATTTAGGAATTCCTTTTATAGCAGGTATGTTGTCACGCTTTATACTTGTTAAGTTAAAAGGAAGACAGTGGTATGAAAAGGTGTTTATACCTAAAATTAGTCCACTTACATTACTTGCATTGCTATTTACAATCATCATTATGTTCTCTTTAAAAGGGGGGATGATTGTTAGCGTGCCACTAGATGTAGTAAGAATAGCGATTCCGTTATTAATCTATTTTATTGTAATGTTTTTTGTTTCTTTCTTTATGGGAAGAAAAATTGGTGCAAACTATCCGGTAACAACAACGTTAGCATTTACAGCAGGTAGTAATAACTTTGAGTTAGCAATTGCTGTAGCAGTTGGTGTGTTTGGAATTCATTCGGGCGCAGCATTCGCAGCTATTATCGGACCGTTAGTTGAAGTCCCTGTCATGATTGCACTTGTAAACGTCGCTTTTTGGTTTAAGCGTAAATATTTTAATGACCAACCAGTATAATTTAAAAACAAAGGCGGAAAACAACATGGAAAATAAAAAGACAATCTATTTCTTATGTACAGGAAATTCATGCAGAAGCCAAATGGCAGAAGCATGGGGCAAACAATATTTAGGAGATAAGTGGAATGTATATTCTGCAGGGATCGAAGCACATGGAGTAAATCCAAATGCTATTAAAGCGATGAAAGAAGTGAATATCGACATAACGAACCAAACATCGGATATAATTGATGCAAACATTTTAAGTAGTGCTGATTTAGTCGTTACGCTTTGTAGTCATGCAGATGCTGTATGCCCATCTACTCCGCCGCATGTGAATCGTGTTCACTGGGGATTCGATGATCCAGCAGGAAAAGAATGGTCTGAATTTCAGCGTGTTCGAGATGAAATTGGAGAACGTATAAAGCGATTTTTTGAAATAGGGGAGTAAATAAAGGAAAGAGTCAATCTTCTATTGTGTTGGAGATTGGCTCTTTTTATTATATATTTCATTGGTTTAAAACAACTATTAAAAAATGGAGAATATTCTGTCGTGGTGGTAAAGTTAGAATAAAGCGATTTCAGAAAGGTGGTTTAACTTATGATTTCTGAATTAAGCAAGAATGATTTTTATAAATGTAGCGGTTTAATAAATGCACAAGGTCAATTAGAAGTCAAAGCTGTAATTGCAGGAGTGAATCCTGGTCGTATATTTGTAGATAACGTGACTGCTCCTAATTCGGGGCTTATTTGGTTAGGTAATAATGATGGCTTCTTCTTTATTGGAGATGCTGAAAATGAAGAGTTTAATAAAGAAATGAATCATTTTATTAATCATGTAATAGTACCTGAGGCGAGGACAGCAGGACTAGATTGCTTTGAAGGAATCGGGAATCATTCAAAGTGGAATAAAACAATCGAAAGAATATTTCAGCATCGTAAATTAAAGAGTTGGAATCAAAGAGTGTATATGCTAAAGGAAGAGGATTATGAAGGTAATCATGAACCTAGAATTGAACAAGGGTACACAGTGCTGAAAATGAGCAAAACGCTTTATGAAAATCAAAGAGATTCATTGAAGAACATTGAGTTTTTACAATCAAAAATTTTAGAGTTTTGGTCTTCACCGGATCGCTTTTTCAATGAGGGAATCGGTTATTGCATTGTCTACGATGATCTAATTGTGAGTGTTTGTTTTTCAGGGTTTGTATTTGAAAATATACACTGCATAGATATTGAAACAATAGAGGGGCACAAAGGGAAAAAATTAGCTCAAAAGATAGCTCATAGTTTTGTGAAAGATTGTTTAGAGAATAACATTACTCCATATTGGGACTGTATGGAATTGAACAAGCCTTCTGTCGCAGTTGTGGAAACTGTAGGGTTTACAAATGTTTTTAATTATGTAGGATATTATTTTCCTTTTGAGTAAATTAAGTGTATTTTACAAACCTATCATCGAGGATTTTTACATGTAAGGAGAATCGGATGAAACACATAATAAAAGACGTATTAATGAATTATTTTAAAGAAATTCATTCACTAGCAGTGGAGGAAGAGTTACATAAGGAAAGTTGGAATACCGATCTACACTATAAAATTATGGTGAATGGAAAGCGGTATTCCGCACGGTTTATGAATAGCATGCGAACAATCAATCCAGCTTTTGGAGCGTTATCAAACGAACAACTGATAGAGCAAGTACGCTTTACATATTATTTACATGAGCATGGAATTCCTTTTATGAAAATTAACAAGAATACGTCAGGGGAGTCATTTACATTAGTTACTTGGAATGATGAACAGTACCGATTTGTATTGGCAAATTGGATTGAAGGAGAGCATCTTACACACTGCACAGAATCTATCGCAGAATCCTTTGGAAAGGAAGCAAGAAAGATTCATGACATATCTTGCGCATTTCAAAGCTCGATTTTTCAAAAGAAATCACATTTGGATGGGTATGCCCAGTTTATTCATATGTTAGAAAGTAAGGCAAGCGCATGCAAAGAATTACGGGAGTATATAGATCTCGCTACATATCATATAGAGTGTGCATATACGAGTGAATTAGAGTTTATCATACAGACAGATTTAAATCCTTTGAATGTTTTATGGGACTCAAGTCAACAGGTAAAAGGAATTGTAGATTTTGAATCGATTGGCTATGTAGACCGCATTGAAGGATTGTCCTTTTTAATAAAATGGTATTCTCGAATAGAAGGAATACATTCGCATGAAGTAAGTCCAAGTGTTGCTAGTGCATTTTTAGAAGGTTATAGGGCTCATAATATTGTAAAATCAAATGATTACAAAAGACTTTCTTCGTTACTATGGCTATCCGGTAGTTTGAATTGGAATTTTGTGAAGAAAACGCTAAGTGTAATAAGTGATGAGAGGGAGTTAGAAGAACATTTGGAAGTTTATAGAGTGAGGGGAGAAAGACTATCTTCATTATTAATTAGTACATAACATGTATGCTCCTAATTTGGGATTTAAAAAGAAACAATATGAGGTGTTCAAAAAATGAAAATACAAATTGTATTGTTTGACGGTTTTGGAGAACTTGTCTCCTTTGCACCTTTTGAAGTATTAAACAGAGCGATAGAAGAAGGGGCTCCGTTTACAGTTGAATTTGTGTCGAGTGAACCAAAACAAGAAGTTACTACTTCGTTTGGAGTTACAGTTAAATTACATGATTTTTTACGAATGGATAATCGTCCAGATTTGTTAATTGTACCTGGTGGTGGCTGGAATCATAAAGCAAAGCACGGGGCACGAAAGCAGGCAGAGCTTGGTACTTTAACCAAAATGATTAGAGAGATGAACAATGAAGGAACGATTGTTGCTGGAGTTTGTACAGGAGGTATGCTACTAGCTGCATCTGGTATATTGAACGGTCAAAAGGCAACAATGCATCATTTGGCGCAGGGTGAAATGAGTAAATATGGAGCAGAACTTCTTCCTTACAGAATTGTGGATCAGGGCGATATGATTACTGCAAGGGGAGTTACTTCAGGAATTGATTTAGGACTTTGGATTACGGAAAAGTTCGCAAGTTCTAAAATTGCAGCTGCTGTTGAATATAGAATGGAATATGAGCGGCGGGGAGTTGTGTGGGAGTAATTTAACTTGAATCATAGTTTTTACTGTAGAGTGTATTACATATTGTAAAAGAGAAAGAGCCAACTCATGTGAGTAGGCTCTTTCTTTTATGTATTCATTTTCTATGGTTAATAATTTGGCTGAATATATCCTAACTTTATTCCCTTTGTGACAGCTCCCTAAATCCCATTAGCTTATAAAATAAGGGAAGTTCAACATAATGGACATAAAAGGTGCTTATAAATATAAAGTAGGATGTTATGAAAATGAATAAAGATTGCAGAGCCTACATAAAAAGGACCTTAGCTAAACCCAGAATATAAAGAGCTTTTTTGAGAATGAGAAAATACGTATAGGAGGAAGGACATGAAAGGCAATACTCCTAAGAAAATTTTATTTATTCAATCGGGAATTTCTTTTTATTATCCAATGATCGAAGCAGCAATTTTGAATAGTTTACAAAAGGTAAACAGCGATACAAGTATGGTGAGTCCAGAAAAAGCTATAAAAACCGCGTTAAAAATGAAACCAGATTTTATTTTGGTACTGAGCGGTTTAAGTGAAGAATTTAATCATATTATGCCATTCTTAAAAAAGGCAGGGTTTACTACTGGGCTTTGGCTAACAGACGATCCTTATTATACGGATGTAACACAAAACGTTGTTCCGTTTTATGACTACATATTTACGCAAGATTTAAATTGTATCAAGTTTTATAGGGGGATAGGATGTAAGAATGTATTTCATCTCCCATTAGCAGCAAATCAAGAGGTATTTAAACCTTCCCCTAAAGAAGATACATATAAGTATGATCTTAGTTTTATAGGTACAGCATTTGAAAATAGAATTCACTTTGTTGATTCGATTGCAGAGTATTTAGTAGGGAAGAACATGAAAATTGTAGGATTCGGTTGGGAGAAGTTAAAGAATTATGAAAGATTAAAGGATAAAATTCAACTCTTGCCACTTGCAAAGTATGAAGATGCGTTACATTTTTACGTATCTACTAAAATCAATATAAATTTGCATCGTTCACTAATTGATCAGGAATTGAATTGTAATTCTGCAAATATTCAAGCGTATTCAGTAAATAATAGGACGTTTGAAATTAATGCCGTAGGTTCTTTTCAATTAACTGATATACGTCCAGATGTAGCAAAACATTACATACCAGGTGTTGAAATAGAAACTTTTAATAGTGCATCGGAGTTTATACAAAAAGCGGAGTATTATTTGGAACATATACAAGAAAGAAAACGTATAGCAAAAAATGGACTGGATAGGACCTTGAAACACCACACATATGATAAGCGAATCATACAATTATTAAACTATATTAATTTGAGGGGCGTGAAGATGTAATCTAGTCATTAACTTACATGAATTAACATCGGTATACATGAAGTTAAGCGTTTGGTGCTTTTAACTAGAGTTGACTCTCGCATTCTACAAAAATCATTTGTGAAAAAGGGATTTGGATAATTTTGCCGAATTTATCTATTCTGAAAAAACAATGTCGCATTTAAACTAATTTATATCTGATCATTAGAGGAGATTAAAAATGAATCACTTTTTTGTAGAATTTGGTGAATACCAAGCAAGTGTTTGTGAATGGGGGGATAAAAGTAACCCTCAAATCATTTGTTTTCATGGTTTAGGAAGTACAAAATTAAGTTTTATAGAAATAGCGGAGTTTTTCAAAGATAACTATCATGTTGTATCGATTGATCTACCTGGACATGGGAAAACACCAAATTTTGAGAAGGATGAAGATTATGGTGCAGCCCATTTAACAAATTGGGTAGTAGCATTACTTGAGCACATAGGAAAAGAAACATTTCATATAGTAGCACATTCATGGGGTGCAAGCATTGCGCTTCACTATGCAGCAGAATGTCCAGAAAAAGTGAATAAAATGGTTTTGTTAGATGGTGGTTATCATCATGGTGAAATGAATGCAGATTATTTTGCGAAGCTATATAAAGATGCGAAAGAAGGAGAGTGTCCACCGCGATCATTAGAAGAAGAGATCACTCATTACGAAAAGGATTTTGATGAATATGTTTTTGACAGTAAAGAAGCATACATCCAATCAGAAAAAATGGCTTACAGCAGGTGGTCTCCATTAATAGAACGTGCGGTTTATGATTTAATGCGAGAAGAAGATAGTAAAGTGAAATGGCATGCTACTGGTGATACCGCTCGAGGTGTAATTAAGTTTCAATATACGGTGTATAAAACATTGAAATCTCAAAAAATTAAAAGCGATATTTTACTATTGTATTGTGATCTTCCCGATAATTATTTAGAAATAAGAGAATTGCAGATAGCAGAATGTAAGAAGCGTATTAATATTACGACTAAGCTTTACAAAGATACAGGGCATTTAATGCATTGGGATAGACCAGAAGAGATTGCTGAAGATGTTTTAAATTGGTTCATAGAAAGAAAGTCCGTTGTTCGAATGTGAGCAACGGACTTTCTCTTGAAAAACTTAATGTAGTTGCCATAGCCAGTTCCTTTTAAATAGACGCAATAAAGCCTAGTTATAAGTTCAAAAGGCAAAAAGTGATGAAAATAAAGAATTAACAAAGCAAGCCAATGCATTGCAAGGTAAGATTCAACAATAATTTTTAGCTACATTTAATAAGTTGAACATGAATGATATTACTGGCGATGTAAAAGAATCCCGTAAATCTTTAGATGGTCTTATGGCTTGGAGAAGGTTGAGAGTAGTAAGTTTGACAGATTGTTCTGTAGCCGTTTAAATGAGTTATCAACTACAGAAAGAAGTGCAGAGAATGAATGAAGTTATCATTGAAGAAGGATTTAAAAAAGAAATAATGGAATGCAGGCAATGCGGATGGGAGGCAGAATTTATTACTTCCAAAAATGCTGCAATTTTGAAAAATGAACGACGGATTGCAGTAGAAAAGGTCACGTACCGATGCCGAATCCTTAGTTGTTCTGCAAAATCGGAATATTACTTTAATCGATCGTAATTAAGCGCTAAGCATCCATAACGGGTGCTTTTTTCTTTGCTATATAGAAATTACACATTAAACGTATTTAAATACTGTTTTAGGTATAACATGAATTGCTCACCAATGGTACAGATAACGGATATTTTTTCTATTTAGATTAGATGTTAAATGTACCGTGAAACTCTTGGAAATACAATGTTGGAAAAATATAATGATATTGATATTGATATATTACAGAAGAAGGCGCAATTGTAGGAGTAAAGGGGATATGCCCAGGTTGCATACCATATTGACCATATGAAGGGTGGTGAAGTAAATGTTGCCAAGTCGAAGTTGGAGCTACAAAAATCCTCATCGGGAAAGGATTCATAATATAATCACTCCTAAAGTAGCATTCATGTAATAGGGTATGCACTTACTGAATATAGATGTGCATAATCTAGGTTTATAAACATAATAATTAACGGACAGAAAATAGGGTTACTAATCTTATGATGTGTTCATTATGGGTGTTTTATTTTACTATGTAGATAGAACAAGCAGGTGTATAGCAATTATCGTAGGCGCTGCCGTGATCTGGTGGTGTCTTGCTCGTTATCAAGCAAAGATAAGGGGTAAATAAAAAAGAGAGCTAATGCCCTCTTTTTTTGATCTGGTAATTAATCGCAGATTGGTATTCCAAGCACTCTTAGAGCTAATGCAACTTGAAGAGAAATCTCTAATCTAGCAATTTCAATACCAGCTACTGAAAGAACTAAAAAAGGTTGTCCATTTACAAACACAACGCAACTATCCATGGTTACGCCTCCTTTCTAGTGATCTAATATAGTATATGAATTAATCATTAATATGTAATAGTTGGATTAATTGATTTTAAAGAATTGATAGATTTGCCCATTTAAACAAAACAAACGAACACAACGATTGAAAATAGAGGGGGAAGATAGACTCGCAAATTGAAATATTATTAGTCTAAAACGCAAAACATAGACTAGTAAACAAGCTGTTTTCCCTTTTGAATCATAGAATATGATGAATTCTATTTTTAGAGGAGGGAATCATATCTATGGGATGGAATAATAATTTTGGGCATTCTCGAGATCGTAATAACTTTTGGGATGATTTAGTATTTTGCGGATGCGGTCGTAGACGTAGAAGAAACGATTTTAACGATTGTCATTGTAGACGTGACTGTGATTGTGATGAGTGTCGTCGCAGACGTAATCATGACCGCGACCACGATCGTGAACATAATCATGATCATGGTGATCATCGAGATTGGTAAAATCTTTTGAAAGAGTGCACATCTTAATTGCACTCTTTTTTATTATGTTTTTATGAATACTTATTAACTCGAAGGATACAGTTTCAATTTGATTTAACATCTGACAAAATGAACGAACACAACGAACAAAAATAGAGGTGAAGAATCATGAACGCTAACGTTACATTTTCCATGCAAATGAATGGAGAAAGTAAAGATGCTACGGCTTAAGTTAGTGGTATTGCAAATATATCTGCATTTCTGTTAGCTAACGCAGATAGACATATAGTTGATAAGTTGATAGCTCAAGTTGACATAGAAGAGAAGATGTTCAGAAGCTACTTTAGCAGGATTAAAACATCATTCTTAATAAGTACAGTGTCTCAAAAACATTTTATTAATTAGCATGATATACCATCACATCATCAGAAAGACTAATATAAATTAGTATCCATACAATAAAAAACGTCATCATTTCTAATCTGGCCTGTTTAGAAATGATGACGTTTTTTTGTATTTAAAGGTATTAAAATTTCTTAAGTTGATGGGCATGGGGTACTACCCCATATTAGAAAAAATGATATTTTGATGCAAAGTTATGGTGCAAGCAAGAGCATTACGGTTCTATTACCAATTCATTTTTTGATATAATGGATGCGTGGCAGAAAACAGATAGAAAGATACTGCTAGTAATCTATACTTAAATGTAGGGAGATTGAACAGAGTTATGGGGACAGAAAAAGAAATTAGTTCCGCTAAATTAATATGGAAGATGACGCGCCCGCATACGTTAACGGCGACGTTTTCTCCTGTAATTTTAGGAACAGTGGCATCACTTTATGTTGCCAAAATTGATTGGCTTTTATTTATTGCGATGATGGTTGCATGTTTAGCATTGCAAATCGCAACGAACTTATTTAATGAGTACTATGATTTCAAACGTGGATTAGATACAGCTGATTCTGTTGGAATTGGTGGCGGAATTGTCCGTCATGGATTGAAACCAAAAAATGTGTTAACAGTCGCACTTTTATTGTATGTACTAGCTGCACTTATCGGAATTTATATTTGTATGAATAGTAGCTGGTGGTTAGTCGTCATCGGTTTAATCGGAATGGCGGTTGGCTATTTATATACAGGTGGTCCATTACCAATTGCGTACACTCCGTTTGGGGAATTAGTTTCTGGATTGTTGATGGGGACATGCTTTGTACTTATTGCTTTCTTTATTCAAACGAATACGATAACGACTGAAAGTGTATTAATTTCCATTCCAATTGGAATTTTAGTCGGTGCAATCAACATGTCAAATAACATCCGAGATATCGAAGAAGATATTAAAGGTGGAAGAAAGACATTAGTAATCCTCCTTGGGAGAGAAAAAGCAGTAGTAACACTAGCTGTAGCCTTTTTCATTGCTTATTTATGGATTGCCGTAATTGTATTAATGGGTTATATAAGCCCTTGGGCATTAGTGATGTTCCTAGGTTTGAGAAAACCAATCTCTGCCATTCAAAGTTTCCAAAAAGGTGCAAAGGATCCCGGATATATGCGCATCGCCATGAAATCAACAGCGATGACAAATACGATTTTCGGCTTCTTATTATCAGCAGGATTACTAATTAATTATCTGTTTTAGATAAAAACCCCCAGTTTCTCAATTTTAATTTAGAGAGATTGGGGGTTTTATTTTGACTATGTTTAAAGTTAAGAGCATTTTCATTCGAAATGCAAATACCAATACATTGCCACTTCATCACTTGTCATATCCAAACCTTTGTAAACAAGAAAATCAAATCCACCAATTACAAATCCACATTTTTCATAAAATTTACATGCTGCGACATTATTATTTTGCGTTTCAAGCATAATCCCGGGCATATTGCCATCTTTTGCCCACTGCTTTGCTTGATCAATTAACCGTTTGCCAACTCCGAGTGTACGATATTTTTTATCGACTGTTATATCTTCTATGTAAGCATAGTGATTCCAATTCTTTTTCAATACTATGAATCCGATGATTTGGTTATGTAACAGTGCTATGTAAATTACTTGATTCGGTTTATTTATATAGTCATTGTAAGCAAGTTCTTCATTATCATATTGATTTTGCAAATAACTTTTTTCATAACTTGGAACGTCTTCTACTGTATATTCTATGCGTCTATTTACTTTGGAAAGAGAAAGAATTAACCGAGCATTCACTATAAAACTATCATCAATCTCCGGGAAATTGCCTACATCATTTTTTTCTAACTTTCTAATGAAAAGGTTCATCGGAGTACCTCCCAATAATATTATTTCTTCTGATTTTTTATTTGATTCAAATGAATTGCGATTACAAAATTATAATAGAATTTCAATGGTAAGGCTATCATTACAAGTTCTTCCTGAAATCATTAAATTTTATAAAGAGAAAGGGTATGAATTTAGGGTATACAATGATGAGGGTCATTTTCGTTTAAACTTCTAGAAAAATCAACGTCTATAGTATAAGCTTATTTCTTTTAAAAAGTGTTTTTATTATTAAATCAATAACTAAGACAAAAGTCGATTTAATATTTTATAAAGAAATCGGCTTTTTCTTTTATGTATTACGTTACAAGAGCTTTCTTATTTTACCCGGAATGTCCTTTTTAGAAATGCATGCAACAGAGCTTTTATAGTAAGAGTATTTTGTTGGGGATGATCAAAAAAATCTATATTGTAATATAAAAAATTACTATGATTTGAAAGGATACCTTGCAACAATCCCAATAAATTCTTCTCAATAATTGAAAATAAAATCAATCCGGATTATTATATTGTTATTGTAAATTTATTTTATTGAAGGAGGATACATAGATGAAAAGCTCAAAAGGCTCTATTGAATCAGAGATAAGCAAAGCAATTACTCACTGGGAAAAGGACTACCTAGGACGCGGGTCTATATCCGTTAAGACAGATATATTACGGGATATGATTATCGTAAATTTACAAGGTATTTTAACGCCGGCTGAATATACTGTTTGCGAAACAAAAGACGGTATGCTAACGATAAAGAAAAATCGTTCGGAGCTAGTTGAATCTGGAATTGATGATCTGAAAGAGATTATACTAGAATTAACTGGAGAGAAAGTGAAAAGCTTTCATACGGATATAAGCTCGCGTACAGGTGAGCGAGTAATGATTTTTAAATTGTTTCATAATCTTGAGGAGAAATTTTAAAAATTAAAACCACCGTAGGGTTTGTGGAAGATAAATTAAAAATGCAGTGAGGTAATTAAGAAATCTACAAGTTGTGTACTTTATTTTATCTTATTAACAAGGTAATGATTAGAAAACAAGAAAAATTGAAATTATTTATGTATAATGAATTTTGATTCGGAAAATGGATAAATAAATTGACAAACTGCTTAATATGGTTTATCTTATAAATGTTTTAAAAATTAATAGATGCTTATTTTAACTGTTTGCTATAATTAAGGCTTTAGCATTTTTTTAATATGTAATATTGACTAAATGAAAAAGTTTCTTAATTGAAAGATAGCGCATAACATAAATTGATATATTGATTGCATAATCTAGGAGATCAGAGATATACTGTTATTTTTAATAGGAGTAATACATACATTATTATCCTCTATAAAATGGGAGCTCTTCAAAAAACTTTATTGAAGTTAGTTGAAGTGAAACCGACAATCTCCATAATTCAATGATGATATAAAATCATTGAATTATGGAAGTTGTCGGTTTTTTTTATGGAAAAAACGATGTACGAAAAAGAGTGAATAAAAATTGAAATTAAAAAAACTATCGTAATAAAAAGGAATTTTTATAAGTTATTTTCGTTTGGAAGGGAGTATTTTACATGTTAATTTCGCTAAGTTCATCAACACTGTTAACATTATTTTTTATCGCGCTTAGTGCTTCTTGGCTAAGTGGATTATTGTTTTTACATGCAAGGATGCCTTTACGTTTTGTTCATATCCATATTGGTATCGCTGCTTTGCCTTCATTGGTTTCTTTACTTGCACTTGTTAATCACAATGGAGATAGAGTTGTGGGGCCTTGGCATCTAGATACTTTAGCTTGGTTAATGGCTTTCTTCGTTCTTACAATTGGTTTAATCATTCAGCGATTTTCTGTACGTTACTTAATGGGAGACCGCTCATATAGAAAATACTTTGCACTTTTTACATTTACTACAGGTGTATCTTCGGTTGCATGGTTAAGCGATGATCTTCGCTTCATGATTATGTGTTGGGGAGCAACTCTTATAGGATTGGTTCTACTCATCGGGCTAAATAAAGGGTGGAAGGTAGTTAGTGAAGCAACAAAAATCTCAGGCTATTTATTTACAATAAGTTGGATTGCCTTACTATCAGCTATCATTTGGCTGTTTCAAATAACTGGACAGTGGCAGTTAACATCAGTTTTAACGAATGAAAATGTAGCTCAATTTGGAACATTGGAGAAAACAGGAATTAACTTATTGATTATAGTAGCTGTGATGATTCCAGCAGCACAATGGCCTTTCCAAAGATGGTTAATTGAATCAGCTGTTGCTCCAACTCCTGTTTCTGCTATTATGCATGCGGGTTTAGTAAATGCTGGTGGTATCATGTTAACTAGATTTTCACCTCTTTTTCATGATGATATTGCACAAATCATTTTACTCATTTTCTCTAGTATTTCTGTCTTAATAGGTACAGGAATTAGTTTAGTCCAAGTTGATTATAAACGTCAGCTAGTAGGATCAACTATTGCACAAATGGGGTTTATGCTGATTCAATGTGCATTAGGCGCTTATTTAGCAGCTGTTATTCATTTAATTTTACACGGTTTATTTAAAGCCACACTGTTTTTACAAGCTGGTTCTTCCGTGCAACATTTTGAGGGAGTGAAACAATCTAATGAAAAGATGTCCAATTTATGGATGGTAGTTGGGCGTGTTTTAGGATTATTTATAGCGATTGCTTTCTGGTTTATGACTTCTGGAGAGGGGTATGAATTAGTTAGTGCGTTAATCTTAGGATGGTCATTATACTTTTCGTGGAAACAGCTTGTTGTTTTTGGCGAGGGAAGAATGGGACGAATTGTTGGCGTATTTATTTTAGCTGGATTTTCTCTCATTTACTTTACCGTTCATAATTCTCTTTATAAATGGTTGCATACTGACATGTATCAAAGTGTTCAACCTTCAGCTCCAGCCGTTATCTTTGTTATATGTATCTTACTATTTAGTAGTGTTATTTGTACTTTCGTTACTCGTAATCAATCTTCTACTTTATCCGCTGTACTTTATCTTTGGTTCGTTCGAGTAGGTGAGGCGAGACGAAAGTCAGTAGAAAGTCATCCAAGCTATCTGAAACATGATGTATCAAAGGGAGGTAATTCGTGATGAGCATACCGTCAATATTAAGGAAAGAGGCTTTAAAAAAGAAAGATACAAACATTGAAATACAAGAAAAGAATATGAATGATTTAGTTGAATCTGCTAGCCGAGTGATTGCACCACTTTGGCCGATTGCTACATTTGCAGCTCATCACCCTTGGATGGGACTTGAAAAACAATCATTTGAACAAGTTGCAGATTGGTTAAAAGAAGCTCGTAATGTAGATATTTATCCTAGTGCCTCCATGATTCATTCGGCAAAGGCGAAAGGTGAGATTAAGGAATCATTTTTACAAATTGGCTTATCTCGTTGGCTTGATTCACAATCTTTTCATATTCCGCGAGAGACAGCGGAGCGTTTTTGCCAAGCAGCTTTAAAGTTAGAGAGATTACCTTCTAGTTTATTATCATCGCCAGAATTAAATACATTCGCAAAGGAAATGAGTTATGTAAATACAGGGAGTATGGAAGACTCTTCTATGCAACCAATAAGCTCGCTTATAGAGAATCAAAATGGTGACAACCTATCAGATGTTCTTAATTATCATATTATTAAATGGTGTAAATTATATCTTGATGACGCTGGATCAAGTTGGACGATGCCAAATCGAGAGAAAGGTTTGTATCGTGCATGGCAACACCTTATTACATTTGATCCAGCGCTCAGTAAAAATGAACGTAAAGTTTTAAAAGATTGGCCACAGGATGCCCAGGGAGCTTTAACAAAAGCATTATCTAAACTAGGAATTCCTGAATCTAACAGGCAAGCTTACCTTGAAGGGCACTTACTTTCTTTGCCTGGATGGGCAGGAATGATACGATGGCGTTCGCAACAATCAATTGAGGAACAGGAACTTCTCATAGAATATTTAGCAGTTCGAATTTCTATGGAGCTAGCCATTGTAAAACCGTATTTACCTTTAAAAAATCAAAAGGCTGAGAAAAAAGTTTCGATTGTCCCACTTATAGCTTCTTGGATCTATTGGGGAAATATTTCAACACGGGAATGGTTACAAATGTCTGCTACTGAACAAAGCGAATTATTAGCATTTGCTTATCGTTTTGATGAAAATATTCGTAAGAAACTTTGGCTGGATGCTTGGGAACAGACACATGCAGAGCAATTAAAGGAGAAGATTTCTTCTAAACAACGTGTAACTAACGATAAAAAGCGTGTAGTAGCCCAATTAGCATTTTGTATTGATGTCCGTTCAGAACCGTTTCGTCGTCACCTTGAAAAATTAGGTCCGTTCGAAACGTTGGGTATAGCTGGTTTCTTTGGGTTACCAATTGCGACTAGTGAACTAGGGAGTAATAACAGCCATCCTTCTTTGCCAGTTATATTAAAACCGAAACATCAAATAAAAGAGCTCGCAGATGAAAATGAATGTAAATCTTATGAGCAACGTAAGATGGTAGGCAGTTCGTTACGTTATACATTTAAAACGATGAAACAGAACGTACTGACAAGTATGTTGCTACCTGAGGTAAGTGGTCCTTTACTCGGGTTACAGATGGTGACAAGGAGTTTTGTGCCAAGAAGAGTAGGTGGCTTCATTCGTAACCTTCGTAAAAATATGTTGCAAAAGCCTAATACAACATTCTCGCTTAATCATGTTCATGATACAAAATGCGAGATACCTATCGGTTTTACGAAAGAAGAAAAAGTGAACTATGTGCGTCAAGCTTTAAAAATGGTGGGATTAACAGAAGGTTTCGCTCCTTTAGTTGTAATGTGCGGACACAGTAGTCAAAGTACGAACAACCCTTATGCTGCAGCGCTTGAGTGTGGTGCGTGTGGCGGAGCGGCGGGAGGATTCAATGCAAGAGTTTTCGCTACTTTATGTAATCTTCCAGAAGTAAGAGAGGCGTTGTCTGATGAAGGCATTAAAATTCCTGAAGACACCATTTTCGCAGCAGCTGAACATAAAACAACAGTGGACGAATTGGAATGGATTTACGTTCCAGAACTTTCGGAAACTGCGCAAGAAGCATTTGATTGTATTGAGTCGATTATGCCGAATGTGAGCCAACATGCAAATAGAGAGCGTTTAACGCAATTACCTCATTTTAAAACGAAAATAAAAAATCCGAGTAAAGAGGCACACCGATTTGCAGAAGATTGGAGTGAAATACGTCCGGAATGGGGATTAGCTCGTAATGCATCTTTTATTATCGGGCAGCGTGAATTGACTCAGGATTGTGATTTAGAAGGTAGGGCTTTCCTTCATAATTATGATTGGAAACAGGATGAAAATGGCGATATATTAGCTAGCATTATAGCGGGACCAGGAACAGTAGCGCAGTGGATCAATCTCCAATATTACGCTTCAACTGTAGCTCCTCATTATTATGGTAGTGGAAACAAAACAACCCAAACTGTTACGGCAGGCCTCGGTGTTATGCAGGGAAATGCAAGTGATTTGTTATCAGGCTTACCTTGGCAATCCGTTATGCAGTCAGATAGTGAGACGTATCACTCACCACTTCGT
This sequence comes from Bacillus sp. LSHTCR4, assembly GCF_057197025.1. Classification (NCBI taxonomy): domain Bacteria; kingdom Bacillati; phylum Bacillota; class Bacilli; order Caryophanales; family Bacillaceae; genus Bacillus; species Bacillus sp. LSHTCR4. The sequence goes on along the minus strand of NZ_JBXUNO010000001.1, from coordinate 2,094,053 downwards.
TTACTCATTGTAATTCAAGCACCTATTGAATATATAGAACGCTTGCTAAATAAGGATTTCACATTTCGAGAAAAAGTTCAAAATGGGTGGGTTAGACTGGCGAGTGTTGATCCAGAAGGACAATGGAAAAATTGGTAACAATCATGTCATGAATAATCAACTATCGTTACTAGCTTAAAAGTCTCATAAATACAATCATGAAGAAGGAGTGCTATATATGAATGCAAAGCATAAAAAGGTTTTATTGTTAACAGACATGGAACAAGGAATAGAGCCTATTATCCAACAAGTAACTAACATTCAACGAGAAAATATGTTGACTATACACAGCTGTGATTCTGTAATTGTACATCCTTTTGGAGATATAATGAGGTCTATTGTTATTGCTATTTATCAAGAAAATGTGGAAGAAATTTTTGTTGTCGGAATAGAGGATAAAGAAACTAATGTAGTTAATCTACAAATTCAACGTGATTCTATAAAAAATAACAAGGAACTAGACTATCTCTTTGAAAATTGTATGCCTGAATTTTCAAGTGGTAGCCTTGAGGAATGGCTAAGTGGAAAAGAAAATGTTAGTGAAAATATTGAGAAGAGTATAGATATGATTCGTCAGCATCCACTAGTACCGTCTGATGTTAAAGTTCATGGTTTCAAGATTGATAGAACAGGGGAAAAAGAAACGGTTGTTAAAGTTTCTGTTAATAAAGTAGTGAAACAAATGCATTCTTATGTGTAAGTTATCGATAGATAAGCAACTTTTATTTGGTAGATACTATAATATGTTAAATATTTGGAGTTGTTTCCTTTAAAAAGAGTAAAAGAAATCTTCTATAAATGGAGATCTTTTGCTCTTTTTATAATAAAAATAAAAAATTATTTGACGTTTTTTCGAAAAAAATTTTTAAGACAAGGCTTTTAGGTTTATGAAAACCTTTATTCATGATAGCAAGATAATTTTGATAAGAAGTATATAGTAAGAATGATTTGGAGATACCGATGGGGATATAACTATTTTATTTAGGACGGTGCAATTAAAATGGATTTACAGAAAGGGAAATTATATTGGAACACGACTTTTTCTAATACACCTTCTTATCCTCGTTTGGACGAAGATATAAAATGTGACGTACTAATAATAGGAGCAGGAAGTTCGGGTGCTCAATCAGCATACTATTTGAGTGAATCAGATTTAAATATTGTTATCGTTGATAAAAGAAAGGTAGGACATGGAAGTAACCTTACAAATACAGCACTTATTCAATATTTAGGTGATAAGATGTTTTTTGAACTTGTAAATACATTTGGGGAAGAGTATGCAGTTAAGCATATGAAATTATGTGAACAAGCTATTAATGATATTGAATATGCTGATCAAAACTTGCCTTATTGCTCTGACTTTAAACGACGTGACAGCTTATATTATGCAAGTTATGAAGAGGATATAAAGAAATTAGAAAAGGAACTGTATTATTTACATAAGCATGATTTTAAAGCGGCTTGGTTATCAGAAAAACAAATTGGACAGAGATATCCATTTAAAAAACGTGCAGCTATTTATACGTATAATGATGGTGAAATAAATCCTTATAAATTTACACATAGTTTATTAGAACAAGCCTCTAATAAAGGAGTTCAAATTTATGAAGATACAGAGATTGTTGGCAAAAAGTTAGAGAAAGAATGTGCTATCTTTTATACAAAGGAGGGCAATTCTATTACTGCCAATAAAGTAATTGTGGCTGCAGGATATGAAGGATTGGAATTTAAAAAGGAAAAGAACGCTACACTGATTAGCTCATATGCAATTGTTACTAATCCTGTGGAAGATTTATCTTCTTGGTATAAACGCACTCTCATTTGGGAAACTGCGAGACCATATATTTATATGAGAACTACTGCAGATAATAGGATTATTATAGGTGGATTAGATGAAGATACAAACATTGCTCAAGAAAGAGATTCAAAATTAATCCATAAAAAAGAGAAATTAGTGAATGAATTTAATAAGCTCTTTCCCAATATAACAGTTGAACCTGAATTTTATTTAAGTGCTTTTTATGGTGGTACTCATGATGGTTTACCTATAATTGGAATGTATGAAGAGTTTCCAAATTGTCACTTTATCTATGCGTATGGAGATAATGGATTAGTTTATAGTATGGTACTTTCTAAAATTGTTCGAGATATAATTATTAACGGTTCAAGTCCAGATTTGAATTTATATTTACAAACTAGACCAAAACTAAATGAGTAAACTGCATGTATACAAAATCATAGTAGTAAGGAGCTTATTTAGGGGTCCATTATAAAAAAACGCTATTTTAAATGTATTAGTTTCATGTGACTATTTGTTATGTTTATGAATGTTTAAATAAAGCATTCATAAACAATATTATTTGTTAAATCCATTCATTTTACTAAGTTCAGTTATTTGTATAATCCATTCTTTTTTTAGGTAGGGTAGAGTTGCTTGGATATGATGATATTCCCATTCTTCCTCAATGGTAGGGTAAAGATTAAATAAGTATTTTTCTTCATCATTTGTTACACTTGCTTTAGGATTGCCAGTAAGTTTAAAATAAATGTCGCACCATCCGCTATAGTTTGTTAACATGAATAAAAAATTAGGACATGTGAATTCGATGAGGTATATTTCTTTCTCTAATTGAATATCTGATAGTAATTCTCTTGCAGTCTCATAAGTAGGCTTCTTTTGGTAACCATTGCATGAATGCCATGCCCAAATGGGTAAATCTATAATAAAGTCAATACCTTTCTGTTTCATGTGTCTTACAATGTATTTATATGCTGTGCAATCTTCTTTACTAACAAAAATAGGATCGGCTATAAGCTTACCTTCATTCAAAAGTGTATTTATGGCATTTTGGTTTTGAAAAGTCCATAGGATTGTTGAATCTATAGATGTATTTAAGTTTGATTGTTTATAAAATTGTTTTTTCATCTTTCTCTCCATTTTCTTTTTTATTTTATAAGAGTTTAAGATAAGTACAAAGTGCATTATATTTTTATCTTTATTAAGAGTTGGAAAAATCCATTAAAGATAGAAGAGTTTGTTTGCAATTACAAAAAATGATTCTTATAATCATTTAAAAATAACAGAAGTATTTGTTCTAATAAAGAATGAATTTTGCTTTAAGGATGGGAAAGGATAGCCATGCAAAATAAAATTATCGTTATGTTTCAAAAAGATTTTCGTTTATATGATAACCCAGCTCTATTTGAAGCTGCTCAGTCTGGTGAGGTTCTTCCACTATATGTATATGATGAAACTTTTTCAATAGGAAGTGCGTCAAAGTGGTGGCTACACCATACTATAATAGATGTAAAGAGGCAACTTGAGGTATTGGGATCTACTTTAATAATCCGCAAAGGAAATACACTGGAAGAAATACTTTCTCTCATAGAACAGTTAGGTATAACGGCTGTATATTGGAATATTTGTTATGATCCGGAAAGATTACAATTTAATCAAAAAATGAAAATGATGTTAGAAGATAAAGGTATTACCTGTAAGGAATTTAATTCGCATTTATTATTAGAGCCTTGGATGATTAAAAAGAAAGATAACACTGAATATAAGGTGTTTACGCCTTTTTATCATGCATTTCAAAAGCAGGTAATATCTAAACCTATTAGTAAAGTGCAGCGTATAAAATGGGGAAGTTCTTTACCAGCAAGTTTATCTGTTTCAGAATTACACTTGCTGCCGACTATACCGTGGACATCTCATATGGAATCAATATGGGATCCGACAGAAGAAGGGGCATATAAAACATTCAAGAAATTTTTCTCTAGCAAACTGACCTCTTATAGTGAAGGAAGAGATTTTCCAGATCAAAATGTCCATTCGATGTTGGCACCGTATCTTTCATTTGGTCAAATATCAGTAAAGCTAATGTATCATTACTTAATAAATAAAAGTAACGAAAAACAATGTAGTCTTTTTGAACAACAAGTGAATAGCTTTATACGTCAATTCATTTGGCGAGAGTTTTCTTATTATTTGCTATATCATTATCCATTTACAGTATATAAACCTCTTAATAAGAACTTTGAACATTTTCCGTGGAATAATGAAGAGGAGTTATTAAGAGTATGGCAGAAGGGCGAAACTGGTTATCCGTTTATTGATGCAGGAATGCGGGAACTATGGCAAACAGGTTTTATGCATAACCGAGCAAGAATGGCTGTGGCTTCTTTTCTTGTAAAGCATTTGTTAATTCCGTGGCAAGAAGGGGCAAAATGGTTTATGGATACACTACTAGATGCTGATATTGCAAATAATACAATGGGATGGCAATGGGTTGCTGGAAGTGGAGCAGATGCATCACCGTACTTTCGTATTTTTAACCCAATCACACAAGGAGAAAAGTTTGATAAAAATGGAGAGTATATAAGAAGATGGGTACCAGAATTAAGAGATATCCCAAACAAATATATACATAAGCCTTGGGAAGCACCTGAGCATATTTTACAAAAATCCAATATAAAACTTGGGGATACATATCCTTTTCCGATTGTTGATCATAAGGCAGCACGGGAGAGAGCCCTTTGTGCATATAAAAGTATGAAAGAATTTATATAAAATACACGAGTCAATATGAATTTGATATGTAAAGGTTATAATGTCTATTTACGTATTAAAGTTGTATTCATTGAAAGAGCATACGAATCATATAGAGTTTCTAAAACCTTCTATTAAAAAGGAGAATGTTTATGAAAAAATCTAGTATGATAGTATTTTTACTAACATATGGTTTGTTTTATGTTTCTAGTGTTTTATTTCCTATTGATCGTACTTGGTATGATGCGTTAGAAAAGCCGTCTTGGACACCTCCTGGTATGACAATCGGAATAATATGGGCTGTATTATTTGGACTTATTGCATTATCAGTTGCAATTATTTACAACAACTATGGATGTAAGCCAAAAACATTTTGGTTTTTATTCCTTTTAAATTATATATTCAATCAAGCGTTCAGCTATTTTCAATTTAGCCAAAAGAATTTGTTTTTAGCAACAGTAGATTGTTTACTAGTCGCTATTACTACGTTACTTCTCATTATGTTTTCTTCCAATTTATCTAAAGTATCGGCATGGTTGCTAATCCCGTATTTTTTATGGACTACATTTGCTACATATTTATCTTGGACCATTTATAGTATGAATTAAAGACGTAAATGAAAACTTGAGCATAATAAAAATGCTCGAGTTTTTATGTTTATTAATGAGAATCTAAAATATAGAATATATACATCTTAGGGAGGTCATCTTTGTGAAGAAATGGATAAAAATTACGCTGTATTCTTTACTTGGTATTTTACTTATAGGAAGTATTAGTTTTTTTGTTTGGTCTCAGTTTAGTTACAAACCGACGAAAGAGGCTTTGTCGTTAGTGGATGAAAAAAAAGATGAAGATTATATAGCTTTTGGAGAGAAAGATGCTAAAATAGGGGTTATTTTTTATCAAGGAGCTAAAGTAGAAGCCGAGGCTTATAGTTATTTAGGAGAAGCTCTTGCAAAAGATGGACATTTTGTAGTCATGCCTAAATTACCATTAAACTTAGCGATACTTGGAATCAATGAGGTAGATAGTGTAATTGAAAAGTATCCGGAAGTTCAAAAATGGTATGTTGCGGGGCATTCAATGGGCGGAGCTATGATTTCTAAGTATGCCTTTCAACATGAAGAAAAGGTAGACGGGATTATTTTCTTAGGTTCGTATCCTGCAGATGACTTCTCTACTAAGTCGATTCCAATGTTATCAATTTATGGGGAAGTAGATGCTTTAGCAACTGTAGAAAAAATAGAAAACAATAAAAAGTTCATGTCAAAGAATACAACTATGCACATGATAAAAGGCGGAAACCATGCTCATTTTGGCATGTATGGTGAGCAAAAAGGTGATAATGCGAGCTTAATTACGCCAAAAGCACAACGAGATGAAACAGTGAAAGTAATGGAAGAGTGGCTATTGAAACAATGATAATCAGTTTAATAAATCGATGGTGATTATAAAAAAAGATTCTTACTATGTAAGAGTCTTTTTTTTTTAATTGCTAGCATTTTTGATGTATATCCAGATCTTGAATGGATCAATTCGCATGAAATAACCTTATTTGGGTATAAATATTAAAAAATTGAAGGAGTTTAATATGAAAAAAATGATAGCGGTTTTGTTTACTTGTAGCTTTCTTTTACTAGGTGTACAAGGGATGGCAAATGCAGAGGATTCTTCAAAAGAGATTTCCTATACAGAAAACAATGCAAGTAAAATCTTTGAAAATCCAAAAGTTTTTTATAGTAAGGTTAAAAATCATACGTATCGTTCTTTCTATGTCCCTTTTCATGACGCTGAAAATCATATACAGAAAACGGTTCTATATAAAGATTTACAATCGACTATGAAATCCGAAATAGGACCGTGGATAAGTAAGACAGCGGGTACACAAGAAAATCCTAAAATTAATCCGAATAGACAAATTTACTTAATAGCATCATGGACAGAAACGGAAAAAAATTTCCGGGTAAAATATCTTATCGCTGATGCTGAAACAAAGACTACTCTTTGGACTGGAGAAGATAAAGGAATGAAAAAAATAAGCCGATAAAAAATCAGCTTATTTTTTTATTTGTTTACTATCTTCAATTGCTCTCTTATTTTCTCCGGAATATCCTTTTCTGCAATAATATCGTAAGAATAAACATATTTTCCTTTTACATGAATCTTTAAGTAAGTTTTTCTAATAAAATCATTAGGGGTGTTCGTTCCCACTTTATATTCTTTCTCATTGCTTAATTCATCAACACTTTTTAGTGAGTAAATAGCCCGGCCTTTATAATGATAATCTGGAACGCCATAGCCCTGCGCAACGGCGTATACATTTTTTTCTTCAGCAATCGGATTAAATCTGTCTAAATCCCCGCGTAATATGAAAGGTAGTAAGTATATAGGAAGACCTATTCCTATTATGTAAATTACAAATTTTTTCATGATCGTTTCTCCTCTTGTTCATTTACATGCTTCAGTATAGAAAAAAATTCTTATGAATAAAGAGAGATTTTCTTAAGTTTTTCTTAAAAAGAGTTTTAAGGGTATTTTAACCAAACATCATGTTACTAGAACATATAGAAGAGAAAAGAAAAACTATCATCAACATGTTAAACATCTACTTTTATAGGGGAGTGAATATAGGAGAATTTAAGCAATTTAGATTCTGAAATTACACGATTAGTAGTCGTTAGGCAAGAAAGAGGGTTTAGAGTTTCAGATGTGTATCAGTTACAATTGAAAAGTTTCATCAATAACAAAAGGCAATACATGAGTAAACAAGGTAGCGAGAGATGTATGTAATGTCTTAAAAGTGTAATTGTAGGAACTATTAGGATATTTTTCCTTAATATATGCATACTAAACATACTATAAAAGGTACATAGAAAGTGAGGGAATCATGGCTAAATTTTTGAGGCGTTTAAAATATAGAGACAACCCTAAGTCATGTTCAATACGAGACAATACTCATTTTCAGGAAAAAAATATTGAAGAATCCCTCTTAGACGCTGATTTATCCGAAAACATAGCTCATATTCAGAATATATTTCGTCAAGCACCTGATTTAGTAATTCGGCAGTTTCAAATAACAGTAGGTGGATTAGAAGCAGCTTTAGTATATTTATCTGGATTAACAGATAAAGAATTGATTCAAAATCATGTTCTAAGCCCTTTGATGAATAGAGATTTTGATACCAATACAGAACTTCCAATTCCATTAGGACAAATTAAGATTATTAATACATTGAGTCAGATTGAAAATGCGATTTATGGGGGAGATAGTGTTTTATTAATCCACAGTCGAACAACAGCACATCAATTGGATACAAAAGGATGGCCACAAAGAAGTGTTGAAGATGCACATAACGAAATAGCCCTAAAGGGTGCACATCAAGCATTCATAGAAACTGGAAGTCAAAATATCGCCATGATTCGAAGGTATATTCCTCATCGTGAATTAGCAATAAAAGAAATAGTAATTGGTGTACGAAGCAAAACCAAAATTTCTATTTTATATTTGAAAGATGTAGCTTCTGAAGATGTGCTGAAGGAATTAGAAACACGAATTCAAAATATTACAATCGACGCTGTGACTAGTAATGGTGAACTTATAGAATTCATTGAAGATCACCCTTACTCGCCGTTTCCGCAATTTATATTAACTGAAAGACCTGATTTGGCTGTATCTCACATTTTACAGGGCAGATTTGTAACTGTAATGGATCATTCACCTAATGTATTAATTACTCCAACAAATTTTATTTCCTTTTTTCAAGGAGTTGATGATTACGGTACAAGGTGGTTAGTTGCTTCGTCTATTCGGTTGCTTCGTTTTGTCGCCTTTATGGTTGCTTTATTTTTGCCGGCGAGTTATGTTGCGTTTATTTCCTTTAATTTTGAAGTTATTCCTGTAGAGCTATATTTATCTATTGCTGAATCAAGAACGCGCGTACCCTTTTCTCCAGTTATGGAAGCATTACTTATGGAAATAACATTGGAAACGATGAGAGAAGGGGCTTTACGGATACCTACTCCGATTGGTCAGACAGTTGGAATTGTAGGTGGTATTGTCATTGGTCAGGCGGCTGTTCAGGCGGGAATTGTAAGCAATATTATGATTATTGTCGTCGCTGTTACCGCTATCTCTTCTTTTGTTATTCCTAACTATGATATGGGAGCGGCAGTAAGACTTTTACGTTTTCCAATGATGCTAGCAGCTGCCTTATTTGGAATTGTAGGACTTGTTATCGGATGGATGACTTTAATTGGGCATCTAAGTAGTCTTAAATCGCTAGGTACTTCTTATGGAACACCATTAGCACCCTTTCGTTTTGCAGATATGAAAGATGTTTTTGTACGCTTTCCTTTATGGACAATAAGAAGGCGTCCTAAGGGGAATGGAACCAATCAAACTATTCGACAAGGAAAGAATCGTAATAAAAGGTGAAATTATGAAAAAGTATGCCTATAATGAAATCACTCTTATGCAGTATATTATTTTAATTAATGGAGTGCAGGTGGGTACTGGCGTTTTATCGCTTCCACGTGTGCTTGCAGAAAAGGCTGGAACAGATGGATGGATAGCTATATTAATTGGTTGGATTTTTTCCACAATATCAGGTGTGTTTATAGTGAAAACAGCTGCAAGATATCCTGAGGATACGATTTATGATATTCTTATACGATTGTTTGGAAAAATAGTAGGGAAAGCATTCGTTGTTATTTACATGATGTACTTCGCTTTTTATTCTTGTATCGTTCTTATAAACGCTATGCTTTACCTTAAGGGATGGCTTCTCCCGAAAACGCCTGACTATATCGTTATCTTTTTGTTTTCGATTCCTACCTATTTTGTTGCACGTAACGGTCCTAGTATTTTAGGACGATACGCCGAACTTTTTTTTTATATGGCGCTTTGGATTCCGATATTTTTTTTAATCCCTCTTATAGGGGATGGAAGTTGGATGCCCTTCTTTCCGCTTTTAAAAGAAGGATGGAAACCTATATTAACCGCTGTACCAAGCACTGTTTATGCTTATTTAGGGTTTGATATTGCTTTCTTTTTATATCCATTTTTACAAAAAAAACAGTATGCAGTTCATGGAATGGTTATAGCAAACACCTTAACGATGTTATTTTATTTATTTGCTACTATTGTTTGCTTTGCCTATTTTAGTCCTGATAGCATTACGCAATATAATCAGCCGGTACTAAATTTGCTGAAAGTAATTGAATTTCGTTTTTTAGAACGTTTTGATATGATTTTATTGGCTGTTTACTTAACTATTGTTTCCACATCATGGATTCCTGCCCTATACTGTTCTGTATTTTGTTCAAGCCAATTACTTGGAAAACAAAATCACAGCTCTCATGTAGTTGTTCTTTTATTACTTATTATCGGATTCACATGTTGGAGTCATCCTAGTTGGAATGAATCTGAAATTTGGCAACAGGTATTATCGAATATTGGATTAGGAGTAACATATATATCACCTATTATTTTATGGCTGTATTGCTGTCTATATGAGAAGTTTCGCCAGGGGAGGATACATTGAAAAGAAAAGTACTATATTGTATTTTGTTATTGGTGTTCATGATGACTGGATGCTTCGATCAAAGAAATGTTGAAGATGTTTCTCTTACTCTTATTCTTGGTATCGATTTAGATCGTAATGATAATTTATTAGTGTATATATCAAGCCCTGTTTTCAATAAAGAGGCAAAAATAAAAGAAGAAACAACTGGTGTGAAATCTGCTACGGTTCGAAAAGCTAGAGACCAATTTGATGCTACGGTTATGGCGCTTACTGCGGGAAGTAAAACACAGGTTATTTTAGTTGGAAAAAGGTTACTGAAACAAAAAAACTGGGAAAATTACCTCGATCCATTTTACCGTGATCCAAAAAATACAGTTACTGCAAGGGTTCTCGCTGTAGATGGACCTGTTTCGGACGTTATCTTCTATAGCCCAAAGGATAAGCCACGACTTCCTATATATTTAACAAAACTAGTTGATACCGCTTTTTTAAGAAATATCACGGTGAAAACAACACTTCAAGAACTATATGAACAAAGAGCAGATAAAGGGCTAACAGCAAATATTACTGAACTGAAAAAAAAGAATAAAATATGGGTGACAGGTACAGCTTTGTTGGATGAAAAAGGAAAGTATAAATTAACGCTGAAACATGATGAAAACAAGCTTTTACGCATTTTGCAACAAGGAACTGCAGGGGAGTTACCATTTACAGTTCCAATTAAGCTAAATTCAGATAGTCAAGATAAAGATTTGATAAGTTTTACTGCCTATGGTATTAAAGTAAAGACAAAGGCAAGATATGATGATCATTTTATATTTAATATAGATGTAAAGATGAGAATCGGTATTACAGAACGACTTTTTTCGTTTAACACTAGAAAGGACGCAGCAAAATTACAAAAGGCGATTGAAACTAAGCTAGAAGCTGATTTCAAGCAATTAATACAAAAAATACAAACCGCCAAAATTGATCCTATTGGGCTTGGAGGATATGCAAGAACATACACATATATGGAATGGAAAAAAATACAAAATAATTGGGGTAACGAATTAGCAAAAGGCGATGTAAACGTCAAGGTTAAGATTAAAATTGGTGGAATGGGTACGATTAAGTAACATGAATTCAACTGTGATTCGTACTAAGATTGCAAGTACTGTCTACTTTAGAAGGAGAAATACCTTTAATAGGAATACCGTCACATCGCTATCTGGGCTTTACCGTTATAGGTAACATTTTTCAATGCGTAAATAAGAAGGTTCTAGTGTAAAAATTTCAGAGCAATGGCACCAGAATCACTATTGGATCAGTTTAGATCTATAAGAATTAAAAAAAGATTCGACATCCTGGAGTAAAAAATGGAATTGTGAAAGGTGAATTTCAAATAATGCTAATGTTTTATAAAAACATTGTATACGAAGGGATGTACCGCTTATGATTGACGGGAAAACAATACAAATTGTGCAGTGAACGGCTCCAGTATTAAAAGAACACAGTATAGTAAAGGAATTGATTCATTATGAATCGTTTAGCCCCTTTGTAATTCTAGGAGAGTGACTAATACCGGATAGGGTTATAGTCATAATAATGTAAGTAAATAGTTTTTTTGCGATACTTCAATAGTGAGGTATCGTTTTTCTTTGTATAACTAAAGCCCAACTATGGATTCTGATGTAATGTTGAAAAATGCTCCTAAGTAATGATTTGTCTGTTGTAATACTAAGTAACTATGATGAAATTGAATCTAAAAAGTATGCTAATAAAATAGCGAAAAATTTTTTGGAAAAGTAAAAAATAATAGAGTTTAGATTTGCAATAATAAATGTTTTTTCATTAGATAATTACTTTACCAATAATCGGGATGTTTGCGGATACATTTATTTTTGGGATACATAATTATATTTAGAGAATACCCAGTTCCAGTATTTGAACTTTTAATAAGAAGGGATGCGAAGGAATGAACTCACAGAGACAAGGCTATGCAGGCTGGTGGCAAGGCGGACACGGTGGTTGGCCGGGTGGACACGGTGGTTGGCAAGGCGGACACGGTGGTTGGCAAGGCGGACACGGTGGTTGGCAAGGCGGACACGGTGGTTGGCAAGGTGGACACGGTGGTTGGCCGGGCGGACACGGTGGTTGGCAAGGTGGTTGGCAAGGCGGACATGGTGGTTGGCCGGGCGGACACGGTGGTTGGCAAGGTGGACACGGTGGTTGGCAAGGCGGACATGGTGGCTGGCAAGGTGGACATGGATATTAAAAAGATACTATAAAATCTTTTTTCATGAAAAGTTTGTATATTTTCATTTTTATTAGGTTATATGTTTTTAAAAGCACTCTTTGAAAAGGAGTGTTTTTTTATTTTTCTTTTGATTTAATTAACGAAAAAAGTATCTTGTACTCCGTTTGTAACCTTTTCCAAATAGAATTTTTCTATAAAATAATGGGCTTTCCTTTCAAACAAATCGTTATTTGTAGCACTGCTATCAAAGGAAAGTGCTCGTGACATCTCGTTAATATTGAAAAACAGTAATAACCTATTGTGTTAAATTTTTTGAAAATTTAGGTTTAACATCTTTAAAATAGGTGTATTACATATTACATAACAACTAAATAAAAAATAAAAAATCTAAAGGAGGAAGCTAACTTATATGAAGAAAAACTAGATCAAGGGAGAATTTTACTCCTAGTAACAGCTGAAATACCAACGGGGAGTGATAGGCAGCCGCAGAACTATCATTCTCTCTAATAGATTGCAACATCTGATAAATAGGTAAGATAATGCTAACTTCCTATTTTAAGAAAAAATTGAAATAGACTACATTTTAGGCTCTAGCATTGAAGAAAATAAAGTAGAGAAGGGTGAGAAAAATGAAACATACAATATTTAAATATGCTGTGGTTGGGATTACAACCGGAATCATGGTCTCCTTATTAAAAAAAGAAAATCGGAAAGCTATACAAACAAAAGGAAAAAGCGTAAAAGACAAACTACAAGAAGGAAACATAAAGGAAACATTGGAGAAGGTAACTGAGACAAGTAAACAATTTTCTGTAACTGCAGCTAATGTTGCAAAACAAACATTACCACAACTGCTTACAGCCACACCAGTTGTCATTTCTACTATTAAAGATTTAACAGAAAACGAAAATAACAAAAAGAAAAAAGATGAAAAGGATTACGAAATAAATGAAAATAGTAAGGACTTAGGCGGGGAGAAAACGAAAAATGAAAAGAAATATAGGAAAGAAGAGAGTGCTTAGATTTAATTCTAAAAAGAGAAAGTGAGGAAAAAAGTATGAAATCTCTGTATGCAATTGATGTAGGAATTGGCTTTACCAAGCGGGCATATCGACAGGATGTAGATTCTGAGGTGACGATTAAGAGTGAGGCTTCTACACTAGCCCCTGTACCCAATCATGCTGAAAGTGAAGATTTAACAAAGGTAAGTTTTATAGACTTAGACTTTGCATACTACATGGGAGATGAAGCACATCAATCTGACGCTTCATTCCTTCCTCCATTTGGCGAAAAAATAGAAAATTATTATGAAAGCGAACGGTTTAAACAACAAATATTTGGTTGCATTGCAAAGGATTATAAAGAAAATGTCGTGTTACCTTTAGTTGTTACCGGGCTTCCTGTTACTTGTTTTGGTAGTCAGCATGAGCAATTACAACGTGCACTAAAAAAAGAAACTTCCGTGCAAATTGATGGGAAATTTATTACCATTACGGTGGAAAATGCTTTGATTCTTCAGCAACCGGTCGCTTTACATGCTTATTTCTTAAAAGAGGGAATCATCCAGGAACGAGATCGTATCTTAATTATTGATGGTGGATTTCGTACATTAGAAATGACAGATATGAAACAGAATGTCATTTTAAATCATTATGAGAAAGAGCTAGGATGTAGCAAGCCTTTGAAAAATATTAAGAATATCCTGCAGAATCATGCGGGTGAAAGTAATCAATTGCATATTAACGACATGCCAAACATATTAGAAAAAGGATATGGAGGTCGAGAAGAAAATCCTCAGACAAGTCAGGTGGATACTTTGATTCAAAAAGAGTTGGATGCACACTTCCAAGACGTTATGCGTGTATTACAAGAACAATTTAAGTTAGAACAGTACGATACTATTATTTGGACAGGAGGAATAGTAGATCTCCACAAAAAACGAATTAAAAAAATGCAAAGTGAAATTTCTTCTTTCCGTATGGTAGACGCTTCGAAAGAGGCTGCACTTCATGGCTACTATATGATTGGAAGTGAAGTATTTGACGACATCACCAATCAATCTGTATATGAATCTAAATTATAATCACGACCGAAATGGAGTTCGTTGAATAGACGTGCCAAATTATGTACCTTCTTTTCCACATATAAAAAATGCTTTATAAGAAAAGATAAAAAGTGCTTATATAGAGGAAATGTTTAAAATTGAGAATGAAAATAACTAATATAGGGGGTCTTCCTTTTAAAAGAATAAGACCTCCTATGCCATTTATTTTGTAATTTAGTTGCTTTAAAAACTTTTCCTCCAAGGCATGAATACCTACATACAAATTACATATTACGGATATGATTCGATCAAACATAAAACTATTCAGAAAGGAAGAATATTATGGAATGCATAAAAATGCCGAAATGGAGTTGGTATCATGTAAGAACTAGTGAGCTTGAAAGATTTTCTTCTATAATCCCTCGTGATGTAACATCTTATTTCTCTCAATTTGTAAAGAAAATAAGTTCTCCTTGTGAAAATGGATTATATGTTTATACGTTATCACCAAGTCAAACTTGTGTATATGGTTCGTTTTTATATGATCAAGATAAAAAGGACGCCAAAATTCAAAAATTTCTTCATTATTTCGTAGCTCATGGAATACTGATAACAGTTCAGGAAAAAGAGGAAGAGGATTTCCAAAAATTAATACATAATTGCCCTATGGGTACAAAAAATTGTAATAGTTCCGCTGAAGGATTATGTGCTATCTTATCAATGTTTATAGCTCACTACTTACGAAAGGTCGACTATTTCGAAAACAATTTTAGGAATGTATTATGGGATTTTTATCATCATAATAACATAGCAGTTTTAGAAAGAATTTATCATATTCGTCATGAACTATTTATGAACACACATGTGTTTCGCTTAATACAAGAAGTGTTACAAGGGCTGAAAGAAGCTTGGTTAGAAAACGTAACAAACACTCTTTGTTATAAACAAACAAACGCAAAATTAGAGCGTGGATTACAACTTGTTAAAGAGTACCAAGAAGAATTAGACACGATGATTCATTTACAAGAAGTTGTTTCTTCTCATCGTGGGAATGAAATTATGAAAGCTCTTACTGTATTAACTGCTGTAAGTACGCCTTTGACGGCCTTAGGAGCATTGTGGGGGATGAATTTTAAATATATGCCTGAACTAGAATGGAAATATAGCTATTTAATTGCTCTCTTATTTATTATTTTCACAACAGGAGGTATGTATATGTATATGCGATTCAAAGGGTGGACAGGTGATTTATTACGAGTAAAGAAAAAGAAATCTTTTTTTAAATCTAATTAATCTTGTTTATAAAAAATGTGATAGATATGTGGTTAGTAATATTATTAATTGAGGTAGTATCATATCCCCATCAAGTTAAAGTTTTGATGTCCCTGCAATGATAAAAATGTTGAATATTTATTATGAAAGATTAGAGCTCACTTCTTGTAGGAGAGCTCTAATCTTTGTTTAAAAACTATATCATATACATGGGGGGGCAGACTCATTATCTGAAATTTGTCCGGATCCAATTTAGAATATGGCAAAAGAGAACTTGCGATTAAAAACAAGCTCTCTTTAAAAGAAATAACGTAATTGAGATACTTATATAGTAACAATTGTTGTCTTCTAATTCCATATGTCTTATGTTGAGAAATAAATTATAAGTGGCTTGATAAAGCTAAAACGAATGATTGACATAATATTTTGACGATAATATAATAAATCTCGAATTCAAGATAATTTGTAAAGGATTGGTAATTATGAGTGTGATTAACGATGAGAGCTTATCTTTAAAGTTATTTGTTATATTATCAAGGGAATTACAGCCAATCACTAAACGTATTGAAAAGGATCAAAAAAATTTATGGACTTAATCCAACTGAATTTGCAGTGCTTGAGCTACTATACAGTAAAGCTGATCAGCCTATAAAAAAATTGGGGACAAAATATTACTTGCAAGTTTTTGTATCACGTATGTAGTGGATAGGTTGGAAAAGAAGAGGTGAAACCATGTCCTAAAGACCGCCATGTCACGTATGCATCAATTATTTCAGAAAGTATTGAATTGGTGACACTAATTTTTCCTCAGTATAAAGAGGGGATTCGGCAAATATTTGGTAGTTTGGACTATATTGAGAAAAAATGATAATGAAAAAGTTGAAAAAGTTAGGATATTACGCACAGAAATTGTAAGTTTTTAGAGGTTATTTCTGTTTAGTAATATCCTAATTAAATATAAATTAAATAAATAGGAGGGAAAATTAATAAATAGTAGTAAATGTATTGTATTACAAAATAAAGAAATTATGTAATTGCAATTGATATAGTAGGAAAGATAGTTGTTCTGTTAACGTATACATATTGTCCTTTTCATTATAAATCTTTCATAAAGCGGAGAGTGGGAGTGGGTATCAAGAATGGAATTACGTCATTTAGAGTACTTTATTCAAGTTTGTAATAATAATAGTTTTACTAAAGCTGCGGAAGTTCTAGGTATTTCACAGCCGACTTTAAGTCAACAAATCCGTGTGTTAGAAGGTGAACTTGATACACCTTTGTTTCATCGAGTTGGAAGAGGTATCAAAATGACAGAAGCGGGTAAGCTGCTATTTGATAAAGGAAAATTTATCATGCAACAATTTGATGACGTTTATAATGAAATTTTTGAATTAAAGGGTGTAAAAAGAGGTGTGATTACTATAGGAGGTTTATTAGAAGATCTCACTTATTTAACACCTTATATTATGAAGTTTCAACAACATTATCCCAACATCGTTGTAAAAATTATAGAGTCCGAAGTTGCGGTAAATCAAATCGTTGATAAAAATATTGATATAGGCATCACGCGTAGTGCTCAAATTCCAGACACATTAAAAAGTACCCTTTTGTATAGCGAAGAGCTTGTCCTTGTCATTCCAAAAAATCATCCTTTGAATGAAACATCATTTGTTTCTTTTCGAGAATTAGTAGGACTGAGTAGAATAATGGTTGCATGTAGTTGTCGTGAATCTATTAAAATATATTGTGAGAGTTTAGGGTTATCTTTATCTGAAGCAAATATAGAAACAAAATCTTCTATTTCTCTATTGAGCCTTGTATATAATGGACATGGGGTTGCCATAATACCTTTTTCGCTTGTTGACTTTGTTAATAATGATACCTTGAGCATAGTTCGTATTATTGATCCGACACCAAGGCAAGATATTAATCTTATTCACTTTGACGATAAATTTTTAAGTTTTGCAGCACGTATCTTTATGCAGAAGTTAAATGAACCTGAAAAGGTATTAGTATAATAATGATTATAGTGTGAGAATTAAAAATGATACATAATTCTTAGGATAAGACCTAAATTACAGTCAAAGGGCTAGTAGATTTATATGTGTGGTGTAGTCGCTTCAAAAGGGAATATCATGGGCTTTTACTTAAGGGAAAAAGGGCAGACTTTGCAAGGAGAGAAGGCTGTTAAAAACAAGTCAAGTTATTCAATAATTTCTTCGGTCTTATCGCATAGTAATAGATTCCATTAGGGATATATTGCTAGTTCTTTCTACATATTCTTATTGTATAAAGAAAACCACCGGCATTATACCGGTGGTTTTGACTTAGAAAGCAAAGCAAGTACAACCGATACCCCATTTAGTTCCATCTTTTCCTATTACGGTATGAGTGTGTTGATGGAGAGGGTTACTGCAACTATGTAACTTGTTATCATGGGAATTTTGAGAAAGTATAGTGTGGGCTAGGTTAGCGCCACCATAACCATAAACTCCCGTCGGTGACCAATCAGGTGATGCTGGCGGCAATTCAGGTGATAAATTTTTAAATTCATCATTTCCATAAACAACCTGTCCACCCATAATGGTAAGTAATGATTCAAGGTTCTTGATTTCTTCTTCTGGCACAGTAAAGTAGTCAGCAGACAATACAGCAATATCAGCAAACTGACCTACTGCAAGGGTACCCTTTTTACCTTCATCACCAGAGAACCACGCACTTCCTTTTGAATATAATTCCAGGGCTACTTTTCTATCAAGTTTATTTTTTTCATCGTATATGGAAAGCCCACCAATGGTTTTTCCGGCAACCATCCAGTAAAGAGCAACCCAAGGGTTATAGCTGGAAACCCTAGTTGCATCACTACCGGCGCCAACAGGTATACCTAGGTCTAACATACGATAAATCGGAGGAGTACGCTTTGCAGCTTCCTTTCCGTATAAATCAATAAAGTATTCACCTTGAAAAGCCATGCGGTCTTGGATGGCAATACCGCCATTTAAAGCCTTAACACGTTCCATACTACGATCTGAGATTGTTTCTGCATGGTCAAACCACCATCGTAGACCATTAAAAGGAATTTCTTTGTTGACTTCCTCAAATACATTTAAGAAACGTGTTATTGACTCGTCATAAGTTGCATGTAAACGGAATGGCCAACGGTTTTCCACCAATAGAGAAATTACTTTCTTTAAGTCAGCTTCCATCATCGTAGCTAGTTCGGGCCGTGGCATTTGAAATTTTTCAAAATCAGCTGCAGAGAATACTAACATTTCTCCGGCACCATTCATTTTATACTTATCATTTCCTTGACCTGGAGAAACAATTTTTGCCCATGAAGCAAAGTCTTCATATTCATGATTAGGATTTTGTGTAAATAGATTATAAGCAATACGCAAAGTTAATTGTTCCTTCTCGGCTAAATGTTCAACAACTCTGTAGTCGTCAGGATAATTTTGGAAACCGCCACCTGCGTCAATGGCACTTGTAATACCTAATCGATTTAATTCGCGCATAAAATGGCGAGTTGAGTTAATCTGGTCGTCAAAATTAAGTATTGGGGCTTTACCCAAACTTGAATAAAGAATAGAAGCGTTAGGGTTGGCAATTAAAAGGCCTGTTGGATTCCCTCGTTTATCCCGCTCAATTAAGCAACCTGGAGGGTCTGGGGTATCTTTCGTATATCCCAGTGCACGCAGCCCTGCACGATTTACAAGTGCTCTATCGTAAAGATGTAGCACAAAGACAGGTGTGTCTTCAGAAACAGCATTAATCTCTTCTAAAGTTGGCATCCGTCTCTCTTTAAATTGAAATTCAGACCAACCTCCAACTACTCTTACCCACTGAGGAGCAGGTGTACGCCTTGCCTGCTCTTTGAGCATTTCGAGAGCAATGGTAATTGAAGGAACGCCTTCCCATCGTAATTCCATATTATAATGAAGACCGCCACGAATAACGTGTATATGAGAGTCATTCAGGCCTGGAATAGCTCTTTTTCTTTTAAGGTCTATTTTTTTTGTTTTTTCTGTGGCACTATTAAGAAGCTCATCTCCACCTACTGCAGTTATTAAACCATCAGTTATGGCGATAGCAGATACCTCAGGTTGAGAGGGATCAAGGGTAGTAATTTTTCCGTTATATAAGATTATATCCGGTACATTCATATTCACACCTCGCCTACTTCCTATTATTTTGTAACCATGGATGAAATAGTTTACCGAAAATCGGCATAACTACCCATGATAGCAAGGACACTATACATACAGAAACAAAAAAAGCGGACATAATAGGATTCATATGTTTTATAATAGGTCCTATCAATTTAGGAACTAACATGCTAAGAGGCCATACACCCAGAAGGGTAACGATAGACATTTTCCATTTTGGCGGTGGAACTGGCGTTTTCGGAGTAACAAACCAATAAGCCAAACTGCTTTCAGTTTTGTAAGTTGGATTAGTAGCCTGAAATTGTTCTGCTGTTTTTAACAAATCTCGGCGAACATCTGATTCTTGCCAAGCACGTAGATGCTCATACGTATCAAAGCGAAAAATAACAGTATACTCTCTGGATTCGTTATTTGGGACTATTAGGTTTACGCCTAAATGCCCTGGAAATTTAGTAGCGGCAGCTTCGATTTCATGTCTCCATGTTTCGAACTGTTTTTCTTTCCCTTGTTGAATTTCCCATGTAACAATCGTTGTTACTGGATCAGCAGCATCCATCGTGTTCCCTTTATAAGTCTCTTCGACAGTTACTCCTTCTTGTTTCATATTTTCCTGCTTGGAAGCGCGCCATGCACCATAGTATATGCGTATTCTACACCTTGACCATAAGCACCAGTGTGTTCCTTTACAATCTCCATTACAGCATCATAAGTGTCTTTGTGTGCCCAGTCACGTTGGTATTCAAGTAAAACTTGAATGGCTGTCACTGGAATTGCACCAGCTTGCTCTACACGACGCATAGCAGCATTATGTGCTGTCAAACTAGTACCACCTGAAGCATCATCAACTGCATACACCTCATAGCCAGCTTTCATTGCTTCAAGCACAGGGAATGCAAGGCAAACTTCAGTCCAAAGTGCTGCAAATATCAATTTCTTTCTACCTGTTGCTTTAACTGCCTCAACAAATTTTGGATCTTCCCAAGAGTTCATTGAACTGCGTTCTATAATTTCATGGTTTGGGAATATGTCAAGAATTTGTGGCCAAAAATAACCAGAAAAGCTGCGTGTCTCAACTGTAGTAAGAATAGTAGGTACGTTAAAAGTTTTTGCTGATTTAGCGAGCAGCATAACGTTATTAATCAATGTTTGTCTATCAATACTTGCAACTCCAAAAGTCATTTGAGGTTGAAAATCAATCAAAATTAAGGCACTGTTCTCCGGATTTAACAATTCTAACTTACTCATAATAAAACGCTCCTTTTTTAATTATTGAAAATAATATATTTTCCGTTAATTAAAACTGTAATCGTAAAAATAAAATTTTTGCTATACTTTTTAATTTAAAAGAGAGTGCTGATTTAATCAGCACTAAATGTATACTATCTATTTTTTTGAAAGTAAAGTTATTATGCATTTTGTTTACTAAGATCTCGCTGCGCGCCCATATAGCTTCCAATTATATTTTGATAGCCTGGAAGATTGCTAGCAAGCAAATTGCCAAAACCTTCGACATCGTTGCGCCAATCGCGTTGTAATTCGCAAGCTACGCTAAACCAGTTCATAAGTTGCACACCACTATGTGCCATACGAGTATTGGCAGCATCTGCAACTTGTTTACTGAAAGTTCCTGAAGCATCAGTAACAGCAAATACTTCATATCCAGCTTTTATAGCGGAAAGTGCCGGGAAAGCAACACAAACGTCCGTAACTACGCCCGCGATGATAAGTTGCTTTTTTCCAGTTTCTTCGATTGCTTTTACAAAATCATCATTATCCCATGCGTTAATTTGTCCAGGTCGAGCTATTTTTTGTGCGTGAGGAAAGAGATCAACCAATTCTTGCATTAAAGGTCCGTTAGGCCCGTTTTCAAAGCTTGTTGTTAAAATAACTGGTAAATCAAAAAACTTAGCAGTGTGAGCAAGAGCTAAAACATTGTTTTTGAATTCATCAACACCATAGTCACGTACTAGTCCGGACATAAGACCAGTTTGATGATCTACTAAAAGAACGACAGCATCATCTTTGTTAATACGAGAATAGAGATCAGTCATTATGTATTCCTCCTAAAAATTAAGTAATCGAAGAAAGTTTAAATAGTCAAATACTATCATAAGTTTCTTCGTTTATAACTAAGCTGACCAATAATATTGGTTATAGCAGCATTCACAGAACATGAAGTGCTATACAAATTTATAGTATTTGAAAACTGATTCGTTAATCAATTCTAAATTATCTATAATTTGTATAGGTCGTAACTATAGTTATTTTCACTATAAAATAGATTGATTTTACCTATACATTCTATAGATAGAACGATATTGATAGTCACCTATTTTTGTTATTAGAATTGAATAGGAGGAATGTTCAGCAAATACTTCGTGATGAAAAAGGTAGGAGATGGGGGATTATCCATAAACAGAAAATGAATTCATCGGAACAGTAGAGTTTCATGCATAGAGTTCACAATATAAATGTGTATAAATAGGTTATGAGATTTATCCGGATTATTGAAGAAAAAGATATATATTAAAAGGAGGTAGGAGAATGGCGAAAATTACTGTAGGAACCGAAAATCAAGCACCAATTGAGATATATTATGAGGATTATGGTGTAGGAAAACCAGTTGTACTCATTCATGGTTGGCCATTAAGTGGTCGATCTTGGGAATACCAAGTTCCAGCTCTTGTTGAGGCTGGATACAGAGTGATAACATATGATCGTCGAGGTTTTGGAAAATCATCTCAGCCGTGGGAGGGGTATGAATATGATACCTTTACTTCTGATTTACATCAACTATTAGAACAGTTAGAGCTTCAAAATGTCACACTTGTTGGTTTTTCTATGGGTGGAGGCGAGGTAGCTCGGTATATTGGAAAATATGGAACCAATAGAATAGAGAAGGCTGTATTTGCAGGAGCTGTACCACCATACCTTTACAAGTCAGCAGATCATCCTGAGGGTGTATTAGATGATGTAGCAATTCAAGGGTTTGAAAATGGAGTAAAAAGTGATCGCCTAGCATTCCTTGATGAGTTTACGAAAGGTTTTTTTGCTGCTGGAGATCGAACGGACTTAGTTAGTGAACCATTTCGACTTTACAATAGGGATATCGCTGCAGGTGCATCACCTAAAGGAACACTAGATTGTATCGCTGCTTTCAGCAAAACAGACTTCAGAGGCGATTTAGCCAAGGTTCATATACCTACCCTTGTTATTCATGGTGATTCAGATGCAACTGTACCATATGAATATAGTGGGAAATTAACACATGAAGCAATTCCTAATTCTAAAGTAGCATTAATAAAGGGCGGTCCACATGGGCTAAATGCAACGCATGCTAAAGAATTTAATGAAGCACTCCTATTATTTTTAAAGGACTGATTACAACTATATACTTGTTAATTGATAAATTATAAACAAGTAAAAAATAAAGCTTTAAAAAAGATGCTCTTGGATAAATCCAGAAGCATCTTTTTTTAAATTTTGATATTGAGATATTAGCTTGATAAATACTCATTAGTTTCGAATTGAATAATCTTTTAACAGCTAAAATGTATTGATTAGAGTTTTTTAGTCTCTTAGAAGTATTGTTATATTACTATCAAGATAATATTTTGAATAATTCTCAAAACGAAGAAATGTACATGTTCTTGTTTGTGTAGTGAAGTTTCTTAAGTTGAGAGGGGGCC
Source organism: Bacillus sp. LSHTCR4 (assembly GCF_057197025.1). NCBI lineage: Bacteria > Bacillati > Bacillota > Bacilli > Caryophanales > Bacillaceae > Bacillus > Bacillus sp. LSHTCR4. Next base: position 2,070,530 of record NZ_JBXUNO010000001.1, on the reverse strand, counting down.
TTTATATCCTAATCCAAAAGTGTAGACTACAGCCTACAAATAATCATCTTCCTCTTAAAATTGTCGTTTTACATCTTCAAATTTTTGAAGAAGAAGTGTTTTGTTAGGAAATAATAAAATCTTATTAATTTTTATAATTAGTAGAATTTTTATAGAAATAATTCTCTTAATATATTAAAATAACATTGTATTATGTCAGATTTTAATTAGGGGAGAGAAATTTTATGTTGAAAAAAATCATTCCAGTTGCTTTAGCATTAAGTACAGTTACTTTTACTAGTGTATTCGCTATGCCTTCAGCCCAAGCAAGTACAGAATCAAACCGCTATATAGATGTACAAATGCTCGGTATTAACGATTTTCATGGGCAACTAGACACAGTAAAAAAAATTAACAATAAAGATGCAGGGGGAATCGAGTACTTAGGGGCTTATTTACGTGATCGTGAAAAACAAAATCCGAATACATTAAAAGTACATGCTGGCGATGTTGTTGGAGCAAGTACTCCTGTTTCAGCATTATTAAAAGACGAACCTACCATTGAATTTCTAAATGATTTGAAATTCGATGTTGGAACGATAGGAAATCATGAATTTGATGAAGGTGTTGAAGAAATGAACCGCCTTATTTATGGTGGATACCATGAGAAAACAGGGAATTTTAAAGGAGCAAAATTCCCATACGTTGCCGCAAATTTCTATAATAAATCCACTGGTCGTTTATTTTTACCACCATTCACTATAAAAAAGGTACAAGGAGTTCCTGTTGGATTTATCGGAGTCGTAACAACGGATGTGCCTAACCTTGTTATGCCTACTATGCTAAAGAATGTAGAAATTACAGATGAAGTTGAAGCTATTAACAAATCCGTAAAGCAATTAAAAAAACTAGGCGTTAAATCTATCGTTGTTCTTGCACATAACGGGGGGATAACAGATGGGAACGGCGTAACAAATGGTGATATCGTCCGATTAGCAAATGAGACTGATCCAGAAGTCGATGTTATTTTTGGTGGGCATAGCCACACTTATGTAAATGGAACTGTTAATAATAAACTTGTCGTACAAGCAAATTCTTACGGTATGGCTTTTGCTGATGTTGATGTAAAGATTGATCGTAAAACACAAGATATTGTTGAGAAAAAAGCAGAAATTGTTACAACTTACCATGAAGGCATGGAGCCTGATAAAAAAATAAAGAAGAAGATGGAGAAATATCAAGCAAAAATCGCACCTCTTGTTAATGAAGTTGTAGGTAAGTCTATTGCTCCACTAGATCGCAAACTAAATACAGCTGGTGAATCTACTCTTGGAAATTTAGTTGCTGATGCCCAGCGTGCAACAATGCAATCTCAAATTGCACTTATGAATCCTGGTGGTATTCGTAATGACTTAGATGCTGGTGATATTACATGGGGAGAGATATATGGTATTCAACCATTCGGAAATCAATTAATAAAAGTAAATTTAACGGGTCAAGACATTCGTGATATTTTAAATCAACAATGGCAAAAAGACATAACAAGAATGCTTCAAATTTCAGGGATCCAATACACTTGGGATGCAAACAAACCTAATGGAGAAAAAGTAACAAATATGCGCCTAACTAATGGAGAAGAAATTATTCCTTCTAAAACTTACAGCGTCGTTGCGAACGCATTTCTAGCTTCAGGTGGAGATGGATTTGTATCCTTTAAAAACGGTAAAGATGCTGAAACAGGACCAACTGATTTTGAAGCATTAGTAGATTACATAAAAAAATCAAAAGAACCAATTCAGTCTATTATTGATGGAAGAATTCAAAAAATAAATTAGGTTTTTATTAATCACAAAAAAATAGATTACCTATACTTTTTAGTGTATAGGTAATCTATTTTTTATGGGTTTGAAATAACGTCTTACTGTGATCAATTAATAGTAACGGTAAATTTGGCCTCTATGGAACATTAAAATCAGATGATCCAAACAGTTAAAACTACATCTTTGGACAAGTTAAAAAGATCAAATTTTTATTGATTTACGTAAGGCAAACGGAGTGACAAAAACTTGGTTAAGCGAACAACATCTAATTTTCGCTGGGATAACTACCGAAGTGCCTGATATACCAAAAACTGTTGATATATCATTAGGTAAATCATTTGATATGCTTGTTCAAATTCAAAAAGTGAGTCCATCTTAACCGCATCAATACATTTAGAATTATGTGTCAAAATGACAACGTGATAAGTGTTTCATATAGCACTATGAAATTTTGTTATAGAGCAAGAAGAATAATCGCATTAGAAAAAATCAGCAATGTAACCTGTTAAGAGTAAAACGAATCTTCAATATGTAAAGCGCAAAAAACACTGAAGCGAAAAGGATCGGTGTTTTTTGTGTTTTCGGACATAGATGCTACTGTAACCCTATTATAGAAGCGATTTCGAATGTAAGGAATTTGTAAGGAATAGGTAAGGAAAAAGAGATTTTCAATGTATAGGATAAGAATATAAGGAGGCGTGAAGGGGGGAGCAAGTACGGCCTACATATAAAACAATCAGTAACAAGAGTGTTTTGTGAAAATAATGAGTACAATGATTGCAAATGCATTGTTGCCTTTTCATTATTGGGAGAATTGATAGCTGTGTGGTTCGTATATGACACTGCTATCAACTATCTATACAATTTTAATAGAAGAGAGGAATGCTTTATGAAAACACGCAGTAAAATTACATGTGCAAGTCTAGCACTTTTAATAGCTGGAAGTTCCCTGTTATACGTAACACCAACATCAATTGTAAAAGCAGAACCTACGCAAAATGTATCTAGTTCGTTACAAACAAGTACGCAAAGCGATCGTACTTCCGTTAAGAAAGCAATGCGAGATGAACTGCAACTTGGATACCCGGGAATACTCGCTAAAATTTCTAAGGGTGGTAAAACTTGGAGTTATAGTGCTGGGATAGCGGATCTGAGAACTAAGAAACCAATGAAAGCAGATTTTCGCTTTCGCATTGGCAGTGTGACGAAAACGTTCATTGCAACAGTGCTACTCCAATTATCTGGAGAGAACCGTTTGAATCTAGATGACTCCATTGAAAAATGGTTGCCTGGTGTCATTCAAGGAAACGGATATGATGGTAACCAGATTACAATCCGGCAAATATTGAATCATACAAGTGGTATTGCTGACTATATAAATTCAAAAGACTTTGATATTACGGATATAAAAAAATCGTATACGGCTGAAGAATTTGTAAAGATGGGGATTTCTCTTCCCCCAGACTTTGCTCCAGGAAAGGGTTGGTCTTATTCAAACACAGGATACGTATTACTGGGGATCCTTATTGAAAAAGTAACTGGAAACAGCTATGCGGAGGAGGTTGAAAATCGCATTATTGAACCGCTTGATTTGTCAAATACATTCCTACCTGGCAATTCAAGCGTGATTCCAGGCACAAAGCATGCCCGTGGCTATTTGCAACTAGACGGAGCGAGTGAGCTAAAAGACGTTACTTATATGAACCCAGGTAGCTCGGATGGAGATATGATTTCTACGGCTGACGACTTAAACAAATTCTTCTCTTACTTACTAAGTGGCAAATTACTGAAGGAACAGCAACTAAAACAAATGCTTACTACAGTTCCTACAGAAAGAGAAGGAATCGGATATGGTCTTGGAATCTTTGAAACTAAGCTTCCGAACGGTGTCTCAGTATGGGGACACAGGGGAGGCGTTCCAGGGTTTTCCACTTTTGTTGGTGGAACACTTGGAGGCAAACATACATTGGCCGTCAATTCGAACAGTTTTAACATTAATAATCCAGATTCTTTTAAAAACATTTTAATTGCTGAATTTAGCAAGTAGGCAAAAAGGGAAATGGGATAAATTTATCATTTGTAATTTTAATCAGAATGGATTACCGCTTGAAATGAGTATAGAGGGATTAAATATCTAGAAACCATCAAGCCAAGCATGAAGGAGGGCTAAGTAAAAGGATTTCTTTACACATTGGCCAATTAAAAGAGCGACAGATATAATGAGTGATTAGTATGTATGTAGTATTGCATTTGTGTTGGTATCGTCACTGCCTTTTAATAAGGAAATGTATTTTCTTTTAAAGCTAAAAAAACTTGAGTGCTTTTTAATTCATTAACTTTAGAAATTAAAACTTTTTATTTTGTTAGGTTGATGGGCATTCGATACGATCTCAAAATATTAAATTGATGGTAACTTTGTTGTATCTCTTTAAACATACCTATATTAAAACCCAAATTTCTCAATTGAATGCTGAGATATTTGGGTTTTTCTAAAGGAATCAATTTTTTAAAAAAATTTTAGAAATTTAAACATAAAGTATTGTATACATGTAAGTATGATTAAAAATGAAAAGTTGTAAATGCTAAATTTAATTAAATAAGCTTTACTCTCTTTACCATTGGCTTGAGTGAATAGTTTATAGGAAATTACACTGGCTAAAGATGCGATAATTGTTCCAAGCCCTCCAATATTTACTCCTAGTAATAAAGCTTTCCAATCAGAAGTAAAGTTTGATAGAAGAATTGAAGTAGGAAAATTGCTAATCAATTGACTCAAAAATATGGAACTAAAGAAGACTGAAGTATCTCCTCTTAAATTAGCGCGAGCAAATGTCTCCAGTGCATCCGAATGTGAAATGTTTCCGATGAAAATAAAAGAACAGACAAAGGTTATTAGAAGAAAGTAATCGATCTTAAATAGTAACTTTCTATCTAACGTAAATGCTGCTATCAATGTGACTATTAGTGCAATGTAATAATTAATGACACCAAAAATAGATGCAATGATAGTGATAAGTATCAAAATCCAGATGGTAGCTTTTTTTCGATTTTTCACGGTAATAACAGGTAGTTCTATTTTCAAATCTGTTTTTTGAAGTTTTTGAGTAAATATAAATAATAAACTAATTCCAAGTACAGCTAAAAGCAGAATTGAACCTAAAAATGGGATGAGCTTAATTCCATAGTAAGAATATAGGTATAAATTTTGTGGGTTTCCCATAGGCATCAAGCTACTACCGATGTTTGCCGCAATTGTCTGCAGGATGATTGTATCCATCATGTTCATTTGTGTTTTTTTACTAATGACAAGTGTTATTGGTACAAAAGTGAGGAGAGCAACATCATTTGTTACAAACATGGAGCAAATAAAGCATAACAAAATTAGAATAATAGATATTGACCTGCTGTTATTGCATTTATTTAAAATCGCAACGGCAAGTTTGTCTAATATCTTTAGCTGTTCCAAGGCCTTAATGGCCACCATTAGATTAAATAAGCTAATTAACACTTCAAAGTTAATATATTCGATCTTTGGCGAATGTATTAAGCAGCTTACAATTGCTAGTATCAGTGAAATGGTAAGTACTAAATCCTTTTTTAAAAATTCGAATTTCATAAGGAGTCTTTTTTTATTTTGAACGAATACTATTTCTTTCACAATACACCACCTGTAATCTATGTTAGTAAATATACGTTTTTGGGGATAACTCGATATTGCTAGAAAAGAGGATGTCATAAGGTCCTAAATAAGAGTTTTGCAATGTTTCATCCCTTCAACAAAATCCTTTTTTTCTTAGTGTCTTTCATGTTGTAAATATGTGCAATATAGACGAACCCAACTAGGGGGATTAATTGAGAAAACAAATGTTTTTTGTATGATACCATAAATAAATTAAATGTTTTATTTTTTAAATATTCTTATAATATCCTGTTGATTCTTGATTTCAAATACTTTATATGAACTTCTAAAAGAGAAAAAATATGCATGTTTTTATGAAGAAAATAGAGGCTTGTCAGAGATTAGGTAGAACAGCATCCGCGACGTTTGGATACTGTATAAAATTCACAAAATCTCACTGTTTTTTTAGATGAAAAATCTTAAAATATTTTTTTGTTTTTATAAAAATCTGTACTTTTTCGTAACATTCTGTACTTTTAATTATAAATTAAAGACAAGCTTCTCTTAGTTGAAGATTGAAAGCGCTTTATATAATTTTCGTAAAGTTTTTACTTAGCCTATTTTTGAGATTAGTAGTGAGAAAGGAGATACTTCCATGTTCTTGAGAAAATTAACAAAAAACCACTTAATCACTATTGATTATTATGATTTAAATCACCGGTAAACGAAACAAACATAATAGTACAACAATGTTAGTGGATAAAAATATTAGTTTGCAGAAAGGGGTAGAGCATCCGTTTGTATAAGCGTTAAGTACTTCAAAATTTCAGTTTTACGGTTACATGTTGTGATGTTTGCTTAAACAGGCCAATCCGATTCATATAGAAAATTTTTATCCTTGTTGTATTTAAATATGAATGAGGTATTTATGCCAGGGAATATAGGTGATTTTATATAGATTATGATAGATAAAATTTTGGTATGGAGTGATAATATGGAAAGGTTTTTTGTAGAGTTAGTCGGATCAACAAATGATTTTTTATGGTCTAAATTGTTAATTATTATGCTTGTTATTTGCGGAATTTATTTTACATTTAAATTGAATTTTGTACAGTTTCGAATGTTAAAAGAGATGGTCCGTGTATTAATGGAGGGGAAAAGTGGTTCTAAAGATCAAATCTCTCCTTTTCAAGCGTTTTGTATTGGTATGGCAGCCCGCGTTGGAACAGGGAATATCACAGGAATTGCGATTGCAATTGCATTAGGTGGTCCTGGAGCTGTATTTTGGATGTGGATTATTTCTATTATTAGCTCGGCCTCCAGTTTTGTCGAAAGCACATTAGCACAGATATATAAAGTAAAAGATAAAACTGGTTTCCGCGGTGGTCCATCCTATTATATGGAAAAAGGGTTGAATAAACGTTGGATGGGAGTATTATTCTCTATTTTAATCACAATTACTTTCGGTCTTGTATTCAATTCAGTACAATCAAATACAGTTACAATCGCTTTTCAAAACTCATTTGGTACAGATCGTCTAACGGTTGGGATAATCATGGCCATTGCTTTTGCTGCAATTATTTTTGGTGGTGTACAACGTATTGCAAAAATGGCTGAATACAAGGTGGTATTTTTAGCGGTATTATACATTGGAGTTGCATTATTTGTTGTAGTTACCAACATATCAAAAATGCCGGAAGTTCTTTCTCTTATTGTTCAAAACGCATTTGGTTTTAAACAAATAGCAGGTGGTTCAATTGGTGCAGCACTTATGAATGGAGTTAAACGCGGTTTATTCTCAAATGAAGCTGGTATGGGAAGTGCACCAAACGTTGCCGCAACAGCAACAACAAGCCATCCGGTGAAACAAGGACTGATTCAAGCATTTGGTGTATTAACGGATACATTAATCATTTGTACTAGCACTGCCTTTATTATTTTGCTGTCTGATGCATATAAACAACCGGGATTAAATGGTATTGCACTGACACAAGCAGCATTAAGTGAACACATCGGTTCTTGGGCATCGGGTTGTCTTGCTATCTTTGTTTTTTTATTTGGATTTGGTGCGTTAATTGGCAACTATTATTATGGTGAAACAAATATTCGCTTCTTACATACAAGTAAAGTGTGGTTAATGATATACAGAATAAGTGTATTGGCTATGATTGTATTTGGTTCTGTTGCAAAGATTCAAATTGTATGGGATTTAGCGGACTTATTTATGGGCTTTATGGTTATTATTAATTTAATTGCTATTACCTTACTTTCAAAAGTAGCATTTGCGGCATTACAAGATTATATAAACCAGAAAAAAGCTGGTAAAGATCCTATTTTTTATAAAGAAAACATTAAAGGGCTTGAAAATATTGAATGTTGGGATAGTTGTGAGAAAACTTCAAAAAAGAAAAGTGTGTAATAAGAAGGATATTCAGACTGCAATATGTCTGAATATTTTTCTTGGTTCTAGTGCAAATATTATTATAGTAAAGAAAAAATCATTCTATATAAAGTTAATAGTACGGGGGAATATGATTAAATGATAAAGGATTCTAGCGTTCAAGTTGAGGGTCAAGAAAAAGTTTGCTTAGATCAATGGGTAGCTCATTATCGAGCGTATGCAGCTAAGGGACGAAGCGCCAGTTATATTCCCGCTCTGGGGGAAATAAATGTATCGCAGTTAGGTATTTGTATAGTAAAGCCAGATGGAACAATGATAAAATCAGGAGATTGGGAGATACCTTTCACATTACAAAGTATATCAAAAGTAATCGGTTTTATAGCCGCTTGTTTAAGTCGCGGTATTTCTTATGTATTAGAACGAGTTGACGTAGAGCCAACTGGAGATGCCTTTAATTCAATTATTCGTTTAGAGATACATAAACCAGGAAAACCTTTTAATCCTATGATCAATGCTGGAGCAATTACGATAGCTTCACTTTTGCCAGGGACATCGGTGCAAGAAAAATTAGAATCTCTATACGTATTAATTGAAAAAATGATAGAGAAGCGTCCCGCTATTAATGAAATAGTATTTCAATCAGAATGGGAAACGGCTCATCGTAATAGAGCATTAGCATACTATTTAAAGGAGAATGGTTTTCTAGAATCAGATGTGGAGGAGACACTAGAGGTTTACCTAAAACAATGTTCGATTGAAATAAATACGGAAGATATTGCCTTAATAGGGCTTATACTGGCACATGATGGATATCATCCTATTCGCAAAGAACAAGTGCTCCCTAAAGAAGTAGCTAGGTTAACAAAAGCTTTAATGCTTACTTGTGGAATGTACAATGCTTCTGGAAAATTTGCTGCTTTCATTGGATTACCAGCTAAGAGTGGGGTATCCGGCGGAATTCTGACACTTGTTCCCTCAAAATCTAGGAAGGATTTATCGTTCCAAGATGGATGTGGTATTGGTATTTACGGACCAGCCATTGATGAGTATGGGAATAGTTTACCAGGAATTATGTTGTTAGAACATATTGCAAAAGAATGGGATTTAAGTATATTTTAAAAAGGAGCACAGATATTTTGGTGTTAGAGCGAGTCCAAAAGTGTTCAGACCTTATATTGTGTCTGAACATTTTTGAGTTATAAAGTATCTTTCTAAAGTAGAAGAGTGTAATGAATACTCACAATCTATAATGCTTTCGTTTATATCTTATTTATCAGTTTTTGAAAAAAATAGAGTAAGTATTGTATTAATGCAAATAGGTTTGTATACTGACTGTTAGGCGAAAGTGAGAAGTGATTATTTTGAATCTTAGTAATTTAGTAAAAAAAGACATCTATATTCTCGTTTTAATGATACTTACAGTACCCTTAGTAGGTGAAATAAAGTCATTTCCTTTAAATGAAACATTTAGAATGAGCTTTGGTGCACCAACATTTTTCTTTTTTTTGTTATTGTTTCGACGAATCCCAGCATTTTTACCGGGTTTTTTAACAGCGATAGTCGTGGTAGTATTTCGTATCTCAATGGATGTCATTATAAAGGGAAATATGGATTGGCTAGCCGCTTTTCATACTCACTATCCTAGTTTTTTCTTTTATTTTACTTATTCGTATCTCTTTCATTTAGCAAAAATCAAACGTTTTTATCATCAACCACTAATGATTGGTTTGATTGGTTGCATGATTGAAATACTGTCAGACTGTGTGGAATTAATGATTCAATATTTCGTATTAAAAACATCGATCACATCCGAGGCAATAAATGAGATCATTGTTATCGCATGTTCCCATAGTTTTATAGTTCTAAGCTTTTTCAATATGATGAAATTGTATGAAGCGCAATCAAGGGAGAGACACATAAAGAAACAAAATGAACACATGCTCATGCTCATCTCTAATTTATATGAAGATGCTGTTCATTTAAAAAAAACATTACAAGATGCTGAGAATATAACAAAAAAATCCTATGATTTATATAAAACTTTAGACTCTTTTGAGCACAAACAGATGGATTTTCAGTTTGGGGATTTAAGGCAACAGGCATTACAAATTGCTGGTGAGGTCCATGACGTTAAAAAGGATAACCAACGTATTTTTGCGGGACTTTCAAAATTAATTTCTGATGAAAGTTTTACAGATTATATGTCTGTACATGAACTAGTAAATATCATTATACGGGTAAATGCGAAATATGCACGGTTGCTAGAGAAAGACATCCAATTTGTGTATAAAATTGATGGTGTGCATCCTCATTATCATATTTACACAATCTTATCTATTATAAATAATATCGTTACAAACGCTGTAGAGGCTATCCAAGGTATGGGAACCATCACAATTGACATTAATAAAGACCACCATTTTGTTGAATTTCAAATAGGCGATAATGGTCCCGGTATTTCTTCAAAATATAAAGATTCAATTTTTGAGCCTGGGTTTACTTCTAAATATGATGATTTAGGCAATCCATCGACAGGTATCGGATTATCGTATGTTAAAGAAATGGTCGAACAACTTGAAGGTGATGTTACGCTTGAGGACAGAACCGAAGGAAAAGGATCAATTTTTATAATTAGATTAGGGATTGATCATATAATTTCGAAAGGGTGATTCTATGTATTTTTATATAGTAGATGATGAAAAAGCGGTTCGCTCAATGTTGGCTCAAATTATCGAGGATGAAGATCTTGGGGAGGTTATAGGAGAAGCTGAGGATGGTTTATCTTTAGAGCAACAAATGTTAATCCTTAAAAATATAGACATTTTATTTATCGATTTGTTAATGCCGATTCAAGATGGAATAAAAACAATTCGTCAAATAAAACCTTCGTTTAAAGGGAAAATCATCATGGTCTCTCAAGTAGAATCAAAAGAATTAATTGCTGAAGCTTATTCGCTTGGCGTTGAATACTATATTATTAAGCCGATTAACCGGATTGAAGTATTAACAGTTGTTCGGAAAGTCATTGAACGAATTCGTTTGGAAAAATCGATAAAAAACATTCAAGAATCGCTTAATACGGTACTAAAATTGGATAGTAATTCAAGTGTGCAAGAAAAATACCGTAATGAAAAACATTTAAATACTTTTAATCATTTTCAAAATTCCATTCATTTTCTTTTGTCTGAATTAGGAATAGCCAGTGAAAGTGGAAGTAAAGATTTAATGGATATGCTAAATTATTTATATAAATATGAACAAGATAACACGTTGGAACAAGGTTTTCCCTCACTAAAAGAGATTTTTATGAATTTAGCTCAAAAAAAACTTGGGGATGCAGCTGAAGATACCGAATTAAAAAGATTCATAGAAGCTTCCAAACAACGGATTCGGAGAGCAATTTATCAATCATTAGACCATTTAGCATCCCTTGGACTTACTGATTTTTTAAACCCGAAGTTCGAAAATTATGCTTCTAGATTTTTTGATTTTACTACCGTAAGGAGAAAGATGACAGAATTGAATAATGAACCAACATTACCTGCTCGTATTGATACGAAAAAATTTATTCAAGTTCTTTATTTTGAAGCAAAACGAATACACTTGGAATTAAGATGATAAACTCTTGCTCATTATTACGTTCAATTAATAGATTGATAGTTGTTTTCATGTTATTTGTTTTATATAGTTTTTCTAAGAGAGGATTTTCCTTTATTTCATATTGAATTTAAAATCAGAAAATTCCGTATCGATTTGGTAGAAGTGTATGAACTTAGAACAAAAGAATATGTATTTTTTATTTTTTTAAACATTAATATTCATTTAAAAAAACGAGTATTTCCACAATAAAATATAAATACATAGTAAGTTGAGTTGAAAAAAGATGCTATCTTCTAGCATCTTTTTTTTCTTTAAGAGGAAATATCATCGATCCTTATATTATTTGAAATTCAAATGCGGGCATATAAATAAGGGAAAAGGAGATAATATCTAACAAATTATAATTGGAAATGGTATTTTAGGTCAGAAATGTTTTTATACTAACTAGGTTATTGGTACTAAATAAGCATAATGTCTAGCTTTTCTGCTCTTTAATCTTATCGTTATTTTTTATTAAGTACATATCGTTTTTTAGAAATATCAATCCTAGCAGAGTATATAAATTGGGTGATAAAAATGTGGAACATAATTACTTCTTATCTTCCGGATTGGAAAGTCTTTGTACAAGCTTTTATCTTGTTTTTAATTCCGTATACTATCTCAAGATTTTTTCATTGGGTTCGTATGTCAGAGAAAGAGTGGGAAGAATGAGTTGGTGGAAGTCAAGAGACAAACAAGTGAAAAAAAATAATATTCAAAGTAAAACGAAACAAGAGTATAAACCTTCTCAAAATACAATCGTTCATTTCACAAATGATTTTGCCTCTAACTTAGAACTTATAAAGCAACAAATCGGACATAATTCTGATGTTCGCTTTCGGAAGTTTAATATTGGGCGCACAGATATTCAGGCTGGGATCGTTTTTGTTGATGGTCTATCAGATAAAGAGATAATTGACAAACATATTATGAAATTACTAATGGATGATTTTTCTGATGAATATAAAAATGAATCTTCTTATGTGGAGGGGACTGTTTCAAAAGAATATATTAAAAATAAAGTTCTTACAATTAGTGAAGTAGCAGAAGTCCATTACATAAAAGATTTAATACCCAAAGTATTGATAGGTTCAACAGCTCTTTTAATTGATGGTTTAGCAGATGTGTTTATTCTTGGTACAACAAAAGCAAATAAACGAAACATTGAAGAACCAGTATCGGAGGCATTAGTCAGAGGGCCACGGGTCGGTTTTACTGAAGTATTAAGTGATAATACCTCACTTTTGCGACGACATTGTGCGGATGAGAGCTTATCATTAGTAAAGCTACCAGTAGGAGAACGTGCAAAGAAAGAGTTAGTTGTCGCATTTATTAACGATCTTGCTAGTACAGAATTGGTGGATGAAATAAAAAACAGAATTCAGAAAATTGACATAGACAGTGTACTCGAATCTGGTTATATAGAGCAACTCATTGAAGATAATTATCTAAGTCCTTTTCCGCAGATTCAAAATACAGAACGACCTGATCGTGTTATTAGTGCTTTGATGGAAGGTCGAGTAGCTATTTTGTTAGATGGAACACCATTTGTTTTAATTGCTCCAGTTACATTTAGTATGCTACTGCAATCACCAGAAGATTATTATGAAAGGTGGCTTCCTGGTACACTTCTCCGCTTATTACGCTTCATGACAGCTTTTGTTTCATTATTTGCTCCAGCACTGTATATTTCTTTCATTTCATTTCATCCAGGATTAATTCCCACTAAGCTCGCTATTTCTATTATCGGATCGAGAGAAGGAGTTCCTTTTCCCGCTTTAATAGAAGCGTTAATTATGGAAGTAGCTATCGAAGTTTTACGAGAAGCAGGTTTACGTCTGCCTAAACCGATTGGACCGGCAATGGGAATTGTGGGCGGTTTAATAATTGGTCAGGCTGCCGTAGAAGCAGGAATTGTTAGTCCAATAATGGTTATCGTTGTTGCGGTAACAGCTATTTCTTCTTTTACTATTCCGCAATATAGTGTGGGAATTACGTTACGCATTCTTCGTTTTGTAGCTATGTTTTGTGCTGCGATATTTGGATTGTATGGAGTTATTCTCTTCTTTCTTTTACTTTGCAGTCATTTAGTGAAACTGAAAAGTTTTGGCGTTCCTTATACCAGCCCTGCTGTTCCATATCGATTCAGTGACTGGAAAGATTTTATGGTTCGCATGCCATTAAAAATAATGAGACGTCGACCGAAAATAATGCATACCAAAAAAACTATCCGCAAAAGGTAGCTGATGACGAAAGGAAGTGGCCTTCAGTGATTACTATACCTAAAGATCGAATAACAACTTCACAAGCAGTTGTTATAATTGTAAATTACATACTTGGGACAGGAATTCTCACTTTGCCCAGAGCATCTGTGGAAAAAGTGAAAACACCAGATGTATGGTTAAGTGTGATATTAGGTGGGATACTCGCAATGGTTTCAGGAGTAATTATGGTCAAATTAAGTCAGCAGTTTCCAGAAAAAACATTTTACCAATACAGTCAAGATATTGTAGGGAAATGGATAGGCAGATTGCTTAGTTTTCTTATTATAGGGTATTTTCTTACGACTTCAGCATTTCAAATTCGTTCAATGGCAGAAGTAATAAGCTTTTTTTTGCTCGAAGGAACCCCCACATGGGCTATTGTTATGCCTTTTATGTGGATAGGTCTCTATTTGATTATGGGTGGTATTAATTCAATTGCAAGGATGTTTGAAATAATATTTCCTATTACTGTTTTTATTTTTTTAATCATTTCCTTTATGAGTATCGGAATATTCGAGATAGATAATCTCCGTCCCGTATTAGGTTTGGGAATTAAACCAGTGTTAGATGGGATAAAAACAACGTCTCTCGCATATACAGGTCCTGAAATTATGTTAATTCTTTTGGTATTTATGGAACAACGAAAGAAAGCAGTAAAAGCTATTTTAGTTGGAATTTCTATACCGTTAATCTTTTATGTAATAACTGTTGTAATGGTCATTGGTGCATTATCAATTGATGGGGTTGTAACAAGAACATGGCCGACAATTGACCTTATGCGCAGTTTTGAAATTTCTGGTTTGATATTTGAACGTTTTGAATCTTTACTGCTTGTAATATGGATTATGCAAATATTTGCTACCTATACGATTAGTTACTATGCAGCTGCATTAGGATTAGCGCAACTCTTTAAAAAGAGTATTCATCCGTTTATTTTTGCTTTGATTCCAATCATTTACATCATTGCTATGACTTCGAATAATATAAATGACTTGCTTAAATTGGGGGATATGCTCGGTAATGTTGCATTATTTTTATTTGGTTTACTACCACTGCTTCTTCTTATTATTACGCGATTAAAAGGAGGAGTAGTGTGAAACATAAATTTAATTATATGCGGTTCTATTTGGCTTTGTTAGGGACGCTTTTGCTTCTATTTTTAACAGGATGTTGGAGCAGTAAAGAAGTAGAAGAGTTGAGCTTAACTGCAGGTATAGCACTAGATAAAGGGAAGGATTCAACAATTGTGAAAGAGGATGAGGAAGGAGGTTATCCTAAAAGAAACCTTATAACAGCTACTTATCAAATTGTTAGTTCGCAAGCACAAAGTAAAGGAAATGGACAACAAAAACGTTATATAAATGTTTCTGAGACTGGTGATTCCATTCATCAAATTGTTCGTGAGTTTTCATTGAAAAGAGAGAGCACAATGTTCAGCCCACATTTAAAAAACATTGTTATTAGTGATAATCTTGTACGTACATACAGTTTAGAACAATTACTTGAACAGTATCTCCGTGACAATGAAGTTCGGCTTAGCTGTATGCTCTTAATTAGCAAGGGTCTAGCGAAGGAGGTACTGGAATCAAACAAAAAAGGAGAAATCCCAGCATTTCGTTTGTCTGGAATTGCAGATAATAGAAATAGAACAACAAGGATTTTACCTCCTGTATCGCTCGCTAAATTGGAAGGAAAGATGCGGTCAGGGTCCAGTTTTCTTTTGCAAAATGTAATCTCGATAAAAGGAGAAACAAAATTTGCAGGGGCTGCTGTAATTAAAGGGAAGACAAAAAAGTTGATGGGCTTTTTAAATGAACAGGAATTGGAAGGAGTAGTATGGATAAACGGAAAAAGGAATGGTGGTGTGGTAAAAACTTTTGATAAAGAATCAAAGAAACTCATTATATACGAAATAAAGTCAATAAAAAGCAAAATCATACCACATGTTAACGGAAATAATATTTCCTTTGATGTAAACATTGAATCAGAAGGGCGTTTGTCTGAAAATTGGATGCAATCAGGAAAAGATTTTGAAAATGAATTTTTAAAAAAGGAAGAAAAAGCTATTGAAAAAGAAGTACAGCACTTAGTACATCATGTTACAAAAAAAATACAAAAAGAATATCAAGTCGATATTGCGGGTTTTGGCAACCAATTAAGAATTAAGCACCCGAGAACATGGGAGAAAGTCAAAAAAGATTGGGATCGAACATTTAGTAAAGTACCGATTAAATATCATATAAATGCAACTATACAAGATTATGGAGCATCAAGTTTAAAACGGTGAGACGTCTCAATTGACCTTATATTTACACGAAAACAAAAAGTTACGAAAATTTTAATTTGAAAATTTTTGTAACTTTTTGTTTTTTTATGTCCTTCTTATTATAGATTAAAGAAATGATTTTATTAAAAGTTCATTCTTTATCCTATATACTTCTTTTGCACTATAAAGTAAATAACAACCGTTACTAATGGTGTTTTATTTAACGTTAGGAAAAAAAGAGGAATCGTTATATATCCTTTACAAGTTTGAATTGGAGGGAGTTTGAAGTGCAAGCGAAAGCAGTGCAAATAGAAGGGAATTTTGAAAATAAGTAATTATTAGAGGTATATGTAAGCTCTATATAGGAAGGAGAATTTTTAAATTCTATTGATAAACCCAGTAATTGTAATAGCCCTTATTTAGAATAATAATTTCAAAATCAATAAAATTTAGAGTAGAAGGAGCAAGAGCAAATTATTATGAATAAACAAATAGGATTCATCGGATGTGGAAACATGGGTATTGCTATGATAGGTGGGATGATTAAAAAAAATATAGTTTCTCCAGATCAAATAATTTGTTCAGATTTAAACGTCATTAATTTAAAAAATGCTAGTAATGAATATGGCATAACTATAACTACTAACAACAATGAAGTCGCTAACAGTGCTGACATTTTAATTTTATCAATCAAACCAGATTTATACTCATCGGTAATTAACCAAATAAAAGATCAAATAAAAAATGATGTAATCGTTGTAACTATTGCTGCAGGAAAAAGTATTAAGAGCACTGAGAATGAATTTGGTAGAAAGTTAAAAGTTGTTAGAGTAATGCCTAATACACCGGCACTTGTTGGAGAAGGAATGTCTGCGTTATGTTTTAATGAAATGGTTACAGAAAAA
Source organism: Bacillus sp. LSHTCR4 (assembly GCF_057197025.1). Classification (NCBI taxonomy): domain Bacteria; kingdom Bacillati; phylum Bacillota; class Bacilli; order Caryophanales; family Bacillaceae; genus Bacillus; species Bacillus sp. LSHTCR4. The sequence continues at coordinate 2,053,637 of NZ_JBXUNO010000001.1, read as the reverse complement.
GATATAAAAGAGGTACTGAACATATTTAATATTTTCGGCCAGACGGAGGTCGTAAATGAAAAACTAATGGATGTTGTTACATCTATTAGTGGTTCTTCTCCAGCATATGTGTATATGTTTATAGAAGCCATGGCAGATGCTGCTGTACTTGGCGGTATGCCGAGAAAACAAGCTTATAAATTTGCGGCTCAGGCTGTATTAGGTTCTGCAAAAATGGTATTGGAAACAGGAATACATCCAGGTGAATTGAAGGATATGGTTTGTTCTCCAGGTGGAACGACGATAGAAGCTGTAGTAACGCTAGAAGAAAAAGGTTTAAGAACAGCTATCATTTCAGCTATGAAACGTTGTACGCAAAAATCTATGGAAATGTCTAGTTTAACTAGTAAGTAAGAAGCGAATTTATATAATATTTCAAATCTATTTAATGTAAAAGAAATATTATGAGGCTAGTTAATAACTAAGTAAATTTATATACAACACTAACGAGAAGAACCAACCTTATTTTAAAGGGGATACAGAAAATATGAGTAATTTACTAAAAAAGAAATCCGTTACACAATTGTTAGAGCATAATCAAAGCAAGACTTTAACGAAAACATTAGGAGCATTTGATTTAATTATGTTAGGAGTAGGCTCGATAGTCGGAACGGGTGTTCTTGTCTTAACTGGATTAGTAGCAGCAAGAGATGCTGGTCCAGCAGTTATTTTTTCATTTGTACTTGCAGCAATTATATGCGGATTTATAGCATTATGTTACGCAGAAATTGCTTCTACACTCCCGGCGTCTGGTAGTGTATATACGTACTCATATGCAACAATTGGTGAGTTTGTTGCTCATCTAGTAGGTTGGTCATTGCTGTTAATATATATCGTGGCAACAGCAGCTGTCGCTGCTGGATGGACAGGCTATTTCCACAATTTAATAAAGGGATTTGGATTAGAGATACCTAAAGCTCTAGTAACGATTCCTTCGCATGGTGGTATTGTGAATCTACCAGCAGTAATTATTACATTGATATTGGCATGGATGTTATCTCGTGGTACGAAGGAAAGTAAACGAATCAATAATATAATGGTATTGATTAAAATTGGAATGATTTTGTTGTTTATTACGGTTGGTATATTCTATGTAAAACCAATGAACTGGATACCAATTGCACCATACGGTTTAAGTGGAGTTTTTACGGGTGGAGCAGCTATTTTATTCGCTTTTACGGGTTTTGATATATTAGCAACTTCAGCAGAAGAAGTAAAAGATCCGAAACGTAATCTTCCTATCGGTATTATTGCATCATTAATCATATGTACAATTATTTATATTATGGTATGCCTTGTTATGACAGGAATGGTTCCCTATAAAGAATTAAATGTTCCTGAGGCAATGGCTTATGTAATGGAAGTGGTAGGACAAGGAAAAGTCGCTGGTGCAATTGCTGCAGGTGCTGTAATTGGCCTTATGGCAGTTATTTTTTCGAATATGTATGCGGCAACACGAGTATTCTTTGCAATGAGTCGTGATGGATTGTTACCGAAATCATTTGCGAAAGTTAATAAGGAAACTGGAGCACCCACTTTTATAACTGGATTAGCAGGAATAGGGAGCTCTATAATAGCTGGGTTTATTGATTTGAAAGAATTAGTTAATTTAGTTAATATCGGTAGTTTGGTGACGTTTGCGTTAGTTTGTCTATCAGTTATTATCCTTCGTAAATCACACCCAAATTTAAAACGTGGATTTATGGTACCTTTTGTACCTGTATTACCATGCGTTGCAATTGTATGCTGTGTGTTTTTAATGCTAAATTTACCGTTAAGGACATGGGTGTACTTTAGTATTTGGATTACTATTGGGGGAGTAATATATTTCCTTTATTCGATAAAACACAGTAATTTAAATGAGGAAACGATCTCGAAATTACATGATAAAATTGCGAGATAATAATGATAGAAAATTTGATTAATAATTATATTGATAGTTGAGTAAAATAGAAACAGTTTTTTGATATTTAGCAAGAACTAAAATGAAAAATCTTAGGACAGCAGAGTGCCTTTTTTAGAAACCTTGCCTGTTTTTCATGATTTAAAACTAATAAGGAGAGGAAAGTATGAGTGAATTGCATTTTATGAGTTTAGAAGAACTGGATAATGAATTGGAAAAAGATGACAGTGGTATTTATTTCATTAAAGATTATAATGACAATATTATTTATATAGGCAAGGCTTTTAGTATAAAAAGTAGAGTATTAGCTCATTTTAATAGTTATTCCAATATTAAGGAATATGTACATTTATTTAATAAAGTAGCGTATCTCATTGAAGATAGTTTGTTAAAACGCTCATTGTTACAAGTTACTTACATGATTAAATATAAACCAGTATTAAACAAAGAAGTCCAAAAAGAATTCCCAGAGTTATATACTCAATACATTAAGCAAACAAATAAAAAATCCATGTTGTTAGAAATTGATGAAGCTAAAGAAAAAAGGGATGAGTTAAAGAATAGATTAGTAAAATTAGTGGGTGGAAAAACTATGTTTTATGACATAATTTCTCTGTTAAACAATGGATATAACTATCATGTCCTCGCAAAAGTATTGAGCATAGAACTTCAAACTTTAATTATAATGAAAGAACACCAAAACAAATTCCCGATACCACATAATTATAAGAGGACAATTAAGCATCAAGATATAATGTATGCTTTATCTGGAAAAAAGAATTTAAGTACGTCAAGGTTAAGCACTTAACTTTAAAGTAGTAAATTCGTTGCTTTTGTAGCTTTTGTAGCTTTTGTTGTTATATTGAAATGCAATGTACATTTGTGTTTCAAATTTGATTGGTGGAATATGGGGAGGAAAAGGGTTCTTATAAAAATACTAGAAGAAATTAGGTTACTCATGCATAAATAGCATGAGTAGGCACATGTTATTTTAAATATATTGGAAGTACAATTATAAATATTCAAAGATACGAAAGTAATACAAATGAAATTCTTATTTCTGCTACTACAAGTATTATTGAGCAAATGAAGTATGAAATTGCTTTTGAACTAGGATTCACACTGGGACCTGATACATCATCATCTGTAAATGGTTCGATCGGTGGAGAGATTACAAAACGCTTAGTTCGAATGGCTGAAAAACAGTTAACAGGTCAATACAGATTACACTAAGAAAATAATCCGTATATATACGGATTATTTTTCCTTTAATTTACAAAAAAAATTTTGGAATTTAAAAAACATCTCAGATTCCTTTGTAATAACCTTTTTCGGCCTTGTTAATGTAATAGGTATCGAAAGAATATTGATTCGATACAAACGATGTATGAACCCTTAAAAGAGTTTTGATGTTATTTGCAATTTTAATTCCATAATACTTAAGCCAATATAATAAAATGTTTTATGTCTAAATCGATATAAGGTAATGATTATTAAGAGATATTTCTTTTTTTATAGAATAAGTAAAACCTGATATTGTAGTAAGTATTGTTTTGAGATCAATTTACTGTGCACCTTAATTATTGAAGTTTTTTGTTGATTAACAACTATTGTATTTGGAAATGAATAATAAGTTTATCCCGCTATTTGTGGGCAGTAAGACCCCCACCTCAAAATTTAGTGGAAGCAAAGAAGTTAGGTGGGGGATCAACTGTCTGTAAAAGCCCGATTGGTGTGGGTTAATAATCAGTGGGGAATGAACAAAACCCCCACTGATTAAAGTTTCACTTTATGTGATGCGGTAATAAAACTATCTAGTTTGATATTCTTAGTATTTGTAAGTATATATATTTTTTCCTCTTTTGTGGAAAGTAAAACTAATGTTGCGACCAGTAATATAATGCCATTTTTTTGAATATTCCATTCGTTATTTTTAGTTGATGAAAAGACCTTTCTCTCAATTAAAAGTTTAATTGAGTACTTGAATTTCCTTCACCTTGTACTTTTCAAAGCATAGTGCTTCAAAAATAGCCTTATCACTTTCAGCTGTTTCCAATTTTATGACTTCGTTATTATCTTTTTTTTAAATTTGGACCGAAGTGGTTTTTCAGTTTCACATTTAAATTAGCAGTATTTATTTTTGGAATTCAATTTGTATAAGTGATTGAATTGGAACTTTGTCTGTTGTTTCTTGCGGTGGTACAGTATCTCCTGTAACTTTCGCTGCATTTTAAATCTTTTTCCAGCTTGGTCCTCGCATTGACTACCACTGTATTTTGTAGTACTTCACTTGTTTTTTCAAGTTCAATAATTATATCTTGTAGAATTAAGAAAAGAACTTAGCTTATTTCGTTTACTTATCTACTCTGATATTTAGATGCTAACTACAATTAAATAATATATGATTTTTATAAAAAAGATATAGTAATATTTTGTTGTGAATTGTACTAATTTGATATTTTATAGTATTATTTGTCGTGAATTATATCTAACAGAATATATTTTATGGATCTATAAAGGAGAATGTAATGAATACTTCCATCGATATACAACACTTATGTGATCTTGCACATAAAGCATTTAATGCCCCTGTACATATTTTATCTGCAGACAGAAAAATTTTATATCATTCTACATCTGATAATGTTTGTAGTCCTTTTTATTCTTCAAAAGAAGAACATCTTACTGATATTTATCAAGAAAACGATCCCTTTAACTTGCCGCTTTTCCGAAGTAACAACTATCTTGAAAATTTTGTTCTAATTCATATAGAAAATCATGATGATATTAAAGGGACTATTATAATCGGTCCTACTATACATCCAAAAGATTCAGATGATATGATCATAAAATTTCAGAAAGAATTTAAATCAAATGATAACATTCAAGAAAGACTTGCCTATTATCAGTGTTTATCTGAGATTAAAAAAACTACATTAATTGATATGGGAATTTTATTACATTACATGATTTTCAATGAAAAGTTAGATGTAGATATTGTCTTGGAAAAAAATAAAGTACTAGAGGAAGTTCCTAATAAAATTGTGAAACCTGATTTATATATTTTAAAACGCCGACAAAACAAACCCAAAACGCACAATATGGCATTAGTAAATGATTTCTTTTCGACTATCAAAGAAGGAAATAAAAAAAAGTTAATACAGTATATGTATGCGGTTTCGCAAGAAGATGTTGAACTTATGCTAATAGAGGATCCGCTCAGGAATCAAAAAAACCTTGGAATTATTGCGATTACCTTAGCCACTCGATATGCAATAGAAGGAAACCTGCCACCAGATATTGCTTTTGCCCATAGTATTTTATATATACAAACCCTAGAACAATTAGATAATGTAGAATCTGTAAAGCGATTGTCAGGGGACGCTTTACGTACCTTTGCAGATCGTGTGAAAGAATACAATGCAAAAAAGTATTCTTACGCGGTTACTACATGTATAAAACATATTAATAAAAATGTTTACGATGGAATATCTCTGAATGAACTTGCTAATCATTTAGAAATTACGCCTACTTATCTGTCTAAACTATTTAAAAAAGAAATGGGAATTACTTTAAGCGAATATATTCAAAGGGAACGAGTGGAAGAAGCAAAAAAATTATTAACACTCACTACTTATTCGTTATCAGATATCTGTGCGTGGCTTAACTTTAATGACCAAAGTTATTTTATAAGAGTTTTCAAAAAAATCACTAGTATGACTCCTAGGCAGTACCGTGAAAAATATACAGTAATATAAGCTTGTTATCTGCTGTCTCCAATGTAAAGGCTTAAACAGGGGTATAAGTATCCCAAAAAATGAAAATTCACTAGCCATTATTTTGCTAAAGGAAACAAAAAGATAGAAGGCTGCAAAGTGCTCCAAGGAAACTTTGCAGCTTTTTTGTAATTTAAAATCTATGTTTATAACGATGATAAGTTTATAGACTAATATCTTCATACTGAATATTTTTTAATGATAATATTAGGATGTTTTGTGAAAAAATCAACAATATAACATATATTACTAAATATATCTACATGTTATGCAATTATACATAACTAAATAAAGGTAAAAAAGTATAAAAAGACCTATTATATTATTCTATAAGTATTTTTTCTAAAATAAAATTTCTTGGTTGAGCTAAAATAGTTATTTTTAACCGTATACACATTAATTTGTAATCATTACAATTACAGAAATGAAATTTACGAATAACTATATTTATATAATTTTTTTCGGTTCATATTTTTATTTAACAGTAAATTATCGAGTGTAATCGACAAAATTTTTCTATTTACGCATTAAAAATTTAATGTTTTAATGAACAACATAACTGGTATGACCAGACAGAAAGGAGAAGGTTACGTTAATAGGAATTATAGTGAAGTTGTAAGTAACATTATGTCGAAGATAATTTACTGAATAGTCTATTTATTCACAAGGGGTCAAGAATCAAATTTGTAATAAACCTGTTCTAAGTTTCTGCATAACAAAAGTGAAGTTATTCCGCAATAAAAGTATAAGCGATGTACAGTATAGTTTCACCTTTTGTAGTCTAGTAAGGAGCTTGCAGATAAAACTAAGAGTAATATTATTAAATTGAAATTAAACAATGTTATGACAAGATTAACTGTAAGCATTGGTTTATTGATTCTCGCGGTTCTGTAAGTTAAACCGCAATGCTAGGGAAGAATTAATAATTTACTATTCATAGGGTACTTGATTTAAATATAGTTAATAAATTTTTGTTATTTATATTTGAAAAAATAGAGTATCGAAGTGAGAGATAAGTAAAATCCTTACATCCTATTAGAAGTAAAAAATAACGATATTATCCTATCTGAAAGATTTCTCCTTCGTAACCAGTTTATAAAGAGAGAGGTCGTACAAGTTATATGAATTAAGTTATAAAAACAATGGTAAAGGAGTGTACGGAATGAAAACTAAAATAATTACAGGATTATTAGTCACATCCATTGTAACTGGAGGAAATATTCCTATCAATACTCTCGCAACACCAATCGTTCAAGCAGAAACTCAACAGGAAGGCACGGATATTTCCTCTTCATTACGAAAATTAGGTGCGCAATCTAAATTAATCCAAACGTATATTGATCAATCTTTAATGAGTCCTAATGTACAGTTAGAGGAAGTCACAGCTTTAAATACAAATCAATTCCTAATCAAACAAGATATGAAGGAATGGTCATCGGAACTCTATCCACAGTTAATTCTATTAAATTCAAAAAGTAAAGGATTTGTAACAAAATTTAATAGCTATTACCCGACATTAAAATCGTTTGTAGACAATAAAGAAGATAGAGAAGGGTTTTCGGATAGACTGGAAGTACTGCAAGAAATGGCTATGACGAATCAAGAAAATACGCAACGGCAAATCAATGAATTAACAGATCTTAAATTACAGCTTGATAAAAAATTAAAAGATTTTGATACTGATGTGGTAACTGCGCAAGGCATACTAAGTACAGATGGAACAGGAAAAATAGATCAGTTAAAAAATGAAATATTAAATACAAAAAAAGCAATTCAAAATGATTTACAGCAAATTGCATTAATACCAGGGGCTTTAAATGAACAGGGATTTGCTATATTCAAAGAAGTTTATAGTCTTTCAAAAGAAATTATTGAACCAGCTGCTCAAGCAGGGGTGGCAGCGTATAACAAAGGAAAAGAAATTAACAACTCTATTCTAGAAGCTGAGAAAAAAGCAGTGCAAGAAGCAACAGACCAAGGTAAAACTGCTCTAGAGATTGAATCAGCAAAAAAAGCAGCTCGTGAAGCAATTGAGAAAAGCAAACAAGGTGAAATAGCAGCCGCAGCCGCAGCAAAAACACAAGAGTATGACCTGATGAAGGTCATTGATACCGAAAAGATTAAGAAAACATTTGGCGTTTTTGCTGAAGTAAATAAATTAACAGCAGAACAGCGAGCATATTTAGATGATTTAGAGAAACAAAATCAAAAAATATATGATTTAACAACGAAATTATCAATAGCGGATTTACAAAAATCAATGCTTCTTCTTACACAAAATGATTTGCATACGTTTGCAAATCAAGTAGATGTAGAACTGGATCTACTAAAGCGCTATAAAGAAGATTTAAATCTAATAAAAAATAGCATTACAAAATTATCTGCTAATGTTGATACAACTAACGAGCAGTCTCAAAAAGATACATTAAGACAATTAAAAAATGTAATAAGTTACCTTGAAGAACAAGTATATAAATTTTAATATTACGTTTTTGGGAAATTATAAAGATTATAAGCATTTAGCGAAAGAAGGAGAATAGTCATGAAAAAATTTCCATTCAAAGTACTAACTTTAGCTACATTAGCAACTGTTATAACTGCTACTACCGGTAACACTATTCATGCATTTGCACAAGAAACGAACGCTCAAGAACAAAAAGTAGGCAATTATGCATTAGGCCCCGAAGGACTGAAGAAAGCATTGGCTGAAACAGGGTCTCATATTCTAGTAATGGATTTATACGCAAAAACAATGATTAAGCAACCAAATGTAAATTTATCTAATATCGATTTAGGCTCAGAGGGGGGAGAGTTGCTCAAAAATATTCACCTTAATCAAGAGCTGTCACGAATCAATGCGAATTACTGGTTAGATACAGCAAAGCCACAGATTCAAAAAACGGCTCGTAATATTGTAAATTACGATGAACAATTTCAAAATTATTACGACACATTAGTAGAAACTGTACAAAAGAAAGATAAGGCAGGTCTAAAAGAGGGTATAAATGATTTAATTACTACAATCAATACAAATTCAAAAGAAGTTACAGATGTGATTAAGATGCTACAAGACTTCAAAGGGAAACTATATCAAAATTCTACAGATTTTAAAAATAATGTTGGTGGTCCAGATGGGAAAGGTGGATTAACTGCAATATTAGCAGGTCAACAGGCAACGATTCCACAACTTCAAGCTGAAATTGAGCAACTTCGTTCTACTCAGAAAAAACATTTTGATGATGTATTAGCATGGTCAATTGGTGGTGGATTGGGAGCAGCTATTTTAGTTATTGCAGCTATTGGAGGAGCGGTAGTTATTGTTGTAACTGGCGGTACAGCAACACCGGCTGTTGTTGGTGGACTTTCAGCTCTTGGAGCAGCTGGTATTGGTCTAGGAACTGCGGCTGGTGTTACAGCATCTAAGCATATGGACTCCTATAACGAAATTTCTAACAAAATCGGAGAATTAAGTATGAAAGCAGATCGTGCTAATCAGGCAGTTCTTTCACTTACTAACGCGAAAGAAACATTGGCATATTTATATCAGACTGTAGATCAAGCGATATTGTCTCTAACAAATATTCAAAAACAATGGAATACAATGGGTGCAAATTATACAGATTTACTGGATAATATCGATTCTATGCAAGACCACAAATTCTCTTTAATACCAGATGATTTAAAAGCTGCTAAACAAAGTTGGAATGATATTCATAAAGATGCAGAATTCATTTCAAAAGATATTGCTTTTAAACAGGAGTAGAACTGAAATTTAAAACCTAAATTGGAGGAAAATGAAATGATAAAAAAAATCCCTTACAAATTACTCGCTGTATCGACGTTATTAACTATTACAACTGCTAATGTAGTTTCACCAGTAACAACTTTTGCAAGTGAAATTGAACAAACGAACAATGAAGATACAGCTCTTTCTGCAAATGAAGCGAGAATGAAAGAGACCTTGCAAAAGGCTGGATTATTTGCAAAATCTATGAATGCCTATTCTTATATGTTAATTAAGAATCCTGATGTGAATTTTGAGGGAATTACCATTAATGGGTATGTAGATTTACCTGGTAGAATCGTACAAGATCAAAAGAATGCAAGGGCACATGCTGTTACTTGGGATACGAAAGTAAAAAAACAGCTTTTAGATACATTGAATGGTATTGTTGAATACGATACAACATTTGACAATTATTATGAAACAATGGTAGAGGCGATTAATACAGGGGATGGAGAAACTTTAAAAGAAGGGATTACAGATTTGCGAGGTGAAATTCAACAAAATCAAAAGTATGCACAACAACTAATAGAAGAATTAACTAAATTAAGAGACTCTATTGGACACGATGTGAGAGCATTTGGAAGTAATAAAGAGCTCTTGCAGTCGATTTTAAAAAATCAAGGTGCAGATGTTGATGCCGATCAAAAGCGTCTAGAAGAAGTATTAGGATCAGTAAACTATTATAAACAATTAGAATCTGATGGGTTTAATGTAATGAAGGGTGCTATTTTGGGTCTACCAATAATTGGCGGTATCATAGTGGGAGTAGCAAGAGATAATTTAGGTAAGTTAGAGCCTTTATTAGCAGAATTACGTCAGACCGTTGATTATAAAGTAACCTTAAATCGTGTAGTTGGAGTTGCTTACAGTAATATTAATGAAATGCACAAGGCGCTTGATGATGCTATTAACGCTCTTACTTATATGTCCACGCAGTGGCATGATTTAGATTCTCAATATTCGGGCGTTCTAGGGCATATTGAGAATGCAGCTCAAAAAGCCGATCAAAATAAATTTAAATTCTTAAAACCTAATTTAAATGCAGCGAAAGACAGTTGGAAAACATTACGAACAGATGCTGTTACCTTAAAAGAAGGAATAAAGGAATTAAAAGTGGAAACTGTTACTCCACAAAAATAGGGAAATATTAATTCTGTTGTAAAGTGAACTAAAACATAGAAAGTCTATGATTACACTGTTAAACAGAAAAACAATAATTAATAAATCCTTATATAACAGAAAGGCGGAGTCTCATTAAAGACTTCGCCTTTCAATTATATATAAGTATGATTCGAATAAAAATAACCTTTTAGTTTAATTGTTTTTTTTATTTGCAATAGAATCGATTAATTTGAAGCAGATTATATACATTTTCTTTAATACTTAATGATTTGAAGGCTGCGAAATAAAGTTCAAACGATACTGATAAAAGATGTAGAACTCATGTTGAAAGACATCGCTTTTTAAGAAGATTAGAACTTGAAACTATACCTTATATAGGAGGAATACGAAATGATGAAAAAAATCCCTAATAAACTACTCGCTGTATCAGCATTTTTAACTATAACAACTACTTATGCAGTCATACCACTAGAAACTTTTGCAATTGAAATTGAACAAATGAACAATGAAAATATATCTCTTTCAGCAAATGAAGAACAGATGAAAAAAGCTTTGCAAGATGCTGGTTTATTTGCAAAAGCTATGAATGAATATTCTTATTTGCTAATTCATAATCCAGATGTGAGTTTTGAAGGAATAACTATTAATGGAAATGCAGATTTACCTAGTAAAATTGTACAAGATCAAAAGAATGCAAGAGCACATGCTGTTACATGGAATACACAAGTAAAAAAACAACTTTTTGATACATTGACAGGCATTATAGAATACGATACAAAATTTGAAAATCATTATGAAACATTAGTAGAGGCGATCAATACTGGAAATGGAGATACTTTAAAAAAAGGGATTAAAGATCTACAGGGAGGAATTCAACAAAATCAAAAGTCTGCAAAAGCATTAATAGAAGAATTAATTCAATTAAAAAATGCTATTGGAGAAGATGTTAGAACATTTGGAAGTCATAAAGAGACATTGCAATCGATTTTAAAAAACCAAGGTGCTGATGTGGAGGCGGACCAAAAGCGTCTAGAGGACCTTTTAGGACAAGTAAAATATCAGAAAGACATAGAATCTAAGGGGTTAGACATGGTGAAAATCCCCTTTATTCCAACCTTGATTGCTGGTGGCATAATGATAGGTGATGCAAGAGGTAAGTTAGGTTGGCTAGAACCTGAATTAGCAAAATTGCGTCAGACTGTAGATTATAAAATAACATTGAATCGTGTAGTTGGAGTTGCATTTCATAATATTAGTGATATGCATAGTATGCTTGATAATGCTATCACTGCTCTTACTTATATGTCTACGCAATGGGAGGATTTAGATTCTCAATATTCGGGTGTACTGGGACATATTGATAAAGCTGATCAAAAAGCTGATCAAAATAAATATAAATTCTTAACCCCTAGCTTGAATGCAGCGAAAAACAGTTGGAAAACATTAAAAACAGATGTTGTCACTTTGCAAGAAGGGATAAAAATTGCAGAGAAAAAAGAACAGGATTTTTTGAATCAGCTTCGTCCAGCAAACGTTTTCTACTTTTATAAAAAAATTCATAACGCCTACACATTTGAAATAAAGACTGGAACAAATGCGCCAAATGCGTCTTATAAAGTCATGAATTTAACTAAAAACACTGTTCATAATATGTGGAGTGGAGGGGCTAATACTAACATGTGGGCTGATTGGCTTTCATTCAATCCAAATGATGAATTTGCGGTAGTAGCAGTAGTGGATGGTAAAGAATATGTTGTGTATAAAGACAAAGTACAAAATATAATGAACTGAATCTGAAAAGTAACGAAGTAATTGGAGCTGGACAATAAACTAGACACCAAGTTAATTGAAAAATCTCCTTATATCCTAGAATACTTTGCACAAGAAAAAGAATTTGTTCAACGAAAAAGTAAATATTGAACCAAGGAGTTAGTTGTATTATGTGTATGGTTTTAACGAAAGGTTTCAAGTGCATTACTCATACAATTATGTAGTTATCCTGAAGTATCTACAGGTGTTCTAATCAACCCTGAAGAATTACTTAGCTTCCTAAGTGGAGTAATTTTATACAAAATTAAGTGAACGTTTTTGTACATAGATTAGTTGACGTTTATATAGGCTTTTTCTAGTTTTAAAGATAGTTTTGTTTTTTGTGTTATTTTTCAAAAATTACAGATGAAATTTCTATATTCATGAACTTAGCGCATAATGATTGTTCGATGAAACGACATACCACGTCCCTTAGAGTTTTAGACATATTACGATAACTTCAAAAAAGATAATAGTAGTAAACGGTTACTATTATCTTTTTTGAACTATTTTTCATTAAAATATCTCATCTGCTGTGCCCCTTATTTACTTTTCTAGATTTTATCCTAGTTTAAAATTTATGCATTTGAACTGTTTATACAATTTGTAGGATTTTTAGCTTTTTTGTCGAATACACTTAATGCAAGGAGGGACATTACATGATTATTAAAGATTATTTCATCAACCTTTCTATTTTTTCTTTATTAGTTAGCGCAGCAATATTTATTCAAGTGTTTACAATTAATTCTAGTCGATATTTCGAAAAACTCTATGGAGGGATTATTGCAGTTACGTTAATGTTCTTTTCTGTTCCATACATGGGATTTTCCTACGATCTTCGAGTTGTTCCTCTTATTCTATCTTTTATTTACTTTGGTCGTATTGCTGGTTGGATTACGTTAATTAGCATAATTTTAATGCGTATCTTTTACATTGGAGGGTATTGGGAACCTCCTGTGATTGCTTATTTAGGTATGGGGATTCTATTTTCTACTTTTAAAAATTATGTAAAAAAACTACATCCTTTTAAAGGTGCATCTTTATATTTTTCTGTTTTTATTGGAATAAAGTGGTTAGTTGGGGTGTTATTTAATACTACATTACTTTACACAGGAGGCTTATTATATATAGTGTTAGGACTTTTAATTGGGCTATTTCTTATGGAGGCCTACCAGAGATTGTATTATTTAACACAGGACTTATCTAAAATGAATCGAGAATTAAAAAAATCGAAGCAAGAACTTACAGATACCGTACATGAGCTTCAAGGAGGAATTTTTAAATTTAAAAAAGTGGGTAAGCACTTTATACACACTTTATGTGATGGACAGTTTTATTATCAAAACGGATTTTATTCTGAACAGGTGGTAGGAAAAAGCTTACGTACTATTGATGCTTCTATTATTCCTCCACATTTAGTTCCACAATTGATGAAGTACTATCTTCAGGCATGGGAAGGAAAAGAAATTATATTTGAATTACCTTGGCCAAATGATAAAACTATTATTCTTATTGCGCTTAGGCCGATTAAACGAAATGGACAAGTTATTGAAGTTGTTGGTTCTACAGTTGATATAACCGAAAGGAAAAAGGTAGAATCAGAATTAAGCGCTACCAAAGAATTATTGGAATCATTTATAAAGCACAATCTAGATGCTATTACTATTTCTGATCGAGAAGGGCATATTTTACAAGCCAATAAAGCTTATGAAAAGATATTTGGGTGGTCATCACAAGAAATCATAGGTAAGAGATTACCTTGTGTACCAGATTTTTTAATGGAAGAATCGCTTAAAAATATTCAGAAAATTCTAACAGGTGAATCGGTAGTTACTAGATTAGAAACTGTTAGACAACGGAGCGATGGGAGTCTTCTTGATATCAGTCTGACAGTTTCTCCTATACTAGATGTAAGAGGAAATGTGATAGCTTTATCAGCGATATGCAGAGACATCTCTGAAAGAAAACAAGCAGAAAGAGAACGGCATCGATTACACCAGCAATTAAGAGATAGTGAAATGAAGTATCGTGCACTAATCGAACAAGCAACTGATGCGGTATATGTAGTAGAGCTGAATGAAGATAATGCTCCAAGTCGATTTATTGAGGTAAACCCTGTTGGGTGTAGAAGATTTGGATATAGTAGAGAAGAGTTGCTCTCATTATCATTTTCAAATATAGTACCACAAGATTCTCAAATGATTGTAAAGCTATTAGAAAAAATTAAAAAGGGACAAACTTCCTTCACTTTGCAAGATGAATATGTTTTTCCAACAGGAAAAGTAATAACAACTGAGTTTAGTGTTCGTGTTTTTAACTTAAATGGTAAAAAGGTTTTCCTAAGTATTTCTCGTGATATCACTGAACGGCTAAAAACAGAAGAATTATTACGAAAATCTGAAAAACTTGCTGTTGTAGGACAATTAGCGACTGCAGTGGCTCATGAGATTAATAATCCATTAACTGCAATGAAAGGGTTCATGCAATTACTAAAATCAACGGAAAATGAGAATAATCAGGGTTATATTAATATAGTATCATCAGAGATTGAGCGTATAGAGAGCATTACAACTGAATTTATGGCGGTAGCCAAACCACAGGTGGTAAAAATGCAACCTAATAATATTAGTGTGCTAATGGATCAAGTTTTAATGCTACTACAACCTCAAGCAATGATGCATAATATAAAATTTAGAATCGATCTTAACCCTGGTATTCCATTAATTTCATGTGAAGGAAATCAATTAAAACAAGTATTTGTTAATATATTAAAAAATGCAATTGAATCTATGCCGATGGGAGGGGAAATTCTCATTCAATTAAATATACTTGATAATAATCAAGTAAGCATTCGTTTTATCGATCAAGGGTGTGGGATTCCAAAAGAACG
This sequence comes from Bacillus sp. LSHTCR4, assembly GCF_057197025.1. NCBI lineage: Bacteria > Bacillati > Bacillota > Bacilli > Caryophanales > Bacillaceae > Bacillus > Bacillus sp. LSHTCR4. The sequence continues at coordinate 2,038,311 of NZ_JBXUNO010000001.1, read as the reverse complement.
TATACCATACCTCGGAGAACCTTTTTATAGTATTAAAGAAGAGGGGATTGGCTTAGGGTTAATGATCTGTTATAAAATCATTGAAACACATCAGGGAAAGGTATTTATTGCGAGTGAAGTGAATAAGGGGACTACAGTTGAAGTCACTCTCCCTATTTGTACACTTCAAAATTAATATATTCTTTTACTAAAATTTTTTAAGAAACCATACAGAATGTAATGCTAATGTTACTTAATGAAATAGTAAAGAGAAGAACACTGGTAAATGTACCCTATAGAATAGACACTTGAAAAAGCCTGTTATAAAAACATCCTTTCTTTAGAACCAAAAGAAAGGATGTTTTTAATATTGTAATTTTTCTTGGGAACATTTCAAATTTTTACTTGTAATACATTTTTTAACTAATTTTGGTTAAGTTAGTTCCAAAGGCATTACTTTTAATGAGCATATTGACATATAAATATCCCTCATTTTTAAAATAGAAATTTCTAAAAACTATATATAGGTTCTTTTTGAAAGGAAGGGTATTATCAATTGAAACCACATGAAAAAGTACCTGTTCACTCTATAAAATCTTTGCAGGAATTAATGCAATTACTAACAAAATCTAAAGATCTTATAACGTTGGAGATCGCTTCAAACAAATCCTCTATAGTCATTTCATATTTTAGAACATTAATCGATGTAAATATATTTCATGAAGAGATTTTGACTTATATAAAAGAGAAGAGTTTCGATTCGTTACAAGATATTCAGTCTGTCTTACCCTTTGAGAATTCAAAATAACAAATCAAATGGAAGATATTCAGGATAGTATTTTAAATGGCTATATACTGATTCAGTTCGATACAGATACATTAAATTGTTTGTTAGTAAATGTGTCAAAGAAAGAAAAAAGGGATATTACAAAAGCTGAAATTGAATACAATATTGTGGGTCCACAAATCGTATTTGTCGAAGATTTAGATGTAAATTTAAATCTAGTACGTAGAAAGCTTCCAACACCTTATTTACAAATTAATTGTCTAAGTATTTCTAAGTTTAAAAAGTGCAGTGTATTCGTTTTTTATTGAATCAACTTTTACATGTTGGTTCAATATTTTCTATTCTCTTGGAACTTAGTTCTCGTTTACTTCTCACAAAAGCAATAAAATCTATTATCTCTTCTGTTGACAGTGCTTCTCCATCTATTAAAAGTGTTGGATCTGGATCGTTTAGGAGTCTTGTAATATCAATTACATCTTTGTTTTGATGTGAATGTTCAATTCGACCTAATATATAATCTACAGATGTATCAAATAAATCGGCTATTTTAGATAAAGATTGTAAGGAAGGTAATCTATAACCATTTTCATACCCGGCATAGGTGCTTTTCGCAATCCCAAGTCGATCTGCTGTCTCTTGTAAGGACCACTTTTGATTTTTTCTTAATTCAGATAAACGTTCCAGCATTCGTCTCATACCCCATCTAATTTTATTAAATTAATTATAACATAGAAAAAGAATCAAGAATAGAAAAAAGTACGCGTATTGAATACAAAATCTTGATTAATTCAAATTAAGTTCTATAATGATAAATATAAATACGCATTACGCGAACGATATATCGTTGTTTATTTTATGGAGGGGTTGTGTATGAAGAAAATTTTATTACTTGCAACTGGTGGGACAATTGCATCTGTGGAGGGGAATGAGGGTCTTGTTCCAGGATTGTCCGCTGAGGAATTATTGAATTATTTTTCGAAGTCTTCTCGAAACTTAGAAATAGATTGCAAAATCTTAATGAATATTGATAGTACCAATATGCAACCTGAGCACTGGAAAGAAATAGCTAATGCTATTTTTAATCATTATGATGACTATGACGGGTTTGTGATTACACATGGAACGGATACGTTAGCTTATACATCTTCTGCGTTATCTTATATGCTGCAAGGTTTAAGAAAACCAGTTGTTTTAACAGGTTCACAAGTACCTATTAGTTTTAAAAAGACAGACGCAAAGAAAAATGTAGCTGATGCTCTTAGGTTTGCCTGTGAGAATGTTGGCGGTGTGTTTATTGTTTTTGATAGTAGGGTGATTATTGGGACGAGAGCAGTTAAAATGCGAACAAAAAGTTATGATGCATTTGAAAGTGTGAATTATCCATATGTTGCTGAGGTGAATGAAGATGAAGTGAAATATCATTGGAAGCCAACTTCCTCCCATAATGAACTTTCAATAAATACTAATTTATGTACGGATGTTTTTCTTATGAAATTGTATCCAGGTACAAAGCCAGAGATATTTGATTGTTTAAAAGATTTGTATAAAGGGATTATTATTGAAAGTTTTGGAAATGGTGGATTACCTTTTGAAGGAAGGAACTTGCTTTCGAAAATTCAAGAGTTGACTGAAATGGGGATTGCTGTAGTGATTACTACTCAATGCCTGGAAGAAGGAGAAGACATACTTCTCTATGAAGTAGGACGGAAAGTGGCACAACATCAAGTAATATTGTCTGGAGATATGAATACGGAAGCCATCATAGCAAAATTGATGTGGACGCTTGGAAAAACTAATAAATTAGAAGAGATTAAAAAAATGATTGAAGAGCCTTTAGCCTACGATTTAACAATAAAATCTGATAAGGATTGGTAAGGACTTCATATGATTTATTTAGGTTTTACATTTAATATGGGGGAGAAATTAAAATGGCAATGACAAACAAGAACGTGCGAGTGGAGAATGATTTTTTGGGAGGAAAGGAATTACCTATTGAGGCATATTACGGAATTCAAACTTTACGCGCTGTTGAAAATTTCCCGATTACAGGGTATAAAATTCATGAAAGTTTAATTAGAGCGTTCGCAGTTGTAAAAAAAGCTGCAGCGCTTGCCAATACAGATGTAGGAAGATTGGAATTGAACAAGGGCGGCGCAATCGCAGAAGCTGCTCAAGAAATTCTCGATGGAAAATGGCATGATCATTTTATCGTAGATCCAATCCAAGGCGGAGCAGGTACTTCAATGAACATGAATGCAAATGAAGTCATTGCCAATCGTGCTCTTGAATTATTAGGAATGGAAAAGGGAGACTATCATTATATTAGTCCAAATAGTCATGTAAACATGGCGCAATCAACAAACGATGCATTCCCAACGGCGATCCATATCGCTACATTAAACGCATTAGAAGGTTTATTACAAACGATGGGTTATATGCACGATGTATTTGAATTAAAAGCAGAACAGTTCGATCATGTGATTAAAATGGGTCGTACGCATTTACAAGACGCTGTGCCAATTCGCCTTGGACAAGAATTTAAAGCGTACTCTCGTGTACTTGAACGTGATATGAAACGCATTCAGCAATCACGTCAACACTTATATGAAGTGAACATGGGAGCAACTGCAGTTGGTACAGGCTTAAATGCAGATCCAGAATATATTGAAGCAGTTGTAAAACATTTAGCTGCAATTAGTGAACTACCACTAGTTGGTGCAGAAGACTTAGTAGATGCAACGCAAAATACGGATGCATACACAGAAGTATCTGCAGCACTTAAAGTATGTATGATGAATATGTCTAAAATTGCGAATGACCTTCGCTTAATGGCATCAGGTCCACGTGTTGGCTTAGCGGAAATTATGCTACCTGCTCGTCAACCAGGTTCATCTATTATGCCAGGGAAAGTAAATCCTGTTATGCCAGAAGTAATTAATCAAATTGCGTTCCAAGTCATTGGTAATGACCATACAATTTGTCTTGCTTCAGAAGCAGGTCAATTAGAATTAAACGTTATGGAACCAGTACTTGTTTTCAACTTACTTCAATCAATTAGCATTATGAATAACGGTTTCCGTGCCTTTACAGATAATTGCTTAAAAGGAATTGAAGCGAATGAAGATCGCTTAAAAGAGTATGTTGAGAAGAGTGTAGGAATTATTACAGCCGTGAACCCTCATATCGGTTATGAAGCAGCAGCTCGCGTTGCGAAAGAAGCAATCGCGACAGGGCAATCCGTTCGAGAACTTTGTGTGAAAAATGGTGTATTGTCACAAGAGGACTTAGAATTAATTCTAGATCCATTCGAAATGACACACCCAGGGATTGCAGGAGCAACTCTTTTAAAGAAAAATTAAAAGAAGAGGGGGGACAAGCTCCTCCTCTTTTTTTTACAATATAGGGATGTTATATGTGAATAGAGGTAGGGAGGTTATAAGTAAGTATTTTCGATGTGAGATGAAAATGGGAGAATAGATACTTAAAATTTAATAAAAAAGATAAGATTACGGAGTGTAATCTTATCTTTGCACTAAGAATAATGAATTGTAGCTTCAAGGTTTCAGAATGACTTTGATACAGTCATCTTCACGATTATTAAAAATTTGATAACCGTAGCTCGCTTCTTCAAGGGGGATTTTGTGTGTAATAATCTCTTTTGGATCAAATTCTTTATTTGTTATTTTTTCAAATAGTTCCGGCATAAAATGAATGACAGGTGCTTGTCCCATTTTAAGGTTAATATTTCTAACCCAAAATGCCCCGAGTGGAAATGCATTATAATTGCCACCATAAACGCCGGTCATTTGAACTGTTCCATATTTTCTTACGGCTTTCGTAGCGATTTGAATAGGGCCGAGAGTTCCACCTTGTAATTTTAATTTTTGTTCCAGAAATTCTAAAGGCGATTTTTTTCCATCCATCCCCACGCAATCAATGACTACATCGGCACCACCATGTGTAATTTCCTTTAAATGTTCTCCCATATCTGGGAATTTTGTAAACTCAAATACCTCAACATTGTTAATCTTTTTTGCATAATTCATCCGATAATCTAAGTAATCCACTGCAATTACACGTTTAGCACCTTGCATCCAAGCAAATTTTTGTGTCATTAATCCAACAGGTCCACAACCAAGGACGATAACAGTATCACCTGGCTTAACGCCTGCGTTTATTACACTCCAATAGGCTGTTGGTAAAACATCTGATAAAAATAGTAGGGATTCATCTTCAAGTTCGCATGATTCCGGTATAACAAATGGAGTGAAATTTCCAAAAGGAACTTTCAAATATTCAGCTTGTCCACCTGGATGATTACCAAATTTCTCGGTATAACCAAAGTATCCACCAGAATCGTAATGAGGGTTCGAGTTATCACATTGACTTTCCATTTCATGTTGGCAATAGAAACAATGTCCACAAGCAACGTTAAAGGGGATCACAACACGGTCTCCTTTTTTTACTTTCGTAACATCTGGACCAACTTCTTCAACAATTCCCATTGGCTCATGACCAATAATGTACCCTGGAGGTAACGGCATGTTGCCTTGATATAAATGTAAATCAGAACCGCAAATAGCGGTTGAAGTAATTTTTACAATAATATCATCTTTTTTTTCTAACCTTGCATCATCTACCTGTTTAACTTGTACTTGGTTTGGACCTTGATAGGTTACAGCTTTCATCTCATATCTCCTTAGGAATCGTTTTTCATAATTTATATGTATCCTCTTGGCAAAACAGAAATCTTTAGTAAAGAGGAATCTATACATAGTGTTGTTATGACAGTATGTTATAGCAACTCTTCTTTCTTATGTCTTTTGCTCTATTTTAAGAAGAAACCCAATATTTATTCATGAATAAATTCCCATAAAAAGGATAATTATTATTTCATAATTTGAAGCATATTAAAAACATCGGAGGTGAAATAAGATGGCAAACAATAATAGTGGAAGTCGTAATGAATTGTTAGTTCGAGGTGCTGAACAAGCTCTTGATCAAATGAAATATGAAATTGCACAAGAGTTTGGTGTACAACTTGGTGCAGACGCAACAGCTCGTTCAAACGGATCTGTTGGTGGTGAAATTACAAAACGTTTAGTAGCAATGGCAGAACAACAACTTGGTGGTAGAGCTAACCGCTAAGTAAATTGACATAAAATATAGCAAATATGTAAATCAATTTCTTTTGTGCATTCATAAAAATAAAAAACCTTATATTAAACAGATTCTCACTCAAAGATTATTGATAATCTTCTTTCATAATCTTTGAGTATTTAATTTGTAAACTACTTTCCTAAACAATAAACACGCAGTGTTGGAAAGGTGTTTTCCATGCATAGTAGAAAATCTTTTGCAGGAAAAAGCATACTTAAAAATTTGATTTCAATATTGAAATCAATATTTATTATGATATTTTCGAAAGGTAGGAATTTAAAAATGGGTATATTAAGTGGAAATCCTCAAAATGAACCTTTACATTACGGAGAAGTGTTCGACATTTGGAGTTATCTTCTTGCTGCACAGGGTGCAATTGCAAGTCATCAAGTGTTTATGAATCATACAGGTGATGAAGATTTGAAGAAGTTTTTAGAAGGCTTAATTGAAAATGATATGAATTCGGAAATAGAAGAATTAAAGGCACTTTTAAAAGTTAATGGGGTCGCTTTACCGCCTGCTCCTCCAGAACGACCAGTTGCATCTATTGAAGACATTCCTCCGGGAGCACGTATTAATGATGCTGAAATAGCAGCAGCTGTTTCTACTGGATTAGCAGCTGGACTTGTGACATGTAGTCAAGTAATGGGAAAATGCCTTCGAGAAGATGTAGGTATGTTATTTGGACAATTTCATATGAAAAAAGCGCAGGCAGGTGTAACGTTGTTACGTTTAAGTAAGAAAAAAGGGTGGGTAGTTCCACCTCCGTTACATGTAAGAAATTCAGATCAAGCGTAATAAACAAAAATAAAAAAGTGGCGTTGGCCACTTTTTTATTTTTTAGATGTATCTTCAAGCTTGGATTTATTTATTGTGGAAGAATCTATATATTCATCTGACATTTCCATAGCATATTTATCATGGCGAATATGATTGTGATTTCTTAAATTATCATCGTTACGCAGTACTAGCCTCTTCATATAAATGTGGAAGAAAATTTCTGTTCCACCAATAATTAAAGCGGCTATAAATGAAGAAAGTCCAATGTTACGAGTAGCATCCAAATCAGTAAACAAGGATGTTAGTAACCAAATTCCAAAGAAGCTTAAGCCTAAATCTGCTATTGTAGCAATCATATTTCCGTACTTAGGTAAAATGAAGAGATCTCCGATTAAATAGGCAGCTCCTGTAAGGAAAAGAGAAATTAGTAATACTTTAGGAATTGAAATGCCTTTAAAGATACTAAGTATAATTAGTAATACTGCAGTTATCGCTGTGTATTTAATTAATAAAGCAACAATATGTTTCATCATTTTCCTCCATTGTTTAAATGTATATGGAATAAAGTGAAACTTTAATCAGTGGGGTTTTGTTCATCCCCCACTGATTATCAGCCTTCACCAATCGGACTTTTACGGACAGTTGATTCCCCACCTAACTTCTTTGCTTCCGCTGAATTTTGAGGTGGGGGTCTTACTGCCCGTTAAAGCGGGATAAAATATTTCATTAAAAATGGGTTATGCTTTTATATAGCGTAACCCGTTTTAATCATCCTTAAATGGTAAGAAGTACAAGCCGAGTAAGAAGCAGGCTTATACTATGGATAGTATTTGCGGAATATCGAGCTTTATTCACAAAGGGGCGTTCCACTCTTATAATCGAGATGTTGCCTAAGTACAGTATTTTTTTACTAAACTTAATAATTTTTTTCGTTTTAATTCTTTAATATAAAAGCCAAAGTTTTTGGTGCTTAATGTATCTTTTTATCTACATATTTTCCGTAATCGGGTACAGCAATTTTATCAAATTCCTTAACGAGTGTTTTGAGGCTTGTTGATAGCAATTCACCTGACATTGGTATTCCGTGTCCAGTAATAGCGACTAGAGGCTTTAATTTTTCTAATTTAATAACTGATTCTTTAGCAGCGTTCCAGTCTGTTGTTAAATAACGAGGCGGACCGCTTATTTCCTGTTCCTGAGTAATTACCTTATATAGATATTCTTGCTTCACTGTAACAAAAGCGTCCCCAGCAATTAATGTTCGGTCTTTTTCTCGGAATAATGAAATATGACCTGGAGTGTGTCCTGGTGTATGCACCCATCTAAACTCTGGCATATGAGGAACAGTTCCATCTGCAGGTAGTACTTTTACGCTATTTCCTAAATCAATCGGTTCATTAGGGAACAAAGGCGACGTTTTCGCTACCATACCACCTTCAACTGTAGGATCTGGTTCAGGATAGCTTTGTAGTCCAGTCAGGAAAGGTATTTCCATTTGATGGGCATAGACTGGAACATCCCAATACTTGATGAGTTCAATTATTCCCCCAACATGATCAAAATGCCCATGAGTTAAAATAATTGCTTTTGGGCGGCTGTTTGTACCAAATCGATCCTCAGCGACAGAGATAATTTCATTTGCACATTTAGGCATTCCAGCATCAATTAAAACAAAATCATTGGTATGCGGATGTCCAACAAAACAGATGTTGACGATTTGAATTGTGTAAGAAAATAAATCAGGCAATACTTCAATGCCGTGACCACTTTTAATTGAAGTTGCCGGAATAAACTTGTAATCACTTCCGTAATTCATTTCATTGTCCACTTATTATCCCCCTTAATATATGTTAATACGGCATTATAGTTCCCTAATTTTGAAAATCCATTTTGAGGAATTTAAGAAAAGAATTAGTGGGGGGGGTACAAAGAACAATAACTTAATCCTAGAATTAAGGGGAAGACATAGCAATTTATATAAAGTGCAAACAATAAATATTGATTGTAAAGTGGTAGTTTCTATTATTTTTTTGCGAGTTTATGGCTTAATAAAAGATTTATACGAATATTATAATGTGGAGTTATATAACAAATACATAACAAAGGTCGATAGAAAACCACTATATGTAATGACTGCTTTTTATAATAAAAGAATGTTTAAGTTCGGTGGTGTAATTGAAGTGAATTAGAGGGGGAGAAATACAAATAATGATTTCTTCCTAACTTAATTATACCACGTAAATAAAGTTCGAAATAGACTGTTTCTTCTCATGTAATACTGCTACAATCAAGAACACATGCAAAGTAAGGAGAGATGTTATATGAGTTCTTTCGTTCTCGATTTTCAGGAAATAGAAAAAACGCAGCTTTCACTTGTCGGTGGAAAAGGATTGAATTTAGGGGAGTTATCCAATATTCAAGGTATACAAGTGCCAGAAGGATTTTGTGTGACAACGGTAGGATATGAAAAGGCAATTGAGCAAAATGAAGAGCTTCAAACTTTGTTGCAGCAGCTAACAAAGTTGAAGCGTGAAGACCGAGCTCAAATTGGTGAAATGAGTAAGGAAATTAGAGAAGTTATTATGGCAGTACAAATTCCTTCTGGTGTGGTGGAAGCGGTAGCTCATTATCTCTCACGTTTTGGAAATGAACATGCGTATGCCGTGCGTTCTAGTGCGACGGCTGAAGATTTACCGTATGCCTCGTTTGCTGGTCAACAAGATACGTATTTAAATATTATCGGAAAAGAAGCGATTTTGCAGCATGTAAGAAAGTGCTGGGCTTCTTTATTTACAGAGCGAGCGGTCATGTACCGTATGCAAAATGGTTTTGAACATAATCAAGTTTCTATATGTGTTGTCGTTCAAAAAATGGTTTTCCCTGAGGCTTCGGGCATTTTATTTACGGCTGATCCGGTTACTTCTAACCGAAAGGTGCTATCAATTGATGCAAGTTTTGGACTTGGTGAGGCGTTAGTATCAGGACTGGTTTCTGCCGATAATTATAAAGTAAAAGAAGGCGAAATTACTGAAGCGATGATAGCGACTAAAAAAGTAGCTATTTATGCTGTAAAAGAGGGCGGAACAGAGACGAAACAGATTAATCCAGCACAGCAAAAGCTTCAAACATTGTCTGAACAACAAATTTTACAACTAGCAAGTATCGGAAGGCAGATTGAAGCTTATTTTGGCTGTCCGCAAGATATTGAATGGTGTTTAGTTGATGATACATTTTATATTGTCCAAAGTCGTCCCATTACGACGTTATATCCAATCCCTGAAGAAAATGATGGGGAAAATCATGTATATATATCAGTTGGTCACCAACAAATGATGACCGATGCGATGAAACCACTAGGGTTATCTTTTTTCCTGTTAACGACTAATGCCCCTATGCGTAAAGCGGGAGGAAGGCTATTTGTGGATGCTACACAAAGATTGGCTTCACCTGCTAGCAGGGATTACCTAATAAATACGTTAGGAAAATCAGATCCGCTTATAAGAGATGCATTAACGACTGTAGTCGAGCGAGATAATTTTATTACATTGTTACCGGATGAAGAAACGGAAAAGAGTGCTAGTAAAAGTAAGCCACCAGTAAGTTCGCAACCAGAAATTGAAAGTGATCCAGCAATCGTTACGGAATTAATACAGAATAGTGAAGCATCACTAGAAGAGTTAAAACAAAATATGCAACTGAAATCAGGAGTGGACATACTTGATTTTATTTTGGAAGATATTCAGCAATTAAAGAAAGTATTGTTTAATCCGCAAAGTATAGCAGTTATTATGGCAGGTATGAATGCTTCAACATGGATCAATGAAAAAATGGAGCAATGGCTGGGCGAAAAGAATGCAGCGGACACCCTTTCTCAATCGGTGCAAAATAATATTACGTCGGAAATGGGTTTAGCATTAATGGAAGTTGCTGATGTGATTCGGCCGTACGAAGAAGTTATTGCGTATTTACAACATGTAGAAAATGATAGCTTTTTAGATGAATTCGTTCAGTTTAAAGGCGGGGAAAAAGCTCGAGAGGCAATAGATGCTTTTCTAAATAAATACGGAATGAGATGTAGTGGCGAAATCGACATTACGAAAACGCGCTGGAGTGAGAAGCCAACAACCATTATCCCGATGATTTTAAATAATATAAGAGATTTTGAATATGGTGCAAGTAAACGGAAATTTGAAGAAGGACTGCAAGAAGCTTTGAAAAAAGAAGAAGAGTTAGTAGATCGATTGCAGCATTTACCAGATGGTACACAAAAAGTAGAAGAAACGAAGCGAATGATTCGCAACATCCGTAATTGTATCGGTTATCGTGAATATCCAAAATACGGCATGATTAATCGTTATTTCATATATAAGCAGGCGTTATTGAAAGAAGCTGAGCAACTTGTGCAGAGCGGTGTCATTCATGAAGTCGATGATATATACTATTTAACTTTTGAAGAACTTCACGAAGTTGTTCGCACGAATAAATTAGATTACGAGCTTATTCATAAACAAAAAAATGAGTACAAATTATATGAAAAACTAACGCCTCCGCGAATTATGACATCTGATGGAGAAATCATTACAGGTAAATATAAACGAGAAAATATCCCGGCTGACGCGATTGTAGGTTTGCCTGTTTCATCTGGAGTTATAGAAGGAAGAGCTCGCGTTATTTTAAACATGGAAGAAGCGAATTTAGAAGAGGGAGATATATTAGTTACTGCTTTTACTGATCCGGGCTGGACACCGTTATTTGTTTCTATAAAAGGGTTAGTCACTGAAGTTGGCGGACTTATGACGCACGGAGCAGTGATTGCACGTGAATATGGATTACCAGCAGTCGTCGGAGTAGAGAATGCTACGAAACTAATAAAAGATGGGCAACGAATTCGGGTACATGGAACAGAAGGGTATATTGAAGTGCTGTAGTTGCACCTTAGATAATAAAGAGATTAATCACTATAATTAGTGATTAATCTCTTTATTTTTTAGCTAGCAATTACTACCTGGAACATTGATGAATCAGAATGTATACCAATTCGAACTAAAGAATATTTTCAAAAATATTACAAATTCAGACAATGTATTGTAAATTATCTGAATTTTCATTATTATATAAACGTTATAACGTATTTAATATTGGGGAGGAATAGGGATGAAGAAAAAACCTTTTAAGGTGCTGTCTACGCTTGCGGCGACAGCTGTGCTTAGTTGCACATTTGGATTTAGTAGTCAATCTGTTTATGCGGCAACGCCGTCTCAGACACGAACTGTAAGTCCAATTGATGAAAATTTGATTCAAGAGGATCGTTTAGCAGATGCGCTCAAGAAACGGGGTGTAATTAGTGAATCTGCATCGAAAGAAGACACATTAAAAGCTGTTGAAAAATACGTAGAGAAGAAAAAAGGCGAAAATGCTGGAAAAGAACCAGCAGGGGATAGTGTCTCAAGAGAAGCTTTTGACTTTTTGAAAAAAGTTAAAGATGCCAAAGCAGATGCGCAAGAAAAAGTTGATCAACCTGCTGGTGGTCCAGTAGTAGGTGAAGCGCCGGTTAAAGGGGGATTAAACGGCAAAGTACCAACTACTTCAGCGAAGCAAAAACAATATAATGGTGATGTTCGTAAAGATAAGGTTTTAGTATTGCTAGTAGAGTTTGCTGATTTTAAACATAACAATATTGATCAAGTACCAGGTTATATGTATTCAAATGATTTTAATCCAGAACATTATCAAAAAATGTTATTTGGTGATGAGCCGTTTACACTCTTTGATGGTTCAAAAGTCCCAACATTTAAACAATATTATGAAGAGCAATCTGGTGGTAGTTATACAGTCGATGGGACAGTAACAAAGTGGCTTACAGTTCCTGGTAATGCGGCGGAGTATGGCGCAGATGCCGGAGATGGTGGTCATGATAATAAAGGACCAAAAGGACCACGTGATTTTGTAAAAGAGGCATTAAATGCAGCTGTAGAAAGTGGAATCGATTTATCTGAATTTGACCAATACGATCAATATGACAATAATGGCGATGGCAATAAAAATGAACCCGATGGTCTAATTGATCATTTAATGGTTATTCACGCGGGAGTTGGACAAGATGGAGGCGGCGGTAGACTAGGTGATGACGCAATTTGGTCACATCGATGGAACCTTGGAACACCATATCCAATTGAAGGAACAAAAGCAAAGGTTGATAACTGGGGCGGGAAAATGGCAGCATACGATTACACAATTGAGCCTGAAGACGGAGCAGTTGGTGTATTCGCACATGAGTTCGGTCATGATTTAGGCCTTCCAGATGAATATGATACGAAGTACTCAGGAGCAGGTGAGCCAATTAATTCTTGGTCTGTTATGAGCGGCGGTAGTTGGGCTGGTAAAATTGCAGGTACAACGCCACCAAGTTTTTCCCCGCAAAACAAAGAGTATTTTCAAAAGAACATGGGTGGAAACTGGGCAAATATTGTAGAGGTTGACTATGATAAATTAAATCGCGGTATCGGTTTTGCGACGTACTTAGATCAAAGTGTAACAAAATCCAATCGCCCTGGTTTGATTCGCGTTAACCTACCAGATAAAGATGTGAAAAATATCCAACCTGCATTCGGTAAGAAATATTACTATAGTACAAAAGGCGATAATCTTCATACAACATTAGAAACGCCGGTGTTTGATTTGAAAAATGCAACGAATGTGAAGTTTGATTACAAAACATTGTATGAAATTGAAACGGATTATGACTTCCTTGAAGTATATGCAGTGACAGAAGATGATAAGAAAACATTAGTGGATCGAATTGGCGAAAAGAATGTGAAAAATGGCCTAGATACAACGGATGGTAACTGGGTAGATAAGTCATATGACTTAAGCCAATTTAAAGGCCAAAAAATAAAACTAGCATTCGAGTACATTACAGATGTTGGTATAGCACCGAAAGGTTTTACTCTTGATAATGCCACATTAAATGTAGATGGAAATGTTGTGTTCTCTGATGATGCAGAAGGCGAAGCAAAATTAAAATTAAATGGTTTTGTTGTATCGAACGGTTTTGAGAAAAAGAAACATAACTACTATTTAGAGTGGAGAAACTACGCTGGTGCGGATCAAGCGTTAAAGTATAGCAGTGGTGTACCATATAATACAGGTCTTGTCGTATGGTATGCAGACTCTAGCTTTACAGATAATTGGGTTGGTCTACATCCAGGAGAAGGTTTCTTAGGAGTTGTAGACTCTCACCCAGAAGCAATTGTTGGCACGCTAAACGGCAAACCAACTGTAAAAAATAGTACACGATACCAAATCGCAGATGCGGCGTTCTCCTTTAACCAAGCGCCAGCATGGAAAGTCGTATCTCCAACACGCGGAACATATGATTATAAAGGATTACCAGGTGTAACGAAGTTTGATGATTCTAAATCGTATATGAATGATTTAATCCCAGATGCAGGACGTAAATTACCGAAGCTTGGCCTGAAATTTGAAGTAGTTGGACAAGCAGATGATAATACTGCAGGTGCAGTTCGCTTATATCGTTAATAATGGAGAAGCTGTTGAAGGGGATACCTTTCAACAGCTTCTTTTCATAGAAATATGAATTTCATTTAACAATTTGTTGCTGTTCAAATTGATCAAAAAATGTTTTTATGCTGGCCGACTTATTTCTTTAAACCAGCCGCATAAAAAGGTCCATGAACTGCGATTGTAGATAAAATACGAGCAATTTCCTCAGGTGTTTCTTTTTGCCCGTTATTTAACCACTGCTGAATAACACCAATATGAGCAGATGCCATATAAGAAGTTAAGTATTGGCTTGGAACAAGTAAATTTTCCTTATTAATGAGAGCACCATTCGTATCTTCAAATAGTGTTTTCCACATGAAATCTTTCAGTTTTGTTTGGAAAGATAAGTCTCCTTTCGGGCTAAGTACAGCTTTCATAAAATCACTATTTTCATTTAAAAATTCAAGAATAGAAGTGATAAGTATAAAGGGCATTGTTGGAGAAGGGTTAGATCCAAGGTCAGCAATCACTTCCGGGAATTTCTGTTTGGCAATTTTAGAAAACTCGTACATAATGTCTTCTTGGCATTTCGTCATTAAATCAAATTTATCTTGATAGTGCGCATAGAAAGTACCGCGATTGATGTTTGCTTTCGTTGTAATATCTTTCACTGTAATGGCGTCAAAACCTTTTTCCTCAATTAATTCCACCAATGCATTTCGTATGGCAGTTTTCGTACGAACGACGCGTAAATCTAAATTACTATCACGCAAAGTATGTCCCTCCTAAATTTTAGCCAACACATTTTAAGGATGTGTCTTATAACCGACACATTCACGATTTTTGATTATTGTATACGGTTCAACTCGAACATATAATTCAAAATACAAATAATAAACACGTTGTTGGTTATTATAAATTAAATGATGGGAGGAGAAAAGAAAATGTTTAAAAATAAACTTTTATTATTATCACCAGTTATTGCACTACTTGTTGTTTTTATTTTTTCATTAACATTATTTCCAACCGTTCAACCTCAGCCGAACAATTTGCCAATCGCAATTGTAAATGAGGATCAAGGAGTAGAAATTCCGAATCAACCGAAAATGAACATGGGGCAAACGATCGTTGATAATATGAAAAAGACATCAAAATCAGAGAAAGAACCCGCGGTAAAGTGGGTAGAAGTGAAAAATAAGGAAGCCGTACAAAAAGGTTTAAATAATCAAGAGTATTATGCAGCATTAGTCATTCCGAAAGAATTTAGTACAAAGCAGGCATCACTACGAACACCACAGCCATCTTCGCCACAGGTAGAAATATTCATAAATCAAGGAATGAATACAGCGGCATCAACTATGGCAGGACAAATATTAAATAGTGTAGTTGATAATATGAACAACAATGCTAGTATACAACTATTAGAAGGATGGAAAGCAAAAGGGGCTACATTAACAGCAGATCAAGTTTCAAATGTAGTAACACCGATTACTAAGAAAGTAACAAACGTAAATGAAGTCGGCAAAAATAGTGCAAACGGTAACTCACCAATTTCATTATTCCAGCCGTTATGGATCGCAAGTTTAGCGAGTGCAGCGCTTATCTTTATCGCGATAAGTAAAATGCCAATTCATACAAGAAAAGAAAACTTTGTATTAAAACTAAATCAAATCGTAACAGGCGCAATTGCCGCATTTGTTATTGGGTTCGGTCTTACGTGGATTGCGGATAGCATGGTAGGACTGAATATTTCAAATTTCACCGATACGGCCTTATTTTTATCCATTACATCGTTTAGTTTCTTCTTAATGATATCAGCGGTACTTTCACTAGTTGGACTAAAAGGAATTGGTTTATTTGCACTCTTACTATTCTTCAGTGCACCGTTATTATCATTAGCACCTGAAATGTTGTCACCATTTTATCAAGATTGGGTGTACACATGGTTACCAATGCGTTTTATGATTGAAGGGCTAAGAGAAATATTCTTCTTCGGAAAAGGGATAAGTTGGAGTACACCTGTTACTGTGCTCGTTTGGATTGGTACGGTAAGTATGTTTATTATTCTAATGACTGCTTTCAAACGTAGTGCAATAAAAGAACATAAAACAGAATTAAACGCTTAGAAAAAAGAACGTTTCACTCGTAGTGAAGCGTTCTTTTTGTGGTGAAATAAAGAGTTCGTATTTGTGGTTCATTTTGTATACATGCTCCTACTATTTCAAATTGCATAAAATGTTATGTGAAATAATGGAGGGGATACGATGTATAGTTCGAATTATTATGATTGGTATAGGCAAAATGATAAGCTAATTCGTGATATTGAGAAAGCAATTAACGGAGAGTTTAGTGCTATAAATTGTTACGCAAAATTAGCCAACATGGCTCCAAATGCGGCAGAACGAAATCAAATTCTTGAAATTCGTAATGATGAAATAAAGCATTTTCAACATTTTGTACAAATCTATACAAATTTAACTGGTCAGCAGCCGAAACCACAAATTACAGAAGAATGTCCGAATACGTACTTACAAGGATTAGAATTTGCTATACAAGATGAACAGAAGACAGTGGATTTTTATTTGGAAATTTCAGATGAAACATCAGATGCGAACATGAAAGAGTTGTTGCGGAGAATAGCTGCCGATGAACAAAATCATGCGGTGTGGTTTTTATATTACTTTGTGAAAACGAAGTGAATGTTTAAGGAATTAAAACCGTTTCACTAGTAGTGGGACGGTTTTTTGTGAAATACAAGCTGTAAAATAGATATCTTGAAGGTGTAGTAGTTAATTTTGGTATATAATGTATAAAACGAAAATTAGTAAAGAGAGAAGTAAGTATATGAAAGGAGAACGGCAATATGGAGAGAACTACAAGTAAAGAATATACAATTCGAACTGCTACGGAAGAGGAAAGCGATAGTATTATCACGCTATTAAAAGAAGTAGCACAGTGGCTACAACATAAAGAAGTGGACCAGTGGCAGTACCTGTTAGGCGGAGAGGCTACAGCTGAAATATTAGAAGGTATAAGAGAGAAATATACATATGTGGTTACGAAAGAAGATGAAATTATCGGTACAGTTACAGTATCTCCTAAACAAAATGAATGGGATGAATATATTTTTGGTAAAGAGGAAGTTTCTCATTCATTATATATTCATAGATTTGCGGTGAAACGGATGTATAAGGGTAACGGAATCGGAGAATGGATGTTACGGTGGATAGAAGAGAATGTACAACATGACAAAGAGTTTTTAAAACTAGATTGTGTAGGACATAATCGCATATTGAATGATTTTTATAAGAGAAGTGGTTTTGAATATATTGGCAGTACAGATGGACTTAGTAAGTTTCAAAAGAAAAGGGGACAGTGAATGAATCAAATTGATACTGGTTTAGTTAAAAGATTAATAGGGGAACAGTTTCCAGAATGGGCACATTTAGAGGTGAAACCTGTAAAGTTTAGTGGGCATGATAACAGAACATTTCACTTAGGGGATGAGATGAGTGTAAGATTGCCAAGTGATGGAGCATATGCACCGCAAGTAGAGAAAGAAAACAAGTGGCTACCTTTATTAAGTAAGGAGCTTTCTTTACCTATTTCTATACCAATTGCGAAAGGAAATTCATCTGAAGTGTATCCATGGCCGTGGTCTATTAATAAGTGGATAGAGGGAGAAACAGTTACGAAACAAAACGTTCGTGATTTAAATGAATTTGCAGCGGACTTAGGAACTTTTTTAGTAGAATTGCAATCTATTGATGCGAGTAACGGACCGGTAGCTGGAGCACATAATTTTTACCGAGGCGGGCTTATATCTGTATATGATGAAGAGGCGAGAGGTGCTATCGAAAATAATAAGGACGCTTTTGATGAAACAGTATTAAAGCATCTTTGGGCTTTAGCACTTCAGTCAACGTGGGAGCGTAAGCCGGTTTGGGTTCATGGAGATGTTGCACCAGGGAACTTACTCGTTAAGAACGGAAAGCTTTGTGCCGTCATTGATTTTGGTATTTTAGGAGTAGGGGATCCGGCCTGTGATGCAGCGATGTCATGGACGTTTTTTGATAAAAGTAGTAGAAAGATATTTAAAGAAGTACTACAAATAGATGAAGAAACGTGGAATAGAGCGAGAGGATGGGCACTTTGGAAGGCGTTAATTACATATGATGCGAATAAGATTAGTAATAAGATAGTGGCAGAAGAATCGTATCGTGTCATTCAAGTAATTGTGGATGATTATGGACAGTAATAGAAGAAGCCTATTTTGAATCATACGATCAAAATAGGCTTTTTTATATGATTAATCGATACTTAAAGCTTTTTTACCCATTTGATTATAACTGTGCTCAAATCGGGATTTTACCATTGGCTGGTCTTTTTTACCGTCTAATGGGTCATTATAATAAATGTTACGATCATCTACACCAGTTATGATAATAGTATGTGCATTTCTGTATCCATTTACGGTTTTTCCTTGAGGTGTTTTCCAAGTTTGTTCTAGTTGTGGAGCAGTTATTTTGTTTCCTACCCACGCTACAACTGGTTTACCATTACGTACATAGCTTTCTAATACAGAGAAATCCTGTCCTGTTAAATCTGTACCTCTTGCATGTTTATCAAGTAATTGTTTCAATGGTGCCGGGTTAATAGAGTAACCATAATTTATTCCTCTTACATCACCAACGAATCCGATGTCTGGATCACCCCAAACTGAAATTTTTCCATCTCCTGTAGTCTGGCGTCGAGTTGTATCAAATGGCATTTGATTAGCAAAGTCTACTTTATTTAATGAACGTCCTGTATAGTATTCTAAAAGCATTTGGAGTGAAACAACTGCACTTCCTTTTTGTAGTTCCGGCAATTGATTAATGGCAGGAACATTTAAGAGGAGCTTTGGACGTAAGAGATAAGACATGTTTATCCATTTTGGTCCTTTATCTGTACGAATTTGTACCCATCCGTCATCTCCCATAGCTAATTCTTCGACACCGCCTTGTGGAGCATACTTTCCAGATATTTTAGAAGAAAAATTAGGGCTATCGTAAGCGAAAAATGTTCTTGGTATGTATGTTAGTTCTTTTCCTTCACCCTCTTTTAAATATGGATTCATCCATTGAAGCCCTTCGCTAGTGCGAATTTTTAACCAGATGCTATTTTCTTCAACGACTGTTACAGTTTGAGGGGGATATTTACCAACCACGTATCCTGTTCTTGACGGTCTATCAAAGGTAACAAAGTTTTTATCAATGTATACTTGTTTCTCTTTTAATGGTGTCCACTTTAACCCATGATCCGTCGCAATTTTAATCCATCCGTTTTCGGATTCATCGAATACAGTAACGGTTTGTGGTGCATATTCAGCAAGTATACCTGAATGAAGAGAGGTTTCAGGATAAATAAAATAATGTTGTTTCATAGTAACTTGCTTTAATTTAATTTCTTTATCTTTCGATTGGTCTGTGCGAGCAACTAAATTTGCAGCTTCTGCACGGGTAATCGTGTTATCTGGATACCAATGACTACCACCATAGCCCAGTGAAATACCAAGGGCAACAAGAAGATTAGCCGATTTTTCACTCCAATGTCCTTTTAAATCTCGGAATACAGTAGGTAGTTTTTCAGTGGCTTTTTTGTCTAAGTTATATGCATGAACAAGCATAGAGGCCATAGCAGCTCTTGTTAGCTTTCCAGAAGGTTCGAAATTTCCATTCCCGACGCCTTTAATAATCCCAGCTTTTTCAACTGCAGCAATATAAGGAGTAGCCCAATGTTCTTGAGAATCTTTAAATGATGGCTTTGCTGAAGCGTCTATTTGTAAGTTTAATATTTTTGCCATGATAATTGCGGCAGAAGCTCTATCAATTTCAAGATTAGGTCCAAATGTACCGTCTGGTAAGCCAGTTAAGACTTTTTTCTTTACTAAATAATCAACGGACGGCTTTGCCCAGCCAATAACATCAGGAAACTGATAGTAGTAATCGTCTTCGTCTTCGTAATTCCCCAATTGCGCATTATTTTTTTGTGTTACAGTTTCACTCACAGCGAAAGAACTAGATGGAGCGATGATAGCACCAAATAGCAACGCACTTGCCATAGTTATTTTTATTGTTTTCAAATTTCCATTCTCCTTCTATTTTTATGTAGGTTAATTTAAAGAGTAAATTGAAAAAACAAATAATTTAGTTACAAAATATATGTTTTAAATGAGTATATGTAACATATACGAAAGATATTATATGATAATTTTTGGAGACTGACAATAAAAATGTAAGATTATTGCTTGTGTCATTTTCAAATGAAAAGAAGGGATTTAATATAATTATACAGAATATTTAGATATATAGGAGGTGTCGAATTTTGAGTGAAATTGAATTAAAAAGGAATGTAATTAAGACAGGGAGTGAGAAGAGCATCATTCTTCGGTTTATACTCGCTAGTCTCGTTGGGGTGTTTATGTTTTTCGTACCGGTTACGATAAACGGTGCTTCTTCCATAATGATTGATCATATCGTGTCGTGGATTAGAGCTTCGGTTCCGAGCGTCGTACCTTATTACGCACTACTCGTTATGGTAATGGGTGCAATTTATCCGTTTTATACGAAAACATGGAATACATCTATCGTAGATATTTGCTTTTCGATTTTAAAAGTAGTTGGCGTCGTTTTCGGTGTATTATATTGTTTGAAAGTAGGGCCAGCTTGGTTCTTTGCGCCAGATGTAGGACCGTTTTTGTATGAGAAACTAGTCATATCGGTAAGTTTACTCGTTCCTATTGGTTCGGCTTTTTTAGCATTATTAGTCGGATATGGATTGCTTGAATTTATCGGTACGTTTTGCCGTCCAATTATGAGACCGTTATGGAAAACACCAGGACGATCAGCAATTGATGCGGTTGCTTCCTTTGTGGGGAGTTATTCTTTGGCTTTATTAATTACGAATCGCGTGTATAAAGAAGGAAAATATACGACAAAAGAAGCAGCCATTATCGCTACAGGCTTTTCTACAGTATCCGCAACATTTATGATCATCATCGCAAAAACATTAGACATTATGCATTTATGGAATGTTTATTTTTGGACGACTCTCGTTGTAACATTCATCGTAACTGCTATCACCGTAAGACTCCCGCCCCTTAGTAGAAAACCAGATACATATGTAACGGAAGAAGGGTTCCCAGAGCCTGTTTATAAAGAGAAAATGTTAGAACGCGCTTGGGAAGATGCATTAGAAGTATCAAAAACTGCACCGAGCGTTATGAAAAATATCGCAGTGAACTTAAAAGACGGTTTTATCATGACGATGGGAATTTTACCATCTATTATGTCTGTAGGGTTAATCGGTATTGTCTTAGCGAAGTTCACACCAATATTTGATTGGATCAGCTATATTTTTTATCCTTTTACATGGGCTTTACAACTGCCAGAAGCAGACTTAGCTGCTAAAGCGGCATCCGTCGGTATTGCGGAAATGTTTTTACCTTCTCTTTTAGTTGTAAGTGCACCACTTGTGACAAAGTTTGTCATTGCGGTTGTTTCGGTCTCATCTATATTGTTTTTCTCAGCATCCATCCCTTGTATTTTATCGACAGATATTCCGTTAAAAGTATCAGAACTTATTATTCTGTACGTACAAAGAACGATATTAACTTTGCTTATCATTACGCCGATTGCTTATTTGTTGCTTTAAAAAGGGGGAAAGTAAACAAAAGAATCCTTCTATAAAAGGAAGGATTCTTTTGTTTAGTGTTTTTATCAAGTAAATACCTTAAAATGTACACTGTTTTGATGTTTTATTTGTTTTTCGAATATGACGTAATACTTCTTAAGAAAATTCCTAATCCTGCAAAAAAGAATCCTAAACATAATAAGCTGCCTGGCGTTCCCCAAGTAATTTGATCTAGCATTTTTATATCCTCCCATTTACCCCATATTAATTAACTGTAAAACTTTCACTGATTAAAGTTTCAATTTATTATTATATAGTATTTTTTGGGTTTCATCCAGAATTATCCATGCAATCAAACTGAAAAATTGATTCATAAATGAAAAAATAATCTTTTTGTAGAAATAATAGCGTTTTTGTTGTGCGAATTTTTAAAGAACGTATATAGACCTTTAGAAAAAGAAAAGCCTTACATGAAATGAAACCAATATAAATGTAGCTTGATATAATGGGATGTACACGGTATTTATTAGAGGTTTTTTGCGGATTATTATGTAAGAAGGTATTGAAACTTGAATTTTAAGTACATTTAAAAGTTAGTCTTTACACTTTAACATCTATATAATTAAATGTTTATTTCTGTGATATAGTAAGAAAAAAGGGGGCTTACAAATGGAAATCATTCACGAAAGAGCAAAGCTACGGTTAATGGATGGTAATGATGTCGAAACTTTGTTTTCGATTGTAGAAGGAAATCGGGAAATTTGGGCGTATTTAATTTCTAAAATGGATAGTGTGCAAGATATGCAGCAATATGTGCAAAAAGCGATACAAGGTTATGGAAAGGGTGCACAAATCCCTTTCGTTGTAGTAGATCAACAGACGAATAAGATTGTAGGAAGTACACGTCTATATCATATTTCAGTAGAAGATAAAACAGTCGAGTTAGGACAAACGTGGTATCATCCAAGTGTCCAGCGTACGAGTATAAATACAGAGTGTAAGTATATGCTTCTCCAGTATGCTTTTGAAAAACTGCATATGCTCAGGGTACAAATTAAGACGGATGCAAGAAATGAAAAAGCACAACGAGCAATTGAAAGGTTAGGCGCAGTAAAAGAGGGCGTGCTTAGAAATGAAAGAAAATTACCGAATGGTTATGTGAGAGATGCAGTTGTGTACAGTATTATCTCGAGTGAATGGCCAGACGTGAAAGAACAATTGTTAGAAAAATTAGAGTTGTATAAAGAAAAGCTATAATTCGTGTTTTGAAAGGTATATTGTTTGTAATACATGAAAAATATACCTTTTTTCTTACAAAATGCTACTTTATTTTAATTCCTTTTGTTTCATCGTTCCCTTCTGAGAAAAAATTCGTTACAATGTAGTTGTATGGTAATAAACTTATGAATTTAAAACATGTAATGAAAACCGCAAATGAAAATGAATTGATAATCCTCAATTTTAAATGAAAACCCTTTTATACATAAATAACAAGTAAAGTTCCTTCTTTTAAATAAACTCAAACAAAACGATTTTGATATAAATGTTTTTTTATAGAAGTATGGATGATGTACGGAGGCAATTACAAATGAAAGAAAATAAGAAGAGTAAGAAAAGACGAATCTTTCAAGTGTTTTTACTAATGATTTGTTCTGCTATTTTATATGTAAGTTATGCAGCTTACGATATTTGGAGTTATCGTTTTAAAACAGATGATAGCGTGAAAACGGATGCTGGTATCGTACTAGGAGCAGCTTCTTGGAACGGAAAACCATCTCCTGTATTTAAAGAAAGAATTAATCATGCGATTTCTTTATATAAGAACGGAAATATTAAAAAGATTATTTTTACAGGTGGCACAAAGTTCGAGGCAGAGCTCGAGGAAGCACGTACTGCAAGAGTATATGCAATGAAACAAGGTGTAAAAGAGGAAGATATTTTAATTGAAACAAAATCCCTTTTCACTGAAGAAAATTTAAAGAATGCGAAGGAAGTTGGAATAGAGAACGGAATACGCACATACACGATTGTAAGTGATCCACTTCATATGAAACGCGCAATGAGAATCGCAAAACATATTAATATTGAAGCGTATGCTTCACCAACGCCAACATCAGCATATAAAACGTTAGATACAGAAATACCATTCTTCTTTAAAGAATTATTCTCGTATATTGGATATGTAACCTCGTTGCCATTAAAGGCATTGAAGGGAGACTAATAAGAAAAGAACCTATCTTTAAATAGGAACTTTTCTTATTAGTCAAAAACATTGTATTTTTATCGGAATAGTGAAACAATAGAGAGGTAGCTTCATATAATCATAATGACAAAATGAACGGTTCATGAATCGAACATAAAGGAGATTATAGTATGGCACTCTCATTTGTTGAAACAGAAAAACAATCTTTCATTATTGAACAAATAAATAAATTGATTCCGAAGTTCATGGAAAGGGAGCATCAACTAAGTGAATTAGGATCATTTCCGTATGAAAATATAAATGATTTAAAAGATATCGGATATACGAAATTAACGTTACCGAAGGAATTTGGTGGTAGTGCGATTTCTTTATATGACTTCGTTTTATTTCAAGAGAAAATTGCGGAAGGCTGCGGAGCTACTGCATTATCGATTGGCTGGCATCTTGGTATTGTGAAAGAGCTGGCGGAAAATCGTTCTTGGAATGATGAGATGTTCAAATGGTTTTGCGAAGAAGTTCGTAATGGGGCGCTCTTTAACAGGGCAGCAACAGAACCGAAAACAGGGAGCCCGACGCGTGGCGGTAAACCAGAAACAATAGCGGTTCAACAAGGCGAGAAGTGGGTTATAAATGGAAGGAAAACTTTTACAACGATGGCGCCAGTACTTGATTATTTTATTATTTCAGCAAGTATGGAAGGCCAAGAAGAAGTTGGTGAGTTTGTCATTCCAAGAAATACACGCGGTGTATCCATTGAAGAAACGTGGGATAGCGTTGCAATGCGAGGGACTGCTAGCCACGACCTTGTCTTACAAAATGTAGAGATAGACAACCGCTTTTTTACGGATGTAAAAGGCGGGAAAGTGAAACAAAAGGGTATTGGCTGGTTGCTACATATACCAGCATGTTATTTAGGAATTGCACAATCAGCAAGAAATTATGCAGTTCAGTTTGCGGGCTCATACAAACCAAATAGTTTAAACCATTCTATTAGTTTATTACCGAATGTTAGAAGATTAGTTGGAGAATTAGAACTCGAGCTTATGCAAGCTCGCGTCTTTTTATATCAAATTGCGAAAAAATACGATGAGGCAGAAGATAAACTGTCACTGCAAGCAGAATTAGCGGCAGTGAAATACGCCGTAACAAATGCGGCGATATCCATAGTGGATAAATCAATGCGCATCGTAGGAGCAAAAAGTTTATCAGAAAAAAATCCGCTTCATCGTTATTATTTAAACGTTAGGGCAGGACTACACAATCCGCCGATGGATGATGCAACACTATCTATGTTGGCGGATGCGGCGTTTCGGTCGTAGATAAAAAAAGAAGATCCTATTATAGGATCTTCTTTTTTTATAAAAATTAATAGAACGAGAACTCTATCAAATTATTAATCATATTACTTAAAAATGATGCGTAAGAATATAGTAAATGAAGGGAGATATAAAATGAATAAAGTGAAACTGAAAGTATTTAATATAAAGTATGTAATGATATGTATTTTATTCACGATTATATGTATTCTCACTTCATTCTTCATTTCTAGTAATTCAAACGTATTTAAATCTTATTATATTAATCAATTATTAGGAACGAATTCTACTAAAGGCCTTATGTATATGATAGGCAGTGAAAATCGTTATTTTGCAGAAGAATTTCATAAAGAAAAAGGACGAGCGTCTTTGGAATCTTTTTTACTTTCACTTTCTACAAATATTAATGTAAATGACCTCCGAAGCTTATTAACTCGAGAACTTCCAAATATGAATCAATTTTATTCGGAAATATTAATTGCTGGGGAAGGAACAGATTATACGAACATTCCTGAAGAATCTAGTATTCCTTTAGAGAATATTAAGAATGAAGGTACTGCTGTTAAACACCCAAAGAGTGAGAAGGAAAACAATTCAAATATACAAAATAACGGTGAAAATAAAGTTTTTATTTATCATACACATAGTTGGGAGTCGTTTATTCCTCTCATTCCAGGTGCTACTATACCTGATGATGCCTCTAGTACAAATAATGAAGTGAATATTACGTTTGTTGGAAATTATTTAAAACAAAAGTTAGAAGAAAAAGGGATAGGTGTTTCACATGATACGACAAATATGAGGGATTTTCTGCGAAATAAAAATTTAAACTGGGCCCAATCCTATAAAGGGTCCCGTCAAATATTACAAGATAAATTAGCACAAGATAAAAATATTATGTTTCCCATTGATCTTCATAGGGACGATGCCCGAAAAAATATTACAAAGAAAACGATTAATGGAAAGGATTATGCACGACTCTATTTTATTTTAGGCCGAGAAAATCCTAACTATGAAAAAAATAAAAAAATAGTAACGGCAATAAATTCATATTTAGACGAGAAGTATTACGGTTTAAGCCGAGGCATTTTTATTAAAGATCGTAAAAGCGGCAATGGAGTATATAATCAAGACCTGTCCCCAAATGCATTACTTATTGAAATGGGAGGCGTAGATAATACACCAGAAGAATTATATGCTTCCGTTGATGCATTAGTAGAAGCATTTAGCCATTATTATAATGAAGTAACAAAGAAAAATAACTAAATGTATAGGGAAAACTATTATTTTTGTAAAATAAAAAGGAGTGACACCTAGTCAGGCGTTCTAGGGGGTTACTCCTTTTTTGCAGAATATGAACAATATAAGATTACCAATAAACGTTATCAATTGAAAAAAATCTTTCTTTTCATTCTTCTTTTTATCGTTTTATAGGAGAATGCTATGCTTCTTATTTCACCTACGGTATAATAGGAAAAAAGCACGAAAAGAGGTCATCTCATGCTAGAGGTTATTGCAACATGTTTAGAAGATGTGAAACGAATTGAACGAGCTGGCGGGAAGCGAATTGAATTAATTTCATCTTATACAGAAGGCGGTTTAACGCCGAGTTATGCATTCATTAAAAAAGCGGTAGAAGCAGTACATATACCGATTCATGTTATGATTCGTCCGCATGCGAAGTCTTTTACATATACGGAAGAAGAAATTGAAATGATGAAAGAAGATATTGTAGTTGCACAGAAATTAGGAGTAGCTGGTGTTGTATTAGGTGTATTAAATGAAAAAAATGATGTGGATGAAGAGAAACTAGCGGATTTATTATCTGTGGTAGATGGGATAAATGTCACATATCACCGTGCCATAGACGACACAGAAAATCCAGTAGAAGCGATAAAAACTTTAAAGAAGTTTCATAAAGTAACTCACGTCTTAACTTCAGGTGGACAAGGAAATATAGTAGAGAATATTCCAGTGCTTACAGAAATGCAAAAGGTAAGCGATGGTCAAATTCAGCTTGTAGCTGGAGCTGGCGTGACGAAAGAGAATATAAAGCGATTGCTAGATGAAACAGGAATTTCGCAAGCTCATGTCGGTACAGCGGTGAGAGAAGGGAAATCATGTTTTGCTGAAATTGATCCTAATTTAGTAAAAGAATTAGTTCAAATCATAAAGTGAAACTTTAATCAGTGGGAGGGGGCTTCCCCCACTGATTATTAGCCTTCACCAATCGGGCTTTTATGGGCAGTTGATCCACATCTAGCTTCTTTGCTTTCGCTGAATTTTGAGGTTAGGGTCTTACTGCCCGTTAAAGCGGGATAAAATAAATGCGTAAGAAAGAGGAGAAACGATGAAGGAAAATACGAAGAAAGAATTATTCTCATGGGCTAAAACGATAGGATTTACCCTTGTATTAATCGCAATTATTCGCGGTGTTTTATTTACACCGTCATTAGTACAAGGCGAATCGATGATGCCGACTTTAGAAAATAACGAACGAGTTCTCGTGAATAAGATTGGTTATAGTATAAGTGGATTAGAACGTTTTGATATTATCGTCTTTCACGGAAAAGAAGGATACGATTTAGTAAAACGAGTAATTGGTTTACCAGGCGATACAGTTGAGTATAAAAATGATGTTTTATATGTAAACGGAAAAGCGATGGAAGAACCATATTTAAAAGAGTTTAAAGAAAAAGCAGCAGGTCGTGTACTAACTCCAGACTTTACGTTAGAACAAATCACAGGAAAAACGAAAGTGCCAGAAGGCCAAGTATTTGTTTTAGGGGATAATCGTGAAGTTTCTAAAGACGGTCGTATGTTTGGATTTATTTCAGAAGATGAAATTGTCGGAAAAGGACAAGCTGTTTTCTGGCCGTTGAAACAAGTAAGAGCGTTATAAAGAAAAAGTATGGGAGAAATATTCTTCCATACTTTTTTTATGCCTATTTATTTAAACGTTTGGTTTTGTTATAACTTGAGCTTTTGAAAGAGAACCATCATTATTTCTAAATCTTATTTTGTGTTCACCTTACATAAAGGTTAAGTAGCTGAAAAATATATTGATAGAATTGAAAGAATATTTTATAATTTTAAATTATATGTTTGTTTCGAAAAACGGAATTTAAGTTCCGAAATTCGGAACAAGAGGGAGATAGAATGAGTATAAATAAAACGGCAGTTAAGACAATGGATATTTTAGAGTTGTTTTATGAGCATGAAGAGCTAAGTTTAACAGAGATGGTTCAGCTTACAAGTATGCCGAAAACATCTGTTTATCGTTTAATTGGCTCGTTAGAAGAAATGGAGTTTTTACAAAAAAACGAAAAGGGGAAATATCGTCTAGGAGTCGTTTTTTTACGGTTCGGTCAACTTGTTTCGCAAAGATTATCAGTAAGAAATATTGCGATTCCATATATGAAAGAGCTTAGAGATAGTTTAGGGCAGGCAGTTAATTTAATTATTCAAGATGGTAACGACGCGATTTATGTGGAAAAAATGGAAGGCGTTCAGCCTGTACGCGTGTATACGGCGGTTGGAAGAAGAGCGCCACTTTATGCTGGCGCATGTCCGAGAATTTTACTATCGTATTTTTCTGAGGAAAAGAAACGGAAATACATAGAGGAAACGAATTTAAAACAGTTTGCAGATGGAACAATCGTAGATAAGAAACAATTGCTAGAAGTGTTACAAATGGCGAAAAAGGAAGGACACACCATTAGCTATTCTGAGTTAGAAAATCATACAGCGGCTATAGCAGCGCCCATTTTCGCAAATGATGGAACGGTTGTAGCAGGCATTAGTATTTCGGGATTAGCAATTGAGTACAGCGAAAGTAACATTTCATATTTTATTGCGAAGGTAAAAGAAACAGCGAATCGCATTTCGAAAGAACTCGGCTTTTTGGCATAGAAAGAGGGAGTAGGATGAAATTTTCTGCGTTAGGGGATCAAGCAATTATTGTTACATTCGGTGAAGAAATCGGGATGGATACATATGAAAAAGTACAACGATTATTTCAAGCGTTGCAGCAACATCCGTTTGTAGGGATGGTTGAATGTGTTCCGTCGTTTACTTCATTAGCCGTTTACTACAATTTGTATGAAGTATGGAAGGGAAATGATAGAAAGATAAGACCATATGATTACGTATGCCAATATATAACTGGAATGTTAGATACGTATAAGGAAGAGCTGAAACGAGATGTGAAACATATTTCTATACCTGTTTGTTACGGGGGAGAATATGGACCTGATTTGGAAGAGGTCGCACATTATCACGGTTTACAAGTAGAAGATGTCATTCGCATACATAGTGAAACAACGTACTTTGTGTATATGTTAGGTTTTACACCAGGATTCCCGTATTTAGGAGGACTATCAAAAGAACTAGAAACACCTAGAAAAAAAACACCACGGTTACAAATCTCTCCTGGTTCAGTAGGAATCGGCGGGAATCAGACAGGTATTTATCCACTTGAAACACCGGGTGGATGGAATATTATTGGACGAACACCAATCTCCTTATTTAATCCGGAAGAAGAAACACCAACCTTTATTCAAAGTGGCATGTATTTACGATTTATCCCAATAACGAAGGAAGAGTACGTATCACTTGAGGGGGCTAAAGAATGGATGTAGAGGTTTTGCATGCGGGAATGTTTACAACAGTCCAAGATTTAGGACGATCTCATTATCAACAATACGGTGTGCCAGTTGGCGGGGCGATGGATCAAAGTGCACTTCGGATGATCAATATGTTAGTTGGTAATGAAGAGAATGAAGCGGCACTTGAAATGACGATTATGGGACCGAAATTGTTAATAAAGAAAACGACGTTACTTGCGATTGGCGGTGCGGATATGGAACCGTTACTAAATGGGGAGCGTATACCATTATGGCGTCCCATTTTAGCGGAAGAAGGTAGTATGCTTTGCTTTGGAAAAGTGAAAAGTGGTTGCAGAGCGTATGTGACTTTTGCAGGTGGTATCCATATTGATCGTACGATGGGAAGCAAAAGTACTTACATACGTGCTGCGATTGGCGGTATAGAAGGAAGAATGTTGAAAAAGGGTGACTACTTCCAAATTGGTGTACAACCAGAAATGGCGAATCGTTTCATTCAAGACTTACAAAAAGATGAGAGAATAAAAACGAAATGGGCGATTAGCAGCAGCGTACGACCAAAGTATAAGAAACATCCTAAGCTTCGCATCATAACTGATTTTGAATATGATCAATTTACAGAAGAAAGCAAAAAGGCATTTTTTATGAAAGAGTATAAAGTATCTAATTATGCTGATCGTATGGGCTATAGGGTTGAAGGAGAAATTTTAAATAGAGCCGTTGAAAAAGAGATTTTATCGAGTCCAGTTACATATGGGACCATTCAAATTCCAAATGGTGGACAGCCAATTATATTAATGGCAGATAGGCAAACGACAGGTGGTTATCCGAGAATAGGAAATATTAGTTCAGTAGATTTACCTCTTCTTGCTCAGCTAAAACCAGGGGACTATGTATCATTTGAGAATATTACGCTTGAAGAAGCGGAACGATTGTACATAGAACAAGAAGTAAATATGAATCTATTAAAGAAATTCATTGCTTTACGAAGCTGAAATTAGGAGGAAAATAATGTGAAGGCAATCGATTTAAACTGTGATTTAGGAGAAAGTTTTGGCGCTTATAAAATGGGGAATGATGATGAAATTCTTCCATTCGTATCCTCTATAAATGTTGCTTGTGGTTTTCATGCAGGTGATCCGTCTGTTATGCGGCAAACGATTGAAAAGGCAATGCAGCATAACGTAGCGATAGGGGCACACCCAGGTTTTCCAGATTTAATTGGATTTGGTAGAAGGAACATGAACATTTCAGCAAGTGAAGTATACGATTATGTTCTATATCAAATTGGTGCATTAGACGGTTTTGTAAAAGCAGCTGGCGGGAAGATGCATCATGTGAAACCGCACGGTGCTCTATATAATATGGCGGCAACTAATCCGGAAATTGCAGATGCAATTGCAAAGGCAATATATCATATGAATCCAAGTCTATTACTTTATGGATTAGCAAATAGCGAGTCATTTATACAGGCTGCGGAAAAATACAATATAACTCTCGTACAAGAAGCTTTTGCAGATCGTACGTATAAGCAAGATGGAACATTAACGAGCCGTACGGAAGAAAATGCACTTATAGAAAATGAAGACGAAGCGATAAAGCAAGTGCTTCAAATGGTGAAAGAAGGCTACGTAAACGCGGTGAACGGAGAGAAAGTAGCAGTTGACGCGAAAACAATTTGTTTACACGGTGATGGAGAAAAAGCAGTACAATTTGCGGGAGTAATATACAGAACATTCGAACATAACGGTATTGCTATTTGTGCACCGGAATAAAAAAATGAGGGGAAGTGTTGGAATTGGTGAAATTAATCGGGATATTATTAGTTGCAGTGGGCTTTTTGTTTAGATTAAATACACTGTTAGTAGTTATGGTTGCAGGTATTGTTACGGGGATGGTTTCAGGATTAAGTTTTTATGATGTGATCAGCATGTTCGGTAAATTTTTCATAGAAAATAGATATATGTCTATGCCTATTATACTAACTTTACCGGTAATCGGAATTTTAGAGCGTTACGGTTTGAAAGAAAGAGCAGAAGCACTTATAACGAAATCAAAAGGTGCAACAACTGGAAGAGTATTAATGTCATATTTTACGATAAGAGAATCATCAGCAGCACTTGGACTGAATATTGGTGGTCATGCGCAAACGGTAAGACCACTCGTTGCACCGATGGCAGAAGGGGCTGCGCAAGGTAAATACGGTAAGCTCCCTGAAAAGTTAAGAGAAAAGATTAAAGCAAATGCAGCGGCTGCGGAAAATACAGCTTGGTTTTTCGGAGAAGATATTTTTATCGCAACTGGTGCGATTCTATTAATGAAAGGGTTCTTCGATTCAGTAGGTATGCATGTCGGAGTATGGGATATGGCGCTTTGGGGTATTCCAACTGCAATATCTGCACTTATCGTGAGCTGGATCAGATTTAGAAGGTTTGATAAATATATAGCAAAAACGATGGAATCAAAAGAAAAAGAAGAGAAGGAGGCAATATAAAATGAACATCATCACAATGGATACAATCTACTATGTATTAGGTATAATCGTTGCCTTTATCGCTGTTCGTATTGCGTTTGATCGTGAGCATCCAAACCGATTTGGTTCTAGTTTATTTTGGGCGTTGTTTGCAGTTACATTTTTATTTGGAAATGTAATCCCTTCATTTTACGTTGGCTGTATTGTACTCGCTATGGTTGTGTTAGCTTCGCTAAATAAAGTAACAAAATCAGAGGAGAAAGAAGTTCCAGTACAACAACGTGTAAAACATGCGGAGAAATTAAAAAATAAAATCTTTATGCCTGCACTATTAATTCCTATTTTTACAATTATCGGTACGTTAACGTTAGGAAAAATCAAATGGGAAAATGTCTCCCTTGTTGATCCGGATAAAGTAACGCTAGTAGCATTAGCGTTAGGAGCATTACTTGCATTCGTTGCGGCGATGCGTATTACAAAATCGAAGATAACAACTCCTGTGCAAGAAGGAAGTAGACTATTACAAGCTGTCGGCTGGGCTGTTATTTTACCACAAATGTTAGCGGCACTTGGCGGTATTTTCGCAAAATCTGGCGTTGGACAAGTCGTTTCTGATTTAGTCGGCCAAGTGTTACCGACAGAGTATCCGTTCGTTGCTGTTATGGCGTACTGTTTAGGAATGATGCTTTTCACAGTCGTAATGGGAAATGCCTTCGCAGCGTTTGCCGTTATTACTGGCGGAATTGGTTTACCTTTAATCGTGCAAATGCACGGCGGAAACCCAGCGATTATGGCAGCGCTCGGTATGTTTGCTGGATATTGCGGAACGCTGCTTACGCCAATGGCAGCAAACTTTAATATCGTTCCGGCAATGCTTTTAGAACTAAAAGATAAAAATGCCGTTATTAAAGCGCAGGTACCAATTGCTCTTTCCATTTTCATTATTAATATGTTTATTATGTACGGCCTTGTATATCGTTTCTAATTAGGAGGATAAAACTATGAAAACAGTATTGTTAACAGGATTCGATCCGTTCGGCGGAGAAAGCATCAATCCAGCTTGGGAAGTCGCAAAAAGTTTGCATGAAAAAACAATCGGAGAATACAAGATTATTAGTAAACAAGTCCCAACTGTATTTCATAAATCAATCAGCACATTAAAAGAGTATATAGAACAACTAAACCCTGAAATAATTATATGTATTGGACAAGCAGGGGGCAGACCAGACATTACGATAGAGCGTGTCGCAATTAATATTGATGATGCAAGAATAGCTGACAACGAAGGGAATCAGCCGGTAGATGTACCGGTTGTAGAAGAAGGACCTGCTGCCTATTGGTCTATGCTTCCGATGAAAGCAATCGTAAAAAGACTACAAGCAGAGGGCATACCGGCTTCCGTTTCACAATCAGCAGGTACATTCGTTTGTAATCATTTATTCTATGGTCTCATGCATGAACTAGAGAAACAGGATCAGAAAATAAAAGGCGGATTTGTTCATATACCGTTTTTACCAGAGCAAGCGAGCAATTATCCAGGGCAATCGAGTATGTCTCTTTCTACTATTCGTAAAGGCATAGAACTGGCAGTTGAGGTAACGACGACAGTTGAGGTGGATATTGTGGAAGTTGGGGGTACGACGCATTAAGTAAGATTCTGAAGTAGTACCGAATTGCGTATGTAGTTGTTATTTTTGTTTGGAAGAAGAGGATATCGTTAACTTGATAATGATAGGGTACATTGCATATTTTAAATTCGCCCATTTTCATGTATAATTATTGTAAAAATTGGAATTTTTTAAATTGGGGTGGATATCTTGAAAAGTTTTGGTATGTTAGTATTCTCTACTGTGCTTTCAGCAGGGCTATTCTATTATAATGCTCAATCCTTTTATAATAGATTTACTTCTGGAAATACATATTACTGGGTAAACGGTATCCTAGCAGTTATCTTCCTTGTATTCCTGTACAATAATGCAAAAGATATCATCAAGAAAAACTATATAAAATAAGGAAGTTTAAAGAGTTCTTTATACAAAGACAACACCTCCTGTAAACAACTGGTATAATAAGTATAGGAAAATACATAGAGGTGATTTTTGTGCAACAATTTGAAGAAGTACGTTCAATTTTAGAAAAAGCAAAGAAAATTACAGTATTAACAGGTGCTGGTGCAAGTACGGAAAGTGGTATCCCAGATTTTCGTTCAGCAAATGGATTGTATGCTGATGCGAATGTGGAGATGTATTTATCAAGAGGGTACTATAACCGAAGCCCGAAAGAATTTTGGAAGCATTATAAAGAAATATTTCAAATTAATACGTTTCATCAATATAAGCCAAATCGTGGCCATCGCTTTTTAGCTGAATTAGAAGAACAAGGGAAAGATATTACGATTTTAACGCAAAATATTGACGGTTTACATCAAGTAGGTGGTAGTAAACATGTCATTGATTTACACGGTACACTGCAAACAGCCCATTGCCCGAAGTGTAAAACGGGATATGATTTGCAGTACATGATTGATCAAGAAGTGCCGCGCTGCGAGAAGTGTAATTTCATTTTAAATCCAGACGTTGTTTTATACGGAGATACATTGCCGCAATATCAAAATGCGGTCAAACGTTTATATGAAACAGATGTGCTTATCGTTATGGGAACGTCACTAAAAGTACAGCCTGTCGCTTCATTCCCGCAAATTGCAAAGAGGGAAGTAGGAGCAACAACGATTTTAGTAAATGAAGAGTTAACAGGACAAGAATATAACTTTGACTTTGTTTTTCAAAATAAGATTGGTGAGTTTGTTGAAGGGTTATCTTCAATAAAATAAATTATCGAAAAAACTGAGGTATCCACCTCAGTTTTTTATTTGGGTAATCGCTGTATTAAGCAACATGAAAACAGGTCGATAATGTAGTAACCACATCCCTATAACTCATAAAAAAGTGTTTCGTAGGTAAAATGGCAGAGTAAGAAGTAATATTATCTTTAGTGAATACACAATCGTCATACAGTAAGCTAATATGTAGCTGTTGTAAAGGCTCTATTTGATTTTGTTTTAAGTATAAAACTAAATCGTTAAAAAGTTGTTGCCCATATTCATCTACAGAACGTTCTAATGAAAGTTGACCTGCTATGCTAGTCCACCAAACTTTAAAACTACATATTAATTTTTTAAAAGAGTCTTCATTACATAATTGGGTGTTAAAAAGCTTCTCATAGAAGATATGGTTTTCTTCATGAAAAATTTGTAAATCATATCGGTCGTTAGCAATTTGTTTGCGAAGTGAATGCCATAATTCTTTGAAATTTGTTTCAAAGTCACTTGAGAAATGTAATGTTTTTGCTATGTAAGGAAATCTTAAATTTTCTTTTTTCTCTTTTTGGTTGAGATACATATTTTGAATGTAAATCATAAAGTTTAAACAATGTGACGTATTAGTATGAATTGTGAATGCATCTGTCATTTCATGTTCTCCTTAGTAATGTCTTTTATTATTGGTATACAAATAAATGTAAATGAATGGTATGAAAAAACAAGGGAATACAATCTTTATTTTGGAATAACATTCATTTTATTCCTTAATAAGGGAATGGTAATAAATAGGATATAAAATTAAAAAACTGAAAATTAAATCTTTTATTTCTTTTGTAATTAATATAAAATTCTATATATATCATATAAATAAATTTGATACATAATGGTTTCATGTAGAAATGTTAATAGAATGAAGCGAGGGAGCGAAATGAGACAGAAAAAGGAGCAGAAGAAACAATCGAAAAAGAAAAAGACTCATATTCCTTTTCGGTTAAATGTACTATTTTTTATCGTCTTTCTTTTATTTTCAGCTATTATAATTCAATTAGGTAAAGTACAAATCATTGATGGAGAAACGTATAGAAATGAAGTAAACAAAAAGGAAGATGTAACGGTAAGTACACCTGTTCCTAGAGGGAAAATGTTTGATCGACAAGGTCAGGTGATTGTAAATAACAAACCACTACGAACCGTTACATATACGAAAATGAAAGGAGTAGATTCGAAAGAAGTTTTACAAGTAGCAAGACAATTAGCACAGTTAATTGAAATGTCGCCAGAGGATATAGACAAGTTAACAGAAACAGATAAAAAGGATTTTTGGATGCAGTTAAATGAAAAGCGGGCAGCAGAAAAAGTAACGAAAGAAGATGAGAGTAAATTTAGGAAGCAGGAGATAGAAGGGAAAGAATTAGATAAAAAAGTTGAAGAGTTACGTAGGGAAAGAATTACACAAGAAGAATTAAGCGAACTTTCAAAAGAAGACCTAGAAGTACTAGCTATTAAAAGCAAAATGAATGCGGGATATAAAATGACGCCGCAAATCGTTAAAAAAGATGTAAGTCAAAATGAATATGCAGTCGTAAGTGAAAGATTGGCAAGTTTGCCTGGAGTAGATACGACAGTAGACTGGGAACGTGAATACCCAAATGATAAAATACTTCGTTCTATCCTTGGTAGCGTTTCTACTGAAAATGAAGGATTGCCAAGGGAACAATTAGATTATTATTTAGTGCGTGATTATAACCGAAATGATCGTATTGGTAAGAGTTACATTGAAAAACAATACGAAGATGCACTTCATGGAACGAAAGAACAGATTAGAAATATTACAGATAAAACAGGAAATGTTATTCGAACTGAAAAAGTGACCGAAGGAAAAAGTGGAAATAATTTAATGTTAACAGTGGATATGGAGTTACAGAAAAAAGTAGAGGAAAGTCTTGAAAAGAATTTGCGAGCATTTCATTCTGCAGAGCCGATGATGGATCGTGCATTCGTTGTAATGATGAACCCGAAAAACGGTCAAATTTTATCGATGGCAGGAAAGAAAATTGTAAATAAAGATGGCGGGATGCAAATAGAAGACTACGCTTTAGGAACGATGACAAGTTCTTATGAGTTAGGGTCCACTGTGAAAGGGGCTACATTATTAGCTGGTTATCAAACTGACACAATTAAGCCGTATACGCATTTCTTTGATGCACCTATGTATTTTAAAGGAAGTTCTAAGCCAAAGAAATCGTGGAAAGACTTTGGTGATATTGATGATTTAAGAGCTTTACAAGTTTCATCGAATGTTTACATGTTTAATACAGCATTAAAAATGGCAGGTATAAATTATGTACCAAACAATCCATTAGACATTAAACGAGAGACATTTAATACAATGCGCTACTATTTTAGACAATTTGGCTTAGGTGTACCAACTGGTATTGACTTGCCGAATGAATCGATTGGTCAAATGGGTAGAACTGATAACATACCTGGTTTTTTACTTGATTATGCAATTGGACAGTACGATACATATACGCCGCTTCAACTCGCTCAATATATGTCAACCATTGCAAACGGCGGTTATCGAATGAAACCGCAAATTGTACAAGAAGTGAGAGAGCAACCACATAGACCAGAGGATGTTGGAAAAGTTATACGGTCTATTGAACCAGTTATTTTAAATCGAGTGGATATGAACACCTCATACATTAATCATGTAAAAGAAGGATTTAGAAGAGTTTTTCAAGAAAATGACGGAACAGGTACTGCAACGTTTAAAGGTTTACCATATAAACCAGCTGGAAAAACAGGAACAGCTGAAACCGTATATGGTGGAGAAAGTGATATTGGAAGAGATGAAAACAATAACCGAAAAAAATGTTATAATTTAACTCTTGCCGGTTATGCACCATATGATGCTGATCCGGAAGTAGCTTTTTCAGTTGTTGTACCATGGGTAAATGATGACAAATCAGGAATTAATTCCGCGATTGGTAAAGAGATTTTGGATGCGTATTTTGAATTGAAAACGAAAAGATCGGGTGGAAATCCAGTCCCAATAGAGCAGCCGAACAAGGGCCAGTAAAAATAATATCACTGCATTGAGACATATGGTGCAGTGATATATTTTTTGATTTAAAAAGCGTTTGAATAAGGTGGGAATGGATATGAAACAGGAGATTAAGAGAGGTTGGGGGAAATACATACTCTTCGTGTTTGTTTTGGTAATAGCCTATCATTCTTTTACTTTATGTAAAGTGGAAGGGAAATCGATGCAACCGACTTTATATGAAGAAGACTACGTATTTGTAAATAAAGTAGCTGTACACTTTTCCGATTTAGAGCATGGAGAAATTGTCATTATAAAGGAAGAGGATGAGTCAAAATATTATGTAAAACGAGTAATAGGACTTCCTGGTGACGTAATTAACATAACGAGTGGATCTGTATATGTGAATGATAAAAAACAAGAAGAACCGTATACAAATAAAGATTTATTCAATAATACACAAGTGTTTTATAACTTTC
Source organism: Bacillus sp. LSHTCR4 (assembly GCF_057197025.1). Lineage (NCBI taxonomy): Bacteria > Bacillati > Bacillota > Bacilli > Caryophanales > Bacillaceae > Bacillus > Bacillus sp. LSHTCR4. The sequence goes on along the minus strand of NZ_JBXUNO010000001.1, from coordinate 1,999,468 downwards.
AAAAGACAAAAATCCCACCAAATAAGTTATTTGTAATGGGAGATAATCGTGAACTTAGTAGAGATAGTCGAAACGGTTTAGGATATATTGAAGAAGATAATATAATAGGCAAAGTGGAATTTGTATATTATCCTTTTTCAAAAATGAAGATCATCAAATAAGTGGGGAGTTAGAAAACCCCACTTATTAAAGTTTCACTTTATCTTCTTTAAAAAACCTTTTGGGTTAAATGATATGAAAAACTTATGTTTAGATTCATCGATTATGAAATTGTTGTTTGTAGCTAAAAACTCTTCAACAGCTTCCATTGGGCCAGGTCCCCAATCGGGAGAAACAGGATTTCCATTAATAGATGTATCCTCTACAATCATATAGCTACCAGTAGTTACTATAGATTTATAAAGCAACAGTTCTTTTGCTACATGCTCTTTACTATGATCTGAATCTAAAATAACTAAAATCACATCATCAGGTTTACGCATACTTAATATTGTTTGCACAGCGGTTACTGAAACAGAAGAAGCTGTTACATACGTAATGCGATCATGGGATGGACGATTTGGTTGTGGAAATATATCGATAGTCAGAACGTGTCCTTTTCCAATTAAATCTAATATAGAAGCTAAATACAGTGCACTACCACCGTAAAAGGTCCCACATTCAATAATTAAATCGGGTTTTAATTCGTGAATAATTTCTTGATACAAAAAAAGGTCAGAGGGAAGTTTGGAAATGGGAACCCCGAGCCAATGTGTATCATATAACCAGACTCGACTATCGTAATATTGTTTTAAAAATTCGCTGCTTATGTTATCGATTTTGAACACTCCTTTCTGAAACGAAAGTTGTACAGTATATTATGTGAAATATAACTATAAGGAGAATGTTTTTTAATAAAAATGAGCAAAATACCTCATTAAAAAAACAGTTGTTTGTATAATAAGTATTTTTTTATGCAGCAAGTCTAATCAAAATGCTGTTTAAATTTTTTGATGAGAGGAAAAAGAAAGGAAAGAAACGTATGTATAAGTACACAATTTGTTTCATTAGAAAAGGAAATAAAATACTCTTATTGAATAGAAATAAAAAGCCGAATATGGGAATGTGGAATGGTGTTGGCGGAAAAATTGAAGACAATGAAACGCCATATGAAGGAATAATTAGAGAAACACTTGAGGAAACAGGCATAGATCTTCCATGTGTAACGTATAAAGGGAATGTCGTTTTTAAAAGTAAGGACGAGCCTCGGGGTAGTGAAGGAATGTATGTATTCCTTGCTGACCTGCCAGATGGAGTACATATGGACACGCCATTAAGTACGGCGGAAGGATTATTAGAATGGAAAGAAATTGATTGGATATTAAATAAGGATAATAGAGGTGTAGTTAGCAATTTACCAAAATACTTACCAATAGTATTAACAGAAGAAAATAAGTTAGAGCATATATTCACATATGATAACGGGAATATTATTAATTACACAACTTCATGTTTGACAGAAGATGATGCGAACAAACGGCATGTAAAAAAAACTCTCTCATACTCAAGTTAATAAAATATTTCAAAGAGCAATCAGCATTTTTATGTTGATTGCTCTCATTATATATAAGGGGGAAAGATATGTTTCAGAAATACAATTCATTGACCATAATCGTCATATGTACGATGTTCCTTTTTGTAGCCTGTTCTAAAAGTGATACAGAACTTAAAGACATTCAAAAAGCAGATTACCTCGTATCCTATTCAAATGCCATGAAAGCCGGTAGTTACATATATGCATATGATAAGAAAGGAAATGAGGTTAGTAAAATAGAAGTGGATGGCCAAAGTATAATGAGTAATGCAAAAGATGAAAAGGGATACTACTTTTCATCAAATAGAAATAACAATCATTATGCAATTGATAAGACTGGTAAGATGCAAGAAATCAGTAGACCGAAACAATTACAAGATGTAAACGCAGGGGCATATTTTATACATGCAGAGCAAGGTTATAAATTTTATGATGTGAACATTGGGCTGGTAGACGAAAAGAAGGGATATACAAGTGAACTCATATATTGGAAAGAGAATGATAAAAGGCAAGAAAGTCTAGAACTAAAGGGAACGATTCAAGGTGCGCATATTATTGAGAATCATATATACGCATTTTCACAAACGCTAGACAAAGTATATATTTCAGAAATAGATTTGGTTACAAATAAAAAAACAAACGAATTTGAAATTTCTAATGAAAATGTGTATTTTGCACCAACTGCTCAAAAAATAATTTTTCAAAAGTATAAAGATAAATTATTGTTCGTACTAAGTGATAATGTAAATCAAAAGTTACCACCTAAATTAATTATGGTAAATACAAAGACTAGAGTAGTAGAAAAAGAAACAATATTAGACGAAAAGCAATTCATACCTGTTCTAGTGCAGGTGATTGATAATAAGGTGTATATTTTAAATAACGATGAAAAAGTGAAAGAGCTAGATGAGAACTTGAACATCGTACGTACATATTCATTACAAAGTGATAAAAATACAAAAATCACTAGAGAGAATAAAGGGATTTCGGATATACAAGTACATGGTAATAAGTTATACATTTTATACAAAGATATGAATCCAAAGAGTAAAACGAAACAATTGGTAGCTGAAATTGAAGGATATGATCTGTTAACAGGGGCTAGCGTTGACAAGACTACTTTACAATTAGATAGGAAATGGGATGATATAACTTTTCTTATGGTGAAAGAGTAGAGAATATATGTAAACGGAACAAAAAAGGAGGTGGCTTTGCCACCTCTTTTCCGTTAGTCACGAATCGCCTTAATGATAAACCGATGTTGCTTCACATCAAAATATCTTTTTTGCAAGATGATTTCATGTATACGATATAATTCCTCATAATACCTTTCGACAGTAAAATCAGAAATTTGCCACGGAATTGCTTTTAAATAATAGACAATAGCGCCAATATCATAAAAGCGTTGGAAAGGGAATTCTTCTTTTGCTTCTAAGATAGTAAATCCATTTTCCTGTAGTTCATTACATGCCGCTTCAAGCGACCAACTTGCAAATTCACTATTTAGTGGTGTGTCAAACTGTTCATTAAGTTCAGCGCAATCGAGACCACCAACTTGTTGTGTAAGGAACATTCCATTAGGAGAAAGAATTCTGTTTACCTCAGAAGCGGCATAGGATTCATGTTGATTCACAATTAAATCAAACTGTTCATCTTGAAATGGTAATACAGTATCGTCAGTCACCTCTACAACAGTAACCCCTAAAGGCTCTAATTTCTTTCGAGCAATTGGCACGTTTGGAGCGTAGCCCTCAGTAGCATAAATAGTTGACGGGAACGGTTGTAACATAGATAAAAACTCTCCGCCGCCAGTCCCCATATCGAGCATTGATTCTGCATGCTGCATAAGCTGGAAAGCAGTACTGCCGTACGACCATGATAAAGGCTCGCTCTTCATTCGGCCAGTTTCTGAAATAAAAGAAAAATCCCAGCCACTAAAGTTTGTATTTGCACTCTCTAATAAAGTTAATAATAATGGATCACGTTTCATACATTTGTCCTCCTATTTCGTAAATGAATGATATGATGAGAAAGGAAAAAGGGAGGACCTCTTATGAAAGAGAAGCGGTTTTACGTTTCGTGTTCGAATAGATTCATATAGATTCGCTCCTTGTGAGAATGGTTATTTATATATTCGGCATTATAGAGTGAAAATCCTTTGAACTTACATGGGAAGGTGTTGTTTAATGAAGAACTGGATGGAGTTTACAGACAAAGAGGATGATCGAATTTGGAACAAGTTATATAGTGAACTTGAGTTTTCGCCAAGTGTTTCTACATTTCCATCATTTAAGGTGCCAAGTCCTTTTATTACATATAATATTTCTCATTACTTTGGAGAATCGGTAGATTTAGATGTGTATGACGATTTGGAAGATAAAGCGTTACAAGTGTTTAAGGAAAATACAGCATCGAATGAATATATAATGGCACTAGATTGGCAACATGAGTGTTATTGGGTGAATCCTCACTTAGAGTTTGAAAGAAATGAATTTGATGAGTGGATTATACCAATATTTCCGAATGGAGATTACTACTTTTTTATTCAGAAGGACTTTAAGTGGGGGTATTTAGGTCATCCTTGGGAGAAGAGTATAACGATATTTGGAAAAGGATTAATAGAAAGTTTTGAAAGAAATAAGCCGAAAATGTTTCAAAATATTTTAAGGCAAGGATAATGTTTGAGAGAGAAAAAGTCCTTATACTTCATTTTTGAAGTATAAGGACTTTTGTTTAAAATACTCAAAAACAAAAATCTTTTGGTAAAGTACCATTTTTAATAACTGTTCTTAACCCATGTTTTATAATCCAAGGATTAACTGGATGCTGTTTATCACGCAATTGCTGCAACCATTGAAAAACAAGTTCTTTATCTTCTTTCGTAATATCATTAATATGATTGGCTATAGATTTTTGAACATATTTAGAAGGATCATTCATTAAAGGTTCAAGAAGCTGTAAATTGTACTTAAAGTCACCTTTTAGAGCACCTATTTTTTTAGCCCAAGGAAGTCTTGGTCTTGTACCTTCAGAAACTAATCTTCTAATGTGGCTGTTTTCGTCATGAATCCACTGTTGCAATATGTTTAGTGTGTCTTCTTGGTATGTTTGAAGAAAAGGCCGAATGGCATATTCAGCAGTATTCCTTTTCGTTATTTCATACATGGCGTTGAATGAGGTTTCAAAATCGTTAAGCCCATATTTTTCAACGTATTTTGCAATAGGCATGTACATATATCCATTTGTAAATGTGCCTACTTCTGTTGTATTTTCTGGTCCTAATGTTTTCAGTAATATATGTATAGCTGCATTAAAATCTTTTTGTAAAGCATTGTGTAATTCATCTGCCATTACTTCAATACGATGCTTTAACTCTAAGTTTTCAACTTTACATGTTACGGAAGATACAAAGTTTCTTTTAGAGAAAGTAGGATCGTGTTTACAAATGGAATCAGCTATTTTTTCTGCTAATTCTTCGTTAAATAAAAATTTTAATGGAACATAATTACCCATTTTTTCACCTCGGTGGTCAAATAAAAACAATTTTTATTTTTTAATCGACAATCCATAAACTAAAGTTTCATTCGGAGTCGTAATACTAAAACCAGTCGTTTTATAATCAAGTTTCACCGTATCACCAGTGTAGTCTTTCGTGAATGAATCCATTTGTACAATAAAATCAGCATCTTCATATACAACATCATCTGCAACATATGTATCCCAAATTAAATCGACATCAACGAATATACTACAAGAGTTTGTCATTGTCCCTCTAATGCGAATGATCTTTTTGTCTTCACGTTCTAATCTATGTATAGCTGCTTTTGCTTCATCAGTAATGCGAATGTTCATGGTATCCCAACCTTTATTTATATTTTCTTTATTATTGCAAAAACAGAAGAAATAGGGAAGCAAAGAGGTTTGTAATAAAAAACGAGCAAACAAATTTGTTTGCTCGTTTCACTTTATTTTAGTTCACATTTATCAAGCGGAATCACTTTCGTTTTTTTCGTAAATTTATATCCTAACCATAGTACTAAGAAGAGTGGTAAACCGATGTAAGAAACGAGTACGCCGTTCCAATCGATTGATTCACCCATAAATGCGCCGTAGTTTTGTCCTAAAATTACGATAATACAAAGTGTAAATGCGAAGATTGGTCCGAACGGGAACCATTTTGCTCTATAAGGTAAGTCATTTAAATCTTTTCCTTGTGCAATATATGCTTTACGGAAACGGTAATGACTAATTGCGATTCCAACCCAAGCGATAAAGCCAGACATTCCAGATGCGTTTAATAACCAAATGTATACAACACCGTCACCGAATAAAGAAGCAATGAAAGCAATACTACCAACAATTGACGTTACGATTAACGCGTTAACAGGTACACCGCGGCTATCTAATTTACCAAGAAACTTTGGTGCTTTACCTTGGCGAGCTAAATCCCAAAGCATACGAGTTGATGCATACATACCAGAGTTACCAGCAGATAGTACAGCAGTTAAAATAACAGCGTTCATAACAGAAGCAGCAAAGGCAACGCCCGCTTTTTCAAAAATAAGTGTAAATGGACTTACAGTAACATCACTTGCGGCAAGGCTTTCAGTTGTATAAGGAATTAATAAACCGATAACGAGAATCGCAAGGATATAGAATAAAAGAATACGCCAAAAGATAGAACGAATCGCTTTCGGAATATTACGCTCTGGATCAGACGTTTCACCAGCAGCTACCCCAAGTAATTCAGTTCCTTGGAAGGAGAAACCAGCAGCCATAAATACACCGATAATTGCCATGATACCACCGTTAAATGGTGCATCAGCAACAGTGAAGTTTTTGAAGCCAACCGTTTCGCCACCCATAATTCCGAAAATCATCATAAAGCCGACAATTAAAAAGATAATAATGGTAACTACTTTAATAAGTGCGAACCAATATTCAGATTCACCAAACCCTTTAACAGATAAGTAGTTTAAAAGGAAAATAATAGCTAAACATAATCCGCTCCAAATAAGAGAAGGGGTATCTGGGAACCAGAATTTCATAATTAATGTTACAGCTGCGAGTTCAGCAGCAATTGTAATGGCCCAGTTATACCAATAGTTCCAGCCAAGTGCAAAGCCAAGTGATGGATCAACAAATTTTGTTGCGTACGTGCTAAAAGAGCCAGTAACAGGCATGTAAGCTGCGAGTTCAGCTAAGCTTGTCATTAAGAAGTAAACCATAATTCCGATTGCGGCGTATGCAATTAATGCACCGCCAGGTCCAGCTGAATGGATGACACCACCGCTGGCAAGAAATAGTCCGGTACCAATTGTACCGCCGAGAGAAATCATCGTAAGGTGCCTTGATTTTAGACCGCGTCTTAATTCACCTTTTCCTTTTGTAGTTTCTGTTTTAGAGGTAGCTTGATTCGTTGCGCTATTCATGTTCAACACTCCTTTTCTTGTAAGATAGGAAGGAGCGGGGGAGAAAAATACAAAAAACCGCCAAAGGAATTTGGCGGAACGTTTCACAAATAACCACCCCATCATACCCTTCCGTTAAGATAGCACCCCACGTTTACACGGTAATTTTGTAAACGTGACAGTTCTGTTCCTTTCGGAGACAGCCCCAGCTCATATTTCTAGAGAAGAAATATAAACTTCGGCAACTTTTCCTTTCAAACGGAGTCAGTGACATTCTCTGTGTCTCGTCCGTTGTACTCTTAAAAGTCGCAACCTCTACCTCATCGGATTGATGAGGATTTGATATATTGCTAAGATTTTTAATATATGGCAATTGTAATGAGTTTCTAAATATATTGCAAGATATTTTGTTAGGAAAAGTCAAAAAATATCGGTTATTGTATAGGAAACGCTTGCAAAACTCCACCCGAACCTACTATTATGTAACAATAAGTAAAGAAAAAAATTGTTATACAAATGTTTCGCAAAAAATATTGAAAAACCCTTCAAAAATTAAAAGAAAATTCAGAAAATATAATTCGACATTCATAATAAGGTCATATTTTTTGTTATAATTAGAGTAACGTTTAAGCAAAAAAGGGGAAATCAAAATGAAATTAGAAACAGAAAGGCTTTATATAGTGCCTTGTACAGAAGAGAGTATACACGTTGCTAATGAGCAAGGATATAATAGTGGCCCGCATATTGTAGGACATGTAGAAAATGTAAAACAGGATAAGGATTTATTACCTTGGGGCGCCTGGTATGTCATTCGAAAAGAAGATGACATCGTTCTAGGTGATATAGGGTTTAAAGGGAAACCAAATGAGGAGCATACAGTAGAAATTGGTTACGGATTTATTGAGAAATATTGGAATAAAGGGTATGCGACAGAAGCTGTAAGAAAATTAATAAATTGGGCTTTTCAAACAGGAGAGGTAGAAACGATTATTGCAGAGACACTTCTTGAAAATAATAGCTCGATTCGTGTATTAGAGAAATTACATATGAAGAGAATGGGCACCACAGAAACGATGATTAATTGGAAAATAGAAAAATAAAAAATACCGCTCGAAGTATATCGGGCGGTATTTTTATCGTTATGGTAGCATTTGTTTTTGATCATTCGGATATCCGGCTGTCGGTGTGTTAGAATGCTTGGAATGATTACGAACAGCAATGAAAATAGAAATAATAACGACAAGACCAATTGCCACGTAAGAAAGTGAAATAATAGTTGGATCCACTTTAAATGTAGTAAGCAGTGTACGAATGTTTGTAAAGATTATAAGGCCACCAACTAATACGCCAAGTAAATGAGAAGGAACGATGCGTACTAACCATGCAGCAATTGGAGCCGCAACGATACCACCAAGCATGAGAGAAAATACCCAAACCCAACTTACTTGTTCCCAGCCGAGTGAGATGAAGAAACCAATTGTTGCAGCGAGTGAAACAGGAAACTCACTCGTATCTACAGATCCGATAACTTTTCTAGCTTCATTTCCTCTTGCTAAAAGTACAGGTGTCGTAATCGGCCCCCAGCCACCACCACCAGTTGAATCAACGAATCCAGCGAATAAGCCAAGCGGAACAAGTTGTTTAGCAGACATACGTTTCTTTGAAGTAACAACTTGTTTTTGAATAATGAATCGTAATAAAATATAAACCCCTAAAGTAAATAAAAATACAGAAATGTACGGTTTAATTACATCTCCAGGTAAATTGCTTAAAAAACATGCTCCAATAAATGCGCCAATTGCGCCTGGTAATGTAAGCCTGGAAACGGTATATTTATCAACGTTTCCAAATTTGATGTGAGATGCACCAGAAGCGGCGGTTGTAACGACTTCGGCTAAATGAACAGAAGCGGAAGCGACTGCTGGTGCGATACCGAACATTAGTAATAGTGAGGTAGATGTTACCCCGTACGCCATTCCAAGTGCTCCATCGATCAATTGAGCGAAAAATCCAATAATAGCAAAGACAATTAATTTCTGCATAAATAATCCCCCTGTAATAGTAAATGAAAAAGGCACTTTTCCCGTATGAGAAAAGTGCCTTTGGTTTTTCCAATCAGCAATAATTAAATTTGTTTCATTATAATACATATTAATCGTATAAATCAACTGGGTTTTGAAGTTTTTTGAATTGAACGAAAGAAAAATAAAATATACAATAAAAGGATGGAGAGAAAGGGGAGAAAGACATGTTATTATTTGATCACCTCGTACATGCAGTGAACTGTACACCGGAGGAAGCGGCAAAACAAATGCAGGCACTTGGATTTCATACTGCACTAGGCGGAGAGCATACTACTTGGGGTACTTGGAATAGTTTATGTTATTTTGATTTATCATATATAGAATTTTTAGCAGTTCAACATGAAGAAAAAGCGAAGAAAGCAGATAATCCATTAGTACAAGAAACGGTAGTGAAATTACAAGACGGAGAGGGTATGCTTCAAATCGCAATTCGAACAGATGAAATTGAAGAGCTAGCAGTAAAGTTTAGTAAGCACGGTTTACATACGATAGGACCGTTTGAAGGGAAACGTATGAGAAAAGATGGCCGCCTTTTAGAATGGAAAATGTTATTTGTAAAGCAAGAAGAGAACGGACCGAAATTACCTTTCTTTATACAGTGGAATGAAACGGACGAAGAAAGAAGAAATGATTTACGCAACGCTAGGACAATCGCGGAACATAAAAACAAAGTACAACAAATTGAAACGATTCATTACGCAGTGAAAAATGTTCGAGAAACAGTGCGAAAATGGAAAGAAGTAATGGAGCTAACTGCAAGCTCAGTCGTGAAAAATGATGAATGGAATGCTGATTGTCAAAGTGTATCATTTGGAGATATTCAAGTACAGTTTTGTGAACCGATTGGAGAAGGCCTAGTGCAAGAAAACATAAAGAATTATGGTGAATATCCATTTGCAGTGGAATGTAAAGGAGAAAATAAACGAGAGCATGAAGTATTAGGTAGTTTGTACATATATTAATAGAGGTGAACGTTGTGAATGAAATACTTAGAGAGATAGAGAGAAAACTAGAATGCCCTCGTATTGTAAAGTGTACAGCTATTTCAAAAGGTTTCTCACATGAAGAGAAACATAAAATAGAATTAGAAAACAAAGTAACATATTTTGTAAAAGTATGTGATGCAGTTCATTTTGAACGTAAACAAGAAGAATATACGTATATGAAACAATTAGAGTCATTACATATTCCAACGCCTAAGTTAATTCATTTCATAAAACTTGAGGAATTAAATAAATGTGTTCAAGTATTTGAATGGGCCCAAGGTGTAAATGGTGAAGAGGGCTTAAGTAAGCTATCGGCGGAAGAACAGTATCATGCAGGAAGAAAAGCTGGGGAAGTATTAAAGCGAATTCACTCAATTGAAAGAGAAAGTGCAAGTGATAAATGGGAAACATCTAGATGGAATAAATACGAAAAATACATAGAGGCATTAGCAGATTACGAAGTGGATTTTCTAGATTTGAAGCCAGTATTAACCTTTGTAGAAAATCATAAAGACTTATTAAAAAATCGTCCAATCACATTTTTACACGATGACTTCCATCCAGCAAATAGTATGATTCATAATAAGGAATTTATCGTTATCGATTTTGGTGGATATGATTTTGGTGATCCAATTCACGATTTTTATAATGTAGCGATTTTTACTACGAGAATAAGCAAACCATTTGCGGTTGGACAAGTCCATGGTTATTGCGGAGGCGAACCATCGCTTCATTTTTGGAAATTGTACTCCTTATATGCAGCAATGACATTCCCAGCGGATATCGTTTGGACAAATCGAAGCACGCCGCATTTAGTAGATGATATGAAGGAAAGGTTAAACGGAATTTTAGAAGATCATAATCAATTTTCATCCTATATTCCAAAATGGTACCAATCAAGTGAATGTAATAAATAGAGGAGGAATTCATATGGACAAAATAGCGGTAATTTCAGATATACATGGTAATATTCCAGCTTTAGAATCTGTACTACAAGATATTAAATTGAGAGGAGTCGAACGTATTATTTGTCTTGGAGATTTAGTAGGAAAAGGTCCCCATTCTAGCGAAGTGATTGAAATCATTCGTAAAGAATGTGAAGGAGTTGTAATGGGGAACTGGGATGATTTTATAACAAAACCGACTGAATTTGAAGCATTAAAATGGCATCAAAAACAATTATCGGAAGAACAAAATGATTATTTAAGAAGTTTACCATTTTCAATCGAATTTTTTATGAGCGGCAAACTCATTCGTATGTTCCACGCCTCACCGAGAAGTTTATATGAAAGAATTCAACCACACGCTACAAGAGAAGAGCGTATTAGTATGTTCGAAAATAGTGAACTCACAGAGAATATAGATGGGGAAAGAAAACCAGATGTCGTTTGTTACGGTGACGTTCACCAAGCATTCGTTCAAAATTTCAGAGGGAAAACGCTATGTAATGCTGGTAGCGTAGGAAATCCTCTTGAAATTACACAAGCTTCTTATTTAATATTCGAAGGAACTTACAATGAAAAAGAAGCAGCGAGCTTTTCCATCCAACTTGTACGTGTACCGTATGATATTGAACTTGCCATTCGATTAGCAGAAGAACTCGAAATGCCAGAAATTGAAGAGTATAAGCAAGAGTTACGGACTGCCTTATATCGGGGGTTTAAGGGAAAGTAAGCCAATCATAATATATCAACGATTTTTCAAATATATCTATCGTAACTTAAAATATATCAACGATTTTTTCGATATATCGACGATTCGACATAGGATATCGACTTACCGACAAATAGTGACATGAAAAAGTTAATTGTAATTTTGTTATGTAAACTAAGTGAAGGGAGAAATATCATGAATCGAAAACAACGTATGAAAGAAATAGTGGATCATATTTTAAAATTAAATTTAACCCATCCAACAAGAGTTGGAGTAAGCGGTATTACAGCTTCAGGAAAAACGACATTTGCAAACGAATTAGCGGAAGAAATAAAAAAACGAGGGTTACCAGTAATACGCGCTAGCATTGACGATTTTCATAACCCAAGAGTGATTCGTTATGCACAAGGTAAAGAATCTGCAAGAGGGTATTATGAAGATGCACACGATTATACAGCTTTCAAAGAAAGGTTATTAAAGCCTTTAGGACCTAATGGGAATTTACAGTATGAAACGATTTCTCATAACTTAATAACGGATATTCCTGTATATAATACGCCTATATTCGCTCAACCCAATATGGTACTCATAGTAGATGGAACATTTCTATTGAAAAAAGACGTTGCGCATTTATTTGATTACAAAATTTTTGTAGATACAGATTTTGAGATTGCGAGAAAACGTGGTGCAAGACGGGAAACTGAAGCTTTTGGAAGTTATGAAGAAGCTGAAAAAATGTTTTTAAACAGGTATCACGCGGCCTGTAAAATGTATATAGATGAGCATAATCCGAAAGAGTGTGCGGATGTTGTATTTCAGAATACTGATTTAGCAAAACCAGAACTTATATTTCATGAGCGAAAGTAATACACAATCAAAAGTATATGTATAGCCTTTTATTACTAGTTATAATTCTCGTATAATTATATTAGCTTTAGAAAGTGAAAAACGGGGGATAAGGCAATAAGAAACGCAAAAAGGGGAGAAAAAATATAATGAATGAAGTACTAGAATTAAAAGAAGAGCTACTACAAATTAAAAATAATAATTATGCTGTACCAGAGGACGTGGATGCATATCCATATGCGCAGTGGATGTTAGATTATATTGGATCACCTGATGCTGAATTACGTGATGATTTGATTTATAGTACGCTTCACACATGGATTACAAATGATGTGTTTAGACAAAAAGAATTACGAGGATTAATGCTACAAGCAATTAGTCCTGATTATTTATTTTATAAAATTGGTGAAAAGGGCACAGACTCTGTTTTTAAACGTGCATTCTCCGTATTAATTCCACCACTTATTTTATCTGTTCATGAAAGAGAACCGTTGTTATCCGAAGAACAACTGTACAGTGTAGCAGAACAAGTGCTGGAATATGTGTATTTAGAAGAAGACGTAAGAGGCTACGTAGAAGGAAAAGGATGGGCACACTCTACTGCACATGCAGCGGATGCGCTCGATGCATTAGCTCGTACCATACAAAATCGTGAGTTTTCATATGCGATTCTTGCAGCTGTTCGTCAGAAGGTTCGATTGAGTGATTACGTATATGTACACTTTGAGGATGAGAGATTAGTAAAGCCAATTATGTCTTTGCATAACCAAAATCTTTTAACGGAAGAAGAGTGGAGCAACTGGCTACATAGTATAGCAACTGTTGAAGATATCCGACATCCGCAGCATGCTATTTTAGTACAAAATATTAGATCTTTCCTAAGAAGTTTATATTTCAGAGTTTTAGAGACAGAGGGTAGTACAGCCTTTACAGATGATATATTAGAGACTTTGAAGGGGCTGCGTAGGTATTAGAAATACATTTTGTTAAGAGAAAAGCACATAAAACCAATACCTCCCAACCATACTAATAAAATGTGTTGGAGGTGAGTTTTATGGACAAAAAAGACTTTGAAAAAATTTATAATGATTATTTACATCAAGGAGAAGAGCAAGCTCAATTTGAAGTAGGCCATGAAGTCAATTCAGGAGCAGAACAAATTGTTGCCGTTCGTAAAAATGATGACGGGGATTTAATTGCTTTTAAAACAAGTAGCGGGAGAGAGTTAGATTATATGACTGCTCTTAGTGAAGCAAAATCAGGGAAGTTAGCTCATGTGGACGTATTTCATAAGTATGGAAGAGATATTATACGTAGTGAACCTGATGGAATAAAAGAAAATAACTTAGATAATTTACCTTCATTTTAAACGGGTAAACCCCAAGAAGAGAATGTTCATTTGGATATTCTCTTCTTTGTTTTGCGAAGTTTTTCTTGCAAATAGACGGTTCATTTTTAACGTGCGATCAAACTTTTAAAGAGCGCTCTAAATTTTTCTTTATCTTCTGCTGTAAATGGTTTCGGTCCCTTTGTACGTTTACCACTTTTTCGAACCATTGCACTTAAATATCGTGTTTGTAACAATTGTTCAATGTTATCATTCGTATACTTATAGCCTTTATGGTGTAGTACGATACAGCCTTTTGCTAAAGCAAGCGAAGCAAGACCGTAATCTTGGGTTACGATTAAATCTTCTTTTTGGGCTAACTGCATAATTCGGTAATCCGCAGCATCTGCTCCAGAATCAACATAAATTGTTTCTACGCCTTTTGGCTGCTCTGCATTAGAATAATGAGAAAAGCTTGTAACGAGGGTAACAGGAATTTCTGCCTTCGTAGCTTCAAAAATAATTACATCTTTTACAGGGCAAGCATCTGCATCAACATAGATTTTCATTGGTATCACTCCTATAACTAGGTTCGTGTTGATGATAATGGTAGATTTAGGTTTTGTCAAACGAGGGTTTGTATCTAAAGTTACTTTTCACAAACTAAAATAGCCTCCCGCAAACGAGAAATACCTTCCTCAATTTGATCAATATTCACTTTTCCATAAGATAAACGAATATAACCATCTTTCGCCCCGAAAATACTACCTGGCATAAAAGCAATTTCTTGTTTTAAGCTTTGCATAATGAGCTGTTTTTCGTTTATCGGTGCTTTTAATTTCCCCCATATGTATATACCGCCAGTAGGGTTTGAAAAAGAGATTTTATCGTGAAGTTGCTCGTTTAGAGCGCGGACGATAACGTCTCTTTTTTCTGCTAGTTGTTTTCGTAACGGTACGATATGAGACTGAAATGGTACAGTTTCGAAAAACTGCTGCATAAGCCACTGCGGGAAAATGCTCATACCTAATTCCATTTGGTGCCGTGCGTCAGATAACCTTTCTACGACAGACTGCGGAGCGACAAGCCAACCAACTCGTAAACCTGGTGCAATCATTTTTGATAAAGAATGTACATAAATGACAGTTCCATTTTCATCAATTGATTTTAAAGTAGGACAAGGTTGTTTCTTATCTAGCGTAAGTAAACTAGACGGATCATCTTCAACAATCGCAATTCGTAAGTCTGCACAAAGTGATAATAGTTTTTTTCTACGGTTTGGATGCAGCATTGTGCCCGTAGGATTTTGGAAGTTTGGATTTAAAAAGATCATTTTAATACGATGCTTCCGATATAGCTCTTGCACATCATCCGGATTAATACCATGTTCATCAACAGGTAATGGGAAAATACGAATACCTGCTGATTGGAATAACGGTAAGGAATAACAGTGTGAAGGACTTTCAAAAGCAACAGCATCACCTGGATTTAATAAACATTGTACGATAAGGTGCAAGGCTTGCTGTGCGCCAGATGTAATCATAATCGATTGTTCAGTCGCTTCAACTTTTAAATATTCCTTCATATATTTTACGACCGCTTGTCTTAGCGGGAGATAGCCTTGCGGATGATCGTAACTTAATGAATGCGTTAACGGTTGTTCACGTAAAATCGTTTGTAGTTGATCGTGAGGATAAAGATTACAACCGAGTTCTCCATTAGCGAAATCAATCATATTTTCATTTTGTTGTACTTCTGCCCGAATATGACGAAGTAACGGTAGGTTCGGTAAAAAAGTACCACCTTCTACGAAATTTCTCCAGTTCGGCGTTAATGTTGGAGAAACGCCCCACATATGTGTACTCACACGTGTACCTTTACCAGTCGTACTTTCTACAATTCCCATAGCACGAAGTTCATTATAAGCAGTTGTTACTGTACTACGGTTTACATTTAACTGCGTAGCTAATTTCCGCTCGGAAGGTAGGAAGCTACCTGGAGGAAGTTCTCCATATGTAATACGTTTTTCAATAAAGTCAACAACTTGCTGATAAATAGGGATTTTACTGTCACTATCTAGTTTCCATTCCATAAAAAACGCCTCCGTATCTCTTATATAAATCCAGTATAGCAAATTGGCTGGGTAAAAAAACAGCCAATTGGACGGTGTTATATCCAGCCAATTTTACTATGCTAAATATGGAAGGGGAGATTTGGATGAAAAGATGGCAAATGGAATGGCTCCTAGTATCAGTTGCATTAGTATGGGGAGCAAATTATACAATAGGAAAGTATGGCGTGGCATTTATGTCATCCATTCAATTTAATAGTTTACGATTTTTAGTAGCATCACCGGTATTATTACTTATTACTTTTATGATGGAACGCTCATTACGTATTGAAAGAAAAGATTGGTTACGATTAGTAGCAGTCGGCATCGTTGGAACGGCAATGTATCAAACGATGTTTATGCTATCTGTGAAATATACTTCAGCAACGAACGCCTCATTATTAATTGCGATGTCACCTATATTTACAGGGATATTAGCAGTATTACACAAGCAAGAACGTTTTTCGATGAAAGTACAAATTGGTTCAATCGTAGCGTTTATTGGTGCAGCATTCGTTTTATTAACAGGACATACAGGAGGAGCTACTTACGAGTATGCGTGGCTCGGAAATATAATTGGATTAGTCGCAGCAATTGCGTGGGGATGGTATCCAATTTTAGCGCAGCCTCTCATTACAAAATACTCCGCAATGAGAGTCACATCATGGTCAACTTTAATTGGAATTGTACCTCTCGTTGTATATTGTTTATTCAACGTAAATACATTAACGTGGCCAGTAGACATGCCAAGCTGGGGGTCTCTAGCATATTCAATCGTCTTCGCGACAATCTTCGGACTTGCAATGTGGTATGTCGGTATTAGTAAAATCGGCTCAACGAAAGTAATGGTTTATATGTATCTTGTACCATTGTTCGCAGTTATCTTTGCGGCAGTAACTATTGGAGAGCAAATCAATATGATGCAACTCGTTGGCGGACTTATTATCTTTGTGGGTCTATATGTTGTAAAAAAAGGTGGAATCAAAAAGCCAGCTCTCAATTTGAAAAAAGTAAGTTAACAGTAAAAAAGATCTCTTTCATATAGAAGGAGATCCTTTTTGTTTTCGTAATAAAAGCGCTTGTTCAACAGCCCATTTTTGATGATCATGAAGTAAATATTCTATAGCATGTAATGGAGACATCCACCTTAGAACATGATCCTCCTCGCAGCTTTCAGTTTGTTTCTGCACCATGTTCGCAATATAAAAGAAACCATCATTTAAATAATATGTATCTTCCTTTTCCGCATAAAAATATCGAGCTGCATTACCGATATATTGATCAATTTCAATTGCCCATCCTAATTCCTCTAGTATTTCACGATGCACACATTCTTCTTTTGTTTCATTACCTTCCATACCGCCACCAGGTAAAAAGTAGCCTTCTCCTTTTTGGATAATAGCAATCTTTGAAGAAGTAGAGTTAAAAATAATTACATAACAACTAGGTCGTAATACATATTGCTCCGTAGGCTTTTTATAGCCAAAAGTAAGTTTAGATATCATAAAACACGTCACCTCTCTATAAAATGCATAAAAGGGATAATAAGGTAAAAATGGAATTGTATAAGTATAATCTTACGAGATTGGAGTGATAACAAAATGATAAATCGAAAGTGTTCGCGCTGTAAAGAAATTACAGGTGCATTGCATGGTGGTAAAAAAATTAAGGAAGAATTTTTATGTGAAGACTGTTTGCAAAAAGGAATTGCGAGTGGAGAAATCGAATTATCACAAGTGGAGCAAGAACAAACTTCGTATCTTTCTATAAAGATATTAAAAATAATGAGTGTGATTTATTTAATAGAATCTATTTTAATGGCTTTTTCAACTGGTCCATTTATACATAATCTTGGGTTTGATGAAATATCCATTTCAGGATCCGAATTAGGTTTAATAAGTATTGTTATGCTAGGTTCTATATTCCAGTCTGTTCTTGTATTTTGCGGGATATGGGTATTCATCCTTTTAGTAGAAACGGTCATTAAAATTTATGAAAAAATGAAGTGAGTGAGAGGGAGAAACATATGCGAGTAAGAAACATTCAAGGGGAAGATTATGTAAAGATTCATTCTATTTTAAATGATTGGTGGGGCGGTAGAGATATGGCTGACATGTTGCCAAAATTGTTTTTCGTTCATTTTCAAGAAACAAGTTTTATCATTGAAGAAGATGGCGAAACGTTAGGTTTCTTATGCGGATTCTTTTCGCAAACGCATAAAGAGGAAGCGTACGTTCATTTTATCGGGGTAAATCCGAAGTATAGAAGAAGAGGAATCGCATCGACATTGTATTCTTATTTCTTTGATGTCGCTCGTGCAAATAACCGTAAAGTTGTAAAAGCAATCACATCACCAGTTAATAAAAAATCGATACAGTTTCATAGGGAGATTGGCTTTCAAATTGAGGCTGGGGATGATGAAGTAGAGGGTGTATCGGTACATACAAATTACGATGGGAACGGCGGTAGTAGAGTTTTATTTTTGAAACATGTGTAAAAGTAGGCTAGCGAAAAGTTAGCCTTTTTGTTGTGAGGAGCTAGAAGTATGGAGAGTAAACAAAGTAGAAATGAGTATTTACAGTGCATATACAAAGTACAAAATTATATAGAATTACACATAAATGATTCACTTTCAATTGAAGAGTTAGCGGATATAGCAGGATTTTCAAAGTATCATTTTCATAGAATTTTTAAAGGGATAGTAGATGAACCATTATCTCGGTATGTAAACCGATTGAAACTGGAAAGGGCAACAAACCTTCTTACATACCGTTCGGATATGACGATTACTGACATCGCTTACCATTTTGGTTTCACAGATTCAGCAGTTTTCTCCCGTACATTTAAAAATTATTACGGAGTAAGTCCGTCTCAATATCGAAACGACAATAGCAAGAATTGCAAAGACGTAAGAAGAACTTCTCAATACAATGAATGTAAGAAGGTTCGAGGGAATGTTGAAATTGTAACTGTGGATGATATAAACGTCGCATACATAAGACATACAGGTACATATAAAGAGTTAACTATAGCTTTTCCAGAAATGATAGAGAAACTATTTCATTACGCAGTTGAGCAAAACTATCATGTATTTGAGGATACGAAAGTATTAACCATTTACCACGATCATCATGAATTTACTGAGGACTATCATTTAAGAACAAGTTTATGTATAACAATTCCGGATGCGTCCACAGTAGAAATGAGTGATATTGGAATAATGATAATACCTTCAGGCAAGTATGCAGTAGGACATTTTGAAATATTCCAAGATGAATATAAGGGAGCGTGGGACTTTATATATGGTGAGTGGCTGCCAAATAGCGGATATAAACCGAGAGACTCGTATCCTTTTGAAGTATATAGAAATGACCCAAAGCAGCATCCAAAGCATAAACATATAGTTGACATATATGTACCTATCGAACCTTTTTAATTATAGGTTAAAGGGGAAAGAATAATGAAAACTGCTGAAAAGTTAGATCAGATTATAAAAGAAGAATATGAAAATATGAATGGTATGTTAGTAGTGCAGAAAGGTAATGTTATTTTTGAAAAATATTATAACGGTTACGGTCCAGATGATGCATTTCACATAGCGTCAGTCACAAAAACGATAATCTCTGCGCTAATTGGGATATGTATAGATAAGGGCTATATAAAAAGCGTTGATCAAAGAGTAATAGAATTTTTCCCGGAATATAACGTTAATTCATCTGAAGTAACAGTAAGCCATCTTCTAACGATGACAGCTCCACATCCATTCGTAGACTGGCAGGAACCGTTAGAAGAACTATGTACACAACAAGATTGGATACAATATACGTTAAATAGGATAGGAAACGGCGGAGAAATTGGATCTTTTAAATATTCATCTGCAGGAGCTCATTTATTATCAGCAATTATTACGAGCGTAACAGGAAAAAGTGCGCGTGAATTTGCGAATGAACAGCTATTTCAGCCACTCGGCATGAGAGAAATTCCAAACTACAATATGAAAGCGTTTGGATTTGATGACTTATTCGGAAAAGATGTAAAAGGATGGGTTCATGATCCAAATGGTATTTCGACAGGCGGCTGGGGACTAGCGTTAACAGTTAAAGATATGGTTAAGTTTGGACAGCTGTATTTGAATGAAGGTAATCATAATGGAAAACAAATACTATCAAAATCATGGATAAAAGAATCGACAGAAATGAACCAAAATCAATATGGTTACTTATGGTGGTTACGAGAAGAAGATGGAATCTTTTCATACTGTGCAATGGGTGATGGTGGGAATGTGATTTGTTGTATTCCGAAGCAGGATTTGGTTGTAGTAATTGCTTCTGAAGCTATGCCGAATGCACGGGATAGATGGGAATTAATTAAAGGGTGCATACTTCCTTATTTAAAAGATTAATATGGTTATTTTTATAAAAATAAGAATGAAGGTTTAGTTAAACTTGTTTTGTTCTTCATGATAGAAAAAAGTGTGGTGTTAACAAAATTATGTAACTAAGATTATAAAACTTCAACACCTATACGATTATTAAATAATTGCAAGGTGTTGAAGTACTTTATAATCTATTAAAGCTGCTTTCAACTAAAAGAAGAAACATCTTTTTTCTTAGCTGTTTAACTATTTTTTAACTTTGTGAAGTATAAGATACATCGTGCCCAGCACAATTGCTAGTAAGGTAAATTTAATTAATTCTATTAGGCTGGTATCCCACTTGTTTTGTACGACATCTGTTAAATAAAATACATTAAACATACCATGTAAAATTGCGGGTGATATTACAGAACCGCCATATTCTCTCGTGTACGTTAAAATTATAGATAATATAAATAATAAAGAGAGATAACTTAATATTCCTACAAGCTGAAACTCATAATTTTTATAAAAGATTGCTATTGGTAAATGCCATGAAGACCAAAGCAAAGCTATAATAATAGCTGTTTGCATGAATGAATATTTTTTTCGTAAATAGTAATGAAAATTCCCTCGCCATATAATCTCTTCTAATAATGCAGATAAAGATCCAATTGTAAGACCAACGAGCAAGAGAAATCCTAATTCATTCCAATGATGATATAAGAACTTTATATCATAATTATAAAAATAGAAATGGAGACATAGTCCTAGAAGTAGTGGCAATAATATAGAGAAAATTAGTGTTTTTATTTTTGGACGTGAAATTCCAAATGTATGAACTATTTTTTGTTTCTTATATAATGTTTGAAATAAAATAACAGCTAAAAGTGGAACAACCATTGTAAACCCCAAATAATTACGACCATTTTCTATGTTCAGCAAGATGATATATACAAGTGATGTGAGAAAATAAATACATAATGTTGAATGATAAACTATGTGTTTATTCATATTCTTCACCTGCCTAAGTATGTATAAGTGGTTAATCGAATATCCGATATTTTAATTATATATGAAATGGAAATCGACAGAATGAATATTTCCATATTATTGTTTTTAACATAGAAAAAGTGTCGAAATTACATATATTGAACTTGTAGAAAAAATTTAATTATCCCCCGTAACTTTTTACAACAAAAAATCGTTAAACAAAAGAATAGATTTTTTATCACGAATGGGGGAGAACCATGAGAATTCTAATACTAGGCGGTACACGATTTTTAGGCAGAGCTTTCGTAGAAGAGGCTTTACAGAGGGGGCATGAAGTTACATTATTTAACCGCGGAACAAACAAAGAAATTTTTCCTGAAGTGGAGCAGCTTATTGGGGACAGAAATGGTGATGTATTAAGTTTAGAAAATCGAAAATGGGATGTTGTCGTGGATACATGTGGATTTTCTCCGCATCACATTAGAAATGTTGGGGAAGTACTTAAAGATAATATTGAACACTATCTCTTCATCTCAAGCCTTTCCGTATATAAAGATTGGATTCCGTATGACATAAAAGAAGACTATATATTACAACCTGAACCGACGGAAGAGCAAATAAAGGCTGTAGAGAATGGTGAAATATCTCCTTATGAGCATTATGGTACGCTGAAAGTATTATGTGAAAAAGAAGCAGAGAAGTATTGGCCGGGGCGTGTTTTACTCGTAAGAGCAGGACTGCTTTCAGGAATGTTTGATTATACAGATCGACTTCCATACTGGATTCAGCGTGTAGCAAAGGGAGGAGAAGTGTTAGTTCCAGGAAGAAAAGAGCGTCCAGTGCAGATAGTTGATATAAAAGACGTCGCAAACTGGGGACTCAACATGGCAGAAAACAATAAAGCAGGTATATTCAATGTTACAGGTCCGAATGATGAATTGACGATGGAAGAGCTATTAAATACGTGTAAAAAGGTTACGAATAGTGATGCTGAATTCATTTGGGTAGATGAGTCATTTATGAAGGAACAAAAAATAGAGCCTTGGACAGAGATGCCTTTATGGATTCCGGAAACTTTTCCATTAGAAGGGGAAACGAAGCCGTGGAAAGGTGGATTTTCAATTAGTATTGAAAGTGCTGTTAAAGAAGGACTTACTTTTAGAAGGTTAGAACATACAGTTACAGATGTGTATAAGTGGATGAAGAGTGTGGACGAATGGGAATCAAAAGCAGGTATTTCAAGGGAAAGGGAAAAGATGTTATTGGATAAGCGGTATGAAAAAAAGAGAGTTTAAATAAGAATCTTGTGAAAAAAGGACTCTGTTTATTGATTAAACAGAGTCCTAATATGAATCTACCACTCAATCGGTTCTTCTCCGTACATCTCCCATAGTTTAGGAAACATCTTTTTTAAACCTTCTTCATCGTCTTCATCCCAGTCAAATTCAAAATCTACATCGTCGAATTCTTCATTAGATAAGACATGGTAAAGTGTAAAGTAAGTATCATCTTCGTCACCAGTTTTTTCTGCATATACAGTGAAACCGAAATATAAAGAAAGTTCTTCTATTTCTGGAACGTCATACTCACTCAAATTTTCTAATACAGGAATTAATCGTTCTGGATCTTCAATACAAGCTTCGTATGTCTCTTTTCCTTGATATAATAACCATCCACGGAAGTAATCAAAAGTATCATCTGAACAGCCACCCATAATAATATAAGTGGCTGCCCATAAACGGGAGGTATAGGAATCTTTCAAAATACGATGCATATGCGTATCAAAAGCAACAATTTCATGTACTGTACGTTTAGCAAGGTGGGAAGTAAGCCATTCTATTTGTTCTTCTTGGTCCTCACCTTTCGTTTTTGCACGATGAAGTAGTTCCCAAAATTCTTCTTCGGTTATCGTCTTTTCTTTTATGTAATCTTCCCCTTGAATAGGGTCTATATATCCTTTTTTACGTTTGGAAGCAACTAGTTTATTAGCTTCTTTCATACATTCTTCTTCTGTTTCAAACTCTTTCGCTTTCACACTGCCAGCTGTGCCAATTTTTCCGTAAAACACAACATAGTCCTTTTCTTTCACAACGATTTTCCAAAACTTATTTGATTTCTCAGTTTGCTGGATTAATAACGTTTCCATCCGTACCCCCATCATGTTTTTCTAGTGTGCAATGTGATTGTAACATATGTATATGCACTTGTAATGATGAAAAATAAGAGTTTAGAAAATTCGAAAATGATTGAATAAAGTAAATGGATTTAGTAACCTTATTTGTACAGTAATTACATAATTGTTTTGTGATAATTCGATATTTATATAAAGGGGCGTTACGGATGGATCTTACATTTAAAGTAGAGAAAACATGTTTTAACTACCGCGTCGGAGCAATTTGTAAACAGGATAATAAAATACTTATTCTGCAAGGGGACGGTGAAGATTTTTGGTACGTACCGGGCGGTCGAGTGAAAATGCTAGAAAATAGTGAAGACGCGTTAAAACGAGAACTTGCAGAAGAACTAGGCGTTCCTATTAAAGGGAAGAGACTAATATGGTCAGTAGAAAATTTCTTTACACTTTCTGAGCGAAAGTTTCATGAGATTAGTTTTTATTATGAAGTAGAGCTAGATGAATTGCCTGCAAATGGAGCGGATCAATATATTTTGGAAGAAGAGGGTAGAACGTATTTGTTTAAGTGGGTGCCGGTAGAAAAGTTACATGCATATAATTTACAGCCTGCATTTATAAAAGAGAAAGTAAAGGCTGTATCAGTTCATACAGAACATATCGTTTTACAAAAATAAACGTATTCGGAGGGAAAAAGGGTGAAGGGGACTAAAAAAGAGGTACATATAAATGACAAAGTAATTCGTTACACACATATCGAAAAAGGTTCTAGTACGGTTTGCTTTATGTTTTCAGGTTCAGGATACAATTACGATAAGCCGTTATTTTATTACGCGACGATGCTTATGCTTGAACATAAAATTGATGTTGTACATATTCATTACTCTTACGACGAACAGGTAATGAATAAACCAATAGAAGAACTAACGAAAGTAATGATGGATGATATTTATCCTATAATGAATGAAGTATTAAAAGGTGAGCAATACAACGAGACTTTGTTTTTAGGGAAGTCACTCGGAACGATTCCGATTGCAAATGATGTAATGAAGAGAGAAGAGTTTTTACAGTCAAAAATGATACTACTTACACCTTTACTAACATTTGAATCTATTTTCGACTCCATTTTACATAGTCAACACGAAGGGCTTTTAGTTATTGGGGATAAAGATCATCAATATAATGCAGATCAAGTTAAGCAGTTATATAAAACGAATTTAACGATCGATGTTATCAAAAATGCAAATCATTCTGTAAATGTGGGGGAATATGAAACAGAGAATTCAATTGAAGCGATAGCAAATATAATAGAAAAGCTTCAAGAAGTTGTTAGGAAAAAATAACTTATCAATACATGCAAAAAGAGGTGCAATTTGCACCTCTTTTACTTTAATAAGCCTTCAACACATGAAGCAAATAATCTTTCCGGTTCAGCGGATTATAATCAACACGTTTTCGAGTAGGGAAGGGAGCCGAAATTTTTGTGAAACCAGCTGGCTTCGTTGTAAATATTCCTTCTCCTTCAGTGAATGAATGAAGCATTCGCTTAAAATTCTCTGTTTTCGTAACAGGTAATGAGCCTGTTAATTGATAAGAATCATTATTGAATATAGGCTCTGCAAAAGTCGCTGGAATGGCAGCGAGCTTATACATTGCAGTACTAATTGCATGCTCTGGTACAGTTAATTCAAACTTATTTACTGGTTCATATACATATGTTTCAGCTTGCTTTAAAGCATCCATTAAAACGAGCGGCGTTAAGTTTCTAAAGTCACTCGCTGTTGTAACAGGACTAGCATAACCTGTATGCGTTAACGTGACAGAAATGTCCGTAACTTCCCAACCGTATAAACCTTGTTTTAACGTTTGAAATACAGTATCTTCAATCGCTTTATGAAATGCTAAAGGTAGTGAGCCAAGTTCAACGCCTAATGTATATGTTATGCCAGAATTAAGTTCACCACGTTCAACTTTGAATCCGACTGTTGCGTAAAATGGATTCGCTTTTTCATCCATTACTTCGACGGAATTTCCAATGCCAATTGGTTTTTCAATACATACAACTCGCGTATTTGAAAAAGTAACCTGCAAATTATATTTCTCAAAAAGAGTCGTTTCAATTACTTCTTTTTGTACTTCACCGAAAAGGCGAATATATAGTTCATTATGAACATCGTCTTTCCATACTTGAATGAGTGGATCTTCTTCACATAGTTCCATAAGTGCAGCGTATAAATCATGAATTCGTTCTTTAGGTACTGCATCAATGGCTGCTTCCATTTGTGGTTCGGCAAAGTGAATGTCTTTTATATAATCAGTTCGTTCACCGATAATATCACCAATTTTAATATCATTTAGTCCCCACACCTTGCAAAATTCTCCACTAGGAACGGTAGAAATTTGAATGGCATCTCCATTATGAAATAGGCACATTTTTTTAATCTTTTCCTTATGTGGTAGAGACTCATTTCGCTGAATATCCACATATTTTCTAATGTGTAAACTACCTGAAAAAAGTCTTACATAAGCAATCTTTTCTCCAGAAGGTTCACGTTCAATTTTAAAAACAACACCAGATAATTCTTCATCTGGAGACGAATTATTAGCTGGAAGTAAGGCTGAAATATTTTCAAGGAGTTCAGTTACTCCTATACCTGTCATTGCTGAACCGAAAAAGATTGGATACACATTTGCTTGCTGTATTTTTTTCTCTAGTTCTTTTTTTAAAAGTGCGTCTGGTACGATTTCGTTATTTACATATGAGGTGAGTAATGATTCATTATATGGTGCTAACAATTCTACGCAATCGTCATATGATTTATATTCAATAATACGAGCTTCCTTTGTTCCTTCGTTTTGGACAGAGTAGAAGGGGAATGCTTCATTTGACAGAATCTCTTTTATTTGCTTTACAACTTTTTCACTATTTGCGCCACTACGGTCTATTTTATTAACAAATAGTATAGTCGGTATGTTTAGTTTCTGTAATGTCCGCATTAAAATCTTCGTTTGTGCTTGCACACCTTCAACGGCAGAAATAACTAAAATCGCACCGTCTAAAACGCGAAATGATCGCTCCACTTCAGCGATAAAATCGGCGTGTCCAGGTGTATCAATGACATTTACTTTTATATCATCAATAAAGAAAGACACGACAGATGCTTTAATCGTAATGCCACGCTGTCTTTCTAATTCCATTGAGTCAGTTTGCGTGCTTCCACTATCAACTCGACCAACTTCTTTAATCACATTCGTTTCATAAAGAATACGCTCAGTCAAACTCGTCTTGCCAGCGTCTACGTGCGCGACAATCCCTATATTTAATGTTGTCATATATCAATATCCTCATTTCATTTTCCATTTTCATTTCCTCATTTCTATTTGTGTATTGCCGCATTACAATCACTCTCCAGTCATTTAAATTATTACTATTATAATGTAATTTACATTTTTTGTAACGCGACAAAGCGCCTTGATTTGGAAAAATAAAAATGAAAACAAAAAGCTTGCAATCTAAATCGATATAGATTATATTAATTGACATATCAACTATTGATGCATCAAACATTTCCGTTTTGTATGTAAAGGAGGGATAGTTTGACAAGTTCATGCTCAAAAGAAGCGATTATTTTATATAAATTACACTTTCTAAATAAAGAAGTAAGTTCGAAATTTGAAGGGTGTACGGGTATGAGCCAGTCTCGATTAGAGCTTATACTTCAGTTATATGAAGTAGGTGAAATTAGTCAAAAAGCACTTCAACAAGAAGTGAATATTGATAATGCGGCGATTACGAGGCATTTAAAGCAGCTTGAGGCTAATGAAATGATTGTAAGACGTAAAAATCCAGATGATAACAGAATTACGTTAGTTTCTCTAACTGAAGAGGGACGAAATAAAATTCAAGCGTTTCAAGAGGAAAAAGAACGTTTTGCAGCATCTGCATTTAAAGGATTAAGTGAGGAAGAACGCGATAATCTTTTAAATATGTTAAATCACATTCAAGAAAATATAAAAGAATTATAAAAAGGGAGAATACAACTATGACTAACTCAGTAAAAACAAATGATTTTAATGAAATTTTAACAGGACGTCGTTCAATTCGTAAGTATGATTCTTCAGTGAAAATTAGTAAAGAAGAAATGACAGAAATTCTTACAGAAGCAACACTTGCACCATCATCAGTAAACATGCAACCATGGAGATTCCTTGTGATTGAAAGTGACGAAGCAAAAGCAACACTTGCACCACTTGCGAAATTCAATCAATCTCAAGTAGAAACATCTTCAGCAATGATCGCTGTATTCGGTGACTTAAACAACTTTGATAACGCAGAAGAAATTTATGGTACAGCAGTAGAGCGCGGACTTATGCCAGCTGAAGTAAAAGAAGATCAAATGAAAAAACTTTCAGCTTATTTCTCAATGGTTACACCAGAAGTAATGAAAGACACAGTACTAATTGACGGTGGTCTTGTAGCAATGCAATTTATGTTAGCAGCTCGTGCTCACGGCTATGACACTTGTCCAATTGGTGGTTTTGAGAAAGATCAAATCGCAGAAGCTTTCGGACTAGATAAAGACCGTCACGTACCAGTTATGTTAATTTCAATCGGAAAAGCTGCTGACAGTGGTTACCAATCAGTACGTCTTCCAATTGAAAAAGTTGCAGAGTGGAAGTAATTTTAAAGAAATAAGTGGAATATGAAAGGGGAAACACCATGATTATTATTCACGCAATATTTCAAGTAGATCCAGCGAAAGAACAATCATTTTTAGAAGAAATTCAGCCACTACTTCATGGTTCAAGAGAAGAAAGTGGAAATGTATCTTATGATCTTTATAAAGATACGGAAAAAGAAAATGTATATACGATGGTAGAAGTATGGAAAGATGAAGCATCCGTTGCGAGTCATAATAAGAGTGAACACTTCACATCTTTCGTTAGTAAAGCAGCACAGTTTTTAACTGCTCCTCTTGATATAAAAGCTTATAATGGAGAGTTAGTAAAATAATGAGATAAAAAAAGATGACTTTAGCTTATAGTGCTAAGGTCATCTTTTTTATTTTGATAGGAATATATTTACTTTTATCGGTATGTGTTATAATTTGGAAAATTATAATTCTTAATTTTCTCAATAAATGAAGACGGGGGATAAATATATGAATATATTAAAGAAAATCACTAATAATATTTCGAAAGTTATTATAGGAAAAGATGAATCCATAGAACTTGCAGCCATTGCTCTAATAGCAAAAGGACATATTTTATTAGAAGATGTACCGGGGACAGGAAAAACAACACTAGCGAAAAGTTTGGCTAAAAGCGTGGACGCAAAATTTCAAAGAATACAATTTACAGCGGATACTTTGCCCGGAGATGTTATTGGTCTTGAATATTTTAATGTGAAGGAATCGGATTTTAAAACGAGGTTAGGACCTATTTTTGCAAATATAGTATTAGTGGATGAAATTAATCGGGCTGTACCGAGGACGCAATCTTCGTTACTCGAAGTGATGGAAGAGCGTACTGTTACGATTGCGAAACAGACACATTCATTACCGGAACCTTTTTTAGTAATTGCAACGCAAAATCCGCTTGAATCTGCTGGCACATTTCCTTTACCGGATGCTCAATTAGACCGATTTTTACTTACGATTCGCCAAGGTTATCCTACGAGAGAAGCTGAAAAGGAAATGATGAATCGGTTTCAAATGAATGATCCGTTAGAAACATTACACTCTATTATTTCAAGTGAAGAAATTATTATGATGCAAAAACGTGCAAGAGAAGTGTTAGTAGGAAATGATGTGCAAGATTATCTTCTTGAAATTATTGAGGCAACGCGTAAGCATGAGCTAATTGAAATTGGTGTAAGTCCGCGGGGGACGTTGGCACTTATGAGAGCAATTCAAGCACGGGCTATATTAAATGAAAGAGATTACTGTACGCCAGATGATATAAAGATACTTGCTGCATCTATATGCGCTCATCGTTTAACGTTAACGATTGAGGGAGAGATGAAAACGACGAAAGAACAAATCATGAAAGAAATTCTTCATACGATTAGTGTGCCAGTGGAGAATGTACGATGAATCAACAACTTGTGTATACACTTTTAGCGGAGCCTTTCGTAATGGGAGTTATGTCAGTTGTAGCCGTTATTTTATGTGTATTTTCAAGTAATCTACTCATATTATCTCTCGTATTTTTATATGTAATTTTAATAGGTGCTATGCATGTTTATATACGTAAAGTATCTCGTGTTAACTGGGAATACGATCAAGGAAATTCGAATGTTTTTATCGGTGAAACGAACAGGTGCAAAATAAAAATTTCAAACAAATCAATTTTCCCTATTTTTAATGTTGTATTCCGATTTAAATGTGAAAATAAGATAACTTGGAATCATGATGAAATAAATAAAAATCATAGTACAGGTTCAAATTATTATATGAATTTTAATTTAAAAGGAAGAGAGTCAGTTTCATTTGATTTACAAGCTGTGGCATTAAAAAGAGGCATTGTGAAATGGGAAGAGGTTGAAATTGTTATTACTGATCTCTTTGGATTTATAACGAACCATATCACATATAAACAAGTTGATACGCCCTCCTATTTAGTCTTACCAGCTGTTCCAAAAATACAAGTTCCTGAATTACAAGAATGGTCACGAGGATTTCGAAAAGCGATGTCTTCACCGCTATATGATGAAACGAAAGTAGTGGGAGTGAAGTCGTATGAAAACGAAGATTTTCGTTCCATCCACTGGAGTGCAACAGCGAAAACAGGGACGATAACCGCGAAAAAATATGAGCGAACGCAATCAGATAAATACGCAATTTATCTCAACTTACAAAATAAAAGTGGTATTTCTTTGCGAAATGATACAGAAGAACTAATCGAATTAACGGCGGGTATATGTAAACAACTTCTTATGCAAAACTGTTCATTTGAAGTATGGATCAATAGTGTAAAAGATAACGGGTTATTGCATATAAAAAATGGGGATAATCGGAAACATTTGCAAAATGTATTAAAAGTACTTGCCTCAATATCGGATCAGGATACGCCTATATCCTCTTCTTATTTTTACACAGCGGGCTTTCGGCGAAAGGAATTGGATGCGGTTCCTTTAATCCTTGGTACTTCTCCAAAGAAATATAGTAGAACAAACAAATGGATTGTAATGAAAGAATAAGAAGGGGCTTATGTCATGGTGAATAAAGCGCGGCATATGAAAGTGAAGTTGTGGAGTGTAAGAGCTTTAATCATACTTTTCTTTGCGATTGGTGCAATAACGTTATCACAAGGTGTTGTGTATGTGCAAGATATAGTAAAAGAACGTTTTTTTACTGAAAAGAAATCTGAAAAAGTTTATAAGGAAACTATAAACTACGGTGATACTGAAGATTATGGAACACCTATAGAAAAGAAAAAAGTAGGAGATAATGGTGAGAGAACGACAACGGGTAAAAAATTTAAAGATTTTGAAAAGGGGAGTTCATGGGGAGACATATTTTCTATGCTTTCAAATTCATGGATTAGTATAGTTTTTTATGTAATGATTGCAGGGATAATTATATATTTTCTTTATAAATCTGTTAGGGAAAAGCTAACGAAATCTCAAATAGGACAGGATAAACAATCGATAACAAAAGAAAATATGGTAAAAACCGAAAATAACAAGAAAGTCATTCATCAGTTTGAACAGCCGTTACCACCAGATACGATAAGGAAAACGTTAGTTGAATGGGAAAGAACATTACCATTTCATGAACAGAGAAGGTCCTATGAAACGATGCAACAGTGGTTAAAAAGAATTTGTAGAACAAGGGATATTATCCCGTTATATGAGTCTGTTCGTTATGGGGAAAAGACGTATACGGATTTAGATGTGAAAGAAATAATGAAGTGGATAGAGGGAGATGGGAAGGTGGATACATAAATATCCACCTTTTCTTTTTTTATACGGAAATTTGATTAACATGAATTATTTTCTTATATGAAACCGTATTTAAATAGGTAAACAAAATTAACATTATTTACTTATACTTCATTACATGTTAATCTATACTTAATTTTTGTAAATTATAATTAATTTTTAAATTTTTTAAGGGTGTGAAAATGTAATGAAATCAGTATTAAAAAGCATACTTATTTCCTTTGTTTTTTCTGCAGTAAGTATGTGTTGGTTGCTGTTCTTATTATTCAAAGGGGACGGAGACTGGTTATTGTCTTGGATAGGCGTATTAATGGCATATTTATCTTTATTCACTTTAATAGATTTATATTGTAAAACTACATACGACAAAAAAATAAATAAATGGCTTATAAAAACATCGGTGACTAGCTTTAGTTTTGCTGTGTTAGGAATTTCATTTTGTATCATACACGAGCTGTTAACACCATGGAGTCTCAGTTTAATGGTGTGGTATTGGTTGGTAATGTTAGTGTTATTTTTAACGACCATACTATCATTAGTCAGCCTTGTATTTATTAATCGTAAAAATCATAATTTCACCGGTGTATATAGAATACTTATACTTCTAAATCTACTTCTTACGTTAGGACCAGTATTATGGCCACTATTACTTTCTATTATCGGAAATGGTATGAACGCTAGTGCAGGATGGTAAAGGTGAATATAGATTAGTTGTTTAAATAAAAGAGAACGTGTTTACATAAAAAATGAAAACACGTTCTTTTTTATTCATTTTAATACGAACACAATGAATCATCTTAAAATAATTAAGATAAGGTGAAATAAAAACGGGGGAGGTTAAGGGACTTTCCTTATTTTTTATGCCCTTTTTATTTTCATACATAATTCTTTCTCAGCAGATTGTATCAAACTTTAAACGTAAGTATTTCGTAAGGAATGGATAAGAAAAAAGAGAGTTTTATCATATAGGATAAAAGTATAGCTTGAATCAATACGATATGAATAGGGGAGAGAAAACCTTATGAAAAAATGTAATTCAATGAAGTTAGCGAGTTTGACAGTTTTATTAGCGGGTACTACTCTATTTACATCTGGTTTTACTGTGAAAGCAGAGTCTACTCAAAATATTTCTAATTCGTCACAAGAACCTAATCAAAAGAATCGGAATGGATGGAAACAAGTAATGCAGGAAACAATACAAATTGGGGCGCCAGGGGTATTAGCTAAGACGTCTAATAAAGGGAAAGTTAATAGTTATACTGCTGGCGTGGCGGATTTAATTACAAAGAAACCGGTGAAATCAGATTTTCGCTTTCGGATTGGTAGTGTGACGAAAACTTTTACTGCTACGACTGTTCTTCAATTAGTAGGAGAAAATCGCGTACAACTTGACGATCCAATTGAAAAGTGGCTGCCGGGTCTCGTGCAAGGAAATGGGTATGATGGAAATCAAATTACGATACGACAACTTTTGAATCATACGAGTGGTATCGCTGAATATTTAAAGTCAAAAGACGCGGACGTAATGAATTCGAAAAAAACGTATACAGCAGAAGAAATAGTGAAAATAGGCCTTTCTCTGCCTCCAGATTTCTCGCCGGGCAAAGACTGGTTGTATTCAAACACAGGATATGTAATATTGGGAATGCTAATTGAAAAAATAACTGGTAATAGTTATGCGGAAGAAATTGAAAAGCGAATTATTGAACCTCTGGACTTGCCAAATACGTTTTTACCAGGAAATTCACCAGTCATCCCAGGAAAGAATCATGCTCGTGGATATGTGAAAATGGAAGAAACAGGCGAGTTGAAAGACATTACGTATTATAATCCGAGTTTAGCTAATGCAGCTGGAGATATGATTTCTAATGCGGATGATTTAAACAAGTTCTTTTCATCTTTACTCGGTGGTAAGTTACTGAAGGAACGCGAGCTAAAAGAAATGCTTACTACAGTTCCTGTAGAAGGAAAAGGGGTTGGGGATGGATATGGTCTTGGAATCTATGAGACTAAACTTCCAAATGGTGTCTCAGTATGGGGGCACGGAGGATCAATTCCTGGGTTTATGACTTTTGCTGGTGGAGTAATTGGAGGCAAGCATACATTTGCTGTCAATGCTAATTCTTTAGGTCCGATTGAAATTCTTACACAGTTTGATAAAATGATGCAAGTTGAATTTAATAAATAGATGAAGAAAAAGCGAATAGGTTTCTGTAATAGTTGTAAATAAAAGAGATGCTTTTTAAATTTCACAAATAAGGACAGTATTAACATTCATGATATGGTATTAAGTATATGTAGAACATAAATATGATACAAGTGTATTTCAAAGTGCAATTCAATCTTATAGTTTAGTATAAAAAGGATGTCAGTTGCATGACATCCTTTTTGTTGTGGGACAAAGATGTATTGTTTGTTTTGAAAATTGTTATTTTTGAGAGTATTCCATATAATGAGAGGTATAGGGGCTATACAGGGGAGTTATGAATGGATAATACTTTAGTTTGTTAATTATTTTGTTTTAATAGAAAAGTAAATTGATTTGGAGTGAAATACATTGGGACAAAATCAGTTTAGATGGAGTAACAAGCAATTACGAGAACATGTTGAAATAATAGACGGTACAAGAAGTCCACACAAATTATTAAAGAATGCAACATACTTAAATTCCTATATACGTGAATGGATGCAAGCAAATATTTGGATTTATGATGACCGTATTATATATGTAGGAGAAAAGTTGCCAGAGCAACTATATGAATGTGAAGTCATTGATTGTGATGGAAAGTATGTCGTTCCTAGTTACATAGAACCGCATGCACATCCATATCAATTATATAATCCAGAGACGTTAGCGAATCATGCGATGCAATCCGGGACAACAACTTTTATTAATGATAATTTAACTCTATTTTTCACATTAAAGCGTGAAGAATCATTTCATTTATTAGATGAATTTAAAAAGCTTCCAGTTAGTATGTATTGGTGGTGCCGTTTTGATGGACAAACTGAATTGCAAAATGGGGAATCTTTATTTAATAGTGAAGAAATGATAGAGTGGCTACAGCATGAAGCAGTTCTTCAAGGAGGAGAGCTAACAGCATGGCCAAAATTATTACATGGCGATGATGAAATGCTAACTTGGGTGCAGGAAACAAAGCGATTACAGAAAAAAGTAGAAGGACATTTCCCAGGAGCATCTGAAGCAACGTTAGTAAAATTAAAACTGTTAGGTACAGACTGTGATCATGAAGCAATGACGGGTCAAGAAGCGTTAACTCGTCTTATGCAAGGTTACACTGTTTCTCTTAGAAACTCTTCCATCCGACCAGATTTAGAAGTTTTATTAAAAGAATTACTGGAATTAGGTGTGAAGCAATTTGATAGATTCTTTTTCACAACAGATGGTTCTCATCCGTCCTTTTACGAAAACGGAATGACGAATGTAATGATTACTACTGCTATAAAGCAAGGTGTTCCAGTAATAGATGCGTATCATATGGCAAGTTATAATATTGCTCGTTATTATAATATGGAGCATATACATGGTTCGATTGGGACAGGTAGAATTGCAAATATCAATATTTTAGAAAGTAAAGAAAACCCAGTACCAGCGAGCGTTATTGCAAAGGGGAAATGGGTGAAGCGTGACGGTGTAAATACGCATGAAGGATTACATATAGACTGGGGTAAATGTAAAGTAACTCCATTATCATTAGATTGGTTCATAGAAAAAGAGGATATGATTTTCTCTAATAAAACGGGTATACACTTATTAAATAACGTTATTACAAAACCATATATTAGTGAAATCAACATAGAATGTGATGAATTGTCAACAGATCATGATGAATGTTTCCTTATGATGATTGCTCGTAATGGCAGTTGGCGAGTTAATACAGTTGTGAAAGGTTTTGCGAAAGAACTAGGTGGGCTTGCTAGCTCTTATTCTGGTACGGGTGACATCATTCTTATTGGAAAGAGTAAAGGAGATATGCTTACAGCTTTTCATAGGATAAAAGAGCTTGGCGGGGGAATGGTAATAGCTGAAAAGAATGAAGTATTACACGAAATAGCATTGCCATTACTCGGGATTATGTCTAATTTAAAAATGAGTGAATTAATACAGGAAGAGAAACAGATGGTGAAATTACTACAAGAGCGTGGCTACGCGTATGATGATCCAGCATTTACAATTTTATTCTTTTCTGCGACGCACTTGCCATTTATACGGGTAACACCTATAGGGCTATATGACGTAAAAAGTGGAAAGATAATTGCTTCACCGGTAAATTTGATAAAGCAATATTAGACGGAAAGATCCTATAAAAGATTTATTTTATAGGATCTTTCTCATTTCCAGCATAAGAATATTGTAAGCCTCAAATGATACAGTATATAAATCATTTGAGGTGATATGTAAATATGAAAAAAACATTATACATTTTAAGCGTATTTATGTTGTGTGTATCAATACAACACGTTGTACATTCCCAATCAGATGCACCAAGGTTATCTTCGGATTGTCTTGAAGAAAGGAAAATTCGAGATGAAAAGTATGTGAAGAATATAATACAGGACATTAAATCCACATTTAATTTAAATATTGATGAGCATAGTTTTTGGGAAGTAAGTAGAAGAGATCTGGAGGCTGCCCATTTGATGTATGGTGGAAAGGAAAATGATTCTTATTATAATTCGCTAACTAAAATTTATGATAGTGGTGGATTTAGCGAGGAGCCTAGCTTATTTGTGAGAGCGCAAGAAGCATTTTTACTTTATAAAGAAAAAGATAATATTAATGTAATGAAACGCCTAAAACTAGACGTTGAAAAAGGGGAATGGCTCGTTATAAAAACGAAAAAGAAGAAAGGGAAAAAAGTGAAATTTAAGCCGTTACAATGTGAAAAAGATTATATGAAAAAGAGAAATGAATAACAAAATACTTATTCATGCTGTTTTTATTCAACGATATTTTGTTGTTGACATGAAATAACAAAGGTAAACGAACGTATTAGCTTTATGGAATATGTTTGTTTACCTTTTTTTGAGAGATTTAAAAATTTGAGATGTTGTTAGTTGAAAATTATTTACTGGCTAATGAACTTATAACATTTAATGAATTTGTTCTTCATAAACATTAGATTTTGTGTCAAATGATTTATACATTGCTGAACCACCTATGTATATTTTATTCTACAGTATTTATAAAAGAATGTTGGCTATTCATAAGAAATATGATTGGCACAGTTTTTGCTTGTATTAAATGTAAGGGAGGGAGATTGTATGTAAGAAATCTGTACTCGTAATAGTATAAAACAAGCTACTATTGCATTATTGATCATAGTTGTATTTATAGCGGAAATGTAAATACATACAAATAAGAGTTTTTTGATTTTAAAATTCAGAATTTTCTTTTAAATTATTAAGGGGGAAATGGCATGGTTAAATATTCGAAAATTTCTAAGTGGATTCTTGGTGTTGGACTAGTGACAATAACATGTAATGGTTTGCAAATTCAAGCAGAGACAAAAGAGAAAAATGTGAAGAACGTATTACAAATGGAGCCGGTAGGAATACAGAAATCTGTTGATGAATTGGCGCACCCTTCAAAATTACAAGAAAATGCATCTTTTACAAAACGGTTAAAATTAGCGGATTTATCGCAGCGTCCACTAGCACCAACCGATAATATTAAACCGTTAGCTGAAGAAAAAAAGTATTCAATGGCTGAGTTAAATCAATTAAATAATAAACAATTAACTGATCTTCTTGTGACAATTAAATGGTATCAAATTCCGGAATTATTTCAGTTTAATAGTGATAGTCTTAAATTCTATCAAGATGATAGTCGAATGCAAGCAATTATTAATAAACTAGCAGAACAAGGACAAGCTTATACGAAAGATGATTCAAAAGGGATTGAAACATTAGTAGAAGCTCTACGTGCAGCATTTTATTTAGGTTTTTACCATGATGAATTAAGCAAACTAAATGAGCGTAGCTACCATGATAAATGTTTACCAGCTTTAAAAACAATTGCAAAAAATCCAAATTTCAAACTTGGTACATCAGAACAAAATAAAGTAATTGCATCATATGGAAAATTAATTGGAAATGCATCAGCAGATGTTGAAACGGTTTTATATGCAGGTGAAATTTTTAAACAATATAACGATAATCTTGCAACTTTCATTGAAGACCGAACAAAAGGAGACGCTATATATGAGTTGATGAAGGGAATTGACTTTGATATTCAGACGGATATGTACACGACTGGAAAAGAGCCAAAAGATACGATGTGGTATCGAAATATTGATAACTTTATTAATGAAGTAAATCGTTTTGCACTACTTGGTACAGTAACAAATAAAAATGGATGGTTAATTAATAATGGAATTTACTATGCTGGCCGATTGGGCAAGCTTCATAGCACGCCGACAAAAGGACAACAAGTTGTTACAGATGCAATGCGAATTTATCCATATTTAGGAGAGCAATACTTTGTTGCGGCAGAACAAATTACTACAAATTATGGAGGAATAGATGCGAACGGAAAAACTGTAAATTTAGATCAAATTCGAGAAGAGGGTAAAAAGAAATATTTACCGAAAACGTATACGTTTGATGATGGAGCAATTGTCTTTAAAGCTGGGGATAAAGTTAGCGAAGAGAAAATTAAACGTCTATACTGGGCGGCAAAAGAAGTACGCTCTCAATTTTATCGTACAGTTGGTAGCGATAAACCACTTGAAAGTGGACATGCTGATGATGTGTTAACGATGGTTATTTATAATAGCCCAGATGAGTATCAATTTAATCGTCAACTGTACGGATATGAAACGAATAATGGTGGGATTTATATTGAAGGGACAGGGACTTTCTTTACATATGAACGTACACCAGAGCAAAGCATTTATAGTTTGGAAGAATTGTTCCGCCATGAATTTACGCACTACTTACAGGGAAGGTACGAAGTTCAGGGATTATGGGGACAAGGAGAAATGTATCAAAATGAACGTTTAACATGGTTTGAAGAAGGAAACGCAGAGTTCTTTGCAGGTGCAACGCGATTAGATAGTGTAGTACCGCGAAAAAGTATAATTGGTGGGTTATCTAATGATCCTGCAAAACGTTATACAGCATCACAAACATTAAATGCGAAATATGGAACGTGGGATTTTTATAATTATTCGTTTGCACTGCAATCATATATGTATAATAAGCGTCCAGAAATGTTCGATAAAGTACATGATTTAATTCGCGCAAATGATGTTTCAAGTTACGATGCATACCGTGCTACATTAAGCAAAGATAATAAGTTAAATGAAGAATATCAATCTTATATGCAAATGCTTATTGATAATCGCGATAAGTATACAATTCCACAAGTATCAGATGAGTATTTAACTCAGCATGATCCAAAATCGCTTTCGGACGTTACTTCAGATATTACGAATGAAGCGAAATTAAAAGATGTGAAAGTAACAAAGAATAAATCACAATTCTTTAATACATTTACACTACAGGGGACATATACAGGAAGTGCGGCTAAAGGAGAAGTTGAGGACTGGAAAGTGATGAATGAAGCAACAAATGATATGTTGAAACGTCTTTCAGGAAAAGAGTGGACTGGATATAAAACATTGACTGCTTATTTTGTAAATTACCGTGTAAATAATGCTGGACAATATGAATATGATGTTGTGTTTAGCGGAGTGAATACGGAAGAAGGTACGGCGGTAGAAAAAGAACCAAATAATTCATTTGAAACAGCAAACCCACTATCTTTGAATATTTTGTTAAGAGGAACCTTGAGCGATCAAGATCAGGGGGATAAATTTGTTATTGATGTAAAGGATCAAAAAGATTTACAAATTTCTGTTACGAACGAACAAAATCTTGGACTGAACTGGGTATTATATTCTGAATCGGATCTAAATAATTATGTAGCTTATGCAACAATACGTGACGGAAACAAATTGCTTGGAAATTATAATGCAAAGCCAGGGAAATATTACTTAAGTGTATATAAGTATGGTGGTGGAACAGGGAATTATACGGTACAAGTAAAATAGCTTACTAGAATTTGTTTTGAAAGGAAACTTATTGTATTTTTTAGCGAAATAAAGTATGTAATGTTAAAAATTAAACTAAGCCAATATATCCCTGTTCTAATTATAGAACAGGGATATATTGGCTTTATATTTTTAAATTAAATAACTTCATTGGGTTTTGACAAGAACAAAATTAATATAGATTTGAATTCTCATTCGTAAAGCATGTTTTAATCTTCTTAATGCTCTTTCATTTTTGTCTCAATGCTTGTTTTTAAATCAGTTGATACTTGATTGAAATACTCCAAAACTATTTTCCTAATATCATCGGATATAACTTTCAAATCACTAGCTAAGTTTTCAGCAAGATGTTCTTTTTCTATCGGTTTTAACTTCGTATAAAATTCACCAGCCTGCGTAAAGTCATCTTGTTTCGTTATTGAAGTTCTTTCAAT
Organism: Bacillus sp. LSHTCR4; assembly: GCF_057197025.1. Lineage (NCBI taxonomy): Bacteria > Bacillati > Bacillota > Bacilli > Caryophanales > Bacillaceae > Bacillus > Bacillus sp. LSHTCR4. Next base: position 1,959,543 of record NZ_JBXUNO010000001.1, on the reverse strand, counting down.
TTTACCTTCAACGTATCTTCCGTCACCGCTCGTTATTTGATTAGCAGGTGTCCAATTTTGTTGCTTGTTAATCGTTAATTTCCGAAATTCGGGACCAATTCTTCTTCTTTGAGAATCACTATAAATATTCGCACGTCCTTGCAACATTTTATCATCTGATAATTCAGCACCGTCTAGTAAATTAGAAGGGGAGAAAGCGACTTTTTCTATTTGTTCCATATAATTTTCAGGGTTTTTATTTAATACCATTTTGCCTACTGGTATAAGAGGATACACCTTTTCATCCCATACTTTTGTATCATCTAGAGGGTCATAAGAAAGATGCGCTTCATCTTTCGGGTCCATGAGCTGGACATATAAACCATATTCCACAGGTTTACCATTTGCAATTGCATCATATAAATCTTTCCCGCTATAATCTGGGTTTTCAGCAGCCAGTTTATTTGCTTCCTCACTAGTAATGAATTGTACACCTTCAAATGGGTACCAATGATACTTTACATACTTTCGATTGCCTTCTGCATTTTTCCAAACATATGTATTTACACTATGTCCTGGGATGTGGCGAAGGCTTTTGACCGTACCATTATCAGAGTACAAACGCACAACGAAATGTATGGATTCAGGTGCTCTAGCGACAAAACTCCAAAATCTATTAGGGTCTATTAAATTATTTTTAGGTGAAGGTGACAACGCTTGAATTGTTTCAGGGAAACGCATCGGATCGCGAACAGAAAAGACAGGAATGTGATTACATAATAGATCGAAAATACCTTCTTTTGTATAAAATTTTGTAGAAAAACCGCGTACATTTCTAGCAGTATCAGGAGTTCCTTTCGTGCTAACAGCTAATGAAAATCGCACCATAACGGGAACTTTCTCATTAGCATTTTGTAGGAAATTTAGTTTAGTATGTTCGGGCATTGGATAGATTGTTTGAAAATAACCGAACGCACCAAATCCTTTTACATGAACAGGTCTTTCTAAAATTTTTTCGTGAATAAATTCTTGTAACGTCTCGTGAAGCACACTATCTTGCTCTAGAACAGGTCCACGTGAACCAACTGTTTGAGAGTGAAGTATAGCTTGTTCATTACGTTCTCCATTACGTTCTCCATTATCATTAAAGTCTTTCCCTAGTAAAGATTGCCTCTGTTTATCATAGTTTTCATTCATCAATATAGCCTCCAAATCTTTTTCGTCCATTGTTACTAAATATGATTTTATAGCCTTGATTATGTATAACACGCTAAGTTCAAACTAGTTACAGACCGCTAGATGAGAAAAACGCGTATGTAGTGGACCTGTTGAAATAGAAGAAATTATGGAAAAATGAATATCGGGAAGAACATTACTATTAAAATTTCAATCTTAAAAATGAATTTATACATGACTTTATAGAAAATGAACATAAATAAAACAGGGAAAATAACTAGGAGGAATGTAACATGTCGGATTGGTTTCAATTAGATAAAGAGTATATGATGTCAACGTACTGTCGTACAAAGCTTGCGATAGAAAGAGGAGAAGGGTGTAAGCTGTATGATGTGGATGGTAAAGAGTATATAGATTTATTTTCTGGTGTCGGAGTAAATGTATTAGGATACAATCACCCGAAAATCGTACAAACAACAATGGATCAAGTTACGAAGTCGTTGCATCTACCGTTTCATTTTTTAAATCCAGTTGCGATTGAATATGCAAAGAAATTAGTTGATTGCTCTTTAAAAAACGGAAAGGTCTTTTTTACAAACTCTGGTACGGAAGCGACAGAAACAACGTTGAAATTAATTGATAAATATAGAGCTATTACGCATGAAGAACGTGAAGGAATCGTAGTGCTGAAAAACAGTTTCCACGGGCGTACGTTAGGAGCACTTCATTTTACGAGACAAGAAAGTGTGTATCAAAATTTTCCTAAAACATCGATTCCGGTATATGAAGTTGAGCGCGAGAATATAGAGCGATTAGAAGAAACAATTATTCATGAAAATCCAATTGCAATTATGTTAGAACCTGTATTAGGAAGCGGGGGAATTTATCCATTATCGGGTGAATATTTACATGGTGTTCAAAACTTATGTGAGAAATATAATGTACTACTTATCGTTGATGAAGTTCAAAGTGGTATGGGGAGGACAGGAAAACTATTCGCTTATCAAAATTTCAATATTACACCAGATATTATTCAAATTGGTAAAGGAGCAGGAGGCGGGATACCACTTGGCGGAATTATTGTAGGTGAAAGGTTATGTGGTGTATTTGCGCCAGGAGATCACGGCACAACATTTGCTCATTCATCAATGGGGACGGCTTTAGGATTAACGGTATTAAATACATTACTTGATGATGGGTTAATGCAAGAAGCTTATGAAACGTCACTATATTTGAATGACAAACTGCAAGACATTCAGAAAGAAAATTCTTATTATATTCAGGAAGTGCGTCATGCGGGGATGATGTTTGGGATAAGTGTGAATGACACGAATGAAAATGTGAAGAAATTACAGATTGAGTTAATGAATAAAGGAATGTTAGTCGATGTAACACAAGGGAATATTATTCGATTACTTCCGCCGTATATTATTACGAAAGAGGAAATTGACGCATTCACTTATGAGTTTATTTCTTGTATTCATAACATAGCTGCTACAGCAAGTATTTAAAAAAATATAAAAAGCTGAAGAAGGCGCTATTTTAGCGGCTTCCTCAGCTTTTTAAAATAGTAAATTACTTAACCTGGAGAGCATCTCATTGGACAAATAATTAATTATGTGAAACAATAATAACAGATAAGGAGACGTTAATTTTCCTTAAGTGCTTCGAATTAATTTTATTCAATAAGAGAAGGTGTGCTTAAAGAAGTTAAATTAAATAAGGAGCTGTTTTATTATATGCAACAAAATAATGATTTAAATTTTGAACCTCAAGACGTTAATATTGTCAATCCTAAACAAGCCAGGAAAGCAGTAGTTGCTACTGGTATAGGGAATGCAATGGAGTGGTTTGACTTCGGATTATACGCGTATTTAGCGGTAATTTTAAGTCAATTATTCTTCTCAGGTGTTGATAATAGTGGATTGCAACTTGTACTTACATTCGGTACATTTGCAGCAGCCTTTCTCGTTCGACCAATCGGAGGTGTATTCTTTGGTAGAATAGGAGATAAGTACGGCCGAAAAATCGTGTTAAGTACTACTATTATTTTAATGGCACTTTCTACATTATTCATCGCATTACTACCAACCTATGAACAAATTGGTGTATGGGCACCAATACTACTTTTAGTTGCTCGAATGATTCAAGGCTTCTCTACAGGCGGAGAATATTCAGGAGCAATGGTTTATATCGCAGAATCTTCTCCAGATAAAAAGCGTGGTATACTCGGTAGTGGTCTTGAAATTGGAACACTCTCAGGTTACATTGCTGCTTCGGTAATTGTTACCATTTTGACGTTATTGTTAACAGATGAGCAAATGCTCAGCTGGGGATGGCGTATTCCATTCTTAATAGCTGCACCAATTGGTTTGGTCGGTTTATATTTACGCCGTCATTTAGATGAATCTCCCATTTTTGAAGAGATGGAAAAAGCACAAGAGGAATCTGAAGACAATGAACAATTTTCATTTATGGATATTATGAAATATCACAAAAAAGACTTCTTATTAAGCACAGTAATTGTCGCCTTCTTTAATATCACGAATTATATGATTCTTTCGTATATTCCTTCTTATCTAACTCAAGTACTTAAAGTCAAAGAAACAACTGGCTTATTAATTATTTCGATTACGATGGCACTTATGATTCCGCTAGCACTTTATTTCGGTAAATTAAGTGATAAAATTGGTAATAAACGAGTTGTGCAAATCGGCTTACTTGGTTTAACTGTATTTGCAATTCCAGCATTTTTACTAATAGGTAACGGACATATTGCCGCTATATTTGCAGGTATTTTCGTATTAGGTTTCTTCCTAAGTGTGTATGAAGGAACATTACCGTCATTATTACCATCACTCTTTTTCACCGATGTACGTTATCGAGCACTTTCGATCTCATTTAATATTTCTGTATCAATATTCGGTGGAACAACACCACTTGTATGTTCATACTTAGTTCATGCGACTGGTAACCCGCTCGCACCGGCATTTTATTTAACAGGTGTAAGTATTATTGGATTAGTCGTATTTAGTGTACTATTCGTTACAACATCAGGACGTGCGCTAAAAGGTTCATATCCTACAGTAGAATCGAAAAAAGAAGCACACCAAATTGCTAAAGAAGATCCTGAAGAAACACTTTGGTGGCATGAAGAGTCATTAGAGATTGAAGCAGGGAAAAACGCCTCAATTTAAAAAGTAACGTAGAAGTATAAAAAGACTCCTATGAAAATAGGAGTCTTTTTGTTGTGTTATTTCTTTCTTTTCTTTAAACTCTTCTGATATGCATAGAGTTTATGGATTTCTTCCTTAAATTCATACAAAAGTACGGTGTTTTCCTCATTTGAATAACGCACTGTATTATAAGCATTAATAATAATATGACTCTGAATATTTACATCTTCTTCACTATTTATTCTATCTAACCATGCCTCAATAGTTTCTCCTCGATTTCTATTTAAAGGGGGAGTTAACTTACTTTCAAGCTTAAAAATATCTTTTCGAATTTCGTTATGTGGCGGTTTGTTTCGTTTCAAACGTTTTTGGTTCATTCCTTCTTTATCAGTGATGATAGTAGATTCGAAGATAGGTATATTTGGTAAAATTAATTGTTTTCGCTTTTTAACTATTTTCCAAACAACGTAAATAGCAATGGCTACACAGGCTATTATGGTTATGCTATTTATAAGAGTTGGATCAAAATCAGGAGGTGTTTTTCCATCTTCAATTTGTGGTTTTAAGAGATGACCTTTACTCGCCCAAACTCCTTCAGTATCTTTCAATTCAGCTGCTATGAGAAACGGATTTATAATATAACCGACCCCTAATGCGACTATTTCTATGATAAAACTAAAAATAACTCGAATAAAAGGAAAAACTTGAACAATTAATATACTCATTACACCAATCGTAATAATAGAAGCGAAACGTAATAACTGTTGATTACGATTTGCTCCAGTTAACCAAAATGTAATCATAATGTGTATAACTAATAGTAATAGTTTCCCGAGTGGTGGAAAAGGCGCATAAAATATAGCTGAAACACCAAACCAAACAATACCACCTAACGATTTTTGAACTGGGTATCCTGGTCCAACTACATGTACGATAAAGAAGAAAAGCGGTAACATAATTGTGCCAAATAGAGAGAAAGGGAGAAAAATAGAACAACCGATTATTTGAGTCATTAACAGTATGACAAATCCTGTTGTTTTTTTCTTCATTAATTTATGAATAAGAAATACGGCAATATAGCTCGTTGCTAAAAATATAGTAATAGCTATAAGTTCGTCCCTTTCTGTTAATAACGAAAGGAGGAGCAGCAGAATAAAGTCATTAACGTGATAGAGCCAAGTTTTCAAGCTTTTCCACCATCCCTTCGTTATTTATGAGAAACGTAGGTTGCGATAGAAGAGAGAGGTCATTCTTCTGCAAGCCAATGTAAATCATTGTAGACGATCGTTCTCCTTTTCTATTTGTATAATGGAGAAATCCTTGTTTCGGAATTAGTGTGCTATCGTCTGAAATACGTGCCAATTCCTCTAAAGCTTTTGCGTAATGTGTTTGTCCTTCATTTAATGGTAAGTGCAGAGGGCCACCTTCAGCTAATACACTAATAAATAATTCAAACGGTATTTGATGCTTCGTAGCATATTGACAAATGTATGTTGCAAATGAAATAAGGTCTTCTATATTATCTTTCCAACCAAACCCGCGATCAGCAGCTAATGAAAGACAAATTGTCCAACTATAATTTTTAACAGGTTCATATTGCTTTGCTTGTAATTCCTGCATTTTGGCAGATGCTTTCCAATGAATGGAACGGAAAGACTCACGTTCGTACCGTTTCACACCGATAATAGATGTTTCATCATTGTAAAAAGAAAAATTCGTTCGATAAGATCCATTTAAAAGTTGCTGAAGTTCTTGCAAACCTGCTACTTCTTTAGGTGATGGATACACAATAATTTCAGTTCTTAATTTATCAAATACAGGTAAATGTACAGATAATAAATGAAAAGGATCTTTCAAAGCACATTCGAACTGTTCAATTTGAAACACGCCACGCTTCGTTGCGGTTAATGTTAAATCCCATTTTTGCATGGAATGAGCAGGTTGTGAAAAAGGAAAAGAGAATAACGTTTTCGATATTTGATCAATTCCTTGATCTTTATGCGGCAGTAGGGACGGGTCTAAATGAAAATAACAAATACCATTAACAAGTGGTATGTTTGCTCCATTTTTTAAATGAATGAAAAGCTGTCCAGATTCATCAGGGAAAAGACGAGTTGTTTGTTTCTCGTTTATCACTTGAAACTTTTTCTCTATGTAAGCGACATATTTATAAAGGAAAATCGCAAATAAATAGTAGAAGAAAAAGAAAAACATAATGATTCGTTGCGGCATAAAAAATGTAAATAGTATCGCGCCTGGAACAGATAATTGAATAATATGAAGTTGAAAAAATAAAGGTACAGTTACAACGCGCTGTCCATTCATGCTTGCTCAATCTCCACTGGTACGTCAACCTCTTTTAAAATCTTTTGCATAATTTCATTTTTTGTCGTACGTAATGCGCCTTCCATTGATAAGACGATACGGTGATTCCAAACAGAAGGAACTAACAATTGTATATCTTCTGGTGTGCAATATTTTCTTCCACGTAAAAAGGCTAGTGCTTGAACTGCACGTACTAATGCAAGTGAGGCACGTGGACTTACACCGTTTGCGATATAATCATGATTTCTCGTAGCATGAGCAAGTTTAATAATGTAATGTTCTAACGGTTCTGATACGAAAATCTCTTTTACTCGTTTCTGTGCCTCTAAAATATTATCTAAAGTAATAATAGATGTGACATTTTCTAGTGGTGCATCGTTACGAAAACGTCGCATCATTTGTAGTTCATCTTCAGGATTCGGATAACCTATAGAAATTGTCATTAAAAAGCGATCAAGCTGTGCATCTGGAAGGGGGAACGTTCCTTGTGATTCAATTGGATTTTGCGTCGCAATAACAAAGAACGGTTTTGGAAGAGGAGTTGACTGCTTTTCAAGCGTCACTTGTCGTTCTTCCATCGCTTCTAATAAACTAGACTGTGTTCTCGGCATTGCACGGTTAATTTCATCTGCCAGTAAAATGTTTGCCACGACTGGTCCAAGTCTTAACTCGAATTCGCTCGTTTTCGGATTGAAATATTCAATACCTGTCACATCACTCGGAAGTACATCCGGTGTGAATTGTACGCGAGAAAAATTACCACCAATACTTTTTGAAAGTGTTTTCGCAAGTAACGTTTTCCCTGTACCAGGCACATCCTCAAGAAGCACATGTCCATCAGCAAGCAAGGAAACGATTAATAGATCGATAACATTTTCTTTACCTACAAAAACTGATCCTATATTTTCTTTCAATTTATTTATCATATGTATCATTCCTTTCAAAATATAAACGGATATTTCTATATTTTAACAAATTATTCAGAAAATTTATATGGTTTTTCAATTCAAAGAAATAAATATTCAATTATTAAATTATACTCTTGCATATTTTGGAATGTGAATATATAATATCGTTATACGATATATCGCGAGTCGATATATCAGAAAGCGATGTATCGGAGGTGATTATAATGAATACGAAAGCGAGAAAATATATTCCGTTAACTGAGGCAACATATTACATATTGTTATCACTAGTGAAACCAATGCACGGATATGGAATTATGCAATTGGTAGAAGAGATGACAAATGGAGAAGTAAAGCTCGGTCCTGGAACTTTATACGGGAATACGACGAAGTTATTAAAAGAGAAATTAATTGTTGAAGTTGCCTCAACAGATAGAAAGAAGTGCTATGAGTTAACGCTACTTGGTAAAGAAGTATTAGAGCTAGAGTATAACAGGTTGCAGAGATCTGTAAGGAATGGGAATAGTATATTAGGGGAGTGAATGGAAGATGGAGACAAAAAGGGTATTTAAGTTTTTTACGGCATGGAATTTAGAAAAAGAAGAAGCTTTTTTACGAAAGATGCATCAGCAAGGTTGGGGGTTACAAAAATATAATTTAATGTATACGTTTCAGAAAACGGAGCCAAAAGATGTAATATACAAAGCTGATTTTAGATTGGTTTATAAAGATTCGAAAGAACAACAACAAGAGTATTTCGAAATATACGAAATGTCAGGTTGGAAACGCGTAACAAGTTTCACAAGATGGAATTATTTTTGTAAAGAGGTAGAAGAGGTAAATGAATTACCTGATATATACTCAGAAAAGGAGACGAGGGTACAAAAGCTAAATGAGTTATTGCTATTCCTTGTTATTATATCAGCAAGTATATTACCATCAATGTATAACCTATTTTTAAGCCCGATGGAATCAAGGGTGCCAATGTGGGCGAAAGTTATGACAGGTCTTTCAGGTTGTATGTGGATGTACTTCTTTATAAGACTCTCTTGGAAAATCAAGAAATTAAAAGGTGAAATATTATAATAAAGAGCGGAGTTTAAAAGAAGTTGATGAGAGCAATAAGAAATATTAAAATCAACTTCTTTTGTCTCTATATAAACGTAATTTGTTCACTCTTTTTTATATAATAAAAACTAAACAATAAAGATGTAGAACTACCAGTTAACTATATAATCTAAAGAAAAATCATAAATGAATAAGAAAGGATTATTAATAATAAACAGCTAGTTAAAATAATTCAGAATCCTATATATTAACATTGCTTGATGCATTACTCTTCTATGAAAATTAACAAAAGAGTACGAAGTTTAACATATAATAATAAAGAAGAAATACGTTTTTTATTACCGTATATAACGAAAAAATCCCTTATAGAAAAATCTATTTCTAAAAGGGATAGTAATGACATTATTAGAAAGACTGATTTTGAGCAGGTTTAATAAATTGTTCAGGATTTTCAACAAGTCCACATACAGCACATTGGACTCTGTATGTAGGTCCTTGATAAGCCATATGAAAAGCATTCATCGTTTCATTTGTGTATTCTTCTTCTACTTGACCAGTTTGTGGATTTAACTTGACTGGTTTTACTTGTTGCTCAAGAATATTAAAGCGAGTACGGTTCGTTTTACAACTTGGACATAGCATTGGTTCCATATGTATACACCTCCATTTGTAGCATTTCTTAAACTCATTAATTTTATGCAAGCAAAAAAACTTTCTCAATATAAATAGGTGTTTAATGTATTTAAAATTCAGAAAAAATAAAATATAATAAGAGTACGAACTGGTTATGTCCAAACCAAATCTCCTGTTTTATGCCAATAAGCTGGGAGGCCGAGAAATCGGCCTCATTTTTTTGTGCTCGTTACTATAGGAAACAAGGTTTTTATGAGACTTTTGTCGAAATTTTAGGGATGGATATAAAGGGGGATGTAAAATGAATTTAAAAATGAAGTACATCATTTTATATGTAGAAGAGTTTGAGGAATGTTTAAGATTCTATAAAGATGTATTACAGTTACCGATAAAAGCAGAGCATGGTACATATATTGAATTTAATACGGGGACTACCATATTAGCGATGAATACGCGGCAAGACGTAAAAGAATTAACAGGATTACCACTTACAGAAGGCGAGTTACAATCTTTTCATTTTGAATTGGGATTCGTTGTTGAAAATGTACAAGAAACGATTGAGCAATTCAGAGGGCAAGGTATTAAGATTTTAGTTGAACCAATTGTAAAACCGTGGGGACAAACAATTGCATACATTGCAGATCCGGATGGGAATTATATTGAAATTTGCAGTTCATTAGAATAGAAGGAGAAAAAGAGATGGGGTTTCCAAAACTAGAAACAGAACGTTTAAGATTAAGAGAACTTACACTGTTAGATGCAGAAACGATGTTCCATTATTTTTCAAAAGAATCTGTAATACGTTATTTCGGAATGGATTCTTTCGAAAATATTGATCAAGCGAAAACAACGATTCAAACGTTTAAAAATCGTTATGAAGAGGGAACTGTATTTCGCTGGGGAATTGAGAAAAAGGGCACGGGCCAATTAATCGGAACGTGCGGATTTCATCTAATAAACAATCATCATAAACGAGCTGAAATTGGTTATGAATTAGATGATACATATTGGGGACAGGGGTATGCATCCGAAGCATTACAAGCAATTTTAGCTTACGGGTTTGAAACGTTGCAACTTATAAGAATCGCAGCTGTTGTATATGTAGAAAATAAAGCTTCTAAAAAGTTGTTAACAAAAGCAGGCTTTCAAGAAGAAGGATTACTTCGAAAACATATGATTCAAAATGGTGTCGCTCATGATACCATTTTATACTCGTTATTAAAAGAAGAGTGGAAGAAGTAATGAGTATGAGTGAAATAATAAATGTTATGAAGAAGCATAAAGAAAATAGGTTCATTTTAGGTATAGATGGCTTAAGTCGATCAGGAAAAACAACATTTGTAACAAACTTAAAAGAAAATATGAAACAAGAAAGTATTCCGTTTCATATTTTTCATATTGATGATCTTATAGTAGAGCGTAATAAACGATATCACACTGAATATGAAGAATGGTATGAGTACTATTATTTACAATGGGATATTGAATGGCTTCGGCAGCATTTTTTTCAAAAGTTGCAAAACGAAACAAAACTGAAATTACCGTTCTATAATGATAAGACAGATTCATGCGAAATGAAAAAAGTACAGATCCCCATAGTAGGTGTAATAGTAATTGAAGGTGTTTTTCTACAGCGAAAAGAATGGAGAGATTTCTTTCATTATATGGTGTATTTGGATTGTCCAAGAGAGACAAGGTTTCTGCGCGAGAGTAAGGAAACGCAGAAAAAACTTTCAAAGTTTGAGAATAGGTATTGGAAGGCAGAGGATTATTATTTAGAAACGGAATCGCCGAAGGATAGGGCGGATTTAATCATCAAATGATTTGAAAATAGAAGGTGAATAGAATGAATATTTTATGGGATTTTGATGGTACGTTATTTGATACGTATCCAGTTTATACAAAGGTTCTTTCTCAAGTTTTAGGAGAAGAAATAAGTGAAGAAGAAATCTATACAAATTTAAAAGTTTCATTTTCTCACGCAATTGATTACTATAAAATATCTAAAAAACAATTAAGTGAAATTGATGTATTAGAGAGTCGAATTACTATAGAAGATATAAAGCCATTTGAAAAGGTGGAAGAGGTTTTAAAGTTTGCCGATAAAAATGTAATTATGACTCATAAAGATAGAGCGGGTGTATTATCTATATTAAACCATTACGGCTGGGATAAATACTTCGTAGACATGGTAACAATTGACGATGGCTTCCCCCGAAAACCGAATTCTTTATCTTATGATCATCTACATAAAAAGCACAATATTGATTTAGCTATTGGGGATAGGGAGTTAGATTTAATACCTGCAAAAGAATTAGGTATTTCAACTTGTATGTTTCAAGGGAATTGTGATGTAGCAGATTATTCTTTAGCGCATTACTCGGAATTTTTTAAGGTAGTGAATGATGGGAAATTTCTTTATAAGTAGTTTGAAGAAAACCTCAACTTTTTGCTTAAAAAGTTGAGGTTTTCCAATGTAACAGCAAATTAATTATTTCAATTCTTTAGAAGGAGATTAGTATAACGATTTGAATTATATATCCATAGATAAATCTATAGATGAAAAGATTCCAATAAAGCGAGTGATCACATGAGTATTTTTATTTTAGAAGATGATGTCATACAAGCGCAGCAAATGAAGCGGTTAGTTGAAGAGATTTGTGAGAAATATAGGTTGCCTTTTGATTTTATTGAGGTAACTAGTAAGAGTGAAAACATTATTACTAACATTCCAAAGGCGAAGTATGTCCCAATCTATTTTTTAGATATAGAGATAAAAAGAGAAGAGCGAAAAGGGTTACACGTGGCGCAAGAAATACGAAAGTATGATACGCAAGGAATTATTGTGTTTGTAACGACGCACTCTGAATTTGCACCTATTTCGTATCAATACATGGTAGCAGCTTTAACTTTCATTGATAAAGGGTTGCCATACGAGGAGAGATATAAAGTTTTTGAACAATGTTTACTTCAATATGAAGCAAGAAATAAGCATAGTATACCGTCTGATGACTTTATCGTTGAAAATAGTAATGCCACTGTGCGGGTTCCTTTTCATGAAGTTGAATATGTTATGACTGATGAACCGCACCGGTTAGCATTAGTGACGTTAGATCGAATCGTTTATTTTTATGGAACTTTAAAGGAAATTGAAATAATCGATGAATGTTTATTGCGTTGTCATCAATCATATATCGTGAATACGAAGCAAATGTCTTCTTACGATGCGCAGCAAAAAATGTTAGTTTTAAACAGCGGGAAACGTATTCCGGTATCACGTCGTTTAGTGAGTAAAGTACGTAACATATTAAAGGGTGAGATGTAATGTATATTTATGATTTATTTGCAATACTGCTTACTAGTATGTGTCACACGTTTTTATACATACAATTAATCCGGTACAATAGATTGTCAGTTAAAATGTTAATAGCTTTAAGTGCGGTATTCATTATTTTACTTGCTATTGTCGTAACAGTAACGAGATATCCAGAGTTGAATAGTACGATTGTGTTATTTTTAATAAGTTTAGGATTGATGCAAAATGAATTGAAATTTAAGCATAATGTATATTTTGCACTAGTGAGTATGGTGATTATAACGTTAGTGAAAATGTTGCTTTTCGATTTAGGAATGAAAATTTTTATGTTAACGCCATTCAATTTATATTTATGGACAGGTAGCATGATTCATCTTATCGTATCAATCCTTACTCTTATCGGTATTTTAGTAGCGCGTAAAAGAATTCAAAAAATTGCTCAATATATAGTAGGTAGTCCGTTATATTATATAACTTATATATTATTAATGATCGGGTTTATTATTGAACTAATTTTAACTCAGCCGTCAACTGAGTTTTTAGCAAAAATAAATCAACAATACAGTGAAGTAAGTTATAATTCAGCGATTATTATTTTTTTATTATTACTAATCATTGTACTAATAAGCTCACATTTATCGAAAGAAAAGTTACGAGAAGAGCATGAAAAACGTTTAGATAAAGAGTTATTAGATTATGTGGAGAAATTAGAGGATATGCACGATGAGCTTGCTAGTTTCCGTCATGATTATATGAATGTATTACTATCGTTAGAAGAGGGAATACGTACAAAAAATGTGAAAGAAATCGAGCAAGTGTATTATGATGTTGTCGCACCTACATTAAAATCAATAAATGATCATGAACTTGATATTGCGAAATTATCTCGCATACATATTCCTGAAGTAAGAAGTGTATTAAGAGCGAAAGTCGGCACTGCCCAGCAGCAACAAATAAAAGTAATGCTTGATATACCAGAGAACATTGAACGTGTTTCAATGACGATTATTTCATTTATTCGCATCATTTCAGTTTTAGTAGATAATGCAATTGAAGAAGCAGTACAAAGTGAGGAGAAGATATTGCAAATCGCGTTCTTTGAAATGAATGCAAGGCAATATTTTATCGTGCGTAATAGTTCGAAGGGTGAAGCGATTGATTTGCAAAAAATTTATGAGAAAAATCATTCAAGTAAAGAAGGGGCTAGAGGGTACGGGCTATTTTCGTTAAAACGGATCATAAATAAAACAAATAATGCGACGTTAGAAACAACTTATGTAAGTCCTTATTTCACGCAAACATTTATATTAAAAGAGATGAAATGACCATCTATGATGAAAATGAAACCGAATAAGAAATAACTACATACTTTCTTCGCTCGATTTTATACACTTCAAGTAAGAGGTGAAGCGAGATGAATGGTCTTATTTTTACAACAATGATTAGCTTTGGTTTACCGCTTATTGCACTTTTATATGCTTTTTGGAAGAAACGCTATATTCCATATATGTTAGGGGTATTGGCTTTTGTTGTATCACAAATATTGATTCGCATACCAATACTAAATTATTTAAATGGAACTAGCACAGATTTTCAAATGTTTTCCGTTATGCAGCCTATACTATTTGCAGTTTTACTTAGTATATCAGCTGGAATTTTTGAAGAGACAGCTCGTTTTATCGCAATGCGTTATTTTATGAAGCAACGAGATTGGCAGTCTGGTTTTTTATTTGGAGCAGGGCATGGTGGTATTGAAGCGGTGCTGATAGTTGGTGTCCCGGTCTTGTCCTTATTATTGTCTCAAACAGTCATTCAAAACGGTGACAGCTATTATCTTGGTGGTATTGAGCGAATCTTTGCGATGGTATTGCATATTGGGCTTTCCTTCATTATATTGCAAGCTGTCGTCCAAAAGAAATTTCGTTATGTAGTATATGCAATCCTCATCCATGGGGCTGTAAATGCATTGGCAGGCATTATTTCTCTATATGTACCAGGGAAAAGCGGGATCATTACGTCGGAAGTTTCAATAGCAATTTGTGCTTTACTCACTTTTAGTTATAGTTTCATTTTAAAAAGAAAGGGTGTATGAAAATGAGAAAAATGTTACTTATTATTATAAGTGCTATCGCGGTATTCGCACTTGCAGCATGTACCGGTAATAAAGTAGATGAAAGTACGTCTAAAAAATTTATTCCGAAAGCGGAAGAAATTGTATCATTATTAAATGAGGCAAAGTATAAAGAAGTGCATGAGAAATTTGATAGTAAAATGACAGCTGCATTGCCAGAAGAAAAGATGAAAGATCTCACCCCTATAATCGAGAAAGCTGGTACGTTCGAAAAAATTGAAAAACAATCGATTGAAGAAAACGATGGTTTATATACGGTTATTCTTGTGGCGAAATATAGTAAAGAACAACGTACCTTTATCATAACTTATAATGATAAAGAAGAAATAGCAGGTTTAGTTATTAAATAAAAAGCAGATACAGCGGGAGTTTCCGCTGTATCTGCTTTTTTTAACTAAATTATGGTTATTTGTGCTAATATGAACTCATAGCTATATAGAAGGGATGGGTTAGTATGAAAACTGAACTAGTTCCTAAAAAGAAGTACAGTAAAATAAGCTATATATCTTTACTCATTGGCATTTTATGCTTTCTGTTCGTTTTTATAACACCGACAAGGATAGCAAATGTAGGTAATATAGTGGGAGATTATATTACAGTTGCTCTCACAGTTGTAGGTATCATACTTTCTATCATTACAATGACGAAAAAAACAGAGAAGAAGGGGATTGCTATTCTTTCATTACTACTGTCCTCATCATTCTTTATATTTTGGATCATCGCAATTATCTTATTGTTTACTGGTCAAATTAGTTTTGCGCCGTAATACCAAATAAAAAGAGTCCTTCTCGTATGAAGGACTCTTTTTATTCGGTATCTTCAGGGCGATATTCTAAAATATCTCCAGGTTGGCATTCTAATGCTTTACAAATAGCTTCTAAAGTTGAAAACCGAACTGCTTTTGCTTTTCCGTTTTTCAAAATAGAAAGGTTAGCCATTGTAATTCCAACCTTCTCCGAAAGCTCTGTTACACTCATTTTTCTTTTCGCTAACATTACATCAATATTAATAATAATTGCCATATTATTCACCTCAGACCGTTAAATCATTTTCTGATTTTATATCTATCGCATCTTTTAATAGTCTTTGGAGAACGGCAGCAAAGACCGCGATTACCATTGAAGCAAAGATTAGGATCATGCCAATTATAATAATACCAGGTGCGTCATCTCTCTCTGCTACAAGATAGAAGAGTGGCATGCCTACTATATATAATATACAAATTGTAACAGCGCATTGCTTGATCTTTTTTAAAGCGCTAACAGATAATTTCGAGAAGGCATTACCTTTGTCAATGTAGCTTACAAGTTTAAAGGCTTCGTATAGAGCGAAATAAAAAGGTATCACCGTTGCATATAGATTGATTAAAACAAGATATTTTATATATGCAATATCGGGATACAATTCCGCTGCATAATTCCCGATGTTAGGAATTAAAAATATACAAAAAGCGAAAACAGGAATACCGATAAGGATAATAGCTATCTTTAAAAAGAGTGTTGATCCTTGTTTCATAAAAAGCACCTCATTTTTAAATTATCCTTTTAATTTAACATAAAATTTATTGTTTAACAATAAAACTTTATTTATTTCAATCGGATTTTTATTGATAAATATATGTTAGTGAAGAGAATGATAAGACATTTTTATAAAAGAGGTTTGGCTTCTAATTATTTGAAAATAAAAAGCTATGATATGTACCGTTGCTTTTTAAATAAAAGAAAGTGAAGGTAATGATTGTTAGCTTCATGGAAATTGGGGACTAATAAAACATATATAAGTTGTGGAATGTAAAAGAAAATTATCTTTTTGTATATTTACGGAGGAAGAACAATGTCGAATTTAAGTTTACTTATGAAGAGGTTACTGTTAGTAGGAACAATCACACTAAGTATGTTCTGTACTGTAAGCATGATGAATGATCATTCGGTGGAAGCTAAAGTGAAAAAAGTAGAACGTCAACCGAAAAATGTAATCATAATGGTTATGGACGGAACGAGTTCTTCAGCAACCACATTAGCTCGCTTGTATAAAGGGAAACCACTTGCATTAGATGAAATTGTAACAGGAGGAGTTCGTACATATTCGGCGGAATCAGCTATAACAGACTCAGCCCCAGCAGCTACAGCTTTAGCGACTGGGAATAAATCGAATTCAGGATATGTAGGTGTATTACCTTCTACTGTAAGTACACCTGGTTTAAAACCAATAAAAGAAGAGGACAAGTTACGGCCAGTTGCCAATGTTTTAGAAGGTGCCAAACGTACAGGTCGCGCAACTGGAATTGTTGCTACAGCTGAAATTCAGCATGCTACTCCGGCCGGGTTCTCTGCTCATCATGTCAACCGCAAGCATTTTGACATAATTGCAGAGCAACAAGTGTATCAAAATATAGATATCGTATTAGGCGGGGGAAAAGCGGTGCTTCTACCCGAGACAGATAGTGGGATTCGAAAAGATGGTGAAGATTTAGTAAAAGTGATTCAAAATAAAGGGTACGACTTTGTTGAAACGAAAGAAGCATTATTAGGCTCTAAATCTAATAAAATTTGGGGCTCTTTCTCACATAATGCCTTAGCGTTTGATATGGATCGTGAAGCAACAAATCCAAAGCAACCAACACTTTCTCAAATGACGGAAAAAGCAATTCAAGTGTTATCAAAAGATAAAAATGGTTTCTTTTTGTTTGTAGAGGGAAGTAAGCCAGACTGGGCAGCTCATGTCAATGATCCAATTGGGATAATTAGTGATGTGTTAGCATTTGATAATGCAGTTGCAGAAGCATTAAAATTTGCAAAAAAAGATGGTAATACGATGCTAATCGCCGTAGCTGACCATGGTAACAGCGGTATTTCTATAGGGAATATGAATACGACAAAAGGTTATAATATTACGCCGGTCTCTGCATACATTGATCCATTGAAAAAAGCGAAAATGACTCTTGAAGGGACTATAAATAATTTGAAATCTGATTTATCAAATGTAGAAGATGTAGCTAAGTTATATGGCTTGGATCATTTAACTTATGATGAAAAAGAAAGGTTACAAGCGGCTAAAAAGAAAATAGATGTAGGTCCAATTTTTACTACATTGTTGGCTAACCGTGCGAACATAGGCTTTACAACAGGAGGGCATACAGGTGAGGATGTATTTTTATATTCATATGGTCCTCAAAATCCATCTGGATTAATTCACAACACGGACGTTGCAAAGACGATGGCGAAAGCGATGGGCTTTAACTTAGAAGAAGTAACAAAAAAATTGTTTGTAGAGAGTAAATTAGCTTTTAAGCAGAATGGTGCAACTGTAACAATAGATAAAACTGATGTAGCGAACCCTGTACTCGTAGTAAAACATAATAATGTAACAGCTCAATTATTTGTTAACAAAAATATAATTCGTATTAAGAATAAAGATTATGAATTAGGAAGTGTTGTTGTAGAAAGCAATGGTAAGTTCTATGTACCAGAAGAAGCAAGCCGTTTATTCATAAAGCATTCTCTTTAAAAAAATGCCAATTCCTTAGCTACTACTTAGGAATTGGCATTTTTTGTGTAGATGAGATTTTACTCGAAAAAAAGAGGAAAGAGAATCACAAATTCTAGAGTGAACGTCCTGTAAATTTACCTATTTTATGTTTTTCACCCTAGAAAAAATATTTCTCAACATTTTACCCTTTTAAAAAGATTGAATATTCGTATTATAACGAATATTATGTTGCTATCGGCAAAAAACGATAATTTGCAGACACTGGGGAGGAAATACATTGAAAAAGAAAAAGAAATTAAAACCTTTAGCGGTATTAACAACAGCAGCCGTGCTAAGTAGTACATTTGCTTTTGGAAGTCATGCAGCGTATGCTGATGCGCCACCATCTCTACCAATTGATGAGCATTTAATACCAGAGGAGCGATTGGCAGAAGCGCTGAAGCAAAGGGGAGTAATTGATCAATCTGCATCACAAGCTGAGACATCAAAGGCTGTCGAAAATTATGTTGAGAAAAAGAAAGGGGAAAACCCTGGGAAAGAAATCTTGACAGGAGATAACCTTACGCAAGAAGCTTCAGATTTTATGAAAAAAGTAAAAGATGCAAAAATGAAGGAAAATGAACAAGCGCAGCAGCCCGAAGTAGGACCAGTAGCTGGGCAAGGTGCAGGATTGAACCCAGGAAAATTAAATGGAAAAGTACCGACTACACCAGCGAAGCAAGCTGAGTACAATGGGGCTGTTCGAAAAGATAAAGTACTTGTGTTACTCGTAGAATTTAGCGATTTTAAGCATAATAATATTGATCAAGAACCGGGTTATATGTATTCTAAGGACTTTAATCGTGAACATTATCAAAAAATGTTATTTGGTGATGAACCATTTACATTATTTGATGGATCGAAAATTAATACATTTAAACAGTATTATGAAGAACAATCTGGCGGAAGTTACACAGTTGATGGAACTGTAACGGAATGGCTTACTGTTCCAGGAAAAGCGTCAGATTATGGTGCTGATGCGGGAACTGGTCATGACAATAAAGGTCCTTTAGGCCCAAAAGATTTTGTGAAAGAAGCATTGAAAGCAGCGGTAGCAAAAGGTATTAATTTAGCTGATTATGATCAATTTGATCAATATGATCAAGATGGTGATGGAAATAAAAATGAGCCAGATGGAATCATTGATCATTTAATGGTAGTACATGCAGGCGTGGGTCAAGAAGCTGGCGGTGGTAAATTGAAAGATGATGCGATTTGGTCTCATCGTTCAAAACTAGGATCGAAGCCATATGCGATTGATGGTACAAAATCTTCTGTTTCGAACTGGGGCGGAAAGATGGCTGCATACGATTATACAATTGAGCCTGAAGACGGAGCGGTTGGTGTATTTGCACATGAATATGGTCATGATTTAGGCTTACCAGATGAATATGATACAAAGTATTCAGGACAAGGTGAACCAGTTGAATCATGGTCCCTAATGAGCGGCGGTAGCTGGGCTGGAAAAATTGCAGGTACAGAGCCAACAAGTTTCTCACCGCAAAATAAAGAGTTTTTCCAAAAAAATATGAAGGGGAACTGGGCGAATATTGTTGAGGTAGATTATGATAAACTTCGCACGGGAATCGGTACTGCAACGTATTTAGATCAAAGTGTGACAAAATCAAAACGACCAGGAATCATTCGTGTTAACTTGCCAGACAAAGATATAAAAAATATTGAGTCCGCATTTGGTAAGAAGTTTTATTACAGCACGAAAGGAAATGACATTCATACAACACTTGAGACACCAGTATTTGACTTAACGACTGCAACAGATGCTAAGTTTGATTATAAGGCATTTTATGAACTGGAAGCGAAGTATGACTTCCTTGACGTATATGCGATTGCAGAAGATGGAACGAAGACACGCATTGATAGAATGGGCGAAAAAGATGTAAAAGGCGGCGCGGATACAACTGATGGTAAGTGGGTTGATAAATCATATGATTTAAGCCAATTCAAAGGAAAAAAAGTAAAACTGCAATTTGAGTATGTAACAGATATTGCAGTAGCTTATAAAGGATTTGCGTTAGACAATGCAGCATTAACTGTAGATGGAAAAGTTGTTTTCTCTGATGACGCAGAAGGCCAGCCAGCAATGACACTAAAAGGATTTACTGTGTCTAACGGATTTGAACAGAAAAAACATAATTACTATGTAGAGTGGAGAAATTACGCTGGTTCTGACACTGCATTACAATATGCACGTGGTCCAGTATTTAATACAGGAATGGTTGTATGGTATGCGGATCAAAGCTTTACAGATAACTGGGTAGGCGTTCATCCAGGTGAAGGGTTCCTTGGAGTAGTAGATTCTCATCCAGAGGCAATCGTAGGAACATTAAACGGACAACCTACTGTGAAGAGCAGTACGCGTTATCAAATTGCCGATGCGGCATTCTCATTTGATCAAACGCCAGCATGGAAAGTAAATTCACCAACTCGCGGTATCTTTGACTATAAAGGATTACCAGGCGTTGCAAAATTTGATGATTCTAAGCAATACATCAACAGCGTTATTCCAGATGCCGGACGTAAGTTGCCGAAACTAGGATTGAAGTTTGAAGTAGTAGGTCAAGCTGAAGACAAGTCTGCAGGTGCAGTTTGGATCCATCGATAAAATAAAATAAAATGAAATGAAGAGGAGCTGCTATACATCGGTGAAACCGACGTATAGCAGCTCTTTTCTGCTTATGAAAAAGTTTGTAGCAGTTCATTTGATAAATAAAATGTTCAATCTGTCCAATTATAGCGCTATTTTGAACGTAAGTAATTTGTAAGTATTGAGTAAGAAAAAAGAGATTTTTATAGTATATAATATTTATTACATCTACTTTTAACACCTGCTACTAATAGTATGCTATAATATGAATTAGCAACAAAAAGGAAGGGAATTAGAAAAATGACATTAGAAAAAACTAAAAATTTAAAAAAACAAGTTGCCCCTTATGAAAAATCAACAATTAAAAAAAGTGTGTGGCAACTTATTAACACAGTCGTGCCGTTTATTATTTTATGGTACCTTGCTTATAAAAGTTTGTCCGTTTCTTATCTGTTAGCATTAGTTCCATCTCTGTTAGCTGCTGGTTTTATGACACGAATTTTCATTATTTTTCATGATTGTACCCATTATTCATTCTTTAAAAGTCGACGTGCAAATAGAATAGTAGGGACATGTATGGGTGTGTTAACGTTATTCCCATTTGATCAATGGGGGCATGATCATGCAATTCATCACGCTACAAGTGGTAATTTAGATAAGAGAGGTACAGGAGATATTTGGACGCTTACAGTCGATGAATATGTAGCTGCACCATTTAGACTTCGTTTAGCATATCGTTTATATCGCAATCCATTCGTTATGTTTGGATTAGGTCCGATTTATGTTTTCTTGCTTAAAAATAGATTTAATCGAAAAGGTGCAAGACAGAAAGAACGTATGAATACGTATTTGACGAATATTATAATTGTTGCTGTAGTAGCGATACTTTGCTGGGCAATTGGGTGGCAATCGTTTCTGTTCGTACATGGTACGATATTCTTAATAGCAGGTTCAGTAGGGATTTGGCTGTTTTACGTACAGCACACATTCGAGGACTCTTATTTTGAAGAAGATAAAGATTGGGAATATGTGAAAGCGGCAGTGGAAGGAAGTTCATTTTATAAACTTCCAAAAATATTGCAATTCCTAACGGGTAATATTGGATTCCATCATGTCCATCATTTAAGTCCAAGAGTACCTAACTATAAACTAGAAGAGGCACACAATAACACGCTTCCGTTAAAAAATGTACCAACAATTACACTTGCTACAAGCTTACGATCACTCCGTTTCCGTCTTTGGGATGAGAAAAGTAACAATTTTGTTAGCTTTAAAGAATTTAAAAATATAATTAAAAACAATGTTTCTGTTCGGGTGAAATCTGAACTATAATTTTATCTTATATAAAACTCCCCTTAATCATTTTCGATTTAAGGGGAGTTTTTGTTTTAAAAATAGATGACCGATATTAAGGGTAAATTGAAATAATCATGTGTCGGTACAAATGATAAGAGACGATAAATATGTTATGTAAACGAATTAGACCGTTATAATTTTTTATTATTGTAACGCTATAATACATATATAATGTAAAGTAACAGATGGATGATAGTAATCATAAGAACACATACAACGTAATAAAAAAATTCTTTCAAAAGGAAGGGGACATGAAAGATGTTGAAATTACAAGGGAAGTACAATGAAGCGAAAGTGTTTACTACTAACGTTGATGAAACTGCAACTGGGCAGATTATTGATCTTTGTAACCAAGAATTCGTAAAGGATAGTCAAATTCGTATTATGCCAGATACACATGCAGGAGCAGGTTGTACGATTGGGACAACGATGACAATACAAGATAAAATCGTTCCTAATCTTGTGGGGGTAGACATTGGCTGTGGTATGGAAGTTGTTGTGATTGATAAGAAAAAAGAAGAAATTAATTTTGATTACTTAGACGAAACAATTCGTAAATTTGTTCCAAGCGGTTTTCGTATACGAGATAAAGAACATCGATTCTCAAAAATGATTGATTTTGATGGTGTGAAGGCCCCATATACATTACAACGAGCTCAAAAAAGTATAGGTACTCTTGGAGGAGGAAATCATTTCATTGAATTAAATGAAGATGATAAAGGAAATGTATATATTGTCATTCATAGTGGTTCTCGTAATTTAGGTAAACAAATAGCAGAGTATTATCAGAACTTCGCGTATGAACAACTAATTCATGTTACATCAATGAAGGATGAGATTATAAAGAGATTAACTAAAGAGGGGAGAGAAAAAGAAATACAAGAAACTTTACGTGGAATTAAGAAGCCACAGATTCGTAAAGAACTAGCTTATTTAGAAGGAGAAGGATTCAAAGATTATATGAATGACATGAATATAGCCCAAAAGTATGCTGAGTTTAATCGTAAAGCAATGATTGATGAAATTGTCACTAAAATGGATTGGAAAGTAACTGATCAATTTACTACAATACATAACTATATTGACATGGAAAATATGATTCTACGAAAAGGTGCTATTTCAGCTCAGAAAGATGAACGAGTCATTATTCCAATTAATATGAGAGATGGTTCAATTATTGCATTTGGAAAAGGTAATCCAGACTGGAACTTTTCTGGTCCGCATGGGGCAGGACGTATCATGAGTCGTAAGAAGGCTAAAGAATTATTGAGTCTAGAGGACTTCCAAAATACGATGAAAGAGGTTTGGACTACATCGGTAGTAGAGAGCACAATTGATGAGGCACCAATGGTATATAAGCCAATGGATGAAATTATTGAAAATACGAAAGAAACAATAGATATAAAGCACATTATTAAGCCATTATATAATTTTAAAGCGAATTAGTATGATAAAAGACCGCACATGAAGTGAAAGCCATGTGCGGTCTTTTATATAAAAAGTATTACATAGTCTCGCTAATTTTAGTTTCACTATGAGTGTTAGTAGCAATTCTTTTTTTCACTTTAAAGTGATAGTATGTGTAGCAAAAGATGATAAATGGTACAGTGCAATAGATTCCTAGTCGTTGTTCAGGGATAAAAATAAGACTGATTAATATGATGCCATACAATCCAAAACCAAGAATTGGTACGAGTGGATAAAGTGGAGTTTTAAATTTTAAGTCTTCTAATTTTCCACCGTCTGCTACATAATGTTTACGGAAAAAGAATTGAGAGACACAAATTGACATCCAAACAATGATTGTGATAACTCCAGAAATGGAAATTAGCCATAAGTAAACCGTTTCAGCAGCTACTACGCTTGTCAAAAGAGAAAAAGCAGAAATAGCAATTGTCATAATTAAAGCGTTGAGAGGTATTCCTCGTGATGATAATTTCTTTAAAAAGGCTGGAGCCATTTCATTTTTGGATAATGACCAAAGCATGCGAGTTGCCGCGTACAGTCCTGAGTTTGCGACAGAAAGAACAGCAGTAAGAATAACAAAGTTCATAATATCAGCCGCATATGGAATGCCGATATTATCAAAAACAGCAACGAACGGGCTTTTTGTTAATCCTGCTTCTTCCCAAGGAATTAAAGCAACAAGAACAAAGATTGCTAAGACGAAGAAAAACATCGTACGCCATATAATATTTCTAATAGAACGAGGTAAAGTTTTTGCTGGATCTTCACTTTCACCTGCTGCGATTCCGACAAGTTCTGTGCCTTGGAAGGAATAATTGACAGTAACCATTGTTAAAAGAATAGCGGCAAGTCCATTTGGGAATAAACCACCATGATTTACGAAATTTGAAAATAGTGGAGCTGGTTCGTCGCCTTTTAAATCAATAAAACCGAACATAGCGGCGCCGCCAAGAATAATAAAAGCGATAATGGCAGATACTTTTATACTTGAAAACCAAAATTCTGTTTCTGCATAACTACGAGCAGATAGTGCGTTAATCGTGAAGATTGTAACGCCAAATATTAAACACCAAACCCAAACAGGAATATCAGGAAACCAGCGCTGCATTGTAATGCCGGCAGTTGTAAATTCAAGGCCGGTCGTATTCGCCCAGCTTAACCAATACAACCATCCGATTGTAAAGCCAGTTGCAGGATTGATAAACTTAGTGGCATATTCCTGGAAAGACCCCGAAACGGGCATGGCTACAGCGAGTTCACCAAGACATAGCATAACGAAATACATTAATAATCCACCGGCCATAAAGGCAAGTACGGATCCACCAGGCCCAGCTTGACTTATAATAAAGCCAGATCCGTTAAATAACCCCGTTCCAATCACACCACCGAGTGCAATCATGAATAAGTGTCTACTTTTCATCGTACGTTTTAATTCATTGTTTGTATTATTTACTTGCGCCATTGTTTTCCTCACTTTCGTAGTTGATAGAATAAAGTTTGATGTTTTTCCGTATTATGGAATGTATTCCGTGATGTGAAATCTTGTTATAATTTTCAGATAATTAAAAAGAAAAGTCAATATTTTTTTGTTTACGCTTTCAAATTATTGTTCGCAGCATATTTTTGTTTTTAGAAAATTGAATAAATGGATTGATTTCATTTCGAATTTTTGTTAAATTGATAGGTAATTGAGCGTACTAACATATTACAAGTGAAGTAGAGGTGAGTTATGGTACAGTCCATTGATCGAGCGATAAGTATTATAAAGTTATTAAATTCTACTAATGAAAAAGAGTATTGGGCCATTTCTGATATAGCGGACAGAACACATCTCCCAGTTAGTACAGTACATAGATTACTTAACTCTCTAATCGAGCATGGGCTAGTTACGCAAATTTCAGAGACGAAACAGTACAAAATTGGACCAATGTGGATGGAAATAGGATTACGACAATTGGAGAAGGTAGACTACAGATCAGTCGCAAGAGAAGTAATGAAGCGATTGGCTTCTGAAGTAGAAGAAAGTGTCTATTTGAACATTCCAAATGGAACACATTCTATTATCATTGAAAGAATGGATAGTCCTTTAAAAATTCGAGTTATCGATAACCTAGGGGAACAAATTCCACTTTCAATTGGTGCCGCAAATAAAACGATGCTTGCCAATATGAAACAGAATGAAATGGAATATATTGTTGAGCAGCTACTTTCTGCTTTACCAGAACAAAAGCAAATTCTTCTTGATCAAATAAAGCAAATAAGAAACGAAGGATATGCTGTCAGTTATGGAGAAAAAACAGAAGGGACAGCTTCAGTAGCTGCACCTATTATCGGATTTAATCATAAAGTAGTAGGAGCATTAAGTGTTGGGTTAATTAGTCATCGCATTAATGATGATCGACTTTCTTTTCTTATTAGTAAGGTGAAACAAGCAGCTCATGAAATATCAATAAAAATCGGCAGTACATCAGAACTATAAATTTGATAACTGTCGTCATTTTTTATTCATATACTGGAATTCATTTTCATAATGCGGAAAAATAGGGGGATTTATATGTCAAAGTGGCAATCAAAAGAACAATTGATTCAATTATTAAGCAGTCTTGTTGAAATTCCTAGTATTACAGGTACAGAAGCTGAAGTGATATTGCCAGACTTCGTTGTGGAACAATTATCTGATTTACAGTACTTCAAAGAAAATCCACGCCATTTGCAAAAAAATCCGACAGGGGACGGACGATATTTTGTTACAGCACTAGTAAAGAAAAGCGATAGTACAAAAAATACCGTAATTCTAGTAAGTCACTTTGATGTTGTAGATGTACAAGATTACGGAGTGTGGAAAGAAGATGCATTCAATCCTAAAAAGCTAACATCTATGTTTTATTCTCATAAAGATGAACTTCCAGACTATGTACGTGAAGATATAGAACATGGAGATTGGCTGTTTGGTAGAGGAACAATGGATATGAAATGCGGCCTCACGTTACAAATGGCAATGATTGAGCAAGCTTGTGAAGGAAGATTTGATGGGAATGTTCTTTTATTGGCTGTACCAGATGAAGAAGTAAACTCTGTAGGAATGAGAGCTGCTGTCCCAAGATTACTAGAGTTAGTAAGAGAACATGATTTAGAGTATAAAACGGTACTAAATTCAGAGCCTATGTTTTCAAGGCACCCTGGTGATCAAAAGAAATATATTTATACTGGTTCTATTGGTAAGGTGCTACCTGGTTTTCTTTGCTACGGAAAAGAGACACATGTAGGTGAACCTTTTGCAGGCTTAAATGGGAGTTATATGGCTTCATTAATAACAGCAGAATTAGAGTTAAATACAGATCTTTGTGATATTGTAGAAGGGGAAGCGAGTCCTCCGCCAACTAACTTACTTCAAAGGGACTTAAAGGAGGATTATTCTGTACAAATTCCGCATCGTGCAGTCACTTTATTTAATTTGTTTTTATTAGAAAAATCAATGACAGATGTCGTTTCATTGTTACGTCAAAAAGTAACGAAAGTAGCAGAGAAAATAGAAGAGTCGTATGAAAAACATGCATATCGTTTTTCTAAATATAATCCATTCATACCACCTAACCTCAAAGTAAATGTATTAACGTATGAAGAGCTTATCGCATATGCAATTGAACAACATGGGCAAGAGAAAATAAATGAAATTCAATCTAGCATTATAAAAAATAGAGAAGATAAAGATGATCGTGCGGTAACGATTGATTTAGTTGATAAATTAGCCATCTTATGTAAAGAAAAGGCGCCGATGATTGTACTTTTCTTTGCTCCGCCATATTATCCAGCTGTAAGTTCACGCAACAACCAGTTAATTAAAGAAGTAGTTGGAGAAATGGAAAAGTATGCACACTTCAATCATAATATTACATTTGAAAACCAAAACTATTTTGGAGGAATTTCAGATTTGAGCTATGTGGGCTTACAGAATCCATTAGATTCAATGAGTTCACTTGTAGACAATATGCCATTATGGGATAAAGGTTACTCAATTCCACTTCAGGAACTAGAAGAATTTGATGTTCCAGTTTTAAATATGGGACCGGTAGGAAAAGATGCACATCAATGGACAGAACGTCTAGATGTAAATTACGCATTTGAAACGCTATTAGACATGTTACCGATTTGCATTGAAAAATTACTTGTTTCTAATAAAATTACACAAGTATAGTAGGGAAGGGAAAAGTGAAATTATTTTAATATAATTAACAACTAAAACGGCCAAACTCAAGTAAATTCGAGTTTGGCCGTTTATCATGTAGTGCATTTCTAATTAAATTCATAACTAACGTGATCTCTTTTATAGTTTTACTTTTTCGTTTGACCAGATAGTTCGACAGACTTTTGTGTACAACGTTGCATAGCTGAAATGATCGCTGTTCGTAAGCCTTTTTCCTCTAAAGTTGCTACAGCTTCTATCGTTGTTCCGCCAGGAGAACAAACCATATCTTTCAATTCACCTGGATGTATTCCTGTTTCTAGTACCATTTTTGCAGAGCCTAATACTGCTTGAGCAGCGAATTTATATGCTTGATTTCTTGGCATGCCATCTAGTACAGCAGCATCTGCCATCGCTTCTATAATCATATATACGTATGCTGGTGAAGAACCACTTACAGATGTTACAACATCCATTAACTTTTCACTTACAATCTCTGATTGACCAAAACTATTGAAAATGTTTAGCACATCTTCTAAATCTTTTTCTGTCACCATTTCATTCGGGCATAATGCAGACATTCCTTCTCCAACAAGAGCAGGAGTATTAGGCATTACTCTTACAACTTTTAATTTTTTATTAAAGGCATTTTCAGTACTTTCAATACTTTTACCAGCAGCGATCGTAATGATGATAGCATCGTTTTTTATCACTTCTTTAATTTCGTTAATTACTAAGGGGTATAAGTCTGGTTTAATTGATAAAATTAAAATATCAGCCTTTTTAGCGACTTCATTGTTGTTAGTAGTTGTAGTTATTCCGTACTTTTCACTAGCATTTTCTAAATTTGTCGTGTTTAAATCTGAACAAATGATATGATTTGAAGATACTATATGTTTATTTAGCATCCCGCCAATTATAGCCATCCCCATATTTCCGCATCCGATGAATCCAATTTGTTTATCCATAATAACTCAATCTTGCTCCTTTTTTAATAAATTATATCATTTTGAAATTGTTATCTTGATATAACAATAACATCTCTGTGCAATATAAAGAAACATTCTAAGAGAATATATTCCTTTTTGCAACATGAAAAGATAAAAAATTTATATTCGACATTATGTAAATATATACACTATAATGTAAGGGTTATGTTTATAAATATGAGTTGAACTTTTATCAATTTGTATTTTCATTCAGTAGGGCAATAACTTCATACAAGTAACTCGCAGCTCTATTTATTTTTAAAAATACCTCTTGACACCAAATCGAACTATATCGCATAATATAAAAAAATTAAACCGAAAATCGTTGAAGGGAAATAGTACATATGTCTTCTTGCGAAAGAGAGTGGAATTCACCGGCTGAAAGATTCCTCGTATAGAATATATCGAACCTATCCCTGAGTCTTAAATGAAAGTTTAGGCGTTCGCCTGCGTTATAGGCGCCAAGTGGATATCTATGTATATCAATTAAGGTGGTACCGCGGAACAATGACCGTTTCGTCCTTTTTATTTTATGAAGGGCGAAGCGGTCATTTTTATTTTGCTCTTAAATAGGCTAGGTGCAGCACTCATAAGAATAGAAATCGCTGCAAACTGTATGAATAAAAGTGTAATGTAAAAAAACTTTGATTTTAGACTTGGGGGATATAAAAGTGAAAAAACAACGAATTGTTGTAAAGATTGGGAGCAGTTCTTTGGCGGATAGTCATGGAGGCATTTCTAAAGAACAACTTTCAGATCATGTTGCCGCATTAGCTCGATTGAAAGAGGAAGGGCATGAAGTTTTGTTAATTACATCTGGGGCCGTTGCTGCAGGTTTTTCTGCTCTAGGATATCCTAGCAGACCTGTAACAATTAAAGGAAAACAGGCTGCTGCGGCTGTCGGACAAAGTTTGTTAATGCAGGCGTACACGGAGGAATTCCGTAAATATGGCATCGTTACTGCGCAAATTTTGCTGACGAGAAGTGATTTTTCTAGAAAAGAACAATATAGTAATGCTTACGCTACTTTAGGAGAGTTACTAAACCGTTCTGCTCTTCCGATTATTAATGAAAATGATTCCATCTCTTTAGAGGAGCTAACGTTCGGTGATAATGATATGCTGTCAGCTTTAGTAAGCGGACTTGTCTCGGCGGATATGCTTATGATTTTTACAGATGTGAACGGTTTATATGACAAAAATCCTCAAAAAAATGAGGATGCGAAAAAATATTATTTCCTGCCGGAAGTTACAGAAGAAATCGCTTCTCTTGCTGGAGATGCTGGTTCAAAACTTGGGACTGGCGGTATGAAATCAAAAATTGATGCTGCAAAGACGGCGCTCTCTCTTGGAGTAAGTGTATTTATCGGAACAGGACGTGGACAAGAGAAATTTGTAGATGTTTTGAAGGGGAAAGGTGACGGAACGTATGTCGGAAATGCCCCTCAAAAAGAAATGAAGATGAACAAGCAATGGATCGCCTTGCATTCGCTTGTTAGCGGACAAATTGAAATAGACGCCGGAGCAGCTACAGCTATCATTCAGCATGGCAAGAGTCTTCTTCCTGCTGGCGTTACGAATGTGTCAGGATTTTTCAAAGTTGGCGATGTCGTAGAAGTAATGACGCAACAAGGGCATGTAATTGGAAAAGGGCAATGCACATATAGTGCTGAGGAACTAAAAGATGTAAAAGGTATGCAAAGCCAAGATATTCAAGCAAGAGGCGAAAGGCATAATTATGAAGTCATCCATAGGGATCATTGGGTTTCACTTTAAGAATATAGTTTTTTTAACCTTAAAAAGGAGGAAATAAAAATGAATGAAGTGCTGGCAAAGGGGAAAAGAGCGAAAGAGGTTGCTAGGGAACTTGTACTAAAATCTACAAATCAAAAAAACGAAGCACTTGCTATGGTTGCAAATCAATTAATAAGTGAAACAGCTTATATTTTAGAGGAAAACAAACGGGATATAGAAGAAGGTAAGGCAAAAGGATTTTCTGATTCACTCCTTGATCGTCTTATGTTAACTGAAAATCGCATTATTGATATGACAGAGGGGATTAAGCAGCTAATTGAATTACGTGATCCTGTAGGAGAACGTGTAAGTGCATGGGAAAGGCCAAATGGATTATCTATTCAGGAGATGCGTGTACCACTTGGTGTTGTTGGCATGATTTATGAGGCAAGACCGAATGTGACGGTGGATGCTGCTACAATTTGTTTGAAAACAGGAAACGCAGTCATATTACGTGGTAGTTCTTCTGCTATTCATTCTAATAAAGCGATCGTTGCCGTTATTCACAGAGCGCTCAAACAGACAAGTTTACCTCAAGAAAGTGTACAGCTTATAGAAGATACAACGCGAGATAGCGCAAAGCAGTTGTTTACAATGAATGATTATCTAGACGTTCTTATTCCAAGAGGCGGTAAACAATTAATTGATACAGTAGTGAGAGAAGCATCTGTTCCAGTACTTGAAACAGGTGCGGGAAATTGTCATATTTTCATTGATGAAACAGCGGATAAGCAGATGGCAATTGATATTATTATAAATGCAAAAACGCAGCGACCATCTGTATGTAATGCGATTGAGACGATTGTACTTCATGAGAAGTGGGCACAGCAATATGGTAGCGAGTTGTTTTCTTCTTTGAAGGAAAGAGGCGTGGAGCTACGTGGTGATCAAAAAGCATTGGCATTGGATTCTTCAATTGTACTTGCTTCAGAAGAAGACTGGGGGACAGAATTTTTATCTCTCACGCTAGCAGTTAAAGTAGTTTCTTCTATAGAAGAAGCGATTCATCACATAAATACGCATGGATCTATGCATTCTGAAGCGATTATTTCAGAAAACGAGGAAAACGTCAGCAAATTTTTCGTATCTGTTGATGCGGCGGCACTTTATCATAATGCATCAACTCGTTTTACTGACGGATCTGAATTCGGATTTGGAGCAGAAATTGGCATTAGTACACAAAAGCTACACGTAAGAGGACCAATGGGGCTTCCAGCATTAACTTCTACAAAATATGTGATTCGTGGTAATGGACAAATTCGAAAATAAAAATAAAAGACACTCAATTTTCGTTTGGGTGTCTTTTATTTTTAAAATTATTTACCATACAAAAAGCCCAACGAGCATAGCGCTTAATAAGGAAACAGCCATTCCGCTAACTAGAAGCTTCCAAACATTTTTACCGATGACTGATGATTTTTCTCCGCCAAATAATGAATTGTAAGTTCCGTAAATCATACCTACTGTACTAAAGTTAGCAAAAGAAGCAAGAAAGGTTGTTGCAACCGCGACCGTATGCGGTTGTAACGACTTTAAGTTTGATTTTAAATCCATCATGGCAACAAATTCATTCGTCGTTATTTTGATCCCCATTAGTTCAGCTACATACATAGCATCACTACCCGATAAACCGAGTAAAAAAGCGAAAGGACTAAAGATAATGGAGAAGATTTTTTGAATTGTTAAACCTGTTACAAAAAATCCTAAAATCCCATTTAAACATGCAGTTAAAGCTACATATCCAATTACCATAGCCAAAATAACGATAACCATATTCATCCCGACTAACATACTGTTTGAAATAGTAGAAAAGAAATCCTTTTTTTCATGTTTGGAAGGTGTGTAAACAACATCTTCTTCTTTCGAAACTTCCACAGGATTTAATACATTGGCTAAGATTAATGCGTTAATACAGTTTAATGGGATTGCGCTGAAAATATAAGTTGCTGGAACCATTGATAGGTAGGCACCAAGAATGGATCCGCTGACGCTACTCATACTCATAATTCCAAAAGTCAGCAGACGATTTTCTTTTAAAACAGATAATTGATCACGAACAACCGCAAGTGCTTCCGTGTTTCCTAAAAACATCATTTGAATCGAAAAGAAACTTTCTAACTTTGGTAAACGAGAAATCTTTGAAATAACTGCACCCACTTTATCAATAATCCAAGTTAAGATTCCGAAATAAGAAAGAATATCGAAAAAAGTAATAACGAAAATGATAGGAAGTAATGCGCTAAAGAAGAAATCAATGTGTGGACTGTCCATAGCTGAAGGGAATGCAAATCGAATACCTTCATTCGCACATGCCAGTAGCCAACTGAAAAATGATGCTATTTTATTAATGATAATACTGCCTAGCTTCGTGCCTAACATAAACCACGTAATAAAAAGCTCCAATAGGATGAGAATTATAATTGGTCTCCATTTTATATGTTTTTTATTAGGCGAACATAAGTAAACGATTAATATGACAACGAAAATCCCTAACATATTTAATATGAAATACATGTCAACAACTCCTTGAGGCTTATTATTTGTATATAAAAAAGCCTCTATTCTTCCAAATTTGGATTATGATCAGAAGTTATGAAGAAGGTAAATGATGTTTGGGATTCCTGTATTTTAATTTGCTTTATTTTGAGCAATCGCAGTAATTACAAAACAAGTAGCTATTTTCAATTGTTTTGTTTCATGTTAAACGTAAGCAAATGTAAACATCGCTTATAAATAAGAACGATGAGTTGGCCATGAACCTTGAAGTTTCCGAAGTTGTATAATTTGTCCTGTATGATAAGCATCATGCAAAAAGATATTCATATATTGTTGCCAAATTGGTAGAGAAGGCTTTGGTTGATCTAGTTCTGCTTCTTGAAGGGAGGTTAATGAAGATTGTAAGGCATCATGTACTTGAAGCGTTCATTTCACTGTTTGCTGCCAAGCGTCATCATCATTAGGTCCACCTTGGATAAACGTCTCATCATTATTTTGTGGAGCAACAAATGTGTCATCTTCATGTAAGCGGGAAAGTAGGCGCTCTTTAAAGACTAATAAATGGTTCACATTTTCCCAAATCGTATTACTGGCAGCACCTTCTGGTTGCCAACATGCTTGTTCAGCCGTAAGATTCTTTAACGCTTCTGATATTGGTGGGTACCATTCTTCTTTATAGAAAACTTGTTGGACTCCATTTTGCAACATTTCTTTTCTTCCCATTCGTATAGCCTCCTGTTCATTTTTCTTCATAAAATCAATTCTCTTTTCTCTTCAATAAACCTTCTCAATAGCTGAACAAGAGAAGGAAATGCAACGTATAACAGAGCCATGAAAAAACTTCATTTTTAATAATCAAGGTTTTCATTGAGTCAGAATGAAAAAGAGTATAAACCTTTTCTATTTGCTCATTGATTAAAGTATTTTTAAAATTGTAATGTAATTCTAGAAATATAGAAGGTAAAATTCGATAAAAATAGAATTTAATATATAGCAAACAAGGAGGGATAAAAATGGAGGTCTATCACATAACAAGTAGAAAAAGGGAAACTTATAACGTTCAAGTGAAATATTCGATACTTTTCGAATGTGCGCTTGGCATTGCAGCAATTACTCATAAGAGGTTAATTGATACACTGGAAAAGAGTCAAAATGAATGGGAAGAAATTAAGAAATCATTAACAGAAGAAATGAGAGAGCACTTACAATTTGTCGAAGAACATAATACGTGGAAAGCATTACTTCAAGTGTTGTATGAAGAAGACATGCAGGATGTATCGCAGTTTCATGCTACAATCGATTCACTTTCAGAAGAAGGTTTGAAGTATACATGTTTACCGTTTTTAGGGGAGAAATATGAAACGAAAAGACGTTTAGCCGCAAGTAGAGATGCAACTGCAATACATGAACTAAAGGAATTAACGCAGGATCATGCGTTTTTCTCTACTTATATTCGTTTTATATGTGATGTTGATGTACAAGTGCTGAAATCTCATTTAATTGCTGTTATGACAGGGTGGTATGAGAGCGTGATTCAGAAAGAGGAAGAAGAAATACGTTCTATATTAAAACGAGATTATGAAGCAAAGATTGAAATGAAGAAAAAGATGAAACTAGAAGAGTTTGTCGAGTGGGCTACAGGTGGCGTTATTTATATGCCAGAGCCAAGTGTTCATCACGTACTTCTTATTCCGCAAATGACGTACAGACCGTGGAATATTGAGGCGGATATTGAAGATACGAAAGTATTTCATTATCCAGTTGCAAACGAAAGTATCCATCCTGAAGATCCATATGAACCGAATTATTTTTTAGTTCAAAAACATAAAGCTCTTGGAGATGAAGCGAGGTTACGCATTGTAAAAATGTTGTTCGAAAAAGAACGAACATTGCAGGAAATTACAGAAAGATTGCAACTTGGTAAATCGACTGTACACCACCATTTGAAATTGTTACGTGCAGCGAAGTTAGTGGATATACACGATGGAAAATATGTATTAAGAAAGAAAGCAGTACAGTCTTTAGCGAAAGAGTTAGATATGTTTTTGAATAGATAATTAACAACGAGAATGTACATAAAGGGAGGAATATAAAAGAAAAGTTGGTGTATGAAATTGAAAAATGTATTGAAAAATCGTTCGTTTTTTTTTATGTGGATTGGTAGTGCAATCTCAGAATTAGGAGGGGCTTTCGGAACGTTATGTAATTCAATTCTAGTATATGAGTTAACAGGATCAGAAATGGCTTTAAGTAGTATGTGGTTATTATATTTCATCCCATCACTCATACTGCAATTAATCAGCGGCCCATTTATTGATAAATGGAGCCGGAAGTGGATTATGATATTTTCACAATGGATACGAGCGTCCGTATTTTTATTACCTTTAGTGATGCTAGTTTCAGGTAGTATAGAAGTTTGGCACATTTATGTTGTTCAAATTGTAGTGGGACTTATTACACCACTTTATACACCTGCAAGTCAAGCCATTACACCGAGCATTGTAAGGAAAGAACAACTTCAAGATGCGAATGCGTACATTGATGGAATGACTCGCCTTATGATGTTTCTTGCGCCAGTATTAGGTGGAGTAGTCATTCATTTCATTGGAACAGAATTTACATTATCTTTCGTATGCATTTGTTTATTTGTTAGTGGTGCTTTCTTACTTTATATAAAAGAAAATAGAACGTCGCAACCTATTCGGAAAACGTGGCTTGGACAGTTTCTTCACGGTTTTACATATTTTTTTACAAAACCAATCATCGTTTGGCTCGGTATATTTCTTACTTTCGTGCAATTTGGAGTTGGGGTAACGATGGTTACAAATCTTCCTTATATAAAAGACGAGCTGTCAGCGGGATATGCGGAATTTGGTTATTTTATGGCCGGATTCCCACTTGGCTATGTAGTTGGATCTATACTAGTCGGAAAAGTAACATATAAAAGCAGGCGTATACTTATGCTTGGAGGATTGTTTATCGGGGGACTCACATACATTTCGCTAGGTTTTAACCACAGTATTGTAATGGCGATAATAATTGAAATAGTTGCAGGTGTTTGTATTGCCTTTTTCAATGTTTATAACACAACGATATGCCAACAGTCAGTTCCGAACAATATGATAGGACAAATATTTTCAGTGCGATTATTTTTCATACGATCCGCTATGCCGTTAGGTGTGTTAGTAGGGGGCATATTGAGTGAAATGTGGGGAGTAAGAGCACTATACTTTATTATCGGCTCAATTATATGTGTCACTTCTTTAATCGGAATCTTACTCCCATATTTCAAATTTTTAGATGAGGCGATAGAAGAGAAAACAGCATAATTCGAAAAATTTAAATTTTATAATTGAAAATAATTATCATAATCAACTATAATGGTAGTATTCGTATTACAATGAAGGAGTGGGATATATGTTTATCGAAACGAAAACATTTACAGTAAAAGAAGGTACATCAAATATAGTTGTAGAACGTTTTACTGGAGAAGGTATTATTGAAAAATTTGAAGGCTTTATTGACTTAAGTGTTCTTGTGAAAAAAGTAAGACGCGGCGACGAAGAAGTAGTCGTTATGATTCGCTGGGAATCTGAAGAAGCATGGAAAAACTGGGAAACAAGTGAAGAACACTTAGCGGGACATAGAGCGAGCCGCGGTAAACCAAAACCAGATCATATTATTAACGTTGATCATGCAGTTTATTATGTGAAATCATCAAAAGCGGCTTATCAGCAGTCGTAATATATAAGTAGAGGATACATGTTGTAGATGCTAACATGTATCCTCTTTTTGTAGTAATGGGGGATGGAAATGATGGAGAGTTTTTCATTCATTACAAATGAAAAACATAAAAAATTGGTACAAACAATTTTAAATGAATATTTATTTAGAGATAAAGTAAATGGATTCATGCTAATTGGATCTGTCGCAAGAGGCGATGCATATCCTGAATCTGATTTAGACTTCTATATTCTTTTGGAAGAAGGACAAAAGAAGAAATTTCATTCTGAAACGAGAGAAGATATTTTAGTTGAATATAAGAGTGCGGATTTTAATCAAATTCAAGTAAACTTTAAAAACAATCCGATGGAACTATACTCATTTCTAGAAGGGAAAATTTTGTTTGATAAAAGCGGTGAGCTAAAAAAGTTAAAGGAAATAGCTACATATGAATTTGAAAACTATCGTGTTTCTAGCGACAAAATGAAGGGCATTTCTCATTGGTTGCATAGTTCGTTAATTAAAATTCAATCTGCTTTAAAAGCAAATGATGAGTTAAAAGCTTCATACATAGTTCAAACTTCAACTTGGACATTGTTAGAAGGGATATGGACTATTAATAATAAGCCAGTACCGCCAGCTGGGTCTGTTTTAAGATATATTCAAACACTGCCGAATAAACCAATTCATTTAGACGAGTTACTTAATAAGCTATTTTTAGGAGATACAACAGAGCGAATCCCTTCAGCAATTGTCTTAATTGAGTGGGTTCTACACAATCTGGAAAATAAATAATGAGGCTATTTTATATAGGTAAATTAATATTTCACGTCGAACAGTATATGTAATTACAGTCATAAAAAAACGTTCTAGGCTATGGAGAAAAGTATTAGACTATAAAGCATAGTCTTAGATGGAACGCTTGAATATCTTACATATTTAAGTGTTATGAAAATATGTCTACATACCTTCTGCTTAAAAGGAGATGAGTGAATGAAGTTAAATCATTTGAATTTATGTGTGGATGATTTATCAGAAGCGAGACACTTTTTTGAAACATTTTTTGATTTTCAATTTTTGGAGCAAAAGGGAAAGGCACTAGTAGTGCTGAGTGATGAAAGTGGATTTATACTTGTGCTGAGCGATCCAAAAGCATTTAAGGGGAATAAGGAAGTTATGTATCCTGAAGCGTTTCATATTGGTTTTTTAGTGGATACATCAAATGAAGTTGATCAAGCATATAATCGTTTAGTAGCTGGCGGCATTGAAATAGAAAAGGCACCGTATTCTATGAGAGGTAGTAGTTACGGTTTTTATTTTACAATGTTTAACGGATTGTTAATTGAAGTGTCCTGCCTTGACTATAAAGATGGTAAGAAAATTCAATAGCAATTAACAAGAGTAATTGTTTGAAGATGTAATATAGCCCCTTATCCAGTTTGGAAAGGGGCTTAATTATTTTGTTTGTTTGTTTTTTTAAGGTGTATAAAAGGTGAAAAATAAGCGGGGTTTAGTTAGGAATATGACTTGTGAGATAGCTTCTTTATTTAATCTATCTGAATTTCAAATTCAAGCATAGCTTGATTTTTCTTAAACGGCATATCGAGTTCTTTAAATCGTAAACTTATTCCAGACAGATTATCAGGAAGGGCAGGAGATACAACGAAATGATGACTCATATGTCCATCAGTGCCGCCACCACCTTCTGACCAGCAGTCATATGTATCATCTATTGATAATTGGAAGAAACTATGAGGCTTAACTTCATTCGTGGAATCCCAATCGCTATATAAATAAATTACACTAGCATTTGCATATTGCCGAATAAAAGTTACGGTATACATGATACCTTTATCTTCATACGTTTTAAAAACAGGTATATGTTTTTTGAATGTAGTTGGTTCGACACGAGGTTTAAATTCATCTTCGTCCATCATGGAAGAGAATAGTGAATGTAGATAGTCTGGATAAAATTCGTATTGCTTTGCCCAATTATAAATCGCTTCATCATGAGGAAAACCTGGGTTACCATCTGAAAGTTCTTTTCGTTCTTTTAATAGTGCACAAATTTTTTCATCGATAGTATATAATCTTTCATTGTAATAATCAGTAGGACGTTCAAAATTCATTCTTCGCATAATTATTCCTCCTTTTCTTTATTTTAACAAAAAAGAAATAATGATACATTTTTAAATGTAAAAATTCAGTGAAAACCTAAAATCATTTATAAATCAAATATTGTAGATTTAAAATGAAGTTTCATAACAAGGTCTATTTTGCAAAGAAATTACTTATGCATAAAATAACAATAATGTATCTTAATGCAAAAAAATCTAGAGAATCTAGCAGGTTTCCCATATGGTACAGTACGAAACTATTATAAGTAGTACAGTGATATAAATAGGAGGTTACCGCTATGACATCCGTATTTAAAGATATGGCGTTCCAGCTGAAAACGGAACGACTCGATCTGAATATGTGGGAGGAATCTGATGCAGTTTGGCTGAGGAAATTAATTGGTGAACGTGGTGTGGACATGCCAACCATTGAATCTGTTCGTAGTTCTCTTATCGAAATGCGCAAGAAAGCAGCTGAAAATGGCATTTCTCTTCTCACGATTCGTAGACGAGACGAAGGCGATTTCATCGGATACTGTGGCTTAATTATCGGTCGTTCTACGCTTGAAGAGCCAGAGATTGCATACGAGTTGTTCCGAAGTGCTCATCGCATGGGTTATGCGACAGAGGCAGCATCAGCAGTACTTGAGGCTGCGATTGCTACGGGGCGCCATAGACTTTGGTCAACAGTAGGCGCTTGGAATACTGCGTCTTTCCGGGTATTAGAAAAGATAGGATTTAAGCGGCATCACAGTACGTTTGGCGAACGCGGTGAAATTGTTTGGAACGTACGCGATCTGTAGAAATCTAATTAGATTCGAACAATTAAAAATGTAAAAGAAAGCCCATATGTTACATATGGGCTTTTCCTTATAGTAAATATTGATTTTGTATTTATTTAAGTGTAATAGTCTATCTATTATCTTAGTTTTTTACATCATCATATAATTCTAGCGCCTCTTTCACATTCAATCCATTCTTCACAATACCATGTATTGCTTGAATCATCGCAGCTGGATGTTCAGATTGCCATATATTTCGGCCCATATCTACTCCGATTGCACCTTCTTGCAGTGCGTTGTACGTAATGTTTAATGCATCTTCAATTGAATCTAGTTTTGGTCCACCAGCAATTACGACTGGGGCAGGGCATGTGCTTGTAATTTTTTCGAATCCTTCGCAATAATACGTTTTAATAATGTCAGCACCCATTTCGACGCATACACGGGAAGCAAGTGCTAGAAAGCGAGCTTCCCGTTTTTGTAGTTCTTTGGCAACTGCGGTAATGCCGAGTACTGGCAGACCATAATCGTGAGCTTCCGAAACTACATTTGCGAGATTTGTAACTGTTTGTGTTTCATAGTCTGATCCGACGAAAACAGATACACCTACGCCAATTGCGTTTTGTTTTACCGC
Organism: Bacillus sp. LSHTCR4; assembly: GCF_057197025.1. NCBI lineage: Bacteria > Bacillati > Bacillota > Bacilli > Caryophanales > Bacillaceae > Bacillus > Bacillus sp. LSHTCR4. The sequence goes on along the minus strand of NZ_JBXUNO010000001.1, from coordinate 1,919,158 downwards.
TTCTTTTACAGGTGTAACAATTGTTTCATTTGCTAAGTCTTTTCCGACGACAGTAGCTCCGCCAGATACACGCATAACCATCGGTGTGCTGCAGTTTTCAGGAATGCAGGAGCTAAGTACACCACGCGTTAAAAAGAGAGAATCCGTATAAGGAAGTAAGTTTTTAACTGTTTCAAGTGGCTGTTCAAGCCCATGAATTGGTCCTAAAAAGTAGCCGTGATCTATTGCTAACATAACCGCTCTGCCATCAGGTAAAATTGTATTTAATCGATTTTTAAATCCCCAAGTCATTCGAAATCACTCCTTCGTTAATGTTGGATTTTCCGTTTGTACCGTATCTTTACTTGCTAAATGTGGTGACTTAATAAAAACTGCTTTAAAAGGTTTGTCAGAATGGTTAATAAGATAGTGAGATTCATGAGGACGAACTTGCAGGACATCACCTTGTTTAATTGGAACTCTTTCGTTATTCACATAGAAATCTATTTCACCTTCTAATGCATAAAAGACCTCTTCGCACGTCGTATGATAATGGTTTTGAAACTCTTGCCCAGGCTGAATGACAACAAGGCCAAGGTCAATATTCGGCCCTTGTATTAAATATTTCGGCCCGTTATCACCGAAGCGATAGGAGAAGTCATTTTCATTCGCTTTTAACATACAGTTCACTCCTTTATGTAATGTGTTACAGTGCACCAGGCGCAATCCACATATGTGAGGTGAGCCCTTTATCAGCTAAAGCGAGCTGACTGTCATACACAGTTTTCCATGTTTCATAGAACTCTTTATATAGTTCGTGATTTTCAGTAACTGGTTCGAATGTTTGCTCCCACTGTACAAACTGTTCGGCAGTTTCTTCCATAGATGAATATATGCCAGCGCCAACTCCAGCAGCAATTGCAGTTCCTAAAGCAGCTGCTTCTTTCACAACAGGTACTTTTACAGGAATACCAAGGACATCTGATAAAATTTGTGGCCATAGTTTTCCTTTAGCGGCACCGCCAGCAAAAACGACTTCAGAAGGGAATGTCCCTGTGAGATTTTCTATTAATTTTAAGTTGCCTAGTGTTACGAAGGCTGCATTTTCTTCAATAGCACGGAACAGTTCTTTTTTTCCACATTTGTCAGCGTCTAAACTTAAATTTAAAAAAGAAGGTGCGGCATGACGCCAAGAAATGTAGTTCATAACGTTTGAAAAAGTAGGGATAATGCCATGTGAACCGACAGGTACGTCTTTCGCTTGTTCTTCTAGTAATTCATAAGCATCTACACCGAGTTTGTCAGCAAGTTTCTTTTCCTCTTGGCAAAAAGCGTCTCGAAACCAGCGCATAACGAGGCCTGGGAAAAAGGCAATCGTTTCATATTGCCATAGGTTACGTACGACGTGACAATTTATACGAATCGCAGCATATGGATCCGCTATTGGCTCAGTAACATTCACTTCTTGTTGCCAAAAGCTACCTCCGCATATTAATGTTTGATTCGGTTTCACAACTCCAGTTCCGAGCGATGCCATTTGAGCATCTCCGCCCCCGGATACGACAGGAATTCCTTCTCGTAATCCAGTTAATGCTGAACACTCTTTTGTAACAGTACCAATCACAGTGCCAGCTTCATTTACTTTTGGTGAAAATGGCAAAGTTATACCACACTCTTTAGCTACATCGTTATCCCAATTTCTATTTTGTAAATCAAAGATTCCAGACGTACAACCGTTTGAAGGATCAATTTGCAGCACGCCGCTTAGTTTATATAAAATCCAATCGTTTAACATTGTAAAAGAGTGAATAGTATTATAGACGTCGGGTTCATGTTTTTTAATCCAAAGTAGGCGGGGTAAAGCACCTAATGAAAAAGTTTGACCAGACTTTGTATATAAATCTTTTTCAAGATGTGACCGAATTTCTTTTAGTTCACTAACCTCGGCGGATGCGCGCCCATCAACATTTGCACATGCCCATATTTCTTGCCCATCTTGATCATATAAAACAAATCCTTCCCGCATACTTGTAGCGCTAATAGCAAGAATAGAAGAGGCAGGGGGATTGCTTTTTTGAAGAACCTCTTTCGTGCATTCTTGTACTAGCTTCCAATTTTCTATTACATCAAAGTTCATAGAGCCTGGATAACGAGGGTCAGATTTGTGAATCCATTCTTTTTGACTTACTGCAGTTTGATTACCATGTAAATCAAAAAGAACTGCTCGAATGCTTCCTGTACCAGCATCGAAAGCTAATAAATGGGACATTAACAATCACCATCCTTTCGTAATAAGGAGAGGGCAGTTTCCTCATCGGTAATTAATGTATGAATAAACTTTCCTTTTAAGGCACCATAAATTGCATCTATCTTTTCTGTACCTCCAGCAACACCGACGACATGATTCATATTGCGCAAAATAGAGAGAGGCGTGCCAATTAGACGATTGTGATGCGAGAGCTCTAATAAATCGCCATTTGTATTATAAAACTGTCCTAAAATATCGCCAGCACCGTTTTGACTACGAATATATGTCATCTCACGTAGTGTTAATTTTTCTTCTTTTACAATCGTAGCGTCTTGAGATAATCCTCCAATACCGACAACAGCCGTATGAGCAAGTGAAGCGACATGAAGCATATCTTTTACACTCGGTTCTGATAGAATACTTTGTGCCATTTCGGTTGTAGACGCTAGAAACGGCGTAGGAATAATGTGAAGATTGCCTTGCATGTAGTGTAAATAGTTTTGTTTTCTCGGGAGATAGTGATTTACTCCGCCTGTTAGCGTTACGATTGAAAGGTTGATAGAACTTTCAAAATGAATGTTTTCTAGCATTTTGCTAATTGTTTCTCCCCAGCCAATACCGAGTAAACCTCCTTGCTGGAGCTGAGTTTCTAAATATTGTGCAGCAGCTTTTCCGAGAGAAGCGTGATAATTGTTTACTGGGGTAGGGATAATAAAAGCATCTTTTAAGTGGAATTTTTTCATTAAGTCACGCTCAATACTTAAACAGTGCAAACCAGTCCCTTTTACGTGAAATGTAACGATACCTTCACTCCGTGCCTTATCTAATAACCGGACGACTTTATTTCTTGAAATATGAAGAAGTGAAGCGATCTCCTGTTGTGTTAATTGGTCTTTATAATAGTACCAAGCTACTTTCGTTAATAAATTCTCTTCAAAGTTCAGCTGAGTCATACTCTTCATCCCTTTCAACAATTGACCACTGCTTAAACATATGTGCCATATATTTTGTTTATTCCAGTTGAAACGATTAATAGTACGTAGAAAAAAGTGTTCTAGATATAAAAAAAGGAATATACAATGCTACAAAACAAGTAGAACAAATAATCATTTTCTCAAAAAATGTTCTGGATAAAGGCAGGTGACATTATGTGGAGAACGTACCTTTATTACAAGTAAAGAAAATGAGTAAGGCGTTTTTAAATCAACTTGTATTAAAAGAAGTGAACTTACAAGTAGAGCGTGGAGATATATATGCTTTAGTTGGGGGAAATGGTGCCGGAAAATCAACATTAATGAAAATATTAACGGGGTTATATTCGTATGATGATGGAGAAATGTATGTAAAAGGAACGAAGCAACAGTTTTCAAATCCGTCAGAAGCACACCGAAACGGTATTTATTTAATACCGCAAGAACCACTTATTTTTCCGCATATGACTATTGAAGAAAATATATGTATCGGGTTAAAAGAAAAGAAAAAGAAATTAAGAGTACAGATTCAGCAATTGATTAGCAGCCTAGGATGGGGTATTGACCTTAATGAACTAGGAGGATCATTATCGATTGCGCAACAACAGTTAGTAGAAATTGTTAGAGGATTAATACGAGAAGCCGAGATTCTTATTCTCGATGAGCCAACTTCGACATTAACAACTCACGAAATTAAGAGTCTTTTTGTGTTGATGAAAAGTTTACAAGAAAAAGGAATTGGGATGATTTATATTACGCATCGCTTTCCAGAAATCTTTGAAATTGCCAATAAAGTAGCAATACTACGTGATGGAATGATTGTAAGCCAAGGTGATGTATGTGACTATACATATGACATGCTGATGGAGGGACTATTGCCAAAAGGGTCTAAACAGAAAGAGAAAATAGAAGTAGTTCAAGAGACAGCAAGGACGAAAAAAATATTAGAAGTGATCGATATAACGAGCCACGCATTCGAAAATATATCATTCACTGTACATGCGGGTGAGATTGTAGGTGTTGCTGGCATAATAGGATCTGGCAGAACGGAATTAGCAGAAGCGATATTTGGATTGAAAACTATAAAATCAGGGTCTATCTTATTAGATGGAAAATCAATTGATACGTGTTCTTTGCATAAAAGGCTAGATGAAGGACTAGTTTATGTGCCAGAGGATAGGGCGAGGAATGGAATTTTCTCAATTGCTTCTGTTAAAGAAAATATTGCAGCAGCAAGTTTACAGCAAAATAATCGCTTTTTTATAAATCAAGAAAAAGAAAGCGCTTTAGTTAATTCGTTTATAGAACAGTTCCGAATTGTTGTGCAGAATATGAATGAAGAACTGGCATCTTTATCAGGAGGTAATCAGCAGAAGGTCGTGCTTGCGAAGTATCTCGCATGTGATCCTAAAATTATTATTCTTGATGAGCCGACTCGCGGAATTGATGCGAAAGCAAGGCTTGAAGTGTATGAGACGATAGAAAAAATGAAAAGGGAAGGACTCGCAATTTTATTAATCTCCTCAGATGTTGAAGAAATTGTTCAATTAGTAAATCGTGTATATGTAATGAGAAATGGGCGATTTGTTTCTCATATGGAAAAAGAACAATTGAGTGTGAATGAAGTTACACGCCTTGCATACGGAGGTGTAGCGGAATGAAACACATGTTAAAGATGCACGAAACGTCTATCATACTGTTACTACTAATTTATATAGCTATTGTAGGAATGATAAACCCTAGTTTTATTCAATTTAACTCGTTATCTTTAATGGTGAAATCTAGCGTTATTTTAGTCGTGCTAGCAATCGGCCAATCGTTCGTCTTATTTACAAAAAATATAGATGTATCAGTTGGTTCAAGCATGGGGTTAAGTGCAGCAGTTTGTGGGATGTTGTTAACGAATGAATATAATACATTCTTGTCAATTCTTGCTGCTATTATACTTGGGGGCATTATCGGTTTTATAAATGGTATTGGGGTTGCGAAGTTTCGGGTACCAGCCATTATTATGACATTAGGCATGTTAGGAATTGTTAGAGGTGCGATGTTAATTTTCACAGGCGGGAAGTGGATTGAAGATATTCCAAACAATTTTAAGCAGCTGTCATCTATCGTCATTCTTGCTTTACCTATAACTGTATGGTTCGTTCTTATTCTTTTACTACTACTATACTTCTTTTTAAGGAAAGTGCCATTTGGAAGATACTTTTATGCGGTAGGTGATAATGAAGATGGAGCGAGACTTATTGGTATACCTGTTAATAAAGTGAAGATATATGCGTTTATGATTTCAGGCATAAGCGCTGCGCTCGCTGGTTGCATATTTGTTATGAATATCGGGTTCGTTCCGAATCAAACAGGAACCGGGATAGAACTACAGGTTATTGCAGCTGCTGTACTAGGAGGAATTCATTTAAAAGGAGGAACAGGATCTTTATTTGGAGCCGCATTAGGAGCATTATTTTTAGAAACAATAAGCAGTTCACTCGTCTTTTTAAAAATACCAGCATTTTGGAATAATGCTATTTCAGGTTTTTTATTATTACTTATTATCATATTGGATAGTGTTATGAAAAAGCGGAAGGCAGAAAGGAGGATGAATCTATGAAGTATTTATACAGATGGGAAGGTGTTCTAATTGTATTACTTCTAATAGAATTCATTCTCTTTAGTTTTATAAATAGTGATTTCTTAAATATTAGTAATCTCCTTTATAGTACAAATGATTTCCTATTTATCGCAATTGCGGCGATACCAATGACTTTCGTTATTGTAACAGGAGGAATTGATGTATCGGTCGGCTCAATAATGGGGCTCACTTCGATCTTGATTGGTGTACTTTGGATGAGCGGAATATCTATTTTGTTTGCTCTCATAATATCCCTAGTAATTAGTTGCCTAGCAGGCGCTTTAAACGGACTCATTATAAAAATGACAGATGTCGAACCACTCGTCGTTACACTCGGAGCGATGTTTTTATACGGAGGAATTGCACTCGTCATTTCAGGAGGGGCAGGTGCTTCTGGGTATGAAGGAATAAGCGGTTTACCTGACACATTTGTACAACTGGCAAACGGTAGTTTTATAGGAATACCGAATCTATTATGGTTACTAATTATATTAACGATTTTATGCACGATATTGTTTCATCGCACCATATATGGGCGCCACGTAAAATTAACAGGTGCGAACGAAAATGCAGCAAAATACACCGGGATTAAAACGAAAAAAGTAGTCATCATAGCTTACATACTTTCCGGGTTAGGAGGTGGATTAGGAGGTGCTTTCTTAACCGCGTATTTTGGTTCCGCACGTGCTGATATGGGAAGTGAAACAATTTTACCAATCATTACAGCAGTTGTATTAGGCGGGACACTTATTACAGGGGGAAAAGGAAGCATTATCGGTACTGTACTGGCAAGTATTTTTATTGGGCTCATGCAGTATGGCTTGCAAATGACGGGTTTAACAAATGAACAATCCAACGTAGTAATTGGTATTATTCTTATTCTTTCAGTTATTATGAGACATTTCAAATTACATCAATTCACACTGGGGAAAAGAAAGAATTTGCATAAGGGGGAAATGTCATGAAGAGAAAACTAGGGATTGTATTCATTGTATGTATTTGTTTAATCGGTTTAATCGCTTGTTCTAGTCAAACCGCAGATAAGAAAAAAGCTGATGATGTGAAATTTGCATTTATCCCAAAATTAACTGGAGTTGGCTTCTTTACATCAGGTGGTGAAGGAGCAAAAGAGATGGGAGATAAGTTAGGCGTGCAAGTGAAGTATGATGGACCGTCTGAAGCGAGCGTATCAGGGCAAGTAAAGTATATAAATAATTTTATTAACCAAAACTATGATGCACTTATGGTTTCCTCTACATCAGTTGATGGTTTATCGCAATCACTACAACGTGCTAAGAAAAAAGGAATGACTGTCTTAACGTGGGATTCTGATGTGAATCCGAAAGACCGTTCCTTTTATATCAGCCAAGGAACACCAGACCAACTTGCTAATTTATTAATAGAAATGACCTCAAAGCAAATTGGAGATAAAGGAAAAGTAGCATTCTTTTATTCTAGCCCGACAGTAACGGATCAAAACCAATGGGTAACGAAAGCGAAAGAAATTATTAAAAAGAAATATCCGAACTGGGAAATTGTAACGACGCAGTACGGTGAAAATAATGCGCAAAAGTCTTTGTCAGTAGGAGAGAATATTTTAAAAACGTATCCTGATATTAATGCAGTCATTTGTCCAGATGCAACGGCACTTCCGGCAATGGCACAAGCAACTGAAAATTTAAAAATGGATAAAAAGGTTGTCGTAACTGGCTTCTCTACACCAAACGTTATGCGTGATTACGTAAAACGAGGAACAGTAGCACAATTTGGTTTATGGGATGTAAAACAACAAGGTGCACTCGCAACGTATGTTGCAAATGAAATTGTTGTAAAAGGGAAGAAGTTAAAAGTAGGGGATAGCTTCGAAGTAAAAGGAATCGGAAAAGTGAAAGTAGAGCCAAACTCCATTCAAGGATATGATTATGAGGCAGAAGGAAATGGAATTATCGTGTTACCAGAGAGAGTTGTATTTACGAAGGATAATATTGATAAATATAATTTCTAGTAACGAAAAAACGTCCGAATGTATCGGACGTTTTTTAATGTCTTCATTAGTTATGAACTGTTTCTTTTTCATTTAATCCAAGTGTACGACCAGTCGAAGTGTGAAGGTCTTGGAACAATCTTGGATTTTCAGTTAGTGAAATGCCGTAAGAAGGGATCATTTCTTTTATTTTTCCTTCCCATTCTACCATTCGGCTTGGGAAACATTTTTCTAATACTTCAAGCATAACATGAACGGCAGTAGAAGCACCCGGTGATGCACCTAGTAATGCGGCGATTGATCCATCAGCAGCACTAACAACTTCAGTACCGAATTGAAGTGTACCTTTACCGCCAGCATCAGTATCTTTAATTACTTGTACACGTTGCCCAGCAACTACAATATCCCAATCTTCACTTTTCGCGTTCGGAATGAACTCGCGTAATTCTTCCATACGTTTTTCATGTGATAACATAACTTGTTGAATTAAGTATTTTGTTAGTCCCATTTCTTTTACACCAGCAGCTAACATCGTTAAGACGTTATTCGGTTTTACAGAACCAATTAAGTCAAGGTTTGAGCCAGTTTTTAAGAATTTAGGTGAGAACCCTGCGAACGGTCCGAATAATAAAGCTTTTTTATTGTCTATATATCTTGTATCAAGGTGAGGTACAGACATTGGCGGAGCGCCAACTTTAGCTTTACCGTATACTTTCGCATGATGTTGCTCTACAACTTTTTGGTTTTTACATACCATAAATAGTCCACTTACTGGGAATCCACCGATATGTTTTGATTCAGGGATACCAGTCTTTTGAAGTAGAGGTAGGCTACCGCCACCGCCGCCGATAAAGACGAATTTAGCAGTGTGATGCTCAATTTTACCACTATTCATATCGTGTACTTTTACTTCCCACAAACCATTCTTCGTGCGTTTAATATTTTCGACACTATGTTTGTAGTTTAGCTCGACATTTTTCGTTTGTAAGTAATCAAACAACATACGTGTTAATGCACCGAAGTTCACATCTGTTCCAGAGTCAATCTTCGTTGCAGCCATAGGCTCATTAGATGTACGACCTTCCATAATGAGTGGAAGCCATTTTTTTAATGTTTCAGGAGCATCGGAAAATTCCATGCCTTGAAACAGTGGATTTTTTGAAAGCGCTTCAAAACGGTTTTTTAGAAACTCAACATTTTTTTCACCTTGTACTAAACTCATATGAGGTAGAGGCATAATGAAATCTTGTGGATTACGAATTAATTTGCTTTTTACAAGATATGCCCAAAATTGTCTTGAAAGCTGGAATTGTTCATTCACTTTTACAGCCTTACCAATATCTATAGATCCGTCAGATTTTTCGGAAGTATAGTTCAGTTCGCATAGCGCAGAATGCCCTGTACCTGCATTATTCCATTCGTTAGAGCTTTCTTCCCCGGCACTTGCGAGTTTTTCAAAAACTTTAATTTCCCATTCAGGTGCTAATTCTTTTAATAATGAGCCTAACGTTGCACTCATAATTCCTGCACCAATTAAGATAACGTCTGTTTTTTGCTGCATGTTGCTCATGATAATCTCTCCATCCCCTATATTGGCAAAAAAGAGTAGGTGTTTTCTATGTCTAAGCCGTAAAAGAGAAACACCGCCTAGGCCCCACCTAGGTGTATACCTTTTTTGTCTCAATTATATAACCATCTCATACTCTATTATAATAATTAATAGACTAAAATATCTAGTGTTATCTGATAATTTTAAAATATTTAACGCTTTATTTGCCAAAATTCTTATTTAACAAGCACTTTTCAGTTAATGAATAGAAAAAAATTACAGTTTGAAATTATCTCGAAAAAGCTTACGTATCCAAAAGTGAGTAGAAAGGATACCTTTTTATGGGACTTTTCGGTCTGTTTATTATATGATTATTCTGAACAATTAAAGGAGGGATACACATGCGTACACAAGAACAAATCGCAAACTTATTTCGAAATTTTTCAATAAAAGAATGTAAAGGGTCAAGTGACTTATATGAATACTTAGCAATAAAAATAGCTGAAGATGAGGAAGTACTTACACTATCTTCCTACGCTCAAGCAGGTCAACCAGTCCCAAACTTATTATTAGGTGCAGTACATTATTTATTACTAGCAGGGAAAGAACATCATTTAAAAACGTATTATAGTAGCTTAGTTGAACATGCCAATACGAATTTAGATCAAGCTTTTGATCATTTTAAAGATTTCTGTAAAATGTACAGAGAAGAAATTATTAATTTATTACAAACGAAACTCGTTCAAACGAACGAAGTAAGACGATGTGCGTACTTATATCCAAGTTTCAGTTACATATTTAACAAAGTGAATAAACCGTTATCGTTAATAGAAATTGGTACAAGTTCTGGATTACAACTATTTTGGGACCAATATAGCTATTCGTACGGAACAGATGAAACATACGGAAATATAAACTCGAATGTACATGTCACTTCTGAAATAAGAGGGGAGAATGTGCCTCAACTTTTAAAAGAAAGTCCACCTGTCGTAGGAAGAATCGGACTAGATTTACATGTAAATGATTTACAAAGTGACGAAGATTATTTATGGCTACGTGCACTCATTTGGCCAGAACATAAAGAAAGACTTGAAATGTTTGACGAAGCGGCATCTTTAGTAAAAAATAAATCTGTTCAATTAATAGAAGGAGACGGTGTAGAGTTATTACCATCTATTATTGAACGAATAAGTGAAGATGCGGTTATCTGCATTTTCCATACACACGTCGCAAATCAAATACCTGAACAAGTAAAACGTAAGCTAGAAAAACAAATCCAAGAAATCGGTGCAAAGCGTGATGTATTCCATCTTTATAACAACATGTGGGACCGGGACTTTCATATTGATTATTATATTAACGGAAACGAATATCGTGAAACGGTTGGAGAAACGGAAGGGCATGGGAGATGGTTTAGCTGGAAGCTTGGGAATGAGACGCTTTGTTAATATTTGAGGAATTTTTATTTTCAAGAAATTAAATAAATGAACTTTTTGTTTATACTTGCTTTTTATTTCGTTCAAGTAGAAGGTATGTCTGAGTTACAGTCAGGTTTAATCATTAGCACGCTAGCGATTGTTTCAATGCTTGTTACAGCAATAGTAACACCACTTGCAGCAAAGCGGGGAAGTTCATTAATAGATAGTATAGGGCTATTAACATTTATCGTAGCGTCATATTTGTTTAGTCAAATAGATTCAAACTTTACTACATGGGATTATATTTGGAGGCTAATAATCGTTGGGATTGGAGCAGGTTGCACATTAGCGCCATATACAACAACAGCAGTTTTAAGTGTGCCTATTGAAAAGTCAGGTGTTGCTGCAAGTATTTGTAATATTTCAAGAACAGTTGGAAGTATTGTTGGGGTTGCGATACTGGTGATTTTTCTGAATCATCAGTTGTTAGTTGAAAAAGAGAAGGTAAATAGGGAAGTAGTAACTGTGATTAAAAAAAGTGATTTGTCAAATTTAGAAAGGGAACAGGTATTGCAAGCCATAAATAAAAAACAACGGATATTATTAAAAACAGATGAGGAGGGTAAGATTTACAAGCAACTAAAGGAAAAATATAAGCAAGGAATTATTCGTAGTTATAATGTAGTATTTTTAATGGGGAGTATTATATTTTTTATCGCTTTTGCTTTTAATATAGGAAGAGTCATTATAAATAAAAAGAGAAGTAAAAGAGCAATGTCTTATATATCATAATGTTGTTATGTAAACAAAATAATATTTATACTAAACTGCTAAATAAACAATATAATATGCATGTTTATTTAGCAGTTTGAAAATAGTATTTAAATAATTAAAAAGGCGGAATACTTTGCGGGAAGTTAAAAACATTTTTTGGATCATATTTTGCTTTTACTTCCATTAATCGGTCAAAGTTGCAACTGAAGTATGCATCTGGCCAATTTTTAATGGATAGGTCAGGAGTATTAACGTAGACACCTTTTGTAAATGGAAGCATCGCTAAGCGGAAGTCTTCAACCCATCGAATACTTCCAGCGGCACCTTCTGGTTGCTCCCAAGTAGCGAATATGGACATGTTTGATAGTGCTTTTCGGTAAAAGTAAGCAGTTGCCTCGTTTGGCACCTCGGCAACAGCACCGCCTAATCCGTGGAAAAATACGGAGGTGGTGGAAAAGGGAGGTGTATTATTAATAAAGTGATCGATAATGGATAGTCCTTCTTCTGGTAATAGTTCATATACATACGGACCAACACTTTTAAATGGTAAAGGTGTTGCGGGTTGCTTCTCAGCTATTTTCGCAGCTGCTTCTGCCCAAGGTATTTCTTCTATAGTTACTTGCATTGGTGAGCCTGCTTTTAATAATGGCTGTAATAGTGTCTGTAATTCTTGAACAGAACCGAGAAAAACTCCTTGCATTAATAGAGATGGTTCTAATCCTGCAGACATGAATAGTGTAGTTGTAAGTCGTTTATCAGCGCAAGGTAGTGTGTATTCTTGCCAAGAGTTTAATACGGGTTTTAAATCTGATATCCCCCAGCTTATTTCTGCGAAGCCTACTGTATTGATTTTATGCGTTCGAAATTTGAATGAAGTACATATTCCAAAGTTTCCACCACCAGCACCTCGTGAAGCCCAAAAGAGATCAGAGTTACACTTTTTGTTCGCACGTATTACACAGCCGTTTGCGTCTACCATTTCTAATTCAAGTAAATGATCAAGGGTTAATCCAAACGGACGAGAGAGTATGCTATGTCCGCCCCCTAAAGTAACACCTGCAATACCAGGAGTAGGACAAACTCCGCTTGGCACAACTAATCCTTCAGCTGCAAGTGTTTCAGTTAAAGAAAGGTTCCTCCATCCAGTTCCGATTGTTACAGTTCCACTACCATGATCAATTTCTAATTGCTTCATTTCACTTACATCAATTACAAGACCAGCATTGCTAATGGATAATGCCTCATAATTATGACGTCCAGAGCGCATGCGCATAGGGACGTTATGTAATTTTGACCAGCGAACGGCATTCACTACATCTTGCGTATTTTGGGCAAAGACAATGATTAACGGGAATTTGTTGAAGAATGTGTTGAACTCCTCGCGAGCTGAATTATAATCAGGACTAGTAGGTGTAACGATACGACCAGTAAGTTCAATTTGTTGATTATTCATTTCAGCTATCTCTCCTTGACGTGAAATATATAATGTGGAAATACAGAAAATAAAAAAGAACTGACAATACTTTATAAGTAAATGAATAAGGGAAGAGGATTATGCCAATAAAGAAAAGGCAGTGCTTCATATGTAGCACTGCCTTTTTGTAATTATATGTATATACTCAAAATCTCCCCAGGTAATCCATCAATCTCACAAACTTTCTCCGATGTAAAACCTACGCTTAGTAAAATTTTGCGAGAAGGGATATTATTCGGATCGAAAATTGCTTTTAGTACGTTTACATCTGTTTGCTTCGCTATTAAAGATAGTTGTTAATTTTTGATTATGTATGTACATACAATATGTAATTAAATAAATGACCAACATAGTAATTACAGAAAAGGGAGAATGAAGCATATGAATCAATTTGAGCAAATGATGTACGTTGGTGTCATGATGTCTATTGTACTATCCGTATTGATTTTGGGTTCTTTATATTATAATCCCCGACTTTCGTTAACGGATTATCCGAAAGATATTCAAAAAGTAGTTTTTCCGAAATCGATTCATGAAAAAAAGCAAACGATTTACTTTAATATTGCATATAACGCTATTCTTTTCGGTACGCCTTTCGTTTCTACATATATACTACATAAACATGAAAAATTATTATATATTGATGCCTATTTACATACTTTTGGTATTTTAATGATTTTCAATTTAGTAGATTTATTCATAATTGATTGGCTAATTTTTTGCTGGATTACCCCGAAATTTCTAGTTATTCCTACCACGGAAGGGATGAAAGGGTATAAAGATTTTAAATTTCATTTAAGAGGGGCTATAGTCGCTACTCAATTTTTAGCAATCGTAAGTATATTTTTGGCGGGAATTGCGACGACTATATAGTATGAAGAGGGACATGAAACGTGTATAGAAGATAAGGAGATTTATAAAATATAGAATTAAGAATAAGAATTTGATAGTATTGAAGTAAGGAGTTTTAATAACAGTATATTAAGTCGTATTAATATACCTGTTGCAAATGTTTTCGTATGATATTAAATTTTATTATTTTTACGAAAGCATTTGATAGAATTCAAAAAATATAATGGAGGCTCATATGAAAAAAGTAATTGGCGCAGCAACAGCAACAGTTTTTGGATTGGGAGCATTTACTACAACTGCTACCGCAGAAACAATCGTAACAGCAGATGTACTCAACGTACGTGAAAAACCGACTACGGAATCAAAAGTTGTCGAAAAAGTAAAAAACGGGGAAGAATTAAAAGTCATACATACTGAAGATGGCTGGTCAAAAATTGAGTTGAATGGTAAAGAAGTATTTGTAAGCTCGGAGTTTACAAAAGATATTTACCATGTAACAGCAGATTTATTAAATGTACGTACTGAAGCAAACACGGATTCAGAAATTCTTGGCAGACTAAAAAAAGATGATGTAATTGAATCAACGCATCAAGTAAAAGACGGATGGCTGCAATTTGAGTATAAAGGAAAAACTGCTTATGCAAACGTTTCTTTCCTATCAAGTACAGCACCAACTGAAAAGAAAACTGAAGTGAAAACGAAGCAAGTAGCGAAAGTACAAAAATCAGTTAAAGAAAAGAAAGAAGTAAAGACGCAGAAAGTAGCAAAAACGAAAGAAACAACGAAAGCACAAGAAATAGTAAAGCCTAAAGAAGAGGAAAAAATCAAAGAAGAAGTAAAAGTTAAAGAAGAAGAGAAAGTGCAAGAAATAGTAAAGCCTAAAGAAGGAGCAAAAGTCAAAGAAGAAGTAAAAGTTAAAGAAGAAGTAAAACCTAAAGAAGAAGAGAAAGCGCAAGAAATAGTAAAACCTAAAGAAGAAGTAAAAGTTAAAGAAGAAGAGAAAGCGCAAGAAATAGTAAAACCTAAAGAAGAAGTAAAAGTTAAAGAAGAAGAGAAAGTGCAAGAAATAGCAAAGGCTAAAGAA